>NZ_JAVIWL010000001.1:1344737-2689474 GCF_034314045.1 Glaciimonas sp. CA11.2 | reverse complement strand
AGTGCACCGCTGCCGAGATAAACGTGTGCGCCAAGTAACTTGCCCTCTACCGGCCTGACCCATGCAATGTTATTTTGCAGATGGAGCACGTCATCACCGTGAACGGCTGCTACGCGCACCCCGCGACAACCCAGTTCAGCCGCCAGTCTGGCAATGGCATCACCCGCTGCGCGTGGGTTGGCGGCACCCAGATTCGATACGATACGGCACTTGTTGGCCACGGCAACAGGCAACAGCGGGGTCAAGCGGCGGCGCAGGCGCGGATCAGCACCTGCGCGCGGATTATCAGCACGTGCCTTGAGAGCCGGTACTAACGTGCGCTCCGCCAGACACTCCAGCACCACGGTGTCGACTTTGCCAGAAGCGGCTAACGCCACCGCCGGATCGATGCGATCACCAGCGAAACCAGCGCCTGCGCCGATACTGCACACCACTGTGTTTTGATTTTTCATCGTCTCAGTTTCCCCACTTAGTATTCCTGCTTTATATTTCTGATTATTCATAACTTAGCAATCTTCTAGTTGCGCGCCAAGTTTTCAAGGACCACGCCAGACATGACGGCTTTCTTAGGAAATACCGTGACCACATTCCCTTTTTGCCACTGAACGGTGGTCGTCACCACACGTGTATTTTGGAAATTTTTGTCAAATTTGATACCAGAACCGGTTGGATAGCTGCCTAACGGTTTATCCATTTTGGCAGCCACTGCACGTACCTTTTCCATGTCGGTGCTGCCTGCTTCTTTAAGCGCTTCGAACAATATTTGCATGCCGACATAGGCGTTCATTCCCTGCGGCGCGACGGGATCTGACTTGTACTTTGCGCGATACGCCGCTAAATAAGCTCTGCCACCCGGACCAAAACTTTCGGCCACGTCGCTACGCGTGTAATTCACCACTAGCACGCCTTCGAGGGAAGCTGCACCGACTGACGCCAACGTTTCCGGTGTATCACCCGTGCCGACAAACACCATGGCAGGCGGTTTGAAGCCTTGGTCACGTGCCGTGCGTAGCAGCAAGTTGGCATCCGGTACGTAGCCGGTTTCGATGAACACATCGGGACGTGCCTGTTTAGCCCGCAGCACAGTATCATTCAGGTCGATCGAAGTGGACGCATGAACACCAACGCCGACAATTTTTGCGCCCATTGCTTCGAGCAAGCGCTTTTGCTCTTTGGCCACTGAAGAACCATAAATCGAGTCCTCGTGCTCGATCCAGACGGTGACGTCCTTCACATCCTTTTTAAGCCTGGGCGCAATCAGGTCACGGACGGTATCTGCCGCGCCATTTGCAAACGTGCTGCCGTAAGCGCCGGAGCGAATAAAGTTGGGCAATCCGCGCTCGGTCAGGCTATCGACCAACGCGTTTGTTTCCCAATACAGTTTGTTATACCGCATCGCCGCATCACTGGCGGCATTGGAGACCGCGCTGGTGTAGGTGCCGACAAACATGTCGACCTTTTCTTTGTTGGCTAATTGCTCTACGGAGGCAATGCCCTGCTGAGGATTAGCGGCGTCACCGCGTACCAATACGATCTTTCTGCCAAATACACCACCGGCGGCATTGGCTTCATCTACTGCCAATTCGTACCCACGCGTCACTTCGGTTCCATACAACGCTTGAGGACCGCTGTAGGGATTAATGGCGCCGATTTTAATTGGGTCGGCGGCAAATGCCATTTGTCCAAACACCGAAGTACCAGCTAATAGCGCAACGCCTGCGACGCGTTTAAATGCCTTCATGTCTCTCTCCTGTGATTTATTGAATTATTTTAGTTACCACCGACCAGTTTGCTGCTATCCCAACACAGCAGAATCTCTTACGATTTAATTACGTGCCAGCGTTTTTAACGCATCGCCAGGAGCGATCGCTTTTTTCGGAAACACCGTTACTGGCTTGCCACCTTGCCATTGCACCGTGGTGATGAGTGCCCGGATGTTCTGGAAATTCTTGTCGAACTTGACGCCGTAACCTGTTGCATAGCTACCGAGCGGTTTGTCCATCGTGGCTGCGGCAGCACGCACCTTTTCAACATCGGTGCTTCCAGCTATCTTGATTGCATCGAACAGCATCTGCATACCAACATAAGCGTTGATCGATTGCGGCAAACTTGGCTCTACCTTGTATTTGGTGCGATAAGCCTCAAGATAGGCCGCTGCGCCGTGGGCATAACTCTCAGCCACATTGGTCAGGGGATAGGCGACTACCAGCATGCCTTCGAGTGTAGGTGCGCCCACCGCTGCGAGGGTTTCTGGTTCATTGCCGGTTCCAACAAGGACCAGCGCCGGTGGTTTGAAACCTTGATCACGTATGGTGCGCAATAACAGACTGCCGTCGGGTACATACCCCGTCTCAATCACCACGTCGGGATGCGCTTGCTTAGCCCTCAGCACCATGTCTGTCATATCGATGGCACGTGCAGAATGTGCGCCCATACCAACTACTTTTACGCCCAGACCTTCCAGCAATCGCTTTTGTTCGTTGGCAACTGAAGTGCCAAAAATCGAATCCTCATGCTCGATCCAGACGGTGATGTCCTTCATGTCTTTTTTAAGCACTGGCGCAATTACGTCGCGCACAGTATCGACCGTGCCTGCCGCAAAGTTGCTGCCGTTTGGGCCGGTGCGGATAAAGTTTGGCAAGCCGCGTTCGGTCAGGCTATCAACCAAGGCGTTCGTCTCCCAATACAGTTTGTTATAGCGCATCGCTGCATCGCTGGATGCATTGGAAACAGCACTGGTATAAGTCCCGACAAAAAGATCAACCTTTTCCTTAACGGCAAGTTGTTCGACGGTTGCGATACCCTGCTGTGGATTGGCAGCGTCACCGCGAATCAATACGACCTTGCGGCCTAATAAGCCCCCAGCCGCATTAATCTGATCCACCGCCAGATCAAAGCCGCGGGTCATTTCGGTACCGTACAACGCCAACCCGCCACTGAAAGGATTAATCGCCCCGATCTTGATCGGTTCTGCAGCAAAAACTGCATTGGATAACATCCATGTACCGGCCAAAAGGCCAATCCCGGCGACGCGTGCTAATGTCTTCTTCAATGCCTTCATATCCATCTCCTGTAATGATCTAACTATAATTATTATGATTTCCACCGCTCGGTCCTACGTCCCTAAGTCCTACGTTCCACGTTCCACGTTGCTGCGGCTTTTTTTGTTACTTGTTACAGGATGATTTTCGTTGCAGTTCCCCCCCTCTGATGCCTCGTTTTCTACTGCGTTTATTGACAGCAATCAGGCCGGTGTAAAACGGGCCACCGCGATCCCGTTTTCCTCTTCAATAACTAGCCGTAACGGCTGATCAATTTTTAAATTTTCAGCATCTTCGATCCCGACGACATTGCTGATCAGTCGTGGACCTTCGTCCAGCTCGACCACGGCGACGTTATAAGGAAGGCGGTTTTCGAATGCCGGGTGATATGCCACGTGGTACACGACCCAACTGATTAGTCTGGCGGAGCCGGATGCTGGCTCCCAGCGCCAGTCAGTAGCCAGACAACCGGGACATTCGCTGCGGGCTGGCAACCATGCTTTTCCACAACAACCGCAACGCTGGAACGACAGAGTGCCACGCGCAAGACTGTCCCAATACGGTGCGTTGAGGGCGTCGCGCTGCGGCGCAGGTGCGGATGGCGTTGAAGCTGGCGTTGACGTTGCATTCATAGATGACATTCTTTCTTATTGTGGACTTATGCAAAACCGACTCGTCGAGGTATCCCGACCAAGACATCCCGGATACCTAAGCGGAAGGGCTAACGCTAGCGAAGCCGTTTTGCGTGTGTCTCATTGTTTTATCGAATCATTGTCTGGGTGTTATTGTCCGGCTGTCATTGTCCAAGTATCAAAGTCGAGTGCGTGTGCATGATCCCGCCCTGATTGCTAATCGCACAGGTGCGTGCATTCTTGACCTGCGTCGATGCATCACCCCGCATCTGGCGCACGCCCTCGAGCACCAACTGCATGCCGGGCATGCCGGTTTCCGACAACAATCCGCCCGCGGTATTGATCGGTAAATCACCGCCGATTTCAATCCGTCCATCTTCAACAAAATGACCGCCCTCGCCCTTGGCACAGAAGCCGTAGTCTTCCAATGTCATCAGCGCGGTGATGGTGAAGCAATCGTAAATTTGCGCGACATCGATATCCTTCGGTGACAATCCTGCCATCTTGAACGCAGCCCTTGCCGAGATCACCGCCTCGGTTGAGGTCAGATCTGGACGCTGTTCGACTTCCCATGAGGTCTGGCCTTGTCCAAATCCCAGGATAGGGACCGGCTTTGGAACACCCAACTGACGCGCACGCTCGGCACTCATCACCACGACTGCCGCGCCACCATCGGAGACCAGACAACAATCGTCACGCCGTAACGGTGCGGCAATCATCTTCGACTCGCGGTATTGATCCAGCGTTAACGGTTTGCGTAATTGCGCGTGTGGATTGGCTGCGCCATGTTTGCGACATGCCACAGCAATCGCACCCAGTTGATCGCTAGTCGTCCCAAACTCGCCCATATGGCGACGTGCAATCATCGCGTAACCTGCTGGCGTACCGAACCAACCATACAGACCGTCATCGCCCCAGGCCTTTTCATATGCCTGGCGTGATCCGGTTTTTGGATTGTCGGCAAGACATACCAACGCAATTTCACACTGTCCAGCTTCGATTGCCATCGCGGCATAACCGATCATTCCTGCGCTCGATGCGCCACCCTGATCCCATACGCCGCCGATACGCGGCATGATGCCCATTGATTCGGCGAGTTTTTGTGCGTACATCATCTCAAACCGTGATGTCGGACACTTTACGAACAGGCCATCAACCATACTTTTATCGATTCCGGCATCTGTCAGCGCTTTGCTTACCGCTTCTACATTCATCGATAGCGTGCTGCGTCCTTCCAGCTTGCCAAATGCGGTTTGTCCGATTCCTGCAATCACTGCTTTTTCCCGCATCAAATCACCTCTTCTTCGATCAGTTGCTGGATTTCGGCATCGCTGAGTCCAAGCCAATCGGAATACACGGCGTGATTGTCACGACCAAGTTCGCCGCTTGGCTTGATTTCCATGGGCTCCACACCGTCGAAGCGTAGCGGCGAATTGGGCAAACAGACGCGTCCGTACAGAGGATGCTCAACCCATTCCAACGCACGCCGCGCATGCATATGCGGGTCATTAACGACCTCCGTAAGATTGCGTACCGGCGCACAGGGAACGCCATACTCCATCAACAATTCGAACAACGCCTGTTTCGAATAACCCGAGGTGAACGTGCTGACCAGTTCGTCTATGGCATCTATATTTTCCACGCGATGAAGTAAATCCGCATAGCGTGGATCGGTCTGCAAATCGTCACGCTTCATGACACTGAGGAGCGATTTCCAGTGCGACTCGCCGACACAAATAATCGCTATATAGCCGTCAGTGGTTGGATAGACGTTATACGGCGCTTCGGCCAGACCACCGTGCCGGTTACCCGTGCGCGGCGCGACCGTTTCGCCCATGCTGTAATGTAGACCAAGGTTGGAACTGAGCGATGCATATACCGCTTCTTGCATCGAAACTTCAACCAATCTGCCGACGCCAGTTTTTTCACGTTCATAAAGTGCGGTCATGATTGCGCCGTACAAATGCACGCCACCAAAAAAATCACACATCGCGGGGCCAGCCTTGACCGGCGGTCGATCCGGATATCCGGTCACTGTCATAATCCCCGCCATCGCCTGAACGGTCAAATCCATGGCCGGATAGTCTTTATTCGGACCAGTACGGCCATAACCGGAACCGGCACCGTAAATCAAGCGAGGATTGACTTCGCGCATAACGTCGTAGCCAAGGCCAAGCCGCTCCATCGCACCGGGCGAGAAATTTTCAACCAATACATCGCCACGGCGCACCATCTTTTTTAACAGTACACGACCACGTTCGGATTTCAAATTTAAGGTGGCAAACGTTTTGTTTGAGTTGAGCATGGCGAACGGCAATGCCGCGCCGCCAACTACGCCACGGCGGCGTAAATGTTCACCACCCTTTGCTTCAATTTTGATGATCTTTGCACCTGCCATCGCCATCATGAACGTGCAATACGGGCCGTTATAAATTTGACCAAGATCGATAACGGTGACGCCTTCCAGTGGATAGTGGCCGCTCATTTCACTTCCCTTTAAAGTTCGGTGTTCGACGTGCGCTAAAGGCTTCAGGACCCTCTTTCGCATCCTCGGTAGTCTGTAACATGCGATTGATGACCGCTTCCATCCGCAACCCGGTCGCCAAATCCATGTCAATGCTTCGCACCGCGAGCTCTTTCGCCGCCTGCACTGCCAGCGGCGCATTGATGGCGATGCGCCGCGCATAGTCGTATGCTGTGCTTAGAAGCGACTCCAACGGTACGATCTTGTTGATCAACCCCCAACGTTCAGCCGCTACGGCGTCGATGCCATCGCCGGTGAGTAACATTTCCATGGCGATGGGATAAGGCAGTTGGTCCAGCACGCGTTGTGTACCACCGTTACCGGGAATCAGGCCGCGTTTTACTTCGGCCAGACTAAACGTCGCATGCGGCGCAGCGAGCCGGATGTCGGTCGCCATCATGAGCGTCATACCGCCCCCGAGACAATAGCCGTTGATTGCGGACACAACGGGTTTCCATACTTCCAAGCCACGATTGAGCAACTGATCACGTTGCGTCAGCCACATTTCGGAAATACCTGCCGGAGCGGTGACGAAACTCTTGATATCCGCACCGGTAGTAAACGAACGTTCGCCCGCCCCTGTGATGATGGCGACCCGGATCGCCGGATCATCACGCACGGTGCACCAGGCACGTGATAATCCTTGATAATGATCAATATCCATGGCGTTAAGTCGCTCAGGACGATTGATCGTAATGAGCGCGATACCATCATCTGATACTTCAAAGTCAATCGCCATAATCAGGACTCCCCGCGCTTACTGCCAAGCAGTTCACGTGCAATCACCATGCGATGGACTTCGGATGGCCCTTCGCCGATACGCTTGATGCGCAGTTCACGATACCAACGCTCAAGCGGCATTTCTTGCGCAACACCGAGACCACCAAAAATCTGGATGCAGCGATCAACCACTCGGCCTGCCGCCTCCGTTCCATATAGCTTGGCAACCGACGCATCGACCTTAATGTCACGCCCTAAATCGCCATTCCAAGCGGCCTGATAGACCATCAATCGCGCGGCACGCAGTTCCACCTCGGAGTCGGCGATCATCCATTGAATGGCTTGTTTATCCGCCAGATGGCTACCGAATGTTTTGCGCTGTTTGGCCCATGCGACCGCCAGATCGAGCGCGGCTTGCGCAATGCCGATCGTCGCCGCTGCGTACGGCACGCGGCCATGTACCAACCAATCCTCAGCCAGCGCAAAGCCTTGCCCTTCTTCACCCAGCCGATTTTCGACCGGCACTTCATAATCCTGAAAGTGCACTTCATACGGCGAATATGAACGAATCACCGGAATCCGCTGTAACGAAATACCCGGCTTATTTTTCTCTACAATAAAGCTGGTGATCCCCTCGCGGCCTTTGCTTTCTCCAACTCGAGCAAATACAATGCCCCAGTTGGCCTGCCCTGCGCCGGATATCCATAACTTGGTACCATTGAGAATATAACGATCCCCTTTACGTTCAGCACGCGTTGTAATGGACCGGCCCGGATCTGAGCCGCCACTGGCCTCGCTGATGGCAACGAAAGCCTTGTCGCCAGAGGCGACATTAGCACGACCAAATTTGTTAATTTGTTCGTCGGTTCCCTTCCAGATCACGTTCGGAGGATCGAAACCGAACGCACCGCAGCCAGCAATATAAGCGCCCATGCGACACTTGGAGGTTTCCTCAGCCACTACGCATTGTGCAAGTAGATTCAAGCCAGCGCCGCCGTGTTCCGCAGGCGTTTCCAGACACCACAACCCAAGTTCGCGGGCTTTACTCTGCAAGGCTTTAAGCGGTTCAGGCTCCAGCGTATAGGCATCGTGCTCCAGCTTGTCTTCAATCGGTTTCACTTCCTGCACCATAAAACGACGCACGGTATCCCTGAGCATTCTCAGTTCTTCCGGTAGTTCCCAACTCCCTGTCCTATCCATGCTTGAATCCTCTGGTTGTTTGACGTTTTTATTTGGTGGAATTGACTAACAATTTCTGGAGTGTCTGACGCCGTGTGGCACTGGCAATCGGGTCGAGTTGGAAGCGTGTGTGCTCGGCCGATAGCGCGACTGCCTGGCCGACGACGACGCCATAACTCTTTTCAGCAGTTTCACGGCTGATGTAGCCACGGTTCAGATCGCGTTCGACCATCAACAGATCGCGATCTAAAGCATTGCCGAAGCCGCCTCCACCCGGCGATGCTGCGCGAATGGAATCGCCGGCTGTAAATGGCTCTTTTTCCTGCTTACTGCGTAACTCTGGTTTCCAGGTTTTGCCTTGCGTAACAAACTCGACATTGTTGGCGGCCGCTGGACCGCCGCCGACGATGCCGAACGGCGCGTAGTCGACCCGATCACCAAGCACCGAGACGATACAATCGGACCAGGCAGTGAATCCATATTCGGTACCGCAGCCGCCACGATGCCAGCCAGCGCCACCTGAATCGTCACGGATTTTGAAATAATCGAAACGCAGTGGAAAGCGATGCTCCGACATCTCAAGCGACATAAAATTAGCCATCGACTGGGGCGGATTACCGTTAATCAAACCATCGCTGGCTTGTGTTGCTCCGTAGCCGCCCGGATATGGAAACACGCCTACAAAATAATTTTTAGTGCGTGGATGCACACCACTCACCGTCACCACGCCGGTCGTACCAAAAAATGCAGCGGGCGATTTTTCTGGGATGACCTTGGACAAAGCACCAAAAACAACATCGATGACACGCCCGACCGGGTCCAGATAACCACCGACTGCGGCGGGATATTGGGCCGATAATAAAGTGTTGTCGGGCAGCGTAAAGTGTATTGGTCGGAAGGTTCCGCCGTTGACCGGCACATCCGGGAAAATATGTTTGATCGCGACGTAACAGGACGACAGCGTGGTATTGCGCGACATGTTGAGCGGGCCGCGTGAAGTCGGTCCGGTCCCGGTGAAGTCAAAATGCATATCGTCACCAGTGACCGTGATCGCAAGATTGATGCGTATCGGTTCATCAATGATGCCGTCATTGTCGAAGTAATCCTCAAAGGCATAAGTGCCATCGGGAATTTCTGCAATGTAAGAGCGCATCTGACGTTCTGAGTACGCAATCATTTCGTTCAAACATTCGTCCAGTATCGTGCGGCCATAACGCTTGACCAGGGCTTCAATACCACGTGTACCCACCGAGAAGGTGTTCGACATGGCGGCAAGGTCACCGGCAATTTCACTCGGCAAACGCACGTTGGCTTTGAACATGCTGACCAATGCTTTATTCAACTTGCCTTCATCGTATAGCCGAACCGGCGGAATGATAATGCCTTCCTGATGAATTTCGGTAGCGCGCGGGGCCCATCCACCGGGCACGTTGCCGCCGATATCCATCCAATGGCCGGTAGTCGCCATGACAGCAAATAATTCACCGTCCACAAACACCGGTGCAATGAGTTGAACGTCCTGCAAATGACTGCCGCCAATGTAGGGATCATTGAGAATCCACATATCCCCAGGCTTGAAGCCGCCGTCTTTGAGCGCCATGCCAATGACGGTTTGGACCGTGAATTGCATGTAAGCCAGAAATACAGGAAGACCGTAGCGGCCTTGCGCAATGGTTTCTCCCGTGATCGGGTGGAAGATGCCGTTGGCACAGTCGTTGGTTTCAGAGATGATGGGAGAGATGGCCGCGTGGATCAGATGCAAATCCATTTCATCGGCGATTTGTTCGAGACTGCCGCGTACCACGGCCAAAGTTACCGGATCCATTATTTGACCTTCACCAAGAGGTTGCCCTTCGAATCGACGTCCAGGCGCATGCCCGGTTCGACAACGGTCGTCGTATCACTTTGTTCAATGATTGCCGGACCATCGAAATGCATGCCTGGCGCAAGGTTCTCACGGGCAAATACCGGCGTGTCGTGCCAGCCACCAAAATAGACCCGACGACGCGATGAGGGCTTCGGCTGACCAGTTGCAGTTGAGCTGCACTGCGGCAATGGCACGCTGGTGCGAGTCCCAACGGCAATCGTACGGAGGTTGACGATCACGACTGGAATACCAACCAGCGTGTTGCCAAAGGTGGCTTTGTACACTTCATTAAAAGCCTGCTCTAGTCGTGGCGCATCCCAGTCCGATTCGATCGTGACGCGCAATGAATGAATCTGACCGGCGTAGGCCATGTCGGCTGCATGCGTGATCGTCGTGACGTCGATTGGCACCTGGCTGTCGTTGAGCTGCTGTTGACCTTCCTCACGCTGCCGCAAAATAATGTCGCTCAGCTCGCCAGGTAACAATTTGTCGAGACGCTTTTCAGTGGTTTGAGAAATGTCGTAACGCAAGTCGGCGTAAGCACAACCAAGCGCGCACAGCACGCCAGGATAGAGTGGAACCAACATGGTCCCGACGCCCACTTCGCGGATCAATGCACCACCGTGTAATGGACCAGCGCCGCCAAACGCGACCATGGCGAAATCGCGTGGATCAAGACCGCGTTCAATTGACATCAGGCGAATGCGGCCCGCCATACGTTGATTTACTACCGCCAGAATGGCTTCAGCGGCTTCTTCCAAACCCAGACCGAGCTGGATGCCCAAGCGTTGCACAGCGGCACGCGCACCGGCAACGTCAAGCGCAGTATCGGATCCATTCATCAGGCTTTCGGGATTGATGCGACCGAGCACAACGTTGGCATCAGTAACTGTCGGTTCCGTGCCGCCACGTCTATACGCCACGGGGCCCGGTACAGCACCGGCACTGCGTGGTCCGACTAACAGCATGCCACCACGGTCCAGATACGCAATACTACCGCCACCCGCGCCAATGGTATGCACATCGATCATGGGCAAACGCAGCGGAATGCGGAAATCCAGATTAGTGATTTCTGCGACTTTTGGCTCGCCATCTATCACCACGGCAACATCAAAACTGGTACCGCCCATATCAGCGGTAATGATATGCGAGAAGCCAGCCTCGCCAGCCAACCTGGCTGCGGCCATGACGCCAGCGGCAGGGCCGGAGCGGACAATGTAGGCCGAGCGCTGACCCAACTGCCGTAACGGCGCCACGCCGCCGTTGGATTGCATGATGGCGACATCCCGGTCAAAGCCCCAGTTGCTCAACTGACGCGCCAGATTCTTGGCATAGCGCGCCACCAAAGGCTGCAAGTAGCCCTGCACTACCGCAGTGCTGGTGCGTTCAAACTCGTAATATTCGCGGACCACCGAAGTGGCAACGACCAACTCCCATGCCGGATTGATCTCGGCCAGAATAGCGCGGGCCTGTAATTCATGCGCAGGATTGGCGTAAGCATGGAGAAAGGCGATGACGACAGACTCGATGTCGCTGTCCTTGAGCATGTTGCCGATGGTGCGCAGACCTGCGACATCCAGCGGCACTAGAATATTGCCTTCATGATCAAGGCGCTCATTGACCTCGAAACGCAGGTCACGCGGCACTAACGGTTCGTGTGTGCCTTCCAGTCCATACATTGTCGGGCGGTCGCGGCGTCCCAGTTCAAGAATATCGCGGAAGCCGGTAGTGGTGATAAGCGCGCATTTGGCCCCGCGTCGTTCAATTACTGCATTGGTTGCAATGGTGGTTCCGTGCAGAATCGCATCCAGTTCATCCGGTGTCAGACCGGCAGCCTGCAATGCGTTGAGCAAACCAATGGAAGGATCTTGCGGCGTTGAAGGGACTTTTAAAATCAGGTGCGGCTGTGTGGAATTACCTGAATAAAACAGATCGGTGAACGTGCCGCCGACATCGATGCCAACTATACCTGCCATTTCGTCTCCTTCGGCTGCGTGCCGTTTGGTTTATTTTTTATGCTTTTTTTATTTTTCTTCTTTATGTTTCTTTTTATGGATGATCGACTTTTCGATGTAAATTATGAACTTCTGCGGGCTTTGCATTTGCTGCTTTGCACAATCGCGTTGTTAACAATTTGGTCCAGGTAGCGTCACCACTATTTTGATTGTGTTCTCGCGCCTTATCCATGTAAACTGAATTTATCTGAACAATTATGCAGGTTTGCTAATGAATCTATCGGGCCGGTTAATTGATGCTTTTTTAGCGCTGGAAGAAACTAAACGGTTTGCTATTGCGGCCGAGCGTTGTTACGTTTCGCCATCGGCATTCAGCCAGATGATCACGCGACTTGAAGCGCAAGTCGGCGCACGCCTCTTTGACCGCGATACGCGCAACGTCGCACTGACGCCAGAAGGTGAAATTTTTTCTCAGGGCGCACACCGTATTGCTGCTGAGATAAATTCCTCCCTGACCGAGTTGCGGGATCGTGCGCAATTCACCATGGGCCGCGTTACCATTGCTGCCCCACCGTCGATGGCGGCGTCCTGGCTACCCGAACAAATGGCCCTGTTCCGTCAGGCATATCCGGGCATCGCGTTGCGGCTCGATGATGTGGTGTCCGATCGTTGCCTGAATTTGATCGCGCATGGTGACGTCGATTTCGGCTTGAATGCGCAACAGGGAAATCAACTTGAATTTGAATCTCATTTGCTATTTAACGAGCGCATGTACCTTGTCTGCCGGACGGAAGATCCATGGGCAAACCTAAAAGAGGTCAAGCTAAAAGAACTACGCAATCAGGAGTTTATTCAAACAGTGCGTACCGGCAGCGTTTGGCAACAGACCCAACCAATGCTGAGCGCCGCAGGGATTCACGATAGCGGCCTGGAAGTGTCACACTTTAGTACGCTTGCCGGTTTGGTCGTCAATGGCTTTGGCATCAGCATCGTGCCGCAGTTCGCCGTGCAACTATGCCGTCAGCCGGGATTGGCAACGGTTCTGGTGAGTGATCGCAAAGCATTTCGACCAATTTATATGGTCAAACGAAGGCACCGTAGCTTATCGGTTGCCGCTACAGAAATGTGGAAGCGACTGGCGGTCGCCGGAGCAGAACCAATTCCAGCTATCAACAAATAGGGCTTAAAGTCTAAGCGTAAATCCGGCTTTGATCGACATTAACAACGACAGCAACGACAGAGAAAATAACGACAAAAAATCGACCAACCGTTGCGATCTTCGAGAAACTAGTACACTCAGGACTTTAAACGAGGATCAAAAAAATGCTCACTATTCACCATCTCGGAAAATCACAGTCGGAACGCATTATCTGGCTTTGCGAGGAACTTGACCTTCCTTACATCATCAAGCGTTACGAGCGCGATACGGTTACGATGCTCTCACCGCCGGAACTTAAAGCGCTTCATCCGTTAGGTACCGCGCCCGTTATTACTGACGGCGAAGTGGTTCTCGGCGAGTCGGGGGCGATCATTGAATACATCATTGGTAAATATGGCGATGGTCGCCTTGCCCTTGCCCCGACGCATCCGGATTATGCGCAATATCTCTATTGGCTACATTTTGCCAACGCCAATCTTCAGTCGCACATGGGCCGAAATATGATGCTGCGTCGACTCAATTTAGCATCTGATAATCCGACTTTGGTAGGAACAAAAGAGCGCCTGGATCGCGCGCTTGCCTTGGTTGAAGCACGCTTGGGGAACGTGGATTATCTAGCCGGTCGCGAATTCACGGCGGCGGATATCATGATCATCTTTTCGCTCACGACAATGCGTTACTTTTTGCCATTCGAGCTTACCGCATACCCGCACATTCTGGCATACCTTGGCCGGATCGGCCAACGCACAGGCTATCAGCGTGCGATGGAAAAAGGTGATCCGGGAATGACACTTCTTTTGACCTGAAAACGTACCTGATCAGTAAATAAAGAGCACGCAAAAATCACTTACGTGGCGCCAACGAATAATATTTAGCAGGATCTATGCCGACCATAAAATTAACAATGGCATTGATCCTGCTTCAAAAAACATTGCATCGACAACACGGATAAATGACGTTGGAACCTGAGTTTCAAGTGTCGAATAACGACTGAGTAAATAGTTGAATGCCAACAGTTTGCTCAGCGCCTAACCAAAGTTTACGCAAAAAATATATCACGCTCCTAGATTATTCATTCCAAGAGGTATACGATATAACTCAAGAGTAACGAAGAGTACTTGTGCGCATAACCTGACCAAAGGTAGGAAAACTGCGCCGTTGTCGTGAATTGCGTTAGGCAAACTTTGCCTTGCTGCCTGCCTCGGCATGATAACTATCTGGAGACATTGATAATCCGTCCGAACGCTGCGGTAAGTTTGCTTCGCAATCGGACCTAAATACTGCCAGTTCCAACGCAGTGTTTTCCGACTCAGATGTTGACAGCTTATAAAATCGGTTCTTCGATAACAAGCGAAGGCTCAACACATCACGAGGTGAACGATGACAACAAACCCTGATTCGATCCAGCTTCAGCATGCCCAGGATATCTCGGATGCAGAGTGGAATCTGCGTGTGCAACTGGCGGCGGCCTATCGACTGGTTGAATTTTATGGCTGGTCTGAAATGATTTACGGTCATTTGACGGCGCGCGTTCCCGGTGCCGAGAATCATTTTTTGATTAACCCTTATGGGCTCAATTATGACGAGATCACGGCATCCAATCTGGTCAAAATTGATCTGGATGGTAACGTGATTGCGGGGCGGCGGCACACCGTCAATTACGCTGGTTTTATTATCCACTCCGCGGTGCATATGGTGCACTCTTCAGATAACCACGTCGTCATGCATACGCACACCCGCGCTGGAATGGCGGTTGCAGCATTGGAAGAAGGTCTCCAACCGATTTCGATGTTTTCTACCGCGTTCCATAACCGACTTGCTTATCATGAGTATGAAGGCGCAGCGCTGCGGCTCGATGAGCGTGAGCGTATCGTCAAGTCACTTGGTAACGCCAAAGCGCTGATTTTGAAGAATCATGGATTGCTGGTTGTGGGTAGTACGGTTCCCGAAACGTTCCTGCGTTTGTATCGACTCGAACGCGCCTGTCAGGTTCAAATTGACGCCGCCGCCGCTGGCAAGCTCAATATCATGCCAATCACGCTAGCCGCACAATCCGGAGCAGATCTGGATAGTTTTCAGAGTTTGCATCCGCAAGGCGAAGGCGGGGTTGAGTTTGAGGCGCTTATGCGCAAGCTTGACCGGATTGATAATAGTTACCGGCATTGAACGGAGCACATTCTGTTTTTTTAATAACGAGGCAATCTGCTGCAAAATAAAAAAGCGCATGACGGTGAACGTAATGCGCTTTTTTACTTTCTTGCCGATCTTCCTGCTAATCGCAAGGTGCGATCAACAAGTCATTGCAATGGTTATCGCTATGCGATTAAACCAGTGTCAGCGTAACGTCAACGTTACCGCGTGTTGCGTTCGAATATGGGCAAACGTGATGTGCCTTATCGACCAATGTTTTCGCTTCTGCTTTGTCCATGCCCGGGATCGAGATTTTTAGTTCGACTTCGATACCGAATCCACCTGGGATTTGACCAATGCCGACCAAGCCGGTGATTGATGTGTCTGCTGGCAATGTGATTTTGTCTTGTGATGCAACAAATTTCATCGCGCCAATAAAGCAAGCTGAATAGCCGGCTGCGAACAGTTGCTCTGGATTGCTACCAGCCGCGCCTGCGCCGCCGAGTTCTTTCGGTGTTGTCAATTTTACGTCCAGAATGCCATCGGATGTCGTAGCACGACCATCACGACCGCCAGTTGCTGTGGCTGAGGCTGTAAATAGAATTTTTTCGACTGACATGGTGATTCCTTTTTTTCAAATTGAATGAAATGGCCGCTTAAACAATCCGTTAAAACTAATCAGTCGGCCCTACTGAAAAGTCGGATAAAAATAGATCAATTATATGAAATAACAAAAACCAATACTGTGAGAGCTTCTCTTAGAACGTGCATCTAAAAAGTACTTATACATCAACTATAAACCAGGCATATAATTTACACAATAAAATTGTGCGCAATCTATTGCATACTATCTTTTAAATAAAAAACGCATGCTCAGCTCACGTCACATTGCGATCCGGAATAAAGGCGCCCACTAAATTACGCCGACGTCAGGGTCACCTAAACATTACTTGCCATCGCCGCGCGCAATCTCTGCAATTGTCCTGTCAGAGCGCGCAGCTCATCTAATGAACATTGCGCAGAGCAACTCACTTGCTGCGGAATCAATCGGGCGTCTTGCCGCAGAGCGTTTCCTTGATCAGTTAGACTAACAATCACTTGCCGCTCATCTTTTACTGAGCGCTGACGCCTGACCAAACCACTGAGTTCAAGCCTTTTTAACAAAGGCGTCAACGTTCCAGAATCCAGATACAAACGCTCGCCGACTTCCGATACAGTGATCTCGTCGCGCTCCCACAATGTCAACATGACCAAATACTGCGGGTAAGTAACACCTAATGACTGTAATAGCGGCTTGTAAATCTTCGTCATCGTTAGCGACGCGGAATATAGCGCGAAACACAATTGATTATCTAGTAACAAAGTTTCAGATCCAAGATGCTTTACATCTTTTTCTGTGTCTACTTTGTAACTGATGTCATTCTCAATGTGCGTTTCCATAACTGAGATAATACACAGCGCAAAATTAAATTGCAAGCAATTTAATATAATTGCCACCATGTTGGTACACGTCTAATTGTGTCACAGCGTTCAGCAAAAAAATGACAGCAACAGTCACAGGCCAAGAATTACAGGAATTTTCCCGTTATTCCCACCTGCCGATCAATTGCTGCCACTCTCAGGATTTAGACACTCATATTGCCAAGTGTACTAGCGCGATACGCCGCCACAAAGGTATCGAAATCGCCGGTTTGAGTGCGCTCTATCTGATCTTGCTCTTCCAATGATTTTACTGCCATGGCCGCAAAATAAGCGTGCTCTTCTGCACTTGGCGGATAAGCGCGAAATTGGGCGGCATGGACATTGCTCTGACGCAACGCAAATTCAGCAAAGGTTTCGTTATGCTCCGTCAGTGCCGCCAACACCTGCGCAGAAGGAGTCAGTTCAGGATCGTGCAATTTGCGACGCTGCTTTTCCAGAGCATCACTGTGTTGGTGATCGTCACGCTGCGCATCCAATAAGGTTGCGGCCGCTGAAATTTTTTCCAGCAACGCCAAACCCCATGCTTGCAACGTTACGGAAGCGCCATTGTGTTGTAACGCCAAACCCGGCCGACGTCCTTCTTTCACCACTTTAGAGAAATTCTCGACGTTTTCAACACTTTCTTCGTCACTCGTGCACGGGCTATCATCGAGCGCACAAAAAAGTAGGAAAGCATCTAGAAAACGACCTGTTTCAAGGCTGATTCCAGTTGGCTCAAACGGATCGATGTCCATACAACGCACTTCGATGTACTGAACCCCGCGTGCCGATAAAGCCTGAATTGGCCGCTCGCCGCTGTTAATTACACGCTTAGGGCGAATTGTGGAGTAATACTCGTTTTCGATCTGCAGTATGTTGGTATTAATCTGTATCCATTCACCATCACGATGCGTGCCAATGGCGGCATAAGGGGGATACGATTGACTGACTGCCTGCGACAGACTTTTAATATAGCTATCAAGATTGTTGTAATGCGGCGTTAAGTTCTCCTGCGCCTTGCTTTGGTAACCCAGATCGCTCATACGCAAGCTGGTTGCGTACGGCAGATACAACGTATCTTCATCAAGCGTTTCAAGCTTGTGTTCCTGACCGGCCAAAAAATTCTTGGACAGCGCTGGCGAGGCCCCAAACAAATACATTAATAGCCAGCTATACCGCCGGAAATTGCGTATCAACGCAATATAACCATCGGACTGAAATGATTTTGTCGTGCAGGTTGGCTGCCCGGCTTCAAGTTGCAACACCGCCCAGATTTCATCCGCTAACGAGTAGTTGTAATGAATCCCTGCAATGCACTGCATGCGCTTGCCATACCGCAGCGCAAGGCCGCGTCGATACACGTGCTTTAGCATGCCAATATGCGACGTACCATACCAGGCGATAGGAATCTGCTCCTCATCGGGCAACTCGCATGGCATGGAATCACTCCATAGCATTTCATCGCCTAATTGCGAATACGCAAAGCGATGAATAGCCTCTAGCTCGGTCATCACGACCGCAACATCGCTCTCCGGTGGCGTGATGAACTCCAATAACGATTCCGAATAATCGGTCGTAATCTGGGGCTGCGTTAAGGCTGAACCCAAGGCGCGCGGATGTGGCGTCAGCGCCAACTTTCCGTCTGGATTGACACGCAATGTTTCACGTTCTATCCCGCGCAACCCTTTGCCAAGCAAAGCGCGATGCTGTTCTTGTCCGAGTAAAGCCAGACGGCGGGTGTAATAATTTGTCAATTCACTATCCTTTTAATTGTGCTTTACCGTCTATTTTTTTATTTGCGGCGATTGTTATCGGGTGATTCATTAAAGTGCTGAATCAGACCCAAAAGTCTCCAGGATGCTATGGGAATTACGAGGTTAAAGCGACAAATGAACTAGGCGAGAACAGATTTTTTCAGATTCGAAGCGCCAATAGCTAGCTATTGGTCAAGAAACTGAAGAAACATGGGCCGTCCAAATCATTTTGCAGCCGACTACTCTTAGGTTCAGTAGCGTCCTAATACGCGAGAATAGCCGAAAATCAAAAAGTGCGTCGGATGCGCTAAAGGCTGCTTACTTGCTCAATCAACCATGGACACTAGATCGTAAAGCGTTTGTCCCGGATAAAATTAAACAACTTTGCGCTGCCAAGATGAAAATTGTCGATTTGAGACATATATATACTGAAACTATATGGCAGCAAAGTCACGGACCACTCTCTGTATGGCACGCGAACCTTTATAATCTCGTTTTAATTTGCTTTTACACCGCCCCACTATGCCAGCTCAACTCATTGACGGAACCCTCCTTTCAAAACAATTACGCGCCGAGGTTGCCACTCGCGCCGCCGCGCTGACGGCGCTTGGCAAACAACCAGGACTAGCAGTCATTCTGGTTGGTGAGAGTCAGGCTTCACAAGTATACGTCCGCAATAAGGTCAAAGCCTGTGAAGACAACGGTCTTTATTCGGTATTAGAAAAATATGACGCCGATCTGAGCGAAGCTGACTTACTGGCACGGATCGACGCTCTAAACCACGATCCAAAAATCAACGGTATCCTGGTTCAGTTGCCTTTACCTGCGCATATTGACGCTAATAAAGTGATTGAAGCCATCGCCGCAGAAAAAGACGTCGACGGTTTTCACGTCAGCAATGCTGGATTATTGATGACAGGAAAGCCATTATTCCGCCCGTGCACGCCCTACGGTGTCATGAAAATGCTGGAATCGATCGATTATCCGGTGCGTGGTGCGCATGCGGTCATCGTAGGCGCGTCAAATATTGTCGGTAAACCACAATCCATGCTGCTCTTGCAAGCGGGTGCGACCGTCACCATCTGCAACTCAAAGACCCGCGATCTTGGTCACCATACGCGTCAGGCTGATATTCTTGTCGTTGCTACCGGCAAACGCAATATCGTCACCGCCGACATGGTCAAACCGGGTGCTGTCGTGATCGACGTCGGCATGAATCGTGATGACAATGGCAAATTGTGCGGCGATGTCGACTTTGCCAATGTCAGAGAAGTTGCGGGTTATATCACCCCGGTGCCAGGCGGCGTCGGGCCGATGACCATCACCATGTTGCTGGTCAATACGATTGAAGCCGCAGAAAGAAACTAATTTATGACATCCACGTCCGCAATAGTAAGCGACACAACGACAGCGACACCACAAAACAATCCGCTTCTGGATTTTTCTGGTCTGGCACATTTTGATACCATCAAGGCGGAACACGTAACGCCTGCCATCGCCTATTTGCTCGAACAGGCCAGTATTGTCGTCACGCAACTGGAAGCGCCGCAAGCGTCGGTTAAATGGGAAACCTTTGTCACGCCGCTAGAAAACGCCACCGAAAATCTGGGGCGCGCGTGGGGCATTGTTGGGCATTTGAATGCGGTCATGGACAGTCCCGAACTGCGTGCGGCGTATAACGAAAATCAGCCGAAACTGATAGAATTTTCGACCTCGTTGTCACAGAATCTGGCGTTATTCGACAAATACAAAGCGCTGGAAACCAGCGCCGACTTTTCGACCTTATCGGCGGCACGTCAAAAAATCATTAAAAATGCGGTGCGCGATTTCCGTCTTGGTGGTGCTGAATTGCCAGACGCAGAGAAAGCACGTTTTGCTGACATTCAAGAAAAACACGGTGCATTAACCACCCGGTTTTCAGAAAACGTACTCGACGCCACCAATGATTACGCGCTGTTTGTATTGGATGAAGCCGAACTGGCTGGTTTGCCGGACGATGTCAAGCAAGCGGCCCTTGCGGCGGCCCAAAAGGATAGCAAGGAAGGCTATAAATTTACGCTCCACTTTCCGTCTTATTTCCCGATATTGCAATATGCTGATAGCCGCGTCCTGCGTGAAAGAATCTATCGCGCAAATGCTACCAAAGCGTCCGAGCTCAGCGGCAAACCGGAATGGGATAACACCCAAAATATCGTCAGTATTCTAAAGCTCCGCAACGAAGAAGCCGCACTATTAGGTTTGAAGAATTATGCCGAATTGTCGCTGGTGACAAAAATGGCACAAACCCCTGAAGAGGTGATCGCCTTCCTGGAAGATCTCGGCCAGCGTGCGCGTCCGTTCGCAGAAAAAGACCTAGCTGAATTGCGTGAATTTGCAAAAACCGAGTTAGGTATTACGCCGCTGGAAGCTTGGGACAGCACCTACGCATCGGAAAAATTGCGTGAGCAACGCTATGCCTTTTCAGAGCAGGAAGTAAAACAATATTTCCCTGAAACAAAAGTCGTGCAAGGTTTATTTGCACTGGTACAAAAATTATTCTCGGTCGAAATCAGTCTGGATAAAGCACCGGTCTGGCATCCTGATGTAAAGTTTTTCAAGATCGAAAAAGAAGGCAAGATACTCGGACAGTTCTATCTTGATCTCTATGCGCGCACTGGCAAACGTGGCGGCGCATGGATGGACGACGCACGTGCGCGTCGCAAATTGAACGACGGGGAAGGCATTCAGACGCCGATTGCCTATTTGACGTGCAATTTCTCCGCACCTGCGGTGGTCGATGGGATCACCAAGCCAGCGCTGTTTACGCATGATGAAGTCATCACCTTATTCCACGAATTTGGTCACGGTTTGCACCACATGCTGACGCAAGTGGATGAAATTAGCGTCTCCGGTATCTCCGGCGTGGAATGGGACGCGGTTGAATTACCCTCTCAATTTATGGAAAATTTCTGCTGGGAATGGGACGTTCTGCAAGACATGACCGCCGAAGCTACGAATGGTCAGCCATTGCCGCGCGCGCTGTTTGACAAAATGACCGCCGCCAAAAATTTCCAGTCAGGGCTACAAACCTTGCGTCAAGTTGAGTTCTCGCTGCTGGATATGCATCTGCACGACAAATACGATCCGTCTGGCACTCAAACGGTGCAAGAACTGATCAACCAAGTTCGCGAGCAGATTGCCGTTCTCAGTCCGCCAGCGTTTAATCGTTTTCAACACGCGTTCTCGCATATTTTTGCTGGCGGTTACGCGGCCGGATATTACAGCTACAAGTGGGCTGAAGTATTATCCGCAGACGCTTATAGCGCGTTCGAAGAAATCGCTAACGGTGGTAATGTGATATCAGCAGAAACTGGCAGTAAATTTCAACGTGAGATTTTGGCGGTAGGTGGCTCTCGCCCTGCTTTGGAATCATTCAAAGCCTTCCGTGGCCGTGAACCAAATATTGATGCTTTATTACGGCATAGCGGAATGGCAGCGTAACCAATCGAAACAGGTAATAAAAAACAAATCATAAGCAAATCATAAGCAAGTAATAAGCAAGTAATAAGCAGGTCTGCCGTGGAATGTGCCAAAGCGCCTCCACGGCCATTCCGATCAATGGCATCATCAGGTCCATAGTCATTCGCCGGTTTTTCTTATTTTTTCTTTGTAGAAGCTATTGGCATAATGGGCAAAGGGCGACTAGTGCGCAGAAGTCATCGCACCCGCGGCGTTACCCGGCATACAATACGGACTCAAACGAATTGCAACCGCTTGTCCTTGGACAACCAAGGTGGCAATTCTTCATTTTAGGAAATTAGATGAAACTGGTGGCATCATTATTTTCAACCGCAGGCCTCGCAGTTTGCCTGTTAGCGACATCTGTTGCGCAAGCCCAACTCTACAAATCCATCGGCGCAGACGGTCGCGTTACTTACAGCGATATTCCCCCTAATTCAGGCAAAATCGTTGATTCAAAATCGCTCTCCAAAAACAGCGAAAGCGACATTGATAATAGCGACCTACCGTATGAATTGGCGCAAGCTAAAAAAAATAGTCCGGTCACTTTATATACTTCCAGCAAATGCATTCCATGCGACGATGGACGAAAATTACTACGTAATCGGGGTATTCCGTTCCGCGAAAAAACGATTAGTACCAACAATGACATTGCGCGCTTAAAGGAAGTTGCCGGAGAGAGTCAATTGCCATTCATGGTGATCGGACGCAATAAAGAAAGTGGCTTTGAAGCGACTTCCTGGAATGCGGCACTTAGCGCTGCCGGTTACCCGCAAAACAATCGTTTGCCAAAAACATATCAAAATGGACAAGCGACTGCCGCCGCGCCAACGGTAAACACGAGTACGGCGAGTCCCGCGATAGACGATTCAACTGACAATAGCAAACAAGGTACGCCGCGTCCCGCGACAGGCAATACGCCGCCTGGATTCAGATTTTAAGCCGCAATTAGCACGCCCTTCGGCACAGACCATGACGCAAATCGATTTTCACACTAATATTCCCGACAAATTTCTCTATACGTGTCGACTCGTCCGCAAAGCGCGGATGGCGCAATGTCAAATTGTAATATTAACAAGTAACGCCGAAGACCTCGCTACTATGGATCGGACGCTGTGGACCTTTTCCGAGCACGATTTTGTACCGCATGTTGTCGCCAATGATCCGCTTGCCCAACAAACGCCAGTCATTTTGACCGACGATGAAACCATCGTGCTGCCGCATCATCAGGTACTGATTAATTTATCCGGCAATACACCTTCTCATTTTGCGCGGTTTGAACGCATGTTTGAAATCGTCACTCTCAACGAGACCGACAAGAATAATAGTCGCGAGCGCTATCGCTTTTATCAGCAACGTGGCTACCAACTTAGCCACTCTATCGCCGCAAACGCGTAGGTGCACACGCAAAAACAGGCATCCGCCGATATATGAGGAGATTCTATGAAAAATAACGCGCTGGATGCAGGTATTCCATTGTTGACTGAAATCATTGAAACGGCGGAGGATGACGCGATTGAAGATACCTGGTTCACTAACGCCACGGACCATATCCAAGCATCTCAGTCGAGCGTGCAAGATGATCAGTTTATCCACCCCGCAACCCACGCAGCGATGACATTAACCGAGCGCGACTGGGAAACGCTTAAGCATGAATTGCACGAAAAAATATTATGGCAACTACAAGACCGTATAGATTTTGTCATCGAACAACGCGTGCGGGATAGTTTGGCAGAGGTGTTGCAATCGGCTGTTAAGGCAATGGCTGATCAAATCAAAGCAGGCTTGCATCAGACCTTAAATGAGGTCATTTCAAGTGCAGTGACGCTGGAATTAGTTAAATTGCGAAAAACAAAATTAGAATAATTAATTTTTGATTATTAATCAAAAATTAGCCGCTAATGAATAAATAGAAAAAAAGTGACCATCAAATTGAATTACCTAAACAATCAAGAATTTCTTACAATACTGGCACTTAGTTAAGACAATTCGGAGATTTCGCATGAAAGTGATTGTATTGGGCGCCGGCATCATTGGTACTTCGTCAGCATGGTTCCTAAACAAAGAAGGCAATGACGTCACTGTCATTGACCGTCAGGCAGGCGCAGCACAAGAAACCAGTTTTGCGAACGGTTGCCAAATTTCAGTCTCGCATGCCGAGCCATGGGCAAATCCGCAAGCGCCGCTGAAGGTGCTGAAATGGTTGGGCAAGGAAGATGCACCGTTGCTGTATCGCTTTCGTCCTGAATGGCTGCAATGGAAATGGGCGTTGAATTTTTTACGCGAATGCACACCATCACGCACCGCCGCCAACATTCGCCAAATCGTCGCTATCTGCGAATACAGTCGTCAAACGCTGCTGTCGGTCCGTGCTGAAACAGGTATCGAATACGATCATTTGGTACGCGGCATTCTGCATTTCTACACAGAACAAAAAGAATTCGACGACTCACTGGCAGCGGCCAAATTGATGCGCGATCTGGGTTGCCCACGCAACTCCATCAGCGCCGACGAGGTCGTCAGGATAGAGCCGTCGTTATCCCGCATACGCGATAAAATTGTGGGTGGCGACTTCACCGACAATGATGAATCCGGTGACGTCTATAAGTTCACTACCGGACTCGCTGACAAAGCACAAGAAGCTGGCGTCAAATTTCAATTCAACACCACAGTTACGCGTTTGATCAGCGAAGGCCACGGCGCTAACGCAAAAATTACCGGCGTCGAAATCATTAACGCAGAAGGAAAACATCAAGTTTTGCACGCTGACGCATTTGTGGTCGCAATGGGCAGTTTCTCCGAGCAATTGCTGAAACCGCTTGGTATTAATTTGATGATTTATCCGGGCAAGGGCTATTCCGCCACCTATAAGATCACCAATCCTGCCGCCGCGCCTAGCGTGTCATTGACCGATGACGGTTACAAGCTAGTAATATCGCGCTTGGGCGATCGCTTGCGCGTCGCAGGAACGTGCGAACTAAACGGCTACACGCGTGAACTTAATACCACCCGTTGCGAAGCCATTACACGTCGTACCCGTGAATTATTTCCAGACGCCTGCGACTACGACAATCCAACGTACTGGACCGGATTGCGACCATTAACGCCGTCTAACGTGCCGTATATTGGCAAGAGCAAAATCAGCAATCTCTTCCTCAACACCGGTCACGGCACACTCGGCTGGACCATGGGCTGCGGGTCAGGTCGCGCAATTGCAGAAATCATGTCCGGTCGCCAGCCTGAAATTGATTTTGCATTTACCGGCATGCCGCGTCGCGCTCCACAAAAGGCACTGCAACCGCGTGAAGTTCCGGTCTGAACTAAAGCGATAAAAAATCGGACTCAGATGAGTTGAACGGAATAGCAAGGCCAGTGCACTTGCGTCACGCGCCGCGCCTTGCACCAGCGCTTGTCGGAGTAATAAATTCAGTATTTAATACTTGGTTCGAACTAGTTCGATTTAGGTCGAGCGAGTTCCGAGCTCACCGAGAATCTGATGACCATTCAATGCCACAACGTATTTGAGTGCCACTTAAAAGCCCAATCCCCACTGTCAGGATTGGGCTTTTTTTGTTTTAAACAGCCTGGCCCAGATATTGCGTAATGAGTCGTGCGAGCAAGTAAAAAAGGGATTAATGCACCTGTTCTGCCGCTATTGCGCATCATTTCAGGGCGTCAGCCTATTTTGGCGCGCGAACCTGAATTGTCGCGGCCTTCTCATCAAAGGCAATCCGAGTGACAAATTTTGCACGCTTCATAGGAAAACGAGATTGAAAGTGACGAACATTGCCAGAACCTGAAATAACCCGTCTGACGAATTGATAATAAGCATCCATGTCTATAACATGGGCTACCAAAAAATAATCATAGTCGCCAGAAACAAAATAACACTGCATTACCTCAACCTCTTTGTTCATACGCAGTTCGAATTCCTGCATATGTTCATCTGATTGATTGGTAAGAGAAATTTCGAGAAATGCGAGCATGCCGTACCCGAGCGCAAACGGATCGACCAACGCCACATCAGCGTTAATCACACCAGCCTCACGCAAATCGCGGATGCGGCGCAGACAGGTTGGTTGTGAAATATGGGCCTTCTCGGCGAGGGTACGAGTAGGAATTTGATTGTCGCGCTGCAACAAGTTGAGTAACTTGCGATCTACCTTATCGAGGACGTGTTGTTTGGTCATATGGGAAGTGTGAGGGATTCAAAAAAAACGCATAAAACCGCTTTGCGAACTGTTTTTTATGATGTACCGTTTGCATGTTCGCAGCAACCTAATAAGCTGCAAACGGAGGAACAAAGTTTTTGGGCCGAGCTATATTGCTTTGTAGTACTTAGTGTTATTTTAAATCCTCAGGAGAGAAATTCATGCAGATCAAGACCAAAATGCTTCCTTTAGTTGGCGCCATTGCGTTCGCACTTGCTGGTTCAGTATTCGCACAAGAACAAGTCGTCACAATCGGTCACGTTGGCCCACTCACCGGCCCTAACGCCCACATTGGTAAAGACAATGAAAATGGCGCGAAAATGGCGATCGATGAGCTGAACGCCAAAGGCACCATGATCGGCGGCAAAAAAGTAAAATTCGTTTTGGATGGTGAAGATGATGCGTCCGATCCTAAACTTGCGACAACTGTTGCACAGAAATTAGTCGATTCGCACGTTAATGGCGTTATCGGTCACATGAACTCTGGCACTACTATCCCTGCATCGAAGATTTATTTTGATGCTGGTATTCCACAGATTTCACCATCTGCCACTAACCCAAAATACACTCAACAAGGCTTTAACACTGCTTTCCGTGTTGTCGCTAACGATGGTCAATTGGGCGGTACTTTAGGTCGTTACGCTGTCGACAAACTGAAAGCCAAAAACATCGCGGTCATTGATGACCGTACTGCGTATGGCCAAGGTGTTGCAGAAGAGTTCTCGAAAGGTGCTAAAAAAGACGGCGCTACTATCGTATCAACCCAGTTCACCAACGATAAAGCAACTGACTTCAACGCGATTCTGACATCGATCAAAGCCAAAAAGCCTGACCTGATTTTCTTCGGTGGTATGGATGCAGTCGGTGGCCCGATGTTGCGTCAGATGAAGCAACTTGGTATCGACGCTAAATTCATGGGCGGTGATGGCCTGTGCACGACAGAGTTGGCCAAACTGGCTGGCGAAGGCCTGCGGGATGATCAGGTAGTCTGCGCCGAAGCTGGTGGTGTACCAGACGCTGGCAAAAAAGCACTGGAAGACTTCAAAGTCGCTTACCAAAAGAAATTCAACCAGGAAGTCGTGATCTACGCACCGTACGTCTACGATGCATTGATGACCATGGTTGAAGCGATGCAGCAAGCCAAGTCTGCCGATCCTAAAAAATATTTGCCTTTCCTGGCTAAGATCAGTCACAAAGGTGTGACCGGCAATATCGCTTTTGATAAAAAAGGCGATATCAAAGACGGTTCTTTGACTTTGTACACATACAAAGGCGGCGTACGTACGTTGCTGGCTGTGACTAAATAAAGTGCGGCAACCATTGATCGGTATGTGGTGAGTGGTGAGCGACAAACGGTGAACTAGAAAGTTAACCTTGATCGCAATAAACCCTCGCTACATTTAGTTTAAGCTATCGATCATATACACTCTCAAAACGCTTCGGCTTCAACACCGAAGCGTTTTTTTTCGTCCGTCTTCACAGCGGATCTTTTTAAATATCATTCGCTTTATACTCTTTTCCCATAAATAGCATGCCCTATTTGGCGTCTGCTATCTTGCTTGTGTAAAATCTTGCCATCGAACGGTTTCCAGTCCTTTTTAGTGATGATCGGAATGTACAGCCATCCCGATAAAACACCGTGACATGCACTTCACATGTGTATTTCACATTAAACAAGCACTCTTCGCTTGGTTCTGCATGGCATCGCATAGCAAGTGAACGTCTCCGTTTTTATTTTCAGAGGAAAAGTCATGCAAGCTTATGTCAGACGTGATCCATTGTCGGCGATGATCGCTGTTGTAATAATTCCAGTCCTGGCGTTGGTCATCACCGCAGATAGCGCATCAGCCCAAGGGCAAGCGTTTGCGCCGACACAGCTGGTAAAAATCGGCCACGTCGGCCCACTGACTGGACCAGTTGCTCACATGGGCAAAGACAATGAAAATGGTGCGCGCATGGCCATCGAAGAGTTGAACGCCAAAGGCGTCACCCTCGCCGGTAAAAAAGTGACATTCGTTCTGTTGGCAGAAGATGACGGCAGCGATCCGAAAATGGCAACCAGCGCTGCCCAAAAACTAGTCGATGCAAAAGTCCAGGCCGTGATCGGCCATCTTCAGTCCGGGACGTCAATCCCTGCATCAAAAATATATTACGACGCGGGTATTCCCCAAATATCGCCCTCCGCGACTAGCCGCAAATATACGCAGCAAGGTTTTAATACGACATTCCGCGTAGTCGCCAACGATGGTCAGCTTGGCGGCATGTTGGGACGCTATGCCGCAAAAACGCTCACCGCAAAAAACATTGCGGTCATCGATGATCGCACCGCTTATGGACAAGGATTAGCTGATGAATTTATCAAAAGCGCCAGAGCCGCCGGTGTCACCATCGTGACGCGACAATATATCAGCGACAGAGCGACTGACTTCAATGCGATCCTGACTACTATCAAAGGAAAAAAGCCGGACTTAATTTTCTTCGGCGGCATTGATGCCAGCGCCGGATTGATGTTGCGTCAGATGCAAATGCTCGGAATAAACGCAAAGTTGATGGGTGGCGACGCGATCTGTACCAATCAGTTGCCGCTATTAGCTGGCAACAGCTTGCGTGATGATCAGGTGGTGTGCGCAGAAGCGGGTGGCGTAGAAAAATCGGGGCAGAAAAAACTGGATGCGTTCAAAGCAGCCTACAAGAAACGCTATAACAGCGAGATCAAACAATACGCGCCTTATACCTACGACGCAGTCATGACCATTGCAGACGCCATGCAAAAAGCAAACTCAGCAGATCCAAAAAAATACCTGTCACAACTTGCGAAGATTGTTCACAAAGGCGTGACAGGCGAAATCGGTTTTGACGCGAATGGCGATATTAAAAATGGTGCGTTGACCGTCTATACTTTTAGAGGTGGACAACGCACCGTTTTGACGGTTACTTAGTAGCTTGGTAAGTATTTACAACGCTGCCCTTACACCGCAAACTTTACGATTCAAAGCGGTAACGCTGATACTGAATCATATTCTTTAGATTAAGGTTTTGGCTGAACGATAGGTGCGATTAACTCACATAGAACTGGAGCTGGCGATCGCGCTGTCAGACATCCGCTACCGGCGTTAGACCAGGTAATTGCGGCAGGGCCAATCGCCGGTAAAAGGATCAATGTGGAATCTGCATTTGTAGTAATTGTCGGCACTACAGTAATTGTTCCCCCTGCAACATTTACAGATGCGACGTTAGCAGTTTCCTGCGAGGCCGGAATACCATTTGAACCTGTTGTACACGCGGTTGCACTTCCAGTAGTTTGGATACACAATCCAACCGCGGTCTTGTAAGGATTGGTTATTGCAATAACATCGGCAAATCGCGCTCTAAAGGTGTAGTCCTGATACGCTGGTATAGCAATAGCCGCCAAAATACCAATAATTGCCACCACAATCATCAACTCGATGAGTGTAAAACCCTTCTGTACTTGCCGTTTATAATGCGCAAATTTCATACGTAAACTCCCCTTTTAGTGGCGCCGAAAAAATTCGGTTCGCCCTTCGTAAATAGAACTTTTTTGTGAATAATTATGTAAACTACTTAGCAAACAAACCGCATGGAGTGCATGCGCCAATTGACTAAAACTATTTGGTAGAAACGATGCCTAATAGTATGAAAAGACTATAACCCGACGCTTCGACGGATTAGCGGCGTGACAGAGGCAGTTAGGGGGATTACTTAGTTCTCAATCCACGAAATTTGTACTTTTAAATCACATATATTGTCCTAGAGGCTATGATCAAAAAGATTGATCCTATGGGAGACAGAGATGAAATTCCGGTGAAAAAAATAGAGAAACTGTCGCCTTAAGATTCGTCCAAAGGAACTGTCTCTTTTACGATACTGTGGCGTTGCTTTTACATACGTTTTTACATACGTTGATAGCGCAGTGAATATCGCAGGCCCTTTTCCCTGCTTTCACGCTGCTCTTTCGGTGCTTGATGAAAAAGTCGTCTCGATCTTCCAGCAGCTGCGAAAAACAGATTGTGTCGTTAAATAGAAGAATAAAAAACTACGTTCGTAAAGCATTATTGCGGCGCGCACTAATGTTATCCCTGCACGCGACACATGCGTTCAATATCAGTAAAGAACTAAATCGTTGATAAGCACGATAGAATTATTTCGCCATCCAATCGCAAATAATCAATTTACTCAGAAGCTCATTTACAATGTTTGTCGCGGACCGCATCCAATGCATCTAATTCATCCAACGGGCACAACGCATGGCGATGCAAGGTGAAGCATAATTAAACGTATTGAAACGTAATGACGAATAACCAGCCGCAATCGCTTTTACATGAATACCCTCAAATTTGAAATCCTCAGGAGGATCTACGATGCCATCTAAAACAACGATCATTTCTCTATCTGCTGTCATTGCACTGGCGCTTTCATTGACACTTTCTGGTCGCGCATGTGCGCAAGAACAAATCGTCAAGCTGGCGCAAGTTGGCCCGACAACTGGCCCCATTGCGTACGTCGGCAAGGATCTGCAAAACGGTGCGAATATGGCTGTCGAAGAATTGAATGCCAAAGGCCTGACGATAGGTGGCAAGAAAATTAAATTTGTATTGATGACAGAAGATGATGGCGGCGATCCAAAACAAGGTACTTCAGTAGCGCAAAAACTGGTCGATGCCAAGGTCCAGGGCGTCATCGGTCATCTGCAATCCGGCACCAGTATTCCTGCATCCAAGATTTATTACGACGCGGGGATTCCGCAAATTTCCCCCGGCACGACCAATCCCAAATACACGCTACAAGGCTATAACACCGCGTTCCGGGTTGTGGCAAACGACGGTCAGTTAGCTGGCGCATTGGGACGCTATGCGGTCCAGACTTTGCATGCCAAAAATATCGCCGTGATCGACGACCGCACGGCGTATGGTCAAGGTCTGGCGCAAGAGTTTGCCAAGCGCGCCAAGGCAGCCGGTGCAAATATTGTTGCGACCCAATACACCAACGACAAGGCAACCGACTTCAGCGCGATTTTGACGGCGATCAAGGCAAAGAAACCTGACGTGATTTTCTTCGGCGGTCTGGATGCTGGCGCGGGGCCGATGTTGCGTCAAATGAAGCAATTAGGGATCAAGGCAAAAATGATGGGCGGCGATGCCATCTGCACCACGGAGTTGCCTAAACTGGCTGGCGATGCGCTGTCCGACGATCAAGTCATTTGCGCAGAAGCGGGCGGTGTTCCTGATGCCGGACGACCGGCGCTAGACGCGTTTAAGACGGCCTTCAAAGCGCGTTATGGGCACGAAGTAGTGATCTATGCGGCGTATGCTTATGATGCGTTGATGACGATGGTGGAGGCGATGCAAAAAGCCAACTCCACCGATCCAAAAGTCTATTTGCCAGCTTTGGCGAAGATCAATCACAAAGGCGTTACCGGCACGATTGCGTTCGATACGCACGGCGATATGAAAAATGCGACATTGACGTTGTATACGTATAAAGCGGGACAACGCACACTTATTCGCGTAACCAAGTAAGTCAGTAACTTGGTGTCTCATAGTACGAAATAAACAGGGGGAAAATTCAACATACCGTTTGCGAATGTCCGCAGTCGATTTCGTTGTTTATTTTTTGTCCTCTGTTGTTTACAAAAAAAGGGTGCTCAAATGAGCACCCTTTTTTACGTTCTTTCATGCCTGCGCGTCTCAGCGATCTGCCCGCAACCGGTGGTTAAGCGCTAATCAATCGCTGATCAATCGCCTATTTCAATGACAATATCCATTTAACCAGCGTGTGCGCTTCTGCATCGCTGACTTGTGCGTTGGCAGGCATTGGTATTTGACCCCACACGCCGGAGCCGCCCTTCAATACTTTTTGGACTAACTTATCTTCTGCATCGGGTTGTCCGTCATACTTTTTAGCCACGTCTTTAAAGGCTGGACCGACAATTTTATTGCCAATAGAGTGGCACGCCATACAGTTTTTGGCTTTGGCAAGATCTGCGTTTGCCAACGCACTACCGGAAACTAAAAAGGCGAATACGCCTCCAATCAATAACAACTGCTTCATCATCACTTCTCCGAATAAATTACTGTATTGCCCACATCATTAAAAATGTCGCAGATAGAATGATGCGCTGTTCAACATCTGGTCAGCGATCATTTACGTGCTTTCGCGTTGCCAATGAGAGAAGGCTTTCAGCTCTCATCGGTTACGCATTCGCTACTCGTCATTTAATACTCGTCATTTACTACTCATCCTTTACTACTCGCCATTTGCCATTCATTACTTACCACGCACTAATCAACACTTATTCAATATCAACCATCACCAAGTTGCCACCTGAATCGAAACATAACTGCCACTTCAGGTTCAGGCGTCCACCAATTTTGGTGTTAATTCTCGTGCCGCAAATAACCTTCGGTACCCGGATCGCGCATGCGAATCGCAACAATCATCGCAATCGCACACAGCGCAGTGACGTACCAGTAAAACGTCGACTCCATGCCAATCGATTTAAGTTTCAGGGCCACGAACTCAGCCGAACCGCCGAATACCGCATTACCCAACGCGTAAGATAATCCAACGCCCAGCGCTCGCACTTCGGGTGGAAACATCTCTGCCTTGATTAGGCCGCTGATCGAGGTATATAAACTCACCACCGCCAACGCCAGAATAACTAATCCAAAGGCCGCGTAAGGATTGGTCACACTGGCCAAGGTGTGCAAAATTGGCACTGTCATCAGCGTGGCCAGCGCACCAAACCAGATCATTGAGGTGCGCCGTCCGATTTTATCCGACAGCGCGCCGAACAACGGTTGCATCAACATATAAACCAATAGCGCGCCAGTCATGACCGCGCTTGCTGTTTTGGCGTTCATGCCTGCGGTGTTCACGAGATACTTTTGCATGTATGTGGTGAACGTATAAAAAATCAACGAGCCACCAGCAGTGAAGCCGATCACCGTCATGAAGGCAACCTTATGCTTCATCAGTCCCGCGATGGTTCCGGCATCCTTATTTTTGCGCGAGTCTGTGGTCGAGGTTTCATTCAGCGAGCGACGCAAATACAGCGCTACGACAGCTGCACAAGCACCTAGTACAAACGGAACACGCCATCCCCAGTCTTTCAGTTGTTCAGTCGTCAGCAATTGCTGCAAAATAACCAACACCAATACCGCCAGCAACTGACCACCAATCAAGGTCACATATTGGAACGATGCATAAAATCCGCGCTGTCCTTTTAGTGCGACTTCACTCATATATGTTGCGCTGGTGCCGTACTCGCCACCAACTGACAAGCCCTGCAACAAACGCGCAAATAGTAGCAACGCGGGTGCGGCAGCACCGATGGTGGCATAGGTTGGCAGGCAGGCGATCAATAACGATCCCGTGCACATCATCAACACGGAAACCATCATTGAGGTCTTGCGACCGCGTTTGTCGGCAAGGCGACCGAAAATATATCCACCAATCGGGCGCATCAAAAATCCAGCGGCAAATACGCCAGCAGTATTCAATAATTGCGTAGTGGAATTACCACTGGGGAAAAAAGCCGGTGCAAAATAGATTGCACAAAATGAATAGACATAAAAATCGAACCATTCAACCAGATTGCCGGATGAGGCACCCACAATTGCAAAAATACGCTTGCGGCGGTCGTCTGCAGGTGAAAGCTCTTGCTGTGCTATAGATGTCATCTTATCTTTCATTAAGTGCAACGTTTTTATATTATGTCTTGTACAACGTCTTTAACGGCTGCTTTGAAATCTTATATAGCCGTTTCTTTATATTTCATGTTATCGCATGCATTGTAGGACAAACAACTGGAATGGGGCTATTCAATATTTTCCAGAACCACTTCTCCCGATTGTAGGCAAGTGAACTTCATCCCGTTCTATGACTCCAATTTTATGGATAGCGAATGACGAACGACATGGCGCACTAGGTCACGCACTAATCGATCACGTGAGCGACCTGGGTCGACACCTTGTCACGTCAGCGCTGGTCTGCCAAGGTCATAGTACAAATACCGTCTTTTCTCCCAGTATCTGTGTAAGATCGAATAATTATACGAATGGATGCCGATAAAATGCGCTTTGGAGAGAAAATAATGTCCAGACGGTGCCAGCAGCTTAAGCTTCTAATGCTTTCGTTGAGCGCGTTCTTTGTTATCTCAGCTAACGCTGCCGAAATTGATTTTTCATCAGACCGCGACTTTGCAGAAATTAATCTCAATATTCGCGACCAGGGCCAAAACGATACGGAGTTTGTTGCGCTGAGCGTAAAACTTACTCCGGCCGCCCTGCACCGCCTGCAAGATGTCACTCGCGACGCGCTCAACGAAGATTTAACAATTAGCCTGAATGGCAACGTCGTCAGCACCGTCAAATTAATGGCCCCTCTCAAAACGCCGCATCTAAAGCTGTTTTTAACCCGTCAAATGGCACACGATGTGTTCCCTAGCTTATTAGCGACGCCAGTATCATCGGTTTCTTTATCGGGCTTTTCTATGCCGCAATGGGCAAAAGGGACGTGGACCGAAAGCCTGTCCGCAGACGTTCCGAATGTCAATTACGCTACGGACGAGACCCTCTCCGTTTCCAACAAGATATTGAATGCACCGAACTGCAAACGGGCTAACCATACAATCGTCGCCACCAACGATTCGGTTGTCGAGTTAAGGATCGATCGACGCAACAAATGCGTGGTCGATGATGTTCCGGTCAGCAAAGTTATTCTGACCAGAACTACCGAACCCGCACGGATTGTGATTTCCTTGTACGCAATCGGTAGTGATTTCAACGGCCCACCGACCAAAGAGAGTACTTATCGCCGCTAATGACTATCCCGCATGATCGTAATCGACAATCATAGATGAGGAACACCTTGGTGGCGTTTACCGCGGCGCGACGTTTGACCTGCGCCAAATGGTGTCTTTTATTTTTGCCACACTACAAGGCTGTAAGCGCCCTTCTTTCTCATCCTAAGATATCCTTGGAACTCAGCCTTGGAACTCAGTCTTGGACAGCGCTTTCTGCATACCGCCTTATTTCAGACTACACTCCGAATAATCTCGCAAAGGATTTTTTAACCGTGAATCGTATTATGACTAGAACTCTCATCGCCGCAGCAGGACTAACGATGATTACCACCGGCACAAGCAATGCTGCCGATGCCTCCCAAGGAGCGCATTTCGCCACCACTATGACAACCTCAATGACAAACTCAACTACGCCATTAATGTCTGGCATCGATATGCATAACGCCGATACGGCGGTGCGTCCTCAAGATGATTTTTATAGCTACGTCAACGGAACATGGTTGAAAAAGACTGAGATTCCCGCCGATAAATCGTCTTGGGGTTCTTTTTATGAATTACGCGAAAATTCGTTAAATCAACTACGCACTATCGTTGACTCTGTGAGCAAAAACAAGACAGTCAAAGTTGGTTCAAATGAACAAAAAATCGCCGACGTGTATGCAAGTTTCATGGATGAAAATACACTCGACGCACTAGGTGTTGCGCCATTAACCACGCAATTTGCGCGGATTGATGCACTGCAAAACAAAAAACAAATCGCTGGCATGATCGCGCATTTATCACGCATCGGCGTCAAAGTCCCTTATGACATCGGGATCCATCAGGACGCCAGGGATTCCACCAAAGTCATTGTCGACCTGGGACAAAGTGGCCTTGGATTGCCTGATCGGGATTACTACCTCAAAGATGACGATGCGAAGCTGAAAGAGACGCGGATCAAATATCTTGCACACATCGAAAAGATGCTTACGCTGGCTGGCGACAAAGCCCCAGCGCAAAATGCAGCCAGCATACTCACGCTGGAAACCGCGCTGGCAAAACTGCAATGGACCAAGGTCCAAAATCGTGATCCGGTCAAAACGTATAACAAAGTTGAATTAAGCCAGTTGCCAACGTTAGCACCGCATAACGATTGGAATAGCTATCTGGCAGAAGCTGGACTGAAAGATAAAATATCGTACGTGGTGATCAGTCAGCCAAGCTATATTGAAGGCTTCGATCATGTGCTGGAATCGACTTCGATGGATGCCTGGAAAGCCTATTTTAAATGGCATGTCCTGAGTAGATTTTCCTCATCGCTATCCAAGCCTTATGTTGATGAAAACTTTGCGTTTTATGGCAGCGTATTGCGCGGCGTTCCACAGAACGAACCACGCTGGAAACGCGGTGTAAAAATGGTGGAAGATACGCTTGGCGAGGGATTAGGTGAATTGTATGTTGCGCAATACTTCCCACCGGAGAATAAAGCGCGCATGGAAAAACTGGTCAGCAACCTGATCGCAGCCTATCGGGAAAGTATCCACACGCTGGATTGGATGGGACCGGCCACCAAACAGCAGGCGGAGAAAAAGCTTTCAACGTTGATGACCAAGATCGGTTATCCGAACAAGTGGCGTGACTACGCAACACTCACGATCAAAAAAGGCGATCTGGTCGGCAATATTATGCGGGCTAATGATTTTGAGTATCAACGCAATATTGACAAATTGGGCAAACCAGTTGATCGCGACGAATGGGGCATGACGCCACAAACCGTCAACGCCTATTACAATCCGGAACTCAACGAAGTTGTATTTCCGGCCGCTATTCTGCAACCACCATTTTTTAACGCCAAGGCTGACGATGCGGTTAATTATGGCGGTATCGGCGCGGTAATCGGTCACGAGATCAGCCATGGCTTTGACGATCAAGGCAGTCAATACGACGAAGTCGGCAATCTCCGCGATTGGTGGACCAAAGACGATCACGAGAAATTCGCAGTGAAAACCAAAGCATTAGTCGCGCAATATGGCGCTTACAGTCCGGTACCCGGATATAAGTTGAATGGTGAACTCACCCTCGGCGAAAACATCGCCGACAACTCTGGCCTGACCATCGCCTACAAAGCGTATCAGTTATCCTTAGCGGGAAAAACCGCGCCAATGATCGATGGCATGACCGGCAACCAACGTTTTTATCTGGGATGGGCGCAAGTGTGGCGCGGCAAGGTGCGCGACGCACAAGCCATCGTCTACGTAAAAATCGATCCCCATTCACCACCGCAATTTCGCGGCAACGGCACGCTTGCCAACCAGCCTGGCTTCTACAGCGCGTTTGATGTTAAACCGGGGGATAAGATGTATTTGGCACCGGCGGAACGGGTGATTATGTGGTGATGAAGTACTAAGTAAATCCTGCTGATGGCGAACAGATAACCTGTAAACCATCAGTAGTAGCTAATGGTATTTGGTCCAAAGACCAGCAAGATTTAGCGGAGGTTGAAGCGATTTCTTCACAAAAAAATCAATAATTAAACTAGCGTACATCCCGAACAAATCACCGAAAAATCATCATGCAACGTGATGCGTGTCACGCAGCGATCATCTCAACAACGCCTCCATTTATATATCCCGTTCGAGCATATTTGAATCGCTGTTTCAATGCGCCCTGAAACCTAACGGGTGACATCATTCCACTTTGATTAACATTTCAATCGTCGGTAGTGGCGTACAAATAAATTCCCTCGTCGGTCAAATATTTTAGCCTTTTAAGTAGTACGCCGCGTGCGTCACGTCACCAGCTGCGTTATGACAGTACCAGATCAAAAAAGTATTGAATCTCTGTCATTTACTATGCTCTTCAAAAAAATTCACCTAGATTTTTCTTGGTTAAATCGAGAAAATTCTTTCGACTTTTTCGCGTTAAAGTGAACTTATCTACCTAGATAAAAGCCTCTAACAACCACATTATTTAACCGTTTACGGGAACAATTCCAAATTAAAACTAAGAAGACAGATTGTATTCCGCCCTGCGTTATCGATTGATGTAGTGGTTGATATTCATTGCTGCAACTACTGACAATTGGATTGAAGACGGACCGGCAACACGATAAGAAAGATATGACGATGCGTTTTTTTGAACGGCTGATATTTATTAGTCTGCTAATTTTTTTCTCTTCCGCACATGCACACGCGAAAGCCACGCCAGCTGAATCCGCCCAGACATCAGCAATGAAAACGCAAGCGCTTCTGACGGCTCAGAAACACGATAAGAAAGAAAAACATGACAATTCGGTTTTTAAAACGGCTGATATTTATTGGTGCACTAATGTTTTTCTCTACCGCACATGCGCATAAGAAAATCACGCCACTTGACGCTGCCTAGACACCAGCAGTGAAACCGCAGGCACTTCTATGCGATATTAATTTCACCACTCCCGCCCCGAACGCCGTGTTGAGATCGGCGGGAACCCGCATTACCGGCACCGGAAGCGCATCCACTATCGTCGGCGATCAGGGCTAGGCTACCGCAAGCCTGAACGGAGCAACTTTTTTTCTCGGAGCGGAAGCTTCACCGCACTCATGCAGTTTTTCGGTTTAGGTACCGCTTCGATCAATTTGCAGGAAGGCAGCAATCAACTAACAGTGAAAGGCAGCGTTGGCGCATGTTCTGCATCGGACCAAATGCGATTGTTCTACATAAAACCCGACGATGTTTGCTACTCGCCCGTCGAAGATTTGCAAAAAGTAAACGTACCAGACGACAGTGCCATAAAGGGGTTTTACACCGGCCAAATTTGTATTGCGAAATACAGCTGTGGTAGTCGCTTGCAAATGGAAAACACAGATTGGCTTACCAAGGTTGTACCCGCGTTTGTGCAGCCGCTTTTGGATAAATCAGGAGAGTGGAAAAAAGTGATGGAGGCTTGTGAGAATCAATCGTGGTTGCTTCCTACTTATGTCGCAAATAAAAATTGCGAAAGCGACATGGCCAAATATCACGTAGCACAAGATATTCAAAGCGCACTCAATATCAATGGCTGTGGTACCGATGACGACTGGCGAAAAGTAGGAAAAATTATTAACGAATGCGTCGCTGAAACGAATAGCATCGTCCCTGCATTTTTTGCGCAATGGATCGTTACGAACAATCGAAATGACGTACGACGAGTATGTCAGTCCAATCGGGAAAACTTATAAGTTTAATTATTTGGAGATTATTTTATGAAGAAAATAGCCTTGGTTTGTTTTGTAATAATATTATGTTCTAGTCAGGTATTTGCCGAGTCCATTCGTAAATACCAAGGCACTGGCCCCAATGTTGAGCTGCGCATCAGTGTAGACGGACGTGTTTTTCTCGGAGAGCGAGAAATGGAAAAAATACCATTTTCAAGCGAGGAAGAAGCAGGAGTTACAATAAACGCGAATACCATTCCGATTATCAGCGGGAAAAATGTTCAAGTTACCGTCGAAATGATCGAGGCGGATGGACTGGTCACTGATGTTACGAATAGCCCGAATATTATTTACAACGCTCTTGGAAAAGTTAACCTTAAAGCGAATAAATCCGGATTGGTCACTGCCATTTCAGAAAAAAATATTCTAAGTCTGGGCGAAGTATTTGTCATTTATAACACCTCAGAAAAGTCTGGCTACAATAAAATATTTTTTAAAATTGCGCAGCCAGAGCCATTTCCACGCTGATTACAGTGATGAAAAACGTTCGAACAATGAAATTCCTGGCTTGCTTAATTATATTCTGGTGTGATCTTGGACTTGCGGAAACAAAAGGCCAAGGTACTGAACCAAACGTTGAACTACGTATAAGCGTAGAACGACGCCCGACTGCCGCTCCAAGACCCGTTTAGCAACTTCCAAAACCTGTGCTTGCGGCCCGCTGGTAGCGCCGATTCTGATGACTTTATCTTCTGCAAAGGCGTTAATACTTGCGGCGAATAATAACACCGCTGCAATGGTAGACCAAAACCGACGAAACATACTTTTCCCCTTTAAATATATTAATAAATTAGATTCTTTATTTCAGTGAGCAAGACATTTTTTGGCGCACTGATAGCTGGTTTAACCCGAAATAAGACCCCAATCTTTGGGGTCCCTAATAGGTTTGGTAGAGCAATACCGGAGGCAATCCATTGCGGTAGTCGAACGAATTAATTTTCCTCTATCGTCCGCCGCCGCATGAACAACTGTCGTAGCCCAATATCTATACGGCCACATCAAGCACAGAATTCGCACGATCATGATGACGATATCGAGCCGAGATATGCTGCTCGGGCAAACGATTACCGTTGCCAAACATTTTTTGGCGCAGCGACCCTTCCTCGTAGTCTGTTTTATATATGCCGCGCCGCTGTAGTTCCGGAATAACCAGATCGACGAAGGCGACAAAACTTTCCGGACTGACCGTTCGGGTTAGATTAAACCCATCAATATCCGTATCACGCATCCAATCCTCCAGCGCATCGGCAACTTGCGAAGGCGATCCTATAATCGTGGCGTAACGTCCACCCAAAGCCAATTGATCCAGCAACTTTCGTTTGGTCCATTCAAGGTCTGGATTTGTAATCGCCTTGGTGAGCGATTCGATGGCATTATTCTTGACGGCGCGTATCGGCTCGTCCATTTCGTATTTTGAAAAATCAATACCAGTTCCGCTGGAAAAATGAGCCAGTCCTGCTTCCGGACTGGCGTACTCACTGTATTCGCGATATAAATCCCATGCTTCTTTTTCAGTAGGTGCCACCACTACCGTCAACCCCATGAAAACTTTCACGTCGTTGGCTTTGCGGCCTTGCGCTATAGCGGCCTGACGCGCATTGGCGACCAGCTTCCGGGCTGCTTCTTTGGTTTGACTTGAAATGAAAATACTTTCGGCATGGCGTCCGGCAAACACCTGACCACGCCCCGATGATCCAGCCTGATAAAGTACTGGCGTTCGCTGCAATGAAGGCTCACTCAAATGGATTGCGTCAACATGATAGTAATCACCATGATGAATAATTTTATGAACACGATCTGGCTGCGCATAAATGCGGCGGTTGCGATCGCGCAGGACGGCGTCGTCCTCCCAGCATCCCTCCCATAACTTGTACACCACTTCCATAAATTCATCAGCGCGGTCATAGCGTTGATCGTGATCTAGTTGGGTCGACAAGCCAACAGCTTTCGCAGCACTTTCCAAATAACCGGTCACAATATTCCAGCCAATGCGTCCTTTTGTCAGATGATCTAATGTCGATAGCTTGCGTGCAAAAAGGAAAGGCTGCTCATAGCTGAGATTGACCGTGACGCCAAAGCCGAGATGCTCGGTGACATACGCCATAGCCGAGATCAACATCAACGGATCATTGACCGGCAGTTGAATCGACTCGCGTAAGGTCAAATCGACGGAGTCCTGATAGACGTCATAGACGCCGACAATATCGGCGAGGAATAAACCATCAAACTTACCGCGCTCCAGCAACTTTGCCAGATCTGTCCAGTACGCGATATCGTTATAATTCTCGGACTCGTCGCGCGGATGCGTCCATAGTCCATGGTTAATATGGTTCACGCAGTTCATACTGAATGCGTTGAGAACAATTTTCTTTTTTTGCATGTTGATTCAATTCAACGGAATCTCCATAAATACAAATGGAAATAAAAATAGAAATACCATGATCTAGAATAAGGCTTCATCGAACTTAATTGAGATCAAAGACTAAATACTATCCAACACTAAATTGCACCGTGACGCGGTGGCTTTTTACCGTTGAGATAGTAATTTCCAACAGCGAAATACTTCCAGCGAACCGGATCGTGCAACGTGTGCGTACGGGCATTACGCCAATGGCGGTCGAGGTTATGTTCTGCTAAAGTCGATTGCGAACCTGCTAATTCAAACAGCTTGCTACCTGCCAATAAGGAAATTTCAGTGGTCAATACCCGCGCTTCAGCCACTGCTATAGAGGCCGCAGCAACGCTTTCCTCGTCGGGATGTGCCGCCGCTTGATCTACCCAGCGCCCTGCTCTCTCTAGTAATGCCTCTGCAGCGTGAAGATGAATGGTCAGATTACCGACCTCATGAATCGTTAGTGGATCTTCGGACGCACGTTGCGCCCCGCTATCGACCCAAGGTCTAGATCGGCTCCGCACAAAGCCGATCGTGTCGGTGATCGCTGCCCGCGCCAGGCCTAAATCGATTGCTGCGTGAAGCAATTGCGCAAATGGCCCGATATGGGTAGGTCGTTCAAAAGCTGCTTGAAACGACACGATGTGATTTGCATCAACCGTAACATTTTCTAATAGCACTGAACCACTTCCGGTAGTGCGTTGACCAAACCCGGACCAGTCATCGGTAATCGTCAAACCCTCTGCACTGCGCGGAACAAAAGCTAATTGCTGGATACCATCGTCATCAATGACTGAAGTCGGTATCCAATCGGCGTATAACGCGCCAGTTGCATAGAACTTGCGGCCATTGATGCGGAAGCCTTTGCCATCCGGGGTTAATCTTGTAGTGCGATCTTGCGAGGTTCGCGTACCAAGTTCCGCCAGCGCATTCCCAAACCGGTCACCTAGCAACACCCGTTCAAAGAAAAATTGTTTCTGCGATTCGGTTCCGTTGACACGTAAAATTTCAACCGCATAAAAGTGATTCTGCGGAATCTGACCAATTGACCCATCGGCACTGGAAATGATGGCAATAACTTCCGCCAACGTCACATTTGACACGCCGGCGCCACCATATTCTTTGGGAATGGAAATAGCCCATAACCCGGAGCATACATAGCGCTCCAACTCATTCCACGGCAATTGTCTGGTCTGATCACGCAGTCCCGCTTCAACTAAAAATTCAGCCGCAAGCTGGCGCGCAATGACGAGCGCTTCATCATCACTAGTAATGACCGAAACGACCCGCACCTTATCGACTTGAGAAAATGGCTTTTTTTCAACGGTCGCGTTGGGTATTGGTGCTAAAAAAGTAGTGCTATTTGGCATCGGAGGTCTATTCAAAAAATAGTAAAGTAATGTTGTGAGAGAGCGTCAAAATAGATCACAACAGATGAAAAGTTCTATCAACTCCACGCGTGACGAGGTGGCGCAATCTCATTAAGATAATAATTTCCAACCGAAAAATATTTCCATCGAACCGGATCATGTAGGGTATGAACCCGTGCATTGCGCCAATGACGATCAAGATTATATTTAGCTGACGTTGTTTCTAAACCAACCAGTTCAAACAATTTTTCACTGGCGTCTAATGCAATTTCAGTCGTCAGCACCTTGGCTTCGGCGACATTAACGGAGGCCTCGGCCATCTGTTCAAAATTGATCGGCGATACCATTTGATCAAGGGTAATGGCGGCACGTTCCAACAATGCCTCAGCGGCGTGAAGGCGTATAAATAGCGAACCAATATCACTAACAATGAAAGGATCGCTGGTATCAAGTGCAAGACTGCTATCGTCAGGTGTACACCTTTTTTGGTGCAAAAATGTGACCGTATCTTCCAACGCTGCCCGGGCTATTCCGACATCAATCGCCGCTTGTATTAATTGCGATACCGGACCAGTATTATTGGCCTGATCAACGATTTTTTCGAGAGGGACGACACATTGCGCAGATACGCGCACCTGATCGAATATCACTGTACCGCTGGCGGTAGTGCGCTGACCAAACCCGGACCAATCATCCACGATGCTTAATCCTGGACTTTGCCGTGCAACAAACACAAATACACTGCGGCCAGATTCATCTAACGCTTTAGTTGGAATCCAATCTGCAAATAAAGCGCCGGTTGAATAAAAGCGCTTGCCATTTAATAGATAGTTATTATCATTACCGCTTATTTTGGTAATGCGCGTCCCAACATCCAGGACGTTTTTAGTGGTCCGTTCGGGGCCTGCATTTCCTAGTCGTGCGCCACCTAGTACCGCATTATAAAAAAATATTTTTTGGCTTTCACTGCCCGTTTGTTCAAGAACGTTCAATATCCCAAAATGGTTTTGCGGGATTTGCCCAATCGCCGGGTCGACGACCGAAATAATTCTAATTACCTCTGCCAGGGTCGCCCACGATACTCCGGCACCACCATGCGATGACGGAACGGTGATTGCCCCTAAACCACTAGTAGAGAAGCGTACCATTTCAGCGACCGGTAAACGTCGTTCGCGATCTCGAACCACAGCTTCCTGCTTAAAATCGTGCGCCAGATGTTGGGCTATTGCGATCGCCTCGGTATCGCTCTGTATACGATGTGCTGCTGTTGAAAAATCTGGCAAGGCTGGCATTCCTTTTATTTGCGTGCGGATGAATTGCGGCGTAACGACTGACATGACCAATCTTAATAATGTGTATCTTTCATCAAAAACTGAACAACGAGTGGCAATAAAAAATAGTGATTCATTAAACCAAAATTCGAATAAATTCTGAACGAAGGATTTTGCATTTATAAGTAGGAATTCAGCATGAGAATGCTGGCGAAGAAATCATCACGCTTATCGCTAAATGTGTCATGCGGCCGGTTTGCAGTAAACTAGCGGCTTCTGTAGCGTCTGATGTATAGCGCCGCATCCAGTTGAATCCCATCGTTTTCTATCGGCGGGATAAGTGTGATGCGGATGTTCAATTAGCTCTTGCGCTACACGCTTCAATCATTAAGGAGATCTTTTTGTCACAAAACCCAACATCGCCAGCCGCTACAGAAACGTCAATTGACGACTCACCAGCCGAGCTGCAATCTTTATTCCAACAGGTGCAGAATATTCGCGACCTCGGCGGGAAAATCGCGTCGGATGGCAGACGGATTCAAACCGGACGACTACTTCGCAGCGCCAATCCCGGGCTGGCTACGGCGACTGATATCGCGCAATTACAGCGCTTTAATCTGGATGTGGTGATTGACTTTAGAACTGATGGTGAAAAGAAATCTGCGGAAACGCCATTTGCACATGTGTTTAACTGGATCGCTGATCCGATCATGGTGGGCAATCTGTCGCAATTGTCTGTTCTATCTGCATTGCAGAATGGCACCGCGGATGACAGTCGTGCATTCATGATCGCGTTCTATCGCGATTTTCCGGTGCGATACCAAGCCCAATACCGGCGTTTTTTACAGCTGGCAGAGAAAAATCACACTATTCTTTATCACTGCACGGCCGGAAAAGACAGGACTGGCTTCGCTAGTCTTCTGCTGCTATCCGCGCTCGGCATCGATCACGCGGATATTATTGCCGATTACCTGGAATCCAATCGCAGCAACACCACGGGGAATGCGCAACTACAGGAACAGGTCAAAAAGCTGCGATTACCGAAGGATGTAATGGCACCGTTGCTATCGGTCGAGGCGGCTTATCTGGATGCTGCCCAGCAAGTGATCGATGATGACCACGGCGGCATGCAGCATTATCTGGAAAGGGTTTTGGGGATAGATGTAGCGCGCATTCGTGATAATTATTTAGAAACGATTTGAGAAGTGAAGTCAGATGTTTTCTGATCAGACCGGCCCGATGTTTCTTTGCGCTTCCCCCAATAAGAGTCGGCCCAGTAATGCGATCACACCATTTATCGGTGCAATGATTGCTCTACATATCATTGGGATGATCCCAGATACCTATGTGATAATAGTATCGTCTCCACAATAGTGGCTGGGTTATTGAATATGCTGGCTTTACGACGAATGCACTATGGCGCGTGGATTGGGATACTAGTTATCTTGATAAGTGGGTTCGCGCCTATGATTTCGCAAACGTTGGCGGCCAAGCGGTTTCACAGTAGAACACCCATGCTGGCACAGATTATTCAAGCGTCACCGCTCTGCATAGTTCATACGGCGGCATCCGCCGAAGCGGATAATATCGACCATGGCGCATCAAAGATGCACGATATGATGGGAATGTCGGGAATGAAGGGTATGACGCACCGTCTGCCTGAGCAACAGTCGCAACAGACGCAACGAGCGCATTCTGGTCATCAAGATCATCGAGGTCAAGACGGTCAAGACGGTCAGGAAGCCTGCGGTTACTGCAATCTCTTTTCACATAGTCCTTTTTTAGTCAATACGCTGCCGCAACTCGCTGCCGTCGCCCACATCCACCACGCCTTCATCGCCATACTCGGCGCCGCATTCCGCCCACGCACTGTCGCCGCCGCAAGTCGTCCACAACCTCCGCCGCTGTTTTAAGACCATTCTGGATTTTTGACATCCTGCCGCGCTTTGCCTTTTATGCTGCGCGGCAACTTGCTTCATCACTCTTTCTCAATGGATGTTGACAACATGCGAAACGCACTTACTCGTGCGGCGTTTGGCCTTGCTATCGCAAGTCTCGCGCCACTTGGTCATGCACATGCCGTAGCAGGCGACCGTATCTTTCCAGCAACGATGGCGGTTGATGATCCCGGTGTCGGCGACGAACTTGATTTTCAGTTCGGTCACATCAGAACACTAAATGACGACGGCAATACCGCCAGCGTCAATAGCTTATCGGTCAACTACGCCAAAACCATCACCTCCAATCTGGCGATCAGTGTTGGCACCAACTACGCCACACAACGCGCTGCCGGTGATCCCACCGTAAAGGGATTCGACAACCTGAGACTTGGTATCAAATACATGGCCTACGTGAACCCTGTGCACGAGTTCCTGTTGTCGGTCGGGATTGATACTGATATCGGCGGCACTGGCAGTAAAGCAATCGGCAGCAGTTATTCAACGTATACGCCAACAATTTACGCGGGCAAAGGATTCGGCGATTTACCCGAAGCGCTGCGCTGGCTTAAGCCGTTGGCTATTACCGGTACGGTCGGGCAGCAAACTGCAAGCAATAGCAATGTTCCCAATGCGCTGAACTGGGGCATGACGCTGCAATACAGCTTGCCTTACCTGCAATCGTTCGTCAAAAACGTCGGGTTATCCAAGCCTTTTGCCAATATGATTCCAATCGTTGAACTGGCGATGAGCACTTGCACCAGCGGCAGCTGTTCTGGCCATACGACCGGAACGATAAACCCTGGTGTTATCTGGGAGTCGCGCTTGGGTCAGATCGGATTGGAAGCGCAAATTCCGGCCAATAGTGCCAGCGGGCATGGTATTGGCGTACTCATCCAAACCCATATTTTCTTCGATGACATGTTCCCGCATTCAGTCGGAAAACCCATTTTCTAAAAGGTAATACCATGCAAAAACTTTATTTTTCATCCGTTCGAACCTTCCTGCGCCAGATTGCGCTGATCACATTCGGCGCAATTTGCTTAGGTGGCATTGGTCAAGCCTTTGCCCACGCGCATCCTGAGACGCAATCGCCATCGGCAGGTGCGGTCGTCAGTACACCGCAAGAAGTTCGCATCACGTATGACGAAGCGCTGGAACCAGCATTCAGCAGCCTGATCGTCAGTAATGCGCAAGGCAAGCAAATCAACAGCGCCAAGGCCGAAGTTGATAGCACGACGCACAAGACTATGCATGTGCCCTTGCCAACGCTGCCAACAGGCGTTTATCACGTGAAATGGGTTGCGGTAGCAGACGATGGACACCGTACGCAAGGCACTTATACCTTCACGGTCAAGTGATGGGATCGGTCGCCGCCAACTGGCTGCAACCATTGTTTGCGGCAATAATGAACGCTGCGCTGGCAATAGCGATTGGCGTGGTTGTGCTGCGACCAGCACTGAGATCGGCGGCGTTATCGGGGGCGCCATCTCACCGACTCGATAACATCACCCGCTGGGCTTGCTGGTTGCTCGGTGTTGGCCTGCTGGCGTATTACTGCTTCAGTACCATCGCAATGACCGACAGCAATCTTAGCGACCTTCCAACATCTTTATGGCTGGTATTAACGCAATCGCATTTTGGGGAGATGCTTTGGTTAGCGTTCGCCGCATGGATCTTCTTGGCAATTGCGGTCATGGCAGTCAACATTCCTGCACGTCGTGAGCTGTTTATACTTGGCCTGATCGGATTCTCATTTGCACGGGCCGCAACCGGGCACGCGGCAGATCAGGGGTTTTTCAGCTTTTGGGTATTGATTCACACGGCGCACATATTAGCGGCGACAACTTGGGTTGGATCGGTAATTGTCTGCGCGTTACTTAGCACCGACTGGAAGCATTGGGGTTTATCCCAACGCAGCGCGCTGGCGCATCGTCTCTCTGAAGTCGCCACGTGGGCTCTCCTCCTCGTCATTGGGAGCGGCTTGTTTAATGTAGCAAGAACGATGGGACATGCGAGCGATATCTGGGCTTCTGACTATGCCTGGATATTGCTGGCCAAACTGTGCGCCGTGCTGATTGCCTCCGGCTTAGGATTACGCAACCGCTGGTATTGGCTAACACAACTAGACCGCAATAAAAACGCCGGTGCAGCCGGTTTCAGGCGAGTATTGATAGCCGAACTGATCGTGCTGTTGGTCGTGCTGGTATTGGCTGCAAAGTTGGGAACGACGATGCCAGTGCAATAAGGAATTTAAGACAGTACGCTAGGGCGGTTAAGAAAGCACAACACCGCCCGGGCGGTTTTTGGAAGTCCTATAACTATATGTCGGTCCACATGCGGAGCAAATTATGATAACTACCGGTCAATTGGACCAACGCGTGCGGATCGGCGGCGCTTTGATTAAGACGTTGAATCGCGCTATCCAGATCGTATAACAAAGTCCGTTGTCCATCATCCCGAATCATGCTCTGGACCCAGAAGAATGCGGCTAGTCGCGCGCCACGTGTTACGGGCTTGACCTGATGCAAACTGGTGGCCGGATAGACGATCATATGGCCAGCCGGCAGTTTGACCGACTGCACACCGTAGGTGTCCTCGATCAGCAATTCTCCGCCGTCGTAGGTATCCGGTTCACTCAAAAAAAGCGTCACCGAGATGTCGGTGCGTATCTTGAGCCGACTTCCCGGAACCTGCCTTATTGCACCGTCAACATGGCTGCCAAACGCCATTCCGCCTTGATACAGATTGAACATCGGCGGATAGACATGATGCGGCAGTGTGGCGCTGATAAAAAGAGGATGACGCTCCAGCTCGGCCAAAATCAAATCACCCAGTTCAATTGCTATCGGCGCGTGTTCATTGATTTGCAAATTGCGCTTGACCTGAGCGCCTTGATGGCCAGCCGTCGCACGACCATCAACCCATGCGTCCCCCGCAGCGTTTAGTTTATCTCGCACCAGAAGAAGTTGCTCGGCGTTCAATACCTTGGGGATTTCTAACAACATGGGTCGATCACCTTCACACTAAAAACGATAGTTTACGCTTGCTAGCAGCGTGATGCCAACACCCGGAACCGAACGACCACCGTCAGAAGGGATCAACGCGTCAATGTAATGCTTATTGGTCAAGTTGAGTAGATTCAAACGCAGATCATATTTTGGTTGATGATACGCGACAGTAGCATCAAAACGCGTGTAACCACCTGCAGAAACCACGTTGGTATTGCTGGCGAAACGACTCGACATATACAGCATACCGCCGCCGACTTCCCAAATTTTGGTCAGGTTATAGGTAGTCCACAAAGTCAAGTTGTCGCGTGGTGTATTGGCTAGCGTTTTACCTTGCGTGCCATCTGCTGCGGAGGCATGTATGACGGTCGGATTCAAATGCGTATAGCCGCCGATAACTTGCCATTGCGGCGTGATGTGACCGCTTGCACCCAATTCAAAACCGGTAACACGCACATCGCCGTCGAGCTGATAAACACCTGTCGTGACTAATGATCGCGCATTGGTTTTTTCAATATCGAATATCGCCGATGTGAGGGACAGATCGCCATTGAACAGATCCCATTTAGCACCGATTTCATATGATTTATTCGTCTCTGGAGCCACGTTCTGGAGACCTGAAGTGACGGTCAATTGTTCCAATGAAGGATTGAACGAAGTGCCGTACGACGCGTAGTAAGATTGCGCATCGGTTGGTTGATAAATCACACCAGCACGAACACTGGTGAAATTCACCGTTTGGTCCGCGCGGGTCAACGCTGGCGTACCAGTAGCGATGCTGTTGTTCAGTTCAGCCTGATAGCGGTCCCAACGCACGCCGCCAACCAGTTTCCATTCCTTATTTAAAGCGACAGTGTCGTTTACATAGGCCGCCAGCGCATTCGCGCTAGACTTGGCGCGATTGCCGACCGTTGTGGTGACGTTCGACGGTTGTGATTGATAGACGGGATCAACCATTGTGACGATCGGCAAATTGTTACGCGTAGTGCCAGCATTGTCATATTCGTCGTGGCTAATTTCAGACCCAACGATCAAGGTATGCTTGAGCGTGCCGGTATCGAACTTGGCGATCAAGTCGGTTTGATTGTCTAACGATTGGTCATGAATGTTACGGTCATGGCTAGCTAACTTGACATAAAGCTGACTCAAAGGCAATGCAGTCGTGTTGCCCTGTGAAACCGTTGGCAATGCAGTAAAGGTACCGTTAGTGACTGTACCAACGTTATTAGCCGCTGTTTCCCGTGCATTCGTGACGTAATCGCTGTACTGCGTCTGATTACGCAAGGTCACATTTTCGTTAATCTTGTGCTCAACGCGCGCACTGACGATTGCGACGTCCTGAATAGTACGATCGTCATTGAGACCATAAAAAGTATCGCGCGAGACTTGCGCTGGATGATTATTTACCGGTGGCAGACCATAATCCGGCATCTCGCGATTGTGTGAAATCAACGCGGACAAGGTCACTTCAGTTGGTGTACCGATGCCGAAACGCAGCGAAGGAGCAACACCGAAATCCTGATTGGTCATCTGGTCACGATTTGTTTTTGCTTGTTGCCCCATCATTTCGATGCGGAACGCCGAAGTATCGGACAACTTGCGATTAAAGTCGCCCGTCGAACGCACGCCGCCGTTGGTGTCAGCGCTCAGAGATACTTGATTCGCATCTGTCAAAAATGGCGTCTTGCTGACTTGGTTAATCACGCCACCAGTTGATCCACGGCCGAATAACATCGACGAAGGACCCTTCAACACTTCGACTGATTCCAAATAGTACGTGTCACGATAATACTGACCGCGATCACGCGAACCATCGAGATACATGTCGGTACGCGCACTAAAACCACGCAAATTGAAGTTGTTACCGATTTGCCCGCCTTCAGCGCCGCCGATTGTAATACCCGGCACATTGCGCAGCGCTTCTTGCAGCGAGGCAGCGCCCTGGGCTTCAAGAACTGCACGATTAATGACATTCACCGATTGCGGAATGTCACGAATCTGCGTAGCAACCTTGCCACCAACAGTACTTGTGACGGGATTGTAGTCTGATTTATCAATCTGACTTTTGACCGCGACTTCAGGTAAAGTTGCTTCAGCTTGGGTAGTTTGTGCAGCCGGTGTGGTTTGTACGGTTTGTGCGAAGGCGGTTTGCTGCATGGCAACAGGCGCTGCAAAGGCTGCCAGCAAAGCGGCGGCCAATGGCGTGAGACGTCGGTTCATTACTTAATTCCTTGATCAGTCAGAGTGTGCCCGACGTATTAATCGGGCAATAAAGTGTTTTTACGGTGAAGCAATTGGCTGGCTGGCCGGATAAAAACCCAGTTGGCTGACTAAGATTACAAAAGCAATAAACAGATATAAATAAAGCTATAAATAAGAGTTATAAGTAAGCGACGCGTTCTTCGACTGTGCCCGTAATATTCCAAAGGGCAATATTCACATTTTGCATGATTCTACGGTAGGGCAAAATTTAATACGAATGATTCTTATTGTCAAATGAATGTGAGGCAAAACGGCCAATTTTTCTTTCTCAGGAATGCTTGTAGTGAAAGATAGTTTGCCCACGCGCGACGAATACAAAATGGCAAGTTTCACGCTTCTGAAGAATGAAGCAGGTGCAGATCCCCCATGGTAAGTTGTCACGTTATCTGGCAAGATAGGTCTCTCACCACGAGCGCTCACGCGCATCTCCACTCGGCCTATAATTAGTTGTTTTTATGCAACGGTAGAATGATTCAAAACCGGCTAAACTGTTTTTTCACATCGATCAATAACCGAAAAGGAAACTCACGATGTTTATCCTCCGAAACGCTGCACGACCTTATTTGCTAGCTTCCGCCTTAACAATGTCTGCCCTTATCACCGGATGTACAACGTCTGGCATGGATCCAATGGGAATGATGGGACACAGCATGCAACCCAAATTGGACAGCGCGCACGAAGTTCCGCCTAACGATTCACAAGCGACAGGCGTTGTGACTATTGCGGTGGCAGCGGATAAGACGGTCACTGGCAAAGTCGTGACGACCGGCGTCGATGGCAAAGCCGCCCACATTCACGAGGGAGCAGCCGGTGCTAATGGTCCGGTGATCGTGCCGCTAAGCAAAACGGCTGATAACACTTGGTCTGTACCACCCGGTGCAATGCTGACCGATAGCCAATATGCAAGTTATATGGCGGGAAATTTGTACGTCAATGTGCATAGCGCTGCGCATCCTGGCGGCGAAATTCGTACACAGCTGACGAAATAACTATTCGGATTACTAATGATTAGTGTCAATCGGTAAGAATACGGATCTATATTAATAGTTTGTAAAACGCGTAAAAACCGATGACGATCACTTTTAGGCTGGTCGTCGTCGCTTTCGTCAGGTATTTCCCCGATTATTTGTAATAGATGACTTACGGGCATTGGTGCTGGGAGCATGTTAAAACCGTTTAAACGTCGATTCGAGGTAGTAAAAAACCAGTCTAGCTGAGCATGTTCAACAAAAATACTAAAAACAGCAAAAGCTGCTGATTCGATTTATCCTCAATTTATTGCGCTTCAAGACGCTATGCCCCTCATTTCACTGAAATTAAAAAAATACTTTTCATCACGAGGCGTGGCCGTCTATCTGGCTCTGGCATTTTCTGCCCTTTCCCTTTTGCTTACTTTTATTCTGGTTGGCGTGATTGAAATCTCCGCCACCGATTCAATCAAATCACGTATCGGTAATAGTTTGAGGGAGCTGGCGGCCCAAACCTCCGACACATTTGATCGTGACATGTTCGAACGCTATCGGGAGGTCCAACTGATGGCGGCCCGCTACGATCTGAACACGATGCCAGACGATGCTTTACAACATCGCAAACAGCTGGAAACACTGCAAGAGAGTTATCCCTACTATGCCTGGATTGGGATGACCGATCTCGACGGCAAGGTGATCGTGTCGGCCAAGAAAGTCCTCGAAGGTGCAGATGCGTCGGGGCGTCCATGGTTTAAAAATGCATTGCACGGTATCTATCTAGGCGACGTCCATGACGCTGTGTTTTTGGCTAAATTGCTACCGCCCGTTACCGATGGCAAATCTTCCACCAAAGAAGCAATGCGTCTTCTTGACATTGCATTTCCCTATCGCGATAAGGACGGCCGCGTCGCTGGCATCCTGGCGACCCATTTGTCATGGCAATGGGCCTACGATATTGAACAGTCCATTGTCACACCATCGGATCAGCGGAGAAACGTCGAATCGATCATTCTCAATAAGGACGGCAAAGTTCTTCTTGGCCCAGGCGACCTTAAGAACAAAACAATTGATCTTCCCAGCTTGAAGTTGGCGCAAACGTCGCCCTCCGGTTATACAGCCGAAACATGGCCGGATAAAAAACGTTATCTGGTCGGTTACAGCGCTAGCAAAGGTTATGAATCTTATCCCGGCATGGGCTGGATTGTATTAGTGCGTCAAAGCGAAGTCGACGCGTTTATGCCGCTTAAAAAAATTCAGCAAAAGGTCATCTGGACAGGCTTGGCTGCCGCCGTATTATTTTCTTTTCTGGGATTGATCGTGGCGCGCAATATCATTCTGCCCTTGCGCGCGCTCGCCAAATCCGCCCAAAGAATACAAAAAGGCGAAATCGCGGATATACCAACAACGCCAGGCAATAATAATTATTTCGAAGTGCAAGCTTTAACGGCCTCGCTCAATGGGCTGGTCGGAGATTTACTAAAAAAAGAATCTGCGCTAAAAGAGCTAAATCTTACTCTGGAGAAGCGCGTTGAACTGCGTACCGCCGAACTTGGGAAAGCGCTAACGAAGGTTACTGAGCGAGAAAATCGTATTCAGAGCATCATTGAAACGGCTCAGGCAGCTTTTATTGGGGTCGATTTGCACGGTAACTTTATCGACTGGAACACACAAGCCGAAAAAATGTTCGGATGGAGTCGAAAAGAAGTCATCGGGCAACAAATGTCGCGCAAGATCATCCCCGCAAGATTTCAGACAGTTGTAGATGCTGCCATCCAAAAAGTGGTTCAAATAAGCGAGTCGGGCGGCCCAGGAGAATCGGGCGACTTAGGTAAATTGAACGCACTTAGTTTTCTGAATAATCGGATGGAACGCGTTGTATTGGACCGCCAAAATCATGAATTCCCAGTCGAAATCACAATCAGCCTGGTTCACAATAAAGACGAGTATTTTTTTAGTGCTTTTTTACAGGATATTTCTGATCGAAAAGAAGTTGAACGCATTAAAGATGAATTCATCTCGACTGTCTCTCATGAACTTCGGACACCACTAACCTCAATCCGAGGTTCAATCGGATTGCTGGTTGGTGGCGTCGCAGGGGAATTGCCGGAGCAAGCCAAAACACTTTTGGAAATCGCGAGTAAAAACTGTGCACGACTGGTACGACTGATTGATGATGTACTCGATATCGAAAAAATTGAATCCGGCAATATGCGCTTTGAGATGGTTGATCAAGCGCTGTTACCTATGGCTCAGCAAGCAATTGATGCCACGCAGGGTTACGCGGCGCAATTTAATGTGAAACTGATTTTAAAAGTCGCTGCTGAAGATAAAAACATTTATGTTTGCGCGGATCGAGATCGTTTACTGCAAGTGTTGATAAATTTGCTGTCAAATGCGATCAAATTTTCGCCGACCGAAGACACAGTGACGTTACATATTCTGCAACACAAGATTGCGCATGAAAACTGGATACGGCTTTCCGTGATTGATCATGGGAGTGGCATTGGGAAAGAATTTCGCCACCGGATTTTTCAAAAATTTGCCATGGCTGACTCGGCTGACTCGCGAAAAAAAGGTGGCACCGGTTTAGGCCTCAGTATTAGTAAAGATCTGGTTGAGCGGCATGGTGGGCATATTGGATTTCTAAGCGCTGTCGGTGATCCGACTGAATTTTTTATTGACTTGCCTGCTATCGTAGCGCCAGCAACATTCGATGCGCCACTGAAGCAAAGTACAGTTGACGGACATATATGACATTGCCATCGACCAAGGCGCACAACACAGTTCTCATGTCCATTATGTACATTGAGGATGATCTTGATATTCAGAGTATTGCCCGATTGGCGCTTGAATCTATTGGTGGCTTTGACGTCACCCTCTGTAGTTCCGGAGCGGAAGCGTTGACGACCATCAACAGCGGCAATCGACCCGACCTGATCTTATTGGACGTCATGATGCCGGAGATGGATGGACCTTCAACGTTGGCAGCATTACGCACTTTGCCTGGCGCTGCTGAGACGCCCACCATTTTTATGACTGCCAAAGCACAGCCGCATGAAATCGCGTATTTAAAATCATTAGGTGCGTTAGACGTGATCGCGAAGCCTTTCGATCCGATGCAGTTGGCGCAATTGATTCGGAAGCTGTGGGGCGAAAAAAATGAATGAGCAACGTACACCAGACGCTAATGAAGATAACGAATTAGCGCGTCTAATTATTTCTCTAGGGAAAGAATACGCTGAGATATTGCCGGCCAAATTTGCCCAGATGCACGCAGCCTTAGAACAGCTAAAAGAAGAGTTGGACAAAGGAGAATTGACCGGTGGAGGATTAAAAAAAAACGAAACCATCAGTACTCTATACTTTCTACTCCATTCGCTGAGCGGAAGCGCTGGCAGTTTTGGCTTTATTGCACTGGGAAAGCAAGCAGGTTTGCTGGAACAACAAATGCAGATCTACATCGCCGACAACGCCTGGTCCGAAAAAACGTTGATCGATCTAAGTACAGGAATATCGACACTTGAAGCATTTCTGCCAGCCATCATTATGACAAAAATAAACCCCGACGGAGTCTGACAGGAATCAGATATATATTGACATTATGCAATCAAATTGTTACACCATGTGTATTCGTACTTTACAAAAAGCAGAGACGAAATATACTAGCGGAATAGGTAAATACGGAGAAACTTAACACCCAATGGATAACTCGGCTATTTACAGCAAGACCTCCAAAGGCATGAATGAGCTTAAAGGCGGCGCAAAAAATATACCACGAGATGATGCACGTATCTTGACGTTGATCGACGGTATATCCAATGTTGACGACATTAGTAACATGCTTGATTCAACGACCAACCTAAAGCTGGTGACTTCACTCGGGTCATTACTTAGCCAGGGATTGATTCGCGTGTTTTCCAACGGAAGTTCGGACGCTTACCGCGAATCATCAATCGAGACCCAGCAACGGACGCAATTTACGACAGATGGCCTGATTAAATTTACGCAGGCGCTGCCGACCATCCAAGTGACGGAACTCACACTAAGGGAAAGTGTGCAAGCGTGGGCCGAAGCCCGCCGCGGTGCGGCTATTCTGGAAAAAAAGGGTTTTTACACCTATGGACAAAAGACTTCGGGTCTCACTCCGAACGAGAACACAGCAGCGCTAAGAGTGATGGTGGTGGAAGACGACGAATCGTTAAGCCATTTACTTGAAACGCTGCTGAAACATAAAAATTTCGACGTCCAGATCGTAGACAATATTGTGGGTGCGATTACAACCTTGAGTGCGCTTGCAGCACCTGAGAGTGGTCCGCTGCCGGATTTAGTGTTGCTCGATGTCATGCTGCCGGGATTACCCGGCAAAGATGGATTTCACGTACTGGAATACATTCGTCGCCATCCAGCGCTACAGCAATTACCCGTGATTATGGTTACCTCACAGATTACGGACGAGTATGTGATGCGCGGCCTGAAGGCCGAGGCCGACGGTTATATTTTTAAACCGTTTAAATGGCAGACGCTTTATGAATGTATTCAGAGCGTTACCGGTAGGTAGACAACTGTCAAACCATCGGCGAGGCAGCCATTCGGTTCTGTCTGGCGGAAAAGGCTTAAAGAGCTTGCAGCTTAGTAACAGGATCAGTAGCACTGGCGGCGATCGAATTGGAGGTGGGGCTGGTATCCGCCTGTGCAATTCTCACCGTGTCGTCAACACTCAAACTATTCAGCGATTTGAGCGGAACAAGCGCCGAACCCAAGCCCTTCAGCAGGTCATAAACCGGCGACTTAAGACGCGCTAATAAAAGTTGCCTTCCATCAAGCGCGACAGACCGATAGAAATCCAGCAATGCCTCAATACTCGAGCTGTCCAGATTGGGAGACTCTTCCAGGCTAATAATAACGGTATGAATCGACGCATCAGCGGCCTTCAAGGCCAGCCGCGCCTGACTTAAAATGCGTTCTGCATTGGCAAAGAAAATCGGCTCATTTGGTCTTAGAATTAATATGCCGGAGATTGCTTTTGCTCGCGGATATGTCGCTATATTCACAAAATCATGGCTTTGCTCCAACCGTCCCAAGACCACAATCGAGGACGCTGAAAGTTGTCGAAGCATCATTAAGATACTGATCGCAATGGCCGCCAGCAAACCGTCCAGTACCCCCAACAGTAATACACAGATTACAGCCGATATCACGACCAGCCGATCCCGATGCCAGGCAAAATAGGACCGAAATAAGGCTGGATTCAAGGTATGACTCACCGCATGGATCACAATTGCCGCCAATATCGGCACTGGCGTCAAAGCGATACTGGGTAATAGAGTCAATACAATAGCCAGCACCACCGCTGCCGCAACCCAACCTGCCAAGCGCGACTTAGCGCCCGCGGCTTCGTTAGCCGACGTGGCCGAATAACCGGCACCGACCGGCATTCCGTGAAATAACCCAGATACCAAGTTGGATACACCCAACGCCATCAAGTCACGATTCGGTGATACATTGTCGCCGACCTTCATCGCAAAAGTCCGAATAGAGCCATACGACTCGGCATACAAAATCATGACCATAGCAAAACCTAATTCGCCAATACGCAACCACTCTGCGTGCGTTAGCAGCGGCAATGAAGGTGTCGACAATTGCAGTTGAATTGTCCCCACCATCCCGATGCCATAGTCCGATAGGTTGAACCATTTACTGGCGGCGATACCGAGAGCGATGACAATCAGACCACCCGGAATATGTTTGAATCGGGCCAAAATAAACAATAAAATCAATGCGACGACTGTCACCGCAACGCCGACCCAATTCCATATAGCGACACGAGCGACTAATTCGGGAATAAAGCGGATGAGATCGCTGTGCACAGGCTGAACGCCCACCACGCTGGCACATTGCTTAAGAATAATCACAATCGCCAGCCCGAAAGCAAAACCGCGCAGCACAGGCTTGGCAATAAAATCGGTGACGTTACCCATCCGCGCCAGAGATGCCAGCAAAAAGAAAACGCCTGATACCAATACCAAACCGATCGCCAGCGTCAGCCGTAATCCAGCATTGCCATTAGCGATGGCGGCAGTCGCCGCTGCCAGAACTGCGGCGGACGACGACGTGGCAGAGACAATCGCAAATCGGCTAGTACCGAGCAAGCCATAGCACAATAATCCGGCAAACAAGGCAATCACACCGGCCTGTGGCGGCAAATTACCAATGCTTGCGTAAGCCACAGCCTCGGGTAATAACAGGCCCGCAATGGAGAGTCCTGCGATCACATCCGACCAACGATTTCTGTCGTTATTTTTTGTCGGCTGCTTATTGGTCCGCTTGGTTCGCTTGGTCCGATTCACCGTTGCAGCGTTGACGGATGTGCTATTGGCAGCGCCCATCGCGTCAACCCACTACCAGACCGGTCCAACCGGGCAGATAGCGCGCATCCTGACTACCCGCAAGCTTCATTGCTTTTATCATCGCCTTGTCAAATTGCTCCCTCAACATATCGCGCGATATTCTGCTACGAAAAAAATCGGCCCAGAGAAACTCGCTAAATGGCGTCACATCTTTGGCATAACCACCGGCGCGGCGTAGTTCGCCTGCCAGACTGCGATATGGATCATCCTGCAATTTTTCCAGACGCTTTGGAATTGCATCAAACTGACAACGCACGCCATCGGCATCATAGGGATGCACCCATTGATGGTGATCCATAACGGTCCAAAATCTGGCGGGTTCGATAAAGGAGAGATCCTTTAACACCAGTAAAGATACCATTTTGACCTCCTCTTCAATCAGTGCCAGTCCAAAATGATGGTGATCGACGATATAATGGATGCCGTTCGGGCCAGAAATAGCCGGAAACCAGTGTTGATCTAACGCCGCTGCGCGCGCACGTTTATTGAGCTTCTCCCACGCCTTGCGCTTCAGCGCCACCTCCTCCTTACCTACCGTGATTTGCGTCGGGTGAAGCTTTTCCAGTTTGACACTAACGAGCTGTGGATGGGCGCTTGTCATAGTATTTTCCTAAAGCTAAAATTTCGTCGGCTAATTGTGCAATAGCGGTAAAATTGCCTGCAACCAAGTTGAATATCCCGCCAAATCGGCATGTATAAAAGATAATCGAACAGTTTGTCTTACAACCTGACGACAAAATGCAGACCACTAGCATCATCCATGTATAACGCATTAAAAAGCGAGGTAACTTGATAATCTAATATTAATACCTGCGTTAGTGAGGATGAGAATATTTTTTACCTGGCGGTTTCAAATACCAAGCGCAACACTGGGTTAATTAACAGTGTCAGTCGGATGTTGTAGCAACGCGATGTGCTGAGTATAAACGACGAGTGGCGACTCATAATCGAGCCTTGCTCTTGGACGCGTATTGAGCGACAAGGCGATGGCGTCGAGTTCGTCCTGAGAGTAGATCGACAGGTCCGAACCCTTGGGCATGTATTGGCGCAACAAGCCGTTGGTATTTTCATTTGACCCGCGCTGCCAAGGGCTGTGCGGGTCGGCGAAATAGATCTGAACACCGGTGCGCTCGGTGAGGATTTTGTGGCCGTGCATCTCGCGCCCTTGGTCGTAAGTCATGGTCTTGCGCATCGCTGCCGGCTCGCGGTTGAGCACCGCCGAGAAGCTGTCGACGACCGCTTTGGTGGTTGCGTTGTCCATCTTGGCGAGCACCACAAAGCCGGTCGTGCGCTCGACCAGCGTGCCCACCGATGAGCGGTTGCCGGCACCCTTGATCAAGTCCCCTTCCCAATGGCCGGGAATGAGGCGGTCCTCGACCTCTGGAGGCCGGATGTGGATGCTCTGCATATCTGGGATCTGACCCCGGCGATCGGTGCCACGGCTGCGTGGCTTACGGACCTGGTTGTGGTGACGCAGGCAGGCAATCAGCTCACGCTTGAGTTCGCCGCGTGGGTGCAAGTAGATGGCGTTGTAGATGGTCTCGTGGGACACAGATTTCTCAGAATTGTCGGGCCAAAGGGCCCTGAGTTTGCGCGCTATTTGCTGCGGCGACCAGAGGAGTTTTAGCTGATGCCGGACGACCTGGAACAAGGCCCCGTCCGCGTGCAGTTTGGGAAGACGTCGCGGCAGGACACGACGCGCCTGGCATTGTGCGTGGGCCAGATTGGCATCGTAGACGCCGGCACCGCTGGTGCGTTTGAGTTCGCGGCTAATCGTGCTGGCTGAACGGCAAAGGCGTTTAGCAATGGATCGGGTGGAGCACAGGTCGTCGCGCATGGTCATGACGACGGCGCGTTCCTGAGTAGTTAAATGTTTGTAAATTTTCGCCATGGCGGCACCTTACAGCAGAAGGTGTTGCACTTGGTCTTTGAGAACGCCCCTCTTTTTTTTATTCCGTTATTTAGCAAGCGTAAAAAATCGGGCCAAAGTTTCCAAAGTATGTAGGCTGCCGCCTTCAAACCGCCGCGCCACCCCATGACCGCTCCACGTATTTTGCACTCTGACGAAACCTACGACCTCACTCATGCGCCTAAATGTTATCCGTTGTCTGAAACCGCAGCTTCGCCCCCTTTTGCGTACTGGTATCTCACCACGCATCCTTACAACGGCGCTTAAAAGTGTACTAATAACCATACTGACAACGGCTTGGACGCAGTCAGCATATGGCGCAACTAGATTGCCCGACGCAGCACCTGACACATCCCCTACAGTTGTACAAAAACGGCCGCGCATTGGCCTGGTCCTCTCCGGCGGTGGCGCGCGCGGCTATGCCCATCTTGGCGTACTGAAAATGCTGGAGCAATGGCATATCCCTATCGATTACATTGCCGCCACCAGCATGGGTGCGGTAGTCGGCGGTCTGTATGCCAGTGGTTTGTCGGCAGATGCGTTGGAAAAAAAACTATCTGAGATCAATTTGAGCGATATCGCGTTCGACCGCAACGATCGCGCAAAACTACCGCAGTCGCGTCGTGAAGATAATTTTCAGTATCCGATTGGATTATCTGCCGGTTACGGCGATGGCAAACTCAAGATAGCGACCGGACTGGTTCAGGGGAATCATCTGCTGGCTTTGCTACAGAACTGGACCACGCAACTGCCAGCCAATATCGATTTCGACCGTTTACCAACCCCATTCCGGACTGTCGCGACTGATCTTGGTACCGGCGAAGAAGTGATCATAAGAGCAGGATCGTTGCCGCGTGCAATTCGTGCAAGCATGGCTGTGCCGGGCTTATTCACACCTTTTAACATTGATGGTCACACTCTGGTGGATGGTGGTCTGGTCAGCAATTTGCCCGTTCAACTTGCGCGCGACATGGGCGCCGATATCATTATTGCCGTGAATATTGCCACTCCCTTGCAAGATCCCTCCAACATCGAGTCGCCAACAGCAGTCGCCCAGCAGATGGTGACCATTCTGATTCGTCAAAACGTTAAGGCCCAAAAAGCCTTACTTAAAGAGAAAGATATCCTGATCGAGCCTGAATTAGGTGATTTGTCTTTCACCGATTTTTCACGCGGCAAGGACGGTATCAATGCGGGTGCGCAGGCAACCGAACAAGCCCGTGCCAAATTGGTGCCTTTGGCATTATCGGATACCCAATGGAAAACATACCTGGCGGCGCGACAACCAGGGCACGTCATCACGGCAGAAACACGCATTGATGCGATCAACATCACGACAAAAGGACCTGTCCCGGCGGAGATCGTCCAGCGCCAGCTTGGCGTCCATGATGGTGATCTGTACAATTCAAGCGCCCTGAATCAGGACCTGACGCGCCTGACCACTAATGGAGACTTCAAAAGCGTCACGCAAGAAATGGTCGTAGAAAACGGACGCAATATTCTGAACGTGAATGCAGAGGCAAAAACATGGGGGCCACAATTCCTTTTATTCGGCTTTGGCGTATCGAATAGTTTTGATGGACGCGGCGGCTTCAACCTCCAAATCGGCCATCGGTTTCCGTGGCTGACCCCAAGCGGTCTGGAGTGGCGCAACGACATCGTTCTAGGTGACAAACAAGTCGATTGGCGCTCCGAATTGCGGCAACCAATCTGGGATACGCTCGGTTTGTATGTAGCACCTTATGCGCAATATAATCGCAGGCATGTGGACATTTATCCTGACGAAGGGGCCAACGCCAACACTGTGCCACTAACCTCTTACGTCATCGATAGTGCCACGGTCGGTGTCGACCTTGGCATACCGATCGCACGCTTAGGAGAGTTTCGCGCGGGCGTCAATTATCGGCAACTCAATGGTCACCCGTTTTATAACATTCCAGGTGAATCCGGCAACCTATTTCTCAGCCAGCAAATCAAGCAAACGACTGCACGTGCGCAGGTCACCATCGACCAGCTTGACGACGCCTTATTTCCACGCAAAGGCTATTACCTGTCTGCGATTACCAATATCGCATTCGGCGGGGCAGAAAATCACTATAACGATGCACAGATCAAAGCGCTATGGGCGATCAGCAGTGGTCGCCACACCATTAATCTGGCGCTGGAAGGAGCTGGGGTTTACGGTGCAGATAACGCCAACGGTAGTATCGGGAATGGTGGACTGGGCTTTACACTGGGTGGATTCCAACACCTATCTGCCTATGCGCCAGACCAGTTTACCGGCAACTATTTAGCATATGGCCGCATCACTTATCTCAACAATTTGCGTGAATTTAACATCCCGGGTTTAAGCAATCCTGTATTCGGCAGTTCACTCGAAATAGGCGACGTATGGCAAACCCGCGATAGTGTGAACAAAGGCCCCTACAAGAAAAGTGTCAGCATGTTTGTGGGCGGCAACAGCTTAATTGGACCACTCTACTTCGGTTTCGCCCTTGCCCCGCAAGGCGTGTGGAATCTCTACCTGCAATTGGGACGCGTTTTTTGACGTTATCGTGAGGGATGGCGCATCGCTTTTTTTTGGCTGAAGCGACGCCATTGTTGGTTGCTGTTGTCTGGCAGTCAAATCCACGCAAAACAATTTGCTATAAAATCCACTATAAGCAACCCAACACTCATACCGACGTCAATGCCGATCTGAAGAATTGTGTTCGGTCAGCGTCATCCGTTAAAACACGGTTAATCAAAGGAGAATATACCGGTAACCCCATAACGCCTTCCAGAGCTTTCTCCAAGCGCCGCCGCCCAGACGCCGTCATCGCCGTCATTGGCAATCGCAACTCCTCCTGAATCCGATTCTGCATAGACAATGCAGCCTTCAAGGGGCCGGGATTAGGCTCCGAAAACAAGATCCGAATAAGCGGCAAAAGGCTATCGAAAATGGCACGTGCCTGCACATTATCGCCCGTTTGCATCAGCGCATATAGCTGGACATATAAATCTGGACGAATATGCGCAGCAGCAGAAATGGCACCGTGTCCTCCCAATAAAAATGTTGGAAAAATCAGAGTATCGTCACCACAAAAAACCTGCAAACGCGTATTCTCAATCAACTCAGTCAGTTGTAAAACATCGCCGCTACTCTCTTTGATCCCACAAAATTGCGGGTCTTGCGCAAGCAGCTCGACCGTCGTCAATGTGATATTCACGCCGGTACGAGCAGGAATGTTATAGATAATAATTGGTCGATCGGTGTGCTCAGCTAATGTTTGAAAGTGACGCACTATACCCAATTGGGACGGCCGCACATACGCGGGTGCCGATATCAGATATCCCGCTAGCGCATAAGCATTAAAACGTCGCACTCTATCGGTTAAAGCGCGGGTATCGCTGCCGCCGATGCCCATTACAACTGGGCAGCGTCCGTCTACCGCTTCAATCACCGCAGCCAACAGCAAAGCTTGCTCGTCCTCCGACAAAGTCGCTGCCTCACCAGTCGTGCCGCCAACGACCAAACCATGCACGCCACTTTCGATTACATGCACGGCTAGTTTTTGCGCTGCATCCAAATCGATTTTTTGATCATGCGATTGCATGAAAGGTGTCACTAGAGGAACCCAGATTCCTTTAAAAATAGACATAATTTTCTCACTCAACGAATAGACATAATAATGACAGTTAACAGGACAATCTCATGCAGTTGATCATCATTCAAAAGGCATGACCTGACCAAACTCAGCACCCGGCAAACTATTCATCACGCTCGCCATAATTTGACATACCGCTGGCTTACTCAAACCCAACCACACCTTCATACGGGTTGCATGGGCAATAGGTTGTATCCGAATAAACGCCACACAGTCGCCGCACGTTTCCATCACTACATGACGTAATTGAGTGACACAATCGGCACTGACGATCAGGTACATGATGCAATCCTGACGAGTGCGATTGAGTGTGGCTACATTGTGCATGCCACCACGGTGCTTAGGTGTGGAAGACCGTTCTTTAAACTGTGAAGGCAGAGCGCCGTTTGAGGCGTTTTGATTGTGTGTTTGAGGCGCAATCTGACCATCAAAAGTAAGACCGGTATCGTGACTAGCTGGAAGCGTTTTGGCGGCTGGTGCAGGACGTTTTGTATTTGACGTAAATACCGTGATATCGCTTTTTTGATTGCCAATTTTTGGCAAATTCCCAGCGTGGCTTTTACCAAAGTTTGCGGTACGCGACGTGTACGGAAAAAAACAAGGGAATAGGTACGACGACAAAGGAAATGATGTATGTATCTTTTCTATATCGATCGGTGACATCTTGTTCATATATAACCCGCTTCCGTGATCATCATGGAATATAGGTTAATAGATCGGACGTAAAGATTCTCTAAAAATGACGCGCTGCAATGTAAAATTTTTGTAAAAAATTATTGCAATTCAATACCCTCTTTTTTTATCACGAACAACCCATTAGTTAAGGTAGTGCATCATTTTTGGTAGCCGCATCCAAACGGTTTCTAGCAAGTATTATTTGGATGCAGCCACGCGCTTAATTCTACGAATATTTTGCCAAAGACAGAACCGATCTAATCAGCCGACAATTCCTCCAAAGCCAATCCACGGGTTTCAATCCCCAGAAAAAATACCAATGCAGCAGCAACAACAAAACATAGCGCCCCGACCGTAAACACGCCACCCTGCCCCCATGTCGGCAGCACCACGCCAACAGCATAAGGGCCTAGCAAAGAACCCACGCGACCAATCGCGGAAGCAAAGCCGGACCCCGTTGCGCGGACACCGGTTGAATACAGTTCAGGGGTGTAGGTATACAGCACAGCCCACATTCCGAACAAGAAAAACTGCATACACAAGCCGCTCGCAATCAATGCATTTTCATGACCGCTCATCGCGCTTTTTCCATACAAGTAGGCCATCAATGCACCGCCTAGCAGAGAGGCGATGCAAGTCGGCTTACGCCCCCATTTTTCGACTAGCCATGCTGCCGTCAAAAATCCGGGAATCCCGCCAAGTGAAATCACCACGGTATACAACACCGACTTGGTCACCGCAAAACCGCCTTGTTGCAACAGCGCACCCAACCACGTAGTTAAGCCATAAAAACCGAGCAACGCAAAGAACCACAGACCCCAGATCATGATAGTCCGCGTGCGGTGTTGTGGCGACCACAGCGCCATGAAGGAATTGGTTTTACGTGACGTTGATCCGGACGGTAACGCGCCGATTGACCATAGTGGCTCAGGTAATACCTGAAGTTTGAGACTGCGTTTTACTTTACTCTCGAATTTTTCCAGCGTTGCCTCAGCCTCTTCGTGGCGTCCGACATGTTCGAGCCAACGCGGCGATTCTGGAATGAAGCGGCGTACCACTAGCAAAAATAATGCCGGTATTGCTAGCACCACAAACACGCTGCGCCAGTTATAGGAAGACAATACAAAATACGAAATCAGCCCAGCGGTGATAAAACCCAGAGGCCAAAATCCATCCATCAGCGCCACGTACCTGCCACGTGCCTTCGCGGGGATAAATTCCGACATCAATGTTTGCGCCACCGGAAATTCCATCCCCATTCCCAGCCCTAGCAGAAAACGATACAGTCCCAGCGTGGTCGCATCGGGTGCCGTCGAGCATAGGTAGCTGGCCACACCCCAAATAATCATGCTGATCTGAAATACCGGTTTGCGGCCAAAGCGGTCGGCCAACATCCCTGACATCGCCGCACCCAACACCATGCCAACAAAACTCATGCTCGCTAACGCACCAGCCGCTTGGGTGGATAATCCAAACTCGGTTTTTATTGAGCCCAATACAAAGGTCATCATCCCAAGATCAATCGAATCGAAGAAAAATGCCAGTGCGATGATAAAAAAAATCATCTTGTGATAGCCACTGACCGGCAAGCGCTCTAACCGTGCCGCTGCCTGCGGACCATGTCCAACCTGCATTGATACTGTTCCATCCATAGCATTTTCCCCTTTAAAATAGTGGTTCCCTCCTGTTATTTTGTAATATTCACTTCACCGCAGACCTACAAATAACGACGTTTACCTGCGTATTTACGTCGTATAAAGCGTGAAATCGTCGAAGGTATAGCCGGCGTTCAACTAACCGCACATCCGCATAGGATCAGTGCATTGAGGCGGTGTATAGGGCAGACTGTGGGAGTTAACTTTGAAGGGACAAAGACACGCTTGTTGATAAACGCCGACAAAGTTTTAAATGTTATGTGCGTAACAATGATGGCAATTGCTAAGAGGTCGTTCACACCATCAGGACGCCCCACCAGATAACGTAGTCGCTAGTGGCAGAAAAATTAAATCGTCACAGATTTAAGATGCAACATGTTTGGCTTGGCGCGCTGAACTGCAGATCGAGTGACGGAAGCTATAGGTTCATTTCCGGACACCATAAAAAAATGCCAGGCCCCTTGTGAGATGAGGCCCGGCAAGCTTTTTTATTACAAATGTAAATGATTTCCAAACAACCCAATGACGCCTATCGCAATCAAATAAATGGCGATAATAAAGTTTAGCAGACGCGGCATGACTAAAATAAGAATACCTGCAAGTAGAGAAACTAACGGCACGATGGTGATGTGAATGTTCATAATAAAGTCTCGTCAATGTAGTAAAAGAATGAAATAGATTGCTCTAAAGAGTATCCCCGATTGCGATATTGCTTACTACTGGCTTACTATTTTTGGGCTAACCTGTGCGGTGTCATTTTTAAGCGACGTGATAAAAAGTCGGTTACCAGAAGAGCTTTTCTGGTAACCCTTTTTTTATTCCTGATGTAGTACGTTGAGACGATTTTTAATCCGTTTTGTGAAGTCCATAAACTGCTTCAATTGTTGGTTTTTTGATCGAGTCAATCGCCTCCTCATTCATGCTTGTTTTCATCCTTCTTATCTGGATGAGGGCGACCACCACCTTCATGCGCCTCAGGATGATTGTTAGGCGCTTGTGGGTGAGGCTGTGCCTGCGGCTGCGCTTGCGGTTGAGAACGTTCTTGCTGTTGGGCCGGTGGCCGTATTTGCGCTTGGGAACGCTCCTGCTGTTGCACCTGAGCGCGCTGTGCCTGCTGTGCTTGAGCACGTTCCTGCTGCTGTGCTTGAGCACGTTCCTGCTGCTGTGCTTGAGCACGTTCCTGCTGCTGTGCTTGAGCACGTTCCTGCTGCTGTGCTTGAGCACGTCCCTGCTGCTGTGCTTGAGCACGCTCCTGCTGTTGTGCTTGGGCACGCTCCTGCTGTTGTGCTTGGGCACGCTCCTGCTGTTGTGCTTGGGCATGAGCTTGCTGTTGCGCCTGCTGCTGTTGCGCCTGCTGCTGCGCGTGCTCTTGCTGCTGCGATTGCATCTGTGGACGCGCCTGAGGTTGAGGCCGTTCCTGTGGTGATCCTTGAGGACGTTGTTCTGGATGCTGTGCAACCGGGGTGGCTGGTGAATGCGCCGCATCTGGTCGTACCTGCACTCCGGCAGCAGCAGCCGGTCTGTTTTGCGGGTTGCTCTCCGCATGCTCTTGATTCTGCCGCGGTCTGCCACTATCCGCAGGGTTCGCCTGATTGCCATCTGGGCGTTGTTGGTTCTGTTGCACGTTACCACCACGCGGCGCGACATGACTGAAATCAGGCCGACTCATTTTATTGAAATTTGGCGCTGTGTTGGCCGGCGTTGCGACGCCCGGCGTAGCGACGCCCGCAGCAGGTCCAGCGGGGCCAGGTCCTGGTGCGCGTCCACCATTGTTTTGAACAGACTGACCGTGATTCATATTATTAACATTCGGTGGCCCTGCTCTGGTCGCCCCTTGTCCCGCGGTTCCAAGTCCGGCTCCGGCTACAAAATCTCGCTGCTGATTTTGGGGTGCGAAATTTGGTCGAGTAGCATTGTTCGAATTTGCCACGTTGTTGGCTGCCGCATTAGGTGCAACATTGGCTGGCGCACTGTTACTACCGCCCTGACCGGGAGCACCATTATTCGTTGTATTATTACGGGTATTGATGCTGTTGTTATTGTTCGCGTTATTGACCGAGTTATTGTTATGGTTATTGTAATTATTGTTGTAATTGTTATTAGTGACCTGATTAACAACCGTAGAAGATCGCGACACATAGGTCGCGTTGTTATACACCACTGCAGGCCGATGCCATCCACCGCCATCTGATCCACCATTACTATCACCCCGACCACGGTCATCATCTCGCCCACGTCCTCTATCTCCGCCGCCATCGCGATCACCGCCCCAACGCATTCCCCACGAATTCCAACCCCAGTTCGAATTGCTAATCACAACACCTACTGCAACGCCGAGGCCGAATGAAATCGCGCCGGTGCTAACCACCTCGCCAGTGCTATAGCGTGGTGGCGGCGGTGGCGCATAACTATAGCCAGGGTAATAGGCGACAGGATCGCCATAGACCACTCGCGGATTGTAAGTCGGGACATAAACGTAGTCCGGCTCTGTCGGTTCGATCATGATCATGTCAGGCGGGGCGGGAATGATTTCAGGCCCCGAATACACAGCTGGCTCACCCGGCCGCAATACATAACCTTGTGGCGGTGTCCGGTTGGCACGCGTCACGACGGCGATCTTTTGCTGCTTCGTAGTTTTCAAATTTCCGCTGGTGGAAGCGCGTTGACGCATGACCTGGATCGCATTCATTACGTCCGTCGGATCATTCACATAAGCTGCACCCAAAGCCGAGGTCCACTGAATATTTGACGTCATTTGATCCAGCACATCCGGGAACGTGGTCAAGCCTTTTACGCTGACATCCCACGGTTGCTGATTTGCTGCGGCCACCAATGCAGCGCCTTTGAGATTTTTGTTCTGTCCCAACCAGGCATCCGCAGCGGTAATCTGATCAGGATAGGTCGAGCCAGCCAAAACCTGCGCCACCAACTTATCTGGAAACAGCGCGATCGGCCCTACCATTTGATACAGCTGTTCCGCTGTCGGCGGCACGTAAGCAGGCTTAGCCGGAGACGCGTCTACCGCCGGTTGATCTGGCGCTTTGGTTTTATCGCATCCTGCCAGCGGTAACATTGCCACACAAAGCGTAGTGCTGAGCATCAATGACAGTGTCTTCTTGTTTTTTAACATGGTGATCTCACAATATTGGCATTTAACGGTGTTGATAGCAGCAAATTAGCACGTAACATTGTGATGATATTAAGAGGTTACAAACTATTGCATGTCCCGCATTTATTGATAGTTTTAAAGATGGAGTAGGCAAAGCCACGTTGATCTAGCCGCTAAGCGGTGCCATAAATTGGGCAATTCAGGAATATTTAGATTCTATTTCTAATAACTAACGCCGCTCAGCGCAGCTGGTTGACAGGACGATAATCCAGCATGTAATTCGCATTCTGGAAAACCATACCAACACTATCCTTCCAATCAACACGCGAAGATGAGAATCGACAAACGTGCTCACAATCAGGGCACGCTAACAGTGATAAAGTTTGAAGGCGAGGAGTCACTTATCTGCGATGCAATAAATTCAATGATTGAATTAAAGGCCACAAAAAATATACTTCCTAAAGGTATTATTGCCAGGTAACAACGCAGGTATTTAGTGTATTGATACAGACGCCATGTAGAAATACGATGTCTGTCATTTTTTAGTTAATGCTATTTTTTATCGACTTAAATTAGCATCATCTTGCCATGGATGATCACCGGAACATCGGTGCATAACTAAGCATATTATATTTTTTTGTAACCGATTGCGTCAATGCTGGATCGTTTTTCAATGACGTCCATACGTGCTTTTACCCACATGTTGATGGCGCATATGATTCAAAAATTGGTGCCGCTAAAAAGCCGACACCGTCGCTCGCAATATACTATTTTGCATCGCTTGGTCTGGTACTCAATGGCGGATGCTCGGCCGCGCAAAATGGCGCATCGGCAGTCGCCATACAAGATTCAAAAGCATCCCCATCATCAGCGGAAGCGAACACATAGGTTATGTCATCGACTTGAACTTCAGTCGGAGAAAGTCGAACAATTGCCATCGCGAACCTTTCAAATTTTTATTTCATTTAATAAAGGAATTAATTTAACACACCACGCGACATCACCGCCAATCACCAGTATTTTGCACGCACATACTTTGTGTGTGATAACACTCAATACCGTGATAAGACAATTGCACAATCGTAGTCTGACTTAGACATTCCGGTTAAAGTGGGTCAGTGTCAGGGAGTGGCTCCTGAATAGGAATAGGCATAGGAAAGCCACCCGGAAGTGGATCTTGCACCGGCGGCGGAGTATCCGGAACGGGTTTATTTGGCGAAATTTCGTCTGGTGGCGGTTCTTGAGGTGTATGCATTATTCACTCCTGATCCAATGTCATGAACGTCGTCCTATTATGAACCACCTACAAATTCAAATGGTACGACGCATGAAAACTTCCCATCGGGTTGAGGAAAAATTACCCATATGAATGACAAAAAAATCAATATTAAATTTTACCCGTCCAGCCAGTTGCGTGCAGAAGCGGTCTGGATAGTCAAATACAGGCCTACAAGCATGCCAGCGTCCGCTTTAATCAACAAAAAGCCCCACAACCAGATGGTGATGGGGCTTCTTTTTTAAATACATGTTGCTACTCTGCACATACTAGCCCGTGAGAAATTAACGGCTGTCTGGTACGAAGGGCATTGGGCGTTATTCCGTCGTATCATTCCTTCGGAAAATCAGTACCAATGCTGGTAGCACGCCATGCTTCGATTTGTTCCAGGCCAGCTTTGAGTTTCTTGCTGACGGCGTCAACACCAAATGTACCAAGCACCAAATGATGTGGTGGATTTTTTGTTTCTGTGACGAGAATCATCGCCGCCGCTGCACGCTGCGGATCACCAGGCTGGTCGCCACTGGAAGCGGCTGTGCCCTTTAAACGCACACCCGCAGTATCGGCATAGTCCGCGATCAGGTTCGGCGTCTGCTTCAAAGAACGACCGGCCCAATCAGTGCGGAATGGGCCTGGTTCAATACAGGTGACGTGAATACCGAGTGGAGCCACTTCTGATGCCAGAGAATCTGAAAAACCTTCTACAGCATGCTTACTGGCGGCGTAATAACCGGAGCCAGGAAAGCCGACTTTGCCAGCCACGGACGTGATATTCAATATATGCCCTTTATGGCGCGCACGCATGCCGGGTAGCACCGCCCGCGTCATGGCGAACAGACCGAATACATTGGCGTCGAATTGTGCCCGTATTTCCGCTTCGTCTCCTTCCTCGACCGAGGATTGATAGCCATAGCCAGCATTATTGACCAGCACATCAATTGCGCCAAAATGATCTTCTGCTGCTTTCACTGCGGCAGTGATCTGAGCAGAATCCGTCACATCCAGCGCCAGCGCTAGAGCATGACCGTTCGCACCTGCGGCCAAATCAGCGACGCGGGCCTGATCACGTGCGGTCACAACAACGCGCCATCCGCGTGCGAGGACCTGTAAAGCCAACTCACGACCAAAGCCGGTTGAACAACCTGTGATGAACCAAACGGGTGAATCTGATAAAGAAATTTCGGACGTCATTTGCAACCTTTCAACAATGGTGTGGAATGTGACCAATTCTACTGGAGAGTATACTGCATCGTCGCGGCGACGGTTGGCAAACAGTCAAACGTCTATGAGAAAGAGCTAATAATTAAGATTCTTCGACGCCAGTAAGTAAAAAACGTGAAAACATTTTCGACATTTCGCAGTTTGGCTCCGCAGTTCGTCTCCTATAACGGCAACGATACCAATACATTGCTTGAAGCACTTTATGGCAATGATGGAGTGCAGAAATTCACCACCTTAACAGATGGCTGTCGGTGCTCGTGTATTGATTTTCTTACCTGGATTAATTGCCGCCAGCCCGGCCAAAAGGTTTGCACATCACATCTGCAAATGGCTTTTATACAAGCCCGCGATCAAATCTGATTGCGTCAGCATTCCCACTAAGCGACCATCATCGTCAACCACCGGTATTGAATGGTATCCGCGATCCGACATTAGAGGAACCAGTTCCACAATCGCTTGATGCTCGCTGACAACCGTAACGTCCTTAAACATAATCTGACCGACCACTTCTGGCTTGCTGGAATGCGCCCGTGGAATGGCGCGTAAAAGCTGTCTTATTTTTTTAGCCAGCTGACCGTAATGCTTGAGCTCGATATGCTTGACGAAGTCAGCTTTCGTCACGATGCCGATCACATGGCGGCCTCTTCCCAAAACGGGGATCGCTGTCAATTTGTGCGTCCGCAACAGATTCCATGCCGTTAATAACTCAGTGGCAAAATCAACACTAACGATATCCCGGGACATTAATTCTTTGCATGTCACGACGCCAAACTTGCGTCGCGCCACTTCCATCTCGGTCTCCAGAAATATCTTCTCCAGATCGCCCCTACTAATGTCGAGTACCTGGTTATACCGGCTTAACACAACGTCCAGATCATCCGGCGTAAAACCCACGCGCGAGGTCGGCTCCGGGTCTTTCAGTGCATGCTGGTTGCTATGATCTTTGAACGCGATATGCGGATAGCGGCGTCCGGTAGCGTTGTTGAACAGTATCGCTGTCAGCAAGAGCAAAAAAGTATTCAGGCCAACTGGAACCAACAAAAAGGTATAACCCAATTGATGAATTGCAGGGCCGCCGAGAACTGCCGTCAGCGCCACCGCGCCACTGGGCGGGTGCAAGCAGCGCAACCAAAACATGGCCCCAATGGCAAGACCCGCGGCTAACCCCGCCGCCAGCACTGGCTCGCCAATCAGCTTGGCGCAGGTGACACCGATCAATCCGGCACAAAGGTTACCACCGACAATCGACCAGGGCTGAGCCAGCGGGCTGGCGGGTACCGCAAATAGCAGCACCGCAGACGCGCCCATCGGGGCAATTAACCATAACGCCGCCGATGAATTACCCAACATTAAATAGCTGCACGCACCCGTCAGCGTGATCCCGATCAAGGCTCCGGAACAAGCACGCATCCGCTCAAAACGATCAACCCCGTCGAAACGCGTGAGAATGTCCCAAAGCCATATAAAGTTTTTTTTGATCATCGCTAAATAACGCTGTTCTGAAAAATTGTGAAAGGAATACGCATTGACGAACGCATCGACGAGCGAACGACTTATTAGCGTGTATTTGGCGAATCTTTTTATTTTGGCGAATATAACACATTACGATATATTATTTTTAATGCAACTCACTGCTTTAAAAGTTGGCACTGGCGTAATTTCTTCTCCGATCCACGCCTGCAAAGGATCGAAGAGTTCGCGCTTAAAAACAATCGCGACTTGCGCGTATCAATGCCCAACGTCGAAGCTTCACAGGCGCGCTATCAAGTCACGCGCCGGACTATTCCCATCGATCGATGCCAATGCTTCGAAAGATCGATCACGCACGCCGTTGGATCTTTCCTCTTCTGGAAAGACGGTCTTGACCACCTATTCGGTCGGTCTCAACGCATCATGGGAAATCGACTTCTTGGGTCGCATACGTAGTCTGAAAGATCAGGCGCTGGCGCAATATCTGTCCACCGCCGAAGCACGTAAAGCCGCCGAAATTTCGTTATTGTCAGCAGTCGCCGCCCAATACCTGACCATGCTCGCGTATGACGATCAGTTAGTAGTCACAAGCAACACGCTGACAAGCACCCAAGAGTCATACCGTATCAGCAAACTGCAATTCGACACCGGTACTGAATCAGAACTCGACTTACGTCAGGCGCAAGGCATTCTGGAACAAGCATCCGCCAATCTGCAATCGCAAATGCGACTTCGTGCGCAAGCTGAAAACGCGCTGGTCTTGCTGATCGGCCAACCGCTGCCCGACGATCTGCCAGCCGGTTTGCCGCTCGATAGCCAAAATTTGCTCACCGATATTCCCGCCGGTCTGCCTTCTGATCTGCTGATTCGCCGTCCCGATATCGCAGCAGCCGAACAGACACTAGTCGGCGCGAATGCCAATATCGGCGCGGCACGGGCGGCGTTCTTCCCTGCGATTTCACTGACCGGTACGCTCGGTACGCTATCGCCTTCCTTTGGTGGACTGTTCAGCTCAGGATCGCGTGCGTGGTCGTTCGCACCACAAATCTCGCTACCGATATTCAGCGGCGGTGCCAACATAGCTAACCTCGAATGGGCGCAAGTAGAAAAACGTATTGAAATCGCCAATTATCAAAAGGTAATCCAAAGCGCTTTCCGCGAAGTAGCCGACGGCCTGGCCGCTCGTGGCACTTACGACAACCAGATCATGTCGCTGGAACGCTATACCCAAACCCAAAGCCGCCGACTAGAACTATCCGATCTGCGCTATCGCAATGGTGTGGATAATTATCTCAGCGTGCTGACCGCGCAAACCGATCTCTACAACGCGCAGCTAGTGCTGATCACAGCACGTCTGCAACGGCTGACCAATCTGGTAGATTTGTATCAGTATTTGGGCGGTGGATGGATTGAGCACACCGGCGATCAGCCACGTCCTGCCGATGCGGTGAGTGATATGGGCGCTAATGCCACGACGGCTGCAAACGCGACTGCTTCCGCAAAATAAATAGTGTCCCTTGGCTGCCTGATCGACATCACGATTGGGCAGTTTTTTTGTTGTCCGTCAATCTTTGACGCCGATCTCGATGATCGACTACTATTTTTTTCTTCCTTTACGACCATCAGCAGAGTGCTTCTCGCTTTCTGCCGGTCGTTTGACTTGACTCTTTGCTGCCCTCAAATCAGTCGATCTTTGAGATAACGTAACGTGTAGAACCGACTCTGGTTCAACAGCAATAAACCCTTCAAACGCATTCAACAGATTAACAATCACCGGCTTGCCAAAAGCCTGTTCAATATGCTGATACTGCAGGTCAATTAACGGCGCGATCTCGCTGATGAGTTGGTCGCCACTTGGTGCAAGCCGCACTAATACGCGTCGCCGGTCATCGGCCACCGCGTTGCGGCTGATCAGGCCAACTTCTTCCATGCGCGTTAGGACGCCGGTCATGCTGGAACTGAGGATTTGGCACATCTCACACAGTTCTCGCGGCTCAAGTTGCACATGTTCATCCAGTAAACGCAGGATTCTCCACTGTTGTTCGGTTACGCCGAAGTGATTCAGAATGGGGCGAAAGTGAGACATTAGTCGCTCCCGCGCTTTTAGAAAAAGTTGTGGGAGATTTCGATGGGCTATGCGATGTTTCAGGGCGTTCTCCGGTTTCGTATTAAGTACGGTCTTCGTTACTTAATATGGTTACTGCTTCGTGGGTGCTTGCCGGTGGTAGACCGGCAGCTAGTGTCTTTCTTTTGCTTCGCCAAAAGAAAGGCACCAAAGAAAAGGCGACCGCAGAGACGCTGCCCTTCGGGGCCCCAAGCGTTTTAGCCATCAGTCGGGTGGAGAAACGAACTCGCTTCGCTCAAACATGTTTCCCCACAATTTCCGCCTGATGACTAAAACACTTGGCAGCGCCAATGTCGGGGTAGGTCGAGTGCCACTTCAAAAGCAACTACAACGTCAACTGTGGCTGCGCCTGCAAGGTCAAAAGCAACGTCAACTGTGGCTGCGCCTGCAAGATCAACTGCAACGTCAACTGTGGCTGCGCCTGCAAGGTCAAGAGCAACGTCAACTGTGGCTGCGCCTGCAAGATCAAAGGCAACGTCAACTGTGGCTGCGCCTGCAAGGTCAAGAGCAACGTCAACTGTGGCTGCGCCTGCAAGATCAAAGGCAACGTCAACTGTGGCTGCGCCTGCAAGGTCAACTACAACGTCAACTGTGGCTGCGCCTGCAAGGTCAACTACAACGTCAACTGTGGCTGCGCCTGCAAGGTCAACTCCAACGTCAACTGTGGCTGCGCCTGCAACAGCAATAGCCTTCATATCGAATGTTATTCAGTTTGCATTAACCTCATCTGCAAAGCTTTATATGTCAGCAAGCCATAGCACTATTGATACACGATTGTCGCAGCGAAGATTAAGATTTTTTATGAATTAAGTCAGGCAATAATTGACCACTTCCAGCGGCGGTGGAATGTTTTTATCTGCTAGCGATTCACGCAAATTAATTTCGATTGTTCGGCAAATTGCATCCAGTGGCAGATCATTCGATTCCATGCCAAATGGTTCTTCTATCTCATCGCCCAACGCGTCCAGACCGAAAAATGTGTAGGCTACAATGGCGACCACAAACGGTGTCATAAATCCAATCGAATCGACCAATCCAAACGGTAAAAGAAAGCAGTAGATATAAGCCGTTCGATGCAATAACAGTGTGTAAGAAAATGGAATCGGCGTGCTTTTTATGCGCTCGCAAGACGCAGCTGCGGCCGTCATCGAAGACAAGCTGGCATCTATCTGGCCAGCGAGGCATGGCTCAATTCGTCCCTCTTTGATGCACCGCTGCAGATCCAGCCCCATTCTCATCATGAGGAAATCTGGTTTGTTTGACGACTTGTCTATCTGCTGCCATTCAGATTCAAGGAGCAAGCTTTTCAGCTCCGTATCAACATTGCAGTCACGCAGATGATGGCGCAAAGCGTGCGCGAAAGCGATTGCACGGTAGATCATGCGCACGCGCGTATCCGCCAGGCCAAGACTGGCGACCGCAGGTTCCGAATAGGAAATCAGGCTTTGACACTGACGCGAGAAGCTCCGGCTTCTATGGACCAGTTCACCCCATAATTTGCGCCCTTCCCAAAATCGGTCATAAGCTGCATTGTTACGAAATCCCAAAAAAATCGCTATCGGCAGTCCGATCAACGTAAACGGAATCGTCGTCAGTGTGATTTTAAGATCAAACAAATCGCCATGCGTCAGCGTCACCGCAGTGGCCACCAACGTGTTGACGATCAGCGACGGCAGAATCCTCGGCATCACCGATCCTCGGAGCAATAAAAACAGCCTGAACCCGGACGGACGATCTCTGATAATCATTTGGAATCTCTATTTTTAAATTTCACTAATATGTGAGTGATTATAGTGACAATGCCGACAACGCGTCAATCTCTCAGATCGCATAAGAAATGTGCTGGACTTATTGGCTCGGTTGATAGCTTAGTTAATGGCTTAGTTAATGGCTTAGTTGCTAGCTGCGTTACTTGGATTATTACTAGCAATGCTGGTAGTTGCAACGAGCAGTTTTCAACGCGTTGTATCAAATTATTCTCATCACTGCAATGGGTTAATATCTTTCATCAGGTGCTTATAAACTTGCAAAGGAAACGCGGAATGGGCAAAAATCGCCTGGAAGCATTTAGCGACGGTGTGATCGCCATCATCATCACCATCATGGTGCTTGAGATGAAAGTGCCACACGGTGACGATCTCGCATCACTGCGGCTGATCTACCCGGTCTTCTTCAGTTACATCCTCAGTTTTGTCTACACCGGCATCTATTGGAATAATCACCACCATATGCTGCACGCGGTACAGAAGATCAACGGCCCTGTTCTTTGGGCGAATTTGCATCTTCTGTTCTGGCTCTCGCTCATCCCGTTCGCCACCGGCTGGATGGGCGAAAACCACTTTTCCGAAGTACCAACTGCGCTATATGGCATGGTTTTGTTGATGGCTGGCATTGCTTATTACATCCTCAGTCGTAGTCTGATCAAGCTTCATGGAAAAGATTCGCCGCTATCCAAAGCCATAGGCAGCGACACGAAAGGTAAGCTGTCAGTAGTCGGTTATGCCATCGCCATCCCACTCTCTTTTGTCAATCGATGGGTCGCGCTGGCGTTGTATGTTTTGGTCGCAATCATGTGGTTAATCCCTGATCGGCGAATTGAAAAAGCAATTGAAAAAGGGATGTAAAAACGATCAATGTCGAGGTATCTTTTCTATCGAAGCCTCATGAATTCGGAACAATGGGCTTGAAACGATTGAAAAATGACTAAAAATTTGAAGTGGTGGTGATGATTATTTGCCTTCAAAGCATAGGATAAAGCCTATAGATTCTCGATTTGGTTTAATTTTAGGGATCAATAATCGTCACTATTTCAAGATCAAAAACCACCACAAATCGTCGTTAAGTGCGCCCATCCCACGTGCGATTTAAAACTAATCATTAACAACCGCCACCGATCAATTTATCGAAAGATCAGCATGAAAAAAAGAAAATTTCTGTTAGCCGCACTGAGCGCTACCACCATCCCGGCTTTCGCAAAAAAACGAACAGAATCGATTAAAGAAACCGGCCCAACACTATTAACGATCAGCGGTGCAATCGGCAAAGGTAATCGCGGCGCGTTAGATCCGGCGTTGGATCAAATGATGCATAAGCAAAACATACAGTTTGACAAGGCATATGTTTTCAATTTCGCAACCCTGACTTCTTTACCTGCTGTTGACATAAATCCCACTCTGGAATACGACGCCAAACCGCATGCGTTGCGTGGGCCACTGCTAACCGATGTTATCGCGGCTGCGGCCGACAAAGCATTGCCCGGAAATACAGCGGTCAAATTACGTGCGGTCGATGGTTATGTAGTGCAGGTCGCACTGTCCGATATACGAAAATACCGCTTTATCGTTGCTACGCATCTGGATGGACAGCCGATTCCCTTGGGAGGATTGGGGCCTTTGTGGGCCGTGTACGCGCCAAATAGCTTCCCCGACATGATGGCGCGACCGCTATCAGCGCGTTTTCCCTTGTGCCCTTGGGCGCTATATCACATTGAATTGAGTATTGCCTAGAAGGTTAATGTACTATCGGTGCCCATCCCAAACTTTCCCCTTGGCGCTGGGCCGACAAAAGATCGCACTCTTCCATATAGCCAGTTGCAGGCATGGCACCTTCAAAGTTTGTTATGTAAGTGAATGTTCCTGGAAGTGTTCATCGACATGAAAAAGTGCGCGAGCAACATATTCTTCTTTTTCTCCCACAGGCGCAAAATAATGCAGCACCTCTTTCGCCTCTGCCATTCCTTTTAGCCGCGCTATCATCCACGCAGAAATGTATTGCGCCGAGAAACATCCGCCAGCAGTTGCCACATTACCGTGCGCAAAAAATGCCTGGTTCAAGATATTTATTCCAGCAGCTTGCACCCATGGCTTACTGGTTGTATCCGTGCATGCAGGTGTTTTGCCTAATAAGCCAAGCTTCGCCAACAAAAACGTTCCAGAGCATTGTGCCGCTATAAGCTGACGTCCCGGATCGAGTTGTATTTGGCTGAGTATGGAGTTATCACCAGCCACTTCCCGCGTCTTCATCCCGCTGCCTATCAATACCGCATCGGCAGAATTTGCTTCTTTCAGATCAATGTGAGCGTCAATTGTTAGCCCGTTCATTGAAGTTACCCGTGCGGTGGGACTGGCAATACTCACCTTCCAATTGGCATCTCCCAATAATGAAATCCGGCTAAGCATTCCATAGGCGATTAATGAATCTAATTCATTGAATCCATCGAAGGTCAAAATAGCGATGTGCATGGTTGGGCTTTAGGTTTAAAAATGCGTTTGTTGGTGGCTATTTTGATCGTGACTTCCTTGTCTAGAATAACAGGTTCAAGAGCTTTGGCGTCACTGGATGCCAAATTCTGATCGGGATGGGTCGGAGGTTTAGGAACGGCGCGGCCTGTAATTTATATAGGCGACAACAAAGTCAATAGCGAGATCATATTTCCTATTTCTAAACCGACGTGTAGACTCCGTTACCTCGGCTTAAGCGAAGAAGAGGCATCACCAGCAAGTTGAAGTCTGAAGCGGTGCACCCTAGTGTAATTTATATGCGGATGTAATCGTGAACTCAGAAAGCTACTAACTTTTCGACCAGATATGCAACTATTGCCGTAATTTATAATTCCAGGTGCAAATAATGAAACTATCATCAACCATCGTAGTGCTAGCGATTGTAGGGTTGTTGGCATTTACAAATCCAAAACTAGACAGCTACGAGCAACACATTCATCAAACAATCACTCAGGAAGCCAATACAAAGGATGACGTAGCTCGAACACTGGGAACGTTATTTGGAGGGTTGGCTCGCAGTCTCATAACTAGCAGCACCGTGAGAAATAATTACATTCTGTTTAGCACTTACGACTCAAATCTGGGAAATCAACATCTAAAATTTTTAGGCATCCTTGGTAACTTCTTTCAGATATCAAAACCACTAAAAAGATGATGCTCACTTTGACGGCTGCACATTCTGACAATACACCGCTTCAGATCAACAGCTCGTATCAACCTGCTTCGGTAATCGCAGAATTTACGACGATGATCTGAGGGCATTCAGCCCATCGACAAAAAAAGAACTGACTTCCTTTCTAGGGCAATGACTAACGAACTTAATGGAACAAGGTCATGCTTGCCGGTAAAGCGGCATATCTTCTCGGTTCGCATGATGGAGGTATGTTTGTTGATGGCGCATAAAATCATATACGGTTAACAACCCAACCTGTTTGATCAAAACGAGAAGAGAAGACTCTCAATTAAGATAAGGCGGGCACGAGTGATTAAAGGTGAAACTCTCATGTTTGAAATCGCTGTCCAGCGGTGCCGTGCGATAAACGAAGCCATTGCTGATCGTATCCGACACGTTGATCAACTTGGCTAAAAGATTCAGATTAGTCTGTTGGGTATCGTTGAAGCTTGCCTTCTTTTGTAGCAGATCACTCATCGAGTGCTCCTCAATGAAATTGAAGTGCTTGCCGAGCAAGCCGCACACCACGTCGGATAGCTGGATACCGAAAGTCGTTTTAGAATCTCTAAAAGAAAAGGAAATCTCTTTGGGTCCGTTCATGAACTTGAATTTTCTGAGGCTTTGCTGAACAGTCAGCTCTTCATCAAAGATGTGAGTGGATTTTTTAAAGATATACATCGGCCTCACAAAGTAGTCGTGCAAGCTGTCTATAAGTATATTCTCGCGGTGATTGACCAAGAAGGCCAGTTCGTCGAGTTTAGCAGCCTCTGTCAACAAGGATTTAAGCATGCCGTCGAAAACGGTCCGAGGAGCGGGAGCGTGGGTGTTCAAAAGCTCGAGAACCGCGCTTGCGAAATCGCCGGTCTTTTGCCGATCAATGTTCGGGTAGCCATAGCTGCCCAATATGTCGAGAAATCCCAATATATCCTTGGTCACGATAGCATAAAATTCGTTCTTGATTTCCCTATGGTAAGCCGCGAAGCTCATCAATCTTTTCTCAGTGAGCAGCGATTCGATGATATCGACCAGCGACCAGTACACAATGTTTAGATTGGTGTAGTGGATATAGATATGACTCTTCAGAAGATAATTAAAGATGATAGTGAGCTTGCCCGAATTCAAGACGTCCATATAGTCGCCTTTGGCAATATGTTCAAACTTGAATTCGACTGCCGATTCTTGAATTCGAAGAGCTGAACGAAGCTCAGCCTCTCCCGTGAGCGATGTCAGCGCCCGATGAGCAATACCCCCAAGGACAAAATTCTTCATACTTTTGTCGTTGGGTCCATCCTTTTTTAGGTGCAGCTTACGAATATTGTTGATCTCATCGTAGTAGATGACGAACTTATCATTGGCTCCACGAAGTTGCTTCAGTACGTTTTTGCGGAAGTTGTTGACATCAATGGTGATCGGCATGGAAAAATTTTCTGTTCTGTGTATTTCAGTGCGACCCGCACCTCAAGTCGAGGCCTTTGAGCAGCGGCGATGCCCAGCGCAGCCCCTTGAAGCACTATGAGGCTTGCCAAAAGCCGGTTCTCCAATGTTCGCAGCAGCGCTGTCATTAACGGTAATGCAGTATATTTCAAAATCGCAGCATCGTATATTGCACGCCACTGAATCGCATCGTCGTACCAAACTCACTCGACTTGATCGCCCACTCTTAGGAAATGGCTGAAGGTGGATGAACATTGGTTGCATTACGGTGCATCGCCAGCGAAATTAATTCAGGTGGTGAAAGAAGGAGTCTCGAAAAGTGTGAGCAAGCCACCACAAGACGTGATTAATCTCGCAGTTAAAATCCAAGAATTGCCACCCCACCGCCGCTATTTGGTCGAAGAACTGGTCGAACAATTGCAACAGGATGTTAGGTAAAGCTTTTTCGGGACAACTGTTGCCGTCTATTGATTAAAAAAAAGAATAGATAGTTGTCTGGAATCTCAGATGCATCTCGTACAACTTGGTATGAGTTACCGTCGTCACGGATAACAGCCGCCGTTTATCAGTATACAAATACGACAATTCTGTTTTCCGTAAAATTTAAAGCGCCAATCACCATTGAGATGTCTGCTAATCAGCTCGTGCGGGGATGCATCGTGCTTGGTGGAATGCGTGAATGGGGAAGGGGTTGCAAGAACTTGCACGGGGTTGAAAAGCATCAGTTGATCCTAAGTGATTAAAAGAGCAACACTATCCAACCGTTCTTGCAGTAAAATCAACGATCACCCGAATTCTCAACTGATTGCGTCGTATGCACAACTCAAGACGCATCTGTTCGACGCTATACAAATAAAAAAATGGACTTCACTCCTATACTCGGCCAAGTTTTTTATAGTTTTTGGTATTTGATCCCACTGCTTCTTGTCGCTGCGGTAGTCAAATCTCCTTGGTTCAAGGGCGTGATGGGGGAGGCCATCGTCAATATCTCGGCGAAATATTTTTTGAACCGTGAGGACTACCATCTCATCAAGAACGTGACCTTGCCCGTTGAGGACGGCACTACCCAGATTGATCACATTATCGTGTCAAGGTTTGGTATCTTTGTGATTGAAACGAAAAACATGAAGGGCTGGATTTTTGGCGATGCCAAGCAAAAAACGTGGACGCAGAAGATTTATAAGCACACCGCAAAATTCCAAAATCCTTTGCATCAAAATTACAAGCACGTCAAAGCGCTCGAAACGCTTCTGGAACTCGATAGTTCTTTGATTCACTCGGTCATCGTGTTTGTTGGGGACAGTACCTTTAAAACGCCGATGCCGGAGAATGTCACCCAAGCCGGTGGCTATATCAAGTTCATTAAATCCGTGAATCAGCAAGTACTAGATACCCGTCAGGTGGCAGACGCTATCGAACGTATTCGAAGCGGCAGAAAATCTGCATCGTTTAAGACCAGCCGTGAGCATGTCAAACATGTGAAATCGATTGTCACTGAAAAGGCCAACAGCAACGCATGCCCGAAATGCGGGAGCGCGTTAATCTTACGGACGGTCAAATCCGGTGTGAATACCGGATCGCAGTTCAAGGGATGCACCAAATTTCCTGCCTGTCGGTACACAACAAATTAAATAATAATCGCCGATCACTGTGAATAGAAAGCACATTAGCACGCATATAGACTATAAATACACGCTCCTTAACCAAATAATTAACTGGCTTTGCATAACTTTACGCAGAGTGTTCCAAAAGATAAAACCAGACAGTGAACGTTGTTTCAATTACGCGATGTCGTACTAATAAAGGATGAAATATGGACAACAGAATAAAATTCTCACTTCATCTCAATGGCTGGTCTTTTGAAACTGACGAAAAACTGAGCTTACGCAACACTGCAGAAAAAATCCTTATTAATGAATATGCACCGCACATGAAAGGGCACATTTTTTGCCCAGAATGTAGCGCCAACTTATTTCGATCGCCCAAAAATAAGGATTTCGCAGCAAATGGTAGGAAAGCCTACTTTGCGCACAGTAGCAGCATTGACACAGATTGCGGACTGCGCACAAAAAAAGTAGATGGCAAAAAATATGCGACCGAGGAAGAGGCGAGAAAAGCAATACAAAATAAAGAATTGGTAATTGTGGAAGGTTTCATAAAAGAAAAGCCCATCCCCCCAGATCGGAGTGCAACCGATTATGATGCAACGCCCATTGAAGAACTCAATGGCCCTGTTGTTAATGTCTCTATTGGCAGGCATCGAGGCGACTCTTTTAAACTCCCAAGCAAATTCAAAACAATACGTGGTATTTGCAATAAATTTGATGAAAATATCAATCGATATTTTTATTTACCCAACAGCAATAATGCGATCCAACTACAAGATTTACTTCTTAACATTGAGTTTGTAACTAAAGTAGATGATATTCCTCGAATATATTACGGAAGGATCACTAGTTCTTTTAATGCGGGGAAAACACCAAAGAATATCCGCATGACAGAACTTCGATACAAGCATGCTGGCGTTCCTGATTTTTATCTAAAACTGGCAGATGAAAAACAAACCGAAAAAGGTATTAACCAGAACTCAAAAAACAGAGTCGTCTTAATGTATGGATCTGTAACCAATAATGGCGTCGGATTATGCATAGAAAACCTCGGGTGGGGTGAATTCGCTTTACTTCCAGTGATATATGAAAACCTTCTCTACCCCAACATATAACAATGCGTTGATGTCCTCCACACATCGTTTACCCGGCAAAGAGAAACCGCTCTTGTACTTTTTATAAGTTCTTAAAAGTTTACTTTAATATGAACAACCGGTAATCCACCAATAAATACGATCACACTCCGGATAAGTCAACCATCACATTCTCGATCACACCGCCCACTAGTCAATTTCACAAACACCGCTAAAATCCGCGTAAAATGCGCATATCGCGGGTGTAGTTCAATGGTAGAACGAGAGCTTCCCAAGCTCTAGACGAGGGTTCGATCCCCTCCATCCGCTCCAGGTTACGACTGGCACCTGTTCTTAGGTGCCGTTTTTTATTGCGGATACGGTTGTTTTGGCTTGCATCAGGGCCTTTTCAACCTGAATCTGACGCTGCGTCGTCCGCGCTCCTTTTCACTTTAATTAGCTTTCCATCTCGCATGTCAGAAAATCAACCCAGAAAACCTCTTTTTTATGATCCTACGGAGCGTCGGATTCGTAGTTTTGTGACGCGTGCGGGGCGGTTGTCGATTGCGCAAGGGCGGGCTATTGAGGAGTTGGGGCCGCGGTTTTGTGTGCCTTATGAAAAAAACGTGCTTGATCTGGATAAGACGTTTGAGCGCTCTGCGCCGACGATTTTTGAGATTGGCTTTGGGATGGGTGAAACCAGCGCCAAGATTTCGGCGGGTATGCCTGAGAAAAACTTTATCGGCGTTGAGGTACATACGCCGGGCGTAGGTAGTTTATTGAAGCTGATTGGCGAACAATCGCTGTCGAATCAACGGATTATTCAGCATGACGCGGTGGAGGTGTTGACGCATATGATTGCGCCTGATTCATTGGCTGGCGCGCATGTGTTTTTCCCAGATCCGTGGCACAAGGCGCGGCATAACAAACGGCGTTTGCTGCAAGGCCCGTTAGTGAGTTTGCTGGCATCGCGGATTGCGCCGGGTGGTTATTTGCATTGCGCTACTGATTGGGAGGAGTACGCAGAGCAAATTCTGGAGGTGTTGAGTGCTGAACCGACGCTGAAGAATACGGCTGAAGGTTATGCGCCGCGTCCGGATTATCGTCCGATCACCAAGTTTGAAAACCGCGGCATCAAGCTTGGACATGGCGTGTGGGATGTGGTGTTCGTCAAAATTTAACGCAATTTACGGGGTGCTTTTGTCGGTTTTAAGCCATTTAAGCCTTTTAAGCCTTTTAAGCATTGAGCAACGCTGGTTGCTCTGCTGATTTCTTTCATTTAGTCACTCGGATTTGACTCTCACTTTTGACGTCGACCATCGCTTTTTGTTTGCCCTGGTAGTTTTCTAAAAAACAATTTTGCCCATTTCCCTTTGCCATCGCTGTGGCGATGGCTGCAAAAATGTCTCAGTCGAACGCCTTTTCCAAGCTACTGATCAGAATGCCTAGTGTTTCCATAGTGCCATTCGGTACAATCCTGACATGCTTTCAGAATTCGACCTTATCTCTCAATATTTCACCCGTGCACCACGTGCCGACGGGCAGATTGCGCTTGGCGTGGGCGATGACTGCGCATTGCTGATGCCGACGGCTGGCATGCAGTTGGCTGTGTCATCGGATATGTTAGTTGCTGGTCGGCATTTTTTTGCTGATGTCGATCCGTATTCGTTGGGTCATAAATCATTGGCAGTGAATTTGTCCGACCTTGCGGCGATGGGTGCCCGGCCACTTGGCTTTACGTTAGCATTGGCTTTGCCGGAGGCGCGTGCAGAATGGTTAGCGCCATTTGCGGCCGGATTGTTGGCGCTTGCGGATGCACATGATTGTGAGTTGATTGGTGGTGATACGACTAAAGGTCCGCTCAATATCTGCATCACGATCTTCGGTGAGACCTTGCCCGGACAGGCGCTGCGGCGTGATGCGGCGCGGGTTGGTGATGATGTTTGGGTGTCTGGCACGCTGGGCGATGCGCGATTGGCGCTGGCGGGTTATCGCTGTGAGTTCACCGATCAAATCGTTATGAGTGACGATGAACATGCCCGCGCTGCGACGCGCATGCATCAACCGACACCACGTGTGGCACTGGGTATCGCTTTGCGGGGAATTGCGCATGCCGCGATTGATATTTCCGATGGTTTGGCGGGTGATCTCGGCCACATATTGGAGCGCTCTGGCGTGGGCGCGACGTTGGCGGTGGATTGTCTGCCATCGGGACCTGTTCTGCGGCGACAAACCCAGGCTTTGCAGCGTCAATTTACGCTCGCTGGCGGCGACGATTATGAGTTATGTTTTACTGCACCGGCGGCAAAACGCGACGCAGTTCTGAACGCAGGAACGGCAACCGGTACCGAGGTGATACGGATTGGTTGTATCGATGACCTGCCGGGACTACGTTTTATCGATTCACATGGCTTGCCGCTTGATTTACAACTGACTTCTTTTGATCACTTTCGCACAACATGAATCCAATACCATCATTAACGCCAACGCAGACGCCATCTCAAAAGCCTATTAATTCCAGGGGTAAGGTAAAAGCCACAGGCCGTTTTATGCTGTCACATCCTGCTCATGTGATCGCTCAAGGTTTTGGAAGTGGGTTGTCGCCGATCATGCCGGGTACTTTTGGTACCTTGTTTGCATGGCTGTCATTTTTGGTGTTGTCGGTACGGTGGCCCCATTACTTTACGCAGTTGAACTGGCTGGTCATTATTGCTGCGGGGTTCATCGTTGGTATCTGGACCTGCCAACGCACCGGGCGCGATCTGGGTGTTGCCGATCATGGCAGCATGGTCTGGGATGAGATTATTGCCTTTTGGCTGGTGTTGGTTGTGATTACTCCCGCGCCATTGTGGACACAGTTTTGGGCGTTTATTGTGTTTCGCTTTTTTGATATGGTCAAACCGCCGCCGATTGGGTATTTTGACCGCCACATGAAAGGCGGATTAGGTGTCATGTGGGATGATATTCTGGCTGCGTTTTACACGTTGCTGGTATTTGCTTTATGGCGCGTTTATTGAGCGCCTTGTAAAAGTTGTTTAAGCTTAATCGATGGCATTTCTACGTTGCGCCGATTGCATCTGAGCGCGACAAGTGGCAGTATGTATTGATTGATCTGAACCACAAACAGGAGCAAAAGAATGGAAACCAACGTCGAAACTGATCAACTAGTTGACCTCGCTACAGAAGTGGGTCGGGCGTTGAAAGCCAAAAGATGGTTATTGGCAACAGCCGAATCCTGCACCGGTGGTGGCGTCTCGCAAGCCATCACTGATATTGCGGGTTCGTCGGAATGGTTTGATTGCGGTTTCGTCACTTATTCGAACGCATCCAAGACGGAATTGCTGGATATTTCAGAAGCGCTGCTTGCACAACATGGCGCTGTCAGCGAAGAAATCGCCGGCGCAATGGCCGAGAGCGCCCTTGCCAATAGCGGCGCGGATGTTGCGCTGTCAACGACCGGTATCGCCGGTCCCGGCGGCGCTGTGCCTGGCAAACCAGTCGGCACGATCTGCTTTGGCTGGACGACCGGACACCAAACACATACTGAACGATTGATTTTCCATGGTGATCGACATGCCATACGCGAGCAAACGATCGCCCATTCGCTACAAGGATTGTTGCGATTTTTGAAATAACAAGGGTTTTTGGCAAAGCGGAGCGAGACTTACACTAAGTTTTCCTAACCTTTACTAAACTGCATTGATTCATCCGAAATCAATATTGGGTGGTGAAAGTTAGGTGAAACTCAGTGAGAAACCTGCTCCTTATCGCTTTCTATTGACTTAATCTCTGCTCAGGCACGAAAGCGATTAATCGCATCACGCGTTTCCAATGCGACGCGTCGTGCGGCTCTCGCAAAATCTTCTCCCGCGGCTTCGTCCACTTTTGCGTACAAAATAGCGCGTGATGAATTGATCATCATGCCGTTGCCATTTGCTGTCTTGCCCGCGTTCACAGTCGCCTGAATATCGCCGCCCTGGGCACCGACTCCCGGTACGAGCAAAGGCATGTCGCCGATGATATTACGCACTTGCGCCAGTTCTTCAGGGAATGTTGCGCCAACGACCAGACCGCATTGCCCATTAGTATTCCATTTATCAGCAACAAGTCGGGCGACGTGCTGATACAACGGCTTGCCCTCGACATTCATAAATTGCAGGTCGGAACCACCTGGATTGGATGTGCGGCACAAAATGATAGCGCCGCGATCTTTCCATTCCAGATAGGGCGCAACTGAATCCCAGCCCATATACGGACTCATTGTCACGGCATGCGCACCATATCGCTCGTAGGCTTCACGGGCGTATTGCTCGGCGGTCGCGCCGATGTCACCGCGCTTGGCGTCGAGCACGATAGGAATAGTGGGATAGACGCTGCGTATATAGTCGCAAATCGCTTCGAGTTGATCTTCGGCTCGCAATGCTGAGAAATAGGCGATTTGCGGTTTAAACGCGCATGCCGTATCAGCGGTAGCGTCGATGATTGCCTTGCAGAAGGTGAAAATCGCGTCCGGCTGATTGTGCAAATGGGGCGGAAATTTAGTAATATCCGGATCAAGCCCTACACAAAGGAGCGAATTGTTGACAGCCCAGGCGGCGGATAATTTATCAATGAAAGACACGATGAAGCCCTAATAATGCGAATGTCGCCATTGTAACTTGTTGCCATCGTCATAGCGGTTTCTTAGAGCCTTAACTGGATAATTACGCTGACCATTTTGCGATCTGCGATATTGATGCCAATATCACTCTTGAACGGTACCCTTGTTAAGAATTAGTCCACTATTTAGCTCTTGAGCCGACACCAATAGTTTGCTACCGTTCAACTAAGGCCATCTGGCCTGTCCAAATGTTAAGGAAGAAACATGCAAAAATCCGTTAAATGGCTGGCCATCGTGGTAGCCGTCTCTTTATTAAGCGCGTGTGGCTATAACGATTTCCAGACCAAAGATGAGGCTGTCAAAGCTGCTTGGGGCGAAGTGGTGAATCAATATCAGGGCCGGGCTGATCTGGTGCCTAAAATTGCACAAATTGTGAAGGCGTATGCGACGCATGAAGAAGCAACCTTCGAAGCCGTCACTAAGGCGCGCTCGGCGGCCACCAGCTTTCAGATAACGCCAGAAGTACTCAACGATCCGGCCGCTTTGGCGAAATTTCAACAGGTTCAAGGACAATTGTCCTCGGCCTTATCACGCTTGATGGCGGTGTCGGAAAACTATCCGCAACTCAAAGCAGATGGTCTGTATCGGGATGCACAATCGCAGCTGGAGGGCGTAGAAAACCGGATCAAAGTCGCGCGTAATCGCTACATCGTAGCCGTGCAGGATTACAACGTGCTGGCGCGTAGCTTCCCGACCAATCTAACTGCAAAAGCGATGGGTTATGCGGTTAAACCGTCATTCACCGTGGATAACGAAAAAGCGATTTCGACTTCACCCGATGTTGATTTCGGTGGGAAAAAATAATGGTATCAACGGCGACATCGGCTAACTCTCACCGCGTTAAAGCGCCGAGGGCGCATGTTTGTCATGCTGTCGTCGTCGCACTTTGGCTGGCACTTCTTACCATCGTGGGAACGCCAGCCCTCGCGCAAGCAGAAAAATTGGTGGCAGTTCCGCCCTTACAGGCGCATGTCACTGATCAGATTGGGTTGTTGCAGCCGCAACAGCGCGATACGCTGGAGTCGGTATTAAGCGCATACGAGACCCGCACCGGCAGCCAAATCGCGGTATTACTGATGAGCACCACCGCGCCAGAAGCCATCGAAGACTACAGCATCCGCGTGGCCGACGCCTGGAAATTGGGACGTAAAGGCGTGGATGACGGCGTCATTTTGATCGTCGCCAAGGACAACCCGAGTGGTTTACGTCGCTTACGAATCGAATCGGGGCGCGGCGTTCAGGGCGTGCTAACCGATGCCCAGTCGAAAAGAGTGCTGCAAGATGTGATCGCACCTTACTTTCAGAAAGGTGACTTTTACGGTGGCTTGACCGCGGGTGTGACTGCGATCACGGCTATCCTCGATCAACAGACGTTGCCGCCAGCAGAGCGCAAGCAACCACAACATCAGGAGTCGGGTTCCGGCATTTTTGGGGCATTGGCACCGTTGATTTTTGTCGGATTCATCGTTTTTATGATGTTAAATTCACGCCGACGCGGTGGCGACGGTAGCGGTCCAGGTTCAGGTAATTCGCTCAACAGCAATGTTTGGGGAAATGCTGCTGGAGTTGTCATCGGCAGTCTCTTAAGTCAGTCTGGACGCGGCGGTGGAGGCGGCGGATTTGGTGGTAGTGGCGGCGGTGGAAGCTTCGGCGGAGGTGGCGGTGGTTTTGATGGCGGCGGTGCTTCGGGGAACTGGTAAATGAAAAAAATAATGACACGACTGTACCGGCACTTCATCACAACTAGTCGGACTGCGCGAAAAGCATTTCCGGCAATTACGCTGATGGAAATACAAGCCAAAATAGCCGAAGGTGAACGCACGCATCGCGCCGAGGCGAGGATGATCGTGGAGTCCTCGTTGAATTTGCGAGCGGTGCTAAATGGTGTTACCTCCCGTCAGCGCGCACACGAGCTTTTTTCACATTACCGGATGTGGGATACCGAAGAAAATATCGGCGTTCTGCTCTACGTGAACATCGCTGACCATAAAGTCGAGATCATCACCGACCGTGCAGTCGGTCGGGCAATCCCTTCGGCAGAATGGCAAGCAGTATGTCAAACCATGACCCGCGAATTCGCCAACGGCACTTTTCATGACAGCACGCTTGCTGCCCTGGAAAAACTGAATAGTTTGTTGACGGACCACTTTCCGGATGCCGATGGAAAACGCAATGAATTATCGGATCGACCTTTGATGCTTTGATATTTTACACTTGGCTTTGATTCAGCACTTGATGCTGCACTGATCCGGTTCATCGAAAAAAAGTGAGTGATTCAGACTGCGCAGAGGAGAAATTTTGTCTTGTTACAAAATTCTTCGCGCTTCGCCGTTATCGCATAAAACGACCAATCAAACCTCACCGCATCAGCCGTAATGCACAAATCAACCATTCTCATAAACCCATTGCAGCAATGCATCCTGCGCCGCTTGCCCGCGCGATGCGTTTCCGTGATTGATTAGGCAGACCACTACGTAATATTTACCGGAAGCTGCCAATACGTAACCGGCAATCGCCCGAACGTCATTGAGCGTGCCCGTTTTTACATGCGCCTGACCGGCGACGCCCTGCCCTTTCAGTCGATTGCGCATGGTGCCGTCAAAACCGACCAATGGCATCGAAGACATAAACTCAGGCATGGTCGGCGATTGATAGGCGGAGGCCAGAATGCGGCCCATCGTGCGTGCCGAGATGCGTTCATTGCGGGACAAACCGGCACCGTTTTCGATCACCAGATCAGTCGCATCAATCCCCTTGTTGGCAAGCCAGCTTTGTACCGCACGTGCACCGCGTTCTGGCGTGGCAGGCAATTTCAGGATATCGGCGGCAATCGTCAGCAACACCTGACGCGCCATGACGTTGTTGCTATATTTGTTGATGTCACGAATCACCTCCGGCAAGGTCACTGAATTCCACTCGGCAATAAACCGCGTCCCAACCGGTACAATGCCCGTTTTGACTGTGCCGCTGAGTGTGCCACCAAGGTCACTCCACATTTGACGAAATACTGCGCCGAAATAGGCGTTGGAACTCATTGTGTAGGGATTGATATACCAGGTTTTATCACCGCACGATGCTGGCAACGCGCCACTAAAATTGGCGCCCTTTTCATCAAAAGTGGCCAATAGCTTTCCTTGCCAGTCGCCGCATGCGCCTTTGCCCAAGCGCGGTGGTATGACTTGATAGCCGGCCATGGGTGGATCGACCACGACGCGGTTCAGACCGGTTGATTCATCCTGCATAAATTGGAACGTCAATGTCTTGTAATTCAACAACAAAGCATCAGGACCTACGTTATACGGCTTTAAAGGGTCGCCATCAAATTGAGATGGATCATAAACGTTCTCGTCAAAAATGCTGCGGTCCAGCACGACATTGCCGCGAATATCCCGAATACCCTTGGCGCGGATTTGGCGCAGGAATAACCAGAAATTTTCCAGCACTAATTTAGGGTCGCCGCTGCCCTTAAAAATCAGGTCGCCCTGCAAAGTATTGCCAATTTGTTGCCCGTCGGTATAAGCCGCTGTCTTCCAGTTAAACGTCGGGCCTAACAATTCGAGCGCGGCATCGGTGGTGACCAGCTTCATCGTGGAGGCAGGATTAAATGGTGTATTGATATTATTTGCAGCCAACACTTTGCCACCGACCGCGGCCTCTTGCACGTAAATTCCCGCATTTTCTGATGGAATACCCGCTGCCTGAAGCGCGGCGGTGACCGACCGAGGCAAACCTGAAGATGCCAAATCCTGGGCGTTACTGACTGAATAGGGAAAAAATAAGAGCGACGAAAAAAGCAGTGCACCACTGAGGATCGTACGGAATTTGTTCGGCATGGAGTTCAGGAAATGAGGGAAATGAGGGATCGCATGCGTGATTATCCCATGCTATGCAACGCGATCAATTGATGCGTTGTAACAGAACTGCGCAAATGCTATTTTTGACCCGGAGGTAGAATTAAAAAAATCCTCAACACAAAGGACCTATTGGAGAGGGCTTACAACAGAGCATCAACATTTTTGATGTGATGAGTGTATTTTTCGGTGTATTTTGCGCACGCGAGAAATCGCCTTACGCAATGTAGTTTAATTCAGAAAAGGATAGCAACATAGCGCGCATAACAGTCAGCGCGCCATATTAAGTAGTCGATCGGATTTAGACAGATTATCCGATCATGTCCACCTTCGCGGTGAAAATTGCCCCTTCTAAATCATTGAACTAATTAATTGAAGCACGATGAATGCGAAGACAGAGCCGACAACCAATCCAACCGTACATAATCCGCCGTGCGCGATTTTTGAGTGTACCGGCACTTCTGCAAATAAGATTAATCCGAACAGCGCCATGGGGATAAAGAAAAGAAAATTAGCGATCAGGAAGTTTTGCATGGCTGTCTCCGTCTTTTGATTATATTTTAAGTATAGTTTGCAAAAAGCAATAAGCAAGACGTTGATATGACAGTCGACGTCATCAATGCCTTAATAGGCGACTTAAAGTGGCGTTTTAATTAACTTATAAGCCTTCAGTGATCCCCACCTTCAGGCGCTCAACCTTAACTAAAAACAACATAATGCGCGGCATTAAACCTTTTTAGTGCGCTCTTATGCTGGGGTGCACAATTTTTTCTTGACCGGCGTTTGTGGCAGGATTACCATCCGCTTGTTTTCATTTTATGGAGCCCCATTCATGGGCACTTGTTCGAGTGACAGTTGTTGCCAGACCCGTTCTGGCATCGTCTCGGCAAGATAACGCAGGCTTCCCCTGCCGTCATCTCGCCGCTGGCGAATGATGGTATCCCAAAGATCTTTGCAGACAATGTGTTTGAATGTGTTTGCTTTGATCGTAGATTTCCATTACCCGATAAAGATAGTTACTTAAATTACGTCAGCATTGCTTGTGTGTTTCTGCGTTCACGCATTGCCATGACCGCGTTTTCGTCAATTAGCGCTGAGTTGACGCTCGCTGTGGAGTGTTGGCGAGACGTTGCGACGACGCGTCATCCGACGAAACGCCGATAGTGAGCGACAACAGTTGGTAGCGATGTTGCGTCAACAGTCCCGCTGGTGACAATTGCGTACCAAGTTAGTATCAATTTGGTGCAAGGTTTATACCCAGTTGGCGTTACTATCGCGAAGTAGTTTACATGCTCGCGCAGGCAATCATCTTTATCGTTAAAAGATCACCGGTTAATTTTACAGTTTTACCCTTTGCAGTAGGAGGATTTGATTTTTTTGCCCCGTCTGTCGTCGATTGTATGTCGTCAATATCGATATGCATATCGTTAACATTAATGACAGGCCGTGAAGAGTTGGAAGTAATTCCAGTAGTCCTGATAAGGCAATCCCTAAAATTTCAGTTAAGTGTTGGCCCTTAGTAATGGTGTCAGATGCATAGTCGTAGAAATCTGCGGCGGCATAAAGAACTCACCATCGGTTAGCAGTATCGGAGACTTTAGTGATGACCTTGAAACGCCACGATTGCGCGAGCAGTCACGCGTGTGCCCAATAGCAGTCCAACTGATTGGGCGGGACAGATCAACGCGGCCGAGAATTCTATATAGAAAAAATAACGCTATGAATTTGAATCTCTTGAAAGACTCCTTTGTCAGGTTTGTTCATGCCCATGGTATGGACCGACATTTCCGCCGCTTCAGTAGCGACATGTTTAGTAGTACGCCGACCCCAAATGAAGTGCCACCAACGCTAGCCCAGCATTTGCTCAAAGCTGCGCGGGCCGATCTACCGAGTTTGCTGGAACAATTGAAAAGCCGTACTGATGGCCTGACCGATTCCGAGGCTGATGCAATTCGGCTTGTAGTTGGCCCTAACGAAGTCGAGCATGAAAAGCCGTTGCCGTGGTGGGCGCATTTATGGCAGTGCTATAAGAATCCATTCAATCTTCTGCTGACCGTTCTGGCGGCGGTATCGTTTGCGACCGAAGACATGAAAGCCACCGTCGTCATCGGGACGATGGTGGTGTTATCGACGCTGATGCGCTTTGTGCAGGAATCACGTTCAAACAGTGCAGCCGATAAGTTGAAGGAAATGGTCAGTAATACCGCAACCGTATTGCGCCATGATCTGGTTTCCGATATTGCCGATGAAGCGTTGCGCTATTTTGATGTCACTTTGCATCCAAAGGGTGCGCGCCGAATTGAACTGGCGATCAAAAAACTGGTTCCGGGCGACATCGTCCAACTATCCGCTGGCGATATGATTCCAGCCGATTTGCGTTTGCTGACAGCCAAGGATTTGTTTATCAGCCAAGCCGCCATGACCGGCGAATCGCTACCGGTAGAAAAATTTCTACAGCATCGCGGTGAAGCAACTAACAATCCTCTGGAGCTGGACAATCTTTGCTTCATGGGCACCAACGTCATTAGCGGGTCAGCGACTGCGATTGTCGTCACGACCGGCAATCAAACGTATTTTGGCGCACTGGCCGAACGCGTCACCGCCACCGACCGCACGCCGACTGCGTTTCAGCTTGGTGTCAATAAAGTCAGCTGGCTATTGATTCGCTTCATGATGGTGATGACGCCGATTGTCTTCTTTCTGAATGGCTTCACCAAAGGAGACTGGGTTGAGGCGTTTCTGTTTGGCTTATCCGTCGCGGTTGGTCTCACGCCGGAAATGCTGCCGATGATTGTCACCTCGACGCTGGCTAAGGGTGCAGTCGCACTCTCGCGCAAGAAGGTGATTGTCAAACGACTGGATGCGATCCAAAATTTTGGTGCGATGGATGTCTTGTGTACGGATAAAACCGGCACATTGACACAGGATAAAATTTTTCTGGAGCGGCATACCGATATTCTAGGTAAGCAGGATGACTTGGTGTTGGAATACGCTTACCTGAATAGTCACTATCAAACCGGCCTTAAAAACCTGCTTGACGTGGCGGTCCTGGATCATGCCGAGCTGCAACGCGAAATGGCGCTGGCTTCTGCGTACCGCAAGGTTGATGAAATCCCGTTCGATTTTCAGCGGCGCCGGATGTCGGTGGTCGTCAGCGAACGTGAGGATCATCATGAATTGATTTGCAAAGGCGCGGTCGAAGAGATCGTCTCCATTTGTACCCACGCCCGTCACAACGGGACGGTAGTGCCATTTAGTGCTGAGCTTCTCAAAGAAATCCACGAGACTACTGCCAGCCTCAACGCAGAAGGTTTACGCGTCGTCGCGGTGGCCGCTAAAGATTTGCCGCCGACCAAGGAAGTCTATGGCGTGGCCGACGAGTCGGATTTGGTGCTGATCGGTTACATTGCCTTCCTCGATCCCCCAAAGGAATCGACCAAACCCGCATTGGATGCATTGAAAAAACACGGCGTGACGGTCAAAATTTTGACTGGCGACAACCAACTGGTAACGGCCAAAATTTGCCGTCAGGTTGGCCTGACCGTCGATGGCATGTTGCTGGGTTCTGACGTCGAAGATATGAGCGACGCAGACCTGGCGATTGCAGTCGAAAAAACCACCGTATTTGCCAAACTCAGTCCGACGCATAAAGAACGTATCGTGCGTAGACTGCATGACAACGGCCACGTGGTCGGCTTCATGGGCGATGGCATCAACGACGCGCCTGCGTTACGCGCAGCAGACATCGGTATTTCGGTCGATACTGCGGTCGATATCGCGAAAGAAGCAGCCGATATCATTCTGCTGGAAAAGAGTTTGATGGTGCTGGAAGAGGGTGTTCTGGAAGGTCGTAAGACGTTTGCGAACATGCTGAAGTACATCAAGATGACGGCCAGCTCCAACTTCGGCAATGTCTTTTCTGTACTGGTAGCGAGTGCATTTTTGCCCTTTTTGCCCATGTTGCCGCTGCATTTGCTAGTGCAAAATCTGCTTTACGATATCTCACAAATTACGATTCCGTTCGACAATGTGGATAAGGAATTCTTAGAAAAACCACAGCGTTGGGACCCGAAAGAAATCGGTCGCTTCATGATCTTTTTTGGTCCGATCAGTTCGATTTTTGACATCGCCACTTTCGCCTTGCTATGGTACGTATTTGGCGCCAATACCAACGAGCACCAAACCCTGTTCCAGTCGGGCTGGTTTATTGAAGGCTTGCTGTCGCAAACGTTGATCGTACACATGATACGGACCCGCAAGATACCGTTCTTCCAAAGCCGTGCTTCGTGGGCGCTCATCAGCATGACCGTCATCATCATGGCGATTGGAATCTTGCTGCCGATGTCGCCTTTGGCGCATTACTTCAAACTGCAAGCGCTGCCGCTGAGCTACTTCCCATGGCTATTGCTGATATTGGGTGCGTATGCGGTGCTGACGCAGATGATGAAGGGTTGGTATGCCAAACGGTATGGCTGGCAGTAAAAAAGTGGGCTTAGGAATGGCTTAGGATGGCTTAAAAATGGCTTAAAAATGGCTTGAGAATAAGCCGATAGAAATAGCGTCTAGAAGGCGGACAGCATTTGCTGGCCGCTTTTTTTATGCCGGCACCGTAGAGAGATATGGTGGGCCAAGCGTCCCCGACATGCGGTGTTTTCGGACACTCTTTGCACCACGCTCGTGAGAATCTTAGGAGATCAAACCCGCAGCAATATTGATCGACAAACCGAGAATCGCCGAGTTAAATAAAAACGTCAATATCGATTGCACTAATACTGTCTTACGCATTGAGCGGGTCATGACGCTCACATCCGAGGTTTGTACTGCCACCGCTAATGTGAACGAAAAATAGAGAAAATCCCAATAATCGGGGTTTTCTTCGCCCTCAGGAAACCGTAAAGGTGCCGGTCCAATACCAGAACTATAAAACAGTCGCGCATAGTGCAAGGTGAACATGGTGCCAACCAGAAACCACGATCCGAGAACGGTCAATCCAGTAAATAGATAGCGGACTTCCTTCGGCCCCGGCAAAAAGTCCTTGGCCTGAGACAACCCAAAAACGACCGCTGCGATACTCGCGATCGCCGCAATGCAAATCAGCATCAAGATCATGCTGTCGTTTTCGTCCTCAATCGCGGCCCGCTTTTTAACTTGTGCCGATCCAGCTCTCACCATCATCCACCAGATGGCGATCAGATATCCCCACACACCGGCGTTCCAGCTGATGAGCCCACGGGTAATGGTCGACCCATTCGGCAAGAGTGCCCAGATGACGCCACCAAAGATCACAGCGAGCACCAGACGTGGATGAGTATGAAAAACCAGATTACGAATACGCATTCTTTAAGACCTTAAAAATAGAAGTGGCAGATTTGGAGACCACGCCCAAACGTTCATGCCAGATCATCATAGCGGCAACCCTGCTTTCACGACAAGATTCCCTTGTAACAAAACCTCTTTGTATTTTTATTGACAAAAAATTAATATTGCCGCCTGTGATTAATTGTAGCGGCTTTGGTAAATAAAAAAGAGAGTACAGAACATCACTCTTGAAAAATCAACTAACCACCCCTATACTTAGCACTCGTTAGGTGAGAGTGCTAACAATCTCCCTGACCTAGTCACTTTTTCTGTGCGGCACATTGTAAAAGCCAAACTAATCGGTGCAGTCGTTGCTGCAATGTTGCTGCAAAAATTATAACTTGTTGAATTTTGAAGGAGTTACACATGGATCTTCGTCCTTTGCATGACCGCCTCGTCGTTAAGCGTCTAGATGTTGAAACAAAAACTGCATCAGGTATTGTTCTGCCAGAGGCAGCAGCCGAAAAGCCTGATCAAGGTGAAGTATTGGCTATTGGTAACGGCAAGATTCTGGAAGACGGCAAAGTTCGCCCGATGGCAGTTAAAGTCGGTGAGCGCGTTCTTTTCGGCAAATATGCAGGTCAGGTAGTGAAGGTCGATGGCCAGGAACTACTGATTTTGCGCGAAGAAGACATCTTCGCTATCGTCGAAGGTAAGTAATTCATAGTTCAGATTGATCGAAGCCCATTGCAATTTTCGCAATAAGGCCGCTTCGATCTCTACGCTCTACATTCAACCGTATTCAGGAGAATCAACATGGCAGCAAAGCAAGTAATTTTTGGTGATGATGCACGTGCCAAGATCGTTAATGGCGTCAATATTCTAGCCAACGCAGTTAAAGTCACTCTGGGCCCTAAAGGCCGTAACGTGGTTCTGGAGCGTAGCTTCGGTGCTCCTACCGTTACTAAAGATGGTGTTTCAGTTGCTAAAGAAATCGAACTGAAAGACAAGCTGGAAAACATGGGCGCGCAACTGGTTAAAGAAGTTGCTTCCAAGACTTCAGATAACGCTGGTGACGGTACTACTACTGCAACCGTGTTAGCACAAGCTATCGTGCGCGAAGGTTTCAAGTATGTTGCAGCCGGTTTCAACCCAACTGACCTGAAGCGCGGTATCGACAAAGCTGTTGTCGCCATCGTTGCTGAAATCAAAGCATTGGCTAAGCCAACGACTACTAGCAAAGAAATCGCACAAGTTGGTTCGATCTCTGCTAACTCCGACACCGATATCGGTGAAATCATTGCTAAGGCAATGGACAAAGTCGGTAAAGAAGGCGTTATCACTGTTGAAGATGGTAAATCACTGGAAAACGAACTAGACATCGTCGAAGGTATGCAATTCGACCGTGGCTATTTGTCACCATATTTCATCAACAACCAAGAAAAACAAGTTGTTGCTCTGGAACAGCCTTACGTTCTGTTGTTCGACAAAAAAATCTCTAACATCCGTGATCTTCTTCCGGTATTGGAGCAAGTCGCTAAGTCGGGCCGTCCGCTGCTGATCATTGCAGAAGACGTCGAAGGCGAAGCACTGGCAACTTTGGTCGTCAATAACATCCGCGGCATCCTGAAAACTGCTGCTGTTAAAGCACCAGGCTTTGGTGATCGTCGTAAAGCAATGCTGGAAGACATCGCTATCCTGACCGGTGGTCAAGTGATTGCTGAAGAAGTCGGCCTGACATTAGAAAAAGTAACATTGGCAGAACTAGGCCAAGCTGCACGTATCGAAATCAGCAAAGAAAACACTATCATTATCGATGGCGCTGGCGAAGCAATCTCGATCGAAGGACGCGTTAAGCAAATCCGCGCCCAAATCGAAGAAGCAAGCTCTGACTACGACCGTGAAAAGTTGCAAGAACGTGTTGCCAAGTTGGCTGGCGGCGTTGCACTGATCAAAGTCGGCGCAGCTACTGAAGTCGAAATGAAAGAAAAGAAAGCACGCGTTGAAGATGCATTGCACGCTACGCGCGCTGCAGTCGAAGAAGGCGTTGTTCCTGGCGGCGGCGTTGCTTTCTTGCGCGCACGTGCTAACGTTAAAGACCTGAAAGGCGACAACGCCGATCAAGATGCTGGTATCAAAATCGTGCTGCGCGCAGTTGAAGAGCCATTGCGTCAAATCGTATTTAACGCAGGCGACGAGCCATCGGTTGTCATCAATGCAGTATTGGCTGGCACAGGTAACTACGGTTACAACGCTGCTAACGGTACTTACGGTGACTTGGTTGAGCTGGGTGTTCTTGATCCAGCAAAAGTAACACGTTCAGCATTGCAAAACGCTGCTTCTGTTGCTGGCCTGATCCTGACAACTGACGCAATGATCGCTGAATTACCAGACGACAAATCAGGTGGTGGTATGCCTGGTGGTATGGGTGGTATGGGTGGCATGGGTGGCATGGACGGCATGATGTAGTGAGATTGATCGTTGATAACCTACTGCGCACCGTAATCTTGTAGTCTGCGATGCTCGCCGTACCTGCGTACGGCTGCGCTTCTCGGCTACAACCTTACGGCGCTCGCTACGGTTCTCAGCGATCCCACAGAGTCGCTGTATCATCTTCTTTATTTTGTTGAGGGTGGATGGTTGCTTTGGATATGAAGCCCGCTTTTTGCGGGCTTTTTTGCGTTTGCTGGTTTAATCTCGATGAAAGCTACAGAACACCAAGCCCCTGAGAGGCTGTTACTGAACCGAGTACGCAGGACCTACGCAAAACCGTCCCAGCAAGGCGTGCCGACGCAGACAGCACGCGAGTGCCGGGCCACGTTGGCGGCAAGAAAAGCACAAAGCAGCTGGGGCGTTTTTGCGTAGGTCCGACACTTATGCGGTTGGGTAATATGGGAATACCTAAAAGATACTTTGCCGGAATACAAAATCCTTATAAAATAAGCACTTACATAAAAATTATATTGGCGGCGGATTGTCGAAGTTGGGGCAGTCAGCTGCCTTTTTTTATTCCTAAATGATAAAAATACAAGCAGTAACTCAGCGATTCGAAGGCAGTAATGGGCCGGTAGATGCAGTGCGCAATGTTGATCTGACGATTAACAAGGGCGAAATTTTTGGGATTATTGGTCGTAGCGGGGCTGGTAAAAGTACGCTTGTGCGTACGCTTAATCTTCTCAATCGACCTACTTCGGGCAAGATCATTGTTGATGGCCGAGATTTAACTGCGTTAAACGCCACCGATCTAAGGGCAGCACGGCGTGAAATCGGGATGATATTTCAGCATTTTAATTTGCTATCGTCCCGCTCGGTCTATGACAACATCGCGCTACCGCTGGAACTTGCAGGTTTGTCAAAAGCCGAAATCAGCAAAAAAGTGACACCATTACTGGAACTGGTCGGCCTCACAGATTTAAGAGATCGCTATCCGGCACAGATTAGCGGCGGTCAGAAACAGCGCGTTGGCATTGCGCGCGCGCTTGCAAATGCGCCGAAAGTATTGTTATCGGATGAGGCGACTTCTGCACTTGATCCTGAAACGACGCGTTCGATTCTGGAATTATTACGCAAAATCAATCAGGAGCTTGGTCTGACGATTGTGCTGATCACGCATCAGATGGAAGTCATCAAGATGATCTGCGACCGGATGGCCGTTATGGAAGCTGGTGAAGTGATAGAGCATGGCGAAGTCATCGATATTTTCCGCTCTCCTAAGCATCCTGTGACCCGTGCCATGATCGGCGACGTGATCGCGCAAGATCTGCCCGCTGGCGTGCTACAACGCTTGCGTGCGCGCCTGGCGCGCAGCGATGCGGCTGACGGCACTGACCATCTGTTCCGGCTTGCCTTTACCGGAGATAGCGTGGATCAACCGTTGCTGTCCGAAGTCGTGCGCAAATTCAATCTGGACTTCAGCATATTGCACGGTCAGATTGATGAAATTCAAGGCCAGGCATTTGGTTCTCTGGCAATTTTAGCCAATGGTAGCGGCGACAATATCGCTGCCGCCATGACTTATTTAAGCGCGCAAGGCGTTACCGTGGAGGAGTTAAACCATGTCATCTGAAATGCTCAGTCTATTCCTATCGTCGTTCGGCGAGACCTTGATGATGGTCGGCATTTCCGGCGTTCTGGGCGCGGTGCTAGGCATTCCATTAGGGATTGCGTTGCACCTGACCGGTCGCGATGGTGTGCTGCCGAATCTGGCATTTAACCGTATTGCCGGATTGATCGTCAATGCGGTCCGTTCAACGCCGTTTATCATTTTGCTGGTGGCAGTCATTCCCTTTACCCGTTTTTTTGTTGGCACATCAATCGGCACTGCGGCAGCAATTGTGCCACTGACCCTGGCGTCAGCCCCTTTCGTCGCCCGACTGGTCGAAACGGCGCTACGTGAAGTGGATCGCGGTTTGATTGAAGCGGCACAGGCGATGGGCGCATCCACCTGGCAAATCGTCTATAAAGTGCTGATCCCGGAAGCATTCGCCGGTATTATTGCCGGGCTGACGATTACGTTTGTCAGCTTGGTTGGCTATTCGGCGATGGCTGGCGCGATTGGCGGCGGCGGTCTCGGCGATTTAGGAATTCGGTATGGCTACCAGCGCTTTTTGCCCGAAGTCATGCTTGCCGTCGTACTGATTTTGATTGTGTTTGTGCAGTTGGTTCAAACTTTAGGCGATGTTCTTGTACGCCGCTTGAGTCACAAATAGTATCGGTGATCATTTTTAAATAATGCAGTCTGGATAGGCTGAATGGCCATCGCTATAGCCGTTGATATAGCCGTTGGTAAAATCTCTGTCTTCACGCAATACCCGCATTCAATCATCAATACCCAATGCAAGTAAAGTTTCTGACAAAATCGGATACCTACAAGCCCATTTACAAAAGGATAGAAAGAAATGAACCGACGTCAATTAGTCCAATTTTTTGCTGGCTTGAGCGTCATCGCCAGCTTGGTATCGACTCCTGTCCTGGCGCAGGACAAGCCGATCAAGATCGGTGCGACCGGCGGTCCGCACGCAGAAATTCTGGAAGTGGTCAAAAAAATAGCTGCCAAAGATGGCCTGACTATTCAAATTGTTGAATTCAGCGATTACATCCAGCCAAATGCTGCATTGGCGGCTGGTGATCTTGATGCAAACAGCTATCAACATTTACCGTATCTGGAAGCGCAAATCAAGGATCGTGGTTACAAATTGAGCAACGTCGGCTACACCATTACGTTCCCAATGGGTCTTTACTCGAAAAAAATCAAGTCGCCAAAAGACCTAAAGGTCGGTGCACGTATTGGTATTCCGAACGACCCAACCAACGGTGGCCGCGCATTGCTGTTGTTGCAAGCGCAAGGATTATTGAAACTGAAAGCGGGCGCAGGACTACAAGCGACACCGCTGGATATTGCTGAAAATCCAAAGAAATTGAAGATTGTCGAAATCGATGCAGCGCAATTGCCGCGTTCGTTAGATGACCTTGACGCAGCTGCTATTAACGGCAATTTTGCAGAAAAAGCAGGCCTTAGCCCAACCAAAGACGGCATCGCAATCGAAGCCGCCCGTGGCCCGTATGCCAACGTCATCGCAGTACGTACAGAAGATAAAAACAAGCCTTGGGTCGCCAAGTTGCTGAAGGCTTACCATAGCCCTGAAGTGAAACAATACGTTTTAGAGCAATACAAAAGTTCGGTCATTCCGTCCTGGTAAGTAGGTCGCTTTTAACGCCAGCGAAGTTGACGTGCATTCACGCCATCTTCGCTGGGTGACCGCCGGTGGTTGAGTTGTCATTAGTTGGCAATACTGGACCGGCATTTCAACTACACACCCTACCCTTCAATATTTAGCGTAGCGCGCATACGCATCCTTCATGTGCGGTTCACTCAAACCGTCCACGCAGAAGGCCGCTAAAGTCACTCGTTTTCCAATCGTTTAGTCGTCAATGGCATGTCCACCATGACGGCCTTTCCTGGCGGCGTACAGCCTGTATCGCAACATTTTCCCGGCTGCTTGTTTGCGGTAATCGCACGTCCCGGTTCATCCACCAAACCACGATCCAGCAATCGCTCAACCAATTCCACCTTGCTACCGATGGGATAATTGCGATAAATTTCCTGTTTCATCGCTGCGGGCGATCCGCCGCCATGCAAGCTGATGACCGAATACCAGCCACCCTGATAAGACGCGGTTAAGTCCTCGATAAAACGCGCAGTCTGAATCCGCTTTTCGTAAGGCACGTCCGGATTGGCGCGCAATACCTCGGCAAGCGATGCAGCGGTCGCTGGATTATGATCTTCATCCGGTCCCGGCAAGGCGACAATCAGCCCGCCAGAAACGTAATGCGCGATGCGATGCATGTCGTAAATTTGGGTCGATAACAACAACTTGCCGATGTTGGAAAATACCGGATCAGGCACAAAACTCTGCGATCCCGCATCCATCTTGGCATAGACCGACGACGCTACGCCACAGGCGTAAAAACCTTCGGTTATCTTGATCAGTTCCACCATTTGTTCACGCAAATGATTTTCTTTACCCGGATCAAAGCCATTCGCTTCGCACATCAGCGCACCAGCGCCGATCAGCAAATCGCCAAAGCCAGCACGCGCACCGATGCAACTATGGCGATGATGCGTCGCGTAGTTATAGGTCATATAACCGGAATGTTCCCATTCACCAGCGTAAAACACCCGCTCCCACGGAACAAAAACTTTATCGAAAATCACGACGCCGGTAGATTGTCCAAATTTGTTGCTAAACAGTGCCGCCTTTTCGCCCGGACGGCCGGCAGGACGGGCCACAATGGTCAATCCTGGCGCATCGCAAGGGACCGCACAACATACAGCGAACTCAGCATCTTGCTCCGTCATATTCCGACACGGCATGACCAGAAATTCGTGCATATAAGGCGCGCCAGTCACAATCGCTTTGGTACCGGAAATCACGATCCCTTTCGCAGTGCGTTCAACTATATGCACGTAGCTATCGGGATTAGCTTGCTCATGCGGCTTCTTGCTGCGGTCACCTTTAGCGTCCGTCATAGCAATGCCCAACGACAGATCGCGGTCCTGCACGTCATGCAAATAGTTGAGAAAATGTTGCCCGTAAGTGGTGCCTTTGTCGGCATCGATCCGATGCGTTACCTGGTAAATCGCATTTAATGCGTCATGCGCCAAATAGCGCTGCGCGCATCCGGTCTCTTGGCATAAGAGACGCACCGCTTCCAGCTTGTTGAGCAAATCTCCACTGCTGGTGTTGATGTGTAGCATCCGGTTAACTTGCTTGCTCGAGGTGTGCTGTTTGGCCAACATGATCGGAGCGTACTTCTCTTCCAACGCATAATCATACGTCACCCCGAGCGCGTTAATGCCCGGCAGAAACGCCGCCTCATCGGCAACAGACTCGACCAACCGGCCATTGACATACACAGTTGGCTTGTAACTGCGGAGCGAGTCGCGATATTCAGCAGAAGACATCAACATGATATTTCTTTCATTTTTGAGTAATGATCATTAATATGAACGCTGTTCATTTTAAAGTCAAGCATTCACATAACGGTCTTTCACGTGATAAACTTCTTTCATGAATAAGCCAACAAACATGAAAATATTGCCGGTCGCATCGATTTCAAACCCGATTAACAACAGTGAGAACACTGACAACGGTGCGAATGATGCTTCATTGGACTTCGACGTGGTCACAGCAAAAAAAACGGACAAACCCAGCGCGGTACGTTTGCGCGCAGTGAATGATTTAAAACGTCAGATGATTTTGCAAGCAGCGCGGCGGGTATTCGAAAAAGATGGCCTGTTGAAAGCAAATGTCCGCGCCATTGCCAGCGAGGCAGGTTACACCGCAAGCGCCATCTATAATCATTACGAAAACAAGGAAGAAATATACGGCGACCTGCTCAAGCAATCGCTCGAGCAGCTCAATTCAGCGGTCCACGAAGGCCATCAACACGACCTTCCCGCAGCCAGGCGCGTATCCCACGACGCCATGGCGTTTTACGATTTCTATCTGAAAAATCCAAGAGAACTCGATTTAGGATTCTATTTTTTCCAGGAAATGAAACCGCTCGGCCTCACGCCAGCACTCAACGAGCATCTGAATCAACGTCTGCAGGATGCGTTAAGCGGTGTCGCGACAGGTCTTCAAGAATTGGGATGTTCGGATGCGCTAGCCGCCAGAGAAACCACCGCCCTGTTCGGCCATTGCGTCGGCTTGCTGCTGTTGACGCACACAGGGCGCATTAGGATGTTTGGTCAGGATGGGCGCGAATTATTTGCGATGTATGTTGAAGAGCTGATTAAGCGGGCGGGATAGTAAACACTTACAAGCGGTATCCGCTGTCCCGCGCCTCTGTATGTCGATAAATGCAAAGTCATTGAAAAGCAGCTGGATATATTCGACTATAAGCCTCATCAAGTTCATCTTCTGACATTCTCATAAATAGGCGAATATTCGGGATGATTGCCACACCAAACATCAGCACTAATATAGCCATTCCTGTAATTTTAGATGTTGCTTCTACTCCATAGTTGCTTATCGCAAAGCCCATAATCAGGCTGCCTATTGGGATCGCCAATGATGAGAAAAATGACACGGTAGCCGCCATTCGATTTCTAAACTCCGCAGGTGTTGCTAAGGTTCTGACCATTGATGTGTTCACATTAATGAAAATTAATCCCATCCCGCCTAAAATAAAAAAGATTGGTAAAACAAAAGGCGCAAAGCTGAATCCAACGGCTAATAAATTCAGACCAAGTAGTCCGAACCCTGCCATTATCAGATGGTCTCTAAATAGACGTTGCCTGGCCAATCGTGCCATTATTCTACTTGCCAGCAAAATGCCAATCCCAAATGAGCAATCTAGCAATCCTATATACCAAGCAGGAAGATGAACAGTCTCTTGCACGTAGAATGGAACTATTACAGCAAAAAAGGGAAAAAGCACCAGATTTATCATCATTGCGAGCAAGGCAAGATAGAACTCCATTTTCACCTTAAAAACGACCTTAAACCCGGAACTAATTAGTACATGCCAAGGAGTAATGAATGGTACTTTGTCCACGTCTGCAATAGTTCGGCGTGTCGTTGCTGACTCATCTACATTGAACTTGCATATCATGATTAGGGCAGCAACGATAATAATCAAATCAATGCTCAAGGCTTGTACTACCCCAAATGTGGATACAAGTAATCCAGCAATAGCCGGCCCCAGAAGCATTGCAATAGATGACAATAATGCTTTCTGATTGAAAGCCGCGCTAGCCCTGCCGGGAGATGCTAGCTGCGGAATAATACTTGATTGGATTGGATCTCTAATCCCGACTGCCACTCCAAGAACCATCATCGCCATTGTTACTAGAATTGCTGAAAAATGATCAAGGAACGAAAGTATCAACAGTCCAGCAGCACCAGTCATTGATAAAACATTGCAAACACGGACTATTTTCATTTTCGGATAACGATCTCCGGTCCAGCCCAACAAAGGTTTAGCTAGTACCTCAGCACCAATGGTGCAGGCTATTATTATCGAAAAAAAACTGACAGAACCGGTTTCCTTGAGCGCCCACCAAGCTATAGCTAGTTGATTGCACCTAGCGCCAACAGTTAAAAGAAAAAAGCTCCATTGAAAACGCCACAATCTCCAATGGGTATTCTGGCCGATCGTGACCACCGATTCTGGTCTATCGTGACCGACCATTCTGGCGCATCGTGACCGCTCATTCCGGTCTATCGTGACCGATTTCAAGCCCGACCAGAATCGGCGGTCACGATAGCAGAATCATCGGTCACGATACCGGAATGGTGTCGTACAGCACCGTGATGATGTTACGCATAGAGCAACCGAACGGGTACGCTTCCAGTTTGTCTGGAGACAACGTGCCCGTACAAAGGATCACTATGCGTAAGATAAAAGACGTATTACGTTTAAAACTGGATGCCAAACTATCGCACCAGCAGATTGCCGCAGCACTGGGGATTTCAAAAGGAGTCGTCACCAAGTATGTCGGCCTGGCCGCCGTTGCCGGTTTGGACTGGTCGGCGGTGCAAGATGTAGACGACACCGAGTTGGCGCACCGGCTTTTGGTCACGCCAGAACGGACCCGAGACCATGTCCAGCCAGATTACGCCAGGCTGCATCACGAACTGCGGCGCAAGGGGATGACGCTGATGTTGCTATGGGAAGAGTATCGTGCCGATTATGCCCAGCACCAGACCTATGCCTACTCACAGTTCTGCGTGAATTACCGGCAGTTTGCCAAACAGCTCAAACGCTCTATGCGCCAGATTCACCGGGCTGGCGAGAAACTGTTCATTGATTATGCTGGTCCGACTATCGGTCTCACTGATGGTAGCCGTGCCCACATCTTCGTCGCTGCTCTGGGCGCATCGAGCTACACCTATGCCTGTGCTACGCCGCGTGAGACGATGGCCGACTGGCTCACTTCGACAGCGCGTGCGCTGCGCTTCTTCGGCGGGGTACCGCAGTTGATTGTTCCCGATAATCCGAAGGCTATGATCGCCGACGCCAATCGCTACGAACCACGCAGTAACGACACCGTACGCGATTTTGCGCGCCACTACGGCACCTCCATCTTGCCAGCCCGTCCGCGTCATCCTCAGGATAAAGCGAAGGCCGAATCAGCAGTGCAGATCGTCGAGCGCTGGATCATGGCGCGTCTGCGACATCAGCAATTTAGCAGCGTCCACGAGGTCGATGTCGCCATCGCACCGCTGCTGAGCGTACTTAACGATAAGCCGTTTCAGAAGCTACCCGGTAGTCGCGCCAGTGCGTTTGCCCAACTCGATGTCCCGGCGCTACGGCCTTTGCCATTGCAATGTTATGAGATGGCGCATTTCAAGACTGTCAGGGTGCATAACGATTACCACGTTGAGATCGGCCGCCATCACTACAGTGTGCCGCAAGCCCTGGTCGGTCAGGTGCTGGAAGCCCGGATGACAGCGACGACAGTGGAAATCCTGCATCGCGGTCAACGTGTCGCCAGTCATCCGCGCAACAGTGGCGAAGGCGGGTTCACCACCGACACCCTGCATATGCCGGTGGCGCATCGTGCGCAATTGGAATGGACGCCACAGCGACTGATTCACTGGGGACAGACCATCGGTACGGCGACAGCGGAGGCGGTGACGCGTCTGATGGCCGAGAACAGACATCCCGAGCACGGCTACCGTGCCTGTCTTGGTCTGCTGTCATTGGCCAAGCGCTACGGCAAGCCACGTCTTGAAGCAGGATGCATGCTGGCCTTACAGCTCGGTGCCTGCCAATACCGCCACGTCCGTGACATTCTCAAAAATAACCGTGATCGCACACCGTGTGCCCCAGTTGGCGATTGGGTCAGTCCTGACCATGCCCATGTGCGTGGCCCTGATTACTATCAATGAGGATGTCAACGATGATGATGCATACCACTCTGGCCCAATTGCGGACCTTAAAACTCGATGGCTTAGCGACCGGACTGGAGGAACAATTGACGCAGGCCAGTATGGCGGCGATGAGTTTCGAGGAACGTCTGGCACTCTTGGTTGATCGCGAAGTCCATTGCCGCAATGACCGCAAGCTCCTGCGCCTGCTTAAGAACGCCCACCTGAAATACGCACAAGCGGCGATTGAAGACATTGATGCCCGCTCGGGGCGTGGCATCGACCGCCGTGAAGTGATGAGTCTGGCGCTGGGAGATTGGGTCAGTGCTGGCCACAGCATTCTCATTACCGGACCGACCGGTGCTGGCAAATCGTGGCTGGCCTGCGCACTGGCACAGTACGCCTGTCGGCGCGGATACTCTGCTGTTTATCAACGCGTACCCCGTCTACAGGAAGAACTACGCATCCGGCACGGCAGCGGCAGCTTTGGGAAATGGCTGCTCCAACTCGCCAAGATCGATGTCTTGGTACTTGATGACTGGGGCATGGGCGCGATCGACAGCACGACCCGTTCCGACTTGCTGGAGATGATTGACGACCGGGCGGCAAACAGAGCGACGATTATTACCAGTCAACTTCCTGTTGACCATTGGCATGCCTGGATTGGCGACGCCACTATTGCCGACGCCATCCTGGACCGCATTCTGCAGCGCAATCATCGGCTGACACTGACCGGCGATTCACTGCGTGGCGCAGAACGACCTAAAACCAGCAAAAAGGAGAAAACTATCGACCCATCGTGACCGCAGACATTACAATTTAACCGCGTAACAACATCGCAGGCGCAGCGGTCACGATCGGCCAGAATGAGCGGTCACGTTGACCAGAATACGCACTCCAATTTGAGGTCGGCATTTTATTTAGCTCACCGTCCATTACTGCCCCTGCATTTTTGTGCTTTAAATATTCGACGCAAGCGAGATAACACGCAACCGTGTACAAATGACGATCTAAATTCGATAGCACTGAGGCGTCTCTAATAAAGAGGATGAGGAGTGTGAAGAGGAGAACCGGCGACTGAGGAGGATGATTACGCTGGCAAACTAGTAGTAACGACTCTGGCGAAGCGAGATGGTGCAGTGTTCCACTGGCAAACAGAATGGTTTCGGTTCGCGTAACGGGCCAAGTCTTTGCCACAAACTAGACCCGTTACCGTGACTGCGCGTAATTATCCTCAAAGCGCGCCCTCACGATCACCCGCATGTTTGACAACCAGACAGGGCCGGTAGAAATAACCAACCCTATCATTTGGCATCTATCCATTACGATTCAGGTACATCCCGAGGCGGATTATAAAAGCGTTCTTCAGCTTCTGCCGCGGCGATGATGTCATCCTTGGCTTGTTGCTTTTCCAGAAGCTCTTGCGCATGTTGTGCGAGGCTGTCTGCGCGGCTTAGTGGCGTTTCCAGCGAGATACGTCCCAGCGCGCCGGTACGAAAATCTTGCAACAGCGTGTTTGCGGCTTTTTCAATATCATAGCCACCGCCTTTGAGACGATAACCGCGACGAATTGCCACACCTTCAATTACATCCACGCCGTCGGTGGTGTCGGTGATTTTCATGCCGAACCGCGCCGCTACCAACTCGGGATAGCGCTGCAATAAGACGTCGGCGAGATAGGTTGCGACTTCTTCTTCGATGAGTGCATTGACGCCGACTGCATGGCTAGCGGCCAACATCATGCCATCGCTTGGCAACGCAATCTTGGGCCATAGCATACCTGGCGTATCGATCAGGACCATGTTTTTGTTGAGGTACAAACGCTGCTGTACTTTGGTGACAGCAGGTTCATCGCCGACTGCGGCAACGCGCTTTTTCAGCAATGCATTCATTAATGTCGATTTTCCGACGTTAGGAATGCCCATGATCATCATCCGCAGCGGTTTCAGCGGTGTGCCACGATGTGGCGCCAGCGCCAGCGCCAAACCCGGCACTTTCAACACATCAGATGGCTTCTTGCAGCTTAGCGCGACAGCATTGACATCTTTTTGGCTGTTGTAATGGTTGATCCAGGTCTGTGTTGCAACCGGGTCCGCAAGATCACTTTTGTTCAGGATTTTGAGGCAAGGACGCTGACGAAACAGTCGCAGTTGCTCGATCATCGGATTACAGCTGGCCTGCGGAATGCGGGCATCCAGCACTTCGATGATCATATCGACCTTTTCCATGGCTTCCGCCGCCTTTTTGCGGGCAGCGTTCATGTGGCCGGGGAACCATTGTATGGACATGCGTTTTCTTGTCTGACGAAAATAAACCGCTATTGTACGGACTTCCCTGCGGAATCATCACGAACTTGTGCCACAAACAACGGTTTTCGCAGATTATTCTAGCTCAGCCAATACTTTCAAATGAGCAACAACACTACGCCCTAACGCCGACAAATGATAGCCCCCCTCAAGGCAGCTGACTATTCGCCCTTGCGCGTACTGTTTTGCCACTTGCGTCATTTGCTGAGTGATCCACGCATAATCCGCCTCCACTAGCGACATTTGCCCCATATCGTCTTCGCGATGGGCGTCAAATCCTGCCGAAATAAACAGCATTTGTGGCTGGTGCGCGTGCAGCGCCGGTAACCATTGCTCGGTCACCAACTTTCGCACGACGTCGCCGCCGGAATATGCAGGAACGGGCACGTTGATGATATGCGCAGGTGCCGCTTCGATGCCACTGAACGGATAAAACGGATGTTGGAAGAAGCTGACCATCAGCGCCCGTGGGTCGTCCAGGAAAGCCTGTTCAGTGCCGTTGCCGTGATGCACGTCGAAATCAATAATCGCTACACGCTCTAAACCATGCACTTCGAGCGCATGGCGGGCGGCAATCGCGACGTTATTGAACATGCAAAACCCCATCGGAGCCGCGCTGGTGGCGTGGTGACCCGGTGGTCGGACCGAACAAAAAGCGTTATCGAGTTCGCCAGCGATGACGGCATCAGTCGCTGTCAGCGCTGCGCTCACAGCGCGCAAGGCCGCTTGCCAGCTATATTTATTAAGAAAAGTATCTGCATCAAGCGGATAGTGGGCCACGCCGCTTTTAGCCAAAGCCAATGCATTGGCCCGCACCAGTTCGATTGCTTCAGGACTATGCACGCGTTCGATAGCCGCTACCAGACTGGCCTCGGCGACATTTGGGACGTCTCGATAATCCAGTAACTGTGAAATACGACTGGATATCAACTGATCTTCAATGGCTTGCAACCGCTGCGGAGACTCCGGATGCCATTCCCCCATTTCATGCAATTTACAATCGGGATGCGTATAAAAGGCTGTTGTCATTTTATTTTTCTAGTTATCGAATTGCTAGCTTAAAATCTATTTTCTAAATCTATAATCTCTTACGTACAGTGTACCCAAGAAAATGCAGAATTGAAGAACAAGATACTTGCTTTATTTGCAATCAAAATATTCTCGATTTGTGGCGCTCAACCCATTTAATTCCGAATTAATATACGAACCGCGCTAATCTCAGTAACAGATTAATTAAATTACAGGTCACCTCGCTTTTTCACCCCCTTTGCACCACATCGAAGGTCTCATGCTCGTAAAACTCCATGCAGTCGCTAAACAAGTTAATCAAATTGTCGTCGGTAAGGAGATGCAGATTCGGCAGGCGTTAGTCTGTCTATTGGCTGGTGGGCACCTTTTAATTGAGGATGTTCCGGGGGTTGGCAAAACGACGCTAGCGCACGCGTTGGCGATCTCGCTGGGATTGCGCTTTAACCGACTTCAGTTTACCAGCGACCTGCTGCCTGCCGATATTGTGGGTATTTCGGTGTTTGATCGGGAAAAGAATAATTTTCTGTTCCACCCTGGTCCAGTCTTTACGCAAGTTTTGCTCGCTGATGAAATCAATCGCGCAACGCCAAAAACCCAATCAGCATTGTTAGAGGCGATGGAGGAGCGGCAAGTGACTGCGGAAGGTCGGACGCGCGACTTACCTGAACCGTTTTTTGTCATTGCGACACAAAATCCCTCTCATCAGGTCGGTACATTTGCGCTGCCGGAGTCTCAGCTTGATCGTTTTTTAATGTGTCTTTCATTAGGCTATCCGGATGCAGTGGCAGAGCGCGCGCTGTTGATGGGAGAAGATCGTCGCACATTACTCAAGTCGCTACAAAAGGTGATGGAACCTGAAGAATTGATTACGGCCCGACAAAGTTTGCGAGAAATCCATACTTCTCCAGCATTGATCGACTATATTCAGGCATTGGCCCAAGCATCGCGCCAGGAAGCTTTTTTTGTAGAAGGGATGAGCCCTCGCGCCGCAATTGCGTTAGTGCAGGCCGCCAAGGCATGGGCCGCCATGGAAGGGCGCAACCACGTGATTCCCGAGGATGTGCAGGCGGTATTGGTGCCGGTAACCGCGCATCGATTACGCCCGCTGAAATCACGCAATGGTGGTGGAACGGCTATCGGAAGTCGCGATTTGGTCTTGCAATTATTAAAATCCGTCCCCGTTTAAGCGCCGCCGGCTCATGACTATGCCGACGACTCAATCCACCAGGGCGCCCCGAAAATCAGAGCGCAGGGCGAAACCCCGGATGCCGTTTCATCTTACGCTTCCGTTACGGTTTCCGTTCAAGCCGCGTGAAGGGCAAGCGGAGGATGGCGAAGTTTTTCTCGACCAGCGACGCGTCTATATATTGCCGACCCGCGCCGGTTGTGCCTTTTTTGGCATTCTCGTTCTGCTGTTCATTGGATCGATTAATTACAACCTCAGTCTGGGCTTTGCACTGACGTTTGTACTTGCTGCTTGCGCGACGATCGACATGCATCTAACTTTTCGTAATCTGGCTTTTTTATATCTGACGTCAGATCATAACGCGCCTGTATTTTCCGGCCAAGAGGCGCTGTTCGCATTACGCCTGATCAATCGCCGCAAACACGCTCGTTATGCCATCTGGCTGGGTTTTATCGGTAAAGACTTGCCGGAGTTGGAGCAGCCCGTTGATGTCGCCGCATCGACCGCTTATGGCGTGATACTGACGACAGCTACGCCAAGGCGGGGCCTCTTGGCAGCGCCGCGGGTGCGCCTGCAAACACGCTTTCCTCTAGGATTTTTGCGAGCCTGGTGTTATTGGCAGCCAGATGGAACCGTTTTGGTCTATCCGCAACCGGAGGACGCAGCATCGGCACCGCCACTACCAGTAACCGCACGCGAAAGTAGCACCGGCAACGCACACGCTGGTCACGAGGACTTTGCTGGCGTGCGCGCCTATCAACCGGGCGACTCACTCAAGTATCTGGCATGGCGACAAATTGCTAAGCTCAGCTCTGGTGACGACGCACATTTAATTACCAAATACTTCGACGATGGCGCTGCCAGCGATTTGACCATCGATTATGCAGCACTGCCCTATACGATGGATGTGGAGGCAAAATTATCTCGGATGACGCGCTGGATATTAGAGGCCGAGATGCTAGGTTTGCCGTACGCGTTTCGCATTGGCGATATCACATATTCTGCGGCTATCGGTGCGAGCCATCAGCAAGCATGTTTGCAAGCGCTTGCGCTGTTCGAGGGCCACGCATGAGTGACGTCATTGAGCAAAACAATTCAGAATCTGGCTCAACATCTTTGCCAACGTCAACAAATACTAAAGCTGGCGCTTTTTGGCTCAGCAATCATTTCAACGCTTTAGCCCGCGACAAAAGCGACACATTACTATTGCTGCTTGCCTGCGCAATGGTGTTGTTACCGCATATTGCCCATCTACCTGTTTGGACGTCACTAACATGCACGCTAGTGTTGATGTGGCGTGGCACGATAACCTGGAGAGGCAATCGCCTGCCGCCGCTAGGTCTGTTATTGCCATTGGCATCGTTGACGATGCTGGGCGTATATCTGAACGAGCACACGATGTTTGGGCGCGATGCCGGGGTCAGCATGTTGGTGCTATTACTGACGTTCAAATTATTAGAAATGCGCGCTCGCCGTGACGTTTTTGTAGTGCTTTTTCTGAGCTTCTTTCTCGTCCTCACGACCTTTTTCTATTCTCAATCCATATTTACCGCGTTCTTGGTGATTGCCACGCTGGTCGTGCTATTAACGGCACAATTATCTTTTCAATTTACAGGTGCAATACCGCATCTGAGACAGCGCCTGCGTATGGGCGGGTTTATTCTGATGCTTGCAGTGCCGCTCACGCTGGTGCTGTTCTTGTTATTTCCGCGCATTCAAGGGCCACTATGGAGTATGCCCGGAGATGCATCTGGCGGGCACACCGGGATGTCTGACAGCATGGCACCGGGCACGATTTCACAACTGGCGATGTCCGATGATATTGCGTTTCGTATCAAATTTATTGATCCCGCACCCGCACCTGCTCAACGCTATTGGCGTGGCGCAGTGTTGAGCAAATTCGATGGACGCACATGGACGCGGAGGTCGGCATCAACGCTCCCATTGCCACAACCGAATGCCCTCACAGCGAATAAGACAAGTACCGAGATCGTGCGTCAGCAGGTCACTATGGAAGCGAGTAATCAACGCTGGCTATTCGCCTTGGAAACCCCGGAAATACCGCCTACATTAGAAGCTAATCCCGCCGCTCACATCTTCATCAACGCTGACCGTGAAATCCTATCGGATCGGCCGATTACCGAACGGACACGTTACGACGTGAGATCTGTTATTCATAACCAAGGTGCTCTGCCAGCAGCTGACACCGATGTAGCAGCGGTTCTGCGTGAAGCCCGAAGTTTGCCAGAAGGTTTCAATCCACGTACCCTCGCTTTTGCCGAGACCCTGCGATCCAAAGCGGCTAATGATGCCGAGGTGGTCCATGCGGCGCTTGATTTTTTTCACAATGAAAATTTTAACTACACGCTGGAACCACCCCTTCTCGGTCACGATAGCGTAGATGAATTTCTATTTTCCACCCGCGCTGGTTTTTGCGAACACTACTCAAGCGCCTTCGTGGTCTTGATGCGTGCTGCAAACATCCCTGCACGCGTGGTTACTGGTTATCAAGGTGGTGAATTTAACCCCGTAGATGATTTTATGACAGTGCGACAATCGGACGCACACGCATGGGCCGAAGTGTGGTTGAAGGAGAGCGGCTGGACACGGGTTGACCCCACCGCCGCGGTTGCACCCGAACGCATTCAAAAACCTCTGAACCAAGTCATGTCACGGAGTTTTTTAGGCGGCTTGATTAATATCGGGACTTCGCCCAACAGTTGGTGGAATAAGCTGCATATTGTCCGGGAAAATTGGGAGGCACTCAGCAATAACTGGAATCAATGGGTGCTGAATTACACACCGGACAGGCAAAAAAATCTGCTGCAATATTTTGGTATTCAACAACTTGACTGGCGTATGTTGGTTGGATTAATGATCGGCCTTGGTTCACTCGCCATGGCAGTTGTTGCATTGCCCTTACTGTGGGTCCGAAACAAGATTGATCCAATTGATAAGGTATACTCAGGCTTCTGCAGTCGAATGGCGCGATATGGCATAGACATGACCAGACAAGTTTACGAAGGTCCAGGCGCGTATCGTGATCGCCTGTGTAAGGATGCATCACCACTGACGCCACAGGCAAAAAAGGCGGTGGCACTCTTTCTTACTGCTTATGAAACATTGCGCTATAGCACCAACAGTGGTGTTGACCAGGTCTCGCTGGCATCATTAAAAATACAATTTAAAAAACTTAAACCTTTTCTTTCAAAATCTTGATGAAACCTCTCATTCGCGCCACGTTACCCGCTCTTTTACTGCCATGTTCCTTGCCAAAATTACTGCAACGGTCTCGACTTTACGCAGCGTTGGCGATCGCAATGTTAACTGCTGCCTGCGCCGTAAATCCGCCAATAACCAAGCCATCAAGTCCCCTCAATGCGGGCGCTCCTGCAGCTCCAACCGCTACGTCGGGCAATCTCCCGAATAGTGTCGCCGCTACGATGCCGCCGCCAAGATTAGTGGACTCAGGCATTGCGCCGGCTACTGGTGACGATAATGAGTTCACCAATTTCGGACAATGGAAAACTGTCTCTGCTTTCATTGATCAAATGGTCGCCAGGAACGGTTTTACCCGCGCAGAATTAGAAGCCGTGTTTAACAAAACACGTTTAGTCGATAGCGCAATCCAGTTAATGAAACCAGGTCCTCCGGGCAAGCCTAAAAACTGGGTCGCGTATCGCGCACGTTTCGTTGAGCCAATCCGTATTAAAGCTGGCGTCAAATTCTGGGATACCTACAGTGATGCGCTTGCTCGCGCGGAAGCTCAGTACGGTGTTCCAGCTGAAATCATTGTCGGTATCATTGGCGTTGAAACCGTCTATGGCCGAAATACTGGCAATTTTCGCGTAATGGATGCGATTACCACATTGGCATTCGACTATCCAAACACACCAACCCGCGACGCGCGTATGGCATTTTTCCGTAAAGAATTAGAAAACACGTTGCTGTTTGCCCGTGAGTCGAATATCGATCCCTTTTCGCTGTTAGGTTCGTACGCTGGTGCCATCGGCTGGCCACAATTTATGCCTAGTAGCATTCGTCAATACGGAGTCGATTTTGATGGAAACGGAAAAATTGACCTGCGCAACTCGCCGATTGACGCCATTGGAAGTGTCGCCCATTACTTGCAGGTGCACGGCTGGAAAACGGGCGAGCCGATCGTTTTTCCGGCAACCGTGGCGACCGATACCAGTAGCGAAAACCGCTGGCAAGCGTTTATCGGACAAGGTCTGGAAGCAAAATTTTCTCTGGATGAATTGACGGCCGCGGGCGTGATGTCAAAAGCAGCGCTGGCTGGCGGCAGCAATATGCGCTTTGGTCTGGTCGACCTGCAAAATGGCAACGCACCGACCGAACATTGGCTTGGCACGGATAATTTCTTCGCCATTACCAAATATAACCGCAGTTTCTTTTACGCTATGTCGGTGATTGATTTGGGGCGCTCAGTTAGTGCGGCACGTGCAGGCCGCTAGTTCCCTGCTTTGGCTGCCACGGTGGTCCATCGTGGCAAAACAATGCTCTATGATTGATGATATATACTGCGCGATCAGAGAGAAAAAATCGCCATCAGGATCATCGATTTCTTTGCTACGCCCAATACACGCTAGTCAGATACCAGACAGCAGAAGCCCAGCGACTGAAAGTTAACCCTGAAGGGTCGTTAAATCTACCTGAACCGTTTCGTCGTTGGCGTTCATCCAGATTTGACCGTCTTGAATAGTGCATTGCAATTGCATATTGCGCTGAGCCTGTTTGCTCAACGCGATACTCGTGCCAGCAGGCAGATTGATGACAGTCAAGTTACGGGCACGCGCCACTTTATTACTTATTTGCGCCCACCAGATATGACTGGTGCTGCTGTAACAGTAAACCACCACCTGCCCTGCACGCCCACAAGCTTTCAAAATACGCTTCTCGTCCGGCTGCCCAACCTCAACCCACAAATTGATGGCACCGGTCAGGTCTTTCTCCCAGATATCCGGCTCATCAACATCCCATAATCCTTTACTAAAAACCAGTGCTTCAGAAGCGTGACGCGCAAAAGCTAACACACGCACCATCATCCGTTCGTCGGTTTCCGATGGATGTCGGGCGATAGTAAGCGCATGCTCTTGATAATAGTGACGGTCCATATCCGCAATTTGCAGATCGACTTTAAAAATAGTTGCTTTAAGGGCCATGATACGGAGCTTTATTGGTGGTGGTTGCGTGGATCAACATGACAACACAAACCCCAACATACGCGCCTTGCGTGCGCAGTGGTCGGTTCGCGACCGGAAGAATAACCCGTTTTGTTTTTTTGTGGACGATATATAGTGTGCTTTTTTAGGCAAATGGCTTTTGTGCGCCGCCCATTGCTCTTTAATCACTTCTACGCTTTGCACTTCAGATGGGCAAATTTGCGCCCAAAGTGCTGATTTTTTATTCATTTTATTATTAATCACCATGCCCCAATTCACTGAGCAAGTCATTTCCGATACTAAACACTGGGTTGAGCGCGCCGTAATTGGCCTGAATTTGTGCCCTTTCGCCAAGGCGGTATATGTCAAAAATCAAATTCGCTTCGTCGTCAGCGGTGCGCAAAATGTTGCAGACCTGCACACTGACCTACAAACTGAACTGGATTTTCTATTTCAGGCAGATCCGGCTTTAATTGATACAACGCTATTAATTCACCCTCACGTATTACAAGATTTTTTGGACTACAACGATTTTCTGGACGACGCTGATGCCCTGCTTCAAACCCTCGATCTCGAAGGTGAAATTCAAATAGCCAGTTTTCATCCTGATTATCAGTTCGCCGGCACAGAACCGGAAGACATCGCCAACTACACCAATCGCTCGCCTTATCCGACGCTGCATTTATTGCGCGAAGCAAGTCTAGATAATGCGATAGAAGCGTTCCCTGAAGCTGCTGAGATTTTTGAAAAAAATGTGCAAACCATGGAGGACTTGGGTATTTTAGGCTGGGGGAAACTAGACGTCGCAGCTACCTTGGAAGAAAAGAAATCCTGAAATAATATCTGGAAGAATATCTATCACAGCAACATTTTTCGCTTTGAAAATTGCACATCACCAATCAAAGGACCACAGGATTTTCCTTTTTTCAGTCGACATAAACGCAAAATCAATCGGTATGTCGCGTTCATCGTATTTGCCATGGATAAGCGTTAAAGCAAGCATGTAATATTTCCAGTTGGGATCCATGTGCTCATGTCGCCCAACAGAGTTTTTTAAAATGCGGTGAAAGCAAGCCATCCCCTGAAACACAAACACACGCAAGAATTCACAATCGATAAAGATCGGGCATTGAAGCCTGAGCCGTCAACACAAAGCGAGGTAAAAGGTGTCAAATTTGGAAGGAAACTGCAGAATTTAAAGATGTTGTCAAAATACTTTAAGAAGAATAAAGTGACGGAAAAGCACTATAAATCATTGAGCAAAAAATAAAATTAAGTTTTTGCAACTTTTTACTAGAAATCATCATCCAACCTGCTAGAAGTTGTTAGAGTTCAAAGTAAGTTATTAAAATCCAATTTTGTTGTTTTTTTACTACCGCTATTTTGAATTGTTTTAAAGTGTTTCTTTTTGACAAAAAATACATAGAATCGGTATAAAATAAAGCTACTTGCAACTTCGCCAATAAGCTGAAGGTTACAGCCGCGCAATATTTCGACATACTTAGCGCAAACCTTCCCTATTCAACATCAGAATAAATGGAATCTATCGAACTATGAATACCTCATTAGAAGCGCCAAAAAGCAACAAATTGGATGAGCAAGTGTCTTACGACCCAAACCATTTGCTTGACTCTCTCATAGATAAGTTACATCTGAAAAATGATGCCGCCTTGTCACGTGCGTTAGAAGTTGCTCCACCCGTAATTAGCAAGATTCGCCACCACCGCCTGCCGGTCGGCGCTTCATTGTTGATTCGTATGCATGAAGTTAGCAGCCTCACTATTAGTGAACTACGCGCCTTGATGGGTGATCGTCGTGAAAAATTCCGTATCAGCGACAAACAATTTAAGCCAAAAGATAAAATCGAGGCAGAACAACAAAAGTAATGTGGTCGTCGCTACGCCCTGCGTTTGTTATCTGGTTTGGTTTAGTGCGCTTGCAACATTACAAGATTGCAAGCGCACTAATGTAATATCCACTCATAACAGCTACGCAGGGAAAACACCCGTTGATAAGTATCGATCCCCGCGATCGCAGACGATGAACACGATTGTTGCATTTTCTACTTGTTGAGAAATACGCAACGCTACTTCGCAGGCGCCTGCCGCGGATATCCCGCAAAAGATACCCTCTTCACTTGCTAGTCTGCGTGCCATGTGCTCGGCTGCAGATTGACTAACCGACTCAATTTGATCTACGCGTGCATGATCGTAAATTTTCGGCATATATGCTTCCGGCCATTTTCTGATGCCTGGAATCTGTGACCCCTCTTCCGGCTGTGCACCGATAATCTGTATGGCCTGATTTTGCTCCTTCAGGTATCGAGATACACCCATGATTGTGCCGGTGGTCCCCATCGCGCTGACGAAATGGGTAATTTTTCCGCCGGTATCACGCCATATTTCAGGGCCTGTGGTTTCGTAATGCGCCAACGCGTTATCCGGGTTAGCAAACTGGTCCAAAATCAAGCCCTCACCATCTTTTTCCATTTTTTGCGCCAGATCGCGCGCGTACTCCATGCCGCCTGTCTTAGGCGTTAATATGATTTTGGCACCGTACGCAGCCATACTTTGGCGACGTTCTTCGCTCAAATTTTCTGGCATTAACAACACCATTTTGTAACCGCGCATTGTCGCTACCATTGCTAAGGCAATGCCAGTATTGCCACTAGTCGCTTCAATCAGAGTATCGCCTGGCTTTATGCCACCGCGTGCTTCGGCGCGTTTAATCATCGACAGCGCAGCTCTATCCTTGACTGAGCCGGCTGGATTATTTCCCTCTAACTTGCCGAGGATAATATTGTTACGCTGGGCGGTAATGTCGGCTGAAATGCGCTTTAGCTGAACCAGCGGCGTGTTTCCGATTGTGTCTTCGATAGTGAGATAGGGCATAGTTTACGCTTAGCAGAAGAGGCAAAAGACCTATTCTAATATGAGACTTTATTGTGCGTATGCAGTACGACCAAATCAAATACGAATACGATTCAGAAGCCGTTACTATTCGCGTGAAATGGGCCCCTAGTTGCATTGTTCAATGCACCACTAAGTGACTCGCTAATTACGCTAATGGGTCAGCTAAGTTCAAGCCATCACCAAGTCACGTTTATGATGTCAGAAGCGATTAATTAAAAGCTATTCATCACGGTCAATTTGATCGCAAAAAAATAAAAAAGCTCCTTATTTCCAAGGAGCTTTCAAAAGATGAGCAATACAATTAATTAATACGACACCATGTCGCCAAATTCTTTTCTACTATTTGACAGGTACTTTAACCGCTTCTTTTTTGGGCTCGGCTTTCACTCCAGGTTTTGTTGGGACATTCGATTTCGATTGACCATTGACTTGTAATCCAGCCGTCGACAATTTAACAGCACTTTTGCCGCCAATCCCTTTAACCCGCTTTTCAAAATCAGGCCAATCTTTAAAGTTGCCACCTTTGGTACGTTCGTCAAGAATGCGTTTAGACGTCGATGATCCTACGCCCTTCACACTATCAAGCGCAGCCTTATCGGCCTTATTCACGTCAACTTGCGCGAATGCCATACTCATGGTGACAATTGACATTGCCGTGATCTGGAATAATTTTTTTAGCATGCAGTCCTCTTTCTTTTAGTGTGATGAGTTCATTTAATGAACCTGACGTAAATACGCCGTGCTCATTATAGGAAGCCGTTGTTGTTAAAAACGGCCATTCTCATCACACTCTAGGACTTGGCTTATGGGAACAGTTCTTTATGCGTGACCGTTGCAGTCCCGAGCTTACCAACCACAATACCGCCAGCACGATTTGCCAGAGCCACCGCCTCAGCAATCGGAAAACCCGCACCCATCATGACCGCCATCGTCGCAATCACCGTATCACCTGCACCGGAGACATCGAACACTTCACGCGCCATGGTCGGAAAATGAACCACTTGGTGATCCGTATACAAGGTCATTCCCTCTTCTGACCGCGTCACCAAAAGTGCTTCCAGTGCTAGCGATTGACGTAGGTTTTGTGCCTTCGTGGTGAGTTCTTCTTCGCTTTTCCAGGTACCGACAATCCGCATCAATTCAGATTTATTCGGGGTCAATATCGTAGCGCCCGCATACCGTGAAAAATCGTCTCCTTTGGGATCAACGAGAATACATTTCCCCGCATCCTTGGCGGCTGCGATCATATCAGCGACATTGACCAAGCTCCCTTTAGCGTAATCCGATAAAACGATCACACCATATTGCGGCAATAATGTGTTGAAACGAGTCAATTTATCGCGCAAAACAGTGTCGGTTGGCGGTTCTTCAAAATCGATCCGCAGCAACTGCTGCTGTCGCCCAATCACACGCAACTTGATGATGGTCGAAATGGCCGGGTCGCGCGTCAGGAAGCTATTGATCCCTAACTCAGTCAACAGGCTATCCACAACGTCGCCCGCCTCGTCTTGGCCAACCACACCAAGCAAACCGGCACCACCGCCAAGCGTAGCGATATTACGGGCAACGTTAGCCGCGCCACCTAAGCGCTCTTCACGCTTTTCAACGCGTACTATCGGTACCGGCGCTTCTGGTGAAATCCGGCTTACTTCGCCAAACCAATAGCGATCTAGCATGACATCGCCGACCACCAATATTTGAACGCTTTCAAACGAAGCAGGAACCACTTGTGAAACTTGTGAGACTTCCACTTTCTGATTGGCTTTCATACTGGTTGCCCTCACTTACGCGCCAGTACCGAGCGACCAATGCCGTAATACTCGAAACCGATCTCGCTCATCACTGTTGGCTCGTATAAATTACGTCCATCAAAAATCACCGGTGCCTTCAAATACGTGCGAACCTGATGAAAATCAGGGCTACGATATGTTTTCCACTCAGTAACGATGACCAGTGCATCCGCGTCCTGTAAGGCTGCCATTTGGTTTTCGCAGAAATGCAGTCGCTCCAATAACTCCGGTGTGGCAGCAAAGTCCAACTCAAGGACACGTTTGGCTTCCACCATGGCAACCGGATCATGCACTGCTACCGACGCGCCGCGGCCCAGTAACTCACTCAACAAAACACGCGATGATGCTTCGCGCATGTCGTCTGTATTAGGTTTGAATGCCAAACCCCATAATGCAAAGTGTTTACCAGTCAAATCGCTGCCAAAACGGTCAACGATTTTATTTCCCAGCACGTGTTTTTGATTATTATTAACTTGTTCTACTGCCCGCAGAATCAACAACTCTTGATCGTAACCGCGTGCAGTACGTTCCAACGCTTGAACATCCTTAGGAAAGCACGAACCTCCGTAACCGCAACCGGCATACAAAAAGCTATGTCCGATACGCGGGTCTGACCCGATACCATGACGCACAGCTTCAATATCAGCACCGACTTTATCTGCAAGATTGGCCAATTCATTCATGAATGAAATGCGAGTTGCCAGCATTGCGTTCGCAGCATATTTAGTGAACTCGGCAGAACGCACATCCATCCAGTACGTGCGCTCGTGATTCCGATTAAACGGTGCGTAAAGCTGCGTCATTAATGCATGAGCAGTCTTGCCGTCGGCACCATCATCACAGCCAATCACGATACGGTCCGGACGCATAAAATCGTCCACCGCAGCGCCTTCTTTCAAAAACTCCGGATTGGATACTACGGAGAATTTCATACCTGCATCGCCTGGTGTCCGGTTCGCCAGCTCAGCCCGAATCGCGGCAGTAACTCTGTCTGCAGTACCGACCGGCACCGTCGACTTATCAACAATCACCTTGAAATCAATCATGTATTTACCGATATTACGCGCAGCTGCCAGCACATATTGTAAGTCGGCCGAACCATCTTCATCAGGCGGCGTACCAACTGCAATAAATTGAATCTGACCATGGGCAACGCTGGCGGCAATATCAGTCGAAAACCGTAAGCGACCGTTCGCCCGATTGCGACCAACGATTTCGGCTAAACCTGGTTCGTGTATTGGGATGCCACCGCTATTTAAGATAGCGATTTTCTTTTCGTCCAAATCAAGACAAAAAACGTCATTGCCAAGTTCAGCTAGGCAAGCGCCCGTGACCAAACCAACATAACCGGTTCCGATAATTGTTATTTTCATATTTTTCCGTATTGCGCTTTACTGTATTTCAACCGTAAAAATACGATTGAAGGTTAACTACCCGTGACCTATCGACCGTCACTTCGAACGCCGCTAAATATACCCCGATACTTGGTTGCTGCTTTGCAGCCTCATAACCTATCTTCCGCATTCTTTAGCGTCGTCGTTAGATAGTGAAAATATGAAACCCAATCTTAATATATTGCATTTAATTCATCACATTCAATTCTTCAGTACGACGCGGCGGATAGGTTTCCCAGCGACTGCAACCTGGGCATTGCCAATAAAATTGACGCGCCTTAAAACCGCAATGACTGCACTGATAACGCGCCAGTTTCTGGGTATAACCGTGCACCAGATTTTTAACTACAGAGAGCTCTGAATGCATTTCTGGTGCAGCGATCATGAGCCGTGCCTCTAGCAGCTTATCGAGGCCTAGCAGTGTCGGAGTACGGCGCAGTTCATCACTCACCAGACTATTCGTCGCTTCAACGCCATCCAATTCAAGCACGGCCTTAAACACCACTTCCAACAGATCGATCGAGGATGCTTCTGCCAAATAAGAGCGTAACAAATTGACACCTTCGTGAGGACGACCAACGGTACGATAACCATCCATTAGTCGCTGAGCAACCAGCGCGACGTGCGGCACACTCTGCTGCTCAACCCGACGCCAGGCCACTAACGCGGCCTCTGCATCGTCTTTTGCCAGATAAACATCACCCAACAACATTGTCGCTCGGACGCTATTACGATCGTTAGCTAACGCTTTGTCCAACAATACCTTGGCATCGTCAGGATGGCCATCAACCAACGCGTCCTGAGCCAACTCACAGTAAAACTGGGCGATCTCTTTTTGACGTCCGCCAGCACCGGCTTCTTGCAATGCTTGTGCAGCTTCAATCGCTCGCTGCCATTCTTTTTCACGTTGATAAATTTCGAGTAATGCGCGTCCAGCTTGAGCACCGTACGTGGACCCGATCAATAAATTGAAGCTTTCTTCGGCGCGATCCAACAAGCCGGCCTTCAGGTAATCCTGACCCAATTCATATTGTGCATGGAACCGATGTTCCTGCTCCAAATCGGGGCGAGCAAGTAAATTCTGATGCACGCGAATAGCGCGTTCGGTTTCACCTCGACGACGAAATAAATTGCCAAGTGCAAAATGTAATTCTGCAGTCTCAGGATCAAGTTTTACAATTTCAATAAAAGCATCAATCGCTTTATCGGGCTGCTCATTCAATAAAAAATTCAACCCTTTAAAATAGCCGCGCGGCAGGCTGCGCGACTCGGATATCAATTGGTTGATATCCACGCGTGCTGCGATCCAACCCAAACCAAAAAAGATTGGGATACCCAACAACCACCAGGTTTCAAATTCCATACGGACGTATTATCTGCATATAGTGTGACGATTAATAGATCGCTAAAAGATCGGTAATAGTTCGGGGGAGAACTATGGCGCCAGTTCGTTCAATAGAAAGTTTGTTAACTATTTACACTCTCGACTTTTGCGCTCCGTTTTGCTGACACATTAATGCACTCGCACATCGCACATGATACGCACTAGCCTTTTATAGAAGCTGACGATTCCACATGCGATGTTGCACGGCATTAACTATTCCGGATACTGTCCGGTGGCGGTGCTTCGGCGCTCGCGAGCCGCTGGGCTTCACGCTCCCGCTGCATCGATGCAAGTGCTTTTTGGGATTTGGAGGCGCTGCGACGGTGGCGGAACACAGCTGGCGCCATTGCCAATACACCTAGAATTGCACCAGAACCGAAGAAGCCTAAGAGGATTAAAACTAGTGGACCACGGATTTGGTAATTTAGGAGGAATTCGAGTGTCACTTCCTGTGTATTCTTCAATGCGAAACCAAAGAAAACCAAGAATAATAAAATTGCAATAACTCGGGAAATAATTTTCATAATGCGGTTCCTGATTGGTGATGTAAAGACAGCATTGCCTCTGCGTCAGACAAACTGGCGTGCTGCCCGTTCATCGCTTTTATACCTGTTCCGATAAACCCAATGTACAACTTTACAACGATCAGAGCACCTCCGGCGTGTTCTGATGTTCCCAACATACGTAACTCAACTGTATATACCAATCAATTTATATCAATCAATTAATATAGATTAATTTATATAGATCAGTTATGACGCCAAATACACGATCACATACACAATTACGTAAATAACTGAAATTGTACGTGAAAAAAAACGGCATCCGAAGATGCCGTTTTTATTTCGTACGCACAACTTAGTCTTCTTTGATTGGTTGCCCGACCATAGCATCGACTCGTTCACGCAACTCTTTACCAGGCTTGAAGTGTGGCACCCGCTTTTCCGGCACCATTACCTTGTCCCCTGATTTCGGGTTGCGACCAATCCGCGGCGGTCTGCGGTTTAGCGCAAAACTGCCAAAACCACGAATCTCAATGCGCTGACCTGTCGATAAAGCATCGCCCATTGCATCAAGTATCGTTTTGACCGCGTAATCCGCATCCTTAGCAACCAGCTGCGGATAACGCTCGGCCAAGCGGGCAATCAGCTCCGACTTTGTCATTAGCGTGCTCGCTTAACTATTTCTTAGTTCTTGTTGTCGAATTTAGCTTTCAACAACGCACCCAGACTTGTTGTACCGGAAGCAGCGTTAGAGTCTGTAGTAGACATCTTCTGCATTGCTTCTTGTGTTTCAACATTGTCTTTTGCTTTGATCGAAAGCTGAATACCACGTGCTTTACGATCAACGTTGATGACCATTGTCTCCAACACATCGCCAACTTTCAGGTGAGTACCGGCATCTTCCACGCGATCGCGGGAGATTTCGGAAGCGCGCAAGTAGCCTTCAACTTCTTCAGACAATTGAATCACAGCACCTTTAGGCTCAACCGACTTAACCGTACCAGTTACCAGTGAACCCTTGTCGTTCATTGCTGCGAAGTTGTTGAATGGATCGCCTTCCAATTGCTTGACGCCCAGAGAAACACGCTCGCGCTCAACGTCGATAGCCAATACGATGGCTTCCAGCTCGTCACCCTTTTTAAAGCGACGGACTGCTTCTTCGCCAGTTTCTGTCCATGACAGATCCGACAGGTGAACCAAGCCATCGATGTTACCGGCCAGGCCGATGAACACGCCGAAGTCAGTGATCGATTTGATCGCGCCACGGACTTTATCGCCCTTCTTGTGGGTGATCGCAAAATCGTCCCAAGGGTTAGCTTTACATTGCTTCATACCCAGGCTGATACGACGACGGTCTTCGTCGATTTCCAGAACCATGACTTCAACTTCATCGCCCAATTGAACGACTTTGTTTGGTGCCACGTTCTTGTTAGTCCAGTCCATTTCTGAAACGTGAACCAGACCTTCGATACCTTGCTCGACTTCAACGAATGCGCCATAGTCAGTCAGGTTAGTGACTTTACCGAACAGACGTGTGTGTTGTGGATAACGACGTGACAAACCGGTCCAAGGATCGTCGCCCAATTGCTTGACGCCCAACGAGACACGGTTTTTCTCTTGATCGTATTTCAGAACCTTAGCAGTGATCTCTTGACCGACTGTCAACACTTCTGATGGGTGACGCACACGACGCCATGCCAAATCAGTGATATGCAACAGACCATCGATACCGCCCAGATCCACGAATGCGCCATAGTCAGTGATATTTTTGACTACGCCATTAACGATGGTGCCTTCTTTCAGCGTTTCCATCAGTTTTTGACGCTCTTCGCCCATCGATGCTTCGATTACAGCGCGACGTGACAACACAACGTTATTACGCTTACGATCTAGCTTGATGACCTTGAATTCCATGGTCTTGCCTTCGAAAGGCGTCGTGTCTTTAACAGGACGCGTATCGACCAGCGAGCCCGGCAAGAAAGCACGAATGCCGTTTGTCAGAACAGTCAGACCGCCCTTAACCTTACCATTGACAGTACCAGTGACGATCTCGCCAGACTCCATCGCTTTTTCAAGCGAGAGCCAAGATGCCAGACGTTTAGCTTTGTCACGCGACAGGATTGTGTCGCCGAAACCGTTTTCCAGCGATTCAATAGCAACGGAGATGAAATCACCAACGTTTACTTCGAGTTCGCCGAGGTCATTTTTAAATTCTTCAATTGGAATGAACGCTTCTGACTTCAGGCCGGCGTTGACAATAACGAAGTTATGATCAAGACGAACGACTTCAGCAGAAATCACTTCACCAGAACGCATGTCTTGACGTGACAGCGATTCTTCAAATAGTGCGGCGAAAGCACTCGCTTCGCCAGAGGTAGAGGACAGAACAGTGATTGACATAGGATTTGACTAGTTTTGCCAGTATTGCGACGCATTCAAACGACCTAAATAATAAACTCTTAGATAAGCACAACAACCAGAATACGATCAATAAAGGGTTAGGTTTTTAAATGTCCGATCCAACTTTGCGACGGATCGAACAGCTAGGTACAACGAATTAAACAACATCTACTGAACAAATATTGTGATGCCACCGGTTTAAATAGCGTTCGACATGTGTCGAATGTTTATTTAACAGGCGCTACTTTTAATGTTTTTTGACGCTTTACTCATCAGATATTGCAATATTGCCAAGGCATCGCGATAAAAATCAAAAGCGATTGCGGTTGATGCTGACGTAATTCTTAAATAATCCTTAAGTAATGCGTGCAAGGCAACCAACATATTGCCGCACCATCCGCTCAGCCACACAACCAGCAACACATTACAGCTTGATGACTGGCTTCACTGACGCATACCAACCAAGTACTTGCTCAACCGCTTGTTCCGCGGTGAGTTCCGAAGTATCCAGAAGAAATGCCCCTTCAGCAGCTTTAAGTGGCGCAGAACTGCGATGGGTATCACGGTCATCACGCTCACTCAAATCATTTGTGAGGTCTTGCATATTAGCAGAAATTCCCTTGTCAATCAATTGCTTGTAACGTCTTTGCGCTCTGGCTGCAACACTCGCTGTCAGAAATACCTTCAGCACAGCATGCGGAAAAATCACCGATCCCATGTCCCGACCGTCCGCGACCAGGCCTGGTGCCTTGTGGAAGCCCAGTTGTAATCCGTAAAGGGCTTGCCTGACTGGCATCAACGCAGCGATTTTTGATGCAGTGTTACCAACTTTTTCTACTCGAATGGCCTCAGTAACATCTTCTTTAGATAAAAATATGTGCGCGCCATCGAATTGGCAGTTCAAATGCTCAGCTACCTTTGCAAGCGCATGCTCGTCATTAAGGGCCGTATTTCGGCGTATCGCTGACAGCGCGGTGAGGCGATACAACGCACCTGAGTCAAGGTAATGAAAGCCCAGGCGCTGTGCTACTTTTTGTGCCACCGTCCCTTTTCCTGAAGCGGTTGGTCCGTCAATAGTAATGACGGGTGTCTGAGAATTAGGCATGAAGAGTCAAATTGTTAATAAATAGGAAAATGGGGGTTGTCGTAGCTCTTAATATAAAAAACGACGTACAACATCAGATTGTCGCGCATGCAACGTTATTAGGGAATCCTATCGAAAAATATCGCGTAAACAAAAACCAGCGCAATCGCCACTGTCGCAACCGTAGTTCAAACCAACGGCTCAAAGATGGCTTGCAAATCTTCCGCTGTCAGTTTCACATTTAGCGCTTCACCGGTGGTGCCAAGGATGGCTTCAGCCAACGCTGCTTTCTTGCCTTGTAAGGCCTGAATTTTTTCTTCTACCGTGCCTTTAGCAATGAGCTTGTATACAAATACCGGTTTATCCTGGCCAATTCGCCAGGCGCGGTCGGTTGCTTGCAGTTCAGCCGCCGGATTCCACCATGGATCGTAATGGATAACTGTATCGGCTGCGGTTAAATTCAAACCCACGCCACCGGCCTTCAGACTAATCAGAAAAACCGGCACGTCACCGTCTTGGAAGGACCGCACTACAGCGCCACGATCTTTTGTCTCGCCTGTAAGTAATGCGTAGCTAACGTTTGCGGCGGTCAGCGCTTCAGCGATCAGTGCCAGCATGCTGGTAAATTGAGAGAAGATCAAAATTCGCCGATCCTCCTGACGCAACTCGTCCACCATCTCCATTAACTCTAACAACTTAGCGGAAGGAACATGCGTTGATCGGGCACTTTCGTCGGTCGACGTCTTTACCAACCGTGGATCGCAGCATGCCTGCCGCAGTTTAAGCAATGCCTCCAAAATAATGATGTGACTGCCGGCCACGCCTTTGCTCTCAATTGCTGCACGGACTTTTTTATCCATCGCCAGCCGCACCGTCTCGTATAGATCACGTTGCGGACCGGAGAGTTCGACATGCCGCACCATTTCCGTTTTGGGCGGCAATTCGCTCGCCACGGCATCCTTGGTTCGGCGCAACAAAAATGGCTTGATTCGTCGTACCAGCAGCGCTCTTCGACTATCGTCAGCGTATTTTTCTATCGGCGTACGGAAATCTCGATTGAAGTCTTTTTCTGATCCCAACAAACCCGGCAACAAGAAATGGAACTGCGACCACAGTTCACCTAAGTGATTTTCAAGTGGCGTTCCAGTCAAGCATAGCCGATGCCGTGCTTTCAACAGACTTAAACTTTGTGCCGCTTTCGAACGCGGATTTTTTATATAATGCGCCTCGTCCAAAATCAACAAATGATACTGATATGCACGTAAACGCTCTTCGTCGCGCGGCAACAGTGCATAAGTAGTCAGCACGATATCGACGTCATTGATTTGATCGAAATAGGCCAGCCGCTGTTTTCCCTGCAATACCAGGACTTTCAATCCTGGCGCAAAGCGTTCTGCCTCTTCCTGCCAATTCGACATCAGACTGGTGGGCGCGACAACTAGCGCAGGCGATGTCAATCGACCCGCATTTTTTTCGATCAAAATATGTGCAAGTGTCTGAATGGTTTTGCCCAAGCCCATATCGTCAGCCAAAATACCCGCAAAATCATATTCGCGCAGAAACTGCATCCAGGACAAACCTTCGCGCTGGTAATCGCGCAAGGTCGCCTGTAAACCATCCGGCACCGCCACTTGCTGAACGCCGCCAAAACTGTTGAGTTTTTTGCCGACCTGACGCAAACGATCTCCACCCATCCAGCGTAACTCGGCATGACCTTCCAAATCCGCCAGACGTGCTGCATCGAGCACTGAAAGACGGACAGAATCGCCTACTCTATCGGTAAAATACAACTCACCTAAAGTACTCAAAATAGGTTTGATGCGACCCCACGGTAACGCTACGCGTAGTCCGCTTTCCAGTTGCATCAAAAACTCTTCATCATCAGGGCGTTGCGCCAAAGCGCGCTGATTAAAGTCATCCGGCGCTTGCCGGATCAAATCAATTAACAGTGGCAACAGAGAAACACGCTCTCCCTTGACGACTATGCCCAACGCCAGATCAAACCATGGATTGCCAGCCGGATCGGCATCCACTTCGGGCGTGTGACTGCCTTGCATATCACCATCTTGCCCATCATCTTCTCGTGTTTCCCGATGATTCGCATCATTGATATCAGCGTACCAATCCTCAATTTCAGCGACATCAAAACGATAGTCAGGTGATTTATCTATCTTCCAGCCAGCCGCAATTAACGCAGGCAAATCTTGTTTAGCAAAGTGTAGCCATGCTGCTTCGCTTTGCATCACGAAAGGAGGATTACGGCGCATAAGAAAATGATTATCGTCACTGACCTCACGCAGCTTCACATCCAGTAATGTTTGAATAGCTGCATTTTCCAGACTCTGATTACGCAAAATCTTTTCAACGCCCTTTGGACTATTGCGCTGAAATATGGGACTAAATTCCGTCGTGACAATCGCGCCATCGTAGGAAAAAAATAGTTGCGCAAAATCGTGTATCACCCCGTTATCGTCAGACACGCTGTCCAATACCAATATCGGCTGCGGCGTTATTGCCTCCAGCACAGAAAAAGGAATATCGACCGGCATCGGGATCACATCACTGATACCCTGGCTGAGTAATAATTGTGCGACTTGCCGCTTGTTGCCGGCGTCAATCAGCGGTGCTTGCGCGACCACATTAATCAAATCCTCTTGCGCAATATGATGAAAGGCCGAAGGTAACCTCAGTTCGCCGCAAGAAAGATTATCGATGTACCAAGGCGGTGCGGTCGGTAAAACGTAGTCAATTGTCTCGCCATGTTCAGCGGTGGAATCCGTGCTATCCGATCCATTTGACACAAATTGCCAAACCAGTTTAAACACCTCTCGCGGCACCTCGATTGCTGTCTTAGTCGATTGACCGAGAGGTCGTGCCCATTTTGTATGAGGCGCTTCACGCGGCTCATCCAGGGACTCTTGCTGGCGCTGCTCACTCCATTGCAGAGTCGCATCGCGCGCCTCTGACAATGATAGAAAATGCGCCTGTCCTTTACTTAAGTCGGTAGACGAATTGGCCCACATCAAACTCTTCTGTTCTAATAATAACCGCAATAATTGCGCGCCCAGTTTTCCGGTTAGCTCACAGTTGTTTTGCTGAACTTGAGATTGATAGTACGGCGTACCTTGATTTTTTCGGCTGACCAGCGCGATAAATAAACTCACCGTATCGTGATCAATCTCAGGCAAAAAATCACGGATTGCATTGTAGAAATTATAGTTATCGCCAAGCGGTTTGATCGCACTGAAGCGTCCATCTTTTCGCAGCCTTGCTTTGCATAGATAGAGCAGAACCTGCTTGCCATTTTGTGTCGGCACGAGTGCAAAAACAATTTGATAATCGGATGATACTGCCGCGCGATGCATTGAGATCGCCATCGGCTTGACAACCAACTCTTCCTCTACCCTTTGCAACCAGTTACCGATCACGCGCGGCAGTTGCGCGCCGGTAATTGGCTGACTGTTGGCGTGATTTAACGCTACGTTAGTCGACGGCTTGGCACGTTCCAAATACTCGATCAACACCGCTGCAACGTGTTTGCAGTTATAACCTATGGGGCAAGAGCAAATACCCTCGACATTGAGCCTTCCGCCGTTGTCAGCGAGTGTGATTTTTTGATCGTATGTATTGCTCCGACTTCCTCGCACGCGACTCGTCAGGCCATTCCGGCCGTCGTCATCTAGGACCATCACGCGTTGCTGCTGGACGTATTCCTGAGCACGTGCGATGGTCGCGTCCGAGACCGATCTGGCGATATCTTCGATAGCAAAAGGAATAGTCAGCATGTCGCCTTACAGTAACTTTTGCTCAGCGAGCTTGGCAAAGACCTCAAAATAATCCGGAAATGTTTTTGCCACACATTTTGGATCGTTAATCCGTACCGTCGTACCACGCAGCGCTGCCCCATCAAGGGAGGCAAGTGAAAAACACATCGCCATACGATGATCATCATATGTATCGATCGTGGCCGGTTGCATAGTCGTCGGCGGCGTAACCCGCAGATAATCTTCGCCCTCTTCGATGGTCGCACCCAACTTGCGCAATTCCGTTGCCATGGCACTCAGGCGATCAGTTTCCTTGACCCGCCAACTGGCAATATTGCGCAAAGTACTGGGACCGTCCGCGTATAGGGCAGCGATCGCAATCGTCATGGCCGCATCCGGGATATGATTAAAATCGGCATCGATAGCCTTCAAGCCACCGTTGGATGACACTTCGATCCAATTATCGCCCATCGTAATATTGGCCCCCATTTGTTGCAAGGTCTCAACAAAACGGACATCGCCCTGAATACTATTATTGCCGACCCCCTCCACTCTCAACGGACCACCCGTAATAGCGCCAGCGGCCAGAAAATAGGATGCCGATGAGGCGTCGCCTTCGACATGAATCGTGGCGGGGCTTTGATATTGTTGACCGGCTGCAATGAAAAACGACTGCCAGCCTTCACGCTCAACTAAAATGCCAAACCGTTGCATCAGATTTAATGTGATCTCAATGTATGGCTTAGAAATCAATTCACCGATGACATCAATCGTTACCGCATGATCTTGCGCCATTAACGGTGCAGCCATCAGCAAAGCGGTCAAAAACTGGCTCGACACATTGCCGCGCACCGACATCCGTTGCGCATGTAACTGACCGCGATGGATGTGCAATGGCGGATAACCCGGAACGCCTGTGTAATCGATCCGGGTACCGATAGCATTTAACGCATCGACCAGATCGCCGATTGGTCGCTCATGCATTCTCGATACGCCGTGCAACGTATAGTCGCCACCCATCGCTGCCAAAGCGGCCGTCAATGGCCGAATCGCGGTACCCGCGTTGCCCATGAACAAGTCTGCATGATGGATCGGAAAACGTCCGGCACAGCCGTGAATGGTGTAGTTTTGCGACCCCTCCGCTTGCTCCCAGTCGACTCCCAATTGCTTCAACGCCATCAGCATGACAAGCGTGTCATCAGAGGCCAGCAGATCGTGAATTTCTGTCGTGCCATGTGCCAGCGCGGCCAACAATAGCGTGCGATTGGAAATACTTTTAGAGCCGGGTAATTTCACCGTGCCCTGACATTTCACGACCGGATGTAAGTCGATATATTTCGCATAGTGCTTTTTGGTCTGTTTTGTCTGCTGGTTCTGCATTAATCTCCACCTTCCTTGTTCTGTTTTTCCGCCGCTTCGATGGCGCTGATCCAACGTTGGCGCGCTTGTTGCGCATTCTGATAAATAGCCTCAAGACCCGCACCGTCGCGAGATGCCAGCAAAGCACGTACTTCCGACAACTTTATCTGATAAGCATCAAGCTCTTGTAACAATGCGTCCTGATTTGCCAGTGAGATATCCCGCCACATTTCCGGCGATGATCCGGCGATACGTGTAAAGTCCCGGAAGCCGCTGGCTGCATATTGAAACAACACATCAGCGTGCGGCTTACTGGCAATATCATCGACCAGCGCATACGCCAACACATGCGGCAAATGACTCACCGACGCAAATACCACATCGTGCTGAGCGCTGGAAAGACGGTGAATATGGGCACCGCATTGCTTCCACGCATTAGCAACGCGCTGGATATCTGCTTCGCTATTTTCCGGCAACGGCGTCAGTACGACTTTTTTACCCACGTACAAACTTGCAATGGCAGCGCCCGGACCGTTACTCTCTCGTCCTGCGATAGGATGACCGGGCACAAACTGCCCGATTTTTACACCCAGAGCCAAGCGTGCCGATGCTTCGACATCGCCTTTGGTACTACCCGCATCGGTGACGATAGTGCCGATTTGCAAGTGAGGCTGAATACTGGCAAGGATCGCTCCGGTTTGAGCGACAGGTGCCGCAATCAATACCAGATCGGCGTCCGCAACGGCATCCGCCACCGACGTTGCGATGGCGTCAATAATGCCGAGCTCTAGCGCACGTTGCAATGAGGCGAGACTCCGTCCCGCACCCACAATTTGCTGGACCATGCCCGCTTGCTTGAGCGCCAATCCAAATGAGCCGCCAATCAGGCCGGCCCCAAAAATAGCAATTTTCTTAAACACGATGAAGGCTTCGACAGGAATGGAAAAAAGATAAAGTGACAACCGTCCCGATTACATCAAGCTAACAAGGACTTTAGCGCTGCGATAAAAGCAGCATTTTCATGCGGCAATCCTATTGTGATCCGTAACCATTGCGGCAAGCCATAATTTCCCACCGGCCGAACGATGATGCCCTGCTTCAACAAAGCCATATTGACACGTGAACCGGCGTCAACATCGTCACCCACTTTAACCATCACGAAATTACCGAACGATGGCACGTAACTCAGTTTCAGATCGTCAAACGCGGCTGTCAACTGCGCGTACCCAGCGGCATTAATTTCTGCGCTGCGTTGCAAGAATGGTTTATCGTTCAGCGCTGCAACGGCTGCCGCCTGTGCCAACGAATTGACATTGAACGGCTGACGAATACGATTCAGCAAATCGGTGATCGCAGGTTGTGCAATGCCAAAACCGATACGCAACCCCGCAAGTCCATACGCTTTCGACATCGTGCGTGAGACTAATAAATTCGGGTATTGACGCACCCAGGCAATTGATTCGTATTGCAATTCCGGCGGTAAGTATTCGTTATATGCCTCATCCAGAACGACCACGATATGGGCAGGTACTTGCTGCAAGAAAGCCTCAAGTTCCGCTGCCGGAATAAAGGTTCCGGTTGGATTGTTCGGATTCGCGATAAAAATCAAACGCGTGTCATCCGTAATCGCCGCCGCCATCGCCAGCAGATCGTGACCGAAATCTTTAGCAGCCACCACAATCGCACGCGCGCCGACCGCCTGAGTCGCCAGCGCGTACACGAGAAAGGAATACTCGGCATACATTGCGGCTTGACCCGGCTGCACAAACGCATGGGTAGCAAGTTCAAGAATATCGTTACTGCCATTACCCAGCGTAATCCACTCTGCTGGTACATCATATTTGGCCGTAATAGCGGCCTTCAATTCAAACCCGTTAGCATCCGGATAGCGGCCAATATCAGCGACCGCTGCTTGCATGGCCAATTTGGCAGATTCCGGCATACCCAGCGGATTTTCATTAGAAGCTAGCTTAATGATCTTCGCTTCATCAAGCCCGAACTCGCGCGCAACTTCAGCTATTGGTTTGCCACCTTGGTAAGGCGCGATGGCACGAACGTAATCTGGCCCTAATTGAATCGACATCGTGCACTTTCTATAAAAATAGTAGTAAATTTTCAGTCATTGTATTGCGTGGCGCAAGCCATGACAGTCTCAGCCTTTAGCCTTCGCCACTGATCATTCAATACGAGCAGCGAAGTCAGGCACAAAGTCAGTAATAAAATCAAACGCTAAAGACTCAGCGGATATGATCCGAGCAACTTGAAAAAAGCCGCATTTTGCTTAAGTTCGGTCAGTGCCTTGGCCACTTTTTCGTCCTGCTCGTGGCCCTCGACATCAACATAAAAATAATATTCCCATGCACCCATGCGCGCTGGTCGCGACTCAAAACGACTCATCGATACTCCATGACTTGCAAGTGGCGACAACAGGCTGTACACCGCACCGGCTTTGTTTGGTACCGACAACACCAACGAAGTTTGATCCTTGCCACTCGGGGTTGTGTGTAGTCGGCCAACCACTGCAAAACGTGTACGGTTGTGCGGATCATCCTGAATATGCGCGCTGACAATTTGCAAACCATAAGTCTGCGCAGCAATCTCACCAGCAATTCCGGCCACCGTCGGATCTTCACTCGCCATGCGGGCCGCTTCAGCATTCGACGCCACCGCGAGCCGCTCAATATTCGGATAATGCTGATTGAGCCATGCGTTGCACTGCGCCAGCGCCTGCGAATGTGCGCAAATCCGCGTGACGTGATCTGTGGTTCCGTCTTTGGTCATCAAGCTGTGATGCACCGGAATAGCCACTTCGCCGCTAATCCGCAATGTCGTTTGCAAAAGCAAGTCGAGCGTCCGGTTGATAACGCCTTCGGATGAATTTTCAATCGGTACTACGCCAAAATCCGCTGTTCCTGATTCCGCAGCACGGAACACTTCGTCAATCGACGCACAGGCCAAGCCGTCAACCGCATGCCCGAACTGCTGATATACAGCTTGCTCGCTAAACGTGCCAGCTGGTCCAAGATAGGCGACCGTGACGCGCTTTTCCAGCGCTCGGCATGCCGACATTATTTCCCGAAAAATCGTTTGCACATCGCCCGATTGCAAAGGGCCCGGATTGCGGTCCGCGACACTGCGCAATACCTGTGCCTCACGCTCCGGTCGAAACACGGGGGCGTTGGTTTCAGCTTTTACATGCCCTACTTCTTGCGCCAACTGGGCACGACTGTTTAACAGCACCAGAATTTGCGCGTCAATGTCGTCAATTTTCTGGCGTAGCGGTAGAAGTTTTTGCTGGATCATGGTGGTCGGTCGCGTCGCTTTCTTGCGTCTTTATTGCGGAATCGGTTTCTTGCCTGCTTTGCTGTGCTATTACCGCATTGCTACTCTGTTTTTGCTTCGTTTTTGCTCTGAAGTTCCTAATGTCATTTCTGACGCTTTATTAAAACGACTAAAATGCTGTCAAAGTTTTGATTGCCAGAATTGGAGCATGTGGCTTAGGTTCATGTCGACCGAGAGATTGAGGTGCTATTTGCCTCGTCCGCTGCTTTGGGCCAACACTAAGCTTACCGTTTAACTAACCCAATTGTCATGCACTTTCACTTTAGTCGTTATTTGGTCGGCTCAGCCCGTTTTTCGAACTCTTTCAAATAAGCGACCAACGCTTCTACGCCCGCGATTGGCATCGCATTGTAAATCGAGGCGCGCATTCCACCGACCGATTTGTGTCCTTTGAGCTGCACCAAACCCCGTTCTTTTGCGCCGATCAGGAACTCGTCGTTACGAGACTCGTCCTGTAAAAAGAATGGAACGTTCATACGCGACCGGCAATCTGGCGCAATCTTGGTTTGGTAAAAACTGGTTGAATCCAGATAGTCGTACAACAAACCAGCTTTAGCGATATTACGCTGCTCCATTGCTGCCACGCCACCTTGCTGCTTGAGCCACTGAAATACCAGACCAGCGATATAAATCGCGTAAGTCGGTGGCGTGTTGTACATGGAATCATTGTCGGCAACGATTTTCCAGTCGAAAGCGGAGGGACAACCCGGCATTGCGTGACCGAGCAAATCTTCACGTACTATCACGATGGTTAAACCGGCTGGACCGATATTTTTTTGCGCGCCACCATAGATCACACCGTATTTTGAGACATCCACCACACGCGACAAAATATGTGACGACATATCCGCCACCAATGGCGCACCGTTGGTTTCTACCCTGACATCAGGGGTAAATTGATATTCGACACCATCAATAGTTTCGTTGGTGCAAATATGTACATAGGCAGCGTCTTGCGACAATTTCCAGCTCGCGCGCGGCGGAATCTGTGCAAATTGTTGCGACTCTGATGACGCCGCCACATTGACCTCGCAATAACGCTTGGCCTCCTTGATCGACTTAGTCGACCAAGATCCGGTATTGATGTAATCGGCAGTTCCGGGGAGTAAGTTATCCGCGCTCAGACGTGCAGCCAGATTCATTGGGATGATCGCATTTTCGGCGATGGCACCACCTTGGAGAAACAAGATTTTATAGTTATCAGGAACGGCCAGCAGTTCGCGAAAATCGCGTTGCGCGGCGTTCAGTATCGACATAAATTCGCTGCCGCGATGACTCATTTCCATGACCGACATGCCGCTACCGTGCCAATCCAACATTTCTGCAGCAGCTTGTTGTAGCACTTCTTTAGGCAATACAGCAGGACCAGCAGAAAAATTATAAATAGGCATGTTGACACTCGGCAAGGGAAGCTGGGGACAGCGAGATTTTGAAAAATTTAATAAACTGCAGAAGAAGTACAAGCAACCGAAGAGGTATCTTCACCACGCACACCACCGTGATGATCCAACTCTCCCAAACAACAATCCGGTCAAGTAAGAGAAGCATTCTCCTGATTGACCGGATTTTCTAACGAAAATTACGCAGGATCGGCAGGACCGCTTTCATCGCTGTCACCAGCAACATTATCACCTGCAACGTCAGGAGCAGAAGGTGCTTGCGCTTCCGGCGAACCATCAGCTGTTGCGCCTTCTTCCGTAATACTCTCTTCAACGTCACTTTCCATTACCCGCTGCAAACCGCTCAGCTTAGTGCCGTCTTCGACTGCGATCAGGGTAACGCCTTGCGTCGCGCGTCCCATTTCACGAATCTCAGCAACCCGCGTGCGGATTAGTACGCCACCGGTTGTGATCAGAATGATTTCATCGCTAGGCTCAACCAGCGTAGCGGCAACAACTTTACCGTTGCGCTCGCTAGTCTGAATCGCGATCATTCCCTTGGTTCCACGACCATGACGCGTGTACTCAGTAATCGGAGTACGTTTGCCGTAACCGTTTTCCGTCGCGGTCAAGACCGATTGTTGTTCGTTTTCAGCAACCAGCAAGGCGATAACTTGTTGTCCATCTTCCAGATTCATACCGCGCACACCACGGGCGGTACGACCCATCGGGCGCACATCATTTTCGTCAAAACGCACTGCTTTGCCGGAGTCCGAGAACAACATGACATCGTGTTGACCGTCAGTCAGCGCTGCGCCAATCAAGAAATCGCCCTCGTCCAGATCCACCGCAATAATTCCTGCTTTACGCGGATTGCTAAAGTCGGATAGCGGCGTCTTTTTGACTGTGCCAAGGCTAGTCGACATAAAAATGTAACGATCTTCCGGGAAAGTCCGGTTATCGCCCGACAACGGCAATACAACAGTGATTTTTTCACCATCTTGCAACGGGAACATATTTACAATCGGCTTGCCGCGTGAATTGCGCGAACCTTGTGGCACTTCCCAAATTTTCAGCCAATACAAACGACCACGGTTACTAAAGCATAAGATGTAATCGTGCGTATTGCCGACGAACAACTGATCAATCCAGTCATCCTCTTTGGTTGCCATTGCCTGCTTGCCGCGGCCGCCACGCTTTTGCGCGCGATACTCAGAAACCGGTTGTGATTTCATGTAACCGGTGTGCGACAACGTCACCACCATATCTTGCGGCGTGATCAGATCTTCAGTGCCGAGATCAGTTGGATTCAACTCAATCTGCGAACGACGCTCGTCTTTGTTACCAATGCCGTATTCATTTTTGGCTGCGTTCATTTCGTCAGTAATGATGACGGTAACGCGCTCTGGATTCGCCAAAATATCGAGTAAGTCAGCGATAGTAATCATCACATCTTTGTACTCGTTGACGATCTTGTCTTGCTCCAGGCCAGTCAGACGTTGCAAACGCATTTGCAGAATTTCTTGCGCCTGATCGTCCGACAGCTTATACAAGCCATCAGTTTGAATACCGTAATGCACAGGTAAATTTTCGGGACGGAATGCGTTAATACCAGCCGTATTTTCTGCACCGGTCCGTTGCAACATATCGCGCACTACCGATGAATCCCATGAGCGCTCCATCAAGCCAGCTTTCGCCACTGGTGGCGTCGGCGCTGCCTTGATGATAGCGATGAAATCATCGATGTTGGCTAATGCGACTGCCAAACCTTCCAATACATGGCCACGCTCACGGGCCTTACGCAACTCAAAAACGGTACGGCGCGTGACCACTTCGCGACGATGCGAGAGAAAGCATTCCAGCATTTGCTTCAGGTTCAGAAGTTTCGGCTGACCATCAACCAGCGCCACCATGTTCATGCCAAACGTGTCTTGCAACTGCGTTTGCTTGTACAGGTTATTAAGTACGACTTCAGCGACTTCACCGCGCTTGAGTTCGATCACGACGCGCATACCTGACTTGTCGGACTCATCACGCAGGTCAGAAATACCTTCGAGCTTTTTGTCGCGGACCAATTCAGCGATGCGTTCCAGCAACGCCTTCTTGTTAACCTGATACGGCAGCTCGTCGACGATGATCGCAGTCCTGCCTTCGCGACCGTATTCTTCAAAGTGCGTCTTGGCACGCATTACCACGCGGCCACGGCCTGTGCGATAACCATCGCGCACGCCAGTAACGCCGTAAATAATTCCGGCGGTCGGAAAGTCCGGTGCTGGAATAATTTCGATCAGTTCATCAATGGTCACACCGGGATTGCGCAATACATGCAGCGCACCGTTGATGACTTCGGTAATGTTGTGCGGCGGAATATTGGTCGCCATACCTACGGCAATACCAGACGAACCATTGATCAACAGGTTGGGAATCCGCGTCGGCAATACCGATGGTTCTTTTTCCTTGCCATCATAGTTAGGGACGAAATCAACAGTATCTTTATCGATATCTGCCAAAATTTCGCTGGCTATTTTGTCTAGTCGGCACTCGGTGTAACGCATCGCAGCAGCGCCATCACCGTCGATGGAACCGAAGTTACCTTGCCCATCAACCAGCATATAGCGCAGGGAAAAGCTCTGGGCCATACGCACCAGGGTGTCGTAAATCGATTGATCGCCATGCGGGTGATATTTACCCATGACTTCACCGACCACACGCGCACATTTCACGTAGGGACGGTTCCAGACATTATTCATTTCATGCATGGCAAACAAAACCCGACGATGCACCGGCTTGAGGCCGTCGCGTACATCGGGCAGCGCACGCCCAACGATGACGCTCATAGCGTAATCGAGGTAGCTCTTGCGCATTTCGTCTTCGAGGGAAATCGGTATTGTTTCTTTAGCGAATTGATCCATTAGCGAGTCGGCGAGTCTTTACTTAGGTTGATAGATCACGGATAAAAGCTGACCATGGTCTGGCATTCCTTTTTAATAACTATCGGGTGACTTTGATGGATTCACTAAGAATCATCAAGTTCAGCCGGGAATGCAGCCAAAGGTTCACATTAAGACGCGTGATTTTAGCACGTGACGCTCGCTGTTCGGCTTTTCCCAAAGTCAGCAGTTAGACATAACACGCTAAATGGATGTATTGCCCACAATAAATATGCTTAAATGCAACCCATCAAAATCATCACGCCCATCAAATTAATCATCATGTCCGCTTATTTTTGGTATCACCCTCAGCACCACCATCTTTTCACTTTTTAGTAGCTACCTTTAGGTCGGCGTTTGCGCCAAGTCTCATTTCGTTCCATTGAGCGCAGAACACCGTTACCAAAGTCCGAAACAATGTCACAACCGCCATTTCGCTCAGGAACATATTTATGCGTCAAGTATTCGCGCTTAGTCTATTAATAGGCGCCACCTCTCATTTTGCGCCAACCATTGCGTTTGCCCAGAGCGCCGACATTCAAGTGCCTCCTTCAGGTAACGCTTATCTTCAGGACAACCGCGGTCCCATCGCACGTAGCCAATTTGGCCTTTGCTGGCGCTCTGGATATTGGGACGATCAAGCCGCCATGACCGGCTGTGATGGACAACTCGCACCGCCCATTATGAAAGCAACGGCACCTGAACTGATCAAGCTAACAACAGCCGAACCAACAGAGCCGCCAATTGCCCCTATTCAGTGCAAATTTTCTACAATTCTCAACGGTGACCAAACATTTACTTTCGGAAAAAGTACGCTCAAGCCTGCTGCTGGCGAGCAAATTGACAAAGATGTTCTGCCGCAATTACGTCACTGCGGGATAATAAATGCTATAACAATAACAGGACATACTGACCGACTCGGCACAGACAACTACAACAAACAATTATCTGAACAACGGGCAAAAAGCGTAGCTAATTATCTAAAGAACAAAGGAATTGTTACCAGAATAACCATCATAGGTGCAGGAAAATCTCAGGCAGTGACGATTTGCAGTGAAAAATCAAGTCGCAGCAATCTGTTGAAATGCCTGGCACCCAATCGACGAGTAGTCATTAAAGTGCAATAAAACAAGCTTCCAGTCATAAATAATTCGTATAGTTCTGAAAACCAATATATGATGATGTCCGCAGAGATGTTTTCAAATTAGCATGTTGTGCGAAAACAACGAAGCGAGAAAAACGTGGTGCTAGCTTTTGCCATACTTAGCTACCAATAGAAGCCTGTGGCAGAATGATGCCTAGTGCCATTGCATGTAGCCAATTTCACATGTAACAGCTCGAACCACGTGGTATTATCCAATTTTTGATGTCGTATATTAGTTGCGCAGTTAATCTGCGGATATCTCAACCGAGAGGAGAAACATGAATAAATTAGCAAAACTCGTCTTCGCTGCGTCCGCAGTCGTCGCACTGACTGCCTCCGCGCAGGAAATTAAAGATATCCAAGCTAAAACCCCTACCAGTGCTTATGTACAAGATGCGCGCGGCACAATCGCTCGTGATCCGTACGGTCTGTGCTGGCACACTGGCTACTGGACACCTGCTGATTCAGTACCGGGTTGTGATGGTGAATTAGCACAAGCTGCTCCAGTTCCTGCTCCAGCTCCGGCACCAGTTGCTCCAGTCGCCGCTGCTCCAACTTCACAAAAAGTTACTTTCGCTGCTGACGCGTTCTTTGACTTCGACAAAGCTGTCCTGAAGCCAGAAGGCAAAGCGAAGCTTGACGATTTGACTTCTAAACTGGGTGGATTGAACCTGGAAGTCATTATCGCTGTCGGTCACACTGACTCTATCGGTTCGGTTGCTTACAACCAGAAACTGTCGATCCGTCGTGCTGAAGCTGTAAAAGCATATTTGGTTCACAAAGGTATTGAATCAAATCGTGTTTACACCGAAGGTAAAGGCAAGTCACAACCGGTCGCTGATAACAAGACCGCTGCTGGCCGCGCTAAAAACCGTCGCGTTGAAATCGAAGTCGTTGGTACATCCAAGTAATCGATTTAAGCACGATCAAAAAACCTTGCTTCGGCAGGGTTTTTTTTCGTCCTTTTTTGCAACTCTGTGTCTGACTTTTATTTCCAACACCTCCCTCCGTTATTACTTGTGCGTATTGCCTTTTAACATTATCTACAGGCGTTCACATTCCGTAATAACATCCAATGGTGCATCTTTGCTTTGCCTTCCCCTCGCGATTGCTCGCTTGCGTCATATTTTTGCGTCAGATTCCTGATAGATGTATGCTTCATTTAGTCACCCACAAAATGGCGATTTAGACAAAATAGACTGCCAGCCAAAGGAATTCCGCAAACTACTTAATTCCAGCTATCATTATGTCTATGAACGTTGACCAATCAGAAGTCCAAAAATTTAGCGATCTTGCTCACCGTTGGTGGGATCCAGATGCTGAGTTTCGCCCATTGCATGAAATCAATCCGCTCCGTCTTGAGTGGATTAACGCGCGTGCCGCCCTTACTGGAAAAAAAGTCCTCGATATCGGCTGCGGTGGCGGCATCCTGGCAGAATCAATGGCAAAAAAAGGCGCCATTGTCACCGGGATCGACTTATCAGAGAAAGCCCTCAAAGTGGCTGATTTGCATGGCTTGGAATCCGGCGTCCAAGTGCATTACGAAAAAATTGCAGCCGAAGACCTGGCAGTGCGTGAAGCGGGTCAATTTGATATCGTTACCTGCATGGAAATGCTGGAGCACGTGCCCGATCCGGCATCCATTGTCAGGGCTTGCTCTACTTTGGTGAAACCTGGTGGCAAAGTATTCTTCTCCACCCTGAACCGAAATCCAAAATCGTATCTTTTCGCCATCCTCGGTGCTGAATATCTATTACGAATGCTGCCAAAAGGCACGCACGACTACGCAAAATTTATCACGCCTGCCGAATTATCACAGTTTGCCCGCAACGCTGGATTAACGGTGGATAGCCTAAAAGGGATGAGCTATAACCCGATTACCCGCATCTATTCACTCAATCAAGATATCAGCGTCAACTATCTGATTGCTTGCACCCGAGCGGAAAAATGACGTTGTTTAAACCAACGTCTTCAGCCAACCTCACAATTCTTATCCTCCGCCTCACTCCGGGCGGAAACTCTTTGCTGTAATGATTTAGATAACCCATGCAATGACCATTCGTTATGCGGGGATACCTTAGCGTCAGTCGTACTAACTACTTTTCGATAATCTCCACAAAATCTTATGCCTTTGCCAATACCACGTGCGATTCTTTTTGACCTTGATGGCACGCTTGCCGATACTGCACCGGATCTGGCCGCGGCGATGAACCGGCTTCAACTTGAACGCGGCTTATCAACTACCGCATATCATGCGTTGCGGCCTTTTGCATCTGCCGGCGCACGTGGCCTGATTGGAGTCGCATTCGGTCTTAAACCTGGTGACGATGGTTATGAAGACTTGCGCGTTGCATTCCTGGATAACTATGCGGCTTCGCTCGCAGAAAAAAGCAGTTTATTCGACGGCGTTCCGGCACTCCTCCTGGATTTGGACCAACACGGTCTCACATGGGGCGTCGTCACCAATAAAGCCGCGCGATTTACAGATCTTTTGATCCCACAAATAGGCCTACAACACGCTGGTTGCGTGATTTCTGGCGATACAATGGCGCATCCGAAACCGCACCCCGCTCCTCTATTAGAAGCTGCCCGACGCTTGAATCTGGCGCCGCACGAATGCTGGTATGTTGGTGACGATCTGCGCGATATTCAAGCCGGACGTGCCGCGGGAATGCCAACGGTTGCGGCAGCGTGGGGTTATTGCGGCCATGCAGAGCCGGTCACATGGAACGCAGATGCACTCGCCGATACACCCTCCGCATTAATGGGACTGATACAGACATCATTGGCGCAATAAGCACAACCCAAACACCTATCAAGAGCGGCATGTGAGTCTGCAAATGCATACCGCACTTGATTGGGCGGGGTCTCACGCCCGGCTGCTTTCGACGCGCTTTCAGCTCACATTCAGGCACCGTTAAATATCAAAATCATGCCCGGTCAGGCAAAAATCTGGCCCGTGCTGCCGCGTCCAAACTTCATCGTTGACGAAGTCGACTCCAACTAACACTCTGGCAAACAATCCACTCTGGCGGTATATTGATAGTCGTCGCTCAGCAAGGATACCTCTATGACCAATTCGAATCGCACCATTTGGCTTCGCCGTACTCTTCGCTGGACAGGTTTTACCGTTGCTGTACTTGCGGTTTTAGCTGCTTTAAGCTGGGTTGCAATACCGCTGACAAAACATCTGGCCGAGCAACAAATCGAACAGCAACTTGGTCGCAAGGCGACGATCGGAAACATAAGCTTCAATCCGTTCACCCTAACCCTCAACGCTTCAGACTTCACGCTATACGAAATTGACAAAATAACACCCGCCTTTGCAGCAAAAAATCTGTTGGTCGATGCTTCCGTCACGTCGATTTTTAGGTTAGCGCCGGTACTTCAGGAGGTGACTTTATCCAGTCCCAACGTGCACATTATTCGTACCAGTGCTGAAGGCATCGGCCGCTATAATTACTCCGACATTATTGATCGCATATTGGCCAAACCGAAGACCGCGGGAGAAACACATTTCTCAGTAAAAAATATTCGGCTGGAAAACGGTGCTATTACCTTTGACGACAAAGTGACGGATAAACAGGTCAATATCACAGCGCTTAATATTGGCGTGCCGTACATCTCCAATTTTGACAGCGCGATAAATTCCTTCGTACAACCGAGCCTGTCCATGAAAGTGAATGGATCGCCATTCGAACTGAAAGGTCGCTCTAAACCTTTTGCCAGCAGCCTCGATACAGCGCTGGTAATCGATATCGATCAACTCGATGTTGCCAGTTATGTGGCCTTTTCACCAGTGCCGTTACCTCTCATGATTCAGAGTAGTAAACTATCGACCAACCTCGACCTCACTTTCGTCCGCGCCAAGGACAAACCAGAAATTAACCTCTCTGGCGACATTAAACTCAGCGACGTCTCGCTCGCCGACAAGCACGCCGCACCGCTTTTCAAAGCCCAGACCATAGACGCGCACATCAATAAATTTGACGTTCTCACAGCGAGCGCTACTATTGGAAAAGTAAATATTCAAGCTCCCGAAGTATGGGCTGCGTTGAATGCAGACGGCGCTCTCAATTGGGCCGCACTCGCCACCAGCAAGTCGTCTTCCAGCAACACGCCAGGCACTGACAAAGCCGACGTAAAAGCTGCCAAATCCGCACAGCCATCACCTCAATTCACTTTGGACCAGTTCACTATTCATGAAGGTATTATTAATTGGTCAGATGCCGCAAACGCCGCGCCCACCTTCAACACACAATTAAAAAACCTCACTGTTGATGTCAAAAATCTCTCACTCGCTGCCGATGCAAAGCCAGCCACGATCTCCGCATCAATAGTCGCCGCCGAAGCGCAGGAAATAAAATTTAATGGTCAAGTCACACCCGCAACTGCCTCAATCAACGGCGAAGCAAGCGTTGATGCACTTCCACTGGCGCAATATCAACCGTATCTTAACAATACACTAGCCGCAAATTTATCCGGCCAGTTAACACTCAAAACAGCCGTCGCGATCAGCGGTGCTAAAGTGGCGTTAACGCAACTCAACGCCGAGGTGGGCGACGTAAAACTTACCGCTAAATCGAGCGCGAACGGTAGTGTGCAAATTAAAAAAATCAAACTTGAGGACGCAACGATCGATACCGAATCGCGCACCTTCAATGCTACCGCGTTCACCTTGGCGGGCGTGCAAGCTGACGTACGTCGTGACGCGAAAGGTAACATCAATCTTCAGCAATTCATCAAAGCTGGCGAATCCAAATCCAAAACAGTCAAAGCACCAACTGTAAAAACAAAAACAACAGATCCAGAATGGGTAGCTAATCTGAATAGCATTGCAGTCACTGACAGCACGCTTATTTATAGCGACAAATCCGTTACGCCACCCGTTAATTTACGTGCTGATGGATTTAACTTAAAAGTCGACAACGTATCCAGCAAGCGTGACAAGACAGTCAAAATCGCGCTACAAACCCAACTTAACAAAAGTGGAAAATTATCCGTAAATGGCAATGCGTCGCCACAGTTTAAGACCCTTGACCTTGCCATCGATGCGCAAAGTCTGCCGGTTGCAGCGCTGCAGCCTTATTTCGCAGATCTGTTAAATGTCACTCTATCTTCCGGCCAGGCCAACGCCAAAGGCAAACTTCTGCTGACGCCACCGTTAGGAAAAAATCCGCTGATTGCACGCTATAACGGGATGCTGCGTTTGACCAATTTCCGCGTTATTGATAAAGAGAATGGTGCGGACTTTTTGAAATGGAAATCACTTGATGTGAGCGGAATCAATGCCAACATCGACGGATCACATCAGACCATCAACCTGGGCAAAATCGCCCTTGACGATTTTTATACACGCGCCATCCTATCGCCCGAGGGAAAATTAAACTTCCAAGATATCGTGGTCTCGAAATCAGGCAAGAAATCGATCGTCACCGAACCCGCCACGACATCCGGCCCCAAAAAAACCGACAGCTCGGCATCGGAAATAAAAGCCGCGGCCGCACCGGAAAGTGGTGTGAACAACCCCATCAAAGGTGATGGCAAGGTCGTCGCCGCAACACCACCAACACAAGACGATGCAAATACACCGGTTATTCGGATCGGCCAAGTCGTCTTAAACAACGGCAACGTTAATTTCACCGATAATTTTGTTAAGCCGAACTACACGGCCAACATGACCGGCATGACCGGAAGCGTGGGCGCTGTTGCATCGGACAAACCTGCGCCAGCTGCAATTGACCTCAAAGGCAAGATCGATAATGATGCGCCGGTGGCTATCTCCGGATCACTCAATCCCTTATTCAAACCCATGTTTTTGGATATCAAAGCCAGCGCGGACGGCGTCGAACTACCGCGCCTGACACCGTATGCCGCTAAATATGCTGGCTATGCGATCGTCAAAGGCAAGCTGTCGATGGATGTAAATTATAAAATCGAAGAACAGCAACTGACGGCGCAAAACCATGTCCGCATAGATCAACTGACATTTGGTGACAAAATCGATAGCCCCAGCGCCACCAAACTTCCCGTTCGGTTAGCCGTCGCGTTACTGAAAGACCGCAACGGTCAGATCGACATCAATCTACCAATTTCTGGCTCATTATCAGACCCGCAGTTTTCTGTTGGCGGCATTATCTTGCGCGTCTTCATTAACCTGATCGCAAAAGCCGTTACCTCTCCGTTTGCGTTACTCAGCTCCGCATTCGGTGGCGGCGACGAACTGGGATATGCCGAGTTCAAGCCAGGTTCAGCGATGTTGACCGCTGCGACCACGACCAAACTCAATACGCTCACCAAGGCACTGCTGGATCGTCCTGCATTGAAACTAGACATCATCGGGCGGGTTGATCCTGCAACCGACAATGTCGGTTTGCGTCAAGAGATACTCAATAACAAAATCATCGCATTAAAACAAAAGAACACCGGCACGAAAGGAAAATCGGATGCAGAGGCTGATGACGCTGATGCAGCATCGCCATCAGCACCGACTGCAATCGCCCTGACCGATGCGGATAAAACGCAATACATGGAGAAAGTCTACAAAAACGAAAAATTCGACAAGCCAAAAAATGTCATTGGATTCTCGAAGTCTTTACCAGTGCCCGAAATGGAACAGCTAATACTCACTAATACCAAAGTGACACCGGATGACTTGCGGTCATTGGCAGATCAACGTGCGCAAGCCGTCCGTATCTATTTAGAAATCAAAGGCAAAATTCCTCTGGAACGGATTTTCCTAATCGCGCCCAAGCTCACAGCCGATGGCATCAAAGATAAAGGCGCCCCAAGTCGTGTCGATTTTGCGCTGAAATAAAATGCCTACAGAAACAGTCTTGTGTTTTGATCAAGGAAGATCGGGATGGAATAATAAGCGACTTCTTGTAGCAGGTGAATTTCATTCGCCGCGCGTTAGAAGGGCTAGCAACCCGATCCCCAATGAACAGCGATGAAGGCGCATAAAGTTGGTGCAATCATCACCAACCGCATCATAAGCGACCGTTCAAGCATTTAAGCTAGCCTTGCAGCAGGATTGATCGCTGCATCAAGGCCGAATGCTCACTGCTGAATGCGATTGTTTACACAACGGACCTCAAATGGCCCATTGAATTGACCACAATCGTCCGATAAGCGATAAGAATAGCTGCCGGATTTATGCATCAGCGGTTTAGCGCTCGCTCGCCTCAACCACAGCCCCTTTTCCCGGTAACAACTGCGCGTGCAAATTTTTCACATCGCCAGCCTTCAGCGTAAACAGCAATTGGTGCCGCTCCCCTGCAACAATCGCGCAACTGCTGCGACCGTCCGAGTTATCCACAGCCACCACCTGATCTCCCGAATGGAGAATAAATGTCGCCTTTTGGTCTGCATCAAATTGGTGGACTAATTGTTTATTCAAATACACACCGATCATACAGCCAGGATTAGGATGCGCAGGATCACGCAATATCACCACGGTCCCAAAACCGGCCTCTTCCGGTTTTGGATCAGGTGACTTTTCAATTTTTTTAGGGATGGGTGGCAAGCTTACCGCAACAGGGTCGCGCTGCACTTTAGCAACCTTCTCAGAAGGCCCCGAAGTCGATGACCCGCATCCGGCGACTGCAAAAGCAATCAGTATAGAAAATAGTATGAGCTTCATTATTTACTTTTTTTTAAGTACGTGAAGGGCGCTATCACAGCAAATTATTTCGCGGTCTAATGAATAGTACTACCGCACAGAAATGCGCGGACGCATCATATTTCGATAGCCACAATTTTACCAAAACTATGTCACTTCTCCGCATCGAGAAGTTTTTTAAGCCAGCAAATACACATCAAATTCATCGCCAATTCTTTAAACAAAAAGCATGCGCTAATAATATGTCCACTTTTTACGCCACCACGCGTTTACTGAGAGACACCGAATTGCGCTACAATAGCAACTGCTTGGGGGCGACCTGGTTTCGACAGGGGCTACAAAGCAGCGCAGGGCATACCGAGGGCTGGCTACCTCGTAAATACAACCAGAAAAACTATAACTGCAAACGATAACTCGTACGCACTAGCCGCTTAATAACCGGTTAGCTCTACACCATCTCGTCTCTGGGGTGGGCTGGTCAAACAGCAGTAGAGTCATTTACAGAGAATCGCTTTTAGTCGGGTTACTTGGCTAAAAGTTAAATTTAGGTAACTCGTCTGAACGAAGCGTGTGCGTCCGCGTCGGTTGGGCTAAATCAAATGACAGCACTAAGTATGTAGAACTGTCTGTAGAGGGCTTTTGGACGCGGGTTCGATTCCCGCCGCCTCCACCACTAACATGTTTCAAGAAGTTCAAAGAAAGTCAAAAAACCGCATAACTCCCTGTGAGAATGCGGTTTTTTATTGTTTCACCTTCCTATAGGGTCCAAGGGGGTGTATTGACATCTGGGGGCACGAGGGGGAATATTAGGGGGCACATTCCATTTTCCCGATTTTGTCTCCGAGAGATGCCCCCATGCCTCTGACAGATATAGAAGTCCGCAAAAGCAAACCCCGCGAGAAAACCTACCGGGTTTCCGACGGGAAAGGCATGTATCTGGAAATCACGCCGACAGGCGCACGCTACTGGCGCTTAAAATATCGTCATCTCGGCAAAGAAAAACGGCTTGCTTTGGGTGTCTATCCTGAAGTGACGATCAAAGACGCAAGAGTAAAGCGTGACGCCGCCCGCATTCTGCTCTCCCAGGGATTAGACCCAGGGGCAGAAAAGAAGGCTAAGAAAATTGCAGCAGTTGCAAGTGCAACCAGCAGTTTTGAATCAGTCGCACGGGAATGGTTTTCCAAATATGCCCCTAACTGGGTTGCTAGTCATTCCGACAAGATTATCCGTCGACTTGAACGCGACATTTTTCCTTGGCTAGGCTCTCGCCCGATTTCAGAAATTTCAGCGCCTGAATTGCTGGACGTCCTCCGAAGAATTGAAAAAAGGGGAGCGATCGAGACAGCACACCGAGCCCATCAAAATTGTGGCCAAATTTTCCGGTATGCAATTGCGACCGGGCGTGCTGAGCGCGATCCTTCTGGTGACCTAAAAGGTGCGATTCCACCATCAAAAGAAAAGCATCATCCGTCTATTACTGAGCCTAAAGCTGTCGGGGAATTATTGCGCTGCATCGGCGGCTATACCGGATCCTTCGTTACCAAATGTGCATTGCAACTTGCGCCGCTGTTGTTTGTTCGCCCTGGTGAGCTTCGAAAAGCGGAATGGTCTGAAATCAATTTGGATACCGCTGAATGGCGTATTCCCGCTGAGAAGATGAAAATGCGTGCGGTCCATATCGTCCCATTATCGATTCAGGCGGTCGCCATACTCAATGAGATCATGCCTCTAACGGGCAAAGGAAAATACGTATTTCCTGGTGCTCGAACAAATGGTCGGCCGATGAGTGAGAACACGGTTAATGGCGCACTTCGTCGGCTGGGATACGGATCTGACGATATGACAGGACATGGCTTTCGCAGCATGGCGTCAACCTTGCTAAATGAACAGGGCTGGAACCGTGATGCTATAGAACGTCAGCTGGCGCATGCTGAACGGGATTCGATTAGAGCGGCTTATAACTACGCAGAGCATCTACCAGAACGCAGGAAAATGATGCAGGCTTGGGCGGATTATATGGATGGGCTATCTGCCAGTAATGTCGTAAGCGGGGAGTTTGGAAAAGCTGCATAACCCAACATTGAGAAACTAATGAAGCTGACTCCAAATAAAAATAACAAAAAACCATTCGAAAATAGACGGGAGAATCCAATTGAGAAATCAATCCCGGGGATGAATGAAATGGTATCGATACGGAATGTCATTACATTTATTGCCGAGAGAGTTCGCCCAACGGATGAAAAGTTAGGAGGAGTGATTGAAAAGGTTGGTAAGCGCATTACCTACGCTATTGATCAAGGACAGTTAGAAAAAATCGAAAATGAAATGATTCCTTTCGGGAAATTAATGGATTGGGTAAACACAAAAAAACAATGGTCTTCGAAATTTCAAGATCTACCGCCTATTCTTGGCGACGGAGCCAGTGCAAACCTACTCTCAATGACGGGTACTGGGTGTGGTATCACGCTGCCTCCGACTCTGGCAGAGGCTCACGTGATGTGTTCTGAACTAAGTGGAGAAAATTTCAGACTTACAATAGAGAATTCTCGGTTGCAGAGTGAAATTGATAATCTTCAACCTGCTAAAAAAGCGTGGGAAGAAAAAATTGAGCAGGGTAAAGCCAACGGCAAAAAAGGGGGGCGGGGAAATACCAAATAGTCGCAACTAGTCCTTAACCTAGACAATAGCTGCTGGAATCATTCTTCCTGTACACCTGTGCGCTACTAAGGCACCGCGGGTGTTTAAGAGTAATCGAAAGGGTGTCCGCCAGTGGGATGAACCCTTTTATGCAATCAGTAGATCGAACGCCAAAAAATATAAAGATTAAACAAACATTATCCATAGAGAATTTAGTGAAAGGGTACCTTTAAAATTTTCTCGAAATAGAATGAGAAGACATGTTCAACAACCACCGAGAAGGTGCAAACATGTCGTATTCCATCCTCAGACTTCCACAAGTCAAAATCCGTACAGGTTTATCTCGCAGCAGCATTTATGCCGCTATCAAACAAGGCACCTTTCCAGCGCCCATATTACTGGGGCAGCGATCCGTTGGTTGGCTTGACTCAACAATAAATCACTGGATTGACACGCGAATCACGGCCGGAAACAAAGGTTCAGGAGACACGAAATGAACTATCGTCACGGCCGGCTCACCTCTCAGCAAGTTACTGAAACATTTTTTATCGTTCCTGATTTGAGTATCATCCTCTGCTATGGCTCCTCTTACTTCGACACATTCAGAAAAAAAAGGAGAATTGCTCGCGCTACCGGAGGCGAGCTAAACATGATCGGTTGGCCGGATGGCAGTACGATCACCTTGGCACGAACAAATTCCTCCGATCCGCTTGATTCCGATAACTTATTGGCGCTGTATCGTCTCAATGCATCCTTTAACGGAGTCATCAGGAAAAAAGGACAGACAGATGAAAGCTGATCTCGCCCTAGCAGAAAAATTTCTACAAACTTTAGACTCTGAAGGCATCTTCACGTTTCAGACCTTCCATGATGAAAAAAATAAAAACCATCGACTTAGCCGGGTGCTGCATGGCACACTTGCAGAGCACCAAATTGAATTAGACGTTCTTAATCAACAAGGTGCCGGCATCTTCGTCATGGTCAATCGAGGCGATGGCATCGTTAAGTCCGATTATAAAACCTGTCGTACCAACGCTAATGTCACCCACGTCAGAGCGGTCTTCGTCGACCTCGACGGGGCTCCGTTGCAGTCAATCCTTGAAGCCGGCATGTCACCCAACATTATCGTGAAATCTAGTCCCGGGCGTTGGCATGCCTATTGGCGCGTGAATGACTGCCCGTTAGAGCAATTTAAATCAGCGCAAACAGCCCTTGCTAACCGTTTCGATGGCGATCCCACCGTAGTCGATCTCGCTCGAGTGATGCGCATACCAGGTTTTTATCATCGAAAAGGTCCACCCGTAATGACAACCATTTATGAGGAAAATTAAATGACGTCTGCAATTAACACCGTCCATAATTTTCAAACGCTCATGACTGCACTGGGTGTCGCGCATGTAAAGGAAACTTCACCATCCAAAGGTAATGCCGTAAATTCATCTGGGGTGAATCAGCAGGTCAAATGTGGCACAGATCCTTACCGCATTTGCTCGGATGGGGAACGTACCAATCACCTTACCAAGTTGGCAGGTAAATGGATAGGTGAAGGCAAGGAAATTCAAGTCGTCAAATTAATGGCACTCGGGTGGAATGCGTCCAATACCCCGCCGCTAGACCACGACATAGTTACGTCGACTTGCGAAGGCATTTTGAGGACACATCAAAATAACCACCCAGTGGCCAGAGTTGGCGGCGACATTTCTCTGCTATTCGATCTTAACGAGGCAAAAGTCCACAATATGATTTGTAATCCACCGCCTCAACGAAAGTGGCTGTTGAACGATTGCCTGCCCTATGGGAAAGTCGGAATGATCATCGCACCTGGCGGAACGGGAAAAAGCATGCTCGCACTACAATTGTCAGTCTCCCTTGCTACTGGAGACAAATTTGTCGACTACTGGGAAATCGGAGAGGTCGGAGCGTCGCTACTTCTTTTTGGCGAAGAAGACACCGAAGAAATACATCGACGCCTACATAATGTAGTCGCGTCCCTAGGACAAACCTCACCAACCAAAATCAGCGATATTGAATCGAGAGTCCATGCCAAATCAATGACAGGTATCGACAATCAAATGACCCGCAGTCTACCCGCTGGAAGCGTCACATTAACGGACTATGCCGATCGTTTGATACTCACAGCCAACCAAATAACCAATTTGAAGTTAATCATCATTGATCCAGCGTCCCGTTTCCGAGGCGGGAATGAAAACGCAGCAGAAGATACCACCCGATTTGTCGAATCATTGGAACGCGTCTGTCAGCAAACTGGCGCAACTGTACTTGTTTTACATCATGCCAATAAAATCAGCCAGAGCGCAGGAGAAGCTAATCAAAATGCATCAAGAGGTTCAAGTGCGATGACAGACGGTGTGCGTTGGCAAATGAACCTCAGTAGACCCAGTAAAGAAGACGCCAGGAAATCATATGGAATTCCCGAAAACCTGCGACACAATTATTTGCTGGCGGCTGTGACCAAAAATAATTACGGGCCACCGCAAAACGATGTCGTACTGATGCGTGGCGAGCATGGCATTTTGCATGTATCTAATGAGCATCTATCCACGCCCAAACCTGAGGAGATATTGATCGCGTTACTGAAATCGGAAACTGCTGCAGGGCGCGTCTATTCGGCCAACGCCTTTGAAAAACAATTTGGCGGCGAGCAGAAAACATTCAAAATGGGAATATTAGCAGTGCGCAAGCTCATTAATGCTGCTATTGCCAGAAACTTGATTCAGAAGCAGCGAGGGAAAACCGGTGTCCTGAAGATTATAGATCCCCCGATACAGAACGTCCGATAGCCCGATATATCGAGAGGCACCCACTATCGAGAAAAAATATGTTTAAATTCAATCACTTACGTTCGATATCCGACACTCCCGTATCGGATATTTTTTCCTTTAAAATCAATGACTTAGAACTCCGATAGGTCCCTTTATATGACAAGCCGCCATCGAGGCGGCATGCATATACGAGTATTATTAAGGCTTACTCAAGGCTAGTGATAACTTGCATTAACTCCACATCAGTCATTGCTTCAAACCCGGCAACATCCTTCCGCGCACTAGGAGTTAACATCACTATTGCCCGCTCGGGTGCATAAAATCCGCATATGCGTCCGATCTCTCTGCAAGCGGCGATCATGGCATTAGGGTTGCGCTGCTGCCTGGCAAGCCCGAAAGCCTCTTGCAAGGCCATTAAAACGCTTCCCCGCGTCATATCCAACGCCTGTTCAGCTTCCATTTCTCGTATTGCCACGGCCGCTCGTACGTTAGCATTGGTTAGCAGGCGGCTTGCTGTGACTTTGGCCGATACAGCGCTATATCCTGCAGCACGCGCTGCCCGACTGGCATTGCGATCAATGCAGTACTCATCCACAAAATGTTGGTGTTTAGTAGTGAGCAACGCATCCTCCGTCTCGGGATATTAAGTAGAAATGATAGAAGAAATATTAAAAATAATCCATATAAAACAATAGGTTAAGTTTAATTCAGGGCGAAGTTAAAAAAAGACCAGAAGATTTAGAACTTTGGAACTGGTATTTTCCCTACCCATAATCTATGCGCAGTAATAAATACCATCCAGACCAACGAAAGTTTATACCCCAATGGCCATTAAAAAATCTGAACTCATATAGCTCACTGTGAAAAAGTTGCGATGAATTACGGGCGACATGGATGGCTCACAGTTCAAGAATTACGTGCTGGTCCCGCTCTTCGTCAAGTATATTTCAGACAAATACGCCGGTCAAAAAGACGCCCAAATCGATATGTCACCTGACGGCAGTTTTGCCGACATGGTGGCGCTCAAGGGCGACAAGAAGATAGCATAAAGTTATTTCTGATCAACCGCTGGTGGCGGTAGAGGAGAAACTATTGCAGGAACTGGGACTGTTTCTTTAACACTGACTGAACTGTTTTTAGCGAACGTTATCTCGAGATCTCTCCCCATCAGCAGTGCAACAAATGCAAGAATACTGAACGACATCGCTATCTGTAAGGCACGTTTTCGCCAAGGCCGCACTATCCAACTGACCATCAAACCAATAGCTGCAACCAGAAGTAGCGCACCGAAAAAGGGGATCACCAAACCAAGACACAGGATGGAAGACTCAGTCTAAAGTAGCCGCCTTACCGTATCCTAAACTGGCGCCGGCCATTGATCGGAGCGCCTGAATCCATGCACCACCCAGCAAAATCCCAATATTAAGAGAGCGCTATTACTCTTTGTCCAATCAGATGATGATTCGGAATCAGTTACCACGGCATCTCCTAAAAAATATAATCTTCTGAGCAACGCTGAGCTCTCACACCCATGATCAACGGCGGAATATCAAGTCTCGATGATAATCAAGGTAGGAATAATGTTTTGCGTGCAGACCATCTACTTGCATTGGTTCGCAGAAATTGAGTCTGGTGCGTGCGTCCATAGAAAGTGATTCCGAGAGCTTGACCTCCCCGTTATTTTCCACGGCGATCCACCCGCCGTCATAAAGCATGTCCAGATGCGGTGCTGGTAGCAAGCCATTGTAGACATCCAAGCGCTCTTTATCTGTCGCACATTTGGCCCATGGCCGAGAATGCGAGGCACGTAACAAGTAGGGAATATTAAGACCGGAAATACAGCAAGGACCGCTCCAGAAATTGAGCAGCTCACGCCGAAAAATATCTGGTCCAACGCGCTGTAGAACAAGTCGCTCCACTTCCATTTCATTAGTAAGGGGAAGATTTTCAGCGACTGAAATCATCTTATCAAAGTGTCTCACCAATCGCTGACAATCTTTCCATTGTAATCTGACGGGCGTAACCATTTAGCGCTGGGCAATTAGAACTAGCAAAATTCGTTTCTCGCGGATCCGTCCCGTTGATGTATGACAGGCAAGTTTGATGAAATTATGGTGATACTCTTGCGACAGGACAATTTATTTGGCTACGTCCAATCGTGAAGTGTCGGGTAGACCACTCTCAGTCATGTCAAAACTCGCTCTGTAGCACCAATTAGATTCGCGCACGGATTTGTAGGGACTCAAACGAATTTCTGAGTAATCGTTAGGAGGTCCGAGCTTCGTCAAACATTCACTGCCGGCTAACAGCAAGCGTATCTCGACATACGCATCATCCTGTGTGCGATCGATCCATACGGTCATGGCTTCAACTGGGCCAATATTTAGTCAAAAGCCATTTTTTGAAGGCTGATGGATCATGCGGCCGAACCATATTGCACACAATCCCCTATCGAATTTAATAGCAGGCCAAATATAAACCGTTGATCCGCATGATCGGGATCAATTCACCGTAGCTTATCGCGATATCTGCAAGAGTGCTTTGTTTATCTAAATTCATCTCGTTTTCCATTACTGTACTGCCAAGAAGCGTTATTTAAAAAAACATTTTCAGTCTATCATTCTCTGGAGCAGTTTCTTTTCAATTTATTACTCGAACCAGCGTAATCCAGGAATGATATTCGATGACGTTAAAAATTCACGCTGCAATACAAGTTGTAATAGAAAATGCCGATCAACCCATTAAAAAGCTTGATGAGTTTGCTCTATCTAGCCTATTGCGATCGACCTATCCTAACCGGGCGAGCTTGGCGCAAGAAAAATAGCAAATGGAGCATTTGCTGATATCGTCGCATTCTTTTCCCCCACTTCCGTAGAAGCGAGCGGCACCCATAGGGTATTTATTGGTCTGAATCGATGAGCGGCGTTCGAGTAGACAGAACAGAATTTCACTTGTCCGATGCGGACAATATTAACAAAGAGATAACTACTCATTGGATCACGCGCTCAAAAGAGTTATCCCACCAAATTCTTCCTGCTCGGTATTCAGATTTAGCGTGGAAGATCGGCAAATTTCTGAGAAATCCACCAATTAGACTTTTCGATAAATCGCTGCCCACGTCGCTCAAGATCCCTATCGAAGCAGCACGTAATGTGATTGATTAATATTTGGACACAGTTGGGTAAGGTCTGAGTAATGACGAGCACAACGCTTGGGAATATCTGGCCGCGCACTTGAACTTGCTGCCACCATTAAAGACAAAGAACGGATCGCTAAAAGAAAAACTGCCCTCTTCGCATATTGCCGAGCATGCGTTAAGCATGGTGTACATTTTATGTGGTGGCGTTTTGACGATATCTAGTGGATCCACGCTAGCCCGCTAGCCCTGAATGACGCAGCGTTGGAAGAAATCATAAGCACCTTAGAGTCTGCTTTGCGAGGAGTGCAGATGCCCCAATCCGGCATGTTTTAATCCTAATGATGCAACTATGGCGGCCGACAAACTTGCTTGTTGACGCCGACCGAAAACTAACCCAATTGGGGAGCGTCAATACTTGAGCATCGCAAGCCTTCATATTCTGTACAAACACACGACTACAGTATTTATCGAGTTTCTAATATATTAAGATATATTGATAAAATAACCATATAAATTACTTAAAAAAACTTCAATTATTATTGAAATTAGGGCGTGTCCCCAATTAGCGTTATTGTAAAAAAGTTAAACTATATAAGTGTCGCTATTTACGCCAGCCAAACGACCGATGCAGCGAGGTGAATAGCGGCAAGGAAATTTCGTGCTGACTTGTCATATCTGGTTGCAATGGCTCTAAATTGCTTAAGTTTGCAAAAGAATGTTTCCACCAAATGCCGTTCTCTGTAGAGATACTTGTCATGGTCAGGCGGTTGTTTCCGATTCTTCTTCGAGGGTATTACCGCGGTTCCTCCGGCCGCTTTCAACGGCGTGATCATGCGGGCATCGGCATCGTAAGCTTTGTCGGCCAGCACCATTGGCGCTGTTAACTCTGAGATCAACACTTCAGCTCCCTCAAGATCGGAACATTGACCTTGTGTCAGATAAAAATTCACCGGATTGCCCAACGCATCAACGGTGGCATGAATTTTGGTGCTTAAGCCACCACTGGAGCGGCCTATCGCTTCACGGGTCTTTTTTTTGAACACCCACCATGCCAGCGCTATGCTGATGGGCGCGCACGATCGTACTGTCTATCATCGCGTACTCGTTATCTGCCGCTTGCGCTAAGTTATCAAACGCCTTCTCCCACACACCGTTCACCGCCCAACGACTAAAGCGCGTATGGACTGTTTTCCACAAACCAAATCGCTCCGGCAAATCGCGCCACGGTATTCCCGCACGATAGCGGTACAGCACCGCTTCAACAAATAAACGATTGTCCTTACCGGTCGCCCCAACATCGCCTGCTTTGCCCGGCAATAGCCATTTTATTTGCTCCCATTGCTCTTCGCTCAGACTGTAACGTCTCACTGTCATTTCCAGTAACCTTTTATCCAATACTGCTTAATAGCAGCTTCAGCGAGAGTTTACAAGACCGTTAATTGGGGACAGGCCCTAACAACCTATCAAATGTCAATGCCGGAGTAAAGATGTACCAAATGGCGCGTTAAAAGTGTACCAATCCGGGTTAATAAATAGAGCCGTTGAGGGCCTGAATTGTTCTCTTTTCAATGCACATTTCTATACTCTGCAGAGTTGGGGTGGCGGGCGCAGCGCAGCGTAGCCCGTTCCCTCAAGACGTTGCTTTTACGGGTTGGCCCCTCCTTTTTCAGCAGTGCTGTTTGGTTTGACATTGCGCTGTTGCCGTTTCTTGCTGGTGGCCAATCGATACGATTCGCCGTTCATTTCCAGGATGTGGACGTGATGGGTAAGCCGGTCAAGCAAGGCGCCAGTCAGCCGCTCCGAACCGAGGACGCTGGTCCACTCGTCAAACGGTAAATTCGAGGTCACCAGCGTGGCACCGTGCTCATAGCGTCGGCTAAAGACCTCAAACAACAATTCCGCACCGACCGCTGTGAACGGCACATAGCCCAGTTCATCGATAATCAGTAACTTCACGTTAGTCAGTTGCTTTTGCAAGGCACGCAGTCGTTTCTCGTCACGCGCTTCCATCAGTTCATGGACCAGGGCGGCGGCCGTCGTAAAGGCAACGCTGTGTCCTTTCTGACAGGCAGCTAATCCTAGTGCCAGCGCAGTATGCGTCTTGCCAACACCCGAAGGTCCTAACGCGATGACGTTCTCGCGCTTATCAATCCACTCACAGCGTGTCAGTTCGAGCACCAGGGATTTGTTTAAGGTTGGCATCGCCATGAAGTCGAAGGTATCCAGACTCTTGGTCACCGGAAACCTGGCCAGACGGATGCGCCGCTCCATCGTGCGGCGTTCACGGTCGATACGTTCGAGTTCGCACAACCGTAATAAATAGCGTGGGTAATCTACGCCTTCACGCGCGCAGTCGGCGCCGACCTTCTCATACTCCCGGGCAAAGGTCGGCAGCTTCAGGGCTTTGAAGTGGTTGACCAACAGTACCTGCGGTGCCACCGTGGTGGTCTCGGACAGCGCCGCGCTGTTGGCGTTCATGCGAGGTCTCCGGTAACAGGTTGCGTCAGTAGCGCATTCCCGCTGAGCAAGCTGAGGTAGCTGCCGGCATCGGTCGTGCCGACCGTGGCGTTCGGCAAATACGGATACAGGGTTAAATCCAGCTTGGGTGGTCGTCGTTCGATGGCGCACAATACTAGGTGTTTGATGGCATCAAAGCTGAGCACGCCCAGATGATGGGCCTGGCCAATGGCACGCTCGACTTGCCCGATGCTGAAGGTTTCCAGCAACCGCAGGACCTGGATATATTCCTTGCGCCCACGCTTGTCCATGCGCGCTTCCAGCAGGCGTCGCAATCGCTCGAAGGCCGCTGGTAATGCCCACTCTTGCAGCGGTGCAGCCTGGTCAAGCGCACGCGGCTTCCTCTCCAGCAACGCCAGATAGTGCAGCGGGTTCACCACGAAGTCCGCTTTGGCATAACTGCGACGATGGTGCGCAATGCACTCCGGATTGCCAACCAGATAGATGTCGACCCAGTCGACGGTGCCTTTGACCAGCACCGCCTGATGACCGTATTGCGTCGGTACCGAATAGTCGTTGGTGCGGTAACGGACCAACGATTGCGATGATACCCGGCTGGTTTGCTTGTGACTGGCGTCATAGAGCGTTACCGGCAACGGCATCAATGCCGCCCGGTCATGGATGAGGCGCTGGCCGATGGTGTCAGATTGACCACGCAGCACGGCACGCTGACGTTTCAGGCAGCCGTCCAGCAATTGGCTATTCAATGCAGCGAAGTCATCTGCCACCGGCAATGGCACCATGAAGTGGCGTCGGCTGTAGCCGACCAGTCCTTCCACTTTACCCTTGTCGTTACCTTTGGCGGGACGTCCGAATTTATCATCAAACAAGTAATAACTCTGCAATTCGGCAAAGGCATGGGTCCGTCGGCGCTGGCCATCGCCTAATATCTTGGCCACTGCAATCCTGGTGTTGTCGTACAGAATTGATTGCGGCACGCCACCGAGAAACGCGAAGGCAGCAAGATGACCGTCCAGAAAGGCTTCCGTGTCTTCGGTCGGATACGCCTTGACGAAACACGCATCCGAATGCGGCATGTCCAGGCAGAAATAGTGGAAGCGGACCTTCTTGCCGCCGATGTACCCGTCGGCTTCGCCGAAATCGACCTGGGCATGGCCGGGGCGATGCGCCAGTGGCATGAACACTTCCTTCTGCCGGCTGGCCACACCGTTGACGTACTCGCGCACCAGGGTGTAGCTACCGTCGTAACCATGCTCGTCACGTAATCGTTCGCGGATACGTACCGCCGTATGGCGCTGTTTCACATGGACTTGCTTATCGGCCTCGAGAATGGCGTCGATGATGGCTGCGAACGGTGCCAGCGTCGGAGAGACCGGGGCCGGCGCTCGCCGATATCCCGGCGGTGCCGCGAACTGGCACATCTTCCTGACGGTATTGCGATGGATACCGAAGTAGCGCGCAACCGCACGCTCACTCTTGTTCTCGACCATCACGGCGCGACGTACTTTGACGTATATGTCCACGGGAAACATCCTTTCCGCCTTTCTTATGCACCATCAAGGGCATAAGACTACAGGCTGGGATTGGTACACTTTTAACGCGCCATTCACGGCCGTTTCAAGTGCGCTATCCGGTACATTATTCACGCGGCATTTATAGATATGGCTTGCGGCCCGGTTTCTTGCGCTGATGACCTGAAACTGTAATTTCTACGTCGCTCTCTTGTGATAGTAGAGCAGCGTTTGCAGCCAGCGCTTCTGCCTCATTGAGAAACAGGTCGCATTGATCGGCGCTGCGCGCTTCGCTCGCGACACCAAATAATCGACGCTGAAAGGGCTTTGAGCTGTTCCTTGAGCAGATCGCGCTCGACTTGCGTGACGCGCAATTCGCCCCGCACAGCATCACATTCACCCCATACCGTACTGCATTCGGCCAGCGCAGCATCGCGCTGGTCGATGAGCGTTTGAAATTCATCAGTGGTAAGCGAGGAGTGGAGCGGTGTAGGTGCCATGACTGAGAACATACTGGAATGTTGCGCAGTATAGGTGTACGTCATTTCAAAATCAGGCCATTTCCTGTTGTATACCGACAACACCCGGGTGAAATGACACTGCTTGACCTCAACTTGCCCGCGTATAGGTGCGCTGCGGATGTTTGTGCATGGCCGCGAGGTCAATGCCATCGAGCAACCAGTGTAATTATTCGACATTCAGTTCGAGGACCGCCGCTTCGCGCGGTCAAGCGAAGCGGTCAGCCTCAAGTCGCTTGAACATTAACCAGAATCCGGTGCGATCCCACAGTAACAATTTGATGCGAGCGCGCCGCCGGTTATAGAAGACATGCACGGCCGGTGCAAAGGGATCCAATCCCAGCGCTTGCTCGACGATGGCGGCAAGACCATTAATGCTCTTGCGACCATCGGCCGCATCCGGTGCACATGCACCTTCAGTCCCGGGTTGAGGCGGAACATGGCCACTGGCAAAGCATTTCAAGGGGCGACAATACCTCGTCACGGGCAGCGAAGTGGGCATCGAACTCAATCCCATCGGGCAATCTGGCAAGTAGCGTCGACATCCTCACCGGCGATACCGGGTCAACCGCCACTACTGGAATAAATGCAGAGCGGAGTGCCGGGACACCCGTGACCGGTCCCGTATCTGCCTAACGGTGGTATTGCACAATCCACTTGCGCAATAAATTGGCATTCAGGGCATGCTGGTACGCCAGTTTGGCGACCGATATATCTGGCTGCAAACTGGCTTCCACCAATTCGCGTTTGGTACGACGATCATACTGACAACGACCGTCTCGTGAGCGCTTGAGGATCAGAGCGCACGATAATTCTCAATGATTCTCTTCCATAGATGTCCCTTTATCGTAGGTGGACATCATCATCCCGAATCTGGGAAGCTTTACCAGAAGTGGTCAAAGGAGCGCTTACGTTGGTTTTGCAGAGTTAGTCGATGGGATGGTAATTCCACTTCACCATCGTTTAAATCGAGCGAATGAAATTTTTCATCTGGGCAGTGCTGCGAAAGTAAATTTGTTGGCGGAAAACAGATTTAATAAATTACAGAAAATGTCGGCCAAAGCGGAAGGAGATGGCAAGTAGGGGAATCGAACACCATCGGCTGAAGGTCTCCCGCCATAAGCGAGAATAATCCCACTGGCACTCATAGCGATGACAAGAAAAACATCCAGACTAATATTTTTTAAAATTTTATGACCCCTCAGGCACCGACATTTATCGTCGATTGCCCCGACTGCAAAGCCAAGGTAGCTGCAATCGAATCAAGGCGCGCTGAACGCTTTTTTTTCCGATCAAGACGATGGGCAACCTTATGGGAAGAAAGTATTCATCTGGAATTGCCCCAGATTCAACTTAATTCTAGCCATGAATCAGACCAGCTCGGTTTTCAAGATGTAGATGCATACGAAGATCGCTGTAGCGATATCATTCGCGTCTACCCAAAGCCGCCAAAAGCTTTCTCAAGCTGGCGTTTCCAAACGTAGTTTCTGACTCGCTGAACGAAGCCGACCGCTCGCTGCAAGCGGGTGCCAATATCGCCGCTTGTGTAATGCTAGGACGGGCGCTGGAAGCCCCTGTGCCTCGACTTACTTGTATCAAAGTCGGAGAAAAAAATCATGCTTAGAGAGGGGATCAATATGTTACGCAATACGAAGGTAATTGATGACCGCTTGCATGAGTGGAGCCAGCAGTTGCATGCCTTTCGTAATCTAGCAGCGCATCCAGAAGATATCAGAATTTCCCACAACGACGCAGAGTTTATGAAGCGAGTTGATGCTCGTGCTAAGCGCAAAAAATCCTAATTTTTTATCATGCCGACGGTCACCACGGAACTTGTGACAGAAGCCCACGTAATATACCGGTCTCATACCGGCCTGTATGCCTAAAAAGCTACGCACTGACAGGCACAGATCAATCGCAACAACATCAACTAAATAAAAATAAAACGCTGATTTTTTGTAAATTTTTTTTAAAACACCTACGCATGGGCCCCTCCCTCTCCCTTGCTCTATTACCCTACCCCCAGTTCGTTTTTCCTTTTATCAGCGAAGGTAAGGAGTCTCTTTTTGCTAGCAGGAAAAATTAAAACACTCTCCGACTCCGGCAACATCTAATGATCCTCTGCACCGCGCACAAACCGCGCACTGCAGTCATTGCTGCTTTTGTGTCGTTCATATTGAAGTTCGATACTCATCCACCAATTGAAGGAGATCCTCATGTTCATCTTGGGCTTTGCTGTTTTCTTTGCCGTTCTGCTGTTAATGATTAAGCTGCCGCATCAGACGTTATTGCGTATGTTGCATTACGACCTGCTGATGGATTTCGGCGTAACTGCTCTCGTATTGGCTTTACATTGGGGAAGTTTTACTGGCGTGATGGCCGCTACTATCGCAGGTTTACTCACCAGCCTCGCAACCAGTGGTGCCAAGCGCTTATTCGGACATGTCCAAGGCAATAAATACCACCCTGGGTTCATACGATTAAATCCGAGGAAAAAATAATGGCATGCCGATTATTTTTATTCATTGCGATGATTTTAGCTTTTTTGATCCAGCACCTATGGTTTCTGCTGGAAGTCGTTCGCAACCACTAATTCCTATCATTCCGTTGACTGCCCCGCCGAGTTTCACTTGCCGGGGCTTTTTCCATTTCAGGAGCTAATCATGACCAAGCAGCGTATCGACCTTTACCAAACTGTCACCAATCAAATCATCAATGCACTGGAAGCGGGCACTCCACCATGGGTTTGTCCCTGGTCTGATGGCGAGGTTGATCCAAACCCGGCGAATCTGACCACAGGACGTGCCTATCGTGGGATCAATGTACTACTGCTCAATCTGCAGTCAATAGCGCTGGGATATGCGCGTAACCGCTGGCTAACGTTTCATCAGACTCAGGAACTCGGTGGGCATGTGCGGCGGGGCGAACATGGAACGGCCATCGTCTTTTTTAAAATGCACGAAGTTGGCGAGGCACCAGCAGCAGCACCTTCACTGGCTAGCGGACAAGCCGATGGGGATCGTCGTATTGTTCCGTTACTGCGATCCTTCACCGTTTTCAATGTCGATCAGGTGGAAGGATTACCAGTTAACTTACAACAGGTCGCTATTACTACGCCCGATTGGAATGCGGTTGATTGCGCCGAGCAGCTGCTCAATCGCTCGGGCGCCTTAATCCGTCATGGTGGCAAGCGTGCGTTTTACCATTCTGCCGACGATTTTATCCAGTTGCCGCCCAAGCTCAACTTCTTTACGGCGAAGGACTACTACGCCACTGCATTGCATGAGCTCACTCACTGGACTGGTCATTCCTCCCGCTGCGATCGCGTCTTAGGCAAGCGACAGGGGATTGATGCCTATGCATTCGAGGAGCTGGTAGCGGAAATGGGAGCAGCATTTTTGTGCAATCACTGCCATATGGCAGGCCAGCTACAACACGCCAGTTATATCGCCAGCTGGCTACAAGCACTGCGGGGTGATCGACGCCTGATTTTTACAGCAGCATCACAGGCGCAACGAGCAGCGGATTACCTCTTGCAACCAGAGAATTTAGAACCAATCCCTGTGCTCACTTTGGCAGAAGCAGCCTGACAAAGTTTTGTACCGCTCTATCGACAGTCCTTTTGCTCAGGTAAACCGCCAGAACCTTTGGCGGTGATCCAGGCGCAATCAAATGAATCTCTCGCAATCTTCCGGGCAGTCATTTATCGCCCATTACAACACCCTGCCGATATTCCGTTCGCCGGGTGTTTTGCATTCCAATGTATCCCTTCTGGAGTCCATCATGCAATCGCACACTATCAACTATTTCAGCCGCCTGAATGCTATCGATGTCTCCGATCATATCGAGAAGAAAGGTGGGTTTAGCTATCTGAGCTGGCCATACGCGGTGGCACAACTGCGGACGGCCGACCCGACAGCGACGTGGGAGGTGCGTCGCTTTGACGGCTTACCATTTTTGGCAACTGAGTCTGGCGTCTTCGTCGAAGTCGCTGTCACCGTGCAAGGTATTACACTCAGTCAAATTCACCCGGTACTGGATGGCCGCAACAGACCGATTCTTGCTCCGACCGCTTTCGAAATCAATTCAAGTATCCAGCGGTGCCTGGTAAAGGCAATTGCATTACATGGTCTGGGTTTGTACATCTATGCAGGCGAAGACTTGCCTCAGCCCATCACGACAGACATCCCCGCCGCTAATGACGGCAATGCATCAGGGCCCAAACCAGCAGCTTTAGTGGTCAAGAAGAATAAACCAGTAAGCATCACCATCAATGCAACGCAGCAGGCCCTGATACGTAAACTGGCGCTGGAAGTGGGCACCGAGATAGAACGGGTATTTGCTTACTTTGGCGTTCAGGATCTCAGCGATATCCCTTCGGCTGAATATTCGCGAGTGATTCGTTCACTGGAAAAAAGGAGAGCAGCATGAACGCCATCTCAAAACTGGTACAAGGAAGTGGCGAATGGCACACTTATCGGCTGACTATGCGCAATGCATCAGAGTCTGCCGCCGTGCTGGGTATCAGCCCGTGGACCACGCCATATCAATTATGGCTGATGAAAACAGAGCGACTACTACCGGCCGCTAATGCTGCCATGCAACGTGGAACAGAGTTGGAGCCGGCAGCCAGACTCGCCTACGAGATCCAAACCGGCAACATCATGCAGCCGCTGGTATTACAGGAGGGTGCCTATTCTGCCAGTCTGGATGGCATGACGCTAGACGGACAGCTGATTGTTGAAATCAAGTGCCCGATGCGGGGAACACGATCTGATCTGTGGAAGGAGGTTTCCGCTGGACGTGTTCCAGCACATTACGCGCTCCAGATTCAGCATCAGTTGATGGTAAGCGAAGCCCAAGCCGCCCATCTTTGGGTCTTCGATGGCACTCAAGGTCTGTTGCATCTGATCGTCCGCGATGAAGCTGCGATGACAACGATACACCAAGGCTGGGAGGCGTTTCAGCGTTTTCTGGAATTTGACACTCCACCACCGTTAATCGATGGCGACACAGTCATTCGCGACGATGAGATCTGGTCCGAAACTGCGACAGCGTTTCTCCTTGCCAAGCGACAGGCTGAAGTCACCAATGCTAGGCTTGAGGAAATTCGGGATCAGCTGGTGCGTCTATGTCGGCATCCTCGGGAGCAAGGTGCCGGCGTATCTGTCACCCGCTATTGGCGAGCTGGAAATGTCGATTACAAGCGGGTGCCTCAAATCCAGGGCGTGGATCTTGATCCATATCGCGGGAAAGGGCGAGAAGATGTGCGGATAACAGAAAATAAATAATGGGGTGGACGCTACCGAATAGTGATTTTTTTTCGGTAGCTGAAGTCCAGCGACTTCCAACGCCCGCTATCTGAAGCCGGCAGTATCCTGGGTTATATTTGGGGGCATTTAAATTATTAAAAATGTCGAAATCAATGACCAGCAACGATTACAAAGATAAATGTGAGTGACGCCGCCCCACCAAGATACACCACACCAGACCATCGCAGGCCTTGCAAATACAAGGGCTACAAATACTGCGAGGTCTGGCGATGGCTAAAAATGTCTCCGTTTTCGCCCAAATTTCGCCCAGGCTTGGGCGGTAGCCTTAAGCCCTAGTTCTTGGACTACGCTGGCTGTACGATGCCCCTGCAAGATACCAATTCATAACTATTTAGTAAGTGACAAGTCTTTCTTGTGAGACGAGAAACGCTACTGATTACAAGTCCGCAGCAAAATTTAAACTAATCATCAGGTTACGCTATTATATGCACCGCAATTAGCAAAAAAGACCGTCCAGAAACGCCAACACCGGCGCGGTGGCTTTTTTATTTACGAAGCAAAGATTGTGCATCAACGTGCTCTTTACCCTCAGTTCTTACAACATTGGGATTGTCCGAATTGTCCGAATAAAAAGCGGGCTGCTCATCGCAAAAAAATCCGAAGTGAGTATGCCTATGCTTCTTACATTAAGGTAGCAGGCCGACTATCCTATAAAAATATAAGTATGCTATGGATCAGTGAAGGCAAATGCAATAGAACCACCATATTGACCGATCACCTAATTAAGACAGAACTCTTACAGTGCAGTGGACGGAGTTAATCTGGACGATATTCCCAGCCATTTATTATTCCCGCTCACCTCTGCAGTGTCTCAAATCCTTGCTCAAGTCCTTTCGCCCTAAGCAATTCCAATAGCATTTGGGCACGACGCGGCAATCCTTTTGATCCATATACGGCATGCATTTGAGGACTTTTCCCTGACGAGGAAACTAATCGATAAGCAGGACAAAGATGGACTAACTCTCCATTTTCAATTGCTGTCTTTGTTACCCAACTCGCTAGGCGTCCTACCCCCATTCCAGTGCGAATCAACTCATACAACCCGGCTCCACTGTTTACACGATGAGTCGCTGGCATATGCATTCTCAGGGTTCGTGCATCAGACTTAAAATACCAGTCTTTTAAAACACGTGGAGCTGTGTGCAGCACGATGGTATGACCACTCAGATCCTCGGGTTCAATCGGTGTACCATGCTTTTTAATATACGCAGGACTAGCACAAAGAATCCGGTCATAACTCCATAAGGGATAACCGATGAGTTCGCTTGAGGTTGGATATACGCCGCGAATTGAAAAATTCAGATTTTCCTGAATGGGGTCGACGATGATATCAGTGTAGAGAACATCAATTCGCATGTCCGAAAAATCTTGCGTAAAAATTCCGATTTGCTCGGGGAGAAAAAAACGACTGAAAATTTCAGGTGCTGAAAATCGAATCGATCCAGTTACTCCCGATTGAAGGTTCGTAATTTCATCTTCTGCTTCAGCCTGAACCTCGAGCATCTTTTTCGCGAAATCGTAGTAAACTTCACCTGCGCCAGATAGGCTGAGCAGCTTATGTGAACGTTGAAGTAATTGAACGCCAAGTTGCGCCTCCAGTGACTGGACAGTTCTTGTAGCGGAGCTAGGAGAGATGCCCATCATGCGTGCCGCTGTAACGAAACTGTGCTTTTCGACGACGGCACAGAATACCTTGAGTTCCCATAGCGTTCTGCCTTGCATTTTTCCGACTCCTGATGAGGTTTAACGCAACATGGTGTTGCACTAAATGACGCGACAATAGAATAAGCAGATATCGTTAAATGTTTTCTTAATGTATAGCAAGGTTAGTTAATGATCAAAGGTATTTTGTGGGATAACGACGGCGTACTTGTCAACACCGAAGAGATTTTTTATGCAACCAATCGAGAAATTTTTTCAGAACAGGGAATTGATTTGTCTCCTGGTGAATTTATTGCATGGTTCCTCGAAGACAACCGGGGCGCATGGCATCTCTTACGTGAAAGAGGTTACTCTGACCGAAAAATATCGGAGTTAAGGAAGGCCAGAAATGCCGCTTACACTGCCGCGTTGCATCAGTCCACCGGTCTGGCTAGAAGCGGAATTGCGGATTTATTGGCTCGCCTATATCGAAAAATTCCCATGGGTATTGTGACCGCTTCTTTCAAAGAAGATTTTTATCTGATGCACGGCAAATTGCAATTTCTCAATTACTTTGATTTCGTATTAACTAGAAACAAAAAGTTACGACCAAAGCCTCACCCGGATTCTTATCTTCTCGGTTTAAAGAAGCTTGGTGTACTTGCCGCGAATTGTATTGCGGTAGAAGACTCACCGCGCGGACTTGCTGCTGCCACAGCCGCTGGCATCAAGTGCATAGTAATACGCAGCAATTTGCTCATGAATTATCAGTTCGTGAACGCCTATCGTGTGGTCGATTCTGTAGATGAATTGACAATCGAGCTTGGATATCTTCTTAATAAGTTACCTAAGTCTGATTTATTGCACCCGATTTCTGCAACAGGGTGTTGCAACAACAATTGAATATTCGGTCTTACACTTAGTTCTTCTGGTTTATATCGATAGAAGAGAGTGTCATGACAAAAACTATTCAGCTTCACGGCAGCGACGTTCAAAATGCTGCGCAACGTATCAAGAACATCGCGCATCGCACACCTGTCCTTACGTCGAGCACAGCAAACAAAATCGCTGGTGCCGAACTATTCTTCAAATGTGAAAACCTGCAACGTATTGGGGCATTCAAATTTCGCGGTGCCTACAACGCATTGGTTCAGTTCTCTGAAGAGCAACGTCGCAATGGCGTACTGACCTACTCATCCGGAAATCATGCCCAGGCAATTGCCCTCGCCGCCAGTCTTCTCAAGATCCGCGCAGTCATTATCATGCCGGAGGATGCTCCGGTCCTAAAGATTCAAGCCACAAAAGGCTATGGCGCGGAAGTCCTCACCTATAACCGGTATACGGAAAATCGTGAAGAAATCGGACGCAAGCTTGCACAAGAAAAGAATATGACACTCATTCCTCCCTACGATCATGCCGACGTCATTTGCGGACAAGGGACAGCGGCGCTGGAATTATTCGAGGAGGTTGGCGAGTTGGATACTCTACTAGTCTGTCTTGGCGGTGGCGGATTGCTTGCCGGATCTGCACTGGCTGCGTCAATCATGAGCAAAAAATGCAATGTCATTGGAGTCGAACCTGAAGCTGGGAACGATGGTCAGCAATCCTTCCGCACGGGAAAAATAGTTCACATCGATGTTCCCGACACAATTGCAGACGGCGCTAAGGTAACCCACATTGGAAATCACAATTTTGATGTAATAAAACGCCATGTGCACGAGATCGTTACCGTCTCTGATTCACAACTCATTGAAACGATGAAATTCTTTGCTGAAAGAATGAAGATCGTGGTTGAACCGACCGGATGTCTTGCGTCTGCGGCGGCCCTCCATCATGCCTATCCAATTGAAGGTAAGAAGGTTGGAATCATCATTAGTGGCGGCAACGTGGATCTGCAGTCCTTTGCAAAATTTATTGCCTAATTAATTGTTTGAATCTCATCCGAGCGCAGGTCCGACGAAAATTTCAAGTTGCCGAAAGCAATATATCCATGAAAATCATTCATACCCTCGAAGCACCCGAGCCACTTGGTCATTATGCACAAGCAGTAGAACAGAACGGCTTTGTATTCTTATCGGGAATGCTTCCAGCACTAAATCTGATCGAACCAAAAAAACATGATTTTGAGGCGCAGTCAGAGGCCGTCCTTAATCAATGTCAAAAAGTAATTGAGGCTGCGGGCGGGACTTATGCGGATGTAATTCAGGTGACCGTCTATATGGTCGGCGTAGAAAACTGGACTGCATTTAACAAAGTATATAGCCGGGTTCTCGGCGTCCACACGCCTGCTCGTGCCATTGTGCCTGTTCCTGCATTGCACCATGGTTATTCCATCGAATTACAAGTCATTGCATTTATTCCTGAAGAACGTCGTCGATGATTAACGGAGAAAAATAAATCGCATCTAGTAGCGATCCACCCCAGACAAGCATCGGGCTCTCAATTCTTTTACTAGCTGACACGGTCAAACGCAATTTGTTTGAAAAATATTTTTGGAGGAGACAGTTACATGAAAAAAAACCGCCTTACAGGCTGGATAATTCTTGAAATGAACCTGAATTTTTTAGTCGAGTGTGATAACCCCAAAGTTGTATGTTCAAGCTCCCGAGGCAATTATGGCTACTAAAAAGCCTCTATACTATACGTTATCCTTCCAACTTGCGATAGGTTTGCTCCTTGGTGCCGCAGTAGGATTAATCTATCCTAGTTTCGGTGCAGATCTCAATCCTCTTGCGGTGGGTTTCGTGAAACTCATCAAGATGGTCGCAGGTCTTCTCGTTTTTCTGACTATTGTCACTGGCTTCGCACAAATTAAGAAAGGTTCGGGCCTTGGTCGTTTAGGGCTATCATCGCTTCTCTACTTCGAAATTGTCAGCACGATTGCCTTGATATTGGGCATGGTACTCGCGAATATCTTCCAGCCGGGCGTCGGTCTCACTATTCCGGTAGATGGCATGGTGACTGCGGCCAAATTTGCAGAGAGTGGTAAAGCCCTGTCGTCGGTGGATTTCATACTTAATATTATTCCGAAGACCGTTGTCGATGCGCTCGCGGGCGGTGTCATGTTACAAATTCTTCTCGTTTCACTGTTGTTCGGCTACGCGCTTTACGCAATGGGAGAACGTGCCTCTCCCGTCACTCAGCTACTGCATATTTGCTCGGAAGCAGTTTTCAAGGTTATTGATGTCGTCTTAAAGCTTGCTCCGATTGGCGTATTTGGTGCCGTAGCCTACACACTTGGGAAGTTCGGGCTGGCTTCGCTTATGCCGCTCGCTAAATTGGTTGGTCTCGTCTATCTCGGCTGTGGATTGTTCTTTTTGATTGTATTTGGTACGGTCGCAAAATTGGCAAATTTTAGCTTGCTGAAGTTTTTGCGCTACATTAAGGAGGAGATGATTATTGCATTCACCACAGCTTCATCTGAGGCCGCCTTGCCTGGTCTTATGAAGAAATTGGAAAGTGCTGGTTGCAGCAAGGGTGTAATTGGATTCGTGGTTCCGGCGGGTTATTCGTTCAATCTCGACGGTTCTTCAATCTACATGACATTGGCAGCTATGTTCATTGCACAGGCTGCAGGCTTGCACCTCGGTATTGGTGAACAGGTTTCACTACTTTTCGTATTCCCGCTCACCTCTAAAGGTGTTGCGGGCGTAACGGGGGGATCGTTTGTCACGCTTGCTGCATCGCTCACGATGTTCCCAGATATTCCATTGGCTGGTTTAGCACTCATTCTCGGTGTCGACCGCTTAATGGACCCTATCCGCACGATGACAAACACCACAGGCAACGGCGTCGCAACCATGGCGATTGCATATTGGCATGGACAGCGCTCCGAATACAATCTGGAAGGAGAAACCGACGCCTTGACACTGCTCGAAATTGCGCACGAGAAGTATTAACGCCGACAAAAATTATGTATTCAGTTTAATATTTACTCCACTTTTTGGGCGTAAAGTTTCGTTCGCGAAAACATGATTCAGAGCGGAGCAAGCATGCATTTGATTGTTCAAGCGATTCACAAAATATTTTCGGAAAACGATAATTAATCATATAGAAATGTTAGATGAAAATTAATAAATACTATCAAATATTTCTTGACTAGCGCCCAAAAACGACATTAGTTTCTATGGCGCTAGCAGCAATCATGTGCGTGCAAACTGCGAGTGCTGTTGAGCCTACTCAAACGGCTCAAGAAATTGTTGCTTCAGAGGCGGCAGCTAGCTTGCCCCGCATCATTGTTCTAGCGACCGGCGGAACTATTGCTGGTCAAGCAGACCCACGATCAGCGATTGGATATAACTCTACGGGTGGCATCACCGGGCAACAGCAAATCAATCGGTTCCTGGAATCGAAAAGTTGGCCCGCATTAGCGCAGAGCAAATATCTTCAGTCGGATCGCAAGATATGAATGACAAAATCTGGTTTGAGCTTGCTCATCGCATCCAGCAAATTTTTGATCGCCGCGAGGACGATGCAGTAATCGTAACGCATGGGACCGACGCCATGGAAGAGACCGCTTTTTTCCTGGATAAAGTGTTGCACACAAAATTACCGGTGGTGCTTGTTGGGTCGATGCGTCCATCGACCGCTATCAGTGCAGATGGCCCCGGAAACCTCTATGAAGCAGTCGAGGTGGCCGCGAGTCCCAAGCCGCAGGGGCGAGGCGTTATGGTCGTGTTAAACGATAAAATTCAGGCTGCGCGCTGGGCGACGAAAACGAATACTACTGCATTGGAGACCTTCGCCTCTCCAAATGCGGGGCCGATCGGATACGTTGATCCCGGAAGCGTCCGCTACATTTATCCGCCCGCGGATCGACATCAATATATTCTCACCCTACCAAACAACGATCAGTTACCGCGCGTAGATATTGTGTACTCTCATAGCAATATGGATGCCGTGCAGATTGACGATGCTATCGCGAGCAAGGCAAAGGGAATCGTACTTGCCGGTGTGGGAGACGGTAACACATCAAAAGAGGCGATGAATGCTCTTAAACGGGCTGTCAAGAACGGTATAGTAGTCGTTCAATCCACTAGGGTACCGTCAGGATTTGTAAATCGCAACGTTGAAGTTGACGACGACAAGTTTGGCTTTGTAGCTTCCCTTGATCTCAATCCTCAGAAATCGCGATTGTTAGCGCAGTTGCTTATCTCCAACCAAATTGCCTCTCCGGCCAAAGTGCAGCGAGCATTCTCTGCTACTTGGTACGGAAGGTCGACGTCGCAATTATTAAAGTGTATGGACCTGAATATAAATTGATGAGTACGGCTTAAGCTTGAATTCGCCGATCCAGTCGGGCCGTGCCGCTCGCGGACTCGTTGGACGTTCGGCATCGAACTGCTAGGGAAGCGCTGATTAATTCTGAAATGCAAGTTTGATCTTTTTATAAATCAAGGAGTTAAAGATAAAATTGTCATAAAAAGTCTAATTAGTCAGTACTTCCCTAGCGTATGGTGAAAGCGTCAATGTTTTATGTCCGCTGCGGCACGATGCAACGCTGCAGTGAAAAAAATTAATGCTGACCAACGTGGTACATGAATACGTGACCGCGTTCTTTGAAGACTTCACTGATCAAAAAACGACCCGAAAAAAATTGCTTCATAGAAAAATACGTAAATGGTTTTTTGATGCACAATTTTTTTGGTGCACTAGCGCTTGTGCATATTAAAACAGGCTCCAGCTGCATCAAACTGCGTCACGCTGTTGCAGAGTTACTCCCCCCGCGCCCCGCTCAGGGCGGGGCTGTGGCGGCGTTGCACGGTGCACTAATACCAGTGCATCTAATGAAGCCCGCAGGCGTGGTGGGTAGTGCGCGGCGCTGGGCCTGGCGGACATCAATAAGATCAAAAAAACAATGCAACGCGGGACGTAAAAAAGACCGCGCAAGGCGGTCAATTGGGGTGTGGTGCACTCGCAGCGTGCGCGGCATCGGGCTATAGAGGCGGGTTATCGTCCGGCGCGTCTCAGCGCTGCCTGCTCCCGCTCGTAGTCATCGCGGCAGTCCACATCACAGAAGAGCAACGCGGATGCTATGGGTGCCTGACAGAAATGGCAGTGGTGATCGGCCTGCAACAATGGTATGCGGCGCACTTGCGCCAGCGCGGTCGTCATCTCGTGGGCAATGCGCCAGTCGGCGCGGTCCGCGATGTCGCTCATGATGCTGCCCTTTCATTGGTCTTGGATTCGCCGGTTACCAGTACATAGTCGTCAAACTTCACGACCTCTTGTCCGGCCCAATCATTGATGGCTAAAAACTGCGATTGCAGCGGGACCAGTTCATTGCGGGCGAACACCCGCGCTGCCGGTTCGACGGCTCCGAAGCCGCCGGTGTTATTGGGCATGATGCCGAGCAACTGGGGCGGCACGCGGTGTGCAGCCAGCACGTCGTCGCGGGTCACGCCTTTGATGTTGAAGAATTCATCCTTCGCCGCCACGTCCGAGACCGGCAGAATCTGAATGCCGTCTTTCTTCCCATTCGGTGCATACATGAACAGGTTGCGGAAATTGCCCGGCCCCTTGCTGTCACGCATGGCCTGGCGCAGGTTGTCCACGTCGGCGTTGTTTGCGGCCGCGTCGGTCATGTAAAAGATGAATCCGGCGTGGGAACCGTTCTTGTAATACTTGCGCCGAAATAAGGTCGCTGCTTCGTTGAGCCACGCCGACTGCAATGCACTCAGATATTGCGGCACGCCGTAGACTTCCTGATTCACGTCGGGGTCCATCAGGTGACACAGTGAGCCGGTGCGAAACGCATACTCTTCCTGCCAGCCGCGCACGAAATAATACTGGTCCAGATCGCGCCCGCGCCGCACGTACTTGGCTAACGCATGCGCCAGCGCCAACAGCTTGCCGCTGCGGCTGACCCGTTTCTCCAGGTACGCATTGCCAAAGGTTAAAAAATCCAGCGTCAGCCGTTTGAACGCATCGCGTGACAGTAGAGGTGTCGGCACAAACGTCGAGGTCAGGATGTTGGCTTTGAAGTAGATCGCGCTGCTGTGGTGGACGCTCGAGTTAAACGATTTTGTCAACCCGGCATAATTGACAGGTGGCTCATACCAGCGCCCGTTCGACCAGCATTCCAAACTATCGAGGATCTCGGCGTGATCGAGTACCGGCGTCGGATCGCCAAACGTGAAGGCTTCGAAGCCTGCCGCGGCGTTTGCTGCCTTGTCGCTCGTCGTCGGGATTGCGGTGGTAGCGAGGTCGGTGGTGGTAGCCGTGCCCATGTTGTCGGCACGGAATCGCGCCTGTTGCTTATTGCTCATGAGGTATAAATCTCCATAAAGGATTGGGTGTTGGAATGACCGCCTTCAAACGGCTCGTGGTCGAGTGCGTGCATACACGCCCACGCCAGATCGGCATGGCCGGTGGCATCGGTGCGACTTGCTTCGTAGGTAGCTTGCCGACCGCTGGCGGTGAGCGTTTTATGGATCGCCATAAAGGCCTGCGCGATATCGATCGATCCGGCGTCGAATTCGAGCCGGGCTTTACTGATGATGTTTTTAGCCTTTAACACCATGCGGGTCTTCACTTCGACCGAATAGGTAATCGCGGTAGCCGCCGGAAAGAACTGGCGCACTAACGGAAAGACGCCTATCCCCATGCCGGTGGTATCGATGCCGATGTATTCCACGTTATAACGGAGCGTCATTTGCCGGATCGCCTCGGCCTGTGCTTCGAAATCCATATCACGCCACTGATGGCGCTCCAGGATGCGGAACTTGCCACCAGCAACCAACGGGGGAGCCAGCACCACGCACCCAGCACTATCTCCAGTGAGCGAGGGATCGTAGCCGATCCAGACCGCCCGGTTCCCAAACGGTCGCGTGGCAAACACCTTAAAGTCGGACCACTCGACCCAGGTATCGACCATGCAGCGCTGCAACTCCATCAGCGGAAAAATCGACTGGGTGTCGTCGATAAAATTACACATCAGCAGGTTTTCGAACTGGTCCGGGCTGTATTCGAAATTACGCAATTCGTCGATATCGAATAGATTGCAGCCACCGCGCTCGGCGTCCAGAATGGTGACGATCTGGCGCCAGATTTTGTCCTCGCCAGTGAAGCCCGCCGCCAACCGTTTGTGCGACAGATCGATGGCGATCTGATTGGCCACAGCGCGGCGTTTATTGAACCCGTCGCCGCTCCAGAACGGATAGGCCTGATGGGTAATCGACGACGGTGTCGAAAAGTAGGTCTTGCGCCATTGCTTATGCAGCGCCATGCCGGAGGCGACTTTGTTTAACTCGGCAAAGTTATGCGTCCAGAAAAATTCATCAAAATAAAAGTTGCCGTGATAGCCCTGCGCAGTGCGCGCATTGGTACCAAGAAAATACAGGTGCGCACCGTTCGGTAATACAATCGGATCACCACTCAATTCAACCCCGGCGGCGTCCTTGGCAAATTGAATAATGTATTGCTTAAACACATGCGCCTGCGCTTTGGACGCCGATAAAAAAATCTGATTACGTCCGGTTTCAATCGCATCGGCCAGCGCCTCGCGGGCAAAATACCAGGTCGCGCCGATCTGCCGCGATTTGAGAATCACCCGCGTGCGCTGGTCACTGTTGCGGTGCCAGACCTTCTGATAATCAAATAGGGAATCCTGAAAGGCGTCCAGCAACTGGATGCGCTGTTCGTCGCTGAATTCATTGCGGATCGGCTTTTTCTTGGGTCCTGCGTTGCGGTTCGCCAGCTTCGGATTGAGATCCACTTCATTGCCGCCGGGTGCTTCATAGCGACGCACGCGGGCGGTCTGTACCACCTGACGCATCAGCAAATCGATCTCTTTAAAATCACCGCCGGATTTGCCGTCTTTAGCGATCAACTGGACCAAGCGGGCGTCCAATGCTGCCTCCACTTTTTCCAATACGGGCGCGCTGTCCCAGCCATCGCGCTGCTTCCAGCTTTCGACTGTGGAACGTTTTAATTTCAGATAATCGGCGACGGCAGAAATTTGCCAACCCTGCCAGTATAAAAATTTGGCGAGTCGGCGTGGATCGGTTTCAGCGGTAGGGAGAGCGGTGTTTTCTGACATGCCGCAAGCGTAGGGGTCACGCGCGTGTAACGCTCCTAGCAAAGCGCCACTAAGCGCCTTACTAACCCCCTGCGCATTGAATCAGGGCGCGCTGTCGTTGACCATGGCGACATCTGACCACTTTTACGCTGACCAGCGCACACCATGCCTACTAAATCCACATTTTTCCGTGTCGCCATCGAAGGTGCCACCACCGACGGGCGCGAGATCACGCGCCAGCAAATTGCGCAAATGGCGAAGACCTTTAATCCCGACAAGTACGGTGCACGGCTCTGGATGGAGCATATCCGCAGTGCGCTGCCCGATAGTCCGTTTCGTGCCTACGGTGACGTGACCGCCGTCAAAGCCGAAGAAATTCAACTCGATGGCGTGACCAAACTGGCGCTATTTGCGCAGATTGACCCGACCCCGTCGCTGGTGGCCATGAGCAAAGAACGGCAAAAGATTTACACCAGTATTGAGATCAATCCCACCTTTGCTGGCAGCAATGAGGCTTATCTGGTGGGTCTTGGCATCACCGATAGTCCGGCCAGTCTCGGGACCAGCGTCCTGACGTTCGCTTCCACCAGCGCCATTAACCTGTTCGCAGAACGCAAACAACATGCCGATAACGTATTTTCTGAAGCGGTCGAAGTCACGCTCGAATTTGAAGAGAGCACCAATCCGGTACCCAGTAAATTTACGACGACCATCAACAATATCCTGAAACGTTTTACCCAAAAAGAAAACGGCGACGACGCCCGTTTTAACGATGTCAGTGAAGCCTTAGAAGCCGTCGCGCTGCATGCCAGCGACACGGCGCAATCGTTCACCACCCAATTCACCGCCGCACAAAAGCAGATTGCCACACTGCAAGAGGCACTGGCGAGTGTAACGACTGAATTAGCTACCTTCAAACAGCAGATGGATACGCAAGACGGCAATCCGTCGAACCGGCCCGCCGCGACCGGTGGCAGCGGCATGGACCAGACCGAGTTTTAAGCGCGCATCGCTAGTGAACGCAAGGTTCCCTTTAAACAAACATTATTGCCGGAGTGTATAAAATGAAAAAAATTACCCGCGTTGCCTTTGACCATTACACCGCCCGCCTGCAAGTATTGAACGACACGGCCAGCGCTGCATCGACCTTTGCCGTCGCGCCGACCATCCAGCAAAAGCTGGAAACCAAGATGCAGGAGTCGAGCGAATTTTTAAAGAAAATCAACATCATTGGTGTCACCGAACAGGAAGGCGAAAAGCTGGGCCTCGGCATCTCCGGCCCGATAGCCAGCCGCACCAACACCGCCAATAAAGATCGCCAGACCCGCGACTTAACCACGCTCGACGGTCACAAATACCGCTGCGAAAAGACCAATTTCGATACGCACATCAAATACCAGACCTTAGATGCGTGGGCCAAATTTCCGGACTTCCAGAGCCGCATTGCGAACACCATTTTGAAACGTCAGGCGCTCGACCGCATGGTGATCGGTTTTAATGGCATCAGCATCGCCACCGATACGGATATCGTCGCCCATCCGATGTTGGAGGACGTGAACAAAGGCTGGCCGCAGCACTTCCGTGAACAAGCGCCCGAGCGCGTGATGCAAGAGGGTCATACCCCCGGCAAAATGTACATCGGCAGCAATGCCGACATCATCGGCGATTACGTCAATCTGGACGCCGCCGTATATGACGCAATCCACCTGCTCGATCCGTGGTACCAGAAAGACAATGGCTTAGTCGCCATCGTCGGTCGGGCACTGCTGCACGACAAATATTTTCCACTGATCAACATTAATCAGGCTCCGACCGAAACACTCGCCGCCGACATCATCGTCAGCCAAAAGCGTCTCGGTGGGTTGCAAGCAGTCAGCGTGCCGTATTTCCCTGACAACGCGATCCTGATCACCCGCTTCGATAATCTGTCGATCTACTGGCAGGAGTCGGCCCGCCGCCGTCGCGTGGTCGATGAAGCCAAACGTGACCGCATCGAAAATTACGAATCGTCGAATGACGCGTATGTCGTCGAAGATTTTGGCCTCGGTGCCATGATCGAAAACATTGTGCTGGTTGACGCCACGACACCGAAAGAATAACCATGGCCCACCTTTCTCCCGCATTGCGTCACAAGGCACGGGCGCTGGCGGCCAAGGCAGCGGGCAACACCCCATCCGGGCAATTAACCGAAGGCAGCGCCTACGAGCTGATGCTCTACAAGCTGGCCGAAGACCGTCGACGCTTAAAGCAGATTCAGTCGGTCAAGCAAAAGATTGCACTGAAAGCCGAGACCCTGCCCGAGTATCAGGACTGGATTGACGGGGTGTTGAGTGCCGGGAAAGGCGCACAGGATGACGTGCTGACCACCTTGTTAGTGTGGTGCATCGATGTCGGCGATTATGCGCAAGCACTACGCATAGCCGCCTATGCGATCACCCATGCGCTGACCTTACCAGACCAGTACAACCGCGATATTCCGACCATGCTGATGGACGAGTTTGCTGAAGCGGCCCTATCCGGCCAGATGACACCCGCTGTCGGCCGCACCATCTTGCCCGAAGTCATGACGCTGACCGAAAGCCGCGATGCGCCGGATCAGGCACGGGCCAAATTGCATAAAGCACTGGCCTATGCGCTGCTGGACAAAAGTGCCATCGCCGCCGACAACGTCGCCGAGGTGGCTCCCGCGGCGATCCGTCTCGCCTTGCCGCATCTGACCCGCGCCCTCGCGCTCGACAGCCGGGTCGGCGTTAAAAAAGATATTGAACGCCTGACCTGTCGTCTCAAAAAGACCACCGCCACATCGGCAAAGGGTAAGGCGTAATCCCAAGCACCCAACGGCGCACGGCGGCGCGGGTCGATGAGATGCACATTAATGTGACAGCTCTGACTCCCGCCCACCGCCGTCTATTTTGAAAGTGATCATGAGCTTTATCGCCAGGTCCCCCATGCCCTTGACCACCAACGAGACCACGGATCCGACTATCGTCGAAAACGACGGCTGGTTCCCGGCTATCGATTTGCATCACATGCGTGACGCGATGCGGCTCGACGGCACGGTCACCACGCCACGGTTAGTCCAGGCCGTGGCCGAAGCGATTCTGCACGTGAATGGTGAACTGGACGCATGGCAGGACGAACAGCTAGAGAACGGCTTCAGCACCTTGGAAGTTGTCCCCGCTAAAAAGATCAACCGTGAAAGTAAGTTATTGATTCATTACCGGCGTGCTGTCTACAGCATCGCCAAAGCCGACCTGCTCGAAAAATACCGCGATTACGACACCACCGCGTCATCCATGGCCGACAAGAAATCCATGGGGTATTTGGACGACGGTCCCGGTGAACAACGGCGTAACGCGCATTGGGCGATTGCCGATATCTTGCAACGGCATCATTTAACGGTCGAGTTGATTTAACAAGGATAACCATGCTGGTCCGCACCCAACAATACGACACGCTTGATTTGCTGTGCTGGCGGCATCTGGGCGCGACCGCCAGCGTGGTCGAAGCCGTGCTGGAACTGAATCCCGGTCTGGCCGACGACGGGCCGTTTATCGCCCACGGTCGGCTCGTTACCTTGCCAGAACCGGCTACCACCGCCACACCTTCCCGCCAGACCATCAGTCTGTGGGACTAATCCGTGATTCATAAGGGAGAAACACTATGGCCGAACCCGGCAGTACCTCTTTATTCATGACCACCGCCGCAGGCATCGGTCTGTCCTCGATCTTTCCTGGGATCGATGGCAATGCCTTAATCGGTGCCTTTGCCGGTGCCACCTTGGTGGCTATTACCAGCAAGAATTTGCCGCTGTTGCAGCGACTGGTCTATATGGTCATTTCGCTGGCGATTGGTTATCTGGCCGCGCCGGAAGTCATGAACAACACGCCACTTAAACAATCCGGGGTCGCTGCCTTCTTAGCCTCGGCAGCGGTGATCGCGCTGACTCTGCATGGTATCGATCTGATCAAATCCATCGCATTACCGGAATGGTTACGCAAGGGGAACCGCCATGATTGATACCGTGCAACAAGTCGTGACTGCTATCGCGTTGTGCTGTTATGGCGCGGCGTGCGGGCAACTGCTGTGCTATCGGCGCGGTTTGGCGAACTACCGGATCCACCTATCGTCGCTGGCATGGTTGCTGATTGCCCTGACCGGTAGTTGTGCCCTGGATATTCTGCTCGGGCACGCGCCGGTGTCGCTGGCGCAAGCCGGACTGGCGTTTGCCTTATGCATCATCGTGTGCCGTGCCAGGGGCAATGTCGCCCACCTTTTGAAAGATCCGTATGGCTATCTCGACTGACCACCTCACTGAACACTTTACGCTGACAGAATTCGTGCGCAGCGACACCGCCCGCACCCTCGGCATCGACAACACGCCACCGCCAGCCATCGCCGTGAATCTACGGCGTCTGGCCAAGTTTGATGAGCTGGTCCGGCTCGAACTGGGCGGTGCGGCGATGCGCATTTCAAGCGGATTTCGCTGCACGGCATTGAACCGGGCGGTCGGCGGCGCACGCAACAGCGCGCATCTCGACGGGTTAGCCAATGATTTTACGGCAGTCGAATTCGGCACGCCGCTGGCGATCTGTCGCAAGCTCGAACACTCCTATTTACAGTTCGATCAACTGATCTACGAACGCGCCGGGTCCGCAGTCTGGGTCCATCTGGGTATTGCGGCCGAAGGGGTGACACCACGGCGTCAGGTATTGACCATCGATCACAAAGGGACAAGGGCCGGGTTATGGAGCTGATCGTTAAAATTCTCGTTGGTGTGCTGTTAATGGGTAGCATGGCAACCGTCATTGTTAGTCAACGCGCCAGCCTGATCACCGTCAAGGAACAGGCCGCTCGCGCCGAACAAGGAGTGAATGAGCGTGACCGCCTCATCGCCACCTTAAAAGCCGCCGACGTCAAACAGCGTCAGGCGACCATCAAACTACAAGCGGCGCGGGCCAGTATGGCCGTCACCTTGTCCGAACGTGAAATCCTGATTGACCAACTCCACCATGACCTCTCCATTCGCCCTTGGGCTGTTGCTCCTTTGCCTGACGCTATTGCCGGGCTGCGCCAGCGTCCCTCCCTCACCGGTGCCGACGCTTATCGTCAATGGCTGTCCGCCAGTCACCCGCTGCCAATTACCAGCAACGGCACCGACCACTAACGGCGCGTTGCACCTTGCGCTCGAACGCACCGAAGCCGCATGGGCCATGTGTGCGGCACAGGTCGACATGATTGTGGAGTGCCAACAGGAGATTAGCGATGTACAAACCAAACAGCCTTAAAGAGCATTTAATAACGGCCAATCCCGACCTGCGGCAGAATCCGGATAAGCTATTGATCTTTGCCGACCAAGGTAATGTCGTCGCCACCGGCACTGCATCGCTGTCGTATGAATACCGCTACAAATTGAACATCATCATCACCGACTACAGCGGCGATCCGGACGCGATCATGGTGCCGCTGCTGGCGTGGATTGCGCTCCACCAAAACGACTTACTCAATAATGCGGAACTCCGACGAACCGGGATCGGCTTTGACGTGGATTTTAATAATCATGAAACGATTGATCTGTCGCTCAAGCTGGACCTGACCGAACGCGTCATCGTCAAACGTGATGGCGGCAGACTTAATATAAGCCATCCACCCGAGTCACAACCCACACCCAACTACAGCGACGGCTTCTGGATCTTGTACCAAGGCGAGTCGTTATTGGCTGAATGGCATACACCTGCCCAACCCGCATGAGCGACGATCTGCAAGCGATTGAAGAGTGGGCTGGCGCACTGCTGTTAAAGCTCGCACCGGCCCAGCGCCGCGCCGTCAACAAACAGGTCGCGCAGGATTTACGTCGCAGTCAGGTGAAACGCATTGTCAGCCAGCAAACACCGGACGGCGAGGCCTATACGGCGCGCAAACAACGCAAGAACCTACGCGGCAAAAGCGGTCGCATCAAACGCCAAAAGGCCGCGATGTTTGCGAAGATACGCAAACAAAAAAGCCTCACAATTCAGCAGGATGAAAATCAGCTATCGGTCGGCTTCTTTGGACGCGTGGCGCGCATTGCACGGGTGCATCAGGAGGGACTGACGGACAAGGTATCCAAAAAAGGGCCGGAAGTCCGCTATGCGGCCCGGCCTTTGTTGGGATTTAGTGCTGAGGATCACGCGTTGATTCGGGATTCGGTGTTGCGTCAGTTAATCAATATTTAGTGTCAGTAAATTTTACACACTGTAAGGATTTTTTTAACGAATTAAATAAAATATCATACATATCAATGGGTTATACAAATGGCATTATTTTTGCTTACTGTCTAAGGAAATCAATCTGCCCTACTTAAACAGGAACAAAACCATGAAAATCAAGAACGCAGCATTTTTATTCATTCTAAGTTTGAGCACATTTTGCGCCCAAGCAACCGTCATCACTTTTGACGAAGCCCCCGCTGCTAGCGGTGTTGCTTATGCTGGCACAGCTGCAGCTGCATTTAGTCTTACCAATTTCGGGACAGTCGGTGGAAATAGCAAAGGTAACCCGGGAAACTGGGGTCTAGAGGGAACAAACGGTAGTCAATTTTTAGGATTCAATAGCAGCTATAGCGAGACCGTAACGTTTGCCTCTTCCGCAACAAACGTTTCTGCTGATTTTTCACGGTCGAATGGCTCCTCTAGCGAGACAATCCAGTTTAACGCATATGACGGCAACATTCTTGTAGACTCAGTTAGTGTGGCGCTTGGCGCAATTAATAATTGGACAACGCTATCTGTATCAAGCGCAGACATAACGAGCGTTACATGGACGGGGACTGGAAGCAGTTTTCATCCATATGGGGTAGACAATTTTAACTTCGTTACCAGTGCGGCCGTTCCTGAACCGACTAGCGTAGCGCTACTCGGCCTTGGTATTCTGGGCTTCGTTGCATCACGGCGCAAGTCAGCAATAAGCAAGAATACCTAAGCAGCCTAATCTTGTCGAAAACTGGCAAGTGCGCAATGCCGCTTAGTTAAGCATTCAAACGGCAAAAGGCCGCGATGTTTGCCAAGATACGCAAGCAAAAAAGCCTCAACATCCAGCAGGATGAAAATCAATTATCGCTGGGTTTCTTTGGACGCGTGGCGCGCATTGCGCGCGTGCATCAGGAGGGATTGACGGACAAGGTAACCAAAAAAGGGCCGGAAGTGCGCTATGCGGCCCGGCCTTTACTCGGTTTTAGTGCGGAAGATCATGCGTTAATTCGAGACTCGCTATTACGGCATTTAAGCGGTTTTTGAGGGAAACGATTTATGCCGCGCTGGCATGTAACTTGAGTCCGAGCGCCTTCATTACTTTCAGAATGGTACTAAATTCCGGATTCCCTTCACCGGAAAGCGCTTTATATAAGCTCTCCCGCGCCAACCCGGTATCCCGTGCGACCTGACTCATCCCCCGCGCACGAGCAATCGTCCCCAACGCGTGTGCAATGAAAGACGCATCGTCACCGGCTTCCTCCAGACACGCGTCAAAATAAGCAACGATATCCTCTTCGGTTTGCAGGTGTTCGGCAGAATCCCATTTATGTAGTGTGATGTTTTCCATAAGGTTCTCCTAAAGTAGTCGTGCGAGTTCGAGCGCAGTTTTAATGTCTTTGCTCTGTGTAGATTTATCGCCACCCGCGAGCAAAATCACGATCTCGCTACCACGTTGTACAAAATACACGCGGTAACCAGCACCCGTGTGGATACGCATTTCAGAAACCCCTTCGCCGATTGGCTCACAATCACCAAAATTACCCAATTCAGCACGATCAATACGCATTTGAACGCGCACTCTAACAGTTCTGTCTCGCAAGCTTACAAACCAGTGATCAAAAGTGGCAGTTGTCTGAATAGTCTTCATACACAACTGTATCCTATGAATTACATTTTGTCAAATTACTTTAAAGGACCGACTGATATTAAAACGCTTCTTTCAAAGAGCAACAATCTCCAATCGTGAGGACCAGCGTCATGCTAGTTCACTGCTGATAATGGATGCTGTTCAAGCTACAACCTGTTTTGGTGTTAGCGAGGTTGATATGGATTGAGGAGTGAGGCCGCAAATTCAAACGCATTTTTAAGCTGAGGACGGCTGCTGTGGGCCAGCGCCGCGTAAAGCTTTAACCGGTACTTAAAGGCGTCCCGATTCGCCGTTGCATCAGTGTTTAATGTTGTGGCGAAACAATCGCATGCCTCTTCAACGAGTGTTTTAATTTCTGCAGCGACGTTATGCCCGGCATCTGCCCGCCCGGCTAAGCGTTGCACTTTAAAAACAAAAAGACGGATTAAACTTTCATCGTGAGTTATTAACATGGGCACTCCAATCAAAAAAATATAAGCGGTCCTTTCGCTTTGCTTCTAAGACTTCGAATGATGTAATAATTTAGCATAAAATGCGCTCAAAACAATTATCAGTATGAAAATTACTCACAAGCAAAAGAGCGATACGCTACTGAAAGTAGCGTATCGACTTTGCTCCAGCGGATGCGCATAATCGTGCCTGCGGTGAAGCCACTGACCGCTCGCCTGAAAGGACAACATCAGGTCATTATTTCAAAAAAGCTGCCCTACAGACCATGCATCCCAGTTGGTAATTACCAGTTCCCGACTACTCTCCGGCTGGCCATGCACACTGCCCAAGCTATATTTAATATCCAGCCCCATCATCGTAAAGCCGTCAAACACCGCCCGGATATCCGGATGGTCGTTAATGCTAACCATGACTTTGCCCTTACAAGTGCGCATAAAATCCGCCATCTGCTGATACTCGTGGAAACCAAAGTCGACGCCATACCCTTCAGTCTGCCAGTACGGCGGATACAGATAAAAGAACGAATGCGGACGGTCATAGCGCGTCATACATTCCCGCCACGGCAGATTCTCCACATAGGTCCCGGTGTCACCGACGGTCGCCGATGAAAGGATTGAAGGTTCAATGGTTGTTTTTTTAACACATAGAAAAGAAGTATTTCTGTCTATTTCCATCGATTTCCGTCTATCAAAGCATCGGTATGACTAATTTAATCTTGTTATCTAAAATTCAATCTATCTATAGTGCGGGATTTAAGCGATCATAGGCAAAAATATAATTATTTATCACTAGCCAGTTCATGCGTGCCGGCATTGCGCCTCTGAGTTGCGGCCCTGTATTTGCGCCACTATTGCTGCCGATAACTCAAATACGGAGATTAGCCATCATGTATACCGGGCTCGCAACCGATCTGCCGTTGACCCCTTTTGATCGCGTCGATTCTTCACCAGCCATTCGTATGGCTACGCTAAGACAGCGAAAAATTGCACTGAGGATCTGCGCAGGGTTGATCCTCGTTACGTTGATTTTGCTTCCATTCGCGCAAATAAAATGGCCTAAAATTCCAGCGTTTCTGGCTACTTATCAGACCACGGTGATTGGCACCTACCTGATCACCGCTTATCAGATATACGGTCACTATAAGGCGACGCGATCAGTCGCTTTGCTGCATCTCAGCGCCGGATGTTTATATACTGCTGTTATATTGGTGCTGCAGTTTTTGTCGTTTCCGGGAATATTTATCGAGGGACGTGTGCTGTTCGGTGGCACGCAAACCAGTAGTTGGCTGTGGCTGTTTTGGCATGCCGGTCCTGCCATTGGTATCCTGGTTTTTGCCTGGAGCGAACTACGCCGTCCCAACCATGTCACCACGGATCACCAGCAATCGTTACGCCGCGCCTCCATTGTTTTGATCGCTGCCCTGGCTGCGAAGGTGGCAATGGTCACCATATTCCGCGATTTTCTTCCTGTTTTGGATACGAATGGTGACTATAGCGGCATTACCAGCACTGGCATTGCACCCGGGTTGCAGGTTTTGATTGTGCTGTCGCTGTTTTTTTTATGGCGAGCTTGTCGCTTCCGTAATGTCTTGCATGTGTGGCTTGGCACTGCTTTGATAGCGCTGTTATGCGATAACGCTATCACCATGGCGGGTAGCAGCCGCTTATCTTTGGGTTGGTACGCTGGTCGCTTCAGTGGCTTGATTTCTTCATCGGTGATGATGCTGGTCTACTTGAAAGAAATTAATCGTTCTCATCAACAAAGCATGCTGACGGTCGACAAATTAGGCGCGGATCAAACCCGGGCAGAAGTCGAATTGCAGCAATCTTATACGCAGCTGCGGCAACTATCGGACCATCAGGAAAAAGTAAAAGAGGATGAGCGAAAGCGTATCGCGCGTGAAATTCACGACGAATTGGGCAGCTTGCTAACTAGCATCAAAGCCAATGTTTCAGTCTCTAATGAACGTTCCATGTTGGCTGGTAATGCATCAGATCCACTCCTCAACGAGGCGGCGGCACAAGCCGATACAGCTATTGAAACCATGCGGCGGGTCATCGCCGATTTACGCCCTAGTGTGCTGGACCACCTTGGCGTATGGGCCGCGCTGGAGTGGCATGCCGACCAGATTCAGGCGAGTTCAGGATTGGAATGCAGATGCCACATTAATCAAAGCGCCGCGGATGTCGAGCTCGATCCAGAACGCAGCACCATGCTGTTTAGGATCGTGCAAGAATCGCTCACAAATGTGGTCCGCCACGCAGCGGCATCAAAGGTGACGATTGACGTGCGGTGCGAAGAAAACGTCATTATTGCTGAAGTCAGAGATGATGGAAAAGGCATCAAACCCCAACAATTACTCGGCGGTGAAGCGTGGGGTATTCTGGGTATGCACGAGCGCACACGTCAGTTTGGCGGTGAACTTAATATTGCAGGATCATCCCTCAACGGGACTGCAGTAATACTACATTTACCATTGACCTAGAAGACGCGCTGATCGCGTTTTAACAGTGCCAGCCAGTTGCTGTGAGGATGAGATCGGTTCATCTTGGCGACCGAAATAATCCCTCACAATATGCGATTCAAAAATATCAACCCATCGCTGCAAGATGCACGTCGCAGATCGATGGGCTGAAAACCATCTCAAAAATGTCGGAGAAAATTATACTGACATCCACGTCATCATCAACTGCCGTAAACTGATCGCGTTTCAAATGGATTGTATAAGAACAGCCAGGTTTCCGAAAGCGTTTGATCTTTAAGACGCAGATACAAACGCATATCAACAGGTTCCGGGCCTTCGACTGTCAGATCGAACTGGGCCCGCCAATGACCTGCTACGCCATCGGGAACCGCTTCGGTGAAGATATAAGAAAAGGTGCCACGCGATGAAGTTAGTACCGCTTCCGGCATTTCACCAAAGGCTAGTTTTTCTAGCGGCTCGCCCAAAAATTCAACCATAAATTTACGCACGTTTTTCGGCCGCGGTTGACCGGGTACGCCGCCATTGCCAAGGCGCGTCGCTACACAACGGGCAAGCGTGCTCGGAAATGGTTCGTCCTTCTGCCAATCCAATTTATAGCGCAGGCGATAACTGTTACCGGCAACCGCTTTGGCGCTGGGCACCCACATCGCTACAACGTTGTCGTGAATCTCATCATCGGTTGGAATTTCGATTAATTGCACTGTCCCTTGGCCCCAACCTTCTAACGGTTGCACCCAAAGGCTGGGACGGCGTTCGTAATGGACGCCATCTTGATAATGATCAAAATTGCGATCGCGCTGTAGCAGACCAAAACCACGCGGATTGGTGTCGCCAAAGGCTGAAGCGGTGGTTTGTCCGGGATTATTCAGTGGTCGCCAGATGTGTTCACCCGCCCCGCTCCATAACGCTAAACCATCGGAATCATGGACTTCAGGTCGCCAATCGGTCCCCGTCCCTTTTACTGATTCAGAAAACCAGTACATCGACGTCACTGGCGCGATGCCGAATCGGTCAATATCGCGCCGCAAAAATAAAGCGGTATCGATTTCCATGGTGACGCCTGCGCCGCGTTGCATAACGAATTTATACGCGCCACAGATACTTGGCCCATCCAGCATGGCATAGACGGTCACTGTGTCGCTGTTATCGTCCGGAACGGTGAAATAGAAATGGGTGAAGTTAGGAAATTCTTCTGACTTTCCGGCTTGTGCAACGTCGATGGCAATACCACGGGCAGATAAACCATATTGATAAAGGTCACCAATCGCGCGAAAATAAGAGGCACCGAGAAAAGCCACCCAGTCGTTCTTATGCCAGTCCAGCTTGTCCTGATCACCGCGCCGACTTTCCTGGAAACGAAAACCCGAAAACCCGCTGCCGCGCGGCAAATCTCGCGCCGGACTATCTACCGGCATATCGAAATAACTCTCGTCGTAGACAATCTCACGCGCCTTGGGAACCTTGCCACTGTCGTCGATGAGGTGCATGTGTACCGGCGACTGAAAAAAACGGCCAAGGTGAAAAAAAGTGACCGGGAATTGTCCAGGGCCTTCAGCAAACAAGGCGTAATCGGTTTTGTATTTTATTTTGCCGTGGGCTGCGTAATCGATTTTGTCGAGAATCGCACGCGGGGCGGTCGCTTGCGGTTTATACGGTGCTTGCGCTAACACTTTTGCTTGCGCGATGAGCGTATCAAAAGAAAAAGTTGATGCGGAGCCAAGCTTAACGCGATTGTCCGCAATGGCTTCCATCGGAACGCCGAGCGCTACAAGCGTGGCTGTGGCAGCGGCGGAATGGAGAAAAGTTCGGCGATTTATCATGGGCGGGGCAATCTCCAATAAATAGGGGAAGAATGGTCATGGGCTAACCGAAACAGATTGTGGTGCTAATGGACCGTATGGCCCTCCATTCTGTGTACGTATACCTAATATGACCGATAACGCGGACGCGGCGTAACGGCGCTCACTGATACTTTACAAAATGCAACTAGCGAAACCTTCATGCGTAACTTAGTCAGGCAAAAAAGAGAAACGTTCAGATGCGTCGGTCGGCTTAGCCCTGCGATCTTGCAAATGCGTCGGTAATCTACCTTTTTATAATCTATCTTTTATCTGCCTCTAAACGATGCGTCGCAAGAAACGCAAATCCACCCATCCGACCGCCGTTCCCACTGATCGCACCCACTTTTCTCAATCAGAAGAGCCCTGAGTTTGTCTTCCTGCGTCGTTCTATTACAAATCAACCATGAATTGCAAATCAACAACAAAATCAAGATTGATGACGCATCGACAATACGAGTACGATTATAATCACGGTTAGGCGAATCTTGGGACAAATCCGTGTTGCTCACTGACCGAAACACCTGCGACATTGCTATTCCTACCTAGGCTTCTGCGAGGTTAAATGTAAATAACTCTGATTCCCAGCTGCACTAATAATGCGTTTTTTTGGGCGATCAGCAACGATCATGCCTGACGGATTGCTTCCACTGTTTACAAGCGAATGGCACATCTGATATGACTACTTCGGAAACATCTCTCATTGATCCTGCAAATGAAAGCCTCAATACCAAACCGTTGCCTATCCCTTTTTGGCAGGCATTCACTTTTTGGTTGAAATTAGGTTTTATCAGCTTCGGTGGACCCGCAGGTCAAATTGCGATCATGCATCAGGAGTTGGTCGAAAACCGGCGATGGATCTCTGAGCGACGCTTCCTTCACGCCTTAAACTATTGCATGGTTTTACCAGGCCCAGAGGCGCAGCAGTTGGCGACCTATATCGGCTGGTTGATGCACCGCAAGTGGGGCGGCATCGTAGCGGGTGCATTATTTGTGCTGCCATCATTGGTGATCCTGATTGCGCTGTCGTGGTTGTATATTGCATTTGGCAGTCTGCCGCTGGTAGCTGGGTTGTTTTATGGCATTAAGCCGGCAGTGACCGCCATCGTCATCCAGGCGGCGTACCGCATTGGCTCGCGCGCACTTAAAAACAAGATACTTTGGGCAATTGCCGCAGCATCTTTTCTGGCGCTGTTGGTCCTCAACGTGCCGTTTCCTGCAATCATTTTGACAGCGGCAATAATCGGCTATTTCGGTGGTCGGATGGTACCGGATAAGTTCACGATGGGTGGTCATGGCAAAGCGGTAAAATCGTTTGGCGCAGCGCTCATTGACGACGATACGCCGACACCGGAACACGCACGGTTCAGTTGGCTTGGACTATGTCAGATAATCATCGTCGGTGCTTTATTGTGGGTGATCCCAATGGGCGCGCTAACCGCGATCTATGGCTGGCATCACACGTTGACGCAAATGGGCTGGTTCTTCACCAAGGCGGCGTTGCTGACATTCGGCGGTGCGTATGCCGTATTGCCGTATGTTTACCAAGGTGCCGTCAGCCACTATGGCTGGATGACATCAACGCAAATGATTGATGGCCTCGCACTGGGCGAGACCACGCCGGGGCCGCTAATCATGGTGGTGGCTTTTGTTGGTTTTGTGGGCGGCTATGTGAAAGCGCTGTTCGGTCCAGAATCGTTGTTTCTGGCCGGTGCGGTGGCGGCGTCACTGGTAACGTGGTTCACCTTCCTGCCCTCGTTCTTGTTCATCCTGGCCGGTGGCCCGCTGATTGAATCGACGCACGGCGACCTGAAATTTACCGCGCCGCTGACCGCCATCACGGCAGCTGTGGTGGGCGTGATTCTCAATCTTGCGGTGTTCTTCGGCTACCACGTGCTTTGGCCGCAAGGCTTTGGCGCACCGTTTGACTGGATATCGGCGTTGATCGCTCTGGCGGCAACGATTGCCTTATTTCGTTTCAAACGAAATGTCATTCACGTCATTGCTGCGTGTGCGGTGATTGGTCTATTGCTGAAAACGGTGATTTTATAAGGTCAGACGGGAAGCAATATTCCCGGCTGAGCTTATGCAGACGTGTTTCTTATGTGTTTTTCAGGAAAATAATTTTTCAGAACTCACCTGAAAACAGTTTACAAATCGAGTACCAACAACCGACTTTTAGGACGTGAAACGCAAGCCGTTAAATAGTTCTGATGCTCTTCGTCAGAGAGAATAAAGTCGCGATGGTCGACTTCCCCTTCCAGATAGCGCATTTTACAAGTACCGCACAATCCAGACTGACATGAGGTCTCCACCTCGATGCCATTATCAGCGAGTATTTCGATGATGCTTTTATCTTCCGACATGGCGAATAAGGCCCCGGTGCTGGCAATCTTCACAAAAGAGGTAGCCGATGTATCCGATAAGATCGCGGAATTCGCAGCGACAGCTTCCGACTTGACCGGTTCTGGGGCCTTAAAATGTTCAAAGTGAACTGCGTCACGCGGCCAATGCTGAGCGGCTTTTGCGCAAGCTGCCATGAAGCCCGCGGGGCCACAATAGTAAACGTGTGTGCCTTCAACATGTTCTTCCAACAGTTTAACGATATCTAAACCATCCCGTGGATTGCCGCCATCGAAGTGAAAAATGACCTTTCCCTTTTCAACCTGAGCAGCAAATTCTTCACGGAACGCGGCATGGTCTTCACCTTTGGCGCAATAGTGCAGTTCGTAATCCTCACCTGTGCTTTCCAGATAATGGGCCATCGCCTTTAATGGCGTCACTCCGATGCCACCCGCTAACAAAACATGTTTTTTTGCGTCGTTAATCAGGCCAAAATTATTTCTCGGGTAGCTGATCGATACCACATCTCGCACCCGTAGATTGTCGTGCATCAAGCGCGATCCACCGCGACCGATTTCCTCGCGTAGAACCGCAATAACGTACCGGTGACGTTCGATCGGATCGTTGCACAGCGAGTACTGCCGAATCACACCGCCCTCAAGATGCATATCGATATGCGCACCGGCGGTGACGGCTGGCAACATCTCTCCGGCAGGGTGTACCAATTCGAAGGAGTTAATGCCAACGGCCTCAAACCTGATCTGCCGGACAAGCAGCGACAAGGATGTTGGGGATGAACGCGTTTGTGATGGTATATCTTGCATTGTGGGCCTCGAGTCTCTAGTGTTTTTATGCTGCAATGCATCATTACGATTGGCTGATGCTATTCTTCTGGGCTTCATTTTGGATTTAATGACACCAACGATGAAAAGGATTGAAAGCGTATGAAAACCAAGCTTTTTCCTGATGATAAATCGTAAATCCCAGCCATTGATACGTCCAATGGTAATAATGTATGAACCCTATCTGGATTACAAATAAGGACATTCGGGACCAAACAAGAAATTTTGAAGTACACATTCGGATTTACAGATGAAGTTCATCCAAAAATTGAATTCGACATTTATAAGGCTGCCACGTATCGTTAGCTCAGGGACAAATGATCCCACCGAATAATGGTTGATTGAGGAGACAATTGATGGATACGAAAGTCGATAATGCGAAGCTGGTTGAATCTTCGAAGCCGAAGAAGCTCATCCCATACGGTGGCTACTTTACGAGCAAAACGCCAGGGCATGATCCAGAGCTGACCGAAACCGGGCCGGGTACGCCAATGGGCGAATACATGCGCACTTTCTGGCATCCGGTATGCATGTCGATGGAGTTGGGCGATACGCCAAAATTTATAAAAATTCTCAATGAAGAATTAGTGGCTTTCCGCGATAAGAGCGGTGCCATTGGCGTTCTGCACGCCCATTGCGTCCATCGCGGCGCGTCGCTGGAATACGGTGCCATTCAAGAACACGGCATTCGTTGCTGTTATCACGGCATGGTATTTGATGTTGATGGCACTTGCCTGCATGTTCCATATCCAAAGGGCGAAGAGAAAGAAGCCGCAAAATTTGCATGCTCGATTCAACAAGGTGCGTACAAAGCCTTCGAGCGCCACGGTCTCGTCTTTGCTTACATGGGCTCACCAGAAAAAGAACCACCGTTCCCTGAGTGGGAATCAAATTTCACCGTCCATGCGACCGATAAGCTAGTTCCTTACAGCAACTTCCAGCATTGCAACTGGTTGCAAGTTCAGGACAATGCTGCGGATAATTATCATCCGACAGCGCTGCATAATTCGTCTAACGTGGTGGATGAAAACTTTCAAGGCACTACTTTTAACGAAGTTGGTGCTGCGTCGATGGAAGTCGCGCCCGACATGCAATTTATTCCCATCCATGAGGGCCGTGGATTGGCATGCGCTGGTGCACGACGCGTAGACAAGGATCGTCTTTTCATTCGCGTACAACATCAAGCATTGCCCAATTTGAGCTTACATGCTTACACGTCAGAAGACGGTGCTGCCAAGAAATTGTTCAGCCGCTTTCATATCGTACGCTGGACTGTTCCAGTGGATGACGAAAACAGCAAGATGATCGGCTGGCGCGTGATGGGACCAAACATCGATACCCGCGGTATTGGTGATGAGCAAATGGTTGGTTACGAGACGATTGATTTTCTGGAAGGCCAGGTTGCGATGCGCCGTCCGGAACGTTTTGGAAAATACAAGCTGGAAGATTTCCCGCCGATTCCTCCAAACCATCGTGAACGCGATTGCTATAAAGACGCGCAACAAGCGCCTGGCGACTATGAAGCGATTATCAGTCAGCGTCCTATTGCTGTGCACGCGCTGGAAAATCCAACCAAGTTCGATGCTGGTGTCTTTATGTTCCGTAAGCTTTTGCGTGATGCTGTCCGAGGCACTAACCCGAAAGCCAGTGCAGAAAACTTCTACGACTGGCTACAATCCGTCAATGGCGCGCCAAATAGTTACTGTAGCGGTAATGTGATGGAAGTCGCAGAAGGCGCAACTATCGAAGAAGAAATCGCACAACGTCGCATGGTGACCAGAAAGATTGTTCAGATATTGACTGAGAGTGACAATCTGAAAGGTGATGTACGGACGCAGTTTGTGATGGAAGGCTTTGAGGCGCTGGAGCAATCGACCAAGAAGTAATTCCTGCAAAGGAAAATCGGCAAAGCGAAAGAGCAACTCTGCGCTCTTCGTCTTTCAATAAAGGGACAGCGTCAGGATCATCATCCTGACGCTGTCTTTTTCATTACCCGGCCATGCTGTGCGCGGTGATGAACCGGCTTAACCGCCGACTTTCTGCTCTTCCGCCTCCTTCAAGCAATCAAGATCGTTGCGTAAGTCTTGTACTACCTCGAAGAAGGCTTTGATTACCGGCGCTTCTTTGCGCTCTGCCAGGCAGGCTAGTTCCAGATCAATAAACATCGGTGCCTCTGCAATCGTGAGTATCCGAAGCCGCGAATCCTGATAAATGGCATCCAGCGCGATACCCACGCCGACACCCGCAGCAATGGCTTCGCGTATCGCGTCCTGACTATCGATCTCTAATACTCGACGCACACTGACGCCACAATCGGCCAAATAATCATCAAAGACCTTTTGCTGCATTGAGCCACTTTCTCGAGTGACGATTCGCTGCCCTTCCAACTCTCCGACATGAATATCACTGCGCTCAAACCAAGGGTGGCTTGCTCCTACCAGTAATGCGATCTTTGCCCGACGATAAGGGACCGAGAAAAACCGCTTGTCTCCCAGGCGCGGCAATACCGCGACATCTGACTGCAATTCCAACAAACTTCCACTCAATTCACCGGAATTGCCAAACGACACCGACACCCGGACTTCTGGATAGCGCTTGCCAAAAGCAACCACCATTTGGGTAACCTGAACCGGATCGAAAGCGGCCACCCTGATGCGTCCTTCCAGCAATCCGCCAGCGGCTCGCAGAGTTTCTTCAGCCTCTGTTTCCAGCGTAAAAATACGGTGAGTAATCGATAACAAGCGTTGCCCCGTATCGGTCAATTCGACGATGTGCCCATGCCGTGAAAACAGCTCCACACCAAACCGTTGTTCAAGCGCTTTCACATGCGTGGTGATACTTGGCTGCCCGACGAATAACGCACGCGCAGCCGCCGTAAAGCTACCGTGTAGGGCAACCGCGTGAAAGCAGCGTAACTGATGAAAATTCATGGCCAAAAGACACTCCTTGATCCTTGCATGGCCGAATTGTAGAGGACTCTTCGCTGTAATGGCTCGCTTCTTTGAATAACAAGGCGAGCTTGCGCAATTCTATCAAGTGAAGGACCGGTCTGAATGTGTCTAAAATGTAAAAATGACAAAGGTCGCCTGCGGCGATGAAGCCGAGCGAGCTTTGTCATTTTCATTGTCTTGCATCCATCAGATTAGTTTGCAAATCTGTTCCAGCCTGGTTTTTATAGCGCCAGGAAAGGCTTGCTCTAACGTATTTTCCGATCAAAAAATTTTTGATCGTTAGCGACTCAGATTATTTTTACGCCGCATAGGTGTCTAACGATTAACCAACTTTGCCGGAACTGTGAACACCAGCAATCCTCCGATAACCAGGCTTGCTGCGAGAACGAGCACGCCGTTGTTGGTGCTGTCGGTCACCGTCTTTACCCATCCAAGCAGATATGGACTGATCAGGCCGGAGACGCTGCCAATCGAGTTAGCAAGGGCGATGCCTGTTGCCGCTGCCGCGCCGGTAAGTATCGTTGGAGGTAAGACCCAAAATTGTGAAATTGTGGTCATGATTCCCATCGTTGCAAACGTCAAGGCAACCATCGCGATAGTCGTATTTTGCGCGTACATCACACTAAATACTAAGCCCACAGCACCGACAAAGCCAGCTATGGCAAGATGCCAACGGCGCTCTCCGCGCATATCCGAACTGCGACCAACCACGATCATTGCTACCGTTGCTGCTGCGTAAGGAATAGCCGTGAGCAGACCAATATTGAGGGGGTCGGATACACCACTTGCCTTGACGATGGTCGGAAGCCAGAAACTAACGCCATACAATCCCATCGTGAAAAATAAGTAGATGAAGCTCAATAACCATACTTTGGGATTAGTAAATCCGTCGCGTAGTGAATGTAAGGTCTTGCCATGCTTGTCTGCCGCTAGATTTTTTTCCAGCATCGTGCGCTGCGCTGGTGAAAGCCATTTAGCGTCCGCAATTTTATCGTCCAGATAAAAGAACGCCATGACGCCCAATATCACAGTGGGAATACCTTCCAGAAAGAACAGCCACTGCCATCCGGCTAGACCATGCGACCCACTCATCGCGTGCAAAATCCAGCCTGACAGTGGACCACCTATAACGCCTGACATAGGGATACCGGTCATGAAAAGCGCCGTCACTTTGCCGCGTCGCGATGCAGGAAACCAATAAGTGAGATAGAGCAATATGGCGGGTATGAAACCAGCCTCGGCAACGCCGAGAACAAAGCGCATGATGTAAAAACTTGTTGGTGTCGTAACGAACATCATTGCGCCAGAAATCACACCCCACGTCACCATAATTCGGGCGATCCAGAGACGCGCACCAACTTTTTGCATGATGAGATTACTCGGCACTTCGAAGAGCAAATAGCCAACAAAAAACATTCCTGCACCAAGCCCATAAACGGCTTCGCTTAAATTGAGATCGCTCATCATTTGCAGTTTTGCAAAGCCGACGTTCACCCGATCCAGATAGGAACACACGTAGCACAAGAACAAAAAGGGAATCAGCCGCCACATGACCTTAGCGTAAGTTGCGGACTCGTCCGTACGCGCGCTGACTTCGTCAACCGTTGGGCTATACATTATGTTATCTCCTGGTTTTTAGCTTATGTTCTGGGTATGCCGTGGGCATCTCAGATACTTAATTAGTACTTACGCGAAATCACCCCGACTGCGTTGTCTTTACTAGCCACCTACCCGTCCCGGGACTAGCGTACTGTCTTCGTCTGCACTCCTTAGTTGGGACGTTTTCGCGTAGGTTTTAGTATTTTTTAGTCATTTTATTCAGGTTCATCCATTTCGCTAAATAAATAGGCTAACCTGTATTACGGCGGGGGAAGCAAAATTTGCAGGTATTTCCCCACACGTCAGGCAAATTTTAGTCAAACATATCGGGTTGTGTCGCGACCAGATGCTCGTAAAGCGGCTGGAAATGCAACCAGCCGATGTAAGGACTGCCAACATGCTCGCGACTATAACGGGCACGATCTGGTGTCACCAATGTTGGCTTGATACCGCTCGCCTCAATCAATAATTGTTGCTGACAAACACGTTCCAGCGCAATGAACCAGAACGCTGCAGATTCGATGCTGTGACGACTGACGGTCATCAAGCCATGATTCTGATGAATCACCGCTTTAACGTCCTTGAATTGACCGGCAACTGAATATCCTGCGCCTTCTTCAACCGCTACCGCGCCAGCTTCGTCATTAATGACGATGTGATCTTCAAAAAAGACCGCTGCATCTTGGGTGATCGGATCTAATAAACGTCCGGTCGCGGCCCAAGCCGTGCCATAGATCGTATGCGCGTGACACATTGCGATGATCTCTGGATGCAATTCGTGCACCGCTGAATGCAGCACAAATCCAGCGCGATTCAATGCATAATCGCCCTCGACCACTTCGCCTTTATGATCGGCCAGGATCAGGTTTGATACCTTTACCTGGGAGAAGTGGACTGCCATTGGATTGGTCCAATACAGATTTGGGAACTCTGGATCGCGCACTGTTAAATGACCTGCAAAACCGTAATCCAAACCGTGTACTGCAAACGCGCGGCATGACGCAACGAGTCTTTCTTTGCGATGCTGGCGCTCTTGAGCGTGGTTATCAAATTTTGGAATGCTCGGGAATTTAAGCCCTTTTTGTTTTGGCTGGTATAGCGATACGCGCTCGATAACTTCAGACATGATCTTCTCCTTATTACTTCGTTTTTAGACGTGGTTTTTAAATACTGTAATTTTTAATTTCATTTTTAATTGTTGCGACTATAGTAATAATTCACCATCAAACGGACATGCTGCCGGTCCTGCGATAATGCTAAGCAGACTCCGGTCTGGTCCACTACGGTGATGGTTATTATCATGATCCAACTTGCGAGACACCTTGACAAACGATACCTTTTCACGAATGATGAATCTAATTCACCTATAACACATGAGAAAATTTCCAAGCTTCTTTTCACTACGCGCTTTTGAGGCCGCTGCCCGGCAGGGAAGCTTTGCGCTCGCAGCAAAAGAATTGCATCTCACACCGTCCGCAATCAGCCATCAGGTTCATGGACTTGAAACCTATTTTGGGAAACCATTATTTGACAGACTCACGCGGCGAGTCGAGCTCACACCAGACGGCAAACAATTGCTGGTTGGCCTATCGCGTGCATTTGACTTGATTGAGTCTTCCTGCGCTGATCTGAGTTTGCCGGAAGAGACCGAATCCCTTGCGGTGCATTGCACACCAAGTTTTGCGTCAAAATGGCTCGGCCCGCACTTGCCCCATTTTATGCAGGAACATCCATTGATTACCATTCGGATGTCGTCCAGTGCCGATCCAATCGATCTGATCCAGCATGAAGAGATTGATATTGCGATTGCTTACGGCTCGGCGAAAGAAAGGTCGGGCGTCACCATTGAGCCGCTCGGAACCGAGGTCATCGCTCCGCTATGTTCCCCAAAGCTACTCAAAGGCAGCGCGGAAATTGACCTCAACGAGATGGCGCATTTCACCCTGATCGACTCACAACTCAGCCCGGTAACGTGGCAAAACTGGTTCGACCTACACGGGCTAACGCTTCCAGACAGACCACGTTTGTCATTCGATCGCGGGTCGCTGGCTATTTCTGCGGCGCTCAACGGTCTTGGCGTTTCGCTTGAAAGCACGCGACTAGCCACGCAAGAGATCGCGAGCGGCGAGTTGGTGCAATTAGGCAAAACGTCGTTTCGCCCACTTGCCAGAGAAATGCATTTTGTGTGTTATCGCGCGGCGCGGATGAACAGTAGAAAAATCAAAGCATTCCGCGACTGGCTTTTCAGTCAAACGGAAATCGTTTAATCATCCGATCCAAAAAAATAAAGCCTCCCTGCAAGTAGCAAGCGGAGGCTTTATTTACATCATGGGGCGATTTAAAACCAATTACAACGCGTTAAAATTATTTAAGGCAGCTTTGGCCAGACCGGTTTAGCCACGGCAAGAGAAGCCGGATATACCGGAACCGGCACACCGTTTCTCCACTGCAGAATAACGATCCCCGATCCAACACGTCGGCCTTTTTCGTCAAATTTCAAATGTCCACCAGCAAAATATTTCGCTGCGCCTTCCGACGTATCCATTGACCGGATTGCAGCCGCCACTTTTTTCCGGTCAGCAACGCCAGCCTTCTCCAACGCATCTTTAAATATCCACATGTCGCCGTAGGTTGAAAGGCTGTCCTGGGTCATCCAAGACTCACCTGTACGCTTCTTAAATAGCTCCGACAGCTTCTCGTCGCCCTTCCCGCCCCAGTTTGCCACCACGACCATCACGCCTTCCAGCATCTCTTTTTTAACAACCTTAAGCAATTCTGGCGCGCCCATGTGTCCACCGTTTGTAACGACAGGAATCTTGCCTGAACCGACGCCCATTTCGTTCATTTTTTCCAACAGCAGCTTGGTGTCAGGCACGTTTGTCGTCAGCATAAAAGCCAGATCGGGACGCGTATTACGCAGCTTCTGCACCAAGGAAGTGGCATCAGCCAAAGGCGGCGTATACACCTGATCAGTGATCAGGTTAATGCCGTATTTGGCGAAACCACTCTCGCGCATACCTTTTGTAAAACTCGCCGGAGACGCGGTATTGTCCATCACGATTCCGGCGTTTTTCGGTGCTTTCCCTGTGCTATCGGTCGACAGTTTCACCAGAATCGGCAAGACGGTTTCAGCTTGAACACTCGCAATCGGTGAAGTCTGAAACACATATTTAAAACCACGATTGGTAATCTGATCGCTGTAGGAGAGCGATAACCAAGGCAGTTCGGCACGTTCAGAAACTTCGGTGACGGCAAGCGTCAATGAACTAAGAAAAGCACCGGATCCACCGATAAGACTAGGCTCTTGCGACAAGAGTCGCTGGATCGCATTCTTTGCTTTTTCAACTGAATCGCCGGTGTCAGCGACCACCAACCGCATTTTCGCGCCGCCAAGCGCTTTAATACCGCCGGACGCATTGATATCATCAATCGCCATTTCAGCACCCTTACGCTGCAACTCACCATTACGCGCCCAAGCACCTGAAAGCGGAACGATCAACGCGACTTTTACGTCTTCAGGTACGGCATAAGCGTTCGGTAACGACATCACCATGAGCGGCAAGGCGGATGCAAACAAACCCACTGCCTTCAATAGATTATTTTTTTTATTGGTCTTCATACAGTCTCCTTGTAGTAAATAAACATCTAAACCGATTACAGAAAAAATCAGCAACCAATTTGTTACATGCCCAGATAAGCGCGTTTAACATTAGGATCATTGATCAGCACGTCTGGGGGTCCCTGAAGGATCACCCTTCCCGATCCCAGGACGTAACCGTGATCGCAGGTTTGCAAGGCTTCGGCGACCCGTTGCTCCACTAGCAAAACGGCGACCTTACTCTCACGATAAATTTTTTCTATACATTCAAAGATGGAATCGGCGATTGCCGGTGACAGACCCATTGATGGCTCATCAAACATCAATAACTTCGGCCTGGACGCAAGACCGCGACCGATTGCCACCATCTGTTGTTCCCCACCTGAGAGCGTGCCGGCAAACTGATTGCTGCGCTCAGCCAATCTCGGAAATAGTGCATAGATTTGATCAAGGCTTTGCGTCCAGTGCTGGGTTGCGTCCTTGGTACGCGCACCCATTTCCAGGTTTTCCAATACTGTGAGACTTTTAAATACTTGACGACCTTCCGGCACGTGCGCGATACCCAAATGGGGGCGGCGCGCGGGCGCTACGGTGGACAAGTCGATACCGTCAAAAAATATGGATCCGGCAGCAATCGGGACCACACCGGATATTGCTTTGAAAAGCGTCGTCTTGCCGGCACCATTGGGGCCGACAATGGCGACAAACTTTCCATCAGCTACCTCTAAATTGATATCGACCAGGGCTTTTAACCCATCATAGGAAACCGATAGGTTATTTATTTGCAGCACGGGCGCTCCATTTCTTGCCGAGATATGCTTCGATGACGATAGGATCATTAGTGATCGCGGACGGCTCGCCAGTCGACAGAACGCACCCATGATCAAGGACCAGCAAACGATCGGCAAGGCGCACCATGGCGTGCATCGTGTGTTCAATGATGACCACGGTAACACCAGTGTTGCGAATATTTTGTATGATGGGGATCAGGTGCTCAACGTCATCTGTACCTAGACCGGCCAGAATTTCGTCCAGCAAAATGAGTGTTGGTTTTGATACCAGACAACGTGCCAGTTCCATTAACCGCAACTGCATCATCGTCAAACTTCCAGCGAGAACATTGACGTCCGCTTCCATACCGACCTGGATCAGCGCTGCATGGGCGAGCGCATACGCCTTTTCATCCCGATGCTCTTTGGCAAAGGCCCCAACCACGACATTTTGCAACGTAGTCAGACGACCGAATGCCCGCACTACCTGAAACGTTCTGCCGATTCCCAATCTGGAGACTTGATAAGGCCTGAGACCGATGATGTCGCGACCGCCGAATATAACCTCGCCTCTGGTTGCAGGGAGAATACCATTGAGTAAATTAAATAGCGTGGTTTTACCGGCACCGTTAGGTCCGATAACGCCAAGAATCTCATCTCGGAAAACATCGAACGATACCTCGCTGACCGCATGCAGACCGCCAAACGATTTGGACAGTGCTTTCACGCTTAAGGCGACTTCGCTGTGACACCCAGCGGTGCTGACCTTCGGCGTCGGTATGGAAATATTAGCAGGAAGCTTTGCGTCGGGATTGGTACTGATACCAGCACGTTGGTTCAGCGTTTTTCGCTTTGCAAAAACAGCGAGTATCTTCGGCAAAATGCCCTCGGGCGCTAGCAGAACGGTCAGGATAATCGCGAGTCCGAACACCACGCCTTGGATGCCCGGCAATTTATCTCCTAACTCTGCATTGAGAAGTTCACTAACCGGCACTAACACCATTGCACCGATGACAGGCCCGGCAATCGTTCCCACACCACCGAACAGGCTGAAAATTAATGCCTGGGCCGATATCAACATGCCAAATACGGCGTTCGGCGTGACGATCAGCATGACGACTGCATACAGACCGCCAGCAGCGCCAGCAATCGCGCCCGATAGCACAATCGCGCGCAACTTCCAGCTAAATGGATCAATCCCGGCCGCTTCTGCGGCGAGCTCATTTTGCTTGATCGCAAGTAGCGACAATCCAAAACGTGAGCGCGCAACTCGCAGATTAATGCCTATCGCAATCAGCAATAGGATGACAGCCAGGACGGCGTAGAAACGCACATCTGCGAACTGCATGTGCAGAATCGGCGAATTGAGATGCCTTGGAAAAGTCACCTCTTGCAAACCTAGCCACTCGAAAACATATAGTATTCCGAGCGGATAAGCCAACATAGCCAATGCGAAGTAATGACCCCGCAGACGAAAAGTTGAGGCGCCGATCAATGCACCGGACAAACCACCGACAAAGGCGGCGATGGGAATGCCGATCCATGGCGATATCCCGAATTTCACTTCGAGCAGAACCACCGTATAGGCGCCCAGGCCAAAGAATGCGGCATGCCCAAACGACATCAATCCTGAATAACCGCTGAAAAGATTCCATGACACCGCCAACGTTGCCCATATGGGCGTCAGCGTCAATATCTGGCCATAGTAAGGATCGCTTACCAGCATCGTGAGCCCAAGATATAGCACTGCCAACAACACGATCAATTTGACTGCGCCGCCTTTGGCGGGCTGAAGAAACTTGGGTATTGCATTGAATACAGGATTAAGTACAGAGGTAAGCACAGTATTAGGCACGGTCAACAGTCCTTCCAAAAAGGCCTTGGGGCCGCATGATAATGATGAGCAGGAATACCGCAAAGATCGCCGCATTTTGCAGCTGCACCGGCAACACCAATGTAGACAGCTGTTGAACCAGACCGATTGTCATTCCGCCCCAAAAGGCGCCAGTAATGCTGCCAATACCACCGAGCACTACGCCCGCAAACATGATGACCACGAACTCAACACCAACGTACGGCTGAAACGGGTAGGAGCTGGCCAGCAAACCGCCTGCGATGGCGGTAATCGCCGCCCCCAAACCAAATGCAAACCGGTGCGATCGTCCCACATCAATACCCATATAAATTGCGGCTTCTGCATTATCGGCTGCGGCGCGTAAAGTCTTACCGACGCGCGTACGCGTAATCAGCAAGGCAACCGCTGCCACGACGCACAACACCACCACAAATGAGACCGCACGCGCCTTATTCAAAAATATCGAAACGTCGGGACCGATCAATGGACCGATCTCCCAAGCAGTGGAAGATAGTGCCGTCTGGATTGTGCGTGGCTCGGACCCGAACAGGATGAGCGCACCGTTTGACAGCACAAGTGACAGGCCCAATGTGATAGTCAGTTGTGGATAATGGCCATCTCCGTCCACACCCGCCACCCGCGTTCCTGAAACTCGACCCAGTATTAATGGGTGAAGAATGATGGCAAAAACATATACCACCACGCCCGCTATCAGCGCGCTGATCACGGGGCCGGCATACGGTCCCAGCGCAGATCCAAACGCGTTACCAATCTGGTGAAATATAAACAGGGCGACATACATGCCCAGCATGAGGAACTCACCCTGAGCAAAATTAATCACCCGCATCATGCTGAAAATAAGTCCAAGTCCGACACACATCAAACCATAGACGCCGCCGACGACGATACCGGTAAGCAGCACCTGAAGTGCATTTTCAACAAGCACCAAATGAGGATTCATTCGAACCACTCCAATAAAAACATGTGACGTTTCCTTCTGTTGGTTGAATCGCTACTAAGCGCATATAGCTTTCGTGCTAAACAAATTAGGCCATTGCGCGTTAGCAACTTACACTCGTTATACATCACAATACAAAAATAATCGGCGAATGATACTTGGCATTTCACAACATAATTATTAATTACTTACATAATTATTGAAATAATTATTGAATTTTAAAAAATATGTCGAATCGCTACATCTGCGCTTTCTTTACCAGATCGTGATTTGATTGCACCGACAACGGTATAAGCTGGATCGTTTTTAGTCTGGGTGTTTTTTATCTATTCGTTCTCAGCACATTCTATGAATTCTCTGGGAGCAATGAATTGCCGACGATGTATTCGACATACGACGCTTAAAACGCTAAGCGGAAGCGCGTGCTACGTCACATTATCCGAAAAAGAATAATACACTACTAAATAGTATATTTAAATATTTTATTAGTATTTTATTATACCAATAAGTATAAATATTTCATTCCTATTTACTAAGGTGAGATGCCCGCTAATGAATTTGATTGAAACCACGCGAGAAAAACACCGCGAACTGATACCGTAAATGCAGGCATTGTGAGAAAACGCAGAAAGGGTGTCTAGAGCGAATTGCAATCGATTAATCGATAAGGATAGATAGGATCAACGCGAAATTTAGAAGGATGGATAAATAAAAGAATGAATCGATTAAGGCGAGATTTAAGGCAAGAGATAAGGCGAAATATAGTTGACCACACCAACGAGACCCGCGAATGTTATCTATGCCAGCCTGCGACGCCAAACTATTGACAGCCGCAATCCAGCAGCCTGATAGACAAATAGGCGCGGTTACCGTGTAGGAATTACCGGGTTGGGCTCAGCACCCATAACGGCATTTGGCAGGCGACTAAAAGGCAGCCAAAGCAGTCTCGTTATGACAACATCGAACGGCAGACCCGTTCAATGTGCATCGTCAGTTGGTTACACTGGCATCATTTAACCTGGATCATAGCAAGAACCAGATCCGCCATACGTTCGGCCGTTTCAGCCCCCGTTAAACGTCCATGGGGACGATACCAGGCGTACGACCAACTCACAATGCCACCAACAGCGAGCGATGCCATCTTGATGTCATCGACCTTGAATTCCCCAGCGGTGACCCCGTCGGTTAATAGTTTGCACAGCTTGAGATCAAATTCGCGACGCATGTTTTCAATCGCATCGGAGTCCTCCTTGGACAAATGCTTTTGCTCACGCGTGTAGATCGCAATGTGCTCCTGATTTTCGAGTACGGCGAGCATAAAATCACGCACCATCGCTCTCACTTTTTCGGTGTTTGACCCTTCCGATGCGACTACCTGATTCAACACATCCAAAGACGCGCGGATACCAAGAGAGCATATTTCTGCCAGCAAGTCGTTCTTGGATTTGAAATGGGAATAAATAAAGGGCTTGGTGACACTCATCTTCTCTGCCACCGCTTCCAACGTTGTATTGTTGAAGCCGTTGTTGTAGAACATTTCTGCGGCCACCGCGATGATGCGTTCGCGCTTGAGGCGAGAAACGGCGTCACGTATGCCCTCTATCATATTGGGCTTTTCTGGCACACCAGCTTTGGTTAAAACGGAGACAGCTGCCTTCAGCTTGGTGACTGCCTTGGGTTTTGCAACAGTCTTCGGTTTTGCCACTGCCTTCGGCTTGGTAACCGCCTTAGGCTTGGATATTGCCAGCGGCTTGGCGATCATTTTATTTTTTTCAGCGCTGGCAGGGGCACTTTTACGAATTGGTATATTTTTCATACTGTTTAGTGTAGTTGGATACTTGCATAATTGTACAGCGGAATACATCCCACAAGAAATACCAACCGCCGAAATCCCTCTCAAAATCAGGTAGTTACCGCTATTGTCTGCCCGATACATACACTAAGATGATGTAAAAGCAAGATATCCGACTGCGCCTCTTAGCTGACAGCACGTTTCGCTCCAACCTGAAACCGCTTATTCGCTGCCGTCGCCGCAGCGCTGCTGACGTTAATGATGGGACAATTTTGCTAAAAGTTATTGATCGATATCTATAATCGATTGCGTAGGCACGCCAACGTGTTAAATACGCCAAAAATAGTCCAACGCGCATCAGTCTTTTTATCTATCCAGACCTGCCGCTAAATCTGACAATAAGCGCGCAATAAGCTCAAAAAGTGGGCAATAAATCAGATGTAAAAAGCTATTAATTTAGATCCCGAAGACAGGTTTAATTTTCTAAAAAAATAAATTATAAAAGTAAAAATTCCTATTATTTCCCGATAATTCAGGAGCGCTATTCGCCAACGCGATTTGACGCGCAAACAATAATTTTTTTCCTTGCTTCAAAGCTTAATAATGACGATCATCTCGACCCCCTTCATGATCATGCCGATACCCGTCATCATGCCTATACCCATCTGCGTAAGGAACTGCTACGCAGCCGCCCAAGGCCACACTCAGTGCAGCTAGGGTTATCAAATTAGCGAAGGATTTCATGGCCGCCTTCTATGAATATAAAGAAGTAATCTGACGCATAAATATGATCGCAGTTCAACGCCATTTTTTCTTCATTTTTTATCTCATTGCAGGCGACTGGGAATTGCGCGAATTGTCGCAAATACACCACTAGTTAACGATCGTTAACATTGCTTTGATGCACTCACCTTGAAAAATTAAACACAAGAAACTATAATTTCCACATCAGCACATTTCAAGGAGTCATTGGGACATAGCTAACTTCGAAAACATGACTGTATCTACCTAGTAGAAACCGATCGAAATAAACCGTTGAAATGCGAGCTAGTTAACGTCATGATAAAAAAATCTATCCCTAGTGCAACTCTTATTGCCATATTGTCCATTGGGTATGCAAACGCCCAAGCCGCAACGGCAACCTCCACTATGCTCAATACGGTAACAATCACTAACAGTTGCAGCATCGTGGCAGTTGGTTTCACGACGACCTATGACCCGATTGTGACCAATGCCACCACCAATCAGGACGTAACAGCCATTGTCACCACGAACTGCACGGTCGGTGCCACGCCGGTTATTACCCTTGGGCAAGGCGCCAATTCAAATACGGGTTCCACAGACGCTATACCATTGCGGCGTCTGACCAGCGGTGGCGGCACACCGTCGTTCCTTAACTATTCCCTATTTTCCGACACTGGACGTACGGTAACCTGGGGCAATACCGCTGCTACTGCACCAACAGCAGTCGTGGCTACCGCTGTGCCGACGATTAGTACAATTTACGCACGTGTTCCATTCGGTCAGACGTCCACAAAAGCGGCGGTGTATACCGATTCAGTTGTGGCAACGGTAACCTTTTAAATGACACCACGTATAGCGCTAAAAAAAGGACTCAATAGTAGGCAATCAGTTGGGGCACTTACCCTTGGGTGTGCTGTCATTTTTGCCGCCTTGCCCCAGATTGCCATGAGCGCGTCGTTTAACGTCAACCCGGTCGGATTCGAGTTGACTACAGAGCACCCATCAGGTGTGTTGCGCATCAGAAACACCGGAGATGACCCGGTGCGTATACAAGTCGGCGCAATCGACTGGAGTACCGATGGTAGGGTCGAAGTATTGAAGGCGACCGACGCGCTGCTGTTAAATCCGCCTATATTTACAATTGCTCCAGGGCAAACACAATTTTTGCGGTTCGGCGAACGTGACCCTGCTAACGCAACATCTGAAAAAACATACCGGCTATTGATCGAACAAGTACCGCCAAGTGGTCCACAACCACCTGGATTAAAGACTTTGCTAAAGGTCAGTATTCCCATTTTTATCGCACCACCAATAAAACAAGAAAAAATGTCCTGGCAATTAACGCAGGGACCCACCGGTGTCATGTTAACGGCGATCAATAAAGGTAACTTTCATCAAAAAATTGTTCGCCTGCAGTTAAATAACATCGATAGCAGTAACGTTCTTGATATTGGAACGCCTGCATATGTTTTATCTGGGCAACACAAAGGGTGGTCGCTGGGAAACGGAAAAATTCATGCCGGAAAGGTTCGTGTACGGATACAAACGGACAAGGGAGAGTCTGAAGAAAATCTCACGTTGGAAGATAAAGTACCTTCTCGCTAGCCTTATCGCCTGTCAGGGACCGGCTTTGGCGACACCACAACAAGTCTCACAGCTCGCACAGCAACAATCAGCGGCAGAATTGAAACCCGTACAAGTGTCAGGCCAAAAGGCGGAGCAGGACTTGTTGCTCGATGTCGTCGTCAACAACCAAAAAGTTGCAGATGCAACACTTATCGTGCGTACCGCGACAAATCAAATTCTAATACCTTTGGAGGTATTGACCAATGCACGATTGCGCTTACATGACGTTGTGCCAATCAAGCGCAATCAAGTCAGCTACATATCGCTGGACGCCATACCGGGTGTACAGATCGAGATCGAGGAGGCAACCCAAACCTTGAACATCCTTGCGCCACCGGCCGCCTTCGTCGGTGCCCAATTCAATTTTGGCGATCAGTCACCGTTAGTCGAACAGCCGTCAACAACTGGCGCTTTTTTAAACTACGATGTCAATTACACACGCGGGATAAATCAAAATAATCTTTCTGGCGTAGCCGAACTTGGTATTTTTTCTGGCGGAGGCACCTTTACCAGCCGCTTCGTGGGTCTAGATCTGATCCAGAAAAGTTCGGTCTTCCGCCTTGATAGCCAGTACACACGTGATTTTCCAACGCAGCAGGCAACATTGGTCGTCGGCGATAGCATTACGGGAACCAGCTCTTTTTCGCGCCAGGTGTATTTCGGCGGAGTGCAATGGCATACAAAATTTTCTACCACTCCTGGTTTTCAGGCAATCCCGCTTCCGACATTCAACGGTACCGCAGCAGTGCCGTCAGTTGTTGATATCTACGTTAATAATATTTTGAGACTTCAGCAGCCGGTCGACACCGGGCCGTTCGCGATCAACAATGTGCCAGTATCTGCGGGTCAGGGCAACGTGCAAATGGTGGTTCATGATGTACTCGGACGCCAGCAGGTTTACACCCAAAGTTATATCACCAGCACGCAATTGCTGAAACAGGGAAGCAAGGACGAGTCTTACGAAATCGGCGCGATGCGCAACAATTTTGGGAGTCGGAATAGTTACTACGGAGAGTTTTAGTTCTGGCACCTTACGTTATGGCATCAGTAATGTTACTACCGTAGAAGGCCACGGAGAAATCATGCGCGGACGTCAATCGTTTGGCTTCGGTGCGGCTGCCGCGCTTGGCAATATTGGCCTGCTCAGTGCTGGCCTTGCCGCCAGCAGCTCCGAACGTGGGCGCGACACTTCGCAATACCTTCAGTTCGACCGGCAAGGCGACAGGTATGCATTTACATTGCGCTCGCAGCTTGCCGGTTCGCGCTTTTGGCAACTTGGCCTGGACCATGACACGCTTCCGCCTGCGGAACAATTCCAAGCCCAGGCCAATGTCTCTATAACGGCCAATACCAACGTTGCTTTCGGCTACGTCAGCCAAATCAATCGCGGCCAGGACAACGTACGCGCTATCAATGTCGGTGCAAATTACAATTTGCATAGAAGCGGTAATGTCAGCGTTGGATTGCTAAAGTCATTGACTGATGATCGTCCAATATCAGTTAATGTCGTTTGGGTCATTCCACTGTCGCACCAGAACACGTTTCAAATGACAGCAAGCGGACAAAAGGGTAGTAAGTTCCTGAGCGCCGAATACCAGCAAGCTGCACCTGCAGAAGGCGGTTGGGGTTATCGCGCACGTGAGTCGGTATTCGTAAGCGGTGGCCAGGATATCGGCGTTAATTACGTCGGAACCACAGGCGAATATAACGCGAGTGCCAATCGCATAAATGGTCAAAGCAATCTGCAACTGGAGGCGCGTGGTGGCATTGCGCTGATGGGTGGACATGTGCGCGCATCGCGTTGGCTGGATCAAAGTTTCGCGATAATTGAGGTGCCGGTCACTCAGCCGATCGATATCTATGCCAATAATGTCAAGGTGGGCCAGACTGACAAAAACGGTGTCGGCTTCGTACCGCGCCTGATTCCGTATGAGAAAAATAATGTGTATCTGGATGACGCGGGTCTGCCGTTATCGATGACCCTAGAATTGGAACAAAAATCGGTCGTTCCGGGCCCACGCTCAGGTAGTCTGCTGAAATTCACCGCACGTCTGAGTCAGAGCGCAACTGTGATTCTCGTGGATGAAACTGGCACGCCATTTCCGAACGGTACGCGGGTTCGGGTAAATGGCGATCAGGCAGAACAAGAAATAGCATTACACGGGGAACTCTTTATACCGCAGATAATCTATCCGGCCACCATCGTTGTACTTAACGACGATGCACAACCCCGTTGTAGCATTCAAATTGCAGCGACAAGCCACCCACAGATGTTGCCGAGGCTCGGTCCATTTACGTGCCATCAGGAGGCCAAATGAAAAACAACTTAAAATCGACTATTTCGATTAGCCTATTAGTCCTCCCTTTAAGCGCCAACGCGCTGCTTTCCACCTGCACCGTGGCGGCTACGGCGACATCATTCTCCAATTATTTCGCAACTCTCGCGACCAACAACGATGGTATCGGTGATGTCGCCATTACATGCACCGCTCAAGTAGCGGCTGGTATTGGTAGTTACACCATAGGTCTCAGCACTGGCAGCGGAACCTATATCAATCGAACACTGATTTCCGGGACGAACTTCCTCAACTATAATTTGTATAGCGATCCTACCCGTTTGATCGTCTGGGGAGATGGCAGCGCCGGAACCCAAACCGTGACCGATAGTTACCTCATCCTATTAACACCAACAACGCACCATTACACTGTGTATGGTCGCATACCTCCGGGCCAGAGCAAGCCAGCCAGCACTTACACCGACACGGTGGCGGTAACCGTTACTTATTGAGCAAAGAATTAATGCGCTATGAAAATGCAGCATGGTTTAGCTACGGTCATTTTTTTCAGACCATTGTGGGTCATCCCAAAACATTTGCTGACTCTCCATCTCACCCGATATCGAACGGCGAGTTGGGAGCTTCGTCGGATCGCCGCAATGCAATCATCCCCAAGCATCCGCTAACGCGACGTTTATAACTTTTGCTGCAAAAATTCTAAAAAACAACTAATCCGGCGTGACAACTGCGTATTCCGATAATAGACAGCATGAATTTTTTGATCATCACCATTGTAAGCATCGGTTAACAGTGACTTCAACCGTCCTGCAACAATATCACCCCGCGTCATAAAGTCAGCTAAACAAACAATTCCCAGCCCATGCAAAGCTAGCGGCCAGATATTGCCCGCATCATATTGAGAAAATCCCAGTAGTTGATGCTGACACGAGAAGCGTCCTGTGCAGATGCGGTAATCAATGCTGCTAGTTCCGACAATCTGCCAGCAGTCGAGACTTTGCTCAATGCGCTAACTGGTTCGGGTAAAGTGTTTATTCATACCAGCGGATCAAGTGTCGTTGGGGACGATGCACGTGGCGAGTGGGCCTCTGAGAAAATTTTTGATGAAGACACTGCCTATGCACCTGCGCCCGAAAAAGCTGACTGCGCCGCGCTCGATAAGCTAATCATTGATGCTGCCGGGCGCGGTGTGCGTTCGGTCATCTTGTGCAACACGATGATTTATGGCAATGGTCTAAAACTAAATCCGTACAGCGTTCAAATACCGCCGTTGGTGGCGCAAGCACGCAAAAGCGGCATTGGACGTTTTGTCGGAAAGGGCGTCAATATCTGGTCCAACGTGCATATCGAAGATGTCGTAGATTTATATTTGCTCGCACTCAAAAAAGCACCCGCCGGATCGTCCTGTTGCTGCCCTTTCAGATTCAGGCTGGTCATATCTTCTGCGACACTAGCTGGCATCTGGCGGTCAGATGCCAGCTAATACTTTTTAGCCGATACTTTGACTGATGAAGCTGTGCATTCAGGCAGCTAGCTTCTTCGGAATACTTTCCCACATGACGCTACGCACGCATTTTTCCAGACCCAATCGCGTCACCAGGCGCACCACATCAGCACGCTCATGTATCGAACAGCGTATTTCTACCGTAATGTTAGTCAGATTGCCTTTGCCGACGGCCACGCCCGGATAATATTGTGCGGTACAACCGCGCCCCAACTGCTGCCGAATTAACTGCTCGACCTGAATTGCATCGGCCGTGCGACACAATGTGACTACACGATACGGTAATCGCTGTTCGGCTACGACGTTGGCTGACATCGCTGCGGTAGCAAGGGGAAGATGGTTTCTGAAGAATTTTCCCCATTTTTCGAGAGTCATATCAATCTCCTTTCTAGTTTTCTATATCGCTGAGAACGGCCCAACGCGCTGCGCTGACGCCTTTTTCAAGGCTGACACGGCTAACGATCTGTTCAAGCTGTAAATGATTACTAGGCGACGTGATAAGGTCCGCGCGCACCTCTAGTTGCGTACCGGAAGGCAGATCTTCGCTATGCAATGATTGCACCACCAGATGCGGCATGCCATTTAGCATATGCAACATCAATGTCCTGACCTGTACCTCGTCATCAGGGCGACAAACGATAGAGAGACGGTAAACCTGTTCAATCTCGGTTGCGCCTTGCAGGTCTTGCCGATTGATCAGATGTGAGACGCTGCGTAACAAGACATTGGTGCCCAGAATCGCTGCCGCACCAATCGCCGCTTCAAGTGGATGCCCCAAGCCGCATAACACGCCGACAGCTGCTGAACACCATAGGGTTGCCGCCGTATTCAAGCCACGCACACTCGCGCCTTCGCGCATGATCACGCCAGCCCCTAAAAACCCAATACCGGATACAACATAGGAGGCGATGCGCGTCGCCCCTTGCGGATCGGTTTCAAACGCTGACACCATCACAAACAGCGAAGCGCCGATAGCTACCAAAGCATTAGTACGCAATCCTGCCATACGCTGACGCATCTGACGCTCTGCGCCAATCAACGCACCTAGAGTGAGCGCGAGTAAAACCCGCACTAAAAAAACTTGCCATTCCATAATCCACACCTCAGCGTCAGCTGCCACACATTCCGAAACGGTATGCGTAGACAACATTTAGTCCTGAGCGACGCAACGATTCCGCGCGCCGGCAAACGACTAAGATCAATCAAAAAGGATGGGAGTATACGAATGTGCGATGACGATAACGATCACCGGAAAATGCGATACCACAGCACGCTATTGCAAAATGCATTGCAACAAATTACAAAAATGTGTAATTCATCGTCACAAGTCGCGGGCTGAAGCGGAATGAGGTCTGCTAATGCTTACGCGAATTGTGACAGGCTGTTTGCCCATCCACAGGGTCTAGAACTACTGTCCAAAATTGAAACTCCAAGAAACATAATGAGGCGAATTCTAGTTAGCTGAGCCATGCATGTCAACCCTCAATCATTCACCGCCTCAACGCCGTGTAAGAATAGGTGGCGAATATAATCCAATTTACCGACCCAATTAGTCAGTGATCTGAAACCCGCTTGCATCAATGCGAATACTGTTCGATTACGCCTATCAATACTTGTTCATAATGCAGCTTTTGAATCGGTATCAACGGCAAGCTTGCGTAATACGTAGGCCGCGGCGGCCAGCCCAAAGCTCGCCGTGACGACGACTGCAGAGCCATAACCCGCACAATTTAAACCCGTGACTGAGGTATTAACAGAAGTGTTTGCCTTGTCATCAATTGCGCAAACATCTTCATTAACAGGTAGGCGCACAGGTTCAGTCGAAAATACAGCATCAATACCAAATTTACTTTTTTCACCGCGCGGGAATCGGTGCTGCGAGCGAAGCAGCTTACGTACCTTGGCCAGCAACGGTTCTTGCTCCGTGCGTGCCAAATCGCGAATTTCAATGCGGGTTGGATCTAATTGCCCCCCCGCGCTGCCAATGGTAATCAAGCCAATAGCGTGATCACGGCAATAGGCGATTATTGCCGTCTTGGCGCGTACATTGTCGATGGCGTCAATCACATAATCATAGCGCTTGCCACCCAGCATTTCCTCGAGGTTATCGATCGTCACAAAATCTTCCACTTCAGTGACCTGGCAATACGGATTGATCTGTTTAATGCGCTCTGCCAACGCGGTCACTTTGGCCTGTCCTAGCGTATCGGTAAGCGCATGGATCTGGCGATTGACGTTAGACTCCGCCAAATTATCCAGATCGATCATGGTCAGATGGCCGACTGCGCTACGCGCCAGCGCTTCAACCGCCCACGAACCCACACCGCCTACCCCTATAATGCAGACATTCGCTAGCCGAAAACGCGCCAGCGCTGGCGCACCGTAAAGGCGAGCGATACCACCAAAGCGACGGTCGAAATCGAACTCCTCTGCGCTGGTGGAATCGGGATGAACAGACACGTTGACGGGCAAAACGGATGAAGACATAAGTGTTTACAAAGAGTAGGATAATAAATGACGATTAAACAACAATTGAAATTCTATTTTGCAACAATTGTGGCAAAAACAGGCAAGTAACAGAAAATGAACCGACAACATAAAAGCATGGGCAAGTGATGAAAAAGCCACTATTGCGACATAATGTTGAAGGCTAACCAAAGCGTTCTGTGTTCTGCAATGCGCCGATTCAGGACTGATGATTAGCGTCCCTATTTTACCGATACATTCTTGCCAGCGTATTTCTATCATATCAGTCTGATTCTGATCGCGGATACTGCCTCTGACTGAATCAATTGATAAACACTATGTTGCACATTTTTTACGACCATCCTGACCTATTTTTACGCCATTTACGCTGCATCAGCACAAATGTTCTAATAGGATCTATTCATCAATTACGTATTCCTGCAACATGACACAAAACATGACGCACAATGATCATCAATCATCTTAATTAATCGTCACCAGGATAACTATGGAAAATTCACTTTTCGAAACAGCGCCCGATTTTGGTCAGCCGATTGCCGTCCTCAAACACTGCCATGAGCGAATCCGCAAACAACTTGCGACGCTTGAGCGGTTGCGAACACACTTGTCAGAACATGGCGCCAACCAAGAGGCGCAAGAAGCGGCAACCAGTATTCTGCGCTACTTCAATAAAGCTGCACCACATCATCACGACGATGAAGAGCAGGATTTATTTCCAATGCTGACAGCCACTGCAAAAGATGAAGATGCTGAGGTTTTGCGACGATTAGGGCCGGAAATTATTGATGAACACCAGCAAATGGCGCAACTCTGGCATCAGTTGAGCGCGCAACTGTTAGCGGTGCAATCCGGTCAAAGTGCTGAGCTTTCCGGTGACGACGTCTCACTTTTTTCGACTCTCTATCTGGCACATATGGAGAAGGAAGAAACGTGGATCGCGCCAATGGCAAAACGTATTTTTAGCGCCGCACAAATGACCCTGTTAGGAACAGCTATGCAACGCCGTAGAGGAATTTCCGTATGAGTATCGACACTAACAAGATCACCACGTCAATCGCCGATCTTCGCACCGACTATAGTCAAGCCAGCTTATCGAAAGCGGACACGCTCAGTGAGCCGCTGGCGCAATTTGAAAAATGGTTAGGCGAGGCTATCAAGGCACAAGTCCCGGAACCAAATTCGATGAGTCTGGCCACTGTCAACGAAAGCGGAAGGCCATCCTCGCGCATCGTACTGATAAAAAATTTCGATGCACAGGGCATCACATGGTTCACCAATTACGCCAGTCGAAAAGGTCAAGATCTTGCACACAATCCGTTTGCAGCGCTGCTCTTTCACTGGGTTGAATTAGAACGTCAGGTACGTCTGGAAGGACGTGTTGACCGTGTTTCGGAAGCCGAGAGCGATGCCTATTTTTCCAGTCGTCCATTGCGTAGTCAGATAGGTGCGATTGCTTCCGATCAGAGTCATCCAATCGCAAATCGCGCATTACTTGAGGCCCACTATTTAGAGGCCGAAAAAAAGTTTGGTGATCACCCGGAACGTCCAAAAAATTGGGGCGGATACAAACTTATTCCAGATACGGTAGAATTTTGGCAGGGTCGCCGATCTCGATTGCATGATCGCATTGTGTATCGGCTAAATATAAATGGTACTTGGCAACGAGAACGGTTGCAGCCATAACAGCGAATAAAAACAAATGATAAAGTGATCGCGAATGCCCACGAACAATGACTGAATGAAGCTTGCAAAAGCGTATTTTCGATAGTCGCAGTTATTATTCTGAGGAGAATAGAAAATGTTCTGGGAAAAAAAACTTGAAAATTGGGTGGAAGAAATCCGCACTCACGCTGCTTTGCCATTGCGGCTTGAATTGTGGAACGGGCAGCGTTTCGACTTCAGTAGCGCGCCCTCTCCCGACGTTACCATTCGCGTTCCTCATGCTTCTTCTCTCTCCTATCTGCTGACACCTTCATTATCAAATCTGGGCGAAGCGTATGTGGAAGGTAAAATCGAGGTTGAAGGCAAGCTCAAGGAAATCATTACCGTCGCAAATGGACTAGCCGCCGCCTATCTGAAGCCCGAAGGAAAATTTGGCCGAGTCACGCGCAGTATTCGCCACAACAAGGCTAAGGATGCTGAAGCGATTCATTATCACTACGACGTTTCGAATGCATTCTATCAATTGTGGTTAGATCAAAATATGGTCTATTCATGCGCCTATTTTGAGAACGGCGATGAAGATCTGTACACTGCACAAATTAAAAAAATTGATCATATTCTGACCAAAATTCAACTACAACCGGGTCAGACATTATTAGATATTGGTTGTGGATGGGGTGCGCTCGTGTTGCGTGCCGCACACAAATTCGGCGCCAAATGCGTGGGAGTAACACTCTCCGAAAATCAATACGCATTAGCCAAAGAACGCGTGGCCCAAGCTGGACTAACTGACCAAATTGAGATCCGTTTACAGGACTATCGTGATGTCACCGGAAAATTTGATCGGATCACCAGCGTTGGCATGTTTGAACACGTTGGCCTCAAAAATCTCCCGATGTATTTCTCGCGTATCCAATCACTGCTGGCAGACGATGGCGTGGCCATGAATCATGGCATCACCTCAACCGATATCGATAACGGTGAGTCACCATACGGTGGTGGCGAATTTATCGAAAAATATGTATTTCCTCATGGTGAATTACCCCATATTGGATTCGTTCTCAAAACAATGCAGGAAGGCGGCCTTGAGGTCATGGATGTCGAAAACCTGCGTCGCCATTATGCTAAAACGTGCAGCATATGGGCCGATAATATCGAGGCCCGCTCGGACGAAGTCAGGCAAGCTTCCGATGATCGTCGGTTTCGTATCTGGCGTCTGTATCTTGCCGGCAGTGCATATGGTTTTGAGCGCGACTGGATGTCGCTATATCAGGTCATCTGTCGAAAGTCTGGTCGCAGCGCTGCAACGCTACCCTGGTCACGCAAATATATTTACGATAGTGAGTAAAGATATTATCTGATAAGGAGGCTGACAACGCCGTCTGACCCTATCCGTATGCGATAAAATCGTTTCGGTTCAGTCGTTGTAAACACACTACCCCATGGCAACAATGAGACGGTAACCGCTTGGCTAAAGCGGACGTCTGCGACAATTGTCGGCCGTGGGTTCGGCCTCAAAAGCAGGCGTCTATGAAACGGTTCGCCATTGTTATATCAGACTAATTAAGTGGCAGTCGCAATATGACCGCGGTGCCCGCACCCAAGGCGCCCGAGATACTCAACTCGCCGCCAAAATGCCGGGTACGTTCATGCATGCCAAGAATTCCCCAGGATTTTCCGTCGCGTAATTGTTGCTTACCAATTCCTTTTCCATCGTCTTTAATTTTGACGATAATCGTGCGCTTATAGTGAAAAATTCTAATTTTTACCTGCTTCGCGCCAGCATGACGTACCACATTGGTGAGCGCTTCCTGAACGATGCGGAATAGCATGGTACTGCGGTCGGAATCCAAATCGACTCCAGCGGCACTTTCACTAATGCTCCACTGACATTGCAGCCCAGTGCGCTCTTCGATTATCCCGGCGTACCATTCCAACGCGGCCCAGACGCCCAGCTGATCCAAAACGCTTGGACGTAGTTCGGTTATCACTCGACGGACCGCTCCGATGGCCGCATCGGCTTGCTCAACCGCTTCTATCAGCAGCGGATCTTCAGGAAGCCCACCGCGTGCAGAACGGTCGATGGAAACGGAGACATTTGCCTTGATACCGGTAAGGACCGCTCCTAGATCGTCGTGGATGTCGCGTGCGATGCGTTTGCGCTCGTCTTCCTTAATACTTTCCTGATGATCGATGAGCTTCCGCAACGTTGATCGAGACTGAAACAGCTCGGTTTGCGCCTCTTCGAGGCACACCACCTTGTCAGTCAATTTTTGATTCAATCGACGCAGCTCAAGGCGCGCATGGCGCTGTTCGGTCTTATCACTGCCGTCTACAAAAATAGCGCTAACATCACCGTTGTGATCCTTGATCGGTTGAAATACAAAGTCCAGATGGTATTCCTTGATGCGGCCATCTACGCTATCTCTCAAATACACCGACATTTCATAAGCCAAAAATGGCTCGCCAGAAGCGAAAACTTGATCAAGCAATTTCACCAAGCCCTGACTTTCGAACTCTGGTACCGCTTGCCCTACCGTTTTTTCGAGTACGTCATACCGCGAAAAAAGGCGCATGAAGGCAGCATTGACAATATTGAACACATATTCAGGCCCTTTAAGAAGCGCCATAAAGCTGGGTGCGTGATCAAACATATGCTGTAATTGACCGGCTGCAAATTGGGTGGCTTTTAACAAAGTGATGTTTTCACGCTCGGCGAGAACCCGCCGCGTGGTTTCGGCAACGATCACAAATACGCCACGGACATCGCCCGCTTCATCCCGCGTTGGTGCGTAGATGACCGTAAAGTAGCGCGTTTCAGAGATGCCGGAAGGAGCAATCACATACTCTTGGTCTTCCAGATGTACGCGCTCCCCTGTGCTGAGTACACGGTTATAGAGGACCGCATTAAAGTCCCACACTTCGGGCCAGCAATCCCTGGTTCGCTGGCCGAACGCTGCGGGATGGCGCAGCCCAAGAATCGGTCGATAGGCATCGTTATAAATTTGGATTAAATCAGGTCCCCAAAGTACGATTGTCGGCAACGGCGAATCGAGCGCCATCGTGACAGCAATACGAAGGCTCGGAGGCCAATCAGACATTGGGCCAAGCGCGGTTTTGGACCAGTCCAGATGGCGCACAAGCGCCCCCATTTCGGTCCCCTCCGGCGGCCAGACGTTCGATGCAAAGACCAAGTCAATTCCTAATAGGAGCTTGTTTTTTAGTCGGTATGGACGTGCTGACCGGATGAATCCTGGTCAGATTTTTGTTCCTACAAAATGGTTGCGTCGTACGTCAAACAGCACGCTATTAAGCTTTGACCTTATCCATAAAGGTTTTCCGCAGTTTGGCAACTTTTGGCGCCACGACAAACGCGCAATATCCTTGAAGCGGGTGTTGTTTGAAATAGTTCTGGTGATAGTCTTCGGCCTTGAAATAGATTTCAACAGGCGATAGTTCTGTCACAATTGGTGCATCCCATACGCACGCCATCTCTGCCAATACATGCTTAGCGGTTTCTTTTTGTTCCGGCGACTGATAATAGATAACCGAACGATATTGCGTCCCGATATCGTTGCCTTGCCGGTTAAGTGTAGTGGGATCATGTATCGTAAAAAATATCTCCAGCAATGCACGAAAAGAAATGATTTCATTATCAAAGTTGATTAACACCACTTCTGCATGGCCAGTAGTGCCATCGCACACTTGTTCATAAGTCGGCTCCACGATATGCCCGCCGGTATAACCGGACTCAACATGTTCGACTCCTTTGATTTCCTGATAAACAGCTTCAAGACACCAAAAGCAACCACCGCCTAACACTGCAGTTTCGTTAGCCATACGCATTCCCCTGTGGATTTATCATTAATAGTGACTTTAACGTACTCCGTGCCCACGTGCATACTTTCCCTCATGATTTCACAGATTTCGGTATTCCAGAAATCTGGCGTAAAAAAAACCTCGATATGATCGAGGTTTTTTAGTCCGGCCCTAAGTTCAACCGTTGTTCCAGCCTTTACTTCAGCCCTTTCAGGGCCGAACTTGAGCAATTATTTAAAATTTGTAACCAACTGACAAGAAGCTGACGATAGGGTCTAGTGTCAGCTTCGTAGTGCTGTGCACATCGCCACTTGGCGTACTTGTAGTCAAGTCGGCTCTTGTTTTCAACGGAATGTAAGAAACCGAGAGACCGACAGACCAATGCGCATCGAAATTGTAGCTAGCACCGGCACTGATAACGGGTGCCAAAGAACTGCTTAAATCAGCGCTGGTACGCAAAGCACCGGTTTGACCGCGACTGATAACGCCGCTCAACTTCTGTTGAAAACCATTATCCAATTGCACATCGGTATACCAGACATACGTAGCACCAGCACCTACGAATGGACGAAATTGGCTATTTTTATCACCGAAGTAATATTTGACCAAAACCGCTGGACTCCACTGCTTAGCCGAACCGATATGGGTTCCTTGAAGAATGCCTTGGCCATCCAGTTTGAATTTTGGCGGTATTCCGGCATCGGCAGATAACACCCAATTATCGGTAAAGAAATGACTGAATTGCAAACCGAGAGTGTCTGCATTGCCAACACCAGCGCCAGTATTGGGAATAGTTTGGCCAGAAACACTCAGGTTTTGACTTGAGTCCTGTGGTGCCAAATGAAACCAACCCAAGCCAACAATATTATCGCCAGCCTGCTGCGCCATAGCGGGTAAAGCAGCCATTGTCAGCAAGGTTAACGCTGCGATTTTTGGTAGTACAGAAAAATGTTTCTTCATGCGTCTTCTCCAGGATTGACTTAAATCAAATGTAAATAGTGCGTTGGGTTTTGTTCCCTGCAACTACTGTCATTACTATTTCGGCGCCTGCCAATGAACAAGGATTAATCCGGCGGCGCTCTATTATTATTTATTTTTAGTTATAGGCATATAGCTATTAGATGATATTGTCGCAATTCATCATTACACTTTGCCATTAAAAAGAACGTGCGTGCTATTCTTCTTTAAGCACTATGCCAGCTTTAAATCTTTTTGACTATACTTGGGGTGTGGTATTTTTTCCTCAAAGCCACTACAGATGCTTGTATTGGGAAAATTTATCTGTCAAAGCATATGCGGCGCGGCGCAGGCGATCGTTAATGCCCTGCCAGGCATTGTCCTGAGGCGGTGCCTCGACGACAATCATATCGGCCCCGGCTTGATCAAGGTCACGCAAGGCGGCGTATAAATTATGAGCATAGCCATGCGGAGCTTCAGGCATCGGATAGTGAGCGACTAGCGGGACAGTTTTCTCCGCGCCAGCCGAGTAAGAAATCAAAGCCAGTCGTTGTCCATCTTGATGCATTTGCGATAAAGCTGCCAGCAAATCCACCGGCGCTATCTGTAATACCGGTGTTAGTGGCGCGTAATGTGATTCCAGCGTCCCTGAGGCACGCGGTGCACCACTATCTGCGGCGTGAACGGGTGCGCCTAACACTGCGGCGATTTCTGCTGTACTGATGTCGCCAGGTCGCAAAAGCACCGGTCCATGAGTCGCTATTCGGGATAAGTCGATGATGGTGGACTCAATCCCGACCTCGCTCTGCCCACCGTCCAACACATACGCAATGGGGCTGTTGACCCCGTCACCAAATTCATCGCGTACGTGCTGCGCAGTGGTGGGACTGACGTGACCGAATTTGTTGGCAGATGGACCCGCAATGCCGCCCTTCCCAGCTTTGAACTCGCGCAGCAAAGCTTGCGCAACAGGATGCGAAGGACAGCGAATACCAATGGAAGTCTGCCCGCCGGAAAGCGCACTGGAAACATGATCTGCACGCTGCAAAATCAGCGTCAGCGGTCCAGGCCAAAATGCCGTAATCAACTGATACGCTTGCGGTGGAATAGCCTGCGCCCAAAAGCCAAGATCTGCCTCCGGTGCGATATGCACGATGACAGGATGATTTGAAGGGCGCCCTTTGGCTGCGTAAATATTCGCTACCGCTGCGGGATTTTCTGCGTCTGCACCAAGACCGTAGACCGTCTCACTTGGAAACGCAACCAACTCACCCGCTTCCAACATGCGCGCCGCACGCTGGATCGCCTTGATATCAATGATCAAAGCGTCGGTTGAGGTTGTAGAGCCAGCTTTAGAAGCGTCTTTAGGGGCGGCTTTAGAAGCAAGCTCAGGCATGCCAGAGTTCAAACGAGGATCAGATGGCACATTCATTACAAAACAATACCTAGAATAGCGCAAGCGGTAACCAGTTGCGCATTTGCCTGGGCCAGACTCGGGGCGACGAAGGTGATATGGCCCATCTTGCGGGCGCGGCGGGCTTCCGTTTTGCCATATAAATGCAGCGCTGCACCGGGAAGCGCCGCGATCTTATCCCAGGCTGGTTCGCGAGCCTCATCGCTGCCCGCGTCAAACCAAACGTCACCCAAAATATTTAGCATGATCGCAGGAGAGTGCTGTCTTACATCCCCCAGTGGCATCCGTGCCATCGCCCTAACCTGCTGTGCAAACTGGCTCGTAATGCATGCGTCGATAGTGTAATGACCGCTATTATGCGGACGCGGCGCCATCTCGTTGACCACCAGCGAACCGTCTGCCAACACAAAAAATTCGATGCATAGTACGCCAACATAACCAAGCTGCTCAATGATTGCCAGCGCCGCATTTTGTGCGCGCTCCGCCGCTTCCACACCGACATTTGGTCCTGGCACAGTCGTCGTGAACAAGATGCCGTCGCGATGGACGTTCTCCGCAATCGGATACACGACGGCCTGCCCGTCCACGCCGCGCGCAACCAATACCGACACTTCATATGCCAATGGCAGCATTTTTTCTAGGACGCAGTGGACGCCGTTCATTTCCGAATAGGCTGCACGTAACGCATCCAAATCAGTCACCCGGGATTGCCCCTTGCCGTCATAACCCAAGCGGACTGTTTTCAATATTCCGGGGAAGAGATCGGCAGGTACGCTGTCAATGTCAGCCAGTGACGCAATGCTTTTATAGGGTGCAGGAAGTACTTTTGAACGGACGCTGCATTGCGTGAAGAACTCTTTTTCTACGATGCGATCCTGCGCGATGGAAACGCACGCAGCCTTCGGTGCGATGAAGGTACTTTCGGCTAAAAATGCCAGACTATGATGCGACACATTTTCAAACTCTGTCGTTACGGCCACACATAACGCGGCCAGTTCTGCCAGAGCAACTTCGTCATCGTAATCTGCCAAAACGTGCCGCTCCGCAACGTGAGCGGCGGGACAATCCTGAGCAGGTTCCAACACCGCAACCTTATAACCCATTGCTTGCGCCGCGTGTGCAAACATGCGCCCCAACTGACCGCCACCCATCACACCAAGCCATGTAGCCGGCGTCGTCGCTGGAATCAAGGCCGTATCATTCAAAGGTAAAGTTTGCTTCATACTTGCTTCTTGTTAGTTTGATCGAGTTTTGCTAACGGCTCACGCCGGAGGTAATGTCATGTCAAGTGCTGACTGCGTCTGTTTGGCGCGAAACGACAGCAACTTTTCGGCTAGCACATCATCAGTGCAAGCCAACATTGCTATCGCAGACAAAGCTGCATTTGCCGCACCGGCCTCACCAATTGCATAGGTTGCCACCGGAATCCCTTTGGGCATCTGGACGATCGACAACAACGAATCTTCGCCCCGCAAATACTTTGAGGGCACCGGCACACCCAGCACCGGTACGATGGTTTTAGCCGCGATCATGCCGGGCAGATGCGCAGCGCCACCCGCACCAGCAATGATCGCCCGCAAGCCACGCTCACGCGCTGTCTCGGCATAGGCAAACATCTGATCCGGCATGCGATGTGCGGAAATCACCTGCGCTTCATGCGCGACGCCAAACTCCGTCAATATCGCGACGGCGTGTTGCATCACATCCCAGTCAGAGGACGAACCCATGACCACACCGATCAGCGGTGATTCTTTTTGGCTTGCGTCCATCATTACTCCTTCAGTTTTTGACCGGTCAGGCTTTCTAACGCCTCCCGATATTTCGCACCGGTTTTTTCGATGACATCGACCGGCAATGCTGGCGCGGGTGCTGTCTTGTGCCAACTTGTGACTGTCTCAAGATAATCACGCACAAACTGCTTGTCAAATGATGGCGGAGAAATGCCGACCGCGTAACTTTCTGCAGGCCAGAAACGCGACGAATCAGCCGTCAACACTTCATCCATCAAATGCAACACGCCCTGTTGGTCGAGACCGAATTCAAATTTGGTATCAGCGATGATAATGCCACGCGTGGCAGCGTATTCGGCTGCGGTTTTGTATAACTCAATACTGATTTCACGAATTTTAGCCGAGAGTTCAGTACCGATCCGGCGCTCCATATCGTCGTAACTAATGTTTTCATCATGCTCACCCATTTCGGCTTTGGCCGCTGGCGTGAAAATTGGCTCATCCAGTTTTGCTGCCTGTTGCAATCCAGCGGGTAAAGTCACGCCGCAAATTGCACCGGTTGCCTGGTAATCTTTCCATCCCGAACCAATGATATAACCACGCACCACCGCCTCGACCATGATTGGCTCCAGACGCTTTGCAACAACTGCACGACCACGAACCTGATCCACTTCATCCGGCGCAACGACGCTTTCGGGTGCAATGCCCGTCAGATGGTTCGGTACGATGCCAGCCAGTTTCTCAAACCAGAAATCACTCATCTGATTCAATACCTTGCCTTTGCCGGGAATCGGCTCACTCATCACGACATCAAAGGCAGATAAGCGGTCTGTGGTCAGTATCAAAATTTTATCAGTGCCGACCGCGTAGTTGTCGCGCACTTTTCCGGTACCCAGCAGTGGCAACGACTTAATGGAAGATTTATATAGGCTTGTCATGGTGGTTCCAAAAGTAGAAACCAGGCGGGGAGAATAATCTCCGCCTGGTCTTTTAATGTCGATTATTACGCATTCAACGATTTATTGCATGTTCACCAGCTTGTTACACGTTCACTGACATTTTTAAGATCGGTTTGCGGGTAGGCACAAAAGCGACAGATTGAAGGATAAATAAAATACAAAATAGGCCACATAAAAATTCACATTAAGGCCTATTCCGCATTCTCCATTATTGCTTCTACCATCGCGCTCCGCTCACCACGCGTGTCCGATCTTAAATCAGTCTTTATTGAACGATCTGGGAAAGTTCGCCTTTTTTGTACTTGTCTGCAATTTTTTCCAATGACATTGGTTTGATCTTGGCGGCCATACCTTCACAACCGAACGCCAGGAAACGCGCCTTTACCACTGCTTTAGCCGCTTCACGTGCTGGCTTCAGATAATCACGTGGATCAAATTTGCTTGGATTTTCAATCAAATAGCGGCGAATCGCACCGGTCATTGCCAGACGGATATCGGTATCGATATTGATCTTGCGAACGCCGTGACGAATACCTTCCTGAATCTCTTCAACTGGAACACCGTAGGTTTCTTTCATATCGCCACCAAATTCACGAATTTCCGCTAACAATTCTTGCGGCACCGACGAAGAGCCGTGCATCACCAGATGGGTATTTGGGATACGTACGTGGATTTCCTTGATACGCTCGATGGCCAGAATATCGCCCGTTGGCTTGCGCGAAAATTTGTAAGCGCCATGCGAAGTACCAATCGCAATTGCCAGTGCATCACATTGTGTTTTCTGAACAAAATCTGCTGCCTGAGCAACGTCAGTCAGCAACTGTTCACGCGTCATTTTGCCATCGGCGCCGTGACCGTCTTCTTTGTCACCCATCATGGTTTCCAAAGAGCCTAGCACGCCCAGTTCAGCTTCAACCGTCACACCAATGGCGTGCGAAAATTCAACGACTTTACGTGATACTTCGACGTTGTATTCGTAACTCGCAACCGTTTTACCGTCTGCGGTCAATGAGCCGTCCATCATCACCGATGTAAAGCCCGAACGAATCGCCGCCATACAGACCGATGGCGTCTGGCCGTGATCCTGATGCATCACTACGGGAATGTGCGGGTAGGCTTCAACCGCTGCCTCAATCAGGTGACGCAAAAATGCTTCGCCAGCATATTTGCGTGCGCCAGCCGAAGCTTGCATGATGACCGGTGCGCCGACTTCATCGGCGGCTTCCATGATCGCGGTGATTTGTTCCAGATTATTAACGTTGAACGCTGGGATACCATAACTATTTTCAGCTGCATGATCGAGCAATTGACGCATGGATACGAGAGGCATATTGATACTCCGATAGTAATAAAATAGGTGTGCGTCGATGAATCAGTATTCACCGATCTTCATGATTTTGAATGCATTCGTGCCGCCGATCTGGCCCATTGGCTCACCCCACGTCAACACCACGAGATCACCGGGTTGTACCGCGCCTTGCGCCACCAGCAGATGTTGCGCATCTTTCAGGACCGCTTCACGGTCTGTTGATTTGGCGAGTTCCAGGCTTGTTACGTTGCGATACAGCGCGGCCTTGCGACGGGTCTGAACGCTTGGCGTAAGCGCAAAAATTGGGATATCGATGTTATGCCGACTCATCCACAGCGCGGTCGAACCGGATTCGGTCAACGCCGCAATTGCCTTGACGCGCAAATGATGCGCGGTAAATAGCGCGCCGTAAGCAATCGACTGATCGATGCGGGTAAAAGTCACATTCAGGAAATCGGCATCGAGCTTGCAGTCTTCCGATTTTTCCGCTTCCAGACAAATGGCCGCCATGGCTTCCACCGTCTCTACCGGATAACGCCCGGATGCTGTTTCTGCCGAGGTCATAACAGCATCGGTGCCATCCAGTACCGCATTAGCAACATCCGATACTTCAGCCCGTGTCGGCACTGCATTCACAATCATCGACTCCATCATCTGGGTTGCCGTAATCGTGAGTTTGTTCGATGCACGTGCCATTCTGATCATACGCTTTTGCAACGCCGGTACCGCCGCATTACCAACTTCTACCGCCAGATCGCCCCGCGCCACCATAATACCGTCGGAAGCGTCCAGAATCGATTGCAAAACAGGAATCGCTTCGGCCCGTTCGATCTTGGCGATCATCATCGGTTTGTGGTTGTAGGCTTCGCCAGCCACGTTCGCCAATTGCCGCGCCATTTCCATATCGGTGGCGTTTTTTGGGAATGATACGGCGACATAATCTGCCTGGAAACTCATTGCCGTCTTGATGTCGTCCATATCCTTAGAAGTTAACGCCGGTGCAGATAGACCGCCACCCTGACGATTAATTCCCTTGTTATTTGACAACTCACCACCAATCTTGACCACGGTATGAATCTCGTTGCCGATTATCCGCTCAACCACCAACACGATAAGGCCATCATTTAATAACAGCACATCAGCAACTTTCAGGTCGCGCGGCAGTGCTTTGTAGTCAAGTCCGGCTCGATCCTGGTTGCCAAGTTCACAATCGGAATCGAGTATAAATTTAGACCCATTTACCAGCTCAATCTTGCCATTTTCGAACTTACCAACGCGAATTTTCGGACCTTGCAAATCGGCCATGATCGCTACCTGACGACCGCACTTAGCCGCTATTTCACGCACCAGCAGGGCGCGATCAATATGGTCCTGCGCCTTGCCATGCGAAAAATTTAAACGTACTACATCGACACCTGCGTTAAACATCCGCGTTAAAGTCTCGGCATCGCTTGATGCAGGTCCGATAGTGGCGACGATCTTGGTAGCTCTTTGCATGACAACCTTTATGTGAAGTGAGTACTTAAAACTACGTTAAAAACCACGTTAATGCTAAGTCATCTGCTTCGGCAGATTTTAGTTTTACTCCCTATTTTCACTCCCACCTACTAATTGCTACTTAAGTATTGCTACCTCACTGCTCGCTAAGATCTGCAATGTCTTAACATTTATTCAGTCAGGAACCACGCGCCAAGAGAAACATCATCTAAAGCGCCGGCGCATAAATATTACCAATGCATGACCAACGCGCCGGAACGTCAACAGCATTCTAGCCGGCAGCGCGCTGTTCCAAAATTTCTACCGCAGGCAATGTCCGACCTTCCAAAAATTCCAGAAAAGCGCCGCCGCCGGTCGAGATGTAACCAATCTTGTCGGCAATCTGGTATTTCGCTATCGCCGCCAGCGTGTCGCCACCGCCAGCAATCGAAAAGGCTTTCGAGTTTGCTATCGCCAACGCCAGCACTTTTGTGCCTTCGCCAAACTGGTCGAATTCAAATACGCCTACGGGACCATTCCACACCACGGTACCAGCCTTCGCAATTTGCTCGGCCAATATAGCGGCTGTTTTAGGCCCGATATCCAGAATCATATCGTCATCTTCAACGTCTTTAACGTCTTTTACAACGGCAGTTGCTGCCGCCGAAAATTCTTTAGAGCACACGACGTCAACCGGAATTGGCACCGATGCACCGCGCTGGGCCATCAGATCAATAATAGCCTTCGCATCATCGACCAAATCGACTTCTGCCAAAGATTTACCGATTTTGAAGCCAGCTGCCAGCAAAAACGTGTTCGCAATGCCACCGCCAACGATAAGATTATCGACCTTATCCGACAACGCTTTGAGTATAGTCAGTTTGCTCGACACTTTAGAGCCAGCGACAATCGCCACCAAAGGACGAGCGGGTTGATTGAGTGCCTTGCCAAGCGCGTCCAGTTCTGCAGCTAGCAAAGGGCCAGCGCAGGCAATTGGTGCAAATTTGGCGATTCCGTGCGTTGTTGCTTCAGCCCGATGCGAGGTACCAAATGCATCGTTGACGTAAATGTCACAAAGGGCGGCCATCTTTTGCGCCAACGCGTCGTCATTCTTTTTTTCGCCTTTATTGACCCGGCAATTTTCTAGCAATACAACCTGACCCTGCGCCACTTCAACACCGTCAACCCAGTTTTGACGCAATTCGACAGGCTGATCTAATAGTTCCGCCATACGGGCAGCAATCGGTGCAAGCGTGTCAGCTGGCTGAAAGTCGCCCTCGGTCGGTCGCCCTAAATGAGAGGTCACCATCACCGCCGCACCAGCGTCGAGCGCCATGCGGATCGCCGGAATTGAGGCGCGAATGCGGGTATCCTCAGAAATACTACCGTTGTTATTTTGTGGCACGTTAAGGTCAGCGCGGATGAACACACGCTTTCCCTGAAGTTGGTCTTGCGCGATCAAGTCGCTCAGTCGATTAAATTTCATGTCGATCAGGCAGATGTCCGGAGGAAAAGGCGTTATTTTACCCCACTCGCCCTATCAAAAACACCGTTTTGGCTTGACTTGCCTTTGAGCATTACGATTAAGCAACATAATCCAAACCAAAATCCCCACTTGCTTTAATTACGCCGATCAAAGTGAGGTTAACAGTCACCTAACCAAGGGCTTTGCTAATATTTTCCCACCACCCCACGTTGCTACGACAATAAGGGAAGATGGCGTCGTTTCGATCAACGATGCAGGATCATCACGCCAGTCAGGAAGCGTTATCAATGTGAACAAATTAGCCCTAAACCAACTTTACCGCGTTATTTAGCGTTATCAACTTTAAAACGCCTTGGCCCCAACAATGCATTGTCACAACAAAAGAAAAGCCAAACAAAGTTGCGGCGGAACTGCGATTCTTAAGGGTGACGGTGTTCTGAATCCGTTAAAATGTTCAGACAATGTTGTTGCTTGTCGCGCTAAACACGGTTCGACAATCCCCAATGACAGAATCACCGGAGATTTCACTATGTCTATGGCAGACCGCGACGGGAAAATTTGGAAGGATGGTCAATTAATCGATTGGCGTGATGCCAATATTCACGTATTAACGCACTCGTTGCATTACGGTATGGCGGTCTTTGAGGGTGTACGTGCTTACAAGACGCCGGAAGGAACGGCGATTTTTCGGCTGAAGGAGCATACACAGCGCCTGTTGAACTCGGCTAAAATTTTTCAGATGAAGGTGCCTTACGATTTACAGACTTTAATCGACGCGCAGCTGCAAGTGGTTCGCGAAAATAAGTTGGAATCCTGCTACATGCGCCCGCTAGTCTGGATCGGCTCGGAAAAATTAGGTATCTCGGCAAAGGGCAACACTATCCATGTCGCCATCGCGGCGTGGCCATGGGGTGCGTATCTGGGTGACGATGGTTTGGCTAAAGGTATTCGCGTCAAGACATCCTCATTCAGCCGCCATCATGTCAATGTATCGCTGGTGCGGGCAAAGGCGAGCGGCTATTACATCAACTCGATCCTGGCAAATCAGGAAGCGCTGACCGATGGCTACGATGAGGCTTTACTGCTGGACACCGACGGCTATGTATCCGAAGGTTCTGGCGAGAACGTTTTTATCGTCAAGAACGGCAAAATTTATACTCCCGATCTCGCATCCTGTCTCGACGGCATCACGCGTGACGCCGTGTTGACGATGGCCCACGATAGCGGTATCGAGGTCATCGAGAAACGTATCACCCGCGATGAAGTCTATTGCAGCGACGAAGCATTCTTCACCGGCACGGCTGCCGAAATCACACCGATCCGCGAGCTGGACAACCGCACCATTGGTGAAGGCAAACGCGGTCCGATCACGGAGAAAATTCAAAGTATGTTTTTTGATGTGGTTGGGGGTAAATCGTCCAAATATAAAGAATGGCTGACGTTAGTTTAAATCAGCCCCAATAGGTAGTGTCACGTGAGAACCGACTTGTGAAGGTTAGTTGTTACGTGGCATAGCACATTATCATCACCACTTAGCAAACGGCAATCCGGAGAATTAAATGAGTACAGTAACAAACCCGCAAGCAGTCGTCGAACTCGATGCAAAAGACTTACCGGCACATTGCCCGAACCCGCTGATGCCGATATGGTCTTCACATCCCCGTGTCTTTTTGGATATGAGTAAAACCGGAAGTGCCAAATGTCCATATTGCGGCACAAATTATGCAATGAAGGCTGGCGCTGTCATTAAAGGTCACTAAAAAGATCACTAAAGGCATATCAGATGTAGACCGTTAAAAATCACGAATGACAACGCACTGATAAAGATTAACGGACGGCATTTTCGGTCGTTATTTGGAGTCTGATTTATGTTGTAACAGGAGTAAGCATGCCACGCGCAAAACTAATACACGGCACAGCCGATGACGCCGAAACCGCATTTTACGACGCACTGAGCCGCGCCGACATTGAGGCAATGATGGCGTTGTGGGCAGATGATGAAGAAATCGTTTGTGTCCATCCAGGCGCCCCGCGTCTGGTCGGCCATGCGGCAATTCGTGGCGCGTATGAGACCTTGTTTGAACGCGGTGGCGTGCATATCAGAGCCCGCCAAGTTCACGTCTCGCACAACATGTCTACCAGCATTCATAACCTCGTTGAAGATATAAACCGAAGCGGCGAACAAAGCCAGGAGATGCATATCCTGACCACCAACGCCTACATGAAAACGCCAAGCGGTTGGCGCATCGTATTGCACCACGCGTCGATTGCACCCGGTCAGGCACCCGAAGATATTTTGGCGGCAAACCTGCTTCATTAAAACTGCAATGCGGAGGTGAGGCCGCATGGAGTCGCGCTCGTCTGTATTCATGTCTTTCACCCGGTAGCGATCAATTTGTAAAAAACTCTGTACCTCCTAGTAATACTGATCCATCGACCTGAAAACATTTATCCAGCGTTGCAGTATCGGTCATCGCCATTCCGGTTTTTGCAGATCGGCATAGTCGCTTCGGTCAGCCCGCACAAATGTATGGATCATCAAAATTAGTCGACGGTAACGGGAACATCCGCATTGCGGTACAGTGGTGGTAGTACTGAGGAAATAACGTCATAAAATGATGTAATAACCAATATAATAAACAGTGCAATAAACCCCAAATAGCCGAGTAATCCAATACCTGGCCCGGGCTGTTGCGCAGTGTACCTATGCGCACAACTGCATGCTCACTAAAACCAGATGATATCCGCCCTTCCCTATTCCCCTTACATCGCCCCGTTATGGCTACCGGGTGGACATCTGCAAACAATCTATCCGTCGACGTGCATTGCCAAACCGGAGGTCGCTTATCGCCGCGAGCGCTGGACCGCTCCGGATGGCGATTTTATTGATATTGACTTCGTTGACGGACAGCCGGGCAAACCCATGATCGTCATGTTTCATGGTCTGGAGGGCTCGTCCGCCAGCCATTACTCGCGCGCGATGATGGCTTATGCGGCTTCTCTTGGCTGGTCCGGCGCGGCCCCGCATTTTCGCGGCTGTTCAGGTGAAATTAATCTGGCCCCACGCTTTTATCACTCCGGCGATACGGCAGAAGTAGATTGGATATTGCGACGATTAGCTGACTCACGTTCACAAAAAAAATTCAGCAAACTCTACGCGACGGGCGCTTCTATGGGCGGCAATGCATTACTTTGCTGGCTTGGCGAATCACAACAACAGGCCAACCTGATTGATGCTGCTTGCGCTATTTCAGCGCCACTTGATCTGGCGGGCGGTGGAAACGCGTTATCGCAGGGCTTTAATATGCTCTATACACGTGTTTTTCTGCGCACTATGAAAACTAAAGCGCTTGATAAGCTGGCGCAATTTCCAAGTTTATTTGATCGTGAACGCATGCTTAGCGCTACTAATTTGCATGCGTTCGATAACGTCGTCACCGCGCCGTTACACGGGTTTCGTGATGCAGACGATTATTGGAATCGGGCTAGTGCAAAGCATGTTTTGAGCGACATTGTCGTACCAACGTTGATACTCAATGCCCAGAATGACCCATTTCTTCCGCCGCGCCATTTGCCGCGCAGCGCAGCTTCTAGCGTCACGTTAGAATATCCGGCACAAGGTGGACACGTGGGCTTTCCGGTAGGTTCTCTACCGGGCCGCGTCGACTGGTTACCGCGGCGCGTTGTACAATTTCTATTGACCGCGTAGGACGATCTTTAAAAGCCTGATACACGAATCAATCTCGCATTTCCGATGCTCACCCACCTGTGGTCGCACCGATAACGCACGGATAATTTCTCAAGACGATTCTGGCATTGAGCATCAAGCGCGCTTACTATGGTTTTTAGGGCGCACTTAGCGCTCTCTTAAGAAGCTGAAAAGTATACTATTAACATGCGACAGATCGATAAAGGACCGCATCAACATGGATGACATCGTCAAAAAAGCAATGCAAAAATGGCCCGATGTGCCAGCGTGTTTCGGCTGGTTGGCACTCGATGCACGCGGTGCCTGGCGCATGCGTGATGAAGAAACGCAACGACATGATTTGCCCGGCAACAAGATTATGCACACCGCTTTGTGCGCCTTCATCAACCGTAATTACAGCATCGACGCGCTAGGGCGCGGATATTTTCAAAATGGTCCGCAATGCGTCTATGTGGATCTGGCGCTGACGCCTTACATAGCGCACACCGATCCTGCGCTAGGGATCGTACTGCAGACCGGAGAAGTGTTGACCGAGATTGATCAGGTTTTGCTCACCGAGCAAGGGCAACCACTATTTGTAGCCGGCAACAAGGTCTCAGCGCTCGATGACCGTGACATCGCCGACTGGATGACCGGCTTGCGCATGAATGGGCTAGCGGTTGCTGACGAACGCCTGCTGGAATGGATTGCCTCTTCAGCAGACCAAGCCACGCTGATTTGGCAGATTGCAGAAAAAACTTTTAACGTCGAGCGGACTTCAACGGCTGAATTACCTGGCAAATTCAAGTTTGAGCAACGGCCGCGCCAGCTGGAATAACCACAATCCAACTCGGCATCACGAGTGTCACCGATTTTTTGTATCTTCCTGCTCATCTTTCCAGCGTTCCTTCAATTCTCGGTAACGAGCATCAATCACCGCTTGCTCATAAAATTGCGCGTCCGGTGCTTTGCGCGCTATCTCCAACTGAATAATTGCTGCAGGCAGACTGCCGGTTAATGCATACGACTCAGCCAGCGCCATGTGTTGCAGCGCTTGCTTACCCTGTGCAGCGTATGCCTTGGCCAATAGATCCTGTATATCCGCGTCCTGACGATAAAGCTGCGATTGCTCTCTTAGATAAGCGGCGGCCTCAGCCAACTGCTTATCAGCGATCAACGCGTTCGCATACTGATAAGCCATGCTACGCGCTAGCGGGAACTCATCCATTGCGGTAGCAATCAATTTCAACGCCTGCGCTGTACGGTTCGATGCCAACTTAATCTCGATATCAAGGTCGCTCAATGCAAGGCTCGATTTCGCAGGTGCTGCCGACGCGCTCGCTTCCGTTAAAAGACGTTCCGCTTTATCGTACGCATTCTGTTTAAACGCAATAAAAGCCAAACCGTATTTAGCAGCGACGGTTTGCTGCTTTACATGCAATCTAAGCTGATTTTCAAACACTAAATGCGCATCTCGCAGGCCTTTTTCGGAAGTATCCTGCAACACGCGCACGCGTGCGCGTATCAACTGAAAATCCAGACTGTCCGCGTGCTGTCTATAACGTTGATCCCTTATTCTGGCCTCAATATCGGCGATCCTTTCCGTAGTTAAAGGATGGGTCAACAAGTATGCGGGTACGGCATCCGAATAGTTTCTGGATGCTGATTGCAGCCGACCAAAAAAAGCCACCATTCCTGAAGTCTCAAAACCACTCTCCCCCAAAATCGCTAAGCCGATTCGATCCGCTTCACGCTCGGCATCACGGCTAAAACTGAGTTGTCGCTGCATCGCAAAACCAGTACCGCCCATCATGATCGCAGCGCCAGCATCGCCGCTGCCGCGTAAAACCAACGCACCCAGCAACATCGAGGCTAATGCAATCATTGAATCGTTCTTTTGCTGGCCCAGCATGCGCGCCAGATGACGCTGCGTAACGTGCCCTATTTCATGCGCAAGCACTGCAGCCAATTCCGACTCACTCTGCGCGGCCAATATCAAGCCGGAATGCACGCCGATAAATCCACCCGGCAATGCAAAAGCATTTAAAACCGGGTCTCGCACCGCAAAAAAGAAGAAATCAAAATTTGCTTCACCGCGTACGTCAGGTCGCGCCAATACCAACTTGTTTCCGAAATTATTCAAATACTCGAGCAGCGGCCCATCGTTCATATAATCTCGGTCACGACGGATATCCCGCATGACTTCTTCGCCCAATTTGCGCTCCATCAACGGCGACAGCGTAGACCGGTCAGCATCGCCCAATACGGGTAAATTTTGTGCCGCAACAAACGCAGGTGCGAACAATAGCAACAGCACCCTACTCACCGAGGTTGAACCCAATAAAAAGAATCGGCGTGGGCGCGCGTTAAGGTAAAAAGAACGTATTGACAATGAACAACTCCTGACATCGGAACAAAAAATTTTCAGCGATTAAATAAGGGAAGGATAAAATATAAAAACCACGGTGCTATGATACCGACAGAGAATTTTTGTTCCCTATCGGTAATCCCAATCCAACATGACACACTCAGTTCAATCGGCACTTTTATTATTACTGTATTAAAGCGCAAGCTTAAAGCGCGATTTTTATAATCGCCTTTAAATAACAATTATTACACGCAGGATGACCGTCAACAGACCGCCTCGCGACTTACGAAACTATCAACCCATGACACATAAAACGTCCCCAGATTCTTCTTTAACCCACTTTGATCAAAGCGGTCAGGCGCACATGGTCGATGTCGGCGCGAAGCAAGACACGCATCGCATCGCCATCGCCGGTGGCACCATCCGCATGCAGGCGGAAACATTGGCGCTCATTACGTCCGGGAGCGCCAAGAAAGGTGACGTCCTCGGGATCGCCCGCATTGCCGCCATTATGGCCACCAAACGCACCAGTGACCTGATACCGCTGTGCCATCCACTGGCACTGACGCGAGTCACGGTCGATTTTTCTATCGATGTTCCACTGTCCAGTATTCGTTGCACCGTGCAGGCAGAAACAATCGGCAAAACCGGCGTCGAAATGGAAGCGCTGACCGCTGTTCAAATCGGGCTGCTGACAATTTACGACATGTGTAAGGCGGTCGATCGAGGGATGATCATTTCAGATGTTCGGGTTCTGGAAAAGCACGGTGGGAAGTCGGGGGATTGGTCGGCTGCGCAATCGGAAGGTCACCCAATTACTACATGAGATGTTCATTATGCAGCGCACCAACTACAACGCGGTACTTGGTACTTGGTACTTGGCACTTGCTTCAGCGTCAGCGCCATTGCCATTGCCACACTTCAACCATTTTGGCTTTTCTAAACGATCGAGGATTTTATTAAGATGGGCGCAGCTTGGTTTCGGTCAAGCTGCGCCTGCTTTAGACACCTCATTTTGGACTATGTTAATTGCTAGACAGCATCTTAATTTCTCATAAGAAATAAAGATGTAAATTATCAAAGGCGTTTTCGATAATTCTTTACTCGCAGCAACCCTCTTCGACTCTTTTGTAGCCCACGGTATTAACGCACCAATAAATACAAGGTCAGGCCAATAAGGATCACATCTGCACTTTTTTGGACTTTTGCGACCATCTTTAAGATAAAAAATCACTCAGATCCCGCATAAAAAAAGGAGAAAATCGGGACATAAAATAAGCCCATAAACTTGCTTGTGGTTTCATTTTTCCGACCTATAATTTTTTCTATGCTTTTAGCTGGTCGTTGATGCGCCATGCATCACTAGGCCTTCCGCTCATTCGCGTGATGAAACTCTGGAGAAGATATGCTAACGACAACTTATGCTTTTCTCAGTCTTTCGATGGAGCAAAAGAGACTGCATTTTCTGTTGTCCGCTGCACAACAACTACTGCAGATCAATGCAGACCGCCAGCGTCTTGACGTTGCCACGCGCAAATCTGTCATCAAGCAATTCTCCAGACTTGCCGCTGGATGTCGCAAGCGCAAAATTGAGACATACGTCATCCCCGCAATCCAGAGTGTCACGCATCAAGCTGATCGCCGCTTATCCGAGATGGAATCATCTAAGGTGATTGGAAGGAAGATACTCGATGAAGTGAAAGCTTGGGCCAAAGTCAGCTCCGAGAGAAGTTCCAACGATACGACTGAGTTGTATTCTTCCATTGAGCGCTCTTGCAACAACTTGCTGAAACGACTCGCGATGGAAGAGGAGGAATTACTACCCTTGGCGCAGCGCATCATATCTAACGACGAATGGTTTGCGATGGGCGCCCATTTTTTGGCAACCGATATACCAAAAAAAATGCGTCGTCAAACTGACCATATCAAACCTACCAAAGTGGAGTCCCGTAGCGTCATATTATCGGATCCGCTTATTTCGCTGGTCGTGAGCGGATATGCGTATTCGCAATAATTTGCGCCTCACGTAGTCTGCCGAACGAGTAAATACATCCAACACCGGAATTCTTTACACCTTATCTACTATTCAAGGAGCAGGTCATGCTTACTATTCCCGAACAGGTTTCCGCGACCATCAAAGCACATGCTGAAGCGCAGCACGCCATAGCATCGACCTTAAGCGACAAATTAAACGAGCGTATTGAGGAACTGACAAGGCTCAATATGGATGTCATCAAAGCGACTCTGGCAGAATCGATGGTTTTTGCCAAGGAGCTTATGGATGCGAAAAATTCGCAGGATTTTTTTCCATCAGCGCCTCGCACAATCAGCGCGAAATGCAAAGCGCAACTTATTACGCTAACGAAGCAATGCGTATTGCTTCTGCCACTAAGGATGCATGTAATAAGGCGATTGCTTCAAACATCGCTGAAGCGAGCCGTCATGGCTCGGGGCTGTTGACAGAGCTCACCAAAAATATACCTTCTACCGCTGAACAGGTGGTCGATATCGTCAAAAGCACGTGGCAGTCGTCAAGCGACGCCATTCTGAAAACTATTAATGAGCGCCCAGAGACACCGGACAAGCAACAGCAAAAAGATGCTTCAACTCCAACTTCAAGCAGTCAGGCAGGGCGCAAAAATAACGCAGATCAAACAGCCAGGACGACACATTAATCGTATCGCCAGCTTGTTAAACGTTTCAAAATAGCGATGCATTGACGTCGATTTGACGCGAGTGCATCGCGCCTCAACCTACTCCGGCAGTTCGGTATGCGCGCGTGGTCGTCATTGTCTGATTGTGTCCGCGCGGGAATCTGTTGGCGTGACCATTAGCGACTTTAGATTTTGCAGCACATCAATAATTGGCTTTGATCCAACCCTCGCTGCAATAGCGAAGGCGAAGAGCCTTTCTCACCCTTTAAAATGCCCCACCCATATCTCAGTAAAGCGGATAATGATTTCAGGCAGCCTAAAGAACGGCAAAACTGACATCACACCGCGGAGAGCGAATGAAGTTAACTTATTGGGTAGCTGAAAATATAGATGGTGATAAAACCGACTCAATTATTGCAAGGACCAAGCATGACTGCGAACAAAACGTCATCGCTTACGCCACCTCCGGAGAATATCGCCAGCCAGTAAAAAAATCGTTCTTATACAACGATGCATTTGATCTGTTTGAATTGGCGACGGGAAAAGATGGTGGAAGGGGAATGGGATAACGATCTCTTTTCTTGCAATCCACTATCGTCCTCCTGAAATGAGAGCGGCCTGAGATTAAACGTATTCTAGCCAACCTCGTTATGTAAATATCTTTCTTTGCGTCCGGTTATTCGGACAAAAAGAAAGATTATGCGATGCGGTTATTGGCGCATTAAAGATGTTTTTTCCATATTTATTTGGTATAAATATAATTATATTTGCGATTTATTCCCATAGGACACGATCATGTGTCGCGCCAAAGCTGTCAACCGAATATCGTTAGCAGCGTTTTTAAGTCAGGCCGCTGTTGATGCGGATTGTGATTTCCCACTTTTCGAAGGATTGAAAATGAAAAAACTACTTGCCGTTGCTGCGTTAATCCTGGCTTTTTCACCGTTTGCGCAAGCGCAGGGCTTATCCGACCATCCAGACGCGCGTAATGATCGCCGTATGGAGTCAGAGCATGCGGCAGCAGTACAGCGCCACCATGCCGTTCAAAAGCGGATGAAGATGAAGCACCATCGCCACATGGAACATAAAATGTAATTTGTCTGAAAATGTTCTGACTTATAAGCTTGGGCGGTTAGTTTGATGCCTTTCCCGATAGAGCGACATGGTCGTCCATCGGCTTAGAGGATGGTATTCAGTGCTTAGTACCGCCGCTCACGCTTGAAATACAAATGATATTTAATACATTTTTTTGATACGAAGTTACGCTTGTTAAGATGACTTAAGCACGTCACCTCGCGTACTTCTTCTCGGCCAAGCCGCATCGGTCACTCTCCGTCCCTCTGCGCAGTATTTTCGACACGATATTGTGCCAACATCTTAACTACCACTCCTCTTCCTCGAAGTTTGACATGCGGTTTTAACAGTGATGGATCCAATTTTTCCGCGGAAAATGGCATAATTCACGCTGGAAAATCGTTAAGTGTGGCAACAAATGACTATTGAACTGGAAAAAGAAACACGTCACGAGGCGATTAAATCAATTGAACGTTATTTCGACGAACACATGGAAGAGTCAATCGGGAATCTTCAAGCGGGTGCATTACTGGCTTTCATACTCGATGAGATAGGACCATCCATTTATAACAAGGCAGTTCGGGACGCGCAAGATCAACTTCAGCAACGCGTTCTGGAGCTAGATATTGACGTGCATGAAGACGAGTTTGGCTACTGGGGCGAACACAAACGAGCACGCTAAATGAAGCGCAAAACAACGCGCTTCCGATTATCGATTAGCAGCCTGAGCGCCCGCGGTCCGAAAACGTGGCTCCCTCAAACCGGGCACATCTACCTGCATAGCAAAGACGCCGCCGGATTGCGGGTGTTGCAGCAACTCAGCGTCGGGACGACCCTGGCTCGCGCTGGTAACGTATAAGGTCCTTAAATCGTCGCCGCCAAACGCGCACATGGTCGGACAAAGCACTGGCAACGGATAGGTCTCCACAATATCTCCCGCAGGAGAAATCCGCACTACCCGACCACCTTCATATAGCGCACTCCAATAGTAACCCTCGCTGTCTATCGCAGCGCCATCAGGACGTCCCCGATCGGTGGCTGAAGGTGTAAATTGCACCCATACTTCCCTGCTCCCGACCGCGCCACTAGCGGCGTCGTAGGAATGCCTGTAGATCACAAAATTTGGCGTATCCGAGTGATAAATCCAGCGTTGATCAGGGCTGAACGCAAGACCATTCGATGTAAGTATACCGGCGTCCATTACGGCCAGACCGCGTGTATCGAAGCGATATAAATGGGCGTTGTTACCCGCTTTCGGCTCATCCAATGTACCCGCCCAGAACCGGCCTTCACTATCGCAACGTCCGTCGTTGAAGCGGCTATGGGCCTGATCTTCAGGGTTATCGGCCAGCTTTGTGACTTGCCTCCCTTCTGCGTTTAATAACCAGATTCCCGAGCGCATACCGGCTACAAATCCACCATCATCTGCCAGCGAGAAACAACCAATATGCTCTGCGACCGGCAAGGTTTGATGTTCACCACTGGTCGGGCTAAAAAAATGGATCGCTGGTGCCAGAATATCGACCCAGTATAAGCGTTGGGTCATTTCATCCCAACGCGGGCACTCACCTAACTTTGCAGGCACACTGATGACGCAGGTAAAGTTGCTCATGATATTACTCCTTCTTTTTGTCTTGACGCGTTACTGGAGAAGCGATTTCGGCACTAATATTTTTTTGCACGGCTTCCATTATTTTGGTCGCGACGATGATTGTGGCGTTCAGCAAAAACATTGAGAACTACCCTAACGATTTGTTTGCGTTTGTCTAAGCTTGCCGAGCTTAAGCTTGGACACGAACGTCCGCCTCAAGCACTGGCAATTTCCGGCAAAACCAAAAGAATGCGCAGACTTGCACCGCCAAAGCGATCAACCAACTGGCTTGATGCGCCCTGACAGCATAACTTCCATCTTCATGCGGCCACGCATTTAGCAATAAACCAAACCCGTATTGCACGATAAAAGCACCAACAAACATGACCAGTGTCAGCCCCGTGCTGACGCGCCCGGCAAGATGTCCGTGAAATTCTTTAGTTAACGATGCGTACGTCAGTACGCCTGCCGTACCGGTCATACCGTAGAAGCCCCATAACAGCCAAAGAGGAACTGGCGCACCCAATACAATCAGTAACTGCGACACCATGAATAACAACATGCCCGCACCAGCGGTCGCATGAATGGAAATACCATTTTTTTGCAGGCGGCGCGCCAGCAATCCAAACCCTGCAGCACCGATCACCATCGCTAACCCAATTACCGTTACAAGGGCTGCGGCTGCGGCTGGAGACTGATGCGAGACATCACGCAAGTAAGGACCAGCCCATAAACCTTGAACGCCCAAAAATACACCCTGACTAATCATCACTAAAGGTGCTGTACGCAAAAACAGTGCACTCCGAAAAATGTCGCGTACCCCGCGCACTTGCGAGGACAAGGTACTTTTTGGATGTTGATCGTCTTTTTCAGGGACCAAAAATAATAAGGCCAATACAATGAAACCAGTGCCGACAGCAACGATGACGAACAACATGCGCCAGCTAGTCAAGCCGAGCGCCCAGGTGACAGGCGTGCCAGTCACCATCGCACCAAGGCCGCCGATGGCATATAGCGCACCATTCATCATGGGTAATTGCTCATGATGAAACCAAGCAATAATCGCCTTAAGGCCAGCCATCATGCAGGCTGAAGTCCCGACACCCAACAAAAACCGACCAACTAACAACGTACCAAAGCTATGCGCATTAGCGGAAATAAGCGCACCTAATACAGCCACTATTAGCAACAATGCGAGGACTTTACGTGGACCAAAACGGTCAAGAAAAATACCTAGTGGTAATTGGCAACCAGCAAATGCGAAGAAATATATGCTCGTCAACAAACCAAGTTGGGCTGGCGACAGCCCAAGTTCGCTGCTCAACAATGGCCCTAGCGGTAAATTGATACCCCGAACCAGATAAGAAACAAAATAACCCAGCGAAAATATGGCGAAAATACGAAAAGAGAGCTTCATGCACAATATCCTAAAAGGAGGAGATGACGTCATGGTACGCAGCTAACGTTGCAAACACCAAATGAAAAATTACTGGAGGAAGTGACCTTCCCCGTGTGCAGCCCTGCATTTCTGGTCGCGCATCCGGCTATTACTCCCGGCGGGCTATCTGCCTTGCCGCTACTGCGCTATGCGCACTATAGCGGCTGGGAAGTCTGGTTAAAGGCGGCTGGCATAATAGGCCGTGAACCGCAAAGCGGTCCCGTCTACGACGATCCGATGCATCTGCTCGAAGCTGCCGCTGCGAGTCAGGGGATCGCACTGGCACGCTCATGTCTCGTCCATCACCATCTCACCAGCGGTCGCCTGGTGCGGTTATTTGCTGTCGGCAGCCAGTTTGATATACGGGCTCCTGCGCGTGGTGCTTATTTTGCAGTATGGCCACGCAATTCTGCCAAAATAGCAACCTTAGTTTATTGCGCGCTTGGTTGCACCAAATCATCGGCGATGCGCATAAAGGTACGGCATAACCGATATCTTCAACTATAAACTTTAGCTACAAATTGCGTTATAAACGTTCAGCTATAAACCACAGATTGAAAGCAATCCTCGTATGCCAACCATCACCTCATTGATTATTTATCCGATCAAATCCTGCACTGGAATAGCATTGACAGAGGCGACCATGACGCGCTCGGGCTTGCGATGTGAACAGGCGAACGATCGCGAATGGATGGTGGTGGATTTGGCGGGTCAATTTTTAACGCAACGTGAAATTCCGCAGATGGCATTGATCGTGCCGAGCCTGCACTCAGACGGGATGCGTGTGACAGCGCCGGGAATGCAGACGCTGAACGTGCCGCACGCTGTGGATAATTCGGAAGTCGGGACGATTCTACCAATGCCGACTTCACTAACGGTCACTGTCTGGGACGATAGCCTGAGCGCACAGGATTGTGGCGATGTTATCGCTGACTGGTTTTCTGAAGCAGTTGGCATCCCTTGTCGATTGGTGCATTTTGATCCAGCCATTAAACGTCTGGCGAGCAAAAAATGGACCGGGGGACGAGAGGTGCCGACGCTGTTTTCTGATGGCTATCCCATCCTCCTGATATCACAAGCGTCACTGGATGATTTAAATCAAAAATTACGGATTACGGGACGCGTTGCGCTACCGATGAATCGCTTTCGACCTAACATTGTGATTGATGGTGTGGAGCCATTTGAAGAAGATTTTGTCGAGACTTTCAGCATCGACAAAATACGCTTGCAACCCGTAAAACCTTGCCCGCGCTGCCCTATCCCATCAGTAGACCAGGCCACCGGCAAACCCGGACCTGACCCAATCGATATTTTGCAAACTTATCGCGCAAATCCAAAAGTTGATGGCGGCATTACCTTTGGCATGAACACCATTTTGCTAGAGGGAGAGGGGGAAGTGTTGCGAGTCGGACAGGAAATTGAGATTGAATTGGCATTTTGACGGCGTCCGCAGCTGACATGCCGGACCCGACATTTGACCTCACAGTGTAAATCTCTTAACAAATTAAGCATTTACGCTGAGGCTTTACACAAAATCGCCCTAATAACGGGCTTGCAAAAGATGCCGAAGAGAACAGTATTCAAGGTCGGGAATAGGCTGGCCCACATAGCTGAATAGGAAAACCAAACACCACTGCGGCAGTTACGAAAGGCCGACTTTCAGCTCAGCCTGCAAGCGCTCGTATTTCGCTTGCAGTAGCTCCTTGCTTTCATGCCATGCGGGATCGAGAGGAATGCAACTCACAGGACAAACCTGCTGGCATTGCGGCTCGTTAAAATGCCCGACGCACTCGGTGCATTTATGCGGATCGATTTCGTAAATCAACGGCCCCATATAAATCGCGCCGTTCGGGCACTCTGGCTCGCATACGTCGCAATTAATACAATCATCAGTAATAATTAATGCCATGAATTGCTCTATTCAGTCTTGCGCGGCCAAACGCCGCCATGACCCCTATTTTATACTTTACCTTGCTGAACCGCAGCCTGCGCAGTCAATTTTTCCTTTAACCACTTTTCAACCGATGGGAAAACGAATTTAGACACATCGCCACCCAGCGTTGCAATTTCCCGCACGATCGTGCCCGAAATAAACTGGTATTGATCCGATGGCGTCAAAAACAAGGTTTCTACATCTGGCAGCAAGTAGCGGTTCATCCCGGCCATCTGAAATTCAAACTCAAAATCCGACACAGCACGCAGACCACGCATGATGACGTTGGCATCATGCTGACGCACAAAGTCTTTAAGCAGTCCGGAGAAGCTTTCCACCTGTACATTCGGGTAATGTCCCAACACTTCATTGGCGATCGATAAGCGCTCTTCCAAAGAGAAGAAAGGCTTTTTGCTTTTGCTGTCAGCGACGCCGACTACCAACTTATCAAATAATCCCGATGCGCGGCGCACTAAATCTTCATGACCACGCGTTAGTGGATCGAATGTTCCTGGATATACAGCTGTGACCATCTTGTTTCCTCTCAAGTGCCCCAATCAGAGCGCGCATTATGCCTGATAAATACGCAAATTTAGCGTTGCTGTCGTTGCAACAAATGATAGAACACTATTCCTGCCTTGTCAGCACGCACCACTTGCCAACCCGACATCCATTCTGGCGAGGCTGTTCCGTCCGCTTCCACTAGCGAACATTCCGCCTCAACATATATCAGACCGCCCTCTGTAAGCAAGCGTTCACATAGAGGCAGTGTTTTGCCCAGCCAACCCTGATGATACGGTGGATCGAGAAAAATCAGGTTAAAACGCGGTTTTTCAGTGCTACTCTCGACATCAGTTAGCGGCTTTGCGATCAACGTTTGCAAAAAAGTCGAGGCATCTGCGCGTTGGATTGTTACCACACTTGCATCTAATTTTAACTTGGTCGCCTCTAATTGACGCACCGCCGGGGTGTTATGCTCCACCATCATGACCGCTGCGGCACCACGACTCGCTGCTTCAAAACCCAAAACGCCGGTACCTGCGAATAAATCGAGGCAACGGATCTCGGACCAACGGCCATCTAGTATATGCGTCAACCAGTTAAATACTGTTTCGCGTACCCGATCGGGGGTCGGCCGCAATCCCTCGCTATCGATCACAGCCAAGGGCGTACGCTTCCATTGGCCGCCGATGATGCGTACCTGACGCGCTTGAACCGGTGGTTGACGATGCACCGGAGCTGGTCTTTTACTTTGCTTCATTTGCTTTCTTCGCTGGTTGGACTGCAAGCCATGTTGAATTCGATGGGCATTGCTCTGATAGAATGCCGGGATTGTACCTTGCGATTAATTTCTGCGCGGTGTGTCGTTACTGCCGCCGCACTGCCCCTATTTGAATGCCTTTCTGACCCCAGGCCACTGATGTTTAGTTTCTTCAAGAAAAAACCCAAAGTTGACGTCGATTCATTGCCTGAGTTGCAACCTCATGCGCCAGCACCTTTGCCGGACCCATCGCAAACAGACATTTCCGAACCGATCTCTCAACAAATTGACATTCCGCCCTCAGAGGAAGTGCCAATAGTTGCGCCCAAGCGCTCATGGCTGGATCGCCTCACTAATAAAGCGGTTGATCCAGAACAAGTTGTTGCGTCAGAGCCATCATCGACGCCAACAGAATTCATCTCTTCGAAAGAGGGTGAGGCGCTCCCTTCTGATGCGGTCGATACGATTGAAAAGTCTATTCAAGCAGACTTGATTCTGCCGACCGTTAAAACAAAGCCGGACGCACCGACGATCAGCACTGCGCCCGTCATACCAGCCAAACCGGACCCGATCTTTGTCTCGCCAGCGCCGCAAGATGCCGTCGCTGCAACGACAGCATATCAGGAAGAATACGAGGAAGAGTTCATCGTTCCCGCGGCTGTTGCTGCCGAACAGAAGCGCTCATGGATCACCCGCTTAAAAAGCGGCCTATCGAAAACGTCTTCCAATCTCACCACATTATTCGTCGGCGCAAAAATCGATGATGACCTGTACGAAGAGTTGGAATCCGCGCTTTTGGTCTCCGATGCAGGCGTCGAAGCGACCCACTTTGTGTTGAAGGCACTGAAGAAAACGGTTAAGGATGAACGCCTGACCGAAGCCCTTCAAGTCAAAGCCGCGTTGCGCTCTATTTTGATTTCTATGCTGAAGCCGCTGCAAAAGCCGATGGAAATCGGTAAACATCAACCTCTGGTGATGATGATAGCGGGCGTCAACGGCGCTGGCAAAACCACCACAATAGGCAAGCTCGCCAAACATTTGCAAGCACATAAGCAATCGGTTTTGCTGGCCGCAGGCGACACCTTTCGCGCTGCTGCCCGCGAGCAGCTAACCATCTGGGGCGAACGCAATAATGTCAGCGTTATCGCGCAGGAATCCGGCGATCCGGCAGCGGTGGCTTTTGATGCAGTGCATTCAGCACAGGCACGCGGAACCAATGTTGTGATGATCGATACAGCGGGCCGTCTACCGACCCAGCTACATCTGATGGATGAGTTGAAAAAAGTAAAACGAGTTATCGCCAAGGGGATGGCATCTGCTCCGCACGAAATTCTATTGGTGATTGATGGCAATACCGGTCAAAACGCACTGGCGCAAGTCAAAGCCTTCGATGATGCACTTGGCCTGACCGGTCTGGTTATCACGAAGCTGGACGGTACCGCAAAGGGCGGCATATTGGCCGCCATAGCGATAAACCGCGCAATTCCTGTGTACTTTATCGGCGTGGGTGAGCAAATCGAGGACCTGCAACCATTTGATGCGACCGACTTTGTGGATGCATTGTTGCGCTAACGCTCTTTTATTCTGAGTTAGTTTGTGTTTGATGAACTATTTACGCATTTTTAACATATTTTTAAATAATGATTAAATTTAGCCAAGTCTCAAAACAATATGAACGCGACATTTTTGCCTTACGCGACATTACACTAACGATCAATAAAGGCGACCTGATCTTTTTGGCGGGTCCATCAGGTGCGGGTAAATCCACGTTATTAAAAATGATTGGTGCAATCGAACGGCCAAGTAGTGGCACATTGACGGTCAGTGGTCAGAACGTTGGCAAGTTAAAGGCGTCTGGCATCCCTTATCTGAGACGTAATCTTGGCTTGATTTTTCAGGAGCAACGGTTGCTGCTAGATCGCACCGTGTTGGCCAATGTGATGCTGCCTTTGCTCGTCACCGGCGCGACACGCATCGAAGCGGAAACGCGTTCGCGCGCCGCGCTCGACAAAGTTGGCCTGATCGATAAAGCCTTATCCCAGCCTCAGACGCTGTCCGGCGGCGAACAACAACGCGTGGCGATTGCCCGTGCGATCGTCAATCGACCACAAATTATTCTGGCAGACGAACCCACCGCCAACCTCGATCGCGACAACGCGGATCACGTTCTTAATGCATTGAAGTCCTTCCATGCAGCGGGTGTGACGTGCCTGATTTCAACCCATGATGAACAGTTTTTACACAGCGCCAACCATGTGATATTTCTGGATCAAGGGCAAATCGTCGACCATTGGCAAAATTCCGGGGCACGAGGCAACAAATGAAAACATGGCTACGACAGCACGTCTCGGCAATTGCCGGTGCGATTTCACATTTAGGCAAGGCGCCCGGTAGCTTCGCCATGAACGTTTTAGTGGTTGCCATTGCGCTCGCGTTACCGTTCGCTGGCTTAACACTGCTTCAAAACGTGCGTCCGGTATCCGAGCAATTAGCGGTACAGCCGGAAATCAGCGTGTTCGCTGCGATGGACATCTCACGCGAGAAAGCCACCGCGCTGGGCGCACCTATCCGGTCTATTTTGCAGCAGCACGATAAGAACGCTAAAGTCAGATTCGTCCCACGCGAACAGGCACTGGACGACATGAAAGGCAAAACCGGTTTGGCTGACGCACTCACCACGCTCGGGCAAAATCCGCTGCCAGATGCGTACGTGTTGCAATTGTCCGGCTTTAATAATCTGACCGAGGCCAATCAGATCGACTCCATCACCACGCAATTAAAGGCGTTACCCGGAGTTGATAACGTTCAAGTCGATTCAGACTGGGTAAAACGTCTGGCGGCGTTGTTACACATTACCCGCCTGATGTTGCTATTTCTGGCCGTCACACTGGCGGTTGTGGTGGTCGCAGTCGTATTCAATACAGTTCGTTTGCAGGTCCTGACGCAACGCGAAGAAATCATCGTCGCAAAATTAGTTGGCGCGACGAATGCCTACATCCACCGCCCTTTCTATTATTCCGGCGCTTTGCTTGGCTTGTGTGCTGGCGGCGTGGCACTGGGCGGCGTCGCCTTGGGATTGCAGCCGCTCAATCAGGCCATCGCCGAATTCGCGCGACTGTACGCCTCCGAGTTTTTGTTGCTGCCGCTAGACCTCAACTTTACGGTGGCGTTACTGGCTATCAGCGCAGGCTTGGGATTAATTGGCGCGGTATTGTCGGTGCGGCGTCATTTGGCACGGTTATCTTAAACTTGGTGCAACGTGGCGCAATGTGGCATTCTGTGCGACGTTCAGTCCTTGCATCCAAGCAAACTCTTCCAATAGAATTTTATCGATTTTTAATTAAACTATTTAAATTGTGCTGCGTGAAACTCCCTCCAAAAAATAGTCACCTGCAAGAGCGCTCTTGTTAATCGGCGTACTCTGCGCTTTAGGCGCTGGATTAGTGTGGGGCATGGTGTTTGTAACGCCGTTGCTACTAGCCGACTATCCAGGCATTGTTTTGTCGCTTGGGCGTTATCTAGCGTTTGGTCTGATTGCCATTATCCCGGCGTTAGTCGACAGCAAACGCATCGGAACGCTTAGGCGGGACGATTGGCGGGCCGCGTTAAAACTTTCATTGGTCGGTAATTTGCTCTATTACGCGGCGCTGGCAACAGCCATCCAACTGGCGGATGCACCGCTGCCGACGATGATCATCGGCACCCTTCCCGTCGTCATTTCAGTATGTTCAAATTGGTCACCCGGACATGGTGCGGACAGCGTCGCGTGGCGTCTCCTATTGCCCTCCGTCGCCATCATTCTGATCGGCTTGCTGTGTGTCAATAGCGCAGAATTAGCGCACATGAAAATCGCCACCCATCACCGCTCTGTATCCGATTATGTCCTCGGTTGTCTGATCGCTATCGCCGCTGTCGCCGCCTGGACCTGGTATCCTATTGTCAATTCACGCTACCTCAAGGCGAATCCACATATCAGCTCAACAACGTGGGCATCAGCGCAGGGACTGGCCACGTTGCCACTCGCGCTGATTGGCTTTCTCGGCTATTTTGTTTATCTGAAATTATCTGGCGATCTCTACCCATTTCCGTTCGGACCGCGCCCTGGGCTATTCATCGGGCTGATGCTATTGATCGGATTTTGCGCGTCGTGGATCGGAACGCTTCTTTGGAATAAGGCAAGCCAACATTTGCCGACCACGTTGCTAGCGCAACTCATTGTTTTCGAAACCTTGGCAGCATTGCTGTATGCGTTCATACTGCGCGGCACTGCACCGAGTGCGGCAGTTATAGTGGGGATAATATTATTGGGCACGGGCGTGATTTTGGGCGTCCGGACTTTTCAGCATCAGATACCGTAAAAATGAGACACCTTTAGGTAAGGTGAACCACCCACAATTTGCCATTAATCTGATATTTACTTCGATACTTATTCTGTTAAAAATGTCTTTTAAAAATTCTTTCGCTTCATCCAGGCGTGCAGCGTATGTGTCAGTAGGTATATCGCTTATCCTATTGATCATCGCGTGCTCGCCCACATTTAACTGGCGTCAGGTGCAAGGAAATGATGCCCCTTTTAGTGTTCTACTACCATCCAAGCCATCCACCTTTTCACGCTCGGTTGATCTGGATGGCATCAAACTGAACATGACGATGACTGCAACTGAAGTTGACGGTATCGTATTCGCTGTGGGCAGCGCAAAACTAAATGATATTAATCAGGCAACTTCGGCAATTCAAGCGATGAAAATAGCGCTCGTCAAAAATATTAATGGTAGCGTTAAGTCCGAGTCTGCCAGCGCTGTTTCCGGTGGTCCACAGGGCAATGTGAGCAAAATTGATATCGAAGCGCTCGGTCCCCCAGAAAATAACGGTCAACCGAAAGTGCTGTTCGCCCATTTAGAAGCTAAGGGGCAATACATTTATCAGGTCATTGTGATTGGTCCGCAAAAAGCGGTATCAACCGAGAGCGTGGAAACCTTTATGCAATCATTCAAAGCTAGCTAAAGGCGCCCTGCTTGGTTTGATTGTCGTGTTGCGACACCTCAAGAAAACCAATATCATAGTATTCATACAAGACTGAATAACCTTGCTCGGATGTAACGAAAAGTCACAATAGTGGCGACGACAAGAACAAACAGGTATCCTGAAGTCGTCTTTCATCAACAATAATATATGCTGAGGCTTTATGTTAATTACCTTTAAATGCAAGGCGTCACCCGACGTCACGATGTATGAGCAACATGTTCAACGCATTTTTGAATTGCTGCACAAAGAAGCCAAAATTGGTGTCATCACCGCCGCCGAAACCGGTCATGCAGTCGAGTTGCTGCAAGGTGAAATCGCCAGAACATCGGCGCACGAAAAATCGGCCGAAGTTGAGCGCGACGTAGTCGCCCATCACGGAGAAAATGGCGATGACCACGGTCACGAAACGACAGAACGCGTGGCTTACGCAGCACGCACGCGGCCATTGCTGGATATGTTAGTGGCAGCCAACAAGGCTGGAAACGACGTACTCTGGGGTATTTGAGAACGAGAAGATTAGTCTTTTAAGCGACCAAAACTCACTTTCAACAACCGCCCACTGCCAGGCAGTATCATGGCGTTTGTTGAAATGGCACCAACATCGGTATCAATTGCATGTAAAGTCATCCCATGCACGACCAATACCAAAATAGCAAATAAGTCGCAAAAATCGGCCACTAGGCCACTAAGCACCTAACAAGCGTCCAGATTGGCGCTCGATGGACTTTCCTTCTTGAGCTCGGTAAAGAAATAAAGCAACGCCACCAAAGGCATTGCAAGACCGAACCAAGACACCAAATTCCAACCACCGTGCGCATAAGCCCAACCGCCCACTGCAGAGCCAACTGCACCACCTGCAAAAAATATAGCCATATACAAGCCATTTAATCGACTACGCACCTCTCCGCCAAGCGAGAAAATAGCGCGTTGACCGAGCACTAAATTGGCCGATATACCCATATCCAACAGCAACGCCGACACAACCAACATACCGAGCGAAAAGTGCGATCCAGCCGTGCCAATATGTGCAACGGGATAGGAAATCAATACCAATACTATCGCCACCCCAGTTGCCGGTCGCGTCAAACCCCTATCAGCCAATCGCCCGGCGATCGGAGCGGCAATGGCACCCATCACGCCGGCTAACGCAAATAACGCAATACCGAATTGAGACAATTTGTACATCGGCCCTGTCAGTACCATCGGAACCACTGTCCAAAACATGCTGAAAACCGAAAATAACAGGGCATGATAAGCGGCACGACGGCGCAATATCGGCGTAGTGGTAAGCAATCCCCACATCGAGTGAAGCAAGCGACCATAGGCCATTCCGCTAGTTGGATAGCGTGGCGGCAAATGCCGCGTCAAAACTATCGCCAAAACACAAATCACCACCGCCGACATAGCGAACACGGCATGCCAGCCCCAAAAATTGGCAATCAGACTCGCCATCGGACGCGCCAACAGGATACCCAACAACAAGCCGCTCATCACGTTACCGACTACTTGACCGCGCTTTTCCGGTGCCGCCAGATAAGTAGCGTACGGAACCAGCACTTGCGCGGCAACCGAACTCACTCCAATGGCTAACGCGGCCAGCAAAAATTGCCATGCATTTTGCGAAAGTGCCGCGGCGATTAGCGCGATGACAGAGATAATTAACGCAATAACAACCAAACGACGATTTTCAATCAGATCGCCCAGAGGGACAACAAACAGCAGCCCAAGGCAATAACCTATTTGCGATAACGTGACGACTAACCCACCCGCCGCTGGCGATAAATGGATCGTCGCGCTGATCAGGCCAATGAGTGGTTGCGCATAGTACAAGTTAGCCACAATAGCGCCACAAGCGATCGCCAGTAATAGCGTAATCCAGGTGGGAATCGCGGCCGGTGCCAAAGTGCTGGCCGGTGATGCCGATGTTGCAGTCATACAGTTGCCTTTAAGATAAATATAATACGCATGCGATGCTTCAATTCTTTTACTACTGCGCAATAAGTAACGTGATCGCATGACGATGACAAACAAGAATTGCCTAAGAGGTAAACGAATTTACGGAATCGCAGCAAAAAACGGGCTAAGCGGTGGGCTAAGCGTGGATACACGCTTCCCCGCGTCGAAGCACCATAAGGAGCTAATGGCCAGAAAAATGCTGAAATAGGGGCCGTTCAGATCATTTTTAGGCGATTACCCTACAGTCCGACAGGCTCTTGGAATAGATGAGATAACGCATTACTTTAGCGGAAATCGACAGTCTCTGCCCGCAGCCGCCACGCATGCCGTTACAATCACGTCTTCACATTCGATGCGGCGACGAAAACCAATGTTGACAAGCTATTTTGGCATCACCAGTTTGGGCCTGTTTTGCGTGACTGTATTGCTATTAAATGCCACGCCCGGCCCGGACACTGCCTATATAATTGGTCGTAGCGTGGCGCAAGGTCGCTCCGCTGGCTTAATGTCTGCACTCGGCATTACTGCAGGATGTCTGGTTCATGGTACGCTTTCCGCATTCGGCCTAACGGCTTTGCTGGCCGCTTCTGCATCGGCTTTTATGATAATCAAGCTTGTTGGTGGCGGTTATTTGATTTACCTCGGCCTCAGAATGCTATTCAAAAAACCCGATCAATTGACCAAAGGCGTCCGAACCCAAGATGTGCGCGCACATGGTACGATTTTCGTCCAGGCGCTGATTACCAATGTACTGAATCCGAAAGTTATTTTGTTTTTCTTGTCATTTTTCCCACTGTTCGTAAAACCTGACTCACCGCATAAAATACTCGCCTTCTTAATACTGGGCGGGGTATTTGCGCTGATGTCGTTGTGCTGGAACAGTGGTACTGCAATGTTAGCTGGCACACTTAGCCGTCATGCCAGCAACAATCCTCATATCAAGCAATGGCTGGAACGCACCGTTGGCGCCGCTTTTATCGCGCTGGGTATCAAGCTTGCTCTCACTAAAGTTTAAGGCTGTTTAACACCAATTATGGACAAAAATAAAATTCGCGTCGTAAAGAAAGCCATCACACCGGCCTCGCCATCAACAACGCGCTCACCGGCAAGATCGCCGACGCCCTCACCGGCGCGATCCCCATTACAGTCGTCGCACCAGTCCCACCAGCCGGCACTTCAAGCTAAACCTGCTTCGAAGGTTCCTTCTTTACGGCCGGACGTAAAAAACAGATTGAATTTTTCTACCCTTAAAACTGAATCGCTAGCTTACGCATTATTGGGTGCGGGTCAGGCTATCGCTATGGTACGCGACGGTGCATCGTTACCGCAGGCGTTATCACAGGTATTTGCCCAATCCGCCGCGCCCGCCGCGACGCGAGGAGCGATCCAGGATATCGCATATAGGACCATGCGCAGCGTCGGCTTGGCCGAAGTACTGATTGCGGCATTGACCAGCAAAGCACCCGAACCGTCGCTGCTACATGGCTTGTTGTGCTGTGCACTAAGTTTGCTGGCCGAGGTCGACAAGCCCGCTTATGACCACTTTACCGTGGTGGATCAAGCCGTCACCGCGACTGCTTCAGACTTTAACATCGCACACGCAAAAGGCATGGTCAATGCGGTACTAAGACGCTTTTTACGCGAACGCGATACGCTTACCGCGGAAGCAAACAAAAATCCTTTGGCATTGTGGAATTATCCAGTGTGGTGGATTGACCAGATGCAAGCGGCTTATCCACAAGACTGGCAAGCAATTTTGACACGCGGCAATCAGCCGCCGCCGCTGACATTGCGCGTTAACCAACGCAAGATCAGCGTTCAAAAGTATTTGCAGCTCCTTTCAGAAAATAATATTGGCGCCCGCCAAATTGGTCCGGTTGCGGTACGTCTCGACAAACCATTACCAGTGAACCAAATTCCCGGTTTTGAAGATGGTTTGGCGTCAGTTCAGGATGCGGCCGCGCAATTGGCAGCACCCTTATTGGATCTTCAGGATGGCATGCGAGTGTTAGATGCTTGTGCCGCGCCTGGCGGCAAAACATGTCATTTGCTGGAACTGGCCGATGTCACGGTTACCGCGCTCGATCACGATGCCAAGCGACTGCAACGCATAGCGCAAAATCTGCAACGACTGCAGCTGAACGCAACGTTACAAGTAGGCGACGCGCGCATCGGCGCTCATCCTGACAACTCGGAAAGCGTATCGAGCACGACAAACGGCTGGTGGGATGGACAACAATTCGACCGTATTCTGGCTGACGTTCCCTGTACCGCCTCCGGTATCGTTCGCCGCCATCCCGATATTCGGTGGCTGCGGCGTGGGACAGATACCGACCAACTTGCAACACTTTCGGCAGATATACTGGACAACCTTTGGCAGATGCTACGACCAGATGGTAAATTGTTGCTCGTAACCTGTTCATTATGGCCGCAAGAGTCGGAGGCTCAAGCTGTGGCATTTGCACAACGCAATCAAGCTATCAGGTTGACCGCACCGGGCCAGTTAATACCGACAATGAGCGATGAGCAAGATCATGATGGTCTATTTTACGCCCTCTTCCAGAAAGCTTGAATTCTGACTGAGCGCTGATGATCGACAAATCATTTAGAGCAAGCAGCGTCATTAATGACAGATTAATGACGCTGCTTGAAAGCATGCAATCTTTCTAATTTACTCACATTATTCCCGGACTTGATCCGGCCCGAGAACAGTGACGCGACCTTTGGCACAACTATTAGACCTCTTTCGAAACCGTCGCCCAAGCGATGCTAATCTGGTCGATGTGAAGGCGTCCGGCTCTCAGCAATCGGAAGTTACTGCACTACATGCGGTTGACAAACACCGCACTACGCAGAATTTCTTGCGCCTGTCGCTGCTTGAGAACGTGCTGTTGAAGCTCCTATTCGCTTTCATGATGGCGCTGTCCTTTGGCACTGTGACGGCATACGCGGCTGATGGCGCCGACATGACGAGGGCGCGGATTGAAACCAGTGATGATGGTTACCGCCTTTCTGCGGCATTTTCGTTTGAACTCAATCGCGGACTAGAAGACGCCATCAATCGTGGCGTTCCGTTGTACTTCACCACGGAGGTCGAATTAACACGGCCGCGCTGGTATTGGTTTGATGAAAAAGCGATCAACGCCGCACAAACCATCCGCATTTCCTATAATGTTCTGACGCGTCGCTATCAAGCCGCTATCAATGGCAGTTTGCAGCAAAGCTTCGACTCGCTAGACGACGCGCTCTCCTTGATCCGCCGTCCCAGTCGCTGGATAATCGCTGACAAAGGCGCGCTACAAGTTGGCGAAATCTACCGCGTTGCCGTCCGAATGGGACTTGATCTGGCGCAACTACCAAAGCCATTCCAGGTAAACGCGTTGAATAATAGCGACTGGCGTCTTTCTTCCGACTGGAAGACCTTCAACTACAAGGCAGAGTAACGTGCCACGTGCAATCCGCTATTTACTGATCGTCGGTGGCGCGATCATCAGCATTCTTCTCTTTCTGCTCGCTTCGGCATCAGAGAATTCCGTTTTTTTCGACAAATACTACTCTTGGTTGTTTGGCCTCAATGCGCTAGTCGCAGTGGCGTTATTAGGCTTGGTCTGCCTTCTGCTGGGAAGACTCTATAGTCGTTACAAACGCGGCAAGTTCGGCTCGCGGTTGATGGCAAAACTGGTCTTGCTCTTTGCCGTGATCGGCATCTTGCCCGGCGTTATCATATATTTGGTATCGGTTCAATTCGTGTCACGCTCAATCGAGTCATGGTTTGACGTTCGGGTCGAGGCAGCATTGGAATCTGGCTTGAACCTCGGACGAGCAGCACTCAACTCATCTTTATCAGATCTGATTACCAAATCCAAGGGCATCGCCCTTGAATTATCTGAAGAGACAAGTTCCGGCCAGGTTTCCCAGTTGACGCGATTGCGCGACCAAAATATCGAAGCATCAATTCTTGCCAGCAATGGACAACTGATTGCTTCGGTGGGAGGACGTCTCGGAACGCTTTCGCCGGTTCTCCCGACATCTGCCATGTTAAGGCAGGCGCGACAAAGCCGTGGATTTTCAGCTATCGAAAGCGAGTTAGAAAATAGTGATGACATAGGAACGCCTAAAAAAACTAATCCAACCGATTTGTCTGCCTCATCGATCAACGAGGCAAATAACAATTTGCGTTTGCATGTCATCGTCGAAATTCCAGCACCGATCAAAACGTTATCACTACAAAATGAAACGCGTTTCCTGCAAATCTCGCAGCCCGTACCTTCTTATTTAGCGACCAATGCGGAGGCGTTACGGGCCGCGTCAAGTGAATATCAGGAGCGCTCTCTGGCTCGCTCCGGGTTACGTAAAATTTACCTCGTAACGCTCACTCTGACACTGCTACTCGCCATTTTTGGCGCCATCATTAGCGCATTCCTGATTGCCAGCGATCTTGCCAAACCACTCTTGTTATTGGCCGAGGGTACCAAAGCTGTGGCGGAGGGAAATCTATCACCGCGCCCCATCATTGCCACCTCCGATGAACTCGGTACGTTGACCCAATCGTTCAATATGATGACCCGACAATTATCGGATGCACGGGCATCTGTCGAAAAAAATCGTAACGAACTGGAAAATGCCAAAGCCTATCTGGAGTCGGTATTGGCGAACATGTCAGCAGGCGTCATGGTGCTTGATGAGGACTTTCATTTGGTCACCAGTAATCAATCGGTGCATCGTATTTTGCAATACGATCTGAGCCCACATATTGGCCAGCCGCTGAATATCATTGACGGTTTAGCTCATTTCGCGGAAATTATTACAAAGGCATTTTCAGAACAAAATGCACAGTTTGCAGCAGGAAAAATCGGCGAGAGCCGACTGCATTGGCAGCAACAAATTGAAATCCCCCGCAGAATCGATAATATCGACAGTGACGATATATCGTTGCTGGCACGTGGTTCGCGCCTTCCTGTAGAAAATCGGGATGGATACGTTGTGGTGTTTGATGACATCTCAGACGTTATTTCAGCGCAACGATCGATTGCGTGGGGCGAGGTTGCGCGTCGTCTGGCGCATGAAATTAAAAATCCGTTGACCCCGATTCAGCTATCTGCGGAACGACTCCAAATGAAGCTGGAGGATAAACTGATGACGCAGGATGCCGCAATTCTGAAGAAAAGTACCTCGACAATTGTGAATCAGGTTGCTGCCATGAAACGAATGGTGGATGACTTCCGCGATTACGCAAAAACACCGCCGGCAGTATTAAGCGCACTCGATTTAAACGTTCTGGTGGCCGAAATTTTGCACCTTTATGTCGCCGGTGATGAGCGCGATATGATCCATGCTTCATTGACACCAAACCTGCCGCATATCATGGGTGATGCTACGCAATTGCGCCAGGTGATCCACAATCTCCTACAAAATGCGCAAGATGCCGTGACAGATCCCACCGCAGAGGTCGCGGCACCACGGATTGACGTAGTAACCGAACGGATCAGTTATCAGGGTTCGGACGGTCAACCGAGTACCGCTGTGCGTTTTTCCATCACAGATAATGGCCCAGGTTTCTCATCTAAAATTCTGGCACGCGCCTTTGAACCCTACATCACATCGAAGCCACGCGGCACCGGTTTGGGTTTGCCCATGGTCAAAAAAATCGTTGATGAACATGGTGGACGGATCGACTTACGCAATCGCAGTGACACAAAGGGCGCAAAAATATTAATTTTGCTGTTAAAGTTAGCACCTAGTACATTCACTGGTGATGACAAAAAAATTATTTGATGTCCGCTCTTTCCTATTATTTGGCAGATTTTCTATAAAGTAGGACATCGGCGTTATAGGATGTATGCTTGGATATAGAAGCTGCGATATGCTGCAACGTCGGCCGCAGTGAAAATATACTGGACGATCCCAAGCGCCGCGCGATACTGAAAAGCGTGGGCATGCTTAGCAGATACTTCGGTTTCTAAAGAGTCGGTTTCATCCAGTCTGCCCAGAAAAAGCATTTCGTACGTGCAATCCTGTTGCTGCTGACTGTATGGAGACTGCGACGAAGGAATACCGAAATCAAATTGAACTGGGATAAATGAGAAAAGTCGGGCGGCGCACGTACCAAGCCTAAAGGTTGCGTAGTAAGATCCTTGTCAGAATTTAAGCGTGTAATCAAATTTTTAACAATTAAACACAAGCACAGAAATAGTGCTGCAATCGCATAAATTTGACCGGAATGTCCGGCTTAAAAATTATGATTGAATGCAACAGAAAATGGGAAAGCTAACGCATGGCTAATATCCTGGTCGTTGATGACGAAATGGGAATTCGAGAATTACTCTCCGAAATTTTAGGAGATGAGGGGCATGTTGTCGCGACCGCAGAAAACGCGCAGCAAGCACGTGAATTTCGGCAAAATGGCGTGCCTGATCTGGTGCTGCTAGATATCTGGATGCCTGACACCGATGGTGTAACCCTGCTTAAGGAATGGCAGCGTGATGGGCTACTGACAATGCCAGTCATCATGATGTCGGGTCACGCCACTATCGATACTGCAGTGGAAGCAACGCGCATCGGCGCTTTAAACTTTCTTGAAAAGCCAATTGCATTACAGAAACTGCTCAAAGCGGTGCAACAAGGCTTATCCCAAGGGCCTAAATCATCCCGTGCGCCGACCATGTTTGCGCAACCGGTTATTTCCAATGAAATGCCTGATCTGGTGAGTGGCAACAATTTTGGTGCTGCGTCGACTGCGGAAACGCCACATCTCTCGCCACTTCCCGTGGCAATGTTGACGTCAGACAATCTGTTTTCATCCTCGTTTGGTCTACCATTGCGTGAAGCAAGGGATGCATTCGAGCGCGCCTACTTTGAGTATCATTTAATTAGGGAAAGTGGCAGCATGACGCGCGTGGCTGAAAAAACTGGACTTGAACGCACGCATTTGTATCGAAAGCTCAAGCAATTGGGAGTCGATCCGGGAAAATTAACGAAAAAAGGCGGATAAAGCGATTTGTCTCTTCCGTCGCAATGCCTTGTGCCACCGATCCTGTCATCGATTTTGCCACCGTTTCTTACACTGGTAACCGGCCCGTCCGCAACCAGACGAGAAAGTGCCGTCTGGTTGTCGATCAAAACCGAGGCAACATCATTACAGCAAATGCCAGGAATCATCGGTGTCATCCTCGAAGGCCTGCCAGACGGTAAATCACCGCCGGAGCCAACGCATTTCACGCTTCACATCAAACGTGTCGCCCCTGGCTGTCTTTGTTGCATTGGCCTGCTTACATTACGGGTAACGCTGAATCGCTTGCTCCGTGATCGTCCTGCTCGGCTTTATATCAGTATCGCGGACGCCACGCACATCGATAAAATTCGCGCTTTGCTCTCCACTTCCCCGTACGACGAATGGCTCACCCTGACTGACGATATCGCCACTTAAATATCAATCCGTCCAATAGCCCTCACGATCGAAAACTCTCCAGACATTACCCGGTCGACTTAATCCTCAACCACCCTCACTTTGCGGTCTTATCCAGGCCTTTCACCAAACCGGGGGCATCGTCGCCAAGATTATTGGTACCGTTTTGAATCTAATCCGCAATCTATTACGTAAAAAATCACGTTACACACTGTCACACTATTTAGTATCGTTGCGACGAACTTCCCCCCTATGAAGCCACTCCAACATGCTCAAAAGTATAAATCATTAACTTTTATTGATAGTGAGTAACTATCCTCACCATTTAATAAAATCGATTAGCACTCTACAAGTGGGAGTGCTAGAATACCTGATCAAATCAGTATGGTTTACACCCTGTTGGCAGAAAATTCCATCTGATAGCTAGGAGAAACAATGAAAAATCCATCGGTACAGACTGCGTTAATCCCAGCCGAATCGGGCGCCTTAGCGCTTGGATTTTCGGGCACTTTAGGCAATATCGACGCCTATATTTCGGCTGTTAACCGCCTGCCTATGTTGACTCACGACGAAGAAATTTCGCTGGCTCAAAAATTACGTGAAAATAACGATCTGGCTGCCGCGCAAAAGCTCGTACTGTCTCATCTTCGTTTAGTTGTTTCTATTGCACGTGGATATTTGGGATATGGCTTACCGCACGCCGATCTGATCCAGGAAGGCAACATCGGATTGATGAAAGCCGTCAAGCGTTTTGATCCTGATCAAGGTGTGCGTCTGGTGTCCTACGCGATGCACTGGATCAAGGCCGAGATGCATGAATACATCTTGAAAAACTGGCGGCTGGTTAAGGTTGCCACAACCAAAGCACAACGAAAGCTCTTTTTCAATCTGCGTAGCCATAAAATCGGTCTCGACGCGATGACACCGACGCAAGTTGACGACTTGGCAAAAACGCTTAACGTAAAACGCGAAGAAGTCATTGAGATGGAAACCCGACTAACCGGTCGTGACATCGCTTTGGAAGCGCCAACCGATGACGACGATGATAAATTTGCACCTATCGCCTATTTGTCATCCGATATGCAAGAGCCGACCAAAGTGCTGGAAGCCCAACAATACGACCGTATGCAATCAGAGGGTCTCGAGTCTGCTTTAGGCAAATTGGATGACCGTTCACGCCGCATTGTGGAGTCGCGCTGGTTAGCGAATGACGATGGTTCTGGTGCCACCTTGCATGAACTGGCAAAAGAATTCGGTGTTTCCGCCGAGCGCATTCGTCAAATTGAAGCAGTGGCACTCAAGAAAATGAAAAGTTCTTTAGTGGCTTATTCTTAATTTATTTTATTAATAAGATTGAGTTGAATTGAATTAACTAAATCACTAAAAAAACAAAAAGCGCCGACTGGCGCTTTTTGTTTATAGCAATGATTTAAAACGCATCACCAAAATACCAGTTCGGATATTTATTCCTACACCCTTAACATTTATAGAATAATAATATTAAGACAGCAGCATTTTTAAATCATGCGCAATCGGATCTGGTCCCTGGCCATTGCGTACAAACAAGCGGATGTGACCTTCCGGGTCAAAGACGTAACTACCCGCCGTATGGTCCATCGTGTAACTACCCGACGTCTTGCCTGGTACTTTTTGGTAAAAAACGCGGAATTCCTTAGCGACTTTTTCAGTCGCCGCCAAATCACCATACAGCCCGAGAAAGCGTGGATCGAAAGCGGGAACATATTGGGCTAGCAGCGCCTGCGTATCGCGCTCAGGATCAACCGTCACGAACAACACTTGCACTTTATCAGCCAGCGGCCCTAACTCCTTCATCACGCTCGACAACTCGGCCATCGTCGTAGGACAGACGTCAGGACATTGGGTATAACCAAAAAAAACAACGACCACTTTGCCCTTAAAGTCAGCTAGCGTGCGTGGCTTTCCGTTATGGTCAGTCAGAGCGAAATCGCGCGCATAACCAAGGCCGGTTACATCCGTGTTAATGAATTTGCTGTTTTGTGGAGACAATGTCATTTCCTGACTACCGCCGCCAGAAATACCAGCACTGCCAGCACTACCAGTGGTTGCTGGCTTATCACCGCATGCTGCCACAGATAAGCCCATAGCAATAACAATGCAAGAAGCGGCAATTGGTCTTAAAACTGAGAAGAAACGTTTCATTCAGACTTTCAATAACGGACGCACCGTGCATCTCAAAATTTCAGGTAATGGTCAACCAATAGAGCAGCAAACAGCAGCGACAAATAAATGATCGAAAACGCAAAAGTTTTGCGCGCAATCAAGTCCGTGTAATGTTTGTAAATCTGCCACGCGTACCATAGAAAAATAGCACCCAGAATGGCTGCACTCACCAGATAAATCAACCCGCTCATACCGACGGCAAACGGCAGCATCGTGGTGGCAACCAATGCGATGGTGTAAAGCCAGATATGAAACTGTGTAAATTTCAATCCATGCGTAATTGGCAACATCGGCAATCCGGATTTAGCATAATCGTCACGGCGATACATCGCCAACGCCCAAAAATGCGGCGGTGTCCAGACGAAGATAATCAAAACCAGAATCCAGGCTTGCATCGGCACGTCATTTGCAATGGCTGCCCAACCCAAGGCAGGCGGCATTGCGCCGGATAAGCCGCCGATAACGATATTTTGGGGTGTCGCAGGTTTGAGGATGATCGTATAAATCACGGCATAACCGATAAACGTCGCTAAAGTCAGCCACATTGTTAAACCGTTAACAAAAGTATACAAAACCCAGCTACCAATTCCACCGATGACACCAGAAAAGATTAACGTCTGGGGAACAGTGATCTCACCCATCGCCATTGGTCGCCGCGCAGTACGCGCCATGCGTGAGTCAATTTCGCGCTCAACCAGACAGTTCACAGCAAAAGCAGCCCCTGCAAAAAGCCAGATACCAATCGTCGCAGCCACCACACGCTGCCAATCCGGAAGTGTAGGAGTTGCTAGAAACATACCAATAACGGCACAAAAAACTGCCAATTGGGTCACGCGGGGCTTGGTCAATGCCCAATATTGGGCCACGCGATTTCGAGGTGCGGTTATGGTCGTCATGCGGTCACTAATTTGAAGTAATGCGGTCAGCTTGTGCTGGGTTATCTTGTACCACCGGTACGAACTGCTTTGCGGCGGGAAGTCTCGTCTTATAGTTTAACATGACCAGCAATACCAGAATCAGTGCCGCACCACCGTTGTGCGCAACAGCAATGGCGAGCGGCCAATTAAAGTAGATTGTCGCCAGCCCTGTCAGTAGTTGCACTCCAATAATAATCAGCAGCCAATTACCCGTCTTGCGCAGTCCGTCGACTCGTCGCGCTTTGCAAGCAAGCCAACCAACAAAGGCGATCACGACGAAAGCAAACATTCGATGCGTCCAATGAATTGCGGTCAACGCCTGAAATGGCAAGTACTCACCATCAGCGGTTTTACCTAAATGCCGCCAGAGTGTAAATCCATGCTCGAAGTCCATGTCCGGGATCACCATCCCATGGCAAAGTGGAAAATCATTACACGCCAATGCCGCGTAGTTAGTACTTACCCAGCCACCCAACGCGATCTGCATAATCAACAACAGCATCCCAATCAACGCCGGAACGGCTAGTTGACGTCCCGCCGCTGAAACCGGTCGGTGATCATTTTGTCGTGCGGCCAGCCACGTTAGCAATGCTAATAAGGTTAAGCCCAGCAACAAATGTGTCGTGACAATAATCGGCTGCAACTTCATCGTCACAGTCCAGGCACCGAACGCGCCTTGCAAACATACTGCAAAAAATAACAATGTCGGAAACCAAGGGGAAAACTTGGGGTCGCGTTGCGCCGAAGGTAACTTAACACGGCCTTGAGCAGTATCAGAGCCCGAATTGGATGCTATCTTAAGGACGATTTTAGGTGCTACACCTTGCGCAGGTTTAAGCGTCGTATCGGATGCACTGGACGCTGTGATTGCGACTGGCTTCAGCCAACGCATCCATGCCACTGCCATTAATCCAATGATCAAGACACCCACACCCATCGCGAAGTACCGATGCGTCATCTCAATCCACGCCTTAATCAGCGTCACCGGACCAGTTGGCATTGCCTCTTGCGCTGCACTGATATGCGCATGCGCCAACAATGGATTGGAGTGGCCATAACAACCGGGCCAATCGGGGCAACCAAGGCCTGAATCCGTCAGACGCGTAAATGCCCCGAACATGATGAGGTCAAATGTCAAAAACAGGGTGACCCACACAAGCTTGCGGTATTTGTTAGTGTCTTTGGAGGCCCAAACGACACTGAGCGCCAACAACGCCACCAGTATCCCCATTGCACCGAGCTGAAGTAAATTTGACATTAGCCGATCGCGGAAGCCCGCAGGAGTTTAGAAAGATCGGCCTTCACTTTATAAGGGTCCGAGTCCTTGGGAAAGCGCATCATCAGGTTACTGCGCGGATCGATCAGATAAATATGATCGCTCGCGGTCGTTCCTGCATCGGTTGGCAACCAGGCTTTTAACAAATCCGGCTTAACCCGCAACAACCGGGTCCCTTCAAAAGGTTGCAAGCCTGGCATATCCAACGGTTTGTCATCGGTAATCAACAACACCCGCTCAATCCGCTCGCGCTCCTTGCCTTGCATCAATCTTAGCTGGCGCAGTTCGAACAACGTATCTTTACATTTCTTCTGGCAATCACCACTGCCGATTTGCAGCATCACCCACTTGCCTTTAAAAGCACCCAGCGTTGTTGGCGTACCATCGAGCTCCGTAATCCCTAGCTCAGGAATTGCATATTGGGACGGATCAAGCAGATCGCCATAGTTGGTACGCGACTCTGGCTTGATGACATAGTAGGTGAAATAAGAAGCAATCATTGGCGCGGCACAAACAGCGACTATGAGGAGCATTTTCAGGCGGCCATTCCGCTTCACCTTTTTGCCATCAAGCGCCAAAGGCTGTTTTACCGGGTTTTCTGCGGGCTGATTATTCATGTTCACGGTCAGAGGAGCTTTTTGCATCTTTGATTCCCTGTCTACATCCTGTTACAACAAAAAAGAGGAAGGCCATGACGGCCAGCGCGTACCATTGGAATTCATAACCGCGATGCATCTGAATACCTAGCGATGGACTGGTCCAGTCGCGAATAAGACCATCTTGGTTATTGCCTGTCTGTTCAATCAAAAGCGGTTGCAACTGAAATTTACTTACCGTTGCCAAGGCAGCGATATCAAGATTTTGTACAATAGCGCCCGGCTTAAGTGTGGCCGGCTGACCCAGTTGCAACACCCGACCAACACGACTGCGCACCACACCCCCCACTTCGACTACACCGCTTGGGGTTGGGTACGGTAATAGAATCGCCCGATTTTGTGGATTGAGTGGTAACCAACCACGTTGGACCAAAACATGTACCTTTGAGTTCTCGATTTTAAGAGGCATCAGCACATAAAATCCGGGCTTACCTTTATAACTGCGATTATCCAGGTAGATCGGCCACTCCTGCGCAAACTCACCCCGGACGGTCACGCGCCGGTATTCTAGCTGATCAGCGCTCTCATTCGCAGCCCTAAGACGAATCGGGGCCTCAGCGCCGCGCTGTTTAATGGCATTTTCAATCGCTTGTTTTTGATCACCCCGTCGCGTCTGCCATTGCGCTAGCGAAACACCCAACGCGACCAGCAACACGGTGGCCACAAACGGGATCAACCTAAAACGGAATCTGAATTTGAAACTGAATCGCATTACAATATCGCCTTAGTTATTGATTCCTTAAGCCATTCCATGAAAATCATTGTTGCCATCGCTTTCATTCTGATCATCGCTAGTCTGGCGTCCGCGCTCATTTTTCTGATGCGTGACAAAGGAAAAAGCAATCGTACCGTACAAGCTTTAGCGCTTCGCGTAGGCTTCTCGGTGACCCTGTTCATTCTGATATTGGTAGCCTACAAACTTGGTTATATCCAGCCAACTGGCATCCGCTAGAGCCTGACAGGACGCCCATCCGGCGTAGCGCTGACTTGTGCGACTGGCCCATGATGCATGTGCGTCAATCCAGTATCCGGGCCGAGCATGTAGATGGAGCAGCCTGACTCGGGATGCTGAAGCTACCATAGCGATTCAGATGTTTTCAAAGCACACAGTTAACCTATTTACCACTTAATTTCTGGCAGTAAAAAAGCCGCACCGAAGTGCGGCCTTTCTTTATGTCTACGGTTGTTTGTAAGTAACTTACAGCCAATACACGACAACATACAAACCGAGCCACACAACGTCTACAAAGTGCCAATACCAGGCGGCGCCTTCGAACGCAAAATGGTTATCCGGTGTGAAATGACCCTTCAACACACGGTACAAGACGACTGACAACATGATCGCGCCAATTGTTACATGGAAGCCGTGAAAGCCAGTCAGTAAGAAGAAGGTTGAACCGTAAATGCCGGAAGTCAGTCTGAGGTTGTAATCTTGGTACGCTTCCATGTATTCAGCTGCCTGAAAACACATAAAAGTAGCACCAAGCAGTATCGTCGCCGCCAGCCAAAAAGCTGTTTTGGCACGATGACCAGCGCGTAGCGCATGATGAGAGATCGTCAGAGTCACACCAGATGTCAACAACAACGCAGTGTTAATGGTTGGGATCGGGAAAGGCCCCATCGTCCGGAATGTTTCAATCGTGCCAGCGGGGCCAGTGTTACCCCAATGCGCAGCAAAATCGGGCCACAATATTTTGTGATCAAGATCTGCCAGCCAAGGCATGGAAATACTACGTGCATAAAATAATGCGCCGAAGAAAGCAGCAAAAAACATGACCTCGGAGAAAATGAACCAACTCATACTCCACCGAAATGATGTATCGATACGTGGGCTATAAAGTCCGCCCTCAGATTCGTGGATCGCGTCGCCGAACCATTTGTACAAAACGACTAGCAATCCCAATATACCGAGAACACACACTTCCGGAGCGAAGGCAACACTATTGACCCAGGCTGCCGCACCTAACATTGTCACCAGCAGCGCTACACCGGCTAACACAGGCCATTTGGATGGACCAGGCACAAAATAGTAAGGCACATTACCTTGTTGAGAACTCATTTCCATCTCCCGATACACATTTAAATAATTTTTTGAGCTTATTTTTGGAGCTTACTAAGCGACGACCAACTTCACAATCGTAATCAATATTACGATGAAAATGATTGCACCGATAACGCCGGCAATCACTACATGGATTGGGTTTAAACCCGCTGCGTCGCTTTCGTAATCTTTCTTTTTACGTACACCGAAGAATCCCCACAATACCGCTTTGACGGTTGCGCCAAATGACACTTTACGGCGACTTGCCTTCTTCAGTTCTGACATGTAATACCCTTTAACCTGCTTTTTATCGCCTTAACAGCCAGACCACAAATTTGCACTCTTTCTGCCAAACAGCGCATCGCCGCCATCTAATCCTGTCTTGCAACATGATGACAGTCTTGTCAGGATGCTAAGCTGGCTTTGCCACTACTGGTTTGCTGATCTCAAAAAATGTGTAAGACAACATAATCGACTTCACATCTTTAGGCAACTTAGGATCAATATAAAACACGACCGGAAATTCTTTGGCCTGATTTGGTCCGAGCGTCTGTTGCGTGAAGCAAAAACACTCCACTTTCTTAAAGAATGCTTCTGCTTGCATCGGTGCATAACTGGGAATCGCCTGCGCATCCATCGTCCGCGCTTCTTTATTAACGACTTCGTAAATGACTTGCGTCATTTCACCGGGATGCACTTGCATGCTACTCACCGCAGGACGGAAGCGCCAAGGTCCGCGCGCATTTCCATCAAACTCGACCGTAATCGTTCTGGACTTATCAATCTGCGTATTCGTCGGTGCAACGACAGTACTATCTTGCGGAGTCAAAAAATTGACTCCGGTCAATGAGCAAATGGATTTGTACACTGGCACAAGTCCATAGCCGAAACCAAACATCAATACGGCAATCACAATAAGCTTGCCGAGCATTTTTCGATTTAACTGTAGCGCGTAAGCACGCCCTTCACCATTTGGCTTTGGTGCATCCATCAGGTGAACCAGACCCGGTTAACAAATATGCCTACAAAAAACGCCAGCGCAACGGCTGCTAACAGCAGCGCGGTACGCAGGTTGTTTGGTTTTTTTCTATCTGACATGGGTGAGTTGGCAGACTCTCATCTGCCTTTCCTATCATTTTACAATCGGTGGCACTTCAAAGGTATGAAACGGTGCTGGGCTTGGAATCGTCCACTCCAATCCTTCAGCGCCATCCCAAGGCTTCGCAGGGGCTTTTACGCCACCTTTGATCGATGGGATGACAACGAAGAACAAGAAGTAAAGCTGGCTCAGACCGAAACCGAATGCACCGACTGATGCAAGCATGTTGAAGTCGGTGAACTGCGCTGGATAATCTGCAATCCGACGTGGCATACCCGCCAAACCCAGGAAATGCATTGGGAAGAACGTAACGTTAAATGTGATCAAAGACGCCCAGAAGTGAATCTTACCGCGTGTTTCGTTGTACATGAAACCAGTCCACTTAGGGCTCCAATAGTAGTAACCACCAAACAAACCGAACAACGAACCCGCCACCAAAACATAGTGGAAATGCGCCACGACATAATAAGTATCCTGCATCTGGATATCGATTGGCGTCACGGCCAGAATCAGCCCCGTAAAGCCACCCATGGTGAACACAAAAATGAAACCGACTGCGAACAACATAGGTGTCTCGAAAGTCATCGAACCACGCCACATTGTTGCGATCCAGTTAAATATCTTCACACCAGTCGGCACCGCGATCAACAACGTTGCGTACATGAAGAACAATTGCGCAGTCACTGGCATACCAGTGGTGAACATGTGATGCGCCCAAACGATGAATGACAGAATCGCGATTGACGCGGTTGCATACACCATTGATGCATAACCAAACAGTTGCTTACGTGCGAAGGCAGGGATGATTTGCGAGATGATGCCAAACGCAGGCAAAATCATGATGTAGACCTCTGGGTGACCAAAGAACCAGAATATATGCTGGTACATCACAGGATCGCCGCCGCCGGCCGCGTTAAAGAACGATGTACCGAAATGACGATCGGTCAATGTCATGGTGATGGCACCGGCCAATACTGGCATCACGGCAATCAGCAAGTAAGCAGTGATCAACCAGGTCCAGCAGAACATCGGCATCTTCATCAATGTCATACCCGGCGCACGCATATTCAGTACGGTAGTGATGATGTTAATTGAGCCCATGATCGACGATGCACCCATGATATGGATAGCAAAAATCGCCATGTCCATCCCAGGGCCCATTTGGGTCGATAGTGGTGCGTACAAAGTCCAGCCCGCAGCAGTCGCGCCGCCTGGCACCAGAAATGATGTCAGCAATAAAATCGCCGCTGGTGGCAATAACCAGAATGAAAAGTTATTCATCCGTGCAAAAGCCATGTCTGAAGCGCCAATTTGCAGCGGAATCATCCAGTTAGCAAAACCCACGAAAGCCGGCATGATCGCGCCGAACACCATGATGATGCCGTGCATTGTTGTCAGCTGATTAAAGAACTCTGGCTTAAAAAACTGTAAGCCTGGCTCAAATAATTCAGCACGAATCAACATTGCCAGAACGCCGCCCGAAAGCAACATCGTGAAAGAGAACCATAAATATAAGGTACCAATATCTTTATGATTCGTCGCGAACAACCAGCGACGCCAGCCCGTCGGTACATCATGGGCGTGATCGTGGTGATCGTGGTCATGATCGTGAGAATGATCGTGTGCGTGATCGACTGCGGTTGTGCTCATCTCAATCTCCTAATTCAATTACTTGCGCGCAGCCAGCACTTCAGCCGGTTGAACAATGTTTTCTGCAGCCTTGTTGGACCATGTATTACGGGTATACGTAATTACGGCGGCAATCTCGGTATCCGACAACACAGCTTTCCACGCCGGCATCTGCATCGCGCCGTTAATCTTACCGTTTAGCAATACATTAATTTGTTCTGCACGCGGGCCATTCACAACTGGATCACCGTCCAATGCAGGGAACGCTCCGGGGATACCTTTACCGCTCGCCTGATGACAAGCAACGCAATTGGCAGTGTAGATTTTTTCGCCGCGTGTTTTCAACTCGTCGATAGTCCAGACTTTATTAGGATCGTCGGCTTGCGCAGCCATTTCTTTCTTCTTGCCATCAACCCATTTGGTGTAATCGGCGTCACTGACGACTTTTACAACAATCGGCATAAAACCATGGTCTTTACCGCAGAGTTCAACGCACTGACCGCGGTAAGTACCGATTTTTTCGGCCTTGAACCAAGTGTCGCGAACAAAACCAGGAATGGCATCTTGCTTCACACCAAATGCTGGAATGGTCCACGAGTGGATTACATCATTAGCAGTCGTGATGATGCGGACTTTTTTATTGATCGGGACGACAACTTCGTTATCGACCTCTAACAAATAATTGTCATTTTTTACTTTTGTTGAGTCAACAACCTGCTCATGTGGCGTGGCCAGATTAGACAAGAAAGAAATGCCTTCACCCTCGCCTTTGAGGTAATCGTAGCCCCACTTCCATTGCATACCCGTCGCCTTGATCGTCAGATCGGCGTTCGAAGTATCTTTCATAGCCACGACCGTTTTGGTCGCTGGCAGCGCCATTCCGATAACAATCAGGAACGGAACCACGGTCCAGGCGATTTCGACCGTTGTGCTTTCATGAAAACTGGCCGACTTGTGACCGCGTGATTTACGATGTTTCAGAATCGAATAGAACATGACACTGAAAACTGCAACAAAGATTACCAGACAGATAATCAGCATCCAGGTATGCAGATCGTAAATCTGCTGCGCAATTTGCGTCACCGGTGGCTGAAAATTCATTTGCAGTACCGCAGGACCGCCAACGCTGTCTTTCACTGCCCAAGACGGCAGTGCCGTGATGGAAAGCGCAGCAAGCATCAACGATATAAGGCGCTTCGCATATTTCATGATTACCCCAAAAGCCCAAAATTATAATTCTATCAACCACCAGACGCGCCTTTGTGCTCGAGGTTTTGCTGCAACTCCCGCACAAATTCACGCCGCCTCCATTCCGTCAAAAACCGCCCTACTTCAACCCGGACACCGTCCGCTTCCAGACAAATCAATTCTCTACGAGAAGATTTCCCCACAATCCGGATTGAACGTAATGCCAGTCTGTACTGTCGAACTTCTTGTGCCTGTACTACTTCCACTACTAGGCAATCGTCCTGCATAGTAATGTGCTCGCGATCTGTTGCATGTCGTGCGTAAGCCAAAAATGCCAAGCCAACAGCCAGCATTTCAAGCATTGCAAACACCAACACAAACCAAGCGCCGCGCACGGTCCACACAGTGGCCACCAATAGTGACGTGACACACATGCTCGCGTAAAAACTTGCAAGTTGTCGCGGTGCTATTGCGCAATTCCGCTTCAAATTCCATTCACGCCGGATCATTGTGGAATACCTCAATGCATGTGACCTACCGGTGCGCACAACCTAAAACCTTCGAAGTATAAAGGGTAATAGGCCTTGTTATCAAGGAGTAATAAGCAAGGAGTAATAAGTCCTGAAACACACTGTGCGCTTTGCTGACACGATAAAATTTGATGAAATTTCAAAACCCACATCTTCAACAATATCCATCCTACCGAAAATTCGCAACAACGCGCATCTCATGCAAAAAAAACAATTCATTTTTCCATGACCGCCGGTGGCCGTCACGGAAATCTTGCTTTAAGCGTTCATTGCATCAAATCAAATCCGCTAGCGGATGTTTTGAAGGACCAACCACAGCCCATGGCCCCTCAAAAAATCCATTCACCCAATCCCGGCTAACGTCTGCTAAACCTGCATGCAGCCATTTTGGCTGACGATCCTTCTCGATGATCAATGCCCGAATACCTTCGGAAAAATCTGCGCGAGCCGCGCAGTGCAAGGTCACGACGTACTCTAAACGGAAGATTTCGGCCAAAGACAGATGTCGACCGCGACGAAGTAGGGCATAAATTAAGCCAGCAGAGCCCGGACTGCCGGCACGCAACGTTGCCGCTGCTTTTTGCAGCCACACATCGTCCGTTTTCAGCGCTAGAATGGCGTCGACAATTTCTGGCAAGGTTGGCTGGCTGCAAAGTTGATTGATCAATGCAAGGTGGGCGCTCAATGGAGTTGGCACTGATGTAGCCGAGAAAGACGCATGGCTTTGCAACAACCGCGTCAATAAAACCCCATCTTCATCGCCCGTCCACGATTGCTTCAACAAAGCGTCCAATACCACTTGCTTATTCGCCTGAGCAATTTCGACATCGGCCAAACCGGCAAAAATCGCATCAGCGGCACCAATCGATGCACCGGTCAGCGCCAAAAACAGGCCAACATGTCCCTGCATCCGGTTTAAAAACCAGGTCCCGCCGACGTCTGGGTACAAACCAATCGTGATCTCTGGCATTGCTAAACGCGATTTTTCGGTCACCACGCGATGACTCGCGCCGGACATCAAACCAATCCCGCCACCCATGACAATGCCATGTCCCCAGGCAAGAATTGGCTTGGGAAAGGTGTGAATCAAATAGTCTAGCCGGTATTCCCGCTCAAAAAATGCACCAGCGTAGGGGTTTCCCTGGATATTTTCGGGGTCGTCCGTCGCGTGGTGTTCGAGCATCGTGTGGTACAAATGCTGCAAGTCGCCCCCGGCACAAAATGCTTTTTCGCCAGCCGCTTGCAACACGACGATGGCGATTTGGGGATCTGCCGCCCATTTACGCAGTTGCGGATCCAGCAAATCGACCATTTCCAGCGAAATCGAATTTAAGGTCTTCTCTACATTGAGTGTCGCGATACCGATACGCTTACCGTTTTCGGCCGTTCGCTCCTCAAACAATACCGGCTGCGGCATGTCAGGAGAAATTATTTGACTCATCGTACATCCTCGTTTGAACCGTTACTTAATAGATTGCGGGCAATAATAACGCGCATGATTTCGTTAGTGCCTTCCAGAATTTGATGGACGCGCACGTCGCGGAAATAGCGCTCAAGCGGATATTCACGAATATAGCCGTAACCGCCATGAATTTGCAGCGCCTCATTGCAAATTTGAAATCCGATGTCGGTCGCAAAACGCTTCGCCATGGCGCAATAGGTCGTGGCATTTGCGTCTTTGGCGTCGAGTTTGCACGCCGCCAGACGCACCATCTGGCGCGCCGCGACCAACTCCGTCTGCATATCGGCTAATTTAAATTGCAGCGCCTGAAAATCAGCTAACGGCCGCTTGAATTGACGGCGCTCGTTCATGTATCCGTGCGCGGCATCCAGCGCAGCCTGTGCAGTTCCGACTGAACAAGTTGCAATATTGATGCGGCCACCATCCAATCCACGCATCGCCATCCGAAATCCCTCGCCTTCCTGCCCCATTAAATGGTCCGCAGGAATACGCACATTATCAAAACTAATCGTACGGGTCGGCTGACTGTTCCAGCCCATTTTTTGTTCTTTACGGCCATAACTGATTCCTGGCGTATCGGCTGGCACTACAAATGCCGAGACACCACCGGCGCCATCGCCGCCAGTGCGCGCCATCACCACCAACAGATCCGTCGCACCAGCGCCAGAAATAAACGCCTTGGAACCATTCAGAACGTAAGTATCACCTTCCAGAACAGCATTGGTTTTTAGTGACGCCGCATCCGATCCCGCACCCGGCTCGGTCAGGCAATACGATCCCAGTTTCTTGCCGCTCGCCAACTGCTCGCACCATTGCTGCTTAAATGCCGGGGTCGCCCAGTTTGCGACCATCCAGCTCACCATATTGTGTATGGTCAGATAGGCGGTCGTGGACGTGCAGCCTCGCGCCAGTTCCTCAAATACGATAGTCGCATCCAGACGTGACAAGCCCAGACCGCCCGCCTCTTCCGGCGTATATAGACCGCAAAATCCTAGTTCACCTGCCTTGGCAATAGCATCTGTGGGGAATATACCCTCGGCATCCCAGAGCGCCGCGTGCGGTGCAAATTCACCAACGGAAAAATCGCGCGCCGTCTGCTGAAACGCTCGTTGCTCTTCTGACAGTTCAAAATCCATGTTGTTCGGTCTCCTGATGAGTGATTTTTGTTAGCGCGTATGCGGCGCGACGTTCTCTAATTATTTTCTGAAGAATAGCAAGAATTGACGTTTACGTAAACGTCACACTAGCGTCGTCGTCAGCATCAACCTCAACCGAGGTGCAATCCCAAGTCTTAAAAAGCACCATCCGAAACCTCATCAGCGGTGTCGAATCATGCCGAGAACACGCTTAAAACCACATTATTCGGCATCGAAGGTAAGATTAGTCGGAGCTCCGCTGATCTTCAGCGTTAAACGAAATTTCATCAACTCCGCAATGACTGACAGCCATTTGGTATATTGCAAGCTGTCGGTCCTGAAGCAGGCCATTTTTTGCATGCAATGATTCAGGAATGAGATCGATAGATGCCTATAACAAAACTCACTACATGAATAATCTCCTCAGAAAAATCGATCTTACTTCACTCCGTTTATTCGTCGCTGTTTGCCAGGAGAAGAATATCGCGCGCGCCGCCGAACGCGAATTCATCGCGCCTTCTGCGGTCAGCCGTCGTATCGGTGAAATCGAGGCAATGATCGGATTACCCGTCATACACCGCGAATCGCGTGGTATTTCAGTCACGCCGGTTGGTGAAACGGTGCTACGCCATGCGCTAGCGGTGATTGCCAGCATAGAAGCGCTAGGCGCAGAGCTTTCTGAGTTTTCCAGCGGGGCTAAGGGCAAAGTACGTCTGGTCGGAAATTTGTCCTCCATCGTACAATTTTTGCCAGAGGATATCGCTGCGTTCCAACGCATTTTTCCCCATGTTGATATTGATCTGGAAGAGCAAAACAGCACAGAGGTAATGCGCAGCATTCGAGAACACAATGCCGATTTAGGCATTTGCAATGCAATCGCAGGTCTGGAACAGTTCCAATATTTACCCTACCGCACCGATCACCTTTTCTTAATGGTTCCGCGCAGCCATCCGCTGAGCGCCGAAACATCGGTTGGATTAACGGAAATCGTGAATGAGAACTTTGTTAGCCTCGGTGCGGACGCTACGCTTACCCAACTTCTGGCACAAGAAGCGATCAATCTTGGTGCGCAACTTAAAATCAAGATCAGAGTCAGCAGTCTGGACGCGCTGTGTCGCATGGTCCATGTCGGTCTCGGCATCGCCGTGGTACCACAACAAATCGGCGAGTTATATTTAAATACATTGGCGGTGAAATTGGTTCCCATTCGAGATCCGTGGGCTATTCGCCATCTGGTTATTATTTTCAATCAGCGCGACCAATTGACCGCTACGGCGACGTCGCTGGTCAACTTTCTGGTGAATAAGTAAAAGAATCGGTCACCATCGGCCACCGTCAATAGGTCCTAACCCTCACTACGTATCTTAAGCATGGCGTTTGTGCAATCATCTCCAATCGAGACGCCTGTCATCGCCAGTGATCACTTCACCCGCTACTGGCTGCCGGTATGATTTCTGCATCTCTACATCATTCTGCATGAAACCTCATGGCCAAAACCCTTTACGACAAACTCTGGGACGCGCACGTCGTCACTACCGAAAGTGACGGTACCAGTCTTCTTTATATCGATCGTCATATCATCAATGAAGTATCCAGCCCGCAAGCATTTGAGGGCTTGAGACTGGAGCAAAGAACACCTTGGCGTGTGGCTGCCAATTTTGCTGTCGCCGATCATAACGTGCCAACGACCGACCGCAGCCAAGGTATTCAAGATCCAATTTCGCGTCTGCAAGTCGACACACTTGACGCGAATGCAAAAACCTACGGGCTGACTTTTTTCGGCTTGCAGGATATGGGCCAGGGTATCGAACACGTGATCGGACCGGAACAAGGCGCCACGCTGCCTGGCATGACCGTGGTCTGCGGCGATTCCCACACTTCCACGCATGGCGCCTTTGCCTGCCTCGCGCACGGAATCGGCACATCAGAAGTTGAACACGTATTGGTCACGCAAACATTGCTAACCAAAAAAATGCGATCAATGCTGGTATTAGTCGAAGGCCAATTAGCTGTTGGCGTCACCGCCAAAGACATCGTTTTAGCATTGATCGGCACCATCGGCACCGCTGGCGGAACGGGATATGCGATCGAATACGCCGGTTCAACTATCCGCAATTTGTCGATGGAAGGCCGTATGACCGTCTGCAATATGTCGATAGAAGCCGGTGCAAGGGCTGGAATGATCGCCTTTGACGACACCACGCTGGCTTATGTCAAAGGCCGACCTCTGTCGCCCACCGGCGCAGAGTGGGATCAGGCGCTTGACTATTGGCGGTCTCTGCAATCCGATCACGATGCTATTTTCGACGCTACCGTCACCCTTGACGCAAGTGTGATAGCACCGCAGGTAACGTGGGGAACCTCGCCGGAAATGGTTGTTTCGATTAACGGACACATTCCCGATCCAGAGGATGAGCAAGACGCGACAAAACGCGACGGCATGCAAAAGGCATTGGCTTATATGGGCCTCAGCGCCAACACCATGATCACCGATATCGCCATCGATAAAGTGTTTATCGGCTCGTGCACTAACTCGCGCATCGAAGATTTACGTGCAGCCGCGGCCATCGTGCGTGGTAAACGGCGCGCTGCCAACGTCGTGCTGGCAATGGTCGTACCCGGTTCTGGTCTGGTAAAACAACAAGCCGAGCAAGAAGGTCTGGATCGCATCTTTCTGGATGCCGGCTTCGAATGGCGCGAACCCGGCTGCTCCATGTGCATGGCGATGAACGCCGATCGTCTGGCACCGGGCGAACGTTGCGCCTCTACGTCAAACAGAAATTTCGAAGGACGTCAGGGCCCAGGCGGGCGAACGCATCTGGTCAGTCCTGCCATGGCGGCAGCGGCTGGCATTGCCGGACATTTTGTTGATATCAGATCGTTATAAGGTACTAATGATGAAAAAATTTAATCACCTTGTGGGATTAGTCGCACCGCTCGATCGTGCCAACGTGGATACCGACGTTATCATCCCCAAGCAATTCTTAAAATCGATTAAACGCACTGGATTCGGTCAAAATCTATTTGATGAATGGCGCTATCTCGATCATGGCGAGCCTGGACAAGACTGCACCAACAGGCCGCTCAATCCTGATTTTGTCCTCAATCAGGCGCGCTTTCAAGGCGCATCCATTTTGCTTGCACGGCAAAATTTTGGTTGCGGATCATCGCGTGAACATGCGCCGTGGGCGATGGATCAATACGGCTTTCGTGCCGTGATCGCATCCAGCTTTGCCGACATCTTTTTCAACAATTGTTTTAAGAGCGGATTATTGCCGATTATTCTTAGCGAAGAAGCGATAGATTGTCTGTTTAACGCGGTTGAAGCCACGCCCGGATTTGTGTTAAGCATCAATCTTGCGCAACAAACCGTTACCAGCGCAGATGGCGTTATTAACTATACGTTTGAGGTCGATCCTTTCCGCAAGCTCTGTCTTCTGGAAGGTCTGGATGACATCGGATTGACGTTACGGAAGATGGATCAAATACGCGAGTTTGAAGACCGCCATCTCGTCAAACATCCATGGTTATTGAAAACACTCAAAACAGCAATTGGAAGCAAAAGCGCATGATGGAAAAATTAATGCAATTTAATGGCCGTGTACTCTTTTTGTCGCAAGATGCCGATTGTATTGTGACGCAACTGAAGGGTAAAAATATCCGCCTGGCAGACGCCCTTCCGTTGCGTGATGACGTATCCACGGACGAAATCACGCCCGTTACGGTCATGATGGTGTATGACGAGCGTCTCGGAGATGTTCCGTACGTAGGATTCAAAACGGGCGGCGAACATCCAATCAAAAAAAACGCGATTAAAGACGGTGGTTTTCAGGTGACGGTGGCTGGCAAACGTTACGGCAAAGGTTCATCACGTGAATCAAGTCCGTTGGCAGAACTATCGGCCGGAATTAAATTAATTATCGCTGAAAGTTTTGAGCGTATCTATCAACAAAATTGCGACAATATCGGGATTTTGACGACGACCGATTTTTCGATTCTGGATCGCATCAACGCTGGTGAATCTATTCCTATCGATGCCTTTTTAGAAGGGCGCGATCAATTGACGCAAGATATTATTCGTTGCGGTGGTCTGCTTGCTTATAGTAAGTCTGCATCGTGGCCCGCCCCAGAACAGCGATCAAATACCACTTCGGCAAGTCATGGAAAAACCCTGGTTGAAAAAATTATTGATCGGCATTTACATCCAGATATCGCGCATGCTGAACGTGGACAAGGCACATTTATTTCCACGGACTGGCGTTTCAGCCACGATTATTTCACCGGTATGTGCACGCATTTAATGCACCGCGCTTTCGGCAATCCGGTCACGTTGCATCATCCTGAAAGCATCATCGCTTTTCAGGATCATTTAGTTCTGGCGGCGCAAAGTCTGCCGCATGTACGCGACAATTTATTGCAAGGTGTTGCCAATCTGACCGAAGGGCATACTCGCTTTACGCAAGACTATCCCGTTCGTTCGCACGGAAAGCTAACAGACAGTGCCGGTTCAGAGGGCATCTGTCACGCGATGATGGCTGAAAACTATGCGCTGCCCGGTCAGGTAATTGCTGGCACCGACTCGCACACACCGCATTCTGGTGCGCTGGGATGCCTCGCTTTTGGAGCAGGCGCAACGGAAATCGCTAATAGCTGGATGACTGGCTATGTACGCTGCAAAGTGCCTGAAACCATCCGTATTCAAATCGATGGATGCTTGCGGCCAGGCGTGACGGCAAAAGATATCGTACTGCATTTATTACAGATGGATTTTATTCGTGCAGGCGATGCAATAGGCCTAGTATTTGAATACGGTGGTTCTGCCATTCGCGCGATGGATATCGATGAACGCGCCACCCTAACCAACATGGTTGCGGAGTTGGGCGGCTTTACCGGCATTGTGGAACCCGACGATAAAACGGTCGCATTCTTAAAGCAACGACGTGGGATCGACTTTGTAATCGAAGACTGGATGGTCAGCGATGCCGATACGCATTACCGAAAGCGCGTTGTCATCGACGCAGCGGCTATTTCCGCGATGTTGGCAAGCCCCGGCGATCCTGGCAACGGAATCACAGCCGATAGCTTGATGCAGGATATTCCTATCAATATTGCCTATGGCGGATCTTGTACCGCTGGCAAACAGCATGACTTTGATTTTTATCACGAAGTGCTGAGTTGGGGCGTTGCACGCAACATGACCGTGCCACCGCACACTACACTATTCTTGCAGTTCGGCACACTCGAAGTACGTCGTTACTGCGAAGAGCAAGGCTATATGATAGTGTTTGAAAAAGCTGGCGCAATAATGATCCTACCGGGTTGCGGCTCTTGCGCCAACTGCGGCCCGGGCCAATCAACGGATGCGAATGATGTCACCATCAGCGCAATAAACAGAAATTTTCCAGGTCGGTCCGGTCCCGGCCAGGTCTGGCTGGCGAGTCCTTACACCGTTGCTGCGAGCGCGCTCGCCGGAAAAATTACGACGTTCGCTCATTTACAAACATCACAAAATTAAAATGTTAAAAAAAATAATTTATCTTTATATTTAATACGGTGGTCAGCAACATAGTTAACGGCACGACTAAAAGTCGTGATAAAAAATGCGCGCCATTGGGGTAATAAAATAATAGGATTCGCCATCATTCGTTCGATCACACCAGCGAACTATTCATACCAAAAAAAAGGACGACATGGGAATGTCGTCCAAATCACAGCCACCTTGGATCGGTTAGCTTGCAAGCAGCAGAAATCGGCATTCTCTATGCGCGATACACTGCTGCTGTTCAATGTCTGGTCCTGCAGTCGAATTGAACCGACTGATCAGGAGAGGTAAAACGAATGACTTATTTTGGCATCAAAACACTGTCGACTACATTAATAACGCCATTCGATTGATAGACATCATATGTGCTGATGCTGGCTACGTGACCACCTTCGTCGATGACGTCAATGTTGTGCATTCCGTTTTTCTTGAAGGTTAATTTACCGCCGCTAGCTGTCGCCAATTCAGCTTGACCACCACCTTTTGTGATGGCGTTCGAAAGCGCCATAAAATCATATTTTCCTGGTACAACGTGGTACGTCAAAATCTTGGTCAATGTTGCTTTGTTTTCTGGCTTTACCAGCGTATCGACCGTACCGGCAGGCAATTTACCAAAAGCTTCGTTGGTTGGTGCAAATACGGTGAAAGGACCTTTTCCTTTCAGTGTATCAACCAGCCCAGCCGCTTTTACTGCTGCGACGAGTGTCGTGTGATCAGCTGAATTGACAGCGTTATCGATAATATCTTTGCTTGGGTACATACTTTGTCCGCCGACCATTACGGTGTTTTCGGCAAACGCCACGTTGGCGACCAACAAAGCGGCGGAGAGTGTGATTACGGTGCTGAATTTGCGCATGATAATTTCCTTAAGAGAGTCAATTTTCGGAGCTTGCAGAGTCATATACGCCGGTAATTTAAAACTGGATTCAGCGGTTTTAAAAGTTTGACGAAAAAAAACAATGACTAGCCAAAACTGAAACTGACACTTGAGAGGAAAACTGAAAGGGGAAATGTCGTACAGAAAAAAGATAATTGCATATCTGCAGTTGGCAGATATGCAAATTAATTGAAAGAGAATGAAGTAAGCCGATAGGCCGGATTCTGTTACGACGATGAGGCTTGCGCCCGCCCGTTATGACAACCATTCCTCTAGGCGCTGAATTACTCCAGCGCTCAAGCTTCCTACCCGCACGCTCCGCGAGCAACATCAACGCGTGCCTATTTGGAATTGCTCCGGGTGGAGGTTACCGCGTTTCACCGTAACTTAATACGCTCGTCTCTGTGGCCCTATTCCTCGCCTCACGGCGGACGGCCATTAACCGTCACCCTGCTCTATGGAGTCCGGACCTTCCTCCCGCCACGCAGCTTGCACCGAATGACCAGCGGTTGTCTGGCTTACTTCAAGCGGCATTCTACCTCAGTGTGGACCAGCAGCAAAGGCAGATTCCACTAAACCATCAGATAACACCAGCTATTTGCGGTCACTCACGCTGCTTTCACGCGCAAAATGGTGCTATGCACCATGCCAAAACGGCATGTGACAGTTACCGACGCAATCCGTATAGTGAGCCGCAGACACATGAAATAATGTCTGGCGGATTGCCCTGCTGTAGACAATATAGCGACAGAGTAGCTGATACTTCCACCACGCTCACATCCATTTCCACACTGCATCTCACTTTTGGTCATAGGAACAAACATGCATATTTGCGTTTTAGGGGCTGGCATCATCGGTGTAACGTCTGCCTATCGCCTGCTGGAAGGTGGTCATCAGGTCACGTTAGTGGATGCCGAAGCGCAACCCGGCGCACAGACCAGTTTTGCTAATGGCGGCCAACTGAGCTTTTCTTATGTCGCGCCGCTGGCTGATCCCTCGGTCTGGACGCATTGGCCGCACTATTTATTTGGCGCTGACTCACCTCTCACGCTGCGCCCTAAAATTGATCCCGCACAGTGGCGCTGGCTACTGCGATTTTTAGCAGCATGTAATACCAACACCACGCAAAAAACGACAATTGATTTATTGCGCCTGGCTTTTTTTAGTCGTGATCAGTTAGCACGCACCATTCACGCAATGCCGTTCGATTTTCAGCATAAAACGGCGGGGAAACTGGTCATGTTCACAGATCAAAAAGGCTTAGTTGCGGCGCGTAAGCAAGTGGCGTTTCAGGCGCAATATGGTTCCCAGCAAGAAGTTATCGACGCCACCCGCTGCATGGAAATTGAACCGGCTTTAGCCAATGCAAAGCGCGATTGGGTCGGTGGCGTCTATACCCCAAGTGAGGAAGCGGGTGATTGCGCTATGTTTTGTAGACAACTGGTAGCAGCGATGTCGCAGAATCCACGGTTTCGTTTTGCGCATTCCCAACGCATCGGCAAGCTTGAAATGCGTGACCGTGCGCTAACCGCGGTCCATGCCGGAAGCGAACAAATCGCCGCTGATAAATTTGTGCTGACGATGGGCGTATACAGCACCGCCTTTGCGCTTCAGGCAGGATTCGACTTGCCGGTGTATCCGCTCAAAGGTTACAGCATTACGATCCCACTCCGAAACAGTGCTAATCAAGCCGCAGCGCCCAAAGTGTCGATTACCGACCTTTCAAAGAAAATCGTTTATGCGCGACTTGGCGAACGTTTGCGCGTCGCTGGTCGGGTGGAGATAGTCGGCCTCGATCGACACATCCCCAATCGTGCGATTGATGAGCTAAAACAGGGTGTCAATGCTCTGTTTCCTGGCAGCATAGACCTTTCTGACACCGAGCTGTCGCCTTGGACCGGCTTGCGTCCTGCTACCCCAAGCGGCGTTCCCATCATTGGCGCCTCGCCAGTACCCAATTTGTATCTGAATGTCGGGCATGGCGGTCTCGGCTGGACACTAGCCCACGGCAGCGCAACGCTATTATTGCAATTGATTAATGGCGAGACACCCAGCATTGAGAGCAGTCCTTTTGCGTTTGGTGCCTAAACTCTTGCCGCATAACCCTCGTCGGTCTAGAATCTGCTCGTGCATAAACAATGCAAATCCCGCCGCCTCACAAGCTAGTCAGCCCACGACGACACTCCAGACCCCATGCAATTTCACCTACTCGCGTTTGTAAAAACTGTTTTCTTTGTCCTGGCCGCGCTATTACCGATCATGAATCCCCCCGGTAACGCACCCATTTTTCATTCGTTGACGGCGGGCGCTTCAGATGCCACCCGCAACGCGCTGGCGTGGCGCGTCGCCGTTAATACGTTTATTTTACTGGTTGCCGGAATGTTTATCGGCACGCATGTTCTGGCATTTTTTGGCATCTCACTACCGGTTGTGAAGGTCGCCGGAGGCCTGCTGGTCATCGCCACCGCCTGGAAATTGCTGGGCATGGACGAGGTTCAGAAGGTAGAAACCATTCCAGGATCGCTGTGGACCAAAGAACTGGCTTCAAAAAAAGCCTTCTACCCGCTCACCTTCCCTTTTACTGTCGGCCCCGGATCAATTTCGGTCGCCATCACACTTGGTGCTGGCCTTCGGATTCCTCAGGTACCCGTTATCATCACACTGGTTGCTGCGGTCGCCGCATTAGCCTTAGCTTCAGTCGCTGTGTATTTCAGTAACCGCTTTGCCGGTGTGCTGGTTAGGCTGCTTGGCGACACTGGCACAACAGTCATGCTGCGTATGTATTCATTTATCTTACTGTGTATCGGCGTACAGATTTTGTGGGATGGCGTAGGTGGATTACTGCTTCAGCTGCGCTCTATCGGTTTATAGTTATACGCATGCCGAATGAAAATGTCAGGCCCTATTTTCCTGGAAACAACAAAAATATGCGTTGACTATGGACACAATCTTCGAGAAAAGTTAATCTTATGGCTGTCTTTTCTCAACTAATGAGATCAGTCAAAATGAGTACAACAGAATTTTCACCGTAGATGCAGCACTTTTATTAACAGCACAGGAGCCAACCATGATCAAGAAAATCGTTTCGATCGCAGCAATAATCAGCTTGTTCGGTATCCTATCAGCATGTAACACGTTCGAAGGCATGGGCAAAGACGTCCAGTCGGGCGGTCAGAAGGTGCAAGACGCTGCGCAAGATACCAAAGCTAAAATGTAAATAGCCATACCCAAGATGGCGTCAGGTACGTGCCATCGACAAAAACCCGACGTTATGTCGGGTTTTTTTATTGGGGCTTTCATTTCCCCTCCGATACAAATTTAATAAAATAGACATTTACCTTCCGTCTCGAATGACGGAATCATTAATCCATATGAAATACTTCTTCCATCGTTGCCCAATGCTCACCATCGCCCCTTGACGCCAGCGGTAATTGACACGGGCCGCACACCGCCCACCATTTTTGAGTCATCCGGTCCGCTGCAATCTGCGCCATGTCAGCTTCAAAATTCTTGCCGTAATACTCCCAATAGCTAAAAAGAAGATTTTCCGGCTCACGTAAGAAAATTGTATAGTTGCGAATATTTGCTGCCTTCAATGTCGCCAACACCTGCGGCCATACCGCCGTATGCAAAGCCTTGTATTGAACGATACTAGCAGGATCGATACCGATCACCATTCCCATTCTTTGCATTTTTAATTCCTAATCGATGCGGTAAAAACCTTGTGCGTTCAGGCCGAGTACTTTTTTTCTGTCTGAATCACCCAAGCCAACAAGAAGCAAATCGGTCGTCTCTGTCCAGCGTCCGTAATCCGCCGCCAGATCCACTACCGGCCAGTCGCTGCCCCACATCACCCGATCCGCACCAAAAGCGTCAAGCACATGATCAACCACTGGCCGAAGGTCAGCGACCTGCCATTGCAGCGCTGCCTCCGTTACCAATCCGGATAGTTTGCAATGTATCTGCGGATACGCCGCCAACCGCGTCATGTTCTGTTTCCACAATGTGATATCGCCACTTGCAATCGACGGTTTAGCCGCATGATTAATAACTATCGGCATGTTCGGAAAACGATTCGCAAACACCAGCAAAGAAGATAGGTGGCGCGGCGTAACCAATGCATCGAGACTGAGGTTATAGCGCTGCATCGTATCGATAGCTGGCGCAAGTGCGGGGTCGGCTATCCAATCGTCATCCGGGATATCCTGCAGCATTGGACGGAGTCCTTTGAGTTTCGGATGCATGGCGAGCATTTGTATTCTTTCGGAAGCATCTGCCGCTTTCAAATCGACCCATCCCACAACCGCCTGAATAAATGCATAACGCGCCGCCAGCCCGAGCATAAAAGTAGTGTCATCCTCGCTCGGTAAAGTCTGTACTAATACCGTCCCGTCTATCCCACTCCGGGCTAAATGCGGCTTCAAATCGTCGGGCAAAAAATCTTGGCAAATTACAGCCAGCTCAGGCGGCGGCCATGCGCCGCCGCGATCTGCAAGCAACCAGAAATGTTGATGGGCATCAATTCGCATGCTTATACTTTCAGGTTAAATATTGACCGGAACCGGTGCGCGCTCGTCGATCAGCCCGCGCGATTTTAACGTTGTCCATAGTTCTGTCGGTATCGGCATATCAAACCAGGCTACGTTTTGACGAAGCTGCGCAACGTCTTTGCCGCCAGGAATACACGATACGACGGCAGGATGCGCCATCGGAAATTGCAGCGCTGCAGCAGGTAATGGGACCGCAAATTCCAGACACACCGCCTCCAACTCTTTGACGCGCAAAACAATATCTGCTGGTGCATCCATGTAATTATATTTTGGATTGCCAGCAAGTATGCCCGAGTTAAACGGCCCTCCAATGACGATGGCATTTCCATCACGTTGGCAGGCGTCGAGCAATGGTGAAAGGCTTGCCTGTTCCAGCAATGTATACCGCCCGGCCAACAGCGTGCAATCCAGATCGATTTCCTGCATGCTGGCGTAGACGACCTCCCATTCGTTGACGCCGAGGCCAATTGCCGAAACCTGTCCGCTTCTGCGCAGATCATCGAGCGCTTTGAAGCCGCCACCCACAGTCAGTTGCCCCCAATAGTGGTCATGCCTGTCAGCGTGCGTTATCCGCCCAATATCGTGCACAAACAGCACATCAATATGCGTCAGCCCAAGTCGTTGCAAACTATCTTCGTGCGAGCGCATTATGCCGTCGTAACTATAGTCGAACATCGGGCGAAACGGCAGCGGCGCAGCCCAATCACTCTCGCCCGCACGCACACTCTTATCTGGTTTCATGAGGCGTCCGACTTTGGTGCTAATCACATATTCGTCGCGTGGGCGCTCGCGCAATGCCGCACCTAAGCGATGTTCTGACAAGGTAAAACCATAATAGGGCGCGGTATCAAAATACCGTAGTCCAAGCGCCCAAGCTTCATCCAAGGCAGCGCGCGCATCCGCTTCGCTAGTCGCTATGTAAAGCCCGCCAATAACAGCGCAGCCCATTCCCAATGCTGTCAGTGATAACCCGCTGCGAGGCAACGCAGAAGACGCTTTAGCAAGCATAATTGATCCAATTTAAAGACGTAAAAAAACACTTTTTGAGGTTAAACGTCGAACGAAAGATAAATTCAGGCTAAGTCTTTCATACTCAAGCTACCCAACTCATTCACAGCGAGCGCAGCGGAAAACAGCTCGGACCGGACGGCTCAAATCGTTTATAGGTGAGGATGAATTCTTGATGTCCCAACTCTTCTGATCGGCTCAAACCACCATTCGCCACATCGCACACCATCGTCACAATTTCGGTGCCGACTTCTGCCAATGTCGCTTCGCCATTCAAAATTCGTCCGGCATTGATATCCATATCGTCAGACAATTGTTCGAAGGTGTGCGGGTTGGCACAGACTTTGATCACCGGTGAAATCGCCGATCCAACCACCGAACCGCGCCCCGTCGTAAATAAAGTAATATGCGCGCCGCAGGAGATCAGCTCAACGATTTCAGCATTGTCGGAGATATTGGGAAACCCAAAGCGCGGCTCGCCATCAGGCACGACATCCAGCAAATATAAACCGCCGCCTGGCGCTTGATCACCCGGCTTTAAAATCCCACAGATAGATGACGCTCCACTCTTGGCGTATGCACCTAGCGACTTCTCCTCCTGCGTCGTCAAGCCGCCATCTGCATTGCCCGGAGAGAAACTGCCGTGTCCCATAATGGTGTAATAATTCGCCGCCTTCTCAACAGTTTGCACAATTGCATCGCCGAGTTCTGGTGTCACTGCGCGGTTCTTCATGTGATATTCACAGCCGACCAGTTCGCCCGTTTCTTCAAAAATACAAGTGCTGCCAGCATCGATCAGCACATCGAACGCATAGCCGACTGCCGGATTTGCAGTGATGCCGCTGGTACTGTCTGAACCGCCACATATGGTGGCGACGACCAACTCACTAAGCGCCATAGGTACTCTCGGCTGCCGTGCAATGTCGTCAAGCGCCCATTGAACCCATTCAACGCCACTACTGACACTGGCCCGACTTCCTTTGTTTTCCTGAATCGTAATCGTGTGCACCGGACGTTCACTGGCGGCAACTACCTCGGCTAATCCATTTTTGTTGAAGCCTTCGCATCCCAGCGAAACGAGTAAAACCGCGCCTACATTTGGATGCGTCACCAGACGCCGCATGACTTGATCAGCATATTCGTTGGGAAAACATCCGGCAAACCCAATCAGATGTACCGGTTGATTAGGAAACACGTTCACCACTTGCCGCGCCACATGATGAGCGCACTCAACCATATAGGCGACGACTACAATATTGCGTATGCCTTTGCGTCCGTCAGCGCGCAAATAGCCAGAAATTTCGCTAGCACTCATCGGTATTACCTCTCGATAAAATGATGACCTTCACCGCTCAGGGTATAGGTCGGAATGTAATCACTCTCCAAATTATGGGTATGAATATGTTGCCCAATGGCGATAGGTTGCGAAACGCTGCCAATTGGTGCGCCGTATCGCAATACCTTGTCACCAACCTGAAGTGCGCAACGTGCCAACTTATGGCCAATGTCGATATTTTGCGTCAACAAGACTTCCCGGTCGTCAATCAGTACCACGTCGCCAGCGCGCAAGGCCGACCGTGCTATCACGCAGTTATCCCGTGCCGACATCAGCAGTACAGACGACGCAGGCGTGGGTCTGGTTGAGGTCACCATGCGGCATTCCCCTTAAGCAAGTTAAATTGAAAAGAAAATAGTTGGGCGATGTTAAGCCGACGCAGAAAGCAATCTGCACCGGCACGGAAAGTGATAAAGCGATTTAAGTCTGCAGAAAAACCTATCCTCGCGTACGGATTGATTTCATCAAGGACGTGCGAGAGGAATCCAAATGGCTGCGCATACAGTCGAGCGCCTTTTCCGGATTGCGCTCGGAAAGCGCATGCAGAATCGCCAGATGCTCTTTCAAGGCATAACTGTTGCGCTGCATTTCCTCGCCTTTGTCCCATTGATAATGGTAATGAAAAACGAAAGAAACAATATCGTAGAATTCTTGCGCAAACCGGTTGCGCAACAGACCGATAAGGAACGTATGAAACTCGCGATCGAGTGCGGGAAACTCGCCATATCGGGTCTTCATTTTCGGCTCTAATTGTGCGTGTTTGACAATCAGTCGATCGAGTTCTTTGTAGGCCGGATCGGTCGGTAGCAAGCTGCAGAAATGTTCGACCGCAGCCACCTCGAACATCTGACGCATATCTGCCAGTTCGCGTGCAAATGAAAGATCGAACGCACACAGCCGCCAACCGCCACGGGGCTTTTTTTCGATCAACCCGAAGCGAGAAAAACCGATCAAAAACTCCCGAATGCTCACGGTGCTGGTCCCCGCTTCTCGCGCTAGTTCTGCTTCCGAAAATTCGGCTCCCGGCTGCATATCTTTCTGGAAGACCCGCTCCATCATCACTTGCTGGATACGTTCCAGTCCTGATTGCAATTCCGAGACATCGAAATAATCGTCCTCGATTGGAAGCCTGATCAACTGACGGTCGGTTAAACCGTTGATTAATCTGCGTTCGTCCAAATAAGCAATCACACTGCGCACCACCGTTCTGCTCGCGTGACATACCGTTGCCAGATACTGCTCCGAAGGCAGTACCTCTGACACAGTCATGTTTTGCGCAATAAACCCCAACAGAAAGTTGGTCGTTTTTTTGAAGATGGTTGGCGGTTTTGACATGAGATATTGACCGTGCAGTCGCAGTGTCGCGCTTAGTCGAAACCACAGAAGGTTGGGAAGATAATTGCATAGTATTTTACCATTAAAAAACGAGTCCTCACGATGCTAAACTCTTGACATTGGCTCGCACCGTCGCGATGCCGTGAAACGTTTTTCTACGCTTTGGCACTTCACTTTTGTACCAATCAGCGTGCGCCTAAAGAAGGCGATTTGAAAGCGGCTTGTGTCAAATGACAGTATTAGACGCATTCACCAGCTCAACATTCAACGATCGCTTTGATGACGCCTGCCGACGGTTTAAGCCATTCCGAAAAAACCACAGGAAGCGCATCCATGGTGGTGCGATGGGTATTCAGCAGTTTTGTCGGTACCAAGCCGGCACGCATTGCTTTTAAAACCTCTTTAAAATCTTCCATGGTTGCGTTACGACTGCCAAGCAATGTCATTTCACGTTTATGAAATTCAGGATCGGAAAACGAGATATCACCGCGAACAATCGAAACCAGCACATAGGTTCCACCATGAGCGACAAATTCGAATCCTCTTTCCATTGCTTTCGTATTGCCGGTTGCATCGAATACCACATCAAAAAAATCTTGGTTAGTCATCGCAGCCAGTTGCGACTTATCCGTCTCACCGACCTCAACCGTATGGGAAATTTGCATCGCATCACGACAAAACTGAAGTCGATCAATCCGCGTATCCAATACACACACTTCTGCGCCGCGCAGACGCGCAAACAATGCCGTGGCAATACCAATAGGTCCGGCTCCGGTGATCAACACTTTCTGCCCCGCTTGAATCGCGGCACGGCGCACGGCGTGCGCGCCAATCGCAAGAAATTCAATCATCGCAGCATCATCCAGCGAGATGCCGTCTGTCTTAAAAGCAAATGCCAACGGAATCGACAAATACTCCGTCAGGCCACCATCGCGATGAACGCCCAATACCTGAATATTGGTACAGCAATTCGTTTTACCTTTTTTGCAAGCTACGCAAATGCCACAAGATATATAAGGCATGACGTAGACGGTATCACCCGCCTTTAACGCAGACGTGCAAGGTGCTTCTACAACCTCCCCCGACAATTCATGACCCATCACTCTTGGATAATCAAGATAGGGTTGCGTGCCCTGATAGATATGCATATCCGTGCCGCAAATACCGACCCGCCTGACACGCATCAACACTTCGTCCGGCCCACGTTGTGGCATGGGTCTTTGCACCATTTGCAGGATGCCAGGGCTTTCACAGACAAGGGTTTTCATCATTTATTTATCTCTTTTCATTACGAAATCTGCATTTCCTGAGTACTACCTGGATACCCTTCCCATTTCTTTTAAAAAAGAAACGAAAGAGTATCCATGAGTCGTTTTAGCCATGGCGAGATTGGTATCGCATTGCATGCGGAAGCCTGCAAATCCATCATCAATATGCAACGCCTCCGCCATGACTCACAGGATGCTTTAACGACCTTTTTATTTGCGTCCGGCAATTAATACAAAACATTCTTGGCTTCGGGAAGATCAATATTTTTCTTCCTTACCATCACAACGCCGGTATTGACAAACTTCGGCACGGTTTTTCCTTCGATCACACTGGTCAACGTTTTGATTCCCAGCGCACCCATTTGATAAGAACCTTGCACCGCCGTCGCATCAATCGTTCCATCTTTTACAAACTCTTGCAGATCTTGATTACCATCAAAACCAATTGCCACGACCTTCCCAGCTTTGCCCGACTGCTTGAGTGCGCGAGCCATGCCGACTGCGGTCGGTTCGTTGGCACCAAAGATTCCCTTTAGATCAGGATTAGCAGTCAGCACATCAGTGGTTTGATTCAGTGCGGTCGCCATTTGCGATTGCGAATAGAAAGTATTCACAATGTGCAGCTTGGAGTTATCCGCAATATATTTTTTAAAGCCGCCGACACGACCAATTTCTGAACCAGCGCCCGCAACATACGACATCACCGCGATCTTGCCAGTCGTACCAATTTTGGCGATCAACTCTTTCGCACACAGCGCGCCAGCGGCATCGTTATCCGTGGAAAGGAAGGACTGATAATATTTTTTGCCGCCATCCGACACCATAGAGTCAATCAGGATCACGGGAATTTTGGCTTCCCAGGCTTTCTTCATTGCCGGAATCAGCGCATCAGGATCTGACGGGGCCAACACAATACCGGCCACTTTTCGGTTCACGGCGTTCTCCACCATGCTGACTTCATCCGCAATCGCAGATTCCGACGCCGGTCCCTGAAACGACATTGTGTAACCTTTGGTGTCCTTGAGCGCCGCTGCTGCGCCCTTTTGAACGTTCTGCCAGTAATTGGAGTTTGCCGACTTCACAATCACCGCGATTTCTCCACCGGCTGCAAGCGCTGAGTGAATTGAAAACGCCAGCGTAGCGGTCAATAGCCCGATAGAAAATTTCTTGAAGTTATTCATCTTTGTTCTCCTCTATATTTTAGGACTTACGCAAAATCGCCCCAACTACGTTGTGCTTTCCTAGCCGTACTAGCGTACTGTCTTCGTCGGCACGCGTTATTGGGACGGTTTGGCGTGAGTCCAATTTTATTAAACTACGTATTTACAACGCCCAAAGCGGTCGTCCCGCATCAGGCAGTGTTCTAGCGGCGATTGCGCATCTGATCAATCCAGACCGTCAACAGAATGACTACGCCAATAATGATTTGCTGGACGAAGCTTGAAACACCATTCATGTTCAAACCGTTACGTAAAATCCCGATGACAAAAGCGCCAATTGCAGTCCCCGAAATGGTACCGATACCGCCAATTAGAGACGTGCCACCAATGACCGCGCTGGCAATTGCGTCGAGTTCATACATGACGCCTTCATTCGGCTGTGCGGTGACCAGACGTGACATCAGTACGCAGCCAGCAAGACCCGCAAGCGCGCCCGAAATCACATAAGTCGACAAAGTGACACGGGCGACGTTGACACCAGACAAACGTGCAGCCTCCGCATTTGATCCCACCGCATAGATGTGTCTGCCGAAAGTGGTACGGCTCAACATAATTGACACCAGCACCGCAAGAACTACCATGATGATGACGGGATAAGGAATGCCGGGAAACACGACATCAGGAAACCCGTTTGTGGTTTCCTTCACGATCCGAAACAATGCACCGTTTCCTAGGACGCCGAACGCGTCACCAAGCCCTGAGACAGGACGCGCGCCAGTAATTTGCAATGCCACACCCCGCGCTACCAACATCATCCCAAGCGTGGCAATAAAAGGAGGAAGTTTTAGATTGGTAATAAAGAAGCCGTTTATCGCACCACACAGCGCCCCAACCAAGATTCCGAGAAACATACCCAACGGTACCGCCACGCCCGCCTTGACCGCCAGCGCTGCGACAACGCCCGACAATGCCAACACAGAGCCGACGCTCAAATCGATACCACCGGTAATGATCACGCAGGTCGCGCCGATACCCAAATACGCAATGGATGTCACTTGTAAGGCAACACTCATCCCGTTGCTCATCGAAAAGAACGCACTGCTAGTCATCGAAAACGTAATGCACAAAATCAATAAACTGCCCAATGCGGCGAACTTTTGGACCAGATCTTTTTGTTTTTCATTCATTCTTTGTCTCCAGATTATTTTAATTTTTATATCCCGGATCGACCGGATGCGTGATGCATGATCTCTTCTTGAGAGGTATTTTTTGTAGTCAACATTGCCGCTATTTTTCCCTCATGAAAAACTGCAACACGGTCGGTCATGCCGAGAATTTCCGGCAACTCCGACGTGATCATCACCACGCCAATGCCGTCGGCAGCAAGCTTATCGAGTAATGTGTAAATCGCGAATTTGGCCCCGACATCGATACCACGTGTTGGCTCGTCAAAGAATAATATTTTCGAGCCGCGGAAAAGCCATTTGCTGATCGCGACTTTTTGTTGATTTCCACCTGAGAGATTTTTTACGATCTGATGGCATGAAGGCGTTTTGATATCGAGAACTCGCACATATTCCTGACCGATCGTTTCTTCCTTCGCAAACTGTATGAAACCAAATCGGTCCGAAACAGCATCAATATTAGTCAATGAAATATTGCTCGCCACCGACATTTTTATTAATAGTCCATCTTTTTTCCGGTCTTCGGAAAGATAGGCAATCCCATGCTTGATGGCGTCAATCGGTGAATCGATCATCACCTCGCTATCGCCTAAAAATATTTGCCCACCAGTAATCGGGTCTGCGCCAAATATCGCACGTGCGACTTCGGTCCGACCCGCACCCATTAACCCGGCGAACCCTAAAATTTCGCCACGTCGCAGAGTAAAACTGACTGGGCCAATGCCGTCATTTCGGGTCAATTCTTTGACCGAAAGTAATGTCTCTTCGGTGGGGACGGAGGTCCGTTCGGGAAATTTGCTATCAAGCGAGCGGCCGACCATTTTGGTTACTATCTGGTCTACGCTAATGGATGAAAAGTCATCGGTACTAACATATTTCCCGTCCCGCATGATCGTCACCCGGTCAATGATGTGTTGCATTTCATCGAGGCGGTGCGAGATATAAATAATCGACACACCTTTGCTTTTCAGATCGTTGATGATCTTGAAAAGCTGCTCGGTTTCGCTTTCGGTCAGGGAAGAAGTCGGCTCGTCCATGATCAGGACTTCCGCGTTTAATGACAAGGCCTTCGCAATCTCAACCATTTGTTGCTGCGCCACTGACAGCGACTTCACCAGATCAGTTGGCTTAACCTGCAACTTAAGACGATCAAGATACATTTGCGCGTCTGCGCACATTTTAGCTTTGTCGATGAACCAACCTTTCTTCGGCTCACGCGCCAGGAAGATGTTTTCCGCAACCGACAGTTGCGGCACCAAATTCAGTTCCTGGTGGATGATGGCAATACCAACGGCCTGCGCCTCTACGCTAGATCCAAACTGGCGCACCTCACCCTTATAAAGAATAGTCCCTTCATCGGCTTGAAATACTCCGCTGATGACTTTCATCAGAGTAGATTTTCCTGCACCGTTTTCACCGCATACCGCATGCGCCTCGCCCTTTTTCAAATCGAAACTGACACGATCCAATGCCAGCACGCCGGGAAATCGCTTAGTGATGTCTCTCAACGAAAGAATCGTCGCAATAATCGCCTCGGCAGGATCGGTCGGCAATCGTTGAACTGATTCAACAGTGTCTTCTTGCTGCATATTTTTCTCAGAAACGCTAAAGGGTTTAACAGCTTTTTTTACCCAGCATATGCAACATACGCAATTAAATTATCGCAGCTGACGTTCGCAGCTACCGGGCAATTTGTTGGCTCAACCGCTGCATTTGAATCCGCCCTCATTACGAATGAATCACGGTTTTATATGTTTAATGTACCGCCAATGAGAAATAAATAGCGGATCCACAGTGAAACTGACATCCGCTTTAAGGTGTTAATAATTGCCAAAAAAATGAAAAATGTGCTTTTGATCCTCTTTTAAAGAATGCAAACGCCATTTAAAATGAAGTTTCTTTTTTTGGTTTTATAAATATATAGAACCAAAAAACCAAAGTCAACAAACATTCATGTTGCATTGCAGAAAATGTTGTTCGACTATCGCGTAGAAATGGTGACCGGTTAAAACCAGAACACCACCGAACCAAAGGCATTTCTGTTTTCTGAGAACCTTAGCGTTAATTAAACTGACCGAAATCCGGGCGGCGTTTTTCAAAGAATGCTGTGAACGCCTCCTTAGCTTCCGGCGCTTTCAGCATTACGCCAAAATGGGCGATTTCCTGCGTCATTTGGGCTTCAATCGCGGCTGTTTGCGCACCCTTCATCAACTGCTTGGAGATGCGAATTGAGGTGGCAGGCAACGCCACCAATTTCGCAGCCTGAGCGTGGGCAAAGGCTAGCAAATCTTCTGCTGGCAATATTTTATTCACCAACCCCATGGCATGCGCTTCGGTGACATCGAAGGCTTCACCGAGGAGTAATTTTTCCGCCGCACGTTGATAACCCGCGAGTTGGGGAAGCAGCAAACTCGATGCCGCCTCAGGACATAAACCAAGCTGGCTAAAAGGCATTGAGAATCGGGCATTGTCTGATGCGTAAACCAGATCGCAATGCAACAACATGGTGGTACCGATACCAACTGCGGCGCCAGCGACTGCCGCAACTAAAGGCTTGCTGGCATGGCTGATTTGCCATAAAAATTGAAAGACCGGACTGCTTTGACTATTCGGCGGATTTTTCAAAAAGTCTTCGATGTCATTGCCTGCGCTAAATATTTGCGACTGTCCAACGAACAGAATCACACGCACGGACGCATCGCTTTCTCCATCTTTCATCGCATCGACCATGGTTTGATACATCGCCGCGGTCAGCGCATTTTTTTTCTCAAGACGATTAATTGTGATCGTCAATATGCCACTTTCTTTGCTCGTCAAAATATCCAATTTATTCTCCTGTAAGGCAAAATATAACTATCGATTATGCTGGTTCTCGTCGAATGCATTATCTCGAAAATTAGCCAAAAATTGTTTAAGAAGTTTTAATGTTTACCAAATAAAAAAGCCGCACAGCAACAGCAGTACGGCTTTTAATGTGATCAACGTCAAAGCAGTAACGCTTCTTACATACGTTCGAAAATTCCCGCCGCACCCATACCGGTCCCGACACACATCGTGACCATGCCGTACTTCAGATTCTTGCGACGTAGCGCATGAATTGTGGTCGCGGCGCGAATCACACCGGTGGCACCAAGCGGATGGCCTAAAGCAATTGCGCCGCCCATCGGATTGACCTTCGACGGATCAAGTCCAAGGTCCTGAATCACCGCCAATGCCTGCGCCGCAAACGCTTCGTTCAATTCAATCCAGTCCAGTTGGTCTTGCGTAATACCCGCAGCGCGCAACGCAGCCGGTATCGCTTCTTTCGGACCAATTCCCATGATTTCCGGCGGCACGCCCCGAACTGCAAACGAGGCAAAACGTGCCAGCGGCGTCAAATTAAATTGCTTGAGAATTTTTTCGCTGACCAAAATCAACGCACCGGCACCATCCGAGGTCTGCGAACTATTACCAGCTGTGACGCTGCCTTTAGGCGAAAATACCGGCTTCAATTTAGCTAACGCTGCCAAGGTCGATTCGGCACGCGCACCTTCGTCACGATTAACCGTGCGGGTACTGATATCAATCTGCCCGGTTGCCAAATTTGGAAAGCGCTCAATGATATCAACCGAGGTCGTCTCGTCATCGAATTCACCTGCCAATTGAGCGGCAATCGCTTTCTGATGCGACAGCAAAGCAAATGCATCCTGCGACTCGCGCGAGACTTTCCATTGCTTCGCAACGTTCTCTGCCGTCAGACCCATGCCATACGCCATGCCAATATTTTCGTCCTTGAAGACGTTCATGTTGACCGATGGATGAAAGCCCATCATCGGTACCATCGACATTGACTCAGCACCGCCAGCAATCATGACATCGGCCTGGCCAACACGAATCCGGTCGGCTGCCATTGCAATGGCAGTAATGCCGGAGGCGCAATAGCGATTAACGGTGACGCCACCGATAGTGTTCGGCAAGCCAGCCAGCAATATGCCGTTACGCGCCATATTCAGGCCTTGTGCGCCCTCAGGAAACGAGCAGCCGATGATCGCATCTTCAACTAGTTTAGGATCCAGATCCGGCACTTGCGCCATCACTGATTGCAGTACACGCACCAACAAGTCGTCGGGACGGGTGTTCTTGAACATGCCGCGGGGCGCTTTACCGATTGGCGTCCGGGTCGCGGCAACGATATAAGCGTCTTGAAGTTGTTTAGTCATTTAAATCTCCGTTATTAGTTGCGGACCGGCTTGCCGGTTTGCAGCATGCCCATGATGCGCTCCTGCGTTTTTGGATGATTCAGCAGTTCGATAAAGGCTTTGCGCTCAAGATCCAACAGCCATTGTTCGTTCACCAGACTGCCTTCTTCGACTTCCCCGCCGCAGACAATTTCAGCCACCATGCAACCCAACTTGTAGTCATGCGCCGAGATAAAACCACCATCGCGCATGTTCACCAGTTGCGCCATGATGGTTGCAATACCGCTGCGACCAACGACCGGAATCAGGGCTTTCAATGGCGGACGATATCCAGCATCGAACATCGCACGGGCCTCAACCTTGGCGACATGCAGTAATTCATACGTATTAAAAACGATGACATCGCTCGGCTTCAGATAGCCCATCTTCTTGGCTTCCAATGCCGACTTCGACACGTTCGCAGTCGCTGCATTGAGGAATGAGGACTTAAGAAATTGCAGAATGTCGTTGCCGCTGGCGTCATGCGCTGCGCGCACTGCTGCTTCTTTCAAACCACCACCGGCTGGAATCAAACCGACGCCGACTTCGACGAGACCGATGTAGGATTCGAGAGCCGCAACACGCTTGGCTGCGTGCAGGGCCAATTCGCAGCCACCGCCCAACGCCAAACCAGCCACCGCAGCAACCACCGGAACGCTCGCATACTTCAAGCCCATGAAAGCCTGCTGCAACTGCGCGACCATCGGTTCAATGGCTTTGACGCCGCCTGACATAAACAGGGGAAGCATCGATTGTAAATCTGCGCCGGCGGAGAACGCACCGCCATTTGCGGCATCCGCGTGCCACAACACCAAGCCCTTGAAGTTCTTTTCGGCTTCAGTCACGGCCATGTTCAGACCTGCAATAACACCCGGTCCGATGACATGCAACTTAGTCTTAAACGAAATAATCAGGACTTCGTCGTTTTGATGCCAGAGACGGACCGATTCATCTTCAAATACAGTCGTACCGGCAGTAGTACCGGCAGCGACACCTTCACCTACCAACGGAGCACGGAACAATTGCCGCTGATATACCGCCAGATCAGATCGTGCAACGTTGACTTTCTTCGCTGGAGAATAAGAGCCATCAGCGCTGTGCACACCAGTGCGACCATCGAAGACCCAAGCCGGTAATGGCGCGTTGCACAATGCTTTGCCCGCATCGATATCTTCCTTCACCCATCCAGCAATTTGTTGCCAGCCGGCAGCTTGCCAGATTTCAAACGGGCCAACACTCCAGCCAAAACCCCATCGCATCGCGAAATCGATATCGCGTGCGTTATCAGCAATCGCATCCAGATGAATGGCAATATAGTGAAAGCCATCCCGAAAAATCGACCATAGAAATTGCGCTTGTGGGTTAGTCGATTCGCGCAATGCTTTCATACGCTTAACTGGATCTTTATCTTTCAGGATGCGGGCCACCAAGTCATCGGCCTTGCCGCCGCCAGCAACATAGTCACCTGTCGCAGCATCAATACGCAAAATATCCTTGCCGACTTTTTTATAGAATCCAGCACCGGTTTTTTGGCCCAATGCGCCTTGCCCAATCAACTTGGAGAGCAATGGCGGGGTTGTATAGACGCCGTAAAATGGATCATCTTTCAAACTATCTTGCATAGTTTTGATGACATGTCCCATCGTATCCAGACCCACGACGTCAGCGGTGCGGAACGTGCCGGACTTGGCGCGGCCTAATTTGGCGCCGGTTAAATCATCGACGACATCGACCGACAGACCAAATTTCTCGGCCTGATGCGCCGTCGACAAAATACCGAACACGCCGACACGGTTGGCGATGAAGTTTGGCGTATCTTTGGCGCGTACAACACCTTTACCAAGTGTTGTAGCCAGAAAGCCTTCTAGCTGATCCAAAATTTCCGGACGCGTCGACGCGGTAGGAATCAGTTCAACCAAATGCATGTAGCGCGGGGGATTGAAAAAATGCACACCGCAAAAGCGCGCTTTCAATTCATCATCAAAACCTTCGGATAATCCGGTAATCGACAGGCCAGAAGTATTCGAGGCAAAAATAGCATTAGGCGCGATATGCGGTGCGACCTTTTTGTAAAGATCGTGCTTCCAGTCCATGCGCTCGGCAATCGCTTCAATGATCAGATCGCAATCGCCAAGTAAGGCCAGATTGTCTTCGTAGTTGCCGACCTCAATCAACGCTGCATCGTCTTTGTTTCCTAACGGTGCGGGGCTGAGTTTTTTCAAATTCTCGATGGCGCGCAGCACGATCCCGTTCTTCGGACCTTCATTAGCTGGCAAATCAAACAGAATGACCGGCACCTTGGCATTTAGACAGTGCGCAGCAATTTGTGCACCCATTACGCCAGCACCGAGAACGGCGACTTTTTTAACGATAAAATTGGACACTGTTGTCTCCTTAATTTAACAATTCTGGTACGAAAAATACAGAAAAATGCATAGAGGAAGCTTCCAACCGCTATGCAAAAAATTTAAAACAGGTCAGCATCCAACGCCATAAGGCTAGCCGAACCGGCGCGTGCCTGGCGGATCAACATGGCTGTTTCTGGCAATAAACGGGCAAAGTAAAAGCGCGCCGTTGCTAGTTTAGACACGTAAAAGGTATCGCCACTGTCTTGCTTTTCCAACGCTATTTTTGCCATCTGTGCAAAGAAGTACGCATACACCAAATGACCAACTACGCGCAAATAGGGTACCGCAGCGGCACCGGCTTCGTCTTTATTCTGGAACGACTTCATACCGATTTCCATCGTCAGTTTAGTGACCTTATCACCCAAATCGGCCAGCGGCGTGATGAACTCCGATAAGGCTTCGTCCGTGCCATTCTCTTCGATAAAAGCTTGCACTTTGGCACCGAATTTCTTCAACTTGACGCCGTTATCCATCAACACTTTACGGCCTAACAAATCCAATGACTGAATCGTATTGGTACCTTCATAAATCATGTTGATACGGGCATCACGCACATATTGCTCCATGCCCCATTCAGCGATATAACCATGGCCGCCATAGACTTGCATACACTCTGAAGTGGCGATCCAGGCGTTGTCCGTGATAAACGCTTTAACGATTGGCGTCAGCAATGCCACCTCATCAGCCGCATCTTTACGCACCGCTTCGTCGGGATGATTTAATTCCTTGTCAATTTGCAAGGCAACATAGGTGCAGAATGCACGGCCGCCTTCTGCGTAGGCCTTGGCAGTCAATAGCATGCGCCGCACGTCTGGATGCACGATGATCGGATCGGCAGCTTTATCCGGCGCTTTGATACCTGACAAGCTACGCATCTGTATCCGGTCTTTGGCGTAGACCAAGGCATTTTGATAAGCGACTTCCGTGAGACCAAGACCTTGCATGCCGACACCCAGACGCGCCGCGTTCATGAACACAAACATCGCATTCAAGCCTTTATGCGGACCGCCAATAATCCAGCCTGCCGCGCCATCCAGATTCATCTGGCAGGTTGAATTGCCGTGGATACCCATTTTTTCTTCAATGGCACCGCATGTGATTGGATTACGTGCACCGAGAGTGCCATCTGCATTAGGCAAGAATTTCGGCACCAAAAATAACGAAATCCCTTTTGATCCTTGCGGCGCATCAGGCAACCGTGCCAGGACCAAATGCAGGATGTTGTCGGCCATATCGTGTTCACCAGCGGAGATAAAAATCTTGCTGCCCGTAATCAGATAAGAACCATCCGGCTGCGGCTCGGCTTTTGAGCGCAACATGCCAAGATCTGTGCCGCAATGCGATTCGGTCAGACACATGGTGCCGGTCCATTCGCCTGATACCAGCTTTGGCAGATACACCGCTTTTTGTTCTGGCGTTCCATGCTCAAGTAAGCACTCGTAAGCGCCGTGCGACAAGCCAGGATACATAGTCCATGCTTGATTGGCAGAATTCATCATCTCGTAAAACGAATTATTCATCACCAGCGGCAAACCCTGGCCACCAAATTCCGGCACGCACGACAGCGCGGGCCAACCGGCTTCAACGTATTGCTTATAAGCTTCTTTGAAGCCCTTTGGCGTGGTAACAGTTTTATGTTCTTTATCGTGCGCGCATCCTTCGCGGTCACCGGAATGGTTTAGCGGAAACAATACCTGCGACGTAAATTTACCGCCCTCTTCCAATATCTGATTGATGATATCCGCATCAATCTCCGCATGCTTCGGCAACTGCTTCAGTTCATCTTCGACATGTAACAACTCGTGCATAACGAATTGCATATCCCGCAGCGGCGCGACGTATTGACCCATGGTGTTCTCCTGATATTTAAATTTGTCAGACTGCTTTATGCGCAGACGAAGTTAGATTTTTTGCTGACACCGTGTTGCTGGCGTCTTTTTGTTCTGGCATGTTGCTGCGATTACTTTGATAACTTTGAATGAGGCGATCAAAGCCAGCTTGCGCACGTTCTTCGCTACCAGCTTTTTTTAGAAAGCGGGCATCGTGATGTAAACCCAAAATCAAGCCATACATCTCATAGACTAATTGGTCGGCATCGGTATCGGTGCGCAGATGATGTGATTCAATTGACTGGCGCACGCAACGGCATAAAGCTTTTTGCCAGGTATCGACCATCGATACTAATTGGTCGCGGATTTGTCCCGGACGATCGTCGTATTCAACTGCACCGCTAATGTAGATACAGCCGGATGAAATCTCGATCGTGACTTGTTTGATCCAACGCGCAAACATGCCGCGCAAGCGAGGTAATCCGCGTGCTTCCTTGATGCTTGGATAAAATACTTCTTGTTCAAAATGACGATGGTAAAGTTTGACGACTTCAATTTGCAGATCTTCACGTGAGCCGAAATGCGCGAATACACCCGACTTGCTCATGCTCATTTTTTCAGCCAGCAAACCTATCGTGAGCCCTTCCAGGCCATTGCGGCTGGCAAGATCAAGCGCTACATCGAGAATGGCAACGCGCGTGAGTTCGCCTTTTCGCATAAATTTAGTTTGCGTGCCCATGATTGTATGTCCCACAGTATTCCCATCTTTTTTAGGATTTACGCAAAATCGCCCCAACGGCGTTGTGCTCTTCTAGCCACCGGCGAGGCCTGACCTGCACGGCCCGGCCTAGGCGGCCCAAAACTAACATACCGACGTCGTCGGCAGGTTTGACAATTCCATTGCTGGGAAGGTTTTGCGTAAGTCCTAATAGTTAATAATCTGCTCGTAGAAATAATACGAACGACCGTTCTATTATGCACCAAAAATAGTCCTATGACATACGTTAGAGGGCAAATTCTAGTGATGCGCTTTTACCTCTGCCAAGACAGTGATAAGTCATTATTGTTGAATTTAATCAAGTCAATTTACTTAAAATAAAAGCAATTTTATTGCGCCACGAAAACATCAAAGCGCTCTAAAAATAAATGGGTAAATCGCCAAAAAAAAACAGGTCTGGTGTCCGTTTGGGGCGTCCAGTCCGCTCATTATTTAGCTTTTCTTCGGACTTCATGTCTGATTTTTATCAATCAATCGCCGGTCGCGCTTGGTTGGGCGTCCTTTTATGCGCATCGTCGGCTCGTGAAAGTATTTTCGGTCTTCTGCCACAACTTCGCGTTTTTTGAGGCTTTGTTCGGTTTCCGTATACAACGTTTGTGCGATCGCAGCCGATCCCCGCACGTCGGCGAGGCGCTGCACGACGACCTCCCATTCGTTGGCACTATTGTTGATAGCCAACGTATCACCGACTTTGACATTGTGCGCAGGCTTGACCCGATCGCCGTTCAGGGCGACCTTGCCGGTAAGAACCGCCTCTGTAGCGAGTGAACGGGTCTTAAAAAATCGGGCCGCCCACAACCATTTATCGATGCGTACCGTTTCTACTAAATTTTGCATACCAGCCCTGATACAGCGTTAAGGGAATCAAATAAGACGACTAAACGGATTAAGCAGAATATTTAAACTGGATTATCAATATCAATAAATTGATGCGTCATGCCAAAGTGTTCCGCAAGGTGCTGGCCCAAGGCTTGCACGCCGTAGCGTTCGGTGGCGTGATGTCCCGCGGCCAGATAGGCGACGCCGGATTCACGCGCCAAATGGACGGTCGGCTCCGAAATTTCACCACTCATATATACGCTTGCACCCGCCGTAATCGCAGCACCCAATAAATTTTGGGCCGCGCCGGTACACCAGGCAATCTGCCCCAACGGCTGCGACGGGTCACCGATCAGCGTTGGCTGACGCCGCAGTTTTCGCTCAATTAATTGCGCCAGATCACCCACTGTCCGGACCGCAGGATCAGCGACGGAACCCAGCCAGCCAAGGTTATCCTCACCAAAACGTCCATTTTCAACCAGTCCCAGTTCGCTTGCCAACTGCGCGTTATTCCCCAATGTCGCATGTGCATCTAGTGGCAAATGATAGGCAAATAGATTAATGTCGTGCGTCAAAAGCAATTTCAGTCTATTGTGTTTAGGCCCAATCACCCGCGCGTCCTCGCCTCGCCAGAAGTAACCGTGGTGCACAAGTATCGCATCAGCACCGGCTTCAAGCGCTGCTTCAAGCAAAGCCTGACTAGCGGTGACGCCAGTAATCAGTGTGGATATGTCAGTGCGCCCTTCCACCTGCAGGCCATTTGGGCAATAATCACGGTATTGTGTAATATTTAGCATTTCTGCCATATATTTTTCAAGTTGCACGCGGCTTACCGGCTTTTTACTCACCAACTTTTGATGCATTATCAGACCTCTTATATGCGACGTTTCTGGCTATTGTTTGCGCAAACCGTCACCATCGGTTTAGCGATCTGGTTCATTTTAACCACCCTCAAACCCGAATGGGTTAACGGCGGATTGAGCGCCAACACGCGATTACATATTGCCACCTCCAAGGTGCCAATTCAAGAAGCAGTTCCCGGCACAAAGGCCCAGAATTCATACCGCGATGCCTCAAAGCTCGCCATGCCTTCGGTCGTGAATATTTTCACTACAAAAGAAGCCAAGGCCTCGCCGAATCCGCTTTTGCAGGATCCATTATTCAAAAAATACTTTGGCGACCGATCAGAGCCAGAAGAAAAGCAGTCTAGCCTCGGCTCGGGCGTCATCGTCAGTTCTCAAGGTTATATTTTGACCAATAACCATGTGGTCGAAGCCGCTGACGAAATTGAAGTGGGACTGGCAGATGGGCGTACCGCCACCGCGAAAGTCGTCGGTAGTGACCCTGACACCGATCTGGCGGTGATTAAGATTGACTTGCCAAACTTGCCAGCGATTACGCTCGGCCATATCGATGAGGCCAGCGTAGGTGACGTCGTATTGGCAATCGGCAATCCGTTCGGGGTCGGTCAGACTGTCACCATGGGAATCATTTCCGCACTTGGTCGCAGTCATCTCGGTATCAACGCATTCGAAAATTTTATTCAAACCGACGCCGCGATCAATCCCGGCAATTCAGGCGGCGCACTGGTTGATACCAATGGCAATCTGCTCGGTATCAATACAGCAATTTACTCTCGTACCGGTGGTTCGTTGGGGATCGGTTTCGCCATTCCGGTATCAACCGCTAAAACGGTCATGGAATCAATCATCAATACCGGTAGCGTGGTGCGCGGCTATATTGGTGTTGAGCCACAAGATATTACCCCTGAACTGGCGGAAAGCTTTGGCCTGGCGCAGAAAAAGGGCGCAATTATTGCGGGCGTTCTGAAAAATGGTCCAGCAGATAAGGCCGGCATAAAACCCGGCGATATTCTGGTGGCAATTAATGAGACGCCGATTGCAGACACGACGGACCTACTTAATGTGGTCGCAAAATTTGCGCCCGGTACCAAGGTCAAAATGGAAGTGATCCGTAAAACGAAAAAAATGGCGATTGATCTGTTAATTGGCAAGCGTCCGCTCCTCAAACAACAAGAACAAGAATAGAGAGCACTTGATGCACGTGCGCGACCTGACGCAATTTTTGGCCGAATTATCGGAAAATAATAATCGTGCGTGGTTTGTGATGAACAAACCACGTTACGACATCTTGCGGGCGGAGTTTCTCGAGTTAGTCATTCGCCTTATCGGGGAAATTACACGTTTCGATCCTGCAGTGGCGGCCTGTAATCCTAAAAAAGCGCTGTTTAGAATTAACCGGGACATGCGCTTTTCGCACGATAAAAATCCGTATAAAACAACGTTTTCTGCCGCGATAACAGCTAGCGGCCTAAAGCGACCAAGCCAGGGCGGCGGGCCAATGTACTATTTTCACGTCAATGCCGATGGCATGTTGCGCATCGCGGCAGGAGAATATATACCGCCGATTGATCGTTTACGGGCTATCCGCCAACAAATCGTGAGCGATAACATTGGCTTTAGTAAGCTAATAAAAAATAAAAAATTAATTGGAAGTTACAACGGCCTTCAAATTGGCGAACAATTAGTGCGGCCGCCCAAAGGTTTTGACGCTGCATCGCCTCACATTGACTATATTCGACTGAAAAGTTTCTTGGTGCGTCGAGAGCAGCCAATCAATAAAATGCTCGGCGAGGCAATGGAAAAAGAACTTATCGCCAGCTTTAAGGATGCCTATCCGCTGGTCAGTTGGCTGCGTCAAATCAACACATTCGAATGATAAGAGCGATAAAGAAAGAGATAAAGAAAGAGATAAAGAAAGAGATAAAATTAGGGTAACGATAGACCAACGATGATGGGCGCATGATGGGGATGACGTCAGTGGTCAGCCTAATTTCGTGCAGCGCTATAACTCAGTTATCAAGTTGAAGCGCGGACGAGCCATCGCGCCGCGCTACAAAACGTCAGATAGTTTCTTCAGCATCCTTCGGCGCTTGGGTTGCCTTGACGAACAAAGGGGCAACAAGAAGGCCGACTTCATATAGCAGACACAGCGGCACCGCCAATAATAACTGGCTCATAATGTCGGGCGGCGTGACCACCGCCGCGACGACGAACGCCCCGACCACGACATAAGGTCGAATTGCTTTCAGCTTTTCAAGCGAAACCAGACCCATACGCACCAACACGATCACAACGATTGGAACCTCGAACGTCAAGCCGAAAGCGATGAACATCGTCATCACAAAATCAAAATAACTATCGATATCCGGCGCGACCGAAATGGATTTGGGTGCAAAGTTGTTAATGAAGTGAAAAATGACCTTAAACACCAGGAAGTAACAGAAAGCGACCCCGGTGATAAATAGGGCAGATGATGAAATCACCAGCGGTGCGATGAGCTTTTTTTCGTGCGCGTACAAACCTGGAGCAATGAATGCCCACAATTGATACAGAACCCACGGCAGGGCAATAACGAACGCCACCAGCAACGTTACCTTGACCGGGATAAGAAAAGGCGTTATCACGCCGGTAGCAATCATTTTGCTACCGGTCGGAAGTGCTGCGATCATTGGTGCGGCCAACAGATCGTAAATATTTGCCGCCCAAGGCATCAGGCACAGAAAGACCACGATAACCGCGATTGACGCCTTCATGATGCGATTGCGCAACTCCACCAAATGCGAGATAAATGTTTCCTCGACGGCGCTGGTTTTTGATTCTTCAGTCATGGTTCACACCAACGTTATTGTGCAGACTAGCCTGCTGGCGTAAATAGGGAAAACCCGATGGACACATACCATCAGAATTATTAACGAGATTGTGACCGACGATCAAACTCATGCGTAAAAAGAAGAGTTATTTTTGGTCCGGCCGGCAGGACGGTATTTTGCAACACGCGCAGCGCCTGAGATAACACGCGCTTTCCGGCCATTCTGGCTTTTATACCAGCCCGGAATAGCGCTATTTTTAGCGAGTTTTTTCTTGCGAAAATTTTTGGCTTTACGCGCAAGCTGTTCGACGTTGCCTGTCACTAACGGCGTGTCTGTGAGATTGTCATCCCATGCCGCGTGCAACGAATCTTTGGTATCCGAGATTGTCCGTGAAACACTGTCCTCAAATCCACTGGCCGCGTCCTGCACGTCTTTTTGCATCTTGCGCAAACCTTCAAGCTCAATCTCACGACTGACCTCGGATTTGACCTCATTGATATAGCGCTGGGCGCGACCAAACAGCGAGCCCGCCATGCGTGCTACGGTCGGCAATTTTTCCGGTCCAATCACAACCAGTGCAACGACGCCAATTACTGCTAGTTTCGTGAGGCCAATATCAATCATGAGGTGATTGCGGCAAACGCTGAATGTGCATAACTCCGGCAAAACAACACTATGCCGGAGTCATTCAATCAACGGCCGGTTTTATCCTGTTCTTTGGCTGCAACGTCAATGGTCGGTTTGACTGCTTGCGCTTCGGCTTCTTTCTCTTCTTCGCCTTTAACACCGTCTTTAAAGCCTTTAACGGCTTTTCCAAGATCAGCGCCCATATTGCCAATTTTTTTGGTACCGAATACCAACATCACGATAACCAGCACTATTAACCAGTGCCAAATACTGAACGAACCCATACTATCTCCTTGCCGAACGATGATGTCCGGAACGCTATGACCACAGTGCCAGACAGTAATAGTCTGGCAGGACTGTGTGCTTATTTACTTGTACACATACAAATTTTAATTACTAAATTCGGTCCTGCAATCTTGCGCCGCCATCATAAGACAGTTGATGACGCCTTTAGAACTTGCCTAAAGGCTCAGCTTTCAGTTCAGCTACACCTCAATGTTGCCCCTTCCAGGGACGTGGCCCACCGATAACGTGCACATGCAAATGGTATACCTCTTGACCGCCATCTGGACCGGTATTGAATAAAGTCTTGAAGCCGCCGCTTGACTGGCCTTCCGCATCGATTTTGTAGCCGCAACCCTGCTCTTCGGCCAGACGCGGAACTAATAACATCATTTTACCTAGCAACGCTGCATGTTGCTCGCTACAATCTGCAAGAGTAGAAATGTGTTGCTTTGGAATAATCAAAAAATGAACCGGTGCGGCCGGGTTGTGATCATGAAAAGCCACTACATCGTCATCTTCGTAAATGAGATTGGATGATATCTGTTTAGAAGCGATCTTGCAAAAAATACAGTTGTCCAAATTCATCTCCACGGATTGATAGCGCCATAGTGGTATTAGTTTTGCTACGGCGCAAAAACTCAGATTTTAACGATGCAATTTTTTGTCACGCGTTATTGTTTGTTTTGCACTGCTTGTACAACCGGAATTTCTTGTAATTCTTCTTTTTCGCGTGCAATCAGCTTGCGATTCGCTTTTTCTTCAATACCGGACAAACCCTCGCGGCGCGCCAGCTCGTCCAATACATCCTGCGGCGTTAAATCGAATTGCGCCAACATGATCATCGAATGAAACCAAAGGTCGGCACATTCATATAGCACATGTGATTTATCGCCATCGACCCGCGCATCCTTGGCCGCCATCACGGTTTCGGTCGCTTCTTCACCGATTTTTTTCAAAATCGCATCGTCGCCCTTCGAAAACAAACGGGCAACATACGATTTTTCCGGGTCTCCGCCATTGATTAACTTGCGCGACTCGATAATTTCGGACAACCGCCGTAACGTTTCACTCATGATGCAGACTCATTATTCATTTATACATTATCTTCGGATCTTTCAGGACTGGCTCTACGGCATTCCAGAGACCTGATTTTTCCGAACCTTCAAACTTTTGGAAGAAACAAGAGTGGCGCCCCGTATGACATGCGATGTCACCGGCTTGCTCAACTCTTAACAGCACGACATCTTCATCACAATCCAGGCGGATTTCATGCACTTTTTGCACGTGACCAGATTCTTCACCTTTATGCCAAAGCTTCTTGCGCGAACGGCTCCAATACACCGCCTCACCCAGAGCAACCGTTTTTGCGAGTGCATCACGATTCATCCAGGCAAACATCAACACATCGCCAGATCCGACTTCTTGCGCGATGACCGGCACTAAACCGTGCTCATCCCATCTCACTTTATTTAACCAGGTCACACTCATGCCAGCCTCATCGGAATTTGTTGTGCAGCCATAAAACGTTTGGCTTCTTGTACCGTATGTTGCCCATAATGGAAGATACTCGCCGCCAATACTGCATCCGCACGACCAATTTTGATACCATCAGCCAGATCCTGCAAACCACCGACGCCACCGGAAGCAATCACCGGAATTCTCACCGCGTTAGAGACGCTACTCGTCAGCGCCAGATCGAATCCAGCCTTGGTGCCATCACGATCCATGCTGGTCAACAAAATTTCACCGGCACCAAGTAGCTCCATCTTTTGCGCCCACTCAATCGCATCCAGCCCAGTCGCGGTGCGACCGCCGTGCGTAAAGACTTCCCATTTTCCGGGTGCCGTTTGTTTGGCATCGATGGCGACGACAATACATTGCGAACCGTATTTGCTGGCCGCGTCTGCGACTAATTGCGGATTAGTGACGGCAGAAGTGTTAATGCTGACCTTGTCAGCACCCGCGTTTAACAAACGGCGGACATCGGAAACAACACGTACACCGCCGCCGACTGTTAATGGAATAAATACCTGCGAGGCTACCGCTTCGATGATGTCAAGAATCAGATCGCGGTTGTCCGAAGAAGCCGTAATATCAAGGAAAGTGAGCTCGTCCGCGCCCTGCTCATCATAACGACGCGCAATTTCGACCGGGTCCCCAGCATCGCGCAGCTCGGTAAAATTAACGCCCTTCACAACGCGACCATTGGTCACATCCAGGCAAGGAATGATACGCTTGGCGAGTGTCATGATTGATCAGCGTCCGGCTGCTCCGACAAATCATCTTCCGCGTCAGCTGACTCCGTCAGTTCGTCAGCACGCTCTTGCGCGCTGCGCAAATCGAGTGTGCCTTCATAAATTGACCGACCGCAGATAACGCCTTCAATCCCTTCGTCTTGCACCGCACACAAAGCCTCAACGTCATCAATATTGTGGACGCCGCCCGAGGCAATAACAGGAATCGACATACTTTGGGCCAGTTTGACTGTTGCCTCAATATTTACGCCGCCCATCATGCCATCGCGACCAATATCGGTATAGATGATCGAGTTGCAACCGTAATCTTCGAATTTTTTCGCCAGATCGATGACTTCATGGCCCGACAGTTTGCTCCAGCCATCGGTCGCCACTTTGCCATCCCGCGCATCAAGGCCGACAATGATTTGTCCTGGAAAAGCGCTACAGGCATCGTGTAAAAAGCCAGGATTCTTCACCGCAGCAGTGCCAATGATGATGTAGCTCAATCCATCGTCCAGATAACGTTCAATTGTGTCGAGATCACGAATACCGCCGCCCAATTGCACCGGAATTTCATCAATGCCGTGCGCTAATGCAAACTCGCGAACTGATTTGATGATGGATTTAACGGCTGACTCATTTTTCGGTTTGCCAGCAAAAGCGCCATTCAAATCAACCAGATGCAGACGACGTGCGCCTTGCTCTAGCCAATGCAGCGCCATTTTGCCCGGATCATCGGAAAATACAGTGGCTTGGTTCATGTCACCTTGTTTCAGGCGAACACAGTGACCGTCTTTCAGGTCGATTGCAGGTATCAGCAGCATGGCTACAATTTGAGAAGTAGGTTAAAAAAATAAACGTAAAAATAAATATGAAACCGATATAAGCGCTGCATATTACGCACTAAAAACTGAACAAGCCAATCAAGAGGGCGCTAAATCAGCCAAACACCCGAACCGGCTAGCCAGCTACCATCACGCAATCAGGGGTTCCAGTGGACGAAGTTCTTGTAAAGCTGCAGACCCGCAGAGGCACTTTTCTCCGGGTGGAACTGCGTCGCGAAAATATTATCACGTGCGACCGCACAACTGAATGGCGCACCATAATTGGTCTCGCCGACAGTGTGAGCAGGATCTGCCGGAACCGCATAATAACTATGAACGAAATAGAAATACGCGTCGTCAGCAACGTCCTGCCATAGTGGATGAGAGCGTGACTGATGAACCCGATTCCATCCCATTTGGGGGACCTTAAAACGCGAACCATCTTCCTGCAACTGTTCGTCGAGTTGGAAACGCACCACTTTGCCCGGCAACAAACCCAGACCTGGCGTATCGCCCTCGTCGCTCCAGTCAAACAACATCTGCTCGCCAATGCATACGCCCAACAACGGTTTATTGCGTGCCGCTACGAGTACTGCCTCTTGCACACCAGAATCACGCAAGCTGCGCATGCAATCCGGCATTGCTCCCTGACCCGGTAATACGATGCGGTCAGCCGACTGAATCTCGGCGACATCACCTGAAATACGCACGTCAGCCTCTGGCGCTACCTGACGCAAGGCCTGCGCTACCGAGCGCAAATTGCCGACGCCATAATCAACTATAACAATTTTTTTCATAATAAAAAGTAAATTCGGACGGGAAATGCGATTCACGGTCAGGCTTGACGTCACACGATATCTGACAATTGTAATCTGTTAAGGCATCTTGATTTCGATAACGGAATCAAGAGAATCAGCCGAATAACAATCTCAAACGCAGTATAACTTGACACAAAGACAACCTACCGTGCCTTGCACTTATGAGACATTTGGCAACATTGCAGATTAACCTGCACCGGTGCCGCGCCTATTCACGGTCTTCAGTTTAAAGACTGCCCTTGGTCGATGGAATAGTGCCAGCCGAGCGTGGATCAAGTTCAGTTGCCATGCGTAAGGCACGACCGAAAGCCTTGAACACTGTTTCGCATTGATGGTGTGCGTTATCGCCACGCAGATTATCAATATGCAACGAAACCAACGCATGATTGACGAAGCCTTGGAAAAATTCGTGGGTCAGATCAACATCAAACGATCCAATCATGGCACGTTTGAACGGCACGTGAAACTCCAAGCCCGGACGACCGGAGAAATCAATCACTACGCGCGACAGCGCTTCGTCCAGCGGCACATACGCGTGACCATAGCGTCGGATACCCTTCTTATCGCCTATCGCCTGGGCAAACGCTTGTCCTAACGTAATACCGACATCCTCTACCGTATGATGATTATCAATATGCAAGTCGCCAACCGCCTCGACTTCAATATCAATCAGACCATGACGCACAATTTGATCCAGCATATGGTCGAGAAAAGGTACACCGGTATTCAGCTTTTGCTGACCGGTACCATCAAGATTGATAGCGACGCGAATTTGCGTCTCATTGGTGTTGCGGGTAATCGCTGCAGTACGGGCGGTAGACATGTTCAGATTGGACCAAAGTGACGATAAAAGACCCCTGTTCGGGGCATCAAGAATAGGGAGTTACAAGATACATGTTACAAATACATCTCACAGATACATTACAAGCGTATACGTTGAATTGGGTCCTTGCGCCAAGCCCTTAAATTAGGTCCTTGAACAGGTGCATCCAGGCCAATTTCCCGATTCGGAGGTTGCGCCCCATTTTACCGGTATTTCAGCCCAAGTTTTCAATGACGACTGATTATCCCGAAACACCGCCTTCGTTAACGCATCCTTAATGAAACGGAGCAATCTCAGACTGGCGCCGGGTCAAATGATTTTTCACCGTCGAGCTGGGCTAAGCGCTGCTCGATCAACGCACAATAGTCGGGATTTAATTCAAATCCCACGAAGTTTCGACCGCAACGTCGGGCTGCAACGGCTGTCGTGCCGCTCCCCATAAACGGATCAAATACGACTCCTCCAGGCGGGCAGGATGCTTTGATCATACGTTCGACGATTTCTAATGGTTTTTGCGTGGGGTGATCTTCGCGTTCACGATGTTCACGATGCAACCGCGATACGCTCCATACGTCCTTCGGGTTATAGCCCAATTCCAGCCATTTTGCCCCAACGAATATGGATCGCGAACGGGCTTTCTTGGTTTCGACATCGTAAGGAATCCGGATCGCATCAAGATCGAAATAATGATCCTTGCCGCGTACAAAAAAACCAATGGTGTCATGTACCGAAGAGTAACGTCGAGTGCCGCCGCCCATGGAAGGCACGCGGCGGTCCCAAATAATCTCATTGAGCATCGTCATGCGCTGCTTCAGCATCACGAATATTTCTGGCGAGTATCGCCACGTAAGAAAAATATAAAGGCTGCCATTTGGCTTCAGCTTCGGTAGCGCCGCATCGATCCATTCTTCAGTCCAGCGCAAATAAGCAGCGGTATCCAGTTTGTCGGAATCATTGCCATAATCCTTGCCCAGACCGTATGGCGGGTCCGCGAGCAACAAATCAACCGAGCCATCCGGGATACGGGCCATGCCTTGTAAGGCATCCTCGCCATAAATTTTGTTTTGCCAGCTCAGCATTTCAACCGCGGCGTAGTCATCTGCACGATCATTTAGCGCTGTCTTTCAGGCGATACTCGGCTGAGCGCGCATGTGCTTGCAAACCTTCGCCATAAGCGAGTTCGGCTGCGATCTTGCCCAGCGTTTGTGCGCCGGCTTCGCTGATATGGATCATGCTTGAGCGCTTTTGAAAGTCGTAGACACCGAGCGGCGATGAAAACCGGGCAGTACGCGAGGTTGGCAACACGTGATTTGGACCCGCACAATAATCGCCCAAAGCCTCGGACGAGAAACGCCCCAGAAACATCGCACCTGCGTGACGAATCTGATCGGCCCATTGTTGCGGATCTGCGGCTGAAATCTCCAGATGCTCAGCTGCGATCAGATTGGCGATCTCACACGCGTGTTCCATGTCACGCACAGTAATCAGCGCGCCGCGATTGGTCAGCGACGTGCGAATGATGTCGTGTCTCGGCATATCCGCCAACAGGCGATTTATGCTGGCTTCGACCTTATCGAGGTAATTTGGGTCAGGACACAACAAAATCGACTGTGCCAACTCATCATGTTCCGCTTGCGAAAACAGGTCCATCGCGATCCAGTCCGGATCGGTCGTTCCATCGCAAATCACTAAAATTTCTGAAGGTCCGGCGATCATATCGATGCCGACGGTTCCAAACACGCGACGTTTGGCAGCCGCGACATAGGCATTTCCCGGTCCGACGATCTTATCGACCGGCGGGATAGTTGCCGTGCCGTAGGCCAATGCACCGACAGCTTGCGCACCACCAATGGTAAAAACCCGATCAACGCCTGCGATTGCAGCAGCGGCGAGCACCAGTTCATTTTTAACACCATCGGGCGTTGGCACGACCATGATGATTTCCTGGACGCCAGCGACCTTGGCGGGAATCGCGTTCATCAGGACCGACGACGGATAGGCGGCCTTGCCGCCCGGCACGTAGATACCGACGCGATCCAGCGGTGTGACTTTTTGACCCAAAACGGTTCCGTCTGCTTCGGTGTAGCTAAAGCCATCTGATCCGCATTCTTGCTTTTGACGTTCGTGATACGCGCGCACGCGGTCTGCAGCGGTTTGCAATGCAACACGACGTTCCGGTGTCAATTGCATCAACGCAGCCTGCAATTCATCCTGACCAATTTCCAACGCTGAGACGGTCTGCGCATCCAATCGATCAAACCGCTTGGTATAGTCTAAAACTGCCGCATCACCACGTACCTTTACATCGGCCAGAATCTGCGCAGCCGACTGGTCAATGGCATCATCTTCAGTCGCGTCAAATGCCAGCAGAGCCGAAAGCTGGGCTTGAAAATCAACATCGTTAGCATTCAGTTTTCTGATTTTTAGGGTCATGATTGTGTTCGCGATAGTTTCTTAAAGTGCTCTGGTTGATGCTTTCTCAATGGCTTCCAAAATTGGCTGAAGCTGCTTGTGCTTCAATTTCAACGCCGCCTGATTGACAACCAGGCGCGAAGAAATGTCCATAATATGCTCGACCTCAACCAGATGATTAGCGCGTAATGTGCTGCCGGTACTAACCAAATCGACAATCGCATCCGCCAAACCGACCAACGGCGCCAACTCCATCGAGCCGTACAATTTAATTAAGTCAACGTGCACACCTTTGGCCGCAAAATGGTCGCGGGCCGTCAATAAATACTTTGTAGCAACCCGCAGACGTGCACCTTGGCGCACCGCTTTTTCATAATCAAAACCCGCAAATACAGCAACCGACATTCGGCATTTAGCAATATTCAGATCGATCGGCTGGTAAAGACCCTCACCGCCGTGCTCAAGCAAAACATCTTTACCGGCCACGCCAAAATCGGCAGCACCGTATTGAACGTAGGTCGGGACATCAGATGCACGAACAATGATAACGTTCACCAATGGATCGTTGGTTGGCAAAATGAGCTTGCGCGACGTTTCCGGGTTCTCCGTCACGACAATGCCAGCCGCCGCCAGCAATGGCAAGGTTTCTTCGAAGATGCGCCCCTTGGACAATGCCAGGGTTAATTTTTGACTCATTTGTTTCTTTCAGTCACATTCAGCCGAATTTCGGCTTGAGAATCGGCTTGAGTATCGGCTTATGAATCGATTTACTTTATGCGTTCAATCTTAGCGCCAACTGCTGACAACTTCCGCTCCATTTGATCGTAACCACGATCCAGATGGTAAATCCGTTCAATCAATGTCTCGCCCTGCGCAACTAAACCAGCGATCACCAACGATGCCGACGCGCGCAAATCAGTTGCCATCACCGGCGCACCAAACAGTTTATCGACACCCTTGACCATGGCAGTATTACCCTGAACGTCAATCGAAGCGCCGAGTCGGCTCATTTCCTGGACGTGCATAAAGCGATTTTCAAAAATCGTTTCAGTCACATGACTAGTCCCGTCCGCAATCAGATTCATTGCCATGAATTGCGCCTGCATGTCGGTCGGAAATCCTGGATATTCAGTAGTGCGGAAGCTAACGGCTTTAGGCCGTGCTGCCATTTGAACGCGAATCCAGTCGTCGCCCGAAGTCAATATAACACCTGCTTCGCGCAACTTGTCGAGCGCCACATCCAGGGTATGACTACGTGTATTTTTCAACAGTACATCACCGCCAGTCGCAGCCACAGCGCACAGGAAAGTACCGGTTTCGATACGATCAGGAATGACCGCATGCGACGCACCGTGCAATCGTTCAACGCCTTGAATCACCAGACGATCCGTACCAATACCTTCGATTTTGGCACCCATCGCGACCAGCAAATGCGCGAGATCGGTCACCTCCGGCTCACGCGCGGCATTGTCGAGTATGGTTTCGCCGTCAGCCAGCGTTGCGGCCATGAGCAAATTTTCAGTACCGGTAACAGTGATCATATCGGTAACAATATGCGCACCTTTTAACTTTTTGGCCCTTGCATGGATATAACCCGCTTCGATGTTGATCTCAGCACCCATCGCTTGCAAGCCCTTGATATGTTGATCAACCGGACGCGAACCAATGGCGCAACCGCCTGGCAGCGAGACTTTCGCCTCACCAAAGCGGGCCAGCATCGGTCCTAATACCAAAATCGATGCGCGCATGGTTTTCACCAACTCATAAGGCGCTTCCAGATTGGTGATGGCATCGCCCTGCAATATCACTGAGTGGCCTTCCTGCTTGGTCTTTAAGCCGATCTGGTTCAATAGCTTTAGCATGGTCGAGACATCATGCAGGTTTGGCACGTTAGCCAACTCCAGCTGATCCGAAGTCAGTAAGCCGGCGCACAAAATCGGCAGCGCGGCATTTTTTGCACCAGAAATAATGATTTCACCAGACAGACGGTTACCGCCTTGAATCAACAATTTATCCATATTTACTCTTCTTAACTTTGATCAGAGGCCAATGCACTCTTTTTTTGAAACTCTTCAGGCGTCATGGTCTTCATCGACAGCGCGTGAATTTCTTCGCGCATGCGGTCACCCAATGCGGCATAAACGATTTGATGACGCTGAATCAGACGCTGTCCGGCGAAGGCTTCCGAAACAATTACCGCCGTAAAATGCTGGCCATCGCCCTCAACTTCCAGGTGCGAGCAAGTAAGGCCGGCCGCAATGTAGCTTTTGACGAGTTCGGGTGTGGGGAACATAATTAGAACCTGATTGATTTAAAACTGCATTAATTTGGTGGTGTCACTGAATTCAGTCAGTAGTGATTGATCTCAGTGAACGGAGTGGCGCAACTGTTTGATGAGTTCGTTCGAGGAACCTCATTAAAAACCAGCTTAATTCAAAACTGCCCTAGTTTAACGGTGTCACTGCGTTAAGTCACTAGTGACTTAACGCAGTGAACGTCATGGCTTAGATTTGTGGCTTAAGGCAGTTGCCCGACGTGATAGCCAAAATTAGTGGCGTAACTTATACCCTTGCTTCAACATCTGGACCGCTATAGTAGCCAGAACCAACAGGAACACCGAAATAATAGCGAGGCTAATAAACGGATTAACGTCGGACTGACCAAAAAATCCATAACGAAATCCGTCAATCATGTAAAAGAAAGGATTGAAATGGGAGACCGCTTGCCAAAATGGCGGCAGCGAATGAATCGAATAAAATACGCCAGCCAAAAATGTTGCCGGCATAATCAGGAAATTTTGGAACGCAGCCAACTGATCGAATTTGTCAGCCCAAATCCCTGCAATTAAACCCATAGTGCCTAAGAATCCTGCACCCAATACCGCAAAAATAACGATCCACCACGGCGCAACAAACGATAAATCAACAAAAAATCCCGTAATCAGCAGGACGCCGCCGCCGACAACGACACCGCGGACAACCGAGGCCAGTACATAAGCGCCGAACAATTCCCAGTGTGACAGCGGCGGTAGTAAGACGAATACCAGGTTACCAGTCATTTTAGATTGCGCCAAAGACGACGACGTATTGGCAAATGCATTTTGCAACACACTCATCATCACTAGACCAGGAACCAGAAACGCGGTGTATTCCACGCCCGGATACACTTGAACATGACCCTTCAAAGCGTGACCAAAAATCAGCAAATACAACATTGCCGTCAGAATCGGCGCGCCAACAGTCTGGGTGGCGACCTTCCAAAACCGCAATACTTCTTTATAAAATAACGTTTGAAAACCAATCATCGGGCACCGCCCATGTTTATTCCGTCCACGCTTTTACCATCCATAATTTGCAAAAACACGTCTTCCAAATCGGCCTGCTGCAAATACATGTCATCAATGACGACGCCAGCGGTCCGTAAGGTCGCCAAAATCGGCTCGACTTCGTTAAACGCGGTAACCCGTAAGGCAAACTTACCCGCTGCTTCATGGCTACCGGCTTGCAATACTAGCGGATGCAAAGCCTCTGGCAATGACACACCTGGGAGCAAATGCACAATCAATTGTGAACCTGATATGCGTTTTAATAAACCAGCAGTTGTATCGAGAGCAACTACTTTGCCCCGTTTCAACATCGCGATGCGATTACACTGTTCTTGCGCCTCTTCCAGGTAATGCGTGGTCAACACCACTGTATGACCGTCGCGATTCAACTGGGAAATAAATTTCCACAAAGTCTGGCGTAATTCAACGTCAACACCTGCTGTCGGCTCATCGAGCACTATCACGGGTGGTTTATGCACAAGTGCTTGCGCCACCAGAACCCGACGCTTCATACCGCCAGATAGCGTGCGCATATTGGCATCGGCTTTACTGGTCAGATCGAGATTTTCCATTACCTCGTCGATCCACTTATCATTATTTTTCAGTCCGAAATAGCCGGATTGCAAACGCAATGTCTCACGTACGGTGAAAAATGGATCAAATACTAATTCTTGCGGTACGACGCCAAGCTTACGACGCGCGTTCCGAAAATCACTGATCACGTCGTGACCATGAATGTTGACGGTACCTGTATCAGCCCGATTCAATCCGGCAATAATCGAAATCAGAGTCGTCTTCCCTGCGCCGTTAGGCCCAAGCAACCCAAAGAACTCCCCTTCTTCGATAGTAAGAGAAACATCATCCAATGCTTGCAATGACTGGTAACGTTTTTTGACGTTGGTAATTTGTATGGCCGCCATAGTGGCTCGATTTACTCTTAAAAGGGATAGCGCGCAATGACACTACAATGAAATTGTGATGCACGGAACCCTCAATTATAGGGGATTTCCCGAAAGGCAACCGGCTATGGGCACAAACCCAATCTGAAAGCGAATAACTAAATACGTTTTTAATCCACAGTTTGCCGCAAATTCGTATTGCACTCAGGCACAAATGAATAGGGAAACAGGGGCAGAATTGAGGAGATAACAGAAGGCAAAAGCAATGCTAAAGATCAGTGATGTGGGGTCACGGGGGAGTCGATCATGATCGGTTGTGTCGCAGGGGACAGCAAATCCGATACACCATATAAATCAATCAGGCTTTCCAGATTGGAAGGCAAGCTGGAGAAGTGGAGCGAAAGCCCTTGATTGAGCGCGGCACATTGCCACGCAAGCAACGTTGCTACTGCGGCAGAATCTACCGCCACCACGTCGCCCAAATCAATTTCGGTCTCGCCGCCAGCGATCGCCCGAAGTCCCGCTTCAAGGGCGAGTTTGGCGTTACTGACAGTAAGAGAATGAGAAGGCCTGAACATGGTGGTCGATCAATAATATTTAACTATGTTTAACTGCTAGATAGTGACTAATTCAAAAACTTACTGACACTTATTAATTTTAAGTTTATTGATACAAATTTATTTAGTTACGCCTGATAAACACATTAAGTGATTATCTCTAATCACTTAATCAGGCAATTTAATTATTTGCTATTTTTAGCGGCGAGGGATTTATTCTTGTCAGTTAACATTTTAATCAGACCATCCATCCCCGAACGGCCGATTTCTGAAGCAAAGGTCCCTTTATAAGACTCAACGAGCCATGCGCCCAATACGTTGACATCATAAATTTTCCAGCCGTCTGCCAGCTTTTCCATGCGGTAATTAAGTTGAATAGGCTCGCCACGGGGTTGAATCACTTGCGAACGAACTTCAACGTCTGTATCTGTAGGACTTCCACGCATTGGCTTGAAGTCAATTTTTTGATCACGGACTTGCGCCAAAGCGCCAGAATAAGTAAAGATCAGCAGACTACGGAACTGTGCGGTTAACTGTTTTTTCTGGTCAGGCGTTGCTTCTCTCCAAAAACGCCCTGCAGCAAGCGACGTCATGCGGTCGAAATCAACGTATGGAATAATTTTTTCTTCGACCAGCGAGAGAATGCGTTGCTGATTGCCACCCTGGATGCTCTTATCGGCTTTAGCAGTATCAATAACCTCGTGACTAATGCGCTGAACCAGCGCATCTGGCGCCTCCTGAGCAAAAGCAGAACCAGCCAATGTCATAGCACCAAGTGTCATGGCTAACGCCAAATATTTTTTTATAGTATTCATATTTTAATAACTTTACGCAATGTTTGTTGATGGGCAGAATGTATTTCACATCCAAACTGTAACGCGAACTGTAACGTTTACTATGACGCCGCATTCCTTAACTTGTTCCGGCGTAAGGATTGCCTAATAAAAATAGTTGTAACCATTTCCTACGCAACCACCGAAAAATCACCGCTATTAGTTGTCTTCTTTATTTGGACCATCGATTTGACTTTGACGGCGCTGCGTATACGCATCACGCACAAATTCATATTTATCAAGGGCCGCATCTTCAAGTAATGTAGAGGCATCAAGTAAGTTAGCACGCTTGTCAACCAAACGTACCACCGATCCGGTATTACGCCAGCGCACTGGATATTTGTAAGTCCAGATATCACCGTAGAAATCTACTGGCAACGCCGCTGCATCACGAATATTGGATGGACCAAACAACGGTAACACCAGATAAGGACCTGAACCGACGCCCCATACGCCTAGCGTTTGACCAAAATCTTTGTTCTTTTTTTGTAAGCCAGCTGCCGAACTGACATCCAGCAAACCGCCCAGACCGAACGTAGTATTGACTGCTACCCGCATCACGGCCGTCGTACCATCCACACCGTTGCCCTGCAAGTAGCCGTTAGCTGCGCTCCATACATCAGCAAGGTTACCAAAAAAGTTATTAACCCCGGTTTGTACAAAAGACGGCAACCAGTTTCTATACGCAGTCGCCACAGGCTTCAAGGCAATTTGATCGAATTTATCGTTCACTGTGAACATCGCCCGATTGAAGCCTTCCAGCGGATCCTGTGGATTGCTGGCGCCACCGGTGGTTGCGCAACCGCTCATGACCGCTACAACAGCTAAAGCACTAACGAGCGTCGTGGTTTTCATTGGGAACTATCCTTTCCGTCCGCTGCCTTGCTATAAATAAGCTGACTGATCAGATTCTCTAGCACGATCGCTGATTGTGTCATTTTGATGTTTTCTCCAGCGACCAGATCTTTGGTATCGCCGCCAGCTTCTATGCCGATATATTGTTCACCCAACAAACCCGCGGTCAGAATTTTGGCCGAGCTGTCTACCGGAAATTTGTAACGCTCATCCATATTTAACGTTACAACAGCTTGAAAGTTTTTGTCGTCAAAATTGATCGCACCCACCCGCCCGACAACAACACCCGCACTCTTCACAGGCGCGCGTGGCTTCAGACCGCCGATGTTATCGAACTTCGATATCACGGGATAACTGGCCTGAAACGATGCGCCACCCAAATTACCGGCTTTAAAAGCCAGAAAAATAAGTGCCAGCGCACCAAACACGACGAATAAGCCGACCCAACCATCCACAGATTTTTGTTGCATATTTATCACCTTAAGAATGCCAGCCGAAGCACTTTGTCTGCCTCGATATACTGCCATAGGTACTAATAAAAAGTATCGAACGACACAATGCGTTACCAAATAACTACATCGATCGTCGCTCTAAGCGGCGTTTTAATTAAACATTAATGCAGTTAACAAGAAGTCCAGTGCCAACACAGTCAGGGACGCTATCACGACGGTTCTTGTTGTTGCACGCGCAACACCTTCTGGAGTTGGCTTGGCCTCATAACCTTGATACAACGCGATAAAAGTCACTGCTACCCCAAACACGGCACTTTTCAGGACCCCGTTAGCGACGTCTTTCCAAACATCGACGCCTGCCTGCATTTGAGACCAGAAAGAACCTTCATCAACACCAATCAAACGTACACCAACAACGTAGCCGCCCAAGATACCGAGCGCGCTAAAGACCGCTGCCAGCAACGGCATTGCAATAATTCCGGCCCAGAAGCGCGGTGCGATCACGCGCTGCAAAGGATCAACCGCCATCATTTCCATCGCGACCAACTGCTCGCCAGCTTTCATCAGCCCGATTTCGGCAGTCAGCGATGTACCAGCGCGCCCGGCAAACAGCAACGCCGTCACTACCGGACCCAACTCACGTACCAGCGACAGGGCGACCAACAAACCCAGCGCCTGTTCGGAGCCATACTTATTGAGCGTGTAGTAACCCTGCAAACCCAATACAAATCCGATAAACAGACCCGACACACCAATGATCAGCATCGAATAATTACCGATGAAATGGATCTGATCGGTAATTAGTCGAGGGCGCTTTAGCAAGCCTCCGGAAGCCCGCAAAATGGCAAAAAATATCCGCGTCGCTCTACCAATGCCAGATACGGTTTCACGCACACTCCTGCCAACTGACTCAAATAGTCTAACGATCACGGACGCGCCTCCAGGCCAAGATCGGCCGCGAACGACTTACCTGGATAATGGAAAGGCACCGGACCATCTGCTTCCGCGTAAACGAATTGCTTCACAAACGGGTCGCTTGAGGCTCGCATTTCATCCGGCGTGCCGTGGGCAACGATCTTCCCTTGCGATAGGAAATAAATATAATCTGCAATAGCGAACGACTCGTCCACATCGTGTGACACCACGATTGAAGTTGAACCTAATGCATCATTGAGCTTACGAATCAGTGACGCGGTCACGCGCATCGAGATAGGGTCCAGTCCGGCAAATGGCTCGTCATACATGGTTAAGCATGGATCTAGCGCTACCGCACGGGCCAACGCGACGCGACGCGCCATCCCACCGGATATTTCAGACGGCATAAGTTGTGCTGCATTGCGCAAACCGACAGCCTGTAATTTCATTAACACCAAGTTGTTTAATAATTCATCTGGCAAATCGGTATGCTCACGTATCGGAAAGGCGACATTTTCATATACCGACAAATCGGTAAATAAAGCACCATTCTGAAACAACATACCCATCTTACGTCGCATAGCGTACAAATCTGACTTGTTAAGCGTAGCGACTAATTGATCGTTAACAACGATTTTCCCGCCGTTTGGCTGCAATTGGCCGCCAATCAGTCGCAAAATGGTCGTTTTTCCTGATCCGGAGCCACCCATGATCGCGATAACTTTTCCTCGCGGGAAGTCCATACTAAGGGACGATAAGATCGGCCGATCACCATAGCTAAACTCCACATCTCGGATTTCGACAATATTACCCACTAAGCCCACCGTTTAGATCAAAGGCGACATTGTAGTGCACTTGCAACATTAGAGTTTGATCCGACGACATAAAATGCACCTTAAAGATATAAAAAACAAGTTCTCATAAGAAATAAACAATTCAATCTTAATATAAAGATTGAATTGCGCTGCATAAATCTATCGTAACAAAAGACTGTGGGTATCCACACCAAACATTGCCAATAATACAATTTATATTTATTAATTGGCCGATTTTGCGGCTTCTGTTCTACAAAAATAAAAAAACAGGTCCGCATGCTAGATGCGAACCTGTTTTTGTCAATAAGGCCAAATTCATTTAGTTCTGCTATTGCTCTATATTGTTTACAGCGCAATCGTAGTTAAAGGAAAAAGGTCGTTACAACCTGTTTTACAAAGGCAGTACTGATGCGCCCATCAGGAACTCATCGACTGCACGTGCACACTGACGACCTTCCCGAATTGCCCAGACCACTAATGACTGACCGCGACGCATATCACCCGCCGCGAATACTTTATCGACCGAGGTTTTATACGAACCATCGCCATCGGTCGTTGCTTTGGCATTGCCCCGGGCGTCTTTATCAACCCCAAACGCCTCCAGCACTTGGGCCACAGGAGAGACGAATCCCATCGCCAAAAATACCAGATCCGCCTTCATTTCAAATTCGGAATTCGGCACTTCCTGCATCTTGCCGTCCTTCCATTCGACGCGGGCAGCAATCAGCTTTTCAACCCGACCATTTTTGCCCTCAAGACGCTTAGTCGCAACCGCCCAATCACGGTCACAGCCCTCTTCGTGCGACGAAGATGTACGCAATTTGATTGGCCAATATGGCCATACCATCGGCTTGTTTTCTGTTTCTGGTGGCTCTGGCATCAACTCGAATTGCGACACCGATGTTGCGCCTTGACGGTTAGACGTACCAACGCAATCCGATCCGGTATCACCGCCGCCGATAACAATCACGTTTTTCGCGCCAGCCAGAATTTGATCCTTGACCTTATCGCCGGCATTGATCTTGTTTTGTTGCGGCAGGAAATCCATCGCGAAATGGACGCCCTTCAATTCCCGACCAGGCACTGGCAAGTCACGTGGCTGCTCGGCACCACCAGCAATCACCACTGCGTCAAATTCTGCCTTCAACTCTTCCGGAGAAACTGTTTTTTTAGACCAATTATTCACATTAGCAGGAAAATCCTTACCGACCAAAACGCCGGTACGGAAAACAACGCCTTCTTCTTCCATCTGTGCGACGCGACGGTCAATATGGCTTTTTTCCATTTTAAAATCAGGAATACCATAACGCAGCAAGCCGCCGATACGATCGCTCTTTTCAAATACAGTCACATCATGTCCGATGCGCGCTAGCTGTTGCGCTGCCGCCAGACCTGCTGGGCCGGAACCAACTACCGCGACTTTCTTACCGGTCTTTACCAGCGCTGGCTGTGCGACAACCCAACCGTTTTCCCAGCCTTTATCGATGATGAAATGTTCAATCGATTTGATCCCGACCGGATCATCGTTAATCCCCAGCGTACACGCGCTCTCGCAAGGCGCAGGACAAATACGACCGGTGAATTCCGGGAAATTATTGGTCGAATGTAGTGTGTCCAGCGCTTCCTGATACGCGCCGCGATACACCAGATCATTCCAGTCAGGAATAATATTATTCACGGGACAACCGTTGTTGCAGAACGGAATACCGCAATCCATGCAGCGTGCGCCTTGTACCTTGGCTTCTTTATCGCCAAGCTGCAAAATAAATTCTTTGTAATGTTTCTTACGTGCCAGCGGTGCCTCGTACGTCTCTGGCATGCGGCTATATTCCATGAAGCCCGTTACTTTACCCATTTTCCACTCACATTCTTAGCTAAGCGATCCACCCTGCATTGATCCACATGGCATCCGGATTTTTGTGATCCGGATCCTTGCTCACTGTTCATTACAAAGGGGTCGCGCAGTAAATCGATATCGTTATATTGGCCTCACACTGCCGGATTCGGAGAATCCAAACAGCCTGAAGCCAACCTTAAAATTAAGCGACGACTTTTTCCTTGGCTAATGGCGCAGCGTCTTTCGCTGCGTTCAACTCACCGAGTGCGCGCTTATATTCTGTCGGGAATACCTTGACGAATTTTGCGCGCGAAGCGACCCAGTTATCCAGCAGATAACGCGCACGCGTGCTGCCGGTGTACTTGAAATGACGCTCGATCAAGCCCTTCAAAATCGCTTCATCAGTTTGCGCTTCATCAGCACGGGTTGTCGCATGCCAGATCGCATGGTCGATGGTCGCTTCCTGCTCGCCTTGACTCAGTACTTTCTCCAACGTGACCATCGACAAGTTGCACTGCGATGCAAACTGCGCATCAGGATCGTAAACATACGCCAGACCACCTGACATACCGGCTGCAAAGTTTCGGCCAGTTTCGCCCAACACCACTACCGTGCCGCCGGTCATGTATTCACAACCATGATCGCCAGTTCCCTCGACCACTGCAATGGCGCCCGAGTTACGTACTGCGAAGCGCTCACCAGCTACGCCGTTCAGGAAAGCTTCACCGGCAGTTGCGCCGTACAGGACGGTGTTGCCGGCAATGATATTATCCACTGCCCGACCACGGAACTCGGTGTTAGGACGAACGATAATGCGTCCGCCCGACAATCCCTTACCGACGTAATCGTTGCCTTCGCCCACCAGATCAAGTGTAATCCCGTGCGCCAAAAACGCACCGGCAGATTGACCGGCAGTACCTTGCAACTGGATATGAATGGTGTCGTGCGGCAGACCGTCGTTACCATATTTCTTGGCAACTTCACCTGACAACATTGCACCAACGGTTCGGTTCAAATTCTTGATCGGCGAAATAAACGATACGCGCTCACCCTTATCGATCGCGGCTCTGGCTTGTGCAATCAACTTATGATCCAGTGCCTTGTGCAAGCCATGATCTTGCTCTTTGGTGTGGTAATAGACTTCGCCTTCTGGCAGCGCTGGCTGATAGAAGATTCTTGAGAAGTCCAGGCCCTGCGCTTTCCAATGCGAAATCGCTTTCGCTTTATCGAGGAAATCTGAGCGTCCGATCAAATCGTTGAAATTGCGAATACCAAGTTGTGCCATGATCTGACGCACTTCTTCGGCAATAAAGAAGAAGAAGTTAACCACGTGTTCCGGCTTGCCGGAGAACTTGGCACGCAATACAGGATCTTGTGTCGCCACACCAACCGGACATGTATTCAAGTGGCATTTGCGCATCATGATGCAGCCTTCAACGACCAGCGGTGCAGTCGCAAAACCGAACTCATCCGCGCCTAACAGAGCACCGATAACAACGTCACGGCCGGTCTTCATCTGACCGTCAGCCTGCACCCGAATACGGCTACGCAAACCATTCAACACGAGTGTCTGCTGGGTTTCTGCAAGACCTAATTCCCACGGTGAACCGGCATGTTTGACGGATGACAATGGCGACGCGCCCGTGCCACCATCGTGACCCGCGATCACAACGTGATCAGACTTCGCTTTAGCGACACCGGCGGCGATCGTACCAACGCCAACTTCCGACACCAGCTTGACCGAAATCGACGCTTTTGGATTGACGTTTTTGAGATCGTGAATCAGCTGCGCCAAATCTTCGATCGAATAAATATCATGATGCGGCGGCGGTGAAATCAATCCCACACCCGGCACGGAGAAACGCAATCGCGCAATGTATTCAGACACTTTATGACCCGGTAGCTGACCGCCTTCGCCCGGCTTCGCGCCTTGTGCCATCTTGATCTGAATCTGGTCGGCAGAAGTCAGGTATTCGGCGGTGACGCCGAATCGTCCAGAGGCGACTTGCTTGATTTTTGAGCGTAGCGAATCACCGGCAAGTAATGGTGTATCGACCTCAATATTCTCAGGACCAATCACCGATGCCAGCGTGTCACCCTTCTTGATCGGAATGCCCTTCAACTCCTGACGATAACGATTCACGTCTTCGCCGCCTTCGCCGGTATTCGACTTGCCGCCGATACGGTTCATGGCAACTGCCAACGTGGCATGCGCTTCTGTCGAGATCGAACCCAGAGACATCGCACCGGTCGCAAAGCGCTTGACGATTTCTTTTGCCGACTCGACTTCATCCAGCGCAATAGCCTTGCTTGGATCGAGCTTGAACTCAAACAAACCACGTAGCGTCATATGACGCTTGGTTTGGTCGTTGATCAACTGCGCGTATTCTTTGTAGCTGTTGAAATTATTAGAACGGGTCGAGTGCTGTAATTTAGCAATCGCGTCCGGTGTCCACATATGCTCTTCACCGCGAATACGATACGCATATTCGCCGCCGGCATCAAGCGCATTAGCCAGCACCGGATCATTGCTAAACGCAGCACGGTGCAGACGCAGCGCTTCTTCAGCAACTTCAAATACGCCGATACCTTCAACGTTCGATGAGGTGCCTTTGAAGTACTTGTCGGTCATGTTTTTGTTGAGGCCGATAGCTTCAAAAATCTGTGCGCCACAATACGACATATACGTCGAAATACCCATCTTCGACATGACTTTTAACAAGCCTTTACCGATGGCTTTTTGAAAGTTATAGATCGCTTTTTCTGGCGACAACGCGCCTGGCAAACCGTGCGCCATTTCACTCAGCGTATCCATCGCCAGGTACGGATGAATTGCTTCCGCGCCGTAACCGGCCAACAATGCAAAGTGGTGCGTCTCACGTGCTGAACCAGTTTCAACCACCAGACCTGTCGAAGTGCGCAAACCCTTGGTAACCAGATGTTGATGAATTGCAGAAGTTGCCAGCAAGGCCGGAATGGCGACTTGTTCAGCGTCGACCTTACGATCAGAAATAATCAGAATGTTGTGACCTGATTTAACCGCATCAACGGCTTTAGCACACAACGAGGCCAGACGTGCTTCGATGCCTTCTTTACCCCAAGCGACGGGATAGCAAATGTTCAGCTCATGCGACTTAAACTTGCCACCGGTATGGGCACTGATATTGCGCAACTTGGCAATATCCGCGTAGTCCAGAATCGGTTGCGATACTTCAAGGCGCATCGGTGGATTGATGTTGTTGGTATCAAGTACGTTTGGCTTCGGTCCGATAAAAGACACCAGCGACATCACCATCGCCTCACGAATCGGATCGATCGGCGGATTGGTTACTTGCGCAAACAATTGCTTGAAATAGTTATACAGCGTCTTGTTCTTATTGGACATGACAGCCAGCGGCGAATCATTGCCCATCGAACCAATCGCCTCTTCCGCATTAGCGGCCATTGGCGACATCAGGAACTTCAAATCTTCCTGCGTGTAACCAAACAATTGCTGACGATCCAGAAGTGGAATTGTCGAGCCGGATTGCGCTGGCTCTTCCTTCAACGCGTCGAGCTTAATACGCACCGACTCAATCCATTGCTTGTATGGCTTGGCATTGGCGTACATGTCCTTGAGTTCTTTGTCGTCGATGATGCGACCGGCATCAAGGTCGATCAAAAACATTTTACCGGGTTGCAAACGCCATTTTTGAATGATCTTTGATTCAGGAATCGGCAAGACGCCGGATTCGGATGCCATCACGACCAGATCATCGTCAGTGACGATATAGCGCGCCGGACGCAAACCGTTGCGATCCAGTGTTCCACCGATATGACGACCATCCGTAAACGCCATCGCGGCAGGGCCGTCCCACGGCTCCATCATGGCAGCGTGATACTCATAAAATGCACGTCGATTGTCATCCATCGTGGTGTGATTTTCCCACGCCTCGGGAATCATCATCATCATCGCTTGCGCAATCGGATATCCCGCCATCAACAACAACTCAAGCGCGTTATCGAAGCATGCAGTGTCGGATTGGCCTTCATAAATCAGTGGAAACAACTTCTGCAGATCGTCGCCCAACACAGCCGATTTCATCACACCTTCGCGCGCACGCATCCAGTTAAAGTTACCTTTAACGGTGTTGATTTCGCCGTTATGGGCGATCAGGCGGTAAGGATGGGCCAGTGGCCATTCAGGGAACGTATTGGTCGAAAACCGTTGGTGAACCAGCGCCAACGCTGAAATACAGCGCGGATCTTGTAAGTCCTTGTAATACACGCCAACTTGCGTCGCCAACAAAAGACCTTTGTAGACGACGGTACGGGCTGACATTGACGGCACGAAAAATTCTTTGCCGTGCAATAGGTCTAAGGCTTGAATCGCGTGACCGGAAGATTTGCGGATAACATACAGCTTACGTTCAAGCGCATCGGTGACCATGATGTCTGGACCGCGACCGATGAAAATTTGACGGATGACCGGCTCTTTTTCACGCACAGTCGGCGACATTGGCATATCGACATCAACTGGCACATCGCGCCAACCCAACACGACTTGACCTTCGAGCAATACGGCGCGCTCAATTTCCTGCTCACAGGCGATGCGTGATGCGTTCTCTTTAGGCAAGAAAACCATGCCGACGCCAAACTCACCCGGCGGTGGCAACGCCACACCTTGCTTCGCCATTTCTTCACGATAGTATTGGTCTGGAACCTGAATCAGGATACCAGCACCATCACCCATCAATTCATCCGCGCCAACCGCACCCCGATGATCCAGATTTTTCAGGATAAGCAAACCTTGCTCAACGATAGAGTGGCTTTTGTTGCCTTTAATGTGCGCGATGAAACCGACACCACAAGCGTCATGTTCATTTTTCGGATCGTATAAACCTTGTGCGGGCACAGCATGTGACGTTTGCCCCAATTGACTCTTTTGCATTCCGTGCTCCACCACTCTATCAGTAAGGTTATAAGAATAGAACAGAGTCGAACAGACTACAACTAGAATAATTAGGGTCAGAGTAGCATTAAGCAAGCTTAATTTTTTGAAATATTAAATTAGGGACAGAGTGAATATAAACACAGATTAATTAGCCGCGACGTAGAGGCCATAACGGACATCATCGGAGGCGCGTATTAGTGCCAATCATTGTATTTTTAATGGTTCAATCCGCAGCAGTAGTGGCCACTATTTTGAAGGGGCGCCCTCGCCTCGCCGGACGCACCCGCTGGTTGTATTGTTGCTCCAAGCGAAACTTGAATGCTTCCGATCCAAGTACCCAACCTTTTCCGACCGCCTTAATTAATCCATCATCCCAAGGAAGAGTAAGTACTTGCTCAGCAAGTTCTTTATAGGTAGCTTCCCGGTCAAAAGGGGTATTCCCCAGCGCCCAGTAAAGGGGATGATCGGAAATTAGCGGATCGGATTTAACACCGACATGATGCAAATAACTCGACCAGGCAAACTGCCCCAACACCACTTCCAAACCGTCGTGAGCCGGATAACAATCAATTGCCAGACTGCATTTCATCAAATATTGCTCGGGATCGATGACTGCCGCCTTGTAACGCCCTTGCCAGAGCGTACCAACCCGTGCATATCGTTGGTTAAAGTACGGTACATAGTAGCGCCCTACCCACTGCATCATGCGCGCTAATCCTTCTGCGTCGGATGGAGTTGCCAGTAGTTGGATTTGGTTTCCCATCAAAAGGTAAGCGTGAATCCCCACCTTAAACTGTCGCGCAGCAGTCTTCAGCCAGTTATAAAAGGCAAGATAGTCTTGATTATCGCGAAAAATGGTTTGCTGATCGATGCCACGCTGAATCAGATAATGTGGCTGATGAGGAGCTACTAAACGGGCAAGGCGAGCCATAACGAGCAACACTTCAGTTGTAGATACATCATTTTATCTGGATAACTGACTCTGACCCTGATTAATTACGATCTGATTTCTGCCCAATTAACCGATCGGGATCATGGTTCAACCAGATCCGGATTGCGCTGTCAGGCAGACGTGTATGCATGTTTATCTGCCAGCAATATCGCACTACCGCAGCAACATTACTTAATCGGGTCTTCAGCAAGCAAGCGACCGAAGCCGCCATTATCAATAAGAATTTGCAACTCACTGGCTCCGCCAATCAACGTGCCGCGCACGAACACCATCGGCAAAGTACTCCATCCGCTCCACATTTTGAGAGCACTGCGCCGACGCCAGCCCTTTAGATAACTGCCATATTCAAGATACATGTAAGGCGTGCCGAGCGCGTCCAGCGCCTTGCGTGCTTTCTTTGGAAAAGGATTCTGCGCCATGCCAACAACGACCACCGGATGCGCCGCAATTGCCGTCTGTACCTCCTGCACGATATCAACATTTTCCTGCGATATTTTGCTCCGAATAGCGGGGTGAATGTGTAATTCATCAAGAATACTGCGGCCCATTTGGCACTCCTTAGCGAATAGCGATGATGTTGGAAGCCCACAGATTCTGGGAGTTTAGACGGGAAAATGTATTTGACGCGGCATCCATTTGACTAAATACCAACCATTGCGCTGACATAAACTACCACAGCGCTAACTACGGAATCAATTTCATGCCTTCAATTTGGTATAAAGGGTTTCCACCTTCTCGCGTGCCCAAGGTGTTTTTCTGAGAAATGTCAGGCTGGATTTAATACTTGGATCGCTCTGAAAACAACGTATATCAATGAGTTGGCCCAACTTTTCCCAACCGTAATGATCGACCAAGGCGATCAAAATGTTTTCGAGGGTGATGCCGTGCAGCGGGTTTTGTGGATTTTCTTGGGACATAGTCGCTTCTGGTAAACTGTGGAAATGGCAAATTGTGGCATGGTCAACGGCAGGGAGCGGCGTGGGTTCATGCTTTGTTTTAAGGTGTGGCAGCAAGGTTCGCTCTGCAACATATCGTTCTACAGCCAATTCTTCCAGCAGTCGAACTTATCCTTTAACGATGACCGACTTAAGGGGAGCATCTCAATAGATATGAAGCCCTCGTCCGGCCCCAACCTGCTTTTAGCTGCTTTGTTACCCAAGTTGTTACCAGCGTTGTTACCTTCATTCTTACTTTATTTATTATTCAATTTTAAGAATGCGTTTGTCAATGTATATGCAGCATCCTCATATCCAACGCACTTTTCAGGACTATTACCATGCCTCACGTGAGCATTAAAATGACTCAGGACGGAACCACCAAACAAAAAACTGCACGCATTACCGGAGCATCCCAATTGTTAGCCAATGGACTGCGCAAACATTCACTCACTCGCGTGATCGTTGACGATAAAGTCGGCAACAACAATTGGGTAATCGGCAGAGAAAGCCTTACCATACAGCGGAGGGAGGGCAAATAATGCCCGCCGTCCTGTCAACAGAAGAAATGTCGTCAGCAGTCATGCGCAAGGAAGCATTGTGGGTTGCGCTCTCTGGAGCACTAACGCTGGCTGTCGCCATGGGAATCGGGCGCTTTGCCTTCACACCGCTGCTACCCATCATGCTGCACGATGGCGTGATCAATCTCACCACGGGCGGATGGCTGGCGACCGCCAACTATATCGGCTATTTTATTGGCGCAATGCTATGCGTCATATTGCGCGGCAGTCCAACCCATTTTATTCGCTTCGGATTGATCGCCACCGTATTACTGACGCTTGGCATGGGGTTGTCGAACGCCCCCGATCTGCGGTTGCTCATCTTATTGCGCACGCTATCCGGCATCACCAGTTCACTCGTATTTGTATTTGCATCCGGCTGGTGTTTACAGCGCTTGACCCAACTCGGCGCTCCAGCTTTAGGCGGCATTATTTACTGCGGCCCTGGCATCGGCATTTTAGTGACTGGTTTGCCGGCCAGCACAATGGTCGCGCACGATTGGTCGGCGGCGCAGGGATGGCTACTTTTTAGTGCGTTAGCGCTCGTCCTCAGTGCAAGCGTGTGGCGCACTTTTTCTAAGTCTGCCGATACGCCAGCACCATTTGCCGAAAGCATTCATGCATCGGAACCACTTCAGGTCAGACGCCAGGCCACCGAATTGGTACTGATCTATGGAGTGGGTGGATTTGGCTACATCATCACAGCCACTTTCCTGCCAGTCATAGCGCGGCAGGCTTTGCCCCACTCGCATTGGCCCGATTTACTCTGGCCTCTGTTCGGCATCGGTGTTGCGATAGGTGCGCTGCTCGGTACCCGCATACCGATGCGCTACGACAACCGCCTGTTACTCGCGATTTGTTATGTGCTGCAAGCGATTGGAGTGATGATGGGAACTGCGTTGCCGACGGTATCAGGCTTTGCAATTGGTTGTCTGTTACTCGGCCTGCCATTCACCGCCATCACACTGTTCGCGATGCGCGAAGCACGGCGCTTGTATGGCGATCATGCGCGTAGCCTGATGGGTTGGTTGACAGCCGTTTACGGCTTGGGCCAAATTATTGGACCTCCGCTAGCCACTTATCTGGTAAAACGTACTGGGTCGTTCACAGCATCGCTCAGTGTTGCTGCCCTAGCGTTGCTAGCTGGCGCATGCTTGTTTGGAATGATGGTCTACAAGACGAAAAAAGCGCAAACCTGATAATAAAAATCCTGACAGAATATTTTGCCAGGATTTTTTTACTCAACCATCAAGCGTATTGCTAATGCCATTAGCGCTATCAGTTATCGCTATTGTTGAGCGTCGGTTTTAATCGCCACAAAACGCTGTGTGATTTTTCCGTCGCGTTCGATCTCTTCAAAAAAAACGCTGCGGGGCCGCGTCCAGATTGCGCCATTCGCCGCGCGATAGACGATCATCGTCACCGTCGGATCAGACTCCAGCGTGGCTTCGCAAATGAAGTCATAAATGCCACCTTTAAAATGCCGATACTGCATTAGTATCCTTTCCAAATTTTTTAAAAAATATCAACGGAATGCAGGCTCGCTAAAACTACGTAGCTTGCGACTATGTAATTGCTCGACGCCTTGATTACGCAATAATTCCAACGCCTTGATCCCTATTTTCAAATGTTGATTAACCCGTTGTTCATAAAAGCGATTTGCCATTCCAGGCAATTTTATTTCACCATGCAACGGCTTATCGGAGACGCATAGTAACGTGCCATACGGTACTCGAAAGCGGAAGCCATTTGCGGCAACAGTGGCGCTTTCCATATCCAGCGCGATGCTCCGACTTTGGTTAAAACGTAACAACGGCACTCTGTGATCGCGCAGTTCCCAGTTGCGATCATCGACCGACGCCACGGTGCCGGTACGCATGATGCGCTTGAGTTCGTACCCTTCCAACTGCGTGATATGTGCCACTGCATCCTGCAACGCCAACTGAACCTCGGCCAATGCCGGGATCGGCACCCAAAGTGGCAAGTCATCATCCAGGACATGATCATCCCGCACATACGCATGCGCCAATACATAATCGCCCATGCGTTGTGATGCCGCCAAGCCCGCGCAATGTCCGAGCATAATCCAGCCATGCGGTCGCAACACTGCGACGTGATCGGTAATCGTCTTGGCGTTGGATGGTCCAACGCCAATATTAATCAGCGTAATACCTGTACCGTCGCCACGTTGCAGGTGATAGGCTGGCATTTGCGGCTGACGCGCAGGTGCGATCCCCGTGATGGTGCGATCCGCAGGCAAGTCATCCAGATTAGCGTTCCAGGTTGTCAGATCGCCGGGCTCGACAAACGCGGTGTATTGCTGACGATAGGCGCGCTGCTCAGGATCGTCGGTCGCTTGCATCAATTCGCGTCCCATGCGGATAAATTCATCAACATAAAACGCATAGTTAGTAAACAACACATAACGTTGAAAACGATCCGGCGAGGTCGCTGTGTAATGCTTCAGACGATGTAGCGAATAGTCGATGCGTGGCCCGGTAAATAACGCAAGCGGATGTGGCTCGCCCGGTAGCGGTTGATAGGTGCCATTAACAATCCGATCATCCATTGACGCCAGATCAGGCAAATCGAATACGTCTGGAAGATGGCGCAAATGTTCCGGGTCCAGATTACCCTCGACGTGAATGCCTTCAGAAAAAGCAAAATGGACGGGAATCGGTAATTCACTGACGCCAATTTCCAGCGGCACGTCGTGATTATCGCGCAACAATTTGAACTGACTAACCAGATAATTGGTATATAACGAAGGCCGCGTCAACGTGGTCTGATAAACGCCTGGGCCGGCAACAAATCCAAACGATTGACGGGTATCCGCGCGCGTATTGATTTCGGTCGTAATACGCACAAATGGATAACAGGCACGCACCCGCCCCGGTAAAACTTCGCCGCTGGAAAACCGCTTAAAAGCATCCCGCAACAACGCGGTGTTATGTTCGTAGATGGCGCAAACACGCTCAACGGCGGCTTGTGGGTCTGTAAATTTTTCAGTTTTGAACATTGCTTCTCCCTAGATACCTGCATACCCAAATTTCTGAATACTCGAACAGGTCAAATGATAAAAAATCACATTAAAAACTTTGCCTGCACAGCGGCCTGACCGAACGGAGCAATTTCAATCGGTCTGTTTTGATTCTACTGGGATTGCCGATATTCTGACAGCGCCATATCATTAAACGCACATAAATTGTCGAGAATAGTCCTAGGACTAATCCAGACACGATTGCCAAGCGATCAAACGACCAAAGCAGCAGCGCGCGCCGCTTTCCACATCATCGTCTCAATTGCGACAATATGATGACATCCGTCTAAACGCTCACGTCGCTGAAAGCGCCCAATCAGCCGCCGCGCGCGCGTGGATACTAGCAGTATCAAACAGTGGCACCTCTGAATCCTGTGGCCCGACCAGAAGCGCTATCTCGGTACAGCCAAGAATAATTGCTTGCGCGCCCTGCGTCACCAGTTTGGCCATCACTTTGCGATACTCAGCCCGGGAATCAGCAACAATTTTCCCAAGGCAGAGTTCTTCATAAATGATTCGGTGAACCGTTTCCCTGTCCTCGAACGTTGGGATCAGCACTTTAAGCCCATGCTGTGTACACAGTCGGTCGCGATAAAAATCCTGTTCCATCGTGAAGCGGGTACCAAGCAGACCGACCGTCATAATCCCCGCTTGTTTGATTTGATGAGCGGTTGGATCCGCAATGTGAAACAAAGGAATGCGCACGGCTACCTCGATGGCAGGGCTTATCTTGTGCATGGTGTTTGTACAAAGAACTAAAAAGTCGGCACCAGCCAATTCAAGCGAGCGTGCGGCGCCAGCAAGCAACGCTCCTGCTGCGTCCCAATTTTCCACGTGCTGCAACTGTTCGATATCGTGAAAATCGACGCTATACAAGATGATCTTTGCAGAATGCAAGCCACCCAGACGCTCTTTAATCGCCTCGTTGATCTGACGATAATACGGCACAGTCGATTCCCAACTCATGCCGCCGATTAAGCCAATGATTTTCAATCGAAACCCCTTAAAGTGGAAACAGTCAGCGCTTATTGGAGGTGCGTCCTCGTTGATTGTGGCGCATACACTGTTTTAAAAACATAACAGGCTTAAATGCAAACCGACATAGGCTTGTTTGACTTAATACCTAGCAGTTAAGTTACTGCATAAAATCGTACTTGCCGCCTGTTTTGATCGCACGCAAATAAGCAGGCCGCGCATGAATCCGCTGCAAATAGGCCATCAGGCGTGGGCGCGTCTTATCTAAACCGGCACGCATATTCGCCGCCTCTAGCGGAAAACTCATTTGTATATCAGCTGCACTAAAATCCTCTCCAGCAAACCAGGTGCTTTTTCCCAGTTCGGCTTCCATGAAATTTAAATGCGTGACGAGTTGCGGATCAATGAAACTTTTTTGTACGCCGCCCGAAATCAGTCTGGCAAAAGGCCTCAAAAACGCCGGCATTGGCGGCTTCGGCAGGCGTTCGAAAATCAATTTCATCAGCAATGGCGGCATCGCAGAACCTTCTGCATAATGCATCCAATAGGTATAGCGTTGCGCATCTTTGCTCCCAATCGGCGGTTTCAGACGATCACCGCCATATTGCTGAATCAGGTATTCGATGATTGCGCCCGATTCTGCGACTGTATTATCGCCATCAGTAATCACCGGCGATTTCCCAAGCGGATGAATGGCGCGCAAAGATGGCGGCGCCAACATGGTTTTTGGATCACGCTGATAGCGTTTTACTTCATATTCCAGGCCGAGTTCTTCTAGCAGCCAAAGTACCCGCTGCGAGCGCGAATTATTCAAATGGTGCACAGTAATCATGGTTGAAGTTCCTGCGAAGTGTGGGCAATCGTTAGCTAGCGAAATCAATACGTTGTCCGATTATGCCATTGGAACACCGCTTTACAATAGCGCCACAGATGCGACCAGAATACAAAACATCCTTCACTGATCGCGTGGTGGTTCTATAATTAAAAGTAAGGACCAGCGCCGCCGCCGATCCCCGCGCTTGCAAATAAAGTCAACGCAAGAAAATATAAAAATTAAGGGAGAACACCATGCTGATCGACGTCGAAAAATCAACTTTATTGTTAGTGGATTTCCAGTCACGCCTGATGCCTGCGATTCATCAGGGTGAAACGGTCACAGCGCAAGCGGTGCGTCTGGGCCGCATCGCGCAATTGGTCAACGTGCCCATCATTGGAACGGAACAGAGCCCAACCAAACTTGGCGGGAATGAAGATGCTATTAAGCAACTGTGCCAGACGACTGTCAGCAAAATCCATTTCAATGCCTGCGCAGACGGATTGCTAGGTATCCTGCCGCGCCCGCGGCGACAAATTATCATAGCGGGTTGCGAAGCGCATATTTGCATGCTGCAAACGGCACTCGGCCTGCTGGCGCACGGTTTTGTGGTACGGGTTGTGGTTGATGCCGTCGGATCGCGCCGGGAAAGCGACCGCGACGCCGCACTGGCGCGGTTACAGCAAGCCGGGGCGCAACTCGTTACGGTCGAAATGGTGGCTTACGAATGGGTACGCAATAGTGAACACCCGGCTTTTCGTCAACTATTGCCGTTGATCAAGTAGCCCGCCACTGGTAGGTTGGTGCTGACCCACCATCACGCTTAAGGCCGGCCGAAAAATTCCAGCATTAGGAATGCCTGCAAAGCCTGGGCGTCAGTTTCTCTGGCTGACAGCGTGATGACCCGCCCCAATCGTTGCGAGTCCCACTGGAAGTCGCCCGGATAGCGCTTGCGAATCAGTTCGATCATGCTCTTTATAATAGCGGCATTGATATCGCCATTTAAACCAGCATCCACATCAATCGTCTGACGGCGGCTCTCGCGGGCGGTTGCGCCCCACCCACGGAATACGTATTGCGCGACGCGTGGCCCTTTGCTGATGATCTGGAATATTCCGCCACCGCCTTCGCCTTTGCGCGCTAAAAATTGAATATTCGCCTTTGCAACCGCATTATCAGCAGGTGCATTGCTTTCTGCTGGCGCACCCGGATCAGGGTCAGGGCGTCCCTCGGCTTCGGCTTCAGCACGTCGGCGATCACGGGCGGAGTTGAGCATCGTGCTCATATCCATTTCTGGCGGCGCGGGTTTAATCGTATCGGTCGGTGACGTCGCCTGTATTGGCGAGGGTGCAGGCGTTATACGCGCTGTCGAGGTCGGACGCGTTGGGCGACGTAACGGACGTGCGGCGAGTTTAGGCGGTGTTTTAGGCCGAACAACCGGCTTGGCGGGCGGATGCGGCACGGCTTTCGGCTGCGGCAACGAAACCACTCTGGAAGGTGTCTCCTGCTTACTTTTTATAAGCGAAACCACCAGCGGCGCGGCGTCTGGCTTCAGAGGCGGCACATCCTCATCCATCTGAAACCATACAAACGTCAGCAGACCCACATGAAGTAAAACCGACAAGGCAATACCGATCACTGTCCTGCGCCGTGCACGTACTTTCAGCGAACTGGTTGTTTGCGTTGTCTTTTTACTCATTTTACCGATGGAGGTCAACTGCCCCTGATGGGGACCGAACAAATGTTATTCGAAATGTCTAAGTAAATCCGAAAAATGGATTTTAAACAATTCGCAAAAATTCTTCACGTTAAATTGTGAAACATAGTGTAGCTGCGTGCTCAGCCCCTAAATGGGCCTAAAAAATGATTACACCAACGAAAATTTCCATCAATCACATCCTCACCAGGTTTTTCTCCCTGCAATAAACGCTAAAAAAGTTAGGAACGTGGTGACTATTGAACAATTCGGACATGATAGTAGCAGAGGAAACTCTTGAAAAAATTCGGTCGTAGGATCGATGTCGAAATAACATTGCTTTAATACGGAATTTACTGAGAAGTTAGCTATCTTGGGATTTTTTGGAATGCCGACGTGAGACCGCTTAACCCTGCCTGGAATAGGAAAGTATACGCTAGTCGCGGCATCCAACGATCTGACGCCGGAATTGGAAGCTATCTATTTGATCAAGGGCAAACAAAAAGTTGATGCGCATCACCCTGATGTGGGAAGGAGAAGCCAAAAAACACGACGATGATCGCTAAATGAAGCAATCTCCGTTTTCTCTGTTAATTATGTTATCTCGGTGATCTATGAAATCGAGCCGCGCAGATCCGACGGACTTCTGGCGAGCCTGCGATCATTGACTACCAGCCAACGCCAGCGCAAGAACGCACGCGACATGCATCGCTTCTCCCTCGGTCCCGTCATGAATCTGATGACGGCAACTGGTCCCGTCGGCCACGATAATCGCGCCTTTACCCGCCTTGCGCACCGCAGGAAGCAATGCCAGTTCAGCCATCGCCAGTGATGCTTCATAGTGCTCCGCTTCGTAACCGAAACTTCCTGCCATTCCGCAACAGGACGACTCCACCACCGACAATTGAACTTCGGGAATCCATTTTAGGACAGTCTGCACCGGACTAAAAGCATCAAATGCCTTTTGATGACAATGACCGTGCAGCAATACTTTGTTAGTCGGTAGCGGTTTCAGGTCCAGCGTGAAGCGCCCCGCCTTTTGCTCTTTTACCAAAAACTCTTCAAGTAAATAAGCGGAGCCTGATAACTTCTCTGCCTCCTCGCCGTAACCATAGCTCAAAAACTCATCGCGCAGCGTGAGCAAACAGGACGGTTCCAGACCAATTATCGGTACACCCCGATTAACAAACGGCATCAATGCATCCAGACTACGCCGCGCCTCGGCCTTTGCCTCTTCGACTAATCCCGCAGATAAATAGGTCCGACCGCAACATAACGGTCGCTGACCGGGAACAATATTAAACCGCACGGTATATCCAGCGGCTTCCAGAACCTGCTGTGCGGCAACAGCGTTCTCCGACTCCATATAGTTATTAAACGTGTCCACAAACAAGAGAACTTCTTTACGCTGATGGACGTCCGGCGTACTCGTTTTTGCATTGCCCAAAAACGATTTTCGGAAGCGTGGAAAGGACCGCTGCGGTGCCAATCCCAGCGATTTTTTTATCCACCCGGAAAGATACGGAACCCCTTCTATCAGCGCCAGCGCTCCGCCAACGTTACGCATATACGGCGCATAGCGTGGCATGAAAGCAACCAGACGATCGCGTAGTTGCAGACCGTTTTTTCTGGTCCATGCGGCGCGCGCTTCAATCTTGATCTTAGCCATGTCCACGCCGGTTGGGCAATCGCGTTTACATCCCTTGCAAGAAACACACAGATCTAATACTTCCTTCACTTCCTCACTAGCAAGACCGTCCTCTCCTAACTGACCAGACATTGCCAAACGTAAAGTGTTAGCGCGACCGCGCGTCACATGCTTTTCATCTTTGGTAATACGATAACTTGGGCACATTGTTCCTGCATCGAACTTACGACAATGGCCGTTGTTATTACACATTTCTACCAACTTGGCCAATCCGCCTGTGCGATCATCGCCAGTGCCGGGCGCAGTCTCTTCGCCTGTAAGCGGATCACGGTTGACGTTCCACTGTGACCAATCAAGTGCGGGAACCAAAGACAATTCACGGTAACCCGGCGCGTAACGGAAATTTCTACGGTCATCCATTTTTGGTGGACGAACGATTTTATCGGGATTGAAGCGATTCTCAGGATCGAACAAATCTTTGATTTCGGCAAAGGCTGCATTCAGTTTTGGCCCATATTGCCACGCCACCCACTCACCGCGACAGAGTCCGTCGCCGTGCTCTCCTGAGTACGCGCCTTTGTATTGGCGCACCAATGCCGATGCCGCTTCGGCGATTTCGCGCATGTCCTTTGCGCCCTCTCGCCGCATATCCAGAATCGGCCGAACGTGCAGGGTTCCTACGCTGGCATGCGCGTACCACGTGCCTTCCGTCCCATATTGATGAAAGACTTCAGTGAGTTGACTTGTGTACTCGGCCAGATGTTCAAGCGGCACAGCACAATCTTCGATGAAGGACACTGGCTTGCCATCGCCCTTCATGCTCATCATGATATTTAATCCCGCCTTGCGCACTTCCCACAAAGCTTTCTGTTCACCAGCCTGCGACATCTGCACCACTGAACCGGGCAAATGCAGATCGCTCATCAACTCCGCCAGCGCAGATAATTTTTTCCGCTGCACATCCAGATCTTCGCCCGAAAACTCAACCAGCAAAATCGCTGCGGGCTTTCCTATCAATGCCTTTTCTATCACTGGACGAAACGCCGGATTACTGATCGCCAGATCAATCATCGTGCGGTCTACCAGCTCCACAGCGGTCGGTCCAAGCTTGACGATGTGCTGCGCCATATCCATGGCTTGATAAAAGGTGGGGAAATTCACCACGCCCAATACTTTGTGTTCCGGTATCGGCAGCAGTGCTAACGTGATCTGTCGGGTATAGGCCAACGTGCCTTCAGAACCCACGAGAATCTGCGCCAGATTAGCCATGCCATCATCGGTATACGCCCGTGGATTCTGGCAATCAAAGATATCGATGTTATAACCGGCGACGCGACGCAAAACCTTTGGTGTGCGTTCAATAATTTCATCTCGCTCACGTTGCGCAATCCGTTGCAGACCCAGCACGATGTCGTGCAGGCGCCCGCTATCGGGCATCTGATCCAGCCGGCCAAACCGACCTTGCACGCCATCGGCAAGTACCGCGTCGATTGCCAGCACGTTATGTACCATATTGCCGTATTCAATCGAGCGCGAACCGCAAGAATTGTTACCCGCCATGCCGCCCAATGTACATTGTGCCGCGGTCGATACATCGACAGGAAACCATAACCCATGCGGTTTTAACCACGCATTCAGATGATCGAGCACAATTCCCGGCTCGACCGTGACAGTGCGCGCTTCCAGATCAAAGTCAATCACATTATTGAGCCACTTGCTGTTATCAATAATCAGCGCGTCACCGACTGTTTGCCCGCACTGACTAGTGCCAGCACCCCGCGCTAAAATCGGCATCTTACGGCTACGCGCGATGTCGAGTGCCAGCAAGAGATCCTTCTGATCGCGCGGCACGACCACTCCGATCGGCATGATTTGATAAATGGAGGCATCCGTGGCGTATCTGCCACGGTCTGCTTTTCCAAACAAAACATCTCCGCGCATTTCACGTTTTAACAGAGTCGCTATTACTGAACCATTGCCGCTGCTTGGTGGAGCGAGAAAAATAGGCTTAATCAACATAATTGGACTCACGATAAAAATAGAAAGCGACGAGAAAGCAACGTCAAATTGAGGTTAAAAATCGGCTTAAGAGGTGCTAAAAATGTGACCTAAATCAGTTCGAAAGTGACGGCAGGAAGTCCTGCAATTTCACCGGTCACCCTGCCGCCCTGAGTTGGGAAATCCACGCCGGTATAGGAACCCGTAGTGATAACGGTCCCGGCTAACAATGCCAGCCCTTTTTGGCTGCAATGATTAACTAGCCAGCATAACAACCGCCGCGGATCACCAGCGGGATTTTGACCGACTCCGCTAAACAGAGTAACGCCGTCGAGACGCAAATCAACAACCGGATTCAACGTAGAAAAATCCCCACGGTATGCGACCATCTGACCAATCATCAATGCACCGTGATTTTGCAAGTCTGCAAGCTGGACTAGCTTGGGCGCATCGCGCCAACCATTTACCCGGCTTGAAACGATCTCAATGGAAGCACCAAACCCGCTGATACTTTCTAATACTTCTTGCTCTGGAATCGGCTCAGATTGCGGCAAGAAATCCCTGTTAAATGAAAAGAATATCTCCAGTTCAAGACCAAGCACGGGATAGTCTTTTAGCGCAATTGAAACAGGTGTTGAAGCAGACGCCGCATAAATGCGCAGCTGTGGCAACGGCGCGCCCTGAATCGGTCCGATATCGGACTTCGCTCCGATTTTCCACCCGCCGATGCTGACATGACAGTTCTTCAGAATGCGTTGCTGAACCGCGTAAGCGCGGTCACTATTCTCTGGTTCCAGCGCTGCTGGTACCGATATTGTGGTGTTGCCGTTATACGCGACGCTCAAGATATCGGCTAACGCATTTACAGAATCAGTCGCAGAATCGGTCGCGGATATTGTGCTCATAAAATCTCTCTACATTAGATGGTGGATGGTTGAATGGTCGGATGAAACGAGCGGGAAAACGTGCAAAACATTATTCCTGCCACGCTCACCCCGGACGTCATATTGCCACCTAATCATCGTACGCGTGCAGACTAAACCTGCACTTTGGATGCCATCGTCGCCTTGAGCCCATCGGCCGAGGCAAACTTCGCCTCTGGCTGCATACGGAACGCCAGCACCACACCTACCGCCATCAAGATCATGCTGCCGACAAATGGCAATTCCCAACTACCATATCGGTCAATTAAATAGCCCGACAAAACCGGTGAAATAATCGCTGCCAGTGCCGAACCCGTATTCATCATGCCGCTGGCTGTACCCGCCGATTCGGGGGCGATATCCATTGGAATAGCCCACATCGGACCAATCGTCATTTCCGCAAAGAAGAAGCCCGCGCTGAGACAGATTATCGAGACATAAAGGTTATGGGTAAAGATGATCGGCAGCAACGACAACAAGGTGAGCAACATACAGACAGACACCATGTAACTTCTGGCGATCTTCAGATTGCCGGTGCGTATCAACAATTTATCGCTGACAATCCCGCCCAGCGTATCGCCGACGACACCGGCAAAAAAGACGCTGGAGGCGAAGATAGCGGATTTCTTCATGTCGAGGTTATAGCTGTGCAAAAAGTACTGCGGAATCCAGCTCAGGAATAACCACAACGTCCAGCCATAGCAAAAATACACAATAGTGACAGGCAACATTCGCTTAAAGAGCGGCCCCCACGGCGTTTTGGTATTGCCTGTTTTGGGCGCTGGCATCGCAGCCAATTCTTCGGGCGTTATGCGCGGGTGCTTGGTGGGATCTTCGGTAAATACAAAAGCCCATACAAGCACCCAAACCAGGCTTAACGCGCCGCAGATGTAGAACGATTCTCGCCATCCGTATTGCACCATGACGAAAACGATTGCCGCTGGCGCGGCTGCGTTACCGATACGGGCGAATGCGTGCGTAATACCTTGCGCAAATCCGCGTTTCTCTTTCGGTATCCAGCGTGCCATCGCTGAGGTCGCGGCGGGAAATGTTGCGCCCTCACCCAATCCGAGCAAAAGACGCGCCAACAATAGAGACGTCAGACCGCCAGCAAAGCCGGTCAGAATGGTTGCAATGGCCCACAAAATACCGCAATAAATCAGCGTTCGCTTCGCGCCAAATTTGTCGCTGACCCAGCCGCCAATAATTTGGAATACAAGGTAAGGATAAGCAAAGGCGGAAAAGACTAGACCGATTTCGGTTTTAGAAAGATTGAACTCTTTGCCGAATCCTGCCGCGGCGGTACTCACATTCACACGATCCAGATAAGTGATGAAATACATCAGGCAAAGCATGAGAAGCACGATGGTGGTCGCGCGAAAGCGTAGGTGTTTCAAGGTTGTCTCCAATATGTATTGGTCGTCAAGCTAAAGCGTTATTTCTTGCCGCTCACCATAAATCGTCTCTGCGATTTTGTGGTCAACGGGCAGCGTCGCTAATGGAGCACGTGGGCTGCTTGGTTCGGGCAGTAATGATGTGACTTATGGTTTGTGGTTTGTGGCTTGTTATGTGCCCGCTTTCAGCATGGATGCGCTCTTGTGCGTGGAGAGATAATCCATCGCCGCCAGGACGCCACTACCCGCCAATGTCACGCCAGCAAGTTTCAGCCCCATTTCGCAACCGGAAAGCGTCGCCATTAAGGTCAAATCATTGGCTTCGCCCAAGTGACCGATGCGGAACATACGGCCTTTCATCTTGCCTAGTCCGGTACCCAGCGACATATCAAAATTTTCATAGATCGTCTTGCGAATCGCATCCGCATCAAAACCAACTGGTGTCATCACGCCGGTCAGCACGGGCGAATACACGGCGGGATCAGCGCACTGCACTTCCAGTCCCCACGCCTGAACTGCTGCACGACATGCCGCGGCAAGACGCTGATGGCGTGCAAACACGTTATCAAGACCCTCGCCCAAAATCATATCCAGTGCCTCGGACAGCGCATACAAAAGATTGGTATTGGGGGTGTACGGCCAATAGCCGGTTGCGTTCATTTCTATGATGTCGGTCCAATCCCAAAAAGCACGCGGTAATGTAGCTTGCTTTCCCACCGCAATGGCTTTTTTTGAGACAGCATTGAAGCTAATCCCAGGTGGCAACATCAACCCTTTTTGCGAACCTGAAATGGTCACGTCGACGCCCCATTCATCATGCCGATAATCGGCCGACGCCAATCCTGAGATCGTATCAACCAACAGTAATGCAGGATGGCCTGCGGCGTCGATTGCCTTACGCACGGCCGCGATATTGGAGGTCACGCCGGTCGACGTTTCGTTGTGCACCACGCACACCGCCTTGATAACATGGCGCGTATCTTCGCGCAGCCGCGCTTCGATCAAATCGGCCTGCACACCAAGTCGCCATCCCTCCACGCCCGGCAGACCAAGAAACTCCGGCTTAAGACCTAACGCCTCCGCCATTTTTTTCCACAGCGTCGCAAAATGCCCGGTCTCGTACATCAGCACCGCGTCACCCGGACTAAGCGTATTGGTCAATGCTGCTTCCCACGCGCCAGTCCCGGACGCGGGATAAATAATAACCGGCTGCTCGGTTTTAAAAATCTTCTTGATGCCCGCCAATACTTGCAAGCCTAACGCACCAAATTCAGGCCCGCGATGATCGATAGTGGGATAACTCATCGCCCGCAAGATACGGTCTGGAACAGGACTTGGGCCTGGAATTTGCAAGAAATGACGACCGGCTGGATGGAAATCAAGTGTTAGCATATGTGCCTCTAAAGTATTTTGAATTTTGAATACAAAATACTTTATCAGCCAAAATACAAAACGTAAAGTAAACTTTCTGTTGAGGAGAATTGAGCCATACGGTACTAATTTAATAAAAATGTAAGATTTATAGGGTTATTAGCGGAAAGATATCCTACTTTCTACCTATCTTGGATAACACAATTTTCGGGCAATTCCTCACTTGATGATAAAATTGCGGGATAGAGAATAGGATTTTTTGAATGAAAAATACAATTGAGGGCGAAGTTGTCTTACCAACGCAACCTTTGCTACCCAAATTAGAGCGTCAGCGACTGCACGATACGGTGGTCGAGCATTTGCGCAACCTCATCGTCGAGGCCGTTCTTATACCTGGCATGAAACTCAACGAGCGAGAGCTTTGCGAAACCCTAGGCATCTCTCGCACGCCGCTGCGTGAGGCAATGAAAGTGCTCGCAGCAGAAGGCTTAATTGAGATATCCCCCAATCGCGGCGCGTCGGTATCAAAGATGACAGAAAGCGAAATCTGGGAAACATTTGAGCTGATGAGTGGCATTGAGGCCTTCTCGGGAGAGTTGGCTTGTGAGCGGATTACCGCGGTTGAGCTAGCCGAAATCAAAGCGCTTCATTACGCGATGCTGGCTTGTAAAGCGCAAAATGACTTACCGGGCTATTACGTGCGTAATCAAGAGATACACGACCGCATTAATGAAGCAGCCAAAAACTCCGTACTGCGACAAACCTATCTGGGCCTGAATCGACGTCTCAAAGCGTTGCGCTTCAAATCAAATTTTCAAGCACAAAAATGGGACAACGCCGCACATGAACATGGCGAAATGATCGAGGCACTTGAAGCTAGAGATGGAAAAAGACTCTCAGCGATATTGCGCAGTCATCTCCTCAGCAAGCGCGATGCAGTGCTGAGTATTCCGTCCTAAATATTTCAGATTTGCAAAAGTTGGCTTTGCCTGTCAGAGCCAATAATCGGACCATCCGCAAGAACCTCCTCACAGCACTACCTCAAAAAAGCCGCAGCTTTTTGAAGACTTCATGCCGGTTATACGTGACGGCTATACATAACTGCTGCCATCTCACCTCTCATCCGCATTCAATTTTGTCCAAGCTTACCGAGCCAAAGCGACTACACGCCGCGACCATCAAAAATATAGAAGAATCTATTTTTATACGCGATTACTCTTGAACGATACGGACAATAATTTCAAGATTTATCTTGGATACATTCTGGATAGACTTTTACATGAACATGAACATTATTATTATAATAATAATGAAAATATAAGTCTCACTCTTTCTAATATCCCATTATTAATGGCGGAAACATACTATTAATTTATATAAAAAAATTCCCTCGTTACGCTGACGAGATTATTCTCCCGCATAAGATTTATCTCCCATAATAAAATCGCCTCATATCAGATTAATCTTAATCATTGACACGGTAACGCCTTCACCATCAAATAAATATTTTATGAATAGTGTGTTTTACACATATAACGACCAAAGCGTATTTGTCGCAATTATTAAAATAATTTAAAATCCGCTTTTATAAATATTTATATTTCACATGAGCATATATTTTAGACAATATAAACTATTAACATTTTATATAACCGGCAAATATGTAGCCTTTAAATCCCGCTAATATCCATTTCACACACCCCATTGCAAAATGGCGCATATCACGTCACGCGACCGTAACACCCATCCCAGGAATCAAATAAGACAATGAAAATCGTATCCAATCTGAAACGCCCCGCTTTGCGCATCCTTCCGCTGGCAATCGTGATGACATTCATCTCCAACGCGGCCTATGCTGATGCTGGAGATCTAAAATGGTTACATAAACCGAGTACTGCTGCGACGTTCACACAGTTTCAAGACATAGTAGTGGATGCACAAGGCGATTTATATACCGGTATGAGTAAGTTGCCTCGAACTGATAGCGCAGCGCCAAATGCATACGGCCTACTTTCATTCAAAGGCGCAAGTAATAAATTCGAACAAAAATGGGAACATATTTACCAACTTGATAGCACCGGCAGCCACGGAAAATCGTTTAATAACTTATTACTTAAAGATGATGTCATCGTCGCAAAAAAAGAGGATCACACAGAGTTACTGTTCATTGATCGCATCTCCGGTAAAATTATTCAAAGTACCACACTGCCAGCCGATGATATCGAGAATGTCGGGGTAAAAAGAATGCGGGCAAACGCTGGCGCGTTAGGCATGGATGAAAGACTGTATTTCAACGGCTGCCAGGCGGTGACAGATACATTAGCCTTTCATAAGCTATACAGCGTCGGCTTTGACGGCCATATTAAGTGGCAACAACAACTTGACGAGGTAGCCTGCACTTTCGAGAAGGGTGGAATCAGGCTTGGATACGTTCCACTCTCGCCGATTGTCGGCGCAGATGGTGCCGTACATATCTCGACACAGGTAACTGATTCACCATTGACTGAATTCGGCGAAGGCACGGTATTTAAAGGACACGTCCACACATTTCATCCTGATCGGGATCAAATCACAGCCGCCGGCAAAGAACTTCCGGTGCGCTTGCTCCAACCGGTGATGGGTGACCACGATATCGTGTATTCATTAGGCTACCGCCAGAGCAATCCTGACAATCCTCACCTTCCCCCTACCGCTGACTACAAGCCTGGTGAATATACGCTTTATGCCATTTATCCGGATCAATCATTTAAGTCTCTGCTCAGTTTTAAAAGGGCAAAAGCGTATATCGGTTACGAAGGGGTCGCCGAGCCGATTATCGCGGGATCACGGATTTACTTCCCTTTCGATGTAAAGAAGAAGGGAGAGTATTACGGTGCTATCGCCGGGCTGAAACTAAACGCACAGGGCGTCGGCCAAGGTCCTATCTGGATTTATCAGTTCAAAGACAATCCAGATATGAGTAATGCAACTGTCGCTGCGACCCCGGTCGTCAGCCAGGGTAAACCAGAAGAAGGTATTCCAGGCACAGTCTATGTTGCTTCTCAAGACGGCCTCTACGCGCTCAATGCCGCCACAGGCGAGCCTATCTGGAAAAAATTGGGCGCCGATTATTCTGGCATCAAGCAATTGACACTAGGCTTGGATGGCACACTATATGCGGTTTATTCCCGCGCCATTATGGCTATTGAAGGCGACGGTACACCGCTGGCGAAAGGTCCATGGCCTAAAACCCGCGGTAATCTGGCCAATACCGGCCAAGTGCTCAAAAGTATCAATGAGCCGATCATTAGCCGGCCCTGGATCAAGGCTGGACAGATCAATGCAACCAGTGACTTACCGATTGGCAGTATGGTAAATGTTACCGCGACAGCGCCTAACGCCAAACCAACGAGTATCGACATCATCTTGCCTAGCGGTAGTAATACCCATTATCGCAGGCCCAAGTATGTCGCCGATCAACTCAATAACACCACGCAATTCCGCGCAGGCGTCCAACAGAAAGATGGGTCCTTTGCACCGCAATATAGCCAGTATCTCAACGTGATCTGGTCGCAAGCAAAAGATGCAAAAGTAACGGTGACGGTAAACCCGGCAACTGACGGTGCGCCAACCTGGAAAAACGCCAGTGCGATCACCTCAACCGGCGACCTGAAGATCGGCAGCAACGTGCGCATTACACTGACCGACCCAGAAGGCCATCAAACCCAAAAATCATTCGCAGTGACAAAGGGCGCAAATGGTCATTATGAATGGCCGAAACATTTGGCGGACTTTATCAATAGCGAGTTTGTTACCTTGCGTGCCGGTGAAATGATTGGAAAAGATAAATTCACGACGTTGAAAAGTCAATACCGCAACACGTTATGGGTCCAACCCGGCTATAACGCCGAATTAACATTCAATAACTAAGTAACTAAGCGCTGGTTTTATCGAGTGGCTTCCGGTTCATGCGGATCTGAAGCTGCTTAGTAGCGTCTAAGAAGAATGCCGAAATAGCAACGCCAGGATTGCTCGTCGCCATGCAAGCGAGTGGCATCGCCCATCTTTGAACCGTTATCGGTCAATCATTGATGGGCGATTTTTTTAGCGCAAAATATAAATATATAACGAAAAAACAAAAAATTGAATGTATGCATCGTTTTGCAGCTAAACGTAAGCTTTCTGGCACTTTATCCACTTGTAGATTAATATAATTAATAAGTCCATTTATATACAAATAGGATTTCTAAGACTGGGCGGTTTCAAATACCAAGCGCAACACTGGGTTAATTAACAGTGTCAGTCGGATGTTGTAGCAACGCGATGTGCTGAGTATAAACGACGAGTGGCGACTCATAATCGAGCCTTGCTCTTGGACGCGTATTGAGCGACAAGGCGATGGCGTCGAGTTCGTCCTGAGAGTAGATCGACAGGTCCGAACCCTTGGGCATGTATTGGCGCAACAAGCCGTTGGTATTTTCATTTGACCCGCGCTGCCAAGGGCTGTGCGGGTCGGCGAAATAGATCTGAACACCGGTGCGCTCGGTGAGGATTTTGTGGCCGTGCATCTCGCGCCCTTGGTCGTAAGTCATGGTCTTGCGCATCGCTGCCGGCTCGCGGTTGAGCACCGCCGAGAAGCTGTCGACGACCGCTTTGGTGGTTGCGTTGTCCATCTTGGCGAGCACCACAAAGCCGGTCGTGCGCTCGACCAGCGTGCCCACCGATGAGCGGTTGCCGGCACCCTTGATCAAGTCCCCTTCCCAATGGCCGGGAATGAGGCGGTCCTCGACCTCTGGAGGCCGGATGTGGATGCTCTGCATATCTGGGATCTGACCCCGGCGATCGGTGCCACGGCTGCGTGGCTTACGGACCTGGTTGTGGTGACGCAGGCAGGCAATCAGCTCACGCTTGAGTTCGCCGCGTGGGTGCAAGTAGATGGCGTTGTAGATGGTCTCGTGGGACACAGATTTCTCAGAATTGTCGGGCCAAAGGGCCCTGAGTTTGCGCGCTATTTGCTGCGGCGACCAGAGGAGTTTTAGCTGATGCCGGACGACCTGGAACAAGGCCCCGTCCGCGTGCAGTTTGGGAAGACGTCGCGGCAGGACACGACGCGCCTGGCATTGTGCGTGGGCCAGATTGGCATCGTAGACGCCGGCACCGCTGGTGCGTTTGAGTTCGCGGCTAATCGTGCTGGCTGAACGGCAAAGGCGTTTAGCAATGGATCGGGTGGAGCACAGGTCGTCGCGCATGGTCATGACGACGGCGCGTTCCTGAGTAGTTAAATGTTTGTAAATTTTCGCCATGGCGGCACCTTACAGCAGAAGGTGTTGCACTTGGTCTTTGAGAACGCCCTGTATTACACCCAAAGATAGCTACAGTTGCCCCTAAAAGACTGTCGAGCGCAGGGCTAAGAGCCTTCTTTAATATTGCCCGCGACTGGCATTTAAAAAACGACCAAGAAATCATTTTGCTAGGCAATCCTAGCCGTGCGGCCTATTTCAAGTGGAATAAAGCGCCCGAACGGCATTGCTCAGTCGCGATACCTTAGAGCGGATTTCTTATTTGCTAGGCATCTATAAATCCTTACAAATATTACTTCCAAATACTATTTCCGCTGATGCCTGGATTAGCAAGCCAAACAATACTCCTCTATTTGGCGGGCAAAGTGCGCTGGATCGCATGCTGTCAGGGAATGTGGCTGATTTGTTTGTGGTGCGCCAATATCTTGATGCTGCTCGTGGTGGATGGTCGTAATGCAATTGCCGGAGATGACACTCGATTGGCTTCCCTGATTCAGAATTATTTCAACCAGATTTCCTTCCATTTATATATTTGATCGCGTGGCCGAAGCCGCAGACTTTGACGCGCTCTATGAAATTGAAGCGATGACAAATCCGCGTATTCGAAATGAAATCGGCGAAATTTCTTTGGAACCAGAAAGTGAGCGCATATATGGGAATGGCAGCGGCCCCATCATGGTAGCCTTCACGCACCTCAACCCTGATGGAAGCCGGTTTTCGAATGGGAGTTATGGTGTTTTTTATGCGGCAAAAGAAAAAGAAACTACCATAGCAGAAACGAAACGTCATTTTGCAGCCTTTATGCTGGCAACACATGAGGAGCCGATTTACCTTCAAATGCGTCTTTACCAAACGCGAGTTAAAGGTTTGGTGACAGATTTATTTCCCGACAAAGACACCCATCCAGAGATATTTTCACTGAAGAGTTATTTATCTTCCCAATCATTAGGAAAAGAAATCCGTGAAAGTGGCTCGAATGGGATTTGCTACCCAAGTGTAAGACGAGAAAATGGTACCTGTGTCGCGGCATTCAAAACTGCCATTTTGAGTGAATGCAACCATGCCGCCTACCTGGAATATCATTGGGACGGAAAAGAAGTTAACTATGTGACGGAAAGAATTGAATAGCTTATACCGACTCATCCGGTAAGGATTTTATTTCTTGCATACTCATGCTGCTTTTCCGAACACGTCCATTGGAACAACTTATAAAAGATGTCATCTTGCGGTCCAACTATGGTGCCCGTTATCGGACGGGCCTGCCAATCAGCAGCAGCATCGCCAAATGGGAGTGAATCTGGTTGTTAGCCACCGCATGGCCAAATATCGCCAGATGCGCTGGACCGACGAACGCGCGCACTGCCTGGTGCAGGTCAGAGTAGCGGTTCTCAATGGTGAACTGTCGCCCGCCAATCTCGGCGTCTTCGGTGTCAGATCAACCTCGGCCAGCGATTTGCGTAAGCCCCGCGCGAACGACAGGTCATTTCAACAGCACGGGCAACCAACTCATCTCCCCACCTTTTGCAGGCTCTCCTGGGCTGGCCGCTACCAGTCCGATCAGCCACACGCGATATTGCATTGGCCTGTTGACTTGCGGCGTTGACTTTGCCGCAGCTAATGATCCATTCCTTAGCGCCAGCACAGATCAATTAATAGCCGTAATTCTTGGCCACCGTATTACCTAAATACCCGCCACCAACTACACCTGCAACGGTTGCAAGCGTACGACCGTTTCCGCCGCCCACCTGATGTCCCAAGAGTCCACCGATCACCGCGCCGGTAGCTATTCCCAACGGACTCATTTGTGACACCGGACTGGCTTGAGCTACTTGGCGGGACTGTTGGATCGGCGCTTCATATTGGGCCTGTGCATAAGATGAATCATGATGCCGATAAACATGATGGACTACCGTTTTTTGTTTAGTCATACTGGGCGTCGGGGCAACCTGATATCCCGCCACCGCAGGTGAAGCCACTGGCTGCATGTATTGGTAACCGTTGGGTGTCTGTACTAAGACCGGTGCGCCCGCCGGCAATGCCGCGGGAACCGACATCGCCATCTGTGCGGCAGGCGTTGCTACTGGCGCTTGCGATCCCACTGCATTCCCGTGAGAATTCGGTAGCAAGCCCGCAATCGCTGCGACGCCAAGCAGACTTGCCAAGATAACAGATCCTGCCGCGCCGGCGACTAATGGATGCATACGCGGTGTTGATTGACTGACTTCCATTTGATACTCCAGAGAACGTTGAGAGTGATTTTATTGTACGAACGTATCGGTCACTTACACAGCGAGATTGTGTATCAGGTGTTTCGAATTGCAACACGGGCACGCCTAACCCAATGCATGCAAACTCTTGGCTATCTGGATGAGAAATCATGGCAGCCAGCGTTGCCAACAAGATCTTGACCGGCAGTGTAGGCAAGATCGATGCCTCGCCCAGGCTGGCGCAGTGGCGGTTGGACGTGGCGTCAATCTTTTAAGGCCGCAGTATGGCTTGCTGCCCAAACGCAATGTCAGTTATGTGGATGCGTCCTGAATCATACGGACAGCCGGGCGCGGCACGCTATCGGGTGACTGAGCGCTTACATTTATTTCACACGCATCACTTTGACGAAAACGCCATACACCAGCCGCTAAGATTGACCGGTCCTGCCACAATTTTACAAGTGCCAGTAACTGTATCTGGGGTGGACAAAGGCCTGAATGCAGCGCAGTCGGCGCACCTTTGACCATCCCTGGGATGATCTTGATAATTAAGCATTCCCTTACTCGCGGACCCCGCATTTGCGCACCGCGAGTAAATCGCGATAGGAATAATAACGATTGAGCCCAACATCACAGTGCTTTGACGGAGCATACTCCGGCGCGATATTGGTTTGGTCTTATTCATGGCTTCTGCTCCCGATGTAATATCCAAAACGAGACTTGCTTCCCTAAATAGATTGGGCTTGCGCGAAGTGGGAAGCGACTGATGCTTGATAGTGCTTCTTAAAACATTAACCACGCGTAAAGGTAAAGGGTATTGTTGTCTTTAGCGTCCCTGAGCGTCGCGTCGTAATTAGATTTGGCCCCGTTGAACTTGGTGTAGCCCGTATACTGGAGTCCCAGTCGGACGTTCGCCTGAGGATCCCAATCGAATGTGTAGTGCGGCCAATAATTTAGTTCGACGATATACCCTCTTGTATCCGGCTTCCCATTAGTTGTCCCAAATCTTAAGAAGTCGGCGTCCCCTGCAACATTGAACCCGGCGACCGTAAAACCATAAGTCCGGTCTAGAAGGTAGGTGATCTTGGCGCGGGTAGAACGTTGGCTCGAACTGGGATTGTCATTTCTGTTGGGGAATCCGGATCGCCACTCCGCTTTTTCTTTGATCGTGGAAGCTTGAGCGGTGACGATATGGTGGGCATCTTTACTAAAATATTGGTATTGCGCGTCGAACCCCAGATCGCGGAATTGGTCCCCGGGGTTGATTCCATCCTGCCCTTTTAAGGAGACTGTTGTTCCAAAGTGGCCGACTGTTAAATTCTGGTTTTCATCGCCGAACGTATAGGTGATGCGCCAATAAGGATTAGACCCCGATAGCGATACCCTCTGATTATCGGGAGTGCCCGCGCGCAAGACCGAAAGCGGACCTTTCGCCGTCTGATAGGAGGTCGCCTCCAGATACAGCGAATCAAGCACGTATGCATATGCCCCAATCCCGGCGACCCGCGCACCCGATTCAAGAAACGTTGGAACGCCACGACCTGGGGCTGCAAGACTCGGGCTATAGTACGGATAGCTCCAGGCAGGTGTGGTATTCCAGACATCTTGAACGGTAGGGTTGTTATGCAATGTCACACCAAAAAACGTCGGTTTTTCATCTGTCCCAGCCATTTTCACAAAGCGCAGATCGGTGTTATCAAGCGCACTGTGCCCTGAAAAATTCCGGTTGTCCGATGTGCTGATGTTGTTGTAGGTCCATTGGATGAAACCCCCGGCGTTGTCGCTAAATTTGCCGCCAGAAAAGAGGCTGATAGCCTCTGCGACAAATTCGCGATTTTTCCCGAAAAGCTGATCGCCGGTCGATTTGTCAGTATTGTTTTTAATCGAATTAGCCGAAACGATCGCCATCAGAGAAAGTGGAATCTTCTCGCGTTCTCCCAGCGTATAGCCTCCCAGCTTAAATTTTCGGCCAAAGGGCGTTAGCTCAGGGTAAATAGTGTGACAGGACGCACACTTCAGACTTGTTTGTCTCGCAAAAAGAGGATTAGCTGCAACATCAGGTATAACTCCGTAAGCAGCAATTAAGCATAGCGCGACAGCGATGTGCTTTAAAATTACATGCGAATTATTCATTATGAATCCCCTTGGCGAGCGTCAAGTACCCTTGGCTATGAAGCGCGACGGTTGTCATCGTATTTTTTTATGAATCAAACATTAAACCAAGTGACCGCGTGTGATAAGGGGGGGATGTACTACATTTCATGGAGAGTATTCCCGCGATGCCCAAGAGAACTTGAAGCTGGTCGTCGCGTTGGCTTTGTCGCATTAACAGAGAAAAATCGGACTGCTCGTAGTTTTTTGATCCAGCTTCAAACCGAACGGATTTATCCTGCCAAAGCCTAAAATTGATCGGCAAACGACATCATATTTTCTGCTGTGACGATCATCTGTTCATTGCGAATCATGTGCATGAGTTTGATGCCGGCCAGTACGTTTTGAGCGGATCGCATTGATTTAAAATTTCGCATCGTTTGGTCGCGCGTTTGATAGCCCGATGGTGCTGCTCGAACACATTGTTGAGGTATTTGACCTGTCGAACGACAATCCGAATTTCTCTGCCAGCATTGATCTCATTGATCGCATTGATCGCCGCTTGGTTGGTACCGCTTTTATCCATCGTGACTTTTTCAGGAGCGCCATGCGTGTGCATGGCCTTGTCGAAAAGACGTTGTGCAGCCACTTTGTCTCGTTTGGCGGTCAATAGAAAGTCAATCGTATTGCCTTCCTTGTCCATGGATCGATAGAGTCACTTCTAGACACTTTTGACTTCAATATAGGTCTTATCCCTTCGCTAGCCTCTACCAACTGGACGCTTGTATTTGCGGAATGCTTTTTCCAGCAGCGGTAAGAATTTGATCGCCCAACGATTGATCGATGAGTGATCAACAACCACGCCGCGTTCTTTCATCATTTCTTACAGGTGGCGGTAACTCAACGGGTAGGCTGCGTACCAGCGGACGCAGACCAAAATCACGTCGATTGGAAATCGCATTCCGTTAAATTTGAGCATCTCGATTCGTCCATTACTCAGGGACCCAGTAGTTTGCCTGATCGGCACGCAGGTTTGGATAATGCGACATATATGGACGCCCTCAGTTTGCCAAGCATTAAATCGATGATGAGTATAAGGGTAAGATTGCAGCTATATATTCGGACTTTCATTGAGGTTTGCGCCTCTGTCCCTGATGGAACTTGCTGGCCAGGTCCTAATCAGAACCACGCGCTCGAAGCGCATGTCGCATTACAGGTTTTCCTGACCACGGTCTAACCTGGTTTGCCATCACTTCATCTCCAATTGAAGCCACTAATGCCGTGGTAGTGATGGGACCTATTCCAGGTATTTCTGCAAGTTTTCTGCTCATTTCTGAAGAACGGTGCCATTGTTGAATTTTCTCATCCATTTCATCGACCTGTTTATCCATGTCTTTCAAGTGATCATATAAATGTTGTAGCAGATCTCGAAAGCTTGCCGGCTAATCTGATTTTTCCCTGAGTTCCGGGAGGCGCCGGGCGATGTTCGCAATTGCTTGCAGAATAACTATGCCGAACTCCGACAACAATCCGCGAATTTGGTTTGCTTGAGCCGTTCTCACTTTGATAAAAGACTGACGCACTCGGTGCAATGACAGAACAGCTTGTTGTTCGTCCGTTTTTATTGGAACGAAGCGCATATTAGGTCGAGAAACGGCCTCGCAAATTGCTTCTGCATCGGCCATGTCATTTTTATTGGTCTTGACATAGGCCCACACAAATTGAGGAGCCATCAGTTTCACAGTATGTCCCATCCCGGTCAGCTTCCTGCCCCAGTAATGTGCGCTGCCACACGCTTCCATTCCAATCAAACACGGTTGCAGTTTAATAAAGAACTCAGCCATTTTTACGCGATCTAGTTTCTTTCGAAGCACGGCATTTCCATGATCATCGACGCCATGAACTTGAAATACATTTTTTGCTAAATCGATTCCAATCGAAGTCATCTTCATTTTGGACGCTCCTTTTATTTAGGGGTAATACTCCCATGTTGGCACGTTGCCGTTTGAAAGAGTGCGTCCATTCCATTGGAGCCATCGCGGGACGTTGATCCTTTTTTGTGTCAATTATTTTCCTCAAAAAAGGAGGAAAAAAAAGGCCTATAACCGCAATATATAGTTGTTCGCCTATGAGCCGAAATAATCCTAATGGAAACGTCCTGATCACATTTTGTCAGGACATTTTGAGGCAACTTATTTGTCCTCAAACTACGGCAACAGGTTCTGGATGTTTTTCAAGCGCGGTAAGATTTGTCAATTTTTTTACTTATATACTGCAAGCACTTTGGCGTATTGACAATATGTAAGCATTAGCATCAAACACTTTAAGCTATTTGACTAAGCCAATTCACGTTGACCATCTCCGTTTCACCGCCGCGCTGACACCCCAATTATTACCACCAATACTTTATTCCTGAGGCACCACCGTCAACGCGCCACTCAAGTCGCCCATCGCCACTCCGCCATTCGCCACTAACGCTGCGTCTCGCGCTTTCAAACCATCGAGTTCCACCAACCCGTAGCGACGCGTAATGAAGCGCAAGATGGATGCAGTGTCGTATTGGGTGTGATCGACGAAACCCTTCCTTACATAGGGCGAAACGAGAATTGCAGGTAGACGCGTGCCCGGCCCCCAACGGTCGCCCTTTGGCGGCGCAACATGATCCCAGTATCCACCGTTATCATCATAGGTCACTACGATCAGCATATTCTTCCATTGTGGGCTGGCCTGCAATTTGGCGATCACATCGGCGATATGTGCATCGCCTTCGGCGACGTTGGTGAAGCCGGAATGTTGAGTCAGATTTCCTTGCGGTTTATAAAAGGAAACCGGCGGAAGTTTTCCTGCTGCGGCATCCTGTAAAAAAGAGGCGTCAAAATCCTTCATATGACTGGCGCGTTCGACAGCGCCGTTGGCGGTCGCCGGATCGAAACGGCGATAATAATTAAACGGTTGATGAGGGGGCTAAAAATTGATTTTTCCAGCATAGATGACATTACGAGGCGCTCTTGATGCGTCAGCCAATGCGGCGTTCCACGCGCCGGAATACCAAGCCCATTTGATACTTTTGACAGATAGTTGATCGCCAATGGTCCGTTGTGTTTGCGCAGGCAATGTCGTTGCCTTGTTGGCGTCAGCATAGGTGGACGTCGCGTCCGCGCTGGCCGCATTACCGCTTGGCTGATACAACGGTTGCATCGTATTGACGGCATAAAACATCCCGGACGCATCCTTCGGCGTGAGTGTGCCGTCCTTTAAGTAGACCGGCGCACCGTTCAGCACAGAAGTAGGATTGCCAATGCCGGGAGTCAGTCGCACCAGGTTGCCACTGGCATCCACCTCGACAGCTGAAATGCTGTTTTTGGCAGGCGAAGTGGCGTTATCGGCATCTGGATAAGTCGGTGCGCAGGCACAAATCAGATATTGATGATTGAGGAACGAGCCACCAAATGCACCCATGAAAAAACGATCGGCGAGTGTATATTTTTTCGCCACATCCCACAGTTTCATTTTGCTGCCATCGTAGTAACCCATGCTGAGAGCGCCGGCATCCGAGTAGGCCGCAAACAGATTGTTCTTGCCACCATTGATTTGCATCTGATTGTTATAAAAACGATGCACCAGATCACGCGTGATCACTGACAAATCGGCAAATACGAGTCCGTTGACGTTGTCAATTTGAAACGGCTTGTTCGGTAAGTTGGCTGTCTGCGCTTGCGTAATCACGGTAGTCTGACCTGCCGCAGTCATCCCGCCCCAACTTGGCGGCAATACAGGGAGCGTATTACCATCGAAATCTTTTTGCGGGTAAGCTGCAGTACGCGAACTCGGATTAACGCCAGGAATACCATCAGCGCCGGGAAATAAACCATAGAGATTATCGAAACCGCGATTCTCGGCATAGATCACGACGACAGTTTGTATGTTGCGCATCGCCAGCGCTTTATTAATTGTATCCCCGATCGGAGTGTTGTCAGCGGTGGCCGTCGGTGCAGCGATCACGGATGTTATCACCGCCGTGACTGCCTTATTTTCCGCATGAATTTTTGCTGCGATTTCACCAGATAGATGATTGAAATCACCGGTAAGATAGGCGGGATCAATAGTTAATTTTGCGGCCAATTTTTTGCTGGCATCCGCAAAATTGCCGCCATTGGTGTCCATCGCTGCGGCAAGTTCAGTTGATATTGCGCTGACAAAGCGCGTGTGTCCTGATGGCGCACGAAAAATGAATGTGCGGCCTGCTTCGTTACCTAGATCACCGGGCACGTCGTGTTCGATCGCCGCATTATCAATCATTACCACAATCGGAAGCACCGCAGATCCGGGAAGCTTAAACGATCCATCCGTACCTGTTTTAACAATCACGGAGCGCGCATCGCAGGTCGCTTTTTTTACTTTATCCTCAAAGCAAACCCGTGCATTTTCATAGTACCCACCGATGACCTGACCAGTCGTGGCATCTCCGGAATTACCACCCAAGATACCCGCTGAGGCAGTGTTGACAATCCCGCTGCAAGGGCTCAGACCACACGACAAAATAGCCAGCGATAGACACAACCTGGGTGAATAAAAAAATGCATTCATCACATTCCTAAAGCCACAAAACAACCCATAGCATTCCCTAATATGTCAACTATATGAATTCGCTGATGCTAGAAGTATTTTTCTAGCACGTCAATTACATGAAATACCAGCTATATAGGTGCCACACGAAATGATATACGGGTACCCCGTTATCGTTGACGTGAATCCAAAGATATCCAATCAGTACCAACTCCACCACGCAAAAAATCTGGCTACATCGTTAAACCAATGCATTGGCACGAGCATGATGTGCGGTATAAAGGTTTTAATCGGCATTGGCATCCGACAGGAACCGCGTTGGCAACGAGCCCAGCAACTACCACAGTAACGCAGACAGCACCCGCATCACTGGTGGTTGCAGTTAAGTGATTGCCGTTGTTAGCAATAGTGTTGCAGTAAGGTCGACCATCTTGCTCTAGGTCCGTGCGGGTAAGGTTGCCATGTTGATCGTATTGATAACCTTACGTATTCGAGTTTGTGGACGCCTCGGTAACGCTGAAGCAACAGAGGGGGCGATCCAGATTATCATCCCCAAAGCACTGTTTCAGGTCGGCGACCGTTTTACCGGTTTTTCCAATCACGGCGCCGCTATGTTGCTATCGCAAAGTATTATTAACAACTCCCTACTCCTGAGGCACCACAGCCAACGCGCCACTCAAGTCGCCCATCGCCGCTCCGCCATTCGCCACTAACGCTGCGTCTCGCGCTTTCAAACCATCGAGTTCCACCAACCCGTAGCGACCCGTAATGAAGCGCAAGATGGATGCGGTGTCGTATTGCGTATGGTCGACAAAACCCTTCCTTACATACGGCGAAACCAAAATTGCAGGCAGACGCGTTCCGGGTCCCCAGCGGTCGCCCTTTGGTGGTGAAACATGATCCCAGAAACCACCGTTTTCATCATAGGTCACGACGATCAGCATATTCTTCCATTGCGGGCTGGCTTGTAATTTGGTGATCACATCGGCGATATGGGCATCGCCATCGGCGACATTGGCGTAGCCGGGATGTTGATTCAGGTTACCTTGCGGTTTATAAAAAGACACTGGCGGGAGTTTTCCCGCTGCGGCATCTTGTAAAAAAGAGGCGTCAAAATCCTTCAGATGACTTGCGCGTTCGGCAACGCCACTGGCGGTTGCCGGATCGAAACGGCGATAATAATTAAACGGTTGATGATGAGGCTGGAACTGAATTTTGCCTGCATAGATGACGTTGCGGCGCGCACTCGATGCGTCAGCTAACGCGGCATCCCATGCGCCAGAATACCAGGCCCAGTTGACACCTTTTGCAGATAGTTGATCACCAATGGTGCGCTGTGTTTGCGCAGGTAATGTCGTCGCTTTGCTGGCGTCAGCATAGCTTGACGCGGCATCAGCGACGGCGGCGTTACCGCTCGGCTGATACAACGGTTGCATCGTATTGACAGCATAAAACATTCCGGACGCATCCTTCGGCGTGAGCGTGCTGTCCTTTAGGTAGACCGGTGCACCGTTCAGTACAGAAGTAGGATTGCCAATGCCGGGAGTCAGTCGCAACATGTTGCCTTGGGCATCAACATCAACAGCCGAAATATTGTTTTTGGCTGGAGAAGCGGCGTTATCAGCATGCGGATAAGTCGGCGCGCAGGCACAAATCAGATATTGGTGATTGAGAAAGGAGCCGCCAAATGCGCCCATGAAAAAACGATCGGCGAGCGTATATTTTTTGGCGATATCCCACAGTTTCATTTTACTGCCATCGTAGTAACCCATGCTTAAACCGCCAGCATCCGAGTAGGCCGCAAACTGATCGTTCTTGCCGCCGTTGATTTGCATCTGATTGTTATAAAAACGATGCACCAGATCACGCGTGACCACTGACGAATCGGTAAATACGGGGCCGTTCACGTCGTCAATTTGAAACGGCTTGTTCGGGAAGTTGGCTGTCTGCGCTTGCGTAATCACTTTTGTCTGACCTGCCGCAGTCATCCCGCCCCAACTCGGCGGCAACGCAGGCAGCGTATTACCGTCAAAATCTTTCTGTGGATAAGCAGCAGAACGCGAACTTGGATTAACGCCAGGAATACCATCGGCACCGGGGAATAAACCATAGAGATTATCGAAACCCCGATTCTCGGCATAGATCACGACGACAGTCTGTATATTGCGCATCGCCAGCGCTTTATTGAGTGTGTCCCCTATAAAGGCATTGACAGCGGTGGCCGTCGGAGTTGCGATCACGGATGCTATCACCGCCGTAACCGCAGTATTTTCAGCGTGAATTTTTGCTGCATTCTCACCAGAAAGCTGATTGAAGTCACTCGTCAAAGTGGCGGGATCTATAGTTAATTTTGCGGCTAATTTTGTGCTGGCGTCCACAAAATTACGACCATTGGTGTCCATCGCTGCGGCAAGTTCCGTTGATATCGCACTGATAAAGCGCGTGTGTCCTGATGGCGCACGAAAAATCAATGTGCGGCCTACTTCATTACCTAAATCACCAGGTACTTCATGTTCAATCGATTCATTATCGATCATGGCCACGACTGGAAGCACCGCAGAGCCGGGAAGCATGAACGATCCATCGCCGCCTGTTTTAACAATCGCGGACCGCGCATCACAGGTGGCTTTTTTTACCTTATCTTCAAAACAAACCCGTGCATTTTCATAGTAGCTGCCGATTACCTGCCCAGTGGTCATATCACCAGGATTGCCACCCAAGTTGCCCGCAAAATCAGTATTGCCAATGCCTGTGCAAGCGCTGAGCCCAAACGACAAAATCACTATCGATAGCGACAACTTGAGTGGATAAAATAATGGGTTCATTACATTCCTAAAGCGACAAAAAAAGCCATCGTAATCTTCTAATATGTCAACGTTATGAATTAGGTCGCATGAGAAATAATATAATATCAAAATTACAATTAAGTGCAACTAATTACAACTATCACTCTACGCACCGGATATGATCAATAGTGTCATATTAGGATAGTAGGGTAGGCCGTCATATAACAGTCACAGGAAAATGATAATCTTGCACTCCATCAACATGGACCGAGAACCGAAAGATGTTTCAATCAGCACCAACTCCGCCGTGCAAAAATATCTGATGACATCGTTAAAGCCATGTATTGGAACTAGCTGGTTGCGTGGCATCGCCGTTTTAATCGTCATTGGCATCGGACCAAGTGCCGCCTTGGCGACTAGCTTGGCATCCAACACCGTAAATCAGACAGCGCCCGCTTCGCTTGGAGCCGCCTATGCGCCAAACATTAAGAAGCAACCCAGCGTCGCAGCGATGACTGCGTTGGGCCGTGTGATGTTTTTTGATCGCACATTATCGGCCTCGGGCAAGCTATCTTGCGCCTCTTGCCATAGTCCCGATCACGCCTTTGGACCACCGAATAATCTGGCGGTCCAGTTGGGCGGCAAGAAAATGGCAACGTTGGGAACCAGGGCGGTCCCCTCTCTGCGCTATCTGCAAAACGTCCCGGCTTTTACTGAACACTTTTATGACAATGACGGTGACGATAGTATCGATGCCGGTCCAACCGGTGGTCGTAACTGGGATGGTCGTGCCTCTTCAGCGCACGATCAGGCGGCGATTCCCTTGTTGTCAGCCCACGAAATGGGTAATCTCAATCCGGCCGCTGTTGTAGAGAAACTGAAAAAATCTTCCTACGCTGTATTGTTCCGACAAACGTTAGGTCAGGATATTTTTGATCATCCGCAGAGCGCGTTCACACAAGCAACAATGGCACTGGAAATCTTTCAGGAAAGCCCTGCAGATTTTTATCCCTACAACAGCAAATACGATGCATTTCTACGCAATCAAACAGCGCTCAACAAACAGGAATTGCGTGGTCTGGCCCTATTCAATGATCCCGCCAAAGGTAATTGCGCGTCTTGTCATATCAGCGCGATCAAACCGGATGGCGGATTTCCGCAATTTACTGACTATGGTTTGATTGCGATCGGCGTACCGCGCAATATGCACATCCCGTCGAATGCTGATCCGGCATTTTTTGATATGGGTTTATGCGGGCCTGATCGGACCGATTTGCGCGACAAAACAGAATATTGCGGACTATTCAGAACACCCTCGTTGCGCAATGTGGCTACGCGCAGAGTTTTTTTCCATAACGGCGCTTTCAAGAGTCTGGAACAGGTGTTGAAATTTTACGTCGAACGCGATACCCAACCGCAGAAATGGTATCCCCGTGGAAAGAATGGTCAGGTTATGAAATTCAATGATTTGCCGTTGCAATATCACGCTAACGTCAACGTTGAGCCGCCATTCGATCGAAAGATCGGCGGAAGTCCAGCGTTAACTGATGCTGAAATCAAGGATGTCATTGTGTTTTTGAAGACACTGAATGATGGTTTTACAGCCTTGGCTGTAAAGAAATAATTATGTGCATCAATTGATCACCAATTCATTACCTGGTCACCAATGTTCAAAATTTCCGTCCAAGGCAAAACAATTCAGCGCCTCTAACAATGCTGTCGCCATATCGGGATGGAACGGATTATGGCCAGCACCCACGACCATGCGCAAGCGGCTTCCTGCTATTCGCGCATGCAATCTAACCGCATTGTCGGGATCGCATATCCGATCATCCTGGCCTTGCAGGATAGCAACCGGAAAACTGCTTAAACTGGCCGCTGCGTCCAGCAAATCTGCCTCATTCAGGAAGCAATGATTGATCAGGTAATGTGCCTGAATTCGATAGCGTTGCGTCAGCTTCTCCACCTCAACATAATCAAAATTGGCTTCAACGATCACCTCAGGCTGATCCTGGCTTGCCTCGTAGCGATGCCATGCTTGCGCCAGCACCGACACCTGTGAACCGTCGGTTGAAAACTGGTCCGCGATATAGGGTAACAACTGCGATCTTTCATGCGCCGGTACGTGCGCGGCAAACGTCTCCCACGCTGTATCCGCGATATCAGGGCGGGGTTGAAAAAACCGATCAATATCACTATTTCCCGCTAGAAAAGGCGCACGTAACACCACACCAAGCAAGGTTAACGGCCAACGTTGGGCGTAAGCCAGCGCCAGACAAGCGCCCCACGAGCCGCCGCCTAAAAGGATTTTCCCTAGGCCGCAACGGTGACGCAGTGCATCTATATCTTGTAGTAGCCGTTCGGTATTGTTGTAATTGGTTGCGCCAGTTGGCGTGCTGCGACCACAACCACGCTGATCGCACAGGATCAGCCGATAGACCGACGGATCGGCAAATAGTTGGTGGCGTGGACTACTGGCGCTACCGGGTCCGCCGTGCAACCAAAGCAGCGGAATGCCGTCAGGATTGCCATATTGCGCAAACCAAAGGCGATACCCTTGTCCGACGTCAAGATAGCCTTCATCAAAAGGACTTTGTAACGGGAAGAAAGTAGAGGCGGTCATGCCGCTATTCTAACGGCGCGGCGTGACATTGCAATAGACACTTTGCCGACTGAACTGTCGCCTCGCTTTCTTCACCGTGCGGTGATTAGTGGGATACCGCTTCTTCCACCAGCGTAGTAGCCAGTAATTTTTTAATCTCAGGAACACAAGATCCGCAGTTCCCGCCAGCCTTGAGACAAGTCGTCACTTGCGTCACCGTCGTCAATCCTTGCTCACGAATAGCACTGCAAATCGTATTACGCCCAACCCCAAAACACGAGCAGACAGTCGGTCCCGCATCTGCCCCTTTTTCAATTGGTTGCCCGATCAAAAGGCCGACGCGATCTGCATCTTCAAGATAGTCTTTTGCGAACAAACTCGCCAGCCAGGCTCTTGATGGAAGATCTGGTCGCGGAGAAATAAATACGCAAATATCAATCCGATCATCCACCAGATGCGCTGCCCGATACACGCCTGCGGTGGTATCGGCGTATTCTAGCCAGTCAGCATCAGGATCGGCGATTTTTAATAATTCACGCGTCCACTGTCCATGGTCGTTGATAATATTTCGACCGGCGAATTCATACCGCGCAAATGTGCGTCCCTGAATCCGCGTCCAGTGTGTCACGCTATCCAAGTCCAGCTCCTTACGACTGAGAATAAAGCCGTGCCAGGCGACCGGAAAATCATCGACTCTGACGGGTGTATTTTTGAACTCTGGTTCGCCGGAAACCGGATCAACCACGGGATTGACCACGGCACCAATACGCGCATCGGATGCGGACTGATTACTCCAGTGAATGGGTACAAAAATGCTGCCACGGGCGATACCGCCGCCATGTTGCACCCGGGCCACCATCGCACCCCACTTTGATGAAACACGCGCCAGACTGCCTTCACGCACGCCGTATAACAATGCATCTTGCGGATGCATGTCGATAAAAGATTCCTGCACATGATCAGCCAGTTTTGCTGATTTCCCGGTACGGGTCATTGTGTGCCACTGATCGCGCACACGACCGGTATTCAGGTTAAGCGGAAAGTCTTCATCCGTCGCATGCATCGGCGCGCGCGGTGGCGTGGCGATAAAGCGGGCCTTGCCATCCGGGTGGGAATAACGGTTATCTGCAAACAGTCGTTGAGTACTGATCAGCTCACCTGCCGCGTCACGCGACACTGGCCATTGGATAGGCTGCAAAGCGTCAAATTGCGCTTTATCCATGCCGGTCAGGCCAGCGATATTAAACACTCGCGGCGTGACATCGCCTGCGGCCGAGCCATTAGCAAAAGTGCTTAAGCGTGCATGCTCATCAAAAATTTCGTGCGGGCTGCTGAAATCAAATCCGCCAAACCCCATGCGCTGTCCTACATCGCACAATACTTGCCAGTCGGCGCGGGCTTCTCCAGGTGCGGTCAAAAATGCACGCTGACGCGAGATGCAGCGCTCTGAATTGGTTACTGTCCCGTCTTTTTCACCCCAGCCCAAAGCGGGTAACAGCACGTCAGCAAACGCATTGGTGTCGGTTTTTTCAATGATATCGGAGCAGACCACGAGCTGGCATTTGGACAGGGCGCGTTGCACCTGATCGGCATCCGGCAAGCTGACCATCGGATTGGTGGCAATAATCCACACCGCTTTGACTTTACCTTGTTCGATTGCCTGGAACAGATCAACCGCTTTCAGTCCGACCTTATCGGCAATCTGGGGCGAATCCCAGAAGGTCTGAACCGTGCGGCGATGGGCCGGATTATCCAGATCCATGTGCGCAGCCAACATGTTCGCCAGCCCACCGACTTCACGACCACCCATTGCGTTGGGTTGGCCTGTAATCGAAAATGGTCCCATGCCGGGCTGACCGATACGTCCGCTGATCAGGTGACAATTGATAATGCTGTTGACTTTGTCGGTGCCGGACGACGATTGGTTAACACCTTGCGAAAAAGCAGTGATGACTTTTTTTGATCCGGCAAATAGCTGATAAAACGTTAGCAAATCTTGGGGGTCAAGTTTGCATATCTTAGCGACGGTGAGCAGATCAGGGCTGCTGGCTGCGGCGGCGGCAAGCGCCTCGCTGGAACCATTAGTGTACTCATCAACAAAGCCGCTATCGGTCATGCCGTTATTTGCCAGATAGTGCAGCAATCCATTGAACAACCAGACATCGGTTCCTGACTTGACCGGCAGATGCAAATCGGCAGACTCGCAGGTCGCGGTGCGGCGTGGATCAATCACGATCAGTTTCATATCTGGTCGAGATTCTTTGATTTTGGTAATGCGCTGAAACAGGATGGGATGACACCAGGCGGTGTTCGACCCAACCAATACCACCACGTCAGCCAGTTCCAGATCTTCGTAACACACCGGCACCAGATCTTCACCAAACGCACGCTTATGCCCCGCTACCGCTGATGACATGCACAGACGCGAATTGGTATCGATATTGGCGCTGCCGATATAACCCTTCATCAGCTTATTGGCGATGTAATAATCCTCGGTCAGTAGCTGACCGGATACGTAAAACGCCACCGCGTCCGGGCCGTGACGGGCGATGATGTCATTGAATCCCGACGCTACTTTATCCAGCGCCTGATCCCAGCTTGAACGCTGCATCAAATTGGTGACGGCGTCCCTAATCTGCGGATAGAGAAGGCGGCCCTGAAGATCAACCGTCTCATCCAATGCCGAACCTTTGACGCACAAACGCCCTTTATTCGCAGGATGCGCAGCGTCTCCTGTGACGCCGATTTTTCCATCAGCCAGCACTATAGCGGCAACACCACAGCCGACACCGCAGTAAGGGCATGTCGTGAATACGCTTTTTGGTATCAGGTCGCCTTTGAATGCCTCAAGAGATGACAGCGCAGATGACAGCGCAGATGACAGCGGAGGCTGGGAGAGATTCACGGGAGATTCCTCATCAAGCGGCCTGGACGCATAGCGCCTGGCCGAATAGTAATTGATTGCGCAGCGAGGAGACATCGGTCTTGTTTTGAATCAAATCAAAATACCACGGACCATCTTTCACATCTCCGTATAGTACCGCTCCCACGATCTGATTGCCTTTCAATACCAATCGTTTATAGATACCGCGACGTGGGTCGCGCAGCACTAGATCTTCGCTACCATCACCACCAATAAAATCGCCAGCAGAATACAGATCAACGCCGGTTACTTTGAGCTTGGTCGCGGTCGCTTGCTGGATATAACGACGATGACCAGCACCGGCCAGATGCGCACCGCACACCCGCGCCTGATCCCAAATCGGCGCGACCAAACCAAACGTCGACAAGCGATGCTGGACGCATTCGCCAACTGCATAAATCCGTGGATCATAGGTTTGCAATGTATCGTCAACCACAATCGCGCGATCACAATGCAGAAGGGCTTTTTTCGCGAGGGCAATATTGGGTCGCACGCCTGCCGCCATGACGACCAGATCAGCCGGTATCTCACTACCATCTTTAAAACGCACGGCTGTCACCCGCTCGGACCCCAGGATTTCGCTGGTATGCGTATCGAGCATGATGCGCAAGCCCTTTAATTCCAACGCTTTTTTCAGGAGCGCAGATGCTGGCTTGTCCAACTGTTGATTCATCAAACTATCACACACGTGCACTACGGTAACGTCCATCCCCTGACGCAGCAATCCGTTGGCGGCTTCCAGACCCAGCAAGCCGCCGCCGATCACGACCGCATGGCGATGATCACGTGCGGCTGCCAGCATAGTTTCTACATCCTGAATATCTCGAAACGCAATCACGCCCGGCAATTGATGTCCCGGTACAGGAATAATAAAAGGGGTGGAACCGGTAGCCAGCAACAGTCGGTCATACGAGACCTCAAGACCTGCGCGCGAACGCACAAGGCGACGACGCCGATCAATCATCTCAACTGGATCACCGGCATGCAACGTAATATTATTTTCCTGATACCACTCGCGTGTATGCAACATAATGTCTTCCACACTTTTATCGCCAGCGAGCACGGGCGACAATAATATGCGGTTGTAATTGCCATACGGTTCGGCCCCGAACACGGTAATGTCGTACAAATCCGGTGCCAGCTTTTGTAACTCTTCAACCGTGCGCATACCAGCCATGCCGTTACCGATGACCACCAGCGATGGTTTTGTTCGATTAGCCTGCTTGCCTGGTGTTGTGGTCATACGCCGACCCACACCTTTCCGTCGACAACCCGCGTCGGATAGGCGCTGACCGAGTGTTCTGGAGATTCCAGGCATTCTCCGGTTTGCAAATCAAAGTGTTGCTTGTACATCGGCGATGCTACGACGATACGCTCACCAAGATTGCCGACCATGCCACGCGACAAAATCGATGCCTGAGAATGGGGATCAAAATTACTAATCGCGAATACACGGTCTTCACCGTCAATGACATGAAACAGCGCCACTTGCGCGCCGTTGATCAATGCACACACACCTGTGTTTGGTAAGATCTGGTCGAGTTCGCAGACAGAAATCCAGTTATCCAGCTGCCCCAATTGGGTATCGCTATGCATATTTATTCTCCTGATTTCAATGGGCGAGCAATCAGACCGTCTCTGCAAGCGCAGCCACTATCGGAATAATCGGAATCACACGGGCCGATCGCTCAACTAACGTTGCCGGACGAATCTGTCCGCGTTCCTCCATAAAGACGACGTTTTCATCAACTTGATCGGTGTTGACGAAATGGCGAAAACGCTTACGTGTTTCTGGATCGTTAACCGCTTTTTTCCATTCACATTCATACGTATCGACGACTGCCTGCATTTCTGCTTCCAGGTCGGCTGCAATGTGTAGCTTGTCTTGCAAGACCACTTCTTTCAGATAATCAAGACCGCCCTCAAGATTGTCGCGCCAGACACTGGTGCGTTGCAGACGGTCTGCGGTGCGAACATAGAACATCAGGAACCGATCAATAGTCTGAATCAGCGTCGCCTTATCCAGATCGGAGGCCAATAATTCAGCGTGCCGTGGCTTCATGCCGCCATTGCCGCAGACATACAGATTCCAGCCTTTTTCGGTGGCGATAATCCCGACATCCTTGCTTTGCGCTTCGGCGCATTCGCGAGTACAACCGGATACGCCAAATTTTATTTTGTGCGGTGAACGCAAACCTTTGTAGCGATTTTCCAGCTCAATTGCCAGACCCATACTGTCGTCCACACCATAGCGACACCAGGTTGAACCGACACATGATTTAACGGTACGCAGCGACTTGCCGTACGCATGACCTGATTCAAAACCTGCTGCGATCAATTCTTCCCAGATCGGCGGCAATTGCTCAACCCGGGCGCCGAACAAGTCGATGCGCTGACCGCCAGTGACTTTGGTGTATAGGCCGTATTTTTTTGCGACCTGACCGACTGCGATTAGACCATCGGGCGTGACCTCGCCACCAGCCATACGTGGCACGACAGAATAGGTACCATCCTTTTGAATATTACCGAGGAAATAATCGTTCGAATCCTGCAAGCCAGCGTGTTCTTTTTTGAGCACAAAATCGTTCCAGCAAGAAGCCAGAATACTGGCAGCTACCGGTTTGCACACATCGCAACCCAAGCCTTTTCCATGCTGACTGATCAATGCATTAAAAGTCTTGATGTTGCCGATTCTGACGAGGTGATAAAGCTCCTGACGGCTGTAGGGAAAATGTTCGCAAACATGGTTGTTAACCGCCAGACCTTGCTTCTTCATTTCTGACTTCATGATCTGCGTGACGAGTGCCACGCAACCGCCGCATGAAGTACCCGCCTTAGTACAACTTTTCAGGTCGCCGATATTCGTTGCGCCGCCACATACTGCTGCGCATAAATCACCTTTGGAGACGTTATTGCACGAGCAAATTTGTGCCGCATCCGGCAACGCATCGACACCCAAACCAGGCTTGGCGTTACCGTCGGCTTGCGGCAGAATCAGGAACTCAGGCGCTTCGGGTAGTTCTATGCGGTTCAGCATCATTTGCAACAGCGTGCCATATTCGCTGGCATCACCAACCATCACGCCGCCTAGCAAAAATTTACCGCAATCGGAGACGACGATCTTCTTGTAGATTTGCTTGCGTTCATCGGTGAAATGATACGAACGGCTACCGGGAACATTGCCGTGCGGATCGCCAATACTGGCAACGTCGACGCCCATTAATTTGAGTTTAGTGCTCATATCGGCACCGTTGAATTCGGCGTTTTCGCCCAGCAGATGTTTGGCTGCGATACGTGCCATGTCATAACCTGGCGCGACCAGACCAAAAGTCTTTCCGTTCCATAGTGCGCATTCGCCAATCGCGTAGATATCAGGATCACTGGTCAGGCAACTATTGTCGATCACGATGCCGCCGCGCTCGCCCACTGCCAGCGCACTGACACGCGCCAATTCATCACGTGGACGAATACCGGCAGAGAACACGATCATGTCGGTATCAAGATGGCTGCCGTCAGAAAAGTTCATGCGGTGTGTGCCGGTCTCGCCATCGACGATTTCGACTGTATTTTTTTGCGTATGCGCGGTGACGCCAAGGTCTTCTATCTTGGCGCGCAAAACACGTCCACCGCCCTCATCGACTTGCACTGCCATCAGACGTGGTGAAAATTCAACCACGTGCGTTTGCAGATTCATGTCGCGCAAGGCTTTGGCACATTCCAATCCAAGCAAACCGCCGCCGATAACGACGCCGGTTTTTGAGCGACGACCACATTCAAGCATCGCCTCTAAATCTTCGATAGTCCGATACACAAAGCAATCTTTGCGATCCTTTCCAGGCACCGGTGGCACAAAAGGATAAGAACCGGTAGCGATGACCAGCTTGTCGTAAGGCAGCGTTTCACCGGTACTCACTGTCACCGTTTTGGCAACACGATCAATGACGCTGGCCTTGGCATTCAGTTTGAGCAAAATATTATCGCGCTCAAAAAAACCGTCAGGAACCAATGACAAATCCTCTGCTGATTTTCCAGAGAAAAATTCTGACAAGTGTACCCGGTCATATGCTGGGCGTGGCTCTTCGCACAAGACGGTTACTTCCAGATGTGGAGCGCCACTGTCAGCCAGGCTTTCCAGAAATTTGTGGCCCACCATGCCATGACCAACGACGATAATTTTCATGATCTGCGGCTCCTTAAGCGGCCAGGGTGTTGCTGTCGAGGACTTGCTCGGTGGCATTGTGTGCCGCGCTAAAGCGAATCGCGATGGCGCACAGTGCGGAGACTGTGACCAAAATACCCAGCACACTCAAGGTGCTTTGAACGTCGCCCAAACCCTTCATCAAAAACCCCGCCAAAACCGCTCCGACGTTTCCACCAGCGCCGATGATGCCCGCTACGCCGCCCAATGCTTTACGGTCAATAAACGGCACTAATGCATACGTTGCGCCGCATGCCATGTGGGTGAACAGGCCGAAAGTCAACATCGCGCAGATCGCCAACGTCACACTATTTGCATGTGAAAACCAGAGCAGGCCCAAACCTTCGCCAATCATCATGACGAACAGCAACGTGGCACGCGTATTGAGGTTGCCGCGTAAAGCCACTTTGTCGGATAACCAGCCACCCAAAGCACGGGCGAACAATGCGAGCAATCCAAAACTTGCTGCGGCCATACCGGCGCTTTTCAATGACAGACCAAAATGATCAACGTAGTAGATGGCAGCAATATTGTGAATAAAGATTTCTACACCGAAGCAAGCACCGTAGGTGACAAATAGAAGCCATACACGGTAGTTAAGACTGGCAGCACGGAAACTTGCCCAGCCGCCTTTTTTGCCGCCTTCTACCGTAATGCCTTTAGCGCGCAACTCGGCATAATTACCTTCAGGACAATCTTGCGTATAGCGCCAGTACACGCCACCCATGATCACCATCAATACGCCCGGCACCAACAGCGCAAGGCGCCATCCCATGGTTTCGCTGACGCCGAGCATTAACACCGCGGCCAACAACAATGGCATCAATGCTTGCGCAGCACCACCGCCGACATTACCCCAACCGGCGGCAGCAGCATTGGCAGTCCCGACGACGTTCGACGCAAACATCACTGAGGTGTGATATTGCGTAATCACAAAGCTGGCACCCACCGCACCGATGCATAAACGGAAGAATAGAAAACTTTCATAACTTTGCGAGAACGCCACGCCGAATACCGGAATCGCTCCTAGCAGCAAAAGACCGGTATACGTTTTACGTGGGCCGTAGCGATCACACATTGGCCCGATAATTAAACGAACCAAAATCGTCACGGCGACTGCGGCAATATTAATGTTGGCGATTTGCCCGATAGTTAAACCGAATTGGCCCTTAATAACGGGCATCAAGGGTGCACAGGCAAACCATGCAAAGAAGCAAGCGAAGAAAGCCATCCAGGTCAGATGGAAGGCGCGCATTTGCGGCGTACTAAAACTAAAAAGTTTGATGCTGGTAGCTTTGCTGGTCATGATCTTTTTCCCATAAAAACAAAAAGGCGCCCACTTAGCTCGGTAAAAATACCTAGCTAGGTGGACGCCGTTGTCCTGGCAGATCCTTCTTTAGATCTGCGTAATAGTTGATAGTACGGAATCATCATTGACTCTGTTAATCACTACTAAGCAAATCTTATGCCAATATGAATTGGCCTTGACCGTAACGGTTTATCGAAGATTGATAAAGAATTGAAGACGGGAATGCGCTATTTTAATTTGATGCGCATCCAATTGGTGCGGCACCGCATTTTTTTGGGGAGGGAATAATCTTATCCAAATAATATTAATTATAGGAATAGCTTTATTCACCCGTCCTATCGAATAAGTTGCCCCTTCAAAAAAAGGGGTAACCTATTAAGCTGCCCGCTGCCGACGAGGCTTTATGTCTAAAACCGTTGCTTTGTCTGAAAAAGCAGTGGCAACCGAATTACTGAAAAAATCAACTGCTTGCTGCAACGGGGTTGGCAAACGTGATTGAATCAGCCAGATATCGAGGACCGACTTAAAGTCGCTAATATTCATGATATCCAATTGATCGCGGTGCGCACTGCGCTCCAGTTGCGGGACTGGCATAAAACCCAAACCAAGTCCGGCGGCAACCAGACCAAGTTGAAGATCAGCGCCGAAAGATTCCAGGCCAACCTTGAACGATAATCCCTGACCGATCAGCGCCCGTTGTAACACCGCACGAAAACCGCAGCCATCCGGACTTAAGACCCAACCAATATCATGACAGTCTTTTAGTTTATAACTGCGTTTTGTCATCATTCCCTTCGCCGCAACCACCACCAATTCAACACGTCCTAATGTCTCACCAATAACATTATCAGGAAGCACCTTAGTGGAAGGAAACAGCGCTGCTGCGGCATCCATCTCGCCGTTGGCGACCTTGGCAACTAATTGCGTTCCCCATCCGGTCGATACCTGCGTGCTCAGTTCCGGATAAGTACCTTTGAGTTGCTTAAGTGCATCCAATAGAACAACGTCGCCGATGGCTTGTGTAATACCAAGGCGAAAAGTACCGACGGGGGCAACTTCAGTTCCCACCATATCGCGCAGCTCTTCAACTTCGCGCAGTACGACGCGGCACTGTTCATACACCACTTTTCCCATGGGATTGGGGCGCGGTGGTTTAGTGGTGCGATCAAGCAGTTCAACACCCAATTCTTCCTCGAAGTTTTGTACGCGGCGAGTGATCGCAGACTGCGTTAGTTGCAATGCTTCTGCAGCTAAGCTAATGGATTGACATCGCACGGTGGCGACAAAAGCGTCTATATCATCTATTTTCATAATAAATTGACTCGTACCTCTTCAGAATTTATTCCTAAGTTTAATAGAAAAGCGGGCATTTAGTTTGCACGATAACCTCTTTTCTCTTCAAAAAACGCACTTTAATATTGTCATATTATCTAGTTTTTATTGAGTTTCCAAAATGACCACAACACTAATGGGTGATTAGATGCGTTATGGCACATTACGTTCCCGCGCAAAATTTTCTTTGGTGATCGGCCGCATATCGACATACGGAATTATTCGTTGGGATTACTAAGACGATCCTTTAGCCTGACTCTTTACACTTACGTCAGCTTTGTCAGGAGCCACTATGAGCATCGAATTCATCGGTATGATCGGTCCGAAAAAAGTATCTGAAATTCATCCGGCACAAGGACCGGCGCTGGATCCGGATTACATCGCACGCTTTGCACAAGCGCATGAACAATCAGGTTTTGATCGGATTTTGATCGCGCAGCACTCATCCGATGCCGATCCATTTTTGGTGACATCCCACGCTGCCGCTGCCACGAAAAAAATCGGTTTTATGCTTGCCCACCGTCCCGGCTTTATTGCACCTACAATGGCAGCGCGCAAGTTCGCGACGCTTGATCAACTCAGTGGTGGACGATTGGCGGTACATATTATTTCTGGCGGTGACGATGAAGAGCAGCAACGCGATGGCGATTTTTTATCCCACGATGAACGCTATGCGCGCACTGATGAATATCTCGGCATTTTGCGCAAAGTGTGGACCAATGATCAACCGTTCGACCATGCGGGAAAATATTACCGATTCAAAAATAGTTACTCTGAAGTCAGGACAGTACAAAAACCGCATATTCCCATTTATTTTGGCGGGGCTTCACCACCCGCCGTGCAGGTCGCGGGCAAACATGCCGACGTGTATGCGCTATGGGGAGAAACCCATGAACAAGTACGAGACATCATTCGCCAAGTCAGCGCGGAAGCGGAAAAACACGGTCGCAAACCACGCTTTTCTGTGTCATTCCGCCCCATCCTGGCAGATACGGAAGAGGCTGCATGGGCACGCGCTGAAAGTATCCTGGCGGAAACCAGGCGTATTCGTAAAGCCAGTGGTTTAAGCAGCGCATCGGGTGATTCAAAACAAAGCGAAGGTGCGCGGCGTCTGTTAGCGACAGCGGAACGCGGCGATCGTCACGATAGATGCCTATGGACCGCGATTGCCAAAGAAATTGGTGGGCGATCCAATTCAACAGCGTTGGTCGGGACGCCGGAACAGGTTGCCCATGCGCTGCTAGATTACGTTGATCTTGGTGTGTCGACATTTTTGATCCGCGGCTTTGATCCATTGGAGGATGCTATCGATTACGGCCGAAAATTGATACCGCTAACACGGCAACTAGTTGCTGCACGCAGCGCCGATCGTATCGCTCAACGAAAGCAGAAGTAAATGTCTAATCTATTCAGTGTTCGCTTGCAACGTTTCATCGGACTTAGCTTGATGACGCTTGGTCTTGCAGCCACTTCACTGGCATCAGCGGGCGATGTACCGGCCAGAATACTACTCAAGGTAGCGGATCAGAAAGGCGGCTTAAGATCGCAACTGGAAGCCGCCGGTGAACTTAAAAATCTGCCCTATGACATCAAGTGGTCGGAGTTTGTGGCCGCAGCGCCGTTACTGGAAGCTTTAAATGCTGGCGCAGTCGACGTCGGCTACGCAGGTGATGCACCACTGGTATTTGCCTTGGCGGCTGGCGCACCGCTCAAAGCGATAGGAGTGAACAAATCAGATCCCTTTGGTACAGCCATTATTGCCAATGCAAATTCTCCACTTTCCGGCCCGGCCAGTTTGAAGGGAAAACGCATCGCTACCGGAAAAGGCTCCATTGGTCACTATCTGACGCTGGCCGCGCTTCAATCTATTGGCCTCAAGGCCAGTGATGTTTCTTTTAGATTTTTGTCACCAGTTGACGCCAAGACGGCGTTAGCTGGCAATTCCGTTGATGCCTGGGCGACATGGGAGCCTTATACGGCAACGGCTGAACTGACTGACCACGCGAAAATTGTTGTGAATGGGCGCGGCTTGTCAGCCGGGCTTAGTTATCTGATCGTCCATGAGGACGCCATCAAACCCAAACACGCTGCACTACAGGATCTGCTGCAACGCCTGGTGCGATCTCAACGTTGGTCTAACGATCATATAGATGCCTATTCCGCGTCATTAGCCGAACTTATTGGTGTACCAAAAGAAGTAGCCAAACTATCCTGGGAGCGGCGACAGGGCAAATGGATACCGATTGATGATACTGTGATCAAAACCCAGCAACATACTGCCGACGTTTATGCGGAAGCGGGTATCATCCAGCATAAGATCAGTGTTTCCAATGGTTTCGATCGTAGTTTTCCGCTACAGAAATAAGGCGTGTCAGCATGTCTCCACTGTCAAACTCAATAAATATCGGAAAAAATAACGCGCCGAACGTAGCCCGTCTGCGGGGTTTTATCGGGGAACTGGCGGAATTGCTTGACCGCAGACCCTCGGAGGCCGAGATTTTGCGCGATGGCGGCGCGTTGTTGCGACAGCTTATCGCTGTCGACGACTGGCTACCGCCTGCATTCGCGCTTCCAAATCCAGAACGGTATCAACAATTTTTGCTCCACGTAGATTCGCGTGAGCGCTTTTCGATTGTGAGCTTTGTCTGGGGTCCCGGACAAGCCACACCAATTCATGATCATACCGTATGGGGATTGATCGGCATGTTGCGGGGCGCTGAATATTCGCAAAGCTATCAGCCAGATAAAGATCGGGATGGTCGCTTCACCCCCGTTGGCGCGCCAACCCATCTATTGCCGGGAGATGTCGAGGCCGTCTCGCCCACGATCGGCGATATCCATAAAGTACAGAATGCGTTCATCGACCGGCCATCCATCAGCATCCATGTTTATGGTGCGAACATCGGCGCTGTGCAACGCTCGGTCTACACGGAAGATGGCGGCACCAAACAGTTTATTTCGGGCTATTCCAACACACTATTACCCAATATTTGGGATCGCTCTGCTGAATCCAACAAAATGCAACAAAACTCAATAACCATTTAAATAAATTCATCCCAACGATCCATGACCCGCCTGACGCCATCCCCTTCCACGAACACGCCAAACGTCCCACACTCTGTTGATGTCAGTTCTTCTCAACCAATTTTTGAGACGATCTCTTATCAACAATGCCGCACAGCATTATTGCAGCGCAAGGAAATCGCATTGCTGGATGTGCGGGAAGAGGCGCCGTTCGCAGAAGCTCATCCGCTATTTGCTGCCAATATGTCACTGTCTCGAATTGAGTTGGATAGTGCCGCACGCATACCGCGGCTTGATACGTTGATTGTCGTGTATGACGATGGCGAAGGCCTTGCGAGAAATGCTGCGCAGCGTTTACAGCAACTTGGCTATCGCAACATCAAGTTGCTGGATGGCGGTTTGGCTGGCTGGCGCAGCGCCGGTGGTGAAATCTTCCGCGATGTGAATGCGCCGAGCAAAGCCTTCGGCGAACTGGTTGACGTACAACGTCACACCCCTTCGCTGTCGGCGCCAGAAGTGCAGGCGCTATTGAATGCCAATGCGGATGTGGTGGTTCTGGATGCGCGTCGGTTTGATGAATACAACACGATGAGTATTCCCACTGGCATCAGCGTACCTGGCGCAGAATTAGTATTACGCGTGCAACAGCTTGCGCCGCGCCCCGAAACCCGCGTCATCGTTAATTGCGCTGGACGCACGCGCAGCATCATCGGCACACAATCTCTGGTCAATGCGGGTATTCCTAACCCGGTTTCTGCACTACGCAACGGCACGATAGGCTGGACGCTGGCCGGTCAAACGCTGGATACCCGCAAAACTCGCCAATTTGCCGACTCTGGTTCGCTATCGCCTGAGGATCACGCGCAGGCGCAACGTGCAGCGCGCAAAGTGGCTGATAAGGCGCGCGTATCAAGAGTATCGTTACAAGACGAGTCCCAAACATTAATAGAATGGAAAAAAGACAACACGCGGACGACTTATCGCTTCGACGTGCGCACGCCCGAGGAATACGCAGCCGGTCACCTTCCCGACTTTCGCTCTGCTCCGGGTGGGCAGCTCGTGCAAGAAACCGATCACGCTGCGCCGGTGCGCGGTGCGCGTATCGTCCTGTCCGATGATGACGGCGTGCGCGCCAATATGACCGCATCCTGGTTAGCGCAAATGGGATGGGAAGTGTTCGTCATTGATGGTGCTGGACCGCAAGACTTCACGCAACAGGGTACGAACGCCGATAACGATCAAGCCTTTCTGCCGCCTGTACCAACCGCAAACAGTGTGACAGCGCAAGGGCTTGCGGCTTGGTTGGAAAATGACCTGCCAAGCAACGCCGCCGAGGGCGAAACGGTCATCCTTGATTTCACCAGCAGCGCCAATTATGTCAAACACCACATTCCCGGGGCTTGGTTTGCACTCCGCTCGCAACTCGCCGCCGCGCTGGATAACGTTCCGCCAGCATGTCGCTATGTACTCACTTGCGGCACGAGTTTGCTGGCACGCTATATCCTCAAAGACCTGCAAGCGTTAACAACGACGCCGGTGTGGCTGCTAGAAGGTGGCACATCCGCGTGGATTGCAGCCGGGCTTCCCCAAGAATCTGGTGAATCAGCGCTGGCATCGCCGCGAATAGATCGCTACCGTCGTCCTTATGAAGGTACCGACAATCCAGCCGCTGCCATGCAAGCCTATCTCGATTGGGAGTATGGCTTAGTGGATCAATTAGCGCTTGATGGGACGCATGGTTTTTTTGTCATTTAAAATGACAGCATGAAGTCTCAGACTTCGCGCTGTATCTAGTCTTGGCATTCATCCTTACGTTATTCGTGCACTGATGTGGTTGTCGATTAAAATGTGTCTCCAATAGAAAACGTCGCTACACCCGAAAAGCCGGGCCGCGTGACGTTTTTACTATTTTTGATGCGATGAAATGACAATGACCTCCACTCCGAGCGCAACACTTTCCGAACCAGTCTGCGACCTTATTACCGAGACGGTTGTCGGTAAGGCAGCAAACCATCTCCGCGACGTATTATCGATAGCGATCGAACACAGTCCAGCGCAGGCTGCGTTAGTGGTGTTTGATACCCGCTCTACTCTCTCAGTAGCGTTGACGCAAGCGTATCGGCGATGCCTTCCAACTGCCACCTTTATCGACTTCGACGCAGTAACGCCCGAAGTAGTGCTTGCCTCTTTTACACCCCTTGCGCCGAACGATTTGGTGATATTGATTCAATCCACCAACTTTAGGCTTGAAGCGTTTCGACTGCGCGTTGAACTTTTTAAACGCGCATTAAAGGTGATAGAACATCCTCATCTTTCGCGCATGACCGGACCAGAAGCGCTGTATTACATCGACGCATTGGCCTATGACCCGACGTACTATCGCGACGTTGGGGTCGCACTGAAGGCGCGCATTGATAGCGCGAGCATCGGCGTCATCGATAGCGGCGGCGAAATCCTGGTTTTTGACTCGCCATTTGAATCTGCAAAACTCAACATTGGTGACTATAGCGGCATGAAAAATGTCGGCGGTCAGTTTCCTATTGGTGAGGTTTTTACCGAAGCGCAAGACCTGGAAGCAGTCAATGGCCGCGTACGTATTTTTGTTTTCGGCGACACGCAATTTCACGTCAACAAACCCGCTACGCCGATCACGCTGGTGATCGTCAAAGGCCGCGTGACGGAGGCCATTGATTCCACGCCTGAGTTTGATCAGGTGCTGGCAAACATCCGCGCGTCCGAAGGCGAAGTCTGGCTGCGTGAACTTGGTTTTGGTATGAATCGTGCATTTTCGCAAAACCGTATGGTGAGCGATATTGGCACTTATGAGAGGATGTGCGGCATACATTTATCGCTGGGCGCTAAGCATGGAGTCTACAATAAAGCGGCAATTAAGCGCGCCGATGCCAGATACCATATTGACGTCTTTGCGGTGACGAACACGGTCACCCTCGACGAGTGCGTTATTTACAGAGATGATGCCTGGCAAGTTTGATGGCTATGGCGTAGATTAAATACTTGCCCGCAAAAAACTGTCTCAAGCTGCCATAAAGTAGGTAATATTTGTGACAATTGCTCTCTTTTTCTGCTTCTCGCATTTAAAAGCGAGTTTTGATACACATTGGAAAGATATGAAAAACACCAGTCCAGTATCGGAAACAAGCACTGATCTCCCTCCTTCGCCAACATTGGCGGCATCACTCGCCGCATTGGACGATTTTCGGGTCATCCATCCGAAAGAAGTCGTGTACGTACTGCGCCAACTCGCGCACCAAAAAGACCCACTAAGTATTTCCTTCGGCAGATCAGGATCACGCATCATCACGCGTATTTTGGCAGTCGATGAAACGACAGGTTCTTTTTTCTACGATTACAGCGGCAGTGATGCTGAAAATCAACAGCATCAGGAGTCTGGAGAAAATCTGTTTTCGAGCTTGCAATCCGGTGCGCATATCCAGTTTGTTTGCGGCCATCCCGAACCCCAGCTTTATGACGGCCTGCCAGCATTTAAGTCGCAATTACCGGAAAGTCTGTATCGCATCCAACGACGCGAACACTTCCGCGTAGAGACACCGACGAATAATCCCTATATTTGTACCGCCACCTTGCCGGATCAACGCCGGATGTCGTTCTACATTGTCGACTTGTCACCATCGGGGGTTCGACTTCGCTCGACCGATGCCAGTATCGGTGAGCTTGCTATTGCTATGAACCTAACAGACGCCACGTTCGACTTTCATGATTTGGGAAAAATGACTTTGGATATACAAATCACCTTTATTCATAATAGCCAAACGTTTAATGATCCGGTTTATCACTTCGGGTGCCGGTTTTTGACTGTTCCTAAAGACCAGGAAGCGAATTTGCAGCGCGTGATTACGCAATTAGAACTGCGCCTAAACCGCAGTTGACCTGCGTTCGATAAGTTCGTTAATCTACGCATAGACGCTATTCATAACAAAATCGCCATTGCTTGCCGCTTTCTATCAAAACAGGCAACGGCTACAAGAAATAAAAAGGCGTGAGCCATTGCCCCGTTAAATAGCCAACAAACGCTTCCTGTGTTGGCTATAAAACGGTCCTTATCTTTCATTTTCTTTCAATAACCGGGACATTATCTGAGGTTCGGCGCTTTTCTTCGATTTGTCGCGGGTTTACCACTTATGTGTCGCGAGGCAACCGCCGACGTAGCTTTTTTTTGCTATCGGGCGGAGATTTGGTAAGATCGTTCATTCCAAGTTTTTTTGGATACGTTATTTTTATGCATGCCAAACTGATTCCTAACCCTATTTGCGAGTCGTTAGCGGCCTCTGGTTGCACTGTGGTTCGCTTATTCAATCTGTTGCTTTATGCCCAAAAATAAGACACGCAAGCCAATTGAAATAAAGATAGCAACGGTGGTAGCAGTTTCAGTCATTCTTCATGACGTGGATCTTGCCGTTTTAGATGACGCATTAAAAGAGATGACCGGCGGCAATGCGGACTTTTTTGACAATGAATTTGCCGTAATCGACATCGCAGCTTTGGGCGAGTCAAATGACTACATTGAATGGAGCGCCCTCGTCAAACTGCTGAAAACGTATCAACTTAATGCAGTTGCAGTACGCAATGCGCCGGATACCATTCATCCTGCGATTATCGCGAATGGCCTCAGTATTGATACCGTCATCGCGCCCAGAGCAGAACCCAATGCCCCCGCTGTCCAACCGACTGAGGTGCTGACTATAAACGCCCCAGAGGTGGTGGTATCCCAGCCTCCGGCGACGCTAGCCACATCGGCGGCTACACCACTCCAGCAACCCATGATCGTCGACACGCCAGTGCGCGCCGGTCAACGCATTTATGCCCGTGGCTCCGACCTGATCATTACAGCGATGGTCAATAACGGTGCCGAAATCATTGCAGATGGCAGTATCCATGTTTATGCGCCCTTGCGCGGCCGGGCGCTAGCGGGTGCCAGCGGCGATACCAAAGCACGTATTTTCGCCACTGCGATGGAGCCTGAACTGGTATCGATAGCGGGTGTATATCGGACCTTTGAACATGGGTTTCCTGCAGAATTGAAGGGACAGGCGGCACAAATTCAGCTTAACGGCGACCGAATTGATGTGATATCACTTAATTCGCCTTCCAGATCATAGTTTTAATTCTTAAAAAAATAGGAGTTTTCGTGGCAAAAATCATCGTTGTAACATCTGGTAAAGGGGGCGTCGGCAAGACGACATCCAGCGCCAGCTTTGCCTCAGGCCTGGCCATGCGCGGTCATAAAACTGCTGTCCTGGATTTTGATGTTGGCCTACGCAATCTTGATCTGATCATGGGCTGCGAACGACGCGTAGTATATGACCTGATCAATGTAGTTAACAACGAAGCAACACTTAATCAGGCCTTAATTAAAGACAAACATTGCGATAACTTGTTTATTCTTCCAGCATCACAAACCAGAGACAAAGACGCGCTGACCGAAGAAGGCGTTGAACGTGTATTGAACGATCTGGCAAAAATGGATTTTGAATTTATTGTATGCGACTCGCCAGCGGGTATTGAACGCGGTGCGGTAATGGCGCTGACCTTCGCCGATGAAGCCGTCATCGTGACCAATCCCGAAGTATCGTCGGTGCGTGATTCAGACCGGATTTTGGGGATCATTCAGGCCAAGTCGCGCCGCGCTCAAAATGGCGGAGAACCAGTCAAGGAACATCTGCTCATTACCCGCTACTCACCTAAGCGCGTTGAAGCGGGTGAGATGTTATCTCATACCGATGTGCAGGATATTTTGCGCATTCCTTTGATCGGTATTATTCCTGAGTCAGAAGCGGTGCTACACGCATCAAATCAAGGCAACCCGGCCATCCACGTAAAAGGTAGCGATGTCGCTATGGCTTACGAGGATGTGGTCTCCCGCTTCCTTGGCGAAGACGTGCCGTTGCGCTTTGCCAACTATCAAAAACCGGGCTTGCTCTCGCGCCTCTTTGGAGGGAAGTAATATGGCTCTACTCTCGTTCTTGTTCACCAAGCAACCGAAAAGCGCATCTGCCGCTAAGGAGCGCCTGCAAATTATCATTGCACGTGAGCGTAGCGGTCGCCAAGGTCCTGATTTTTTACCGGCACTCCATAAAGAATTAATTGAAGTTATTTCCAAGTACACAAAAGTCAATGCCAGCGATATCAAAATTTCACTGGATCGCCAAGGTGACCTGGAAATATTAGATGTTAATGTTGTGCTGCCTGATATTTGAGTCCATCTACTTTTACAAGTAGCGCTCTGCCAAGTCTTTACCTGCGGACGCCTGTCGCGTCCGCTATTTCCTCACTATTGATCTCGTAAGTTGCGTGCTTTGCTCGATTAGCGCCTCAAAAATATCGCTTCAGGTCACCTCCCAGAATAATGTTGCGATAGAGTTAATATTGTAACGCGTTAATTTTCAGTATTTCACATTTCTACTATAATGGCGTTAGTGCAGCTGTGGAAAACGTACACAATGCCACACGTACATTACAAAAATGTTCATATAGAGCATCTATCAAAGAGTGATAAGTGTTAACATAAACTCATTACCGCCGACACCTCAACAACAGCGAAGCTTGAGACTAGGGAAAACGCAGGGACACTCGCTATTTCATCGGCAGTCAGGATACTGGCCAAGCTATCGGCTCTAACTGGCTTACAATAATTAACACTAAGCCAATAATAGAAAACTATGAGAATTGCTGTCCTTGACGATGATTTGAGCCAAACCGATCTGGTTTGCCAAGTCCTGACCGCTAGCGGCCATGTTTGCCATCCTTTTCAAAGCGGCAAAGAAATCTTGAGCCAGTTGCGACGAGAGAGCTACGACATGCTCATCCTCGATTGGCAAGTGCCCGATCTCAGTGGGTCCGAAGTCTTGCACTGGGTGCGAGAGAAATTGCCGCCCGAACTGCCGGTGTTGTTCATGACCAGTCGCTCTGGCGAGGATGACATTGTGGCCGGACTCGCGGCTGGTGCTGACGACTACATGATCAAACCTATCCGCCGTGGTGAACTGGTGGCGCGGGTACAAGCATTATTACGTCGCGCTTATCCCATTCAAAATGCGAGCGAGGAAATTACGTTCGGACACTACATATTCGAAACCCGCGCTGCACGCCTGACCGTCAGTAGCGTGCCAATTGAAATTACGCAAAAAGAATTCGATTTAGCGCTGCTTTTTTTCCGCAACATGGGTCGTCCGCTATCGCGTGCATACATTCTCGAAGCAGTGTGGTCGCGTGACATCGACATTCCCTCGCGCACGATGGATACGCACGTTTCACGGGTTCGCAGTAAGCTACAATTACGACCAGAAAACGGTTTTCGACTTGCACCTGTGTATAGCTACGGATATCGTTTGGAACAACTGTCGGAATAATGCGCGAATGCGCAAATCACGCGTAAAACGGTCGTCGGAGAAAAAATGCAGCATTACATCGAACACCCGACGTACAGCAGGAACCCCAAAAAAAAGACGGATCAAAAGACGAATTTTGAGCAATTATGGCGAGGCAGTTTATTGTTGTTATTAACGGGCCCCTATTTACCGGTTTTTGCTGCTCCATCGATAAAATTGGACGCTGACTCATTCAGTGTTGCGCCCTCCACCATCACGTATCGGGCACGCAAAGGCGATACGCTAAGTACGATTGCCGAGTACCTGACGACCACGAGTCGTAACTGGGTTGCGCTCCAAAAGATCAACAAAATTCCTAATGAACGCACCATTCCCATCGGCACACCGATCCTTATTCCTGTGGCATTGCTGGAACAAATTCCCGCTAGCGCAAGAATAGTTGCTTTCTCGGGGGCTATTAGCGCAAATACCGCCGACGGAAAAGATATTCCCCTGGCAATTGACACAACGCTTCAGGAGGGTGCGCGCATTGAAACTGGCCCCAACAGTTTTATCACGCTGGCGCTTGCAGACAACTCACGAGTAGCTTTGCCCTCCAACAGTCAGATAAAACTCAGCCACTTAAGAAGCGCCCGGTTCACACAAAGCCCGGTTACGGAGATTACGCTTGTACGTGGACGCGTTGATTCTCGGGTATCCCCGCTGAAAGAAAATAAAGGACGCTTTGAGGTCCGCTCACCACTTGCCGTTGCTGGCGTTCGTGGCACCAATTTCAGGGTCAATGTCAGCGATAACAAGATGGCAACTGAGGTGTTGCATGGCGCCGTTGCCGTAGCCAAAAACAATCGCCCTGCGGGATTGCCCTTACAGGCTGGACAAGGATCAATAACCGATGCGCAAGCAGTAAGCAAGGCAGTGCCATTGCTTCCAGAGCCAACGCTTACGGGAAACTCTGCTTTACAGCAACGACCAACCGTGCGCCTTACCGTGGATCCATTGCAGGGTGCGCGGCGCTATCGGGCACAGATTGCGACCGATCAGGCGTTCCAGAATACGTTGTCCGAAATAGAGTCTGATACCGTTGAAATCAGACTTGATGGGCTGATCGACGGCAACTATTTTGCACGCGTGACCGCCATCGACAATCAGGGTCTCGAAGGTTATCCATCCATCACCGCATTCAAACTCAAAGCCCGCCCGGAACCTCCTTTTCCTATCGGTCCAAAAGGAAAGGCGCGAATTGCCAATCCATCCTTAAGCTGGTCCGAAGTCCCCGACGCCATTCATTATCATATCCAGATCGCCTCCGCTGACCAGTTCACACAACTGGTCAGCGATGATGCGACCCTGACATCCGCGCAATTCAGTCCACCAAAATTGGCACTTGGTCCTTATTTCTGGCACGTCGCAACCGTGGTGACACGAGACGGCAAAGATGATCAGGGTCCTTTCGGCGATGCGCAGGCGGTTACCCTGATGGCGCCATTGGAACTACCAAAAATTGAACCAGCCGGCAGCACACTGGCTTTTAGGTGGCACGGGGAATCCGGTCAAACATTTGTGATTGAAATAGCCCGTGATGCTGCGTTTACGGCGCTTTTTTTGACGCAAGAATCAACAGCTCCGGAAATTTCGATCGCAAATCCGCCTAACGGGATTTACTTTGTGCGCGTCAAGGCGATTGATTCTGATGGCTACACTGGCGAGTTTTCTGAAGCCCAAAAAATCGTCATTGGCGGATTGTGGAGAACCAGTGACGGTGCACCGCTCATCAATACAGGTGATATCACGCCAACTGGCTTTTAAAACGCCACCAACGGAAACCACCCATTTCGGAGCATAGAATGGTCGAACCGACCAGCAGTGCCTTCATTGGCAATGTTAAACGGGTAGCGTTACGTCAATGGCTGGCGCTCACCATCGCATTACTCTCGCTCACTGCGGCGCTCGGCTATCAAAACGGTTTGATGCAACTTGATCTTCCGCTTTATGACCAATTTATGCGCTTCAATTCGCGTCCCGCGCGCGATGACATTATTATTGTCGGAATTGACGATTACAGTATTTCCCAACTTGGACGTTGGCCATGGCAGCGCACTCTGCATGCGCAGGTTATCAACACGATCATGCAGGCCAGACCAAAAGCAATTGGTCTGGACGTGATCATGACGGAGCCTGAAGCGCTCACGACTGCCACCTCACCCAATAATGACGCAGCACTATCGCAGGCTTTACAGGCCAGCAATAAGGTCGTGTTGCCGATGGTCACGGCGATGATGGGAAGTGGCGTCACAAGCCTGTTGCCCATCCCGGAATTTCTGCACACTACACGCGCCATTGGTCATATTGATCTGGAGCTTGATAAAGATGGGGTGGCACGCAGCGTATTTCTAAAAGAGGGCCAAAATGGCATTTGGTGGTCACACTTTGCGCTGGCTTTAGCTGACATTGGCGGGCAAGCGGTGACCGATTCTCGCGGCGAATTGCCTGGTGCGCATCTAAGCGCAGGCCGGCATGACAATCATCCTCTTGATCCCCTTGGCAAGGACAGCAGCGTCGACAACAACTTAAAAGGATCGACGGATGCAAACGGCCCCACGGTGGCGGCGGGACAATGGCAACGCGACTATCAAATGCATATTCCTTACGCGGGCGGCTCTGGACTATTCCGCTCGGTTCCATATGTTTCGGTCCTCAAAGGCGAGGTGCCAAAAGATTTTTTTAAAGATAAATACGTCTTGATAGGCGCCACGGCGGTCGGCATGGCGGACGCTTTTCCCACACCTGTTTCGGGAACATCGGGGGTCATGCCGGGTATCGAGATCAACGCCAATATTTTAGCCAGTTTGCTGGACCACAGATCCATAAACATCGCGCCAACCCTCCAGACTACCTTATTGAGCATACTCCCGGTATTGCTCGCGTTATTCAGTTACTTGCTGCTCACCCCTCGCTTTTCCTTATTCCTGACCGCCGTACTGATGGCGACCACCGTCGCGGCCAGCTACTTCATGTTCACCCATGGATTGTGGGTCGCACCCAGTGCAGCCCTGATAGGTACGGGGCTAACCTATCCGCTGTGGAGTTGGTGTCGTTTGGAAGCAGCTATTTCCTACCTCGGACAAGAATTTATGCTGCTAGATCAGGAGCCGCATTTATTACCCGAAGCAATCCTTCCCGGCAACGTACTTTATCAAGGTGAAGACGTACTCGAACAGCGTATCAACGCGATGCGCACCGCGGCGCGCAGGGTGCGCGACTTACGCCAGTTCATTTCTGACAATCTCGATAGTTTGCCGGACGCAACATTGATCACCACTATTGATGGTCGCATCGTTGTCGTCAATCGGGTGGCCAATGATTACTTCGCAACATTGAACATCCATAACATTTACGGCGCAAACCTGCCGCCATTGTTTTCTTACATCGCATCACCACCGTCATTTGAAACCGCGCCGCATCATCCGTTCTCGTGGCCCGATTTGCTTGACATCCAGTATCAGCCCGCTCTCGCAAATGGCACTTCCGTTCAAGACCAAAAAGGACGCGATTTATTAATCAAGAGTGCGCCCTGCTATTCGGCCAGACAGATTCTTAGCGGCTGGATTGTCAGTATCGTGGACATCTCCAGTATTCGTGCCGCAGAGCGCAGCCGGGATGAAACGTTACGCTTTTTATCGCACGATATGCGTGCACCACAAGCATCAATTTTAGCGTTATTGGAACTACAAAGTGACCCGTCTTCAGCGTTACCTCAAGAGGAATTTTTCTCCAGAATCGAGCGCGCCTCCCGCAAAACCTTGGGACTGGCCGATAACTTTGTCCAACTGGCACGCGCTGAATCAGAGTCTTATCGGCTTGAAGAAGTCGACTTTCAAGACGTTGTTTTGGATGCTAGCGACGAAATGTGGACACTAGCCAATAACAAAAAAATCACCTTGATTACAAAGATCGCGGAGGGCGAATTTATTACTAAAATTGACCGCTCCTTGATGGCGCGCGCCTTGTGCAATCTGATTTCTAACGCGGTCAACTACAGTTCCGCAGGAACGACCATCACGTGTAGCCTGCTCTACAGTGTAGAAAAGGGATCCGACGGCACACCTTTGCACGTCATTTGCCAGGTGCAGGATCAAGGCTATGGCATTGCGGCCGCCGATCAGGCAAAATTATTTCAACGTTTTCAGCGCGTCAACATTCCTGACCAACCTAAAACAGACGGCGTAGGGCTTGGCCTTGTATTCGTCAAAACAGTGATCGAACGCCATTTCGGCACGTTATCTTTTTGCAGTGTTGTTGGCGAAGGCACCACATTTACCATTATCTTGCCCTTGTCGACAGTCTGACTAAAGGGATATTTTGTTGCGCCAAAAAACATTTCGGGGCTTAATTTGCCGGGAGCGTCCCATGTTCGTTGGCAATCAATTCTTGTATATTATTATCATTCCATCAAGAAATGCGCACTTAATCTCAACAGCCACGCTGCGGGGTATAATGTCGAGCTATAAAGAGTCCCCTTCTTTCCTCTTGAGTTGTTACCAAAATGCACTTGCTAGCCGTCGGACTTAACCACACCACCGCGCCCGTTTCATTGCGCGAACAGGTGGCTTTCCCTGCTGACCAGATTGGTCAGGCAGTTACGGCGGCGCGTGCATGGTTTAGTGACAACAGCGCGTCCGGTGTCACAGACGAAGCAGCGATTTTATCGACGTGCAATCGTACCGAGTTATATGCCGCAAGTGACCTGTCCGGCAGCGTAATCGGGACGAACGAAGCCCGCAACATTGACACGGCAATTGATTCCACCGCGCATTTTCTGGCGCATTATCACAAGCTTTCATACGCTGATCTGCGTCCGCATTTGTATACATTGCCGCATGACCACGCGGCACGTCACGCTTTTCGCGTCGCCTCCGGATTGGATTCAATGGTGCTGGGCGAACCGCAAATCCTCGGTCAGATGAAGGATGCTGTGCGCCATGCGGAAGCCGTCGGTGGCCTTGGGACTTATTTACATCAATTATTTCAACGCACTTTTGCTGTCGCAAAAGAGGTTCGCAGCACTACCCAAATAGGCGCGCACAGCGTCTCAATGGCTGCCGCTGCTGTACGCATGTCGGAACGGATTTTCGACGCCATTTCAGGTCAGAACGTGCTGTTTATCGGTGCTGGAGAAATGATTGAATTATGCGCCACGCATTTTGCCGCGCAGAATCCAAAAACTCTGACCGTGGCAAATCGTACGCTTGACCGTGCTGAAATATTGGCGCATCGCTTTAGCGGTCAAGCGCTACGCCTGGCCGACTTGCCAGATCAGTTAGGCAACTACGACATCATTATTTCATGTACTGCGTCGTCGCTGCCGATTATCGGTTTAGGCATGGTGGAACGCGCGGTCAAAGCGCGTCGCCACAAACCAATGTTTATGCTCGATCTGGCCGTACCGCGTGATATCGAAAGTGAAGTTGGTCGCCTTGACGACGTATTTTTATACACGGTGGATGATCTGGCCTCCGTCGTCCAGACCGGTATGGAAAGTCGTCTGGCCGCTGTATCGCAAGCCGAAGCCATTATCGAAACCCGCGTGCAATCCTTCATGCACTGGATCGACACGCGCGCTGTTGTCCCTGTGATTCAGGATCTGCATGAAAGCAGTGAGTTAATGCGAATGCTGGAGTTGGAACGGGCACGCAAGATGCTCGCCAAAGGTGAGGACATCGATACCGTTCTTGAGGCACTGTCTAAAGGTCTCGCTGCCAAATTTCTGCACGGACCACAACAAGCGCTGCACAATGCACAAGGCGACGAACGTGCTCGCCTCGCAGTCCTGCTGCCACAACTATTCCGCAGCAAGCGTTAGCGAAGCCATCCGCTATCGTCTGCCACTCAGCATATTGAGTCGGCACATCCTGTTTTTGCACAATATCTTTTTTGCTCACCATCCGCAGCGATTCCCTCGTTGCAAGCCACCAAAGTACGCTATGAAGCCATCAATGCTTGCCAAGCTTGACCAATTGTCGAATCGACTGGTCGAGGTTAACGATCTGTTAAATCAGGAAGAAGCGACTTCCAACATGGACAGCTATCGTAAGCTGTCGCGTGAACACGCGGAGTTGGGGCCGTTAGTTGCTCTGTATTTAAGCTATACGCAAGCCGATGCTGATGTCCAGACCGGCATGGGCATGCTGTCGGACCCTGACATGCGCGAATTTGCGCAAGAAGAAATCAATAGCGCCAAATCTCGCATGGAGCAACTGGAAGCAGATTTACAAAAAATGTTGCTGCCAAAAGACCCTAACGACGAACGCAATATCTTTCTGGAAATTCGGGCAGGTACCGGCGGCGATGAGTCAGCTCTCTTTGCGGGAGATTTATTGCGCATGTACACGCGTTTTGCAGAACGCAATCGCTGGCAGATCGAAATGGTATCGGCATCGGATTCCGAAGTCGGCGGTTACAAAGAGGTAATCGTGCGCCTGGTTGGATTTGGCGCTTACTCCAAACTGAAATTTGAGTCAGGCGGGCATCGTGTGCAACGCGTACCAACCACGGAAACGCAGGGCCGAATTCACACCTCCGCTTGTACCGTAGCGATCATGCCGGAAGCAGATGAAGTTGCAGACATCGCGATCAATCCGGCAGATATCCGTATCGATACCTATCGCGCATCCGGTGCCGGTGGTCAGCATATTAACAAGACCGACTCGGCGGTCCGTATCACGCATCTCCCCACCGGAATCGTGGTCGAATGTCAGGATGATCGTAGCCAGCACAAAAATAAGGCGTCCGCGCTAAAAGTCCTAGCCGCTCGCATCAAAGATGGCCAGTTGCGCGAACAACAATCGAAAGAAGCCGCAACCCGCAAATCGCTGATCGGCTCCGGGGATCGTAGCGAGCGGATACGCACTTACAATTTTCCGCAAGGACGCATGACGGATCACCGTATCAACCTGACGTTATACAAACTCGACCACATCATGGATGGCGATCTTGAAGAATTAAGCAATGCGCTGGCAGCCGAACATCAGGCTGAATTGCTGGCCGCCCTGGCTGACGAACGATAAAACAAACACTCAAACCAAGCTGGCATGTCGGAGGCGCAGCCTGCGATCAGTCGAATTCACTTCTTCGCAGGACGCTGCAATCCGGCGTTGCCCGGCGGGGTGAAAAATCCGCTCGTTAAGGTTTTTAGAGTCACCTTTAAGGTAAGCTGATTTATACTGATGCATGACAAAATGCAACCAAATGCCGCTGTAGAGTTCCAAGTCTGAGTATGAATATTAAATTGGGTTGTATCACCGCTTCAAGGTTTCAAAGCAATACGCTACGAACACACCACGCCTGTAATGCGTTGATCGACATTAACCATCCTCAATAAAAAAATGAAATCATCTAAACACATTTTGCTAGCCGTCGCTTTTATCGCCCTTGCACTGATCGGCGCCGCCCTCTATTTGCAACATGTTAAAGACATGCAGCCGTGCCCTCTTTGTGTGATCCAGCGTTACGCCTTTGCGATCATCGCATTGATTTGTCTGGTTTCGGCCAGCATGCCCGACAGTATTCGTAAAGCCAGTGCGGCGATCGGCATGATCGCGGGTCTTGGTGGTGCTGCAACCGCGGGCTGGCATCTGTGGGTTATTGCGCACCCTGCAACGACTTGTGGTCGTGACGCGCTGGAAGCCCCGTTAAACGCATTGCCGACCGCCACCCTGTTGCCATCCGTCTTTAAAGTCGACGCCTGGGCCTTATGCTCGGCTTCTTACGATGCAATTCTCGGTTTATCCATTCCGCAATGGTCGTTGTTCTGGTTTGTCGTATTGACCGTTATATTGGGTAAAGTTTTGCTCAAACGCACTAACCACGGCGATTTTGAATGACTGATAAGCAACAAACGACGCCGTCCGCATCATCCCAAACGGCATTCGCTATCGAGCACGGTTTCAGCGTTGCGGGGATTCTTAAAACCGCGCCACTGGAACCGCTCGAGAATCGCCTGCTGATCATGCACGCGCTAGGTCTTACCCGCACACAACTGATCACACAAGATCAGCGTAGCGTCGACGCTCAGCAAGCGGCGCTTTTAACGCAGCTGTTCCGTCGCCGCATGGAGGGCGAGCCGATTGCTTACATTCTCGGTGAACGGGAATTTTTTGGACTCATGCTGGAAGTGACGCCAGACGTTTTGATTCCCCGCCCAGACACCGAATTGTTGGTAGAGCTGGCGTTAGAACGCCTGACCGATGCACAACCAAGTCAGAACATCACGCCTCAAACCGTCTTAGATCTCGGCACCGGTTCTGGCGCTATTGCTATCGCTATTGCGGCTACGCGCACGCATGTGCAGGTCACGGCAGTTGATGTCAGCATCGAAGCGTTAGCGGTCGCACGCCGCAATGCTGCGCGCCATTTGGCTTTACGTGCCGACAAATTCAATCTGGTACATAGCGACTGGTACGCGGCCCTAAATACATCAGATGCACTAGGCAAATCAACGCCTCAGCGTTTTGACATGATCGTCGCAAATCCGCCTTATATTGTTGAGGGCGACCGCCATCTCTCGCAAGGCGATCTGCGCTTTGAACCGCTTAACGCACTTACCGATCATGCAGATGGACTAAGCGCCTTGCGCATCATCGCTAACAATGCGTCGGACCATTTAAATCAAGGCGGATGGTTGCTCATGGAGCACGGCTATGATCAGGCCGAAGCCGTCATCGCGTTATTGCAGACGCTGCCGTTTGAAGCGATACAAAGTTGGCAGGATTTAGCCGGGATTGCACGTGTCAGCGGCGGGCGCTTAAAAAGCGCAGCCGAGATAAGACATGAACCAATCACGCCAAACCCCGATTGAAAAAAGCGCGAACATTACGTCCAAATGCTCGACCCGCATTTTATACAGGCAGATTAAATTTTATAAATATACTTGCCGTAAGAAAATAGCAAATGAACATCCCTTGTGGGGCGCTCACGGAGACTAAAGCACGTAACTACTCGTATTTCATTCCCAATTCTCATCATCTTTTTACAAAAACCATGTTTTTAAGCTTGTCAAGACTAGCGAATTTATCTGAATTGCGTATGATCGCTTTCTTGTCCAACGCCTGAATCTGATTCTCTAGACACCCATGCTGCCTTCGATCGAACAACGTCTTGCCCTAGAACTCGCTGCCAAACCAGCCCAAGTAGCCGCTGCTGTCACCCTGCTGGATGAAGGTGCGACGGTGCCATTTATTGCCCGTTACCGCAAAGAAGCCACTGGCGGCCTCGATGACATTCAGTTGCGCCTCCTGGAAGAGCGTCTGCGCTATCTGCGCGAGCTCGAGGCACGCCGTGCCGCTATCCTGAGTTCGATTGAGGAACAGGGAAAGATGACACCGGCATTGCTGAGCGCCATCTCGTTGGCGGAAGACAAAACCCGTCTCGAAGATCTGTACTTACCGTACAAATTAAAACGCCGCACCAAAGCTCAGATCGCGGCTGAAGCCGGTTTGACCGAATTGGCCGATGCGCTGTTATCCAATCCAGAATTGCTACCGGAAGAGGAGGCGATTAAATATTTCAAGCCCGCTTTCAGCACCGACAATGGCGACAATCCCGGCGTCGCCGATGCCAAGGTTGCGCTTGACGGCGCACGTCAAATTCTGATGGAGCGTTTTGCTGAAGATGCATCGCTGCTGCAAGCCTTGCGCGAATATCTGACAGAGCACGGCGTAGTCGAATCTAAAGTGATCGAAGGCAAACAAGACGCTGGCGAAAAATTCGCAGACTATTTTGACTACTCCGAAACCATCGGCACCATTCCATCACACCGCGCGCTGGCGTTGTTCCGTGGGCGGCGTGAAGAGATGCTGAACGTGGTCTTGCGACTCAATACCGAGGAAGAAAAGCCAAAGTGGGACGCACCACACAATCCCTGCGAAGGGCGTATTGCCGCGCGTTTCGGTATCAGTAACAAAAATCGTCCCGCCGATAAATGGTTATCCGACACCGTACGTTGGGCCTGGCGCGTCAAAGTCTTCATGCATCTGGAAACAGAGCTGATGACCAACCTGCGCGAAAAAGCCGAAGTCGAGGCCATCCACGTTTTCGCGCTCAATTTGAAGGCGCTTTTGTTGGCTGCACCAGCCGGACCACGCGCCACCATGGGCCTCGATCCAGGATTGCGTACCGGCGTAAAAGTCGCGATTGTCGATGCCACTGGCAAAGTAGTCGGTACCAGCACGATCTACCCCCATCAACCACGTAACGACTGGGAAGGTTCGCTGCACACCTTGTCGCAACTGGCGGAAAAACATAACGTTTCGCTGATTTCGATCGGAAACGGCACAGCCTCGCGTGAAACCGATAAGCTCGCGCAGGACTTGATCAAACTACGCCCTGAACTCAAGTTGACCAAAATCGTTGTTTCAGAAGCTGGCGCATCGGTCTACTCAGCATCCGAATTCGCTTCACGCGAACTACCAGACATGGATGTATCGATACGCGGTGCGGTGTCGATTGCCCGCCGCCTACAAGATCCGTTGGCCGAACTGGTCAAAATAGATCCAAAATCAATTGGCGTTGGGCAATATCAGCATGATGTAGGTCAAACCCAATTGGCGCGTTCGCTTGACGCTGTGGTCGAGGATTGCGTGAATGCGGTCGGGGTTGACGTAAATACGGCATCCGCACCATTGCTGGCCCGCGTATCTGGCCTCAATTCCAGCGTCGCGCAAAGTATTGTGACTTATCGCGACATGAAAGGGATGTTCACCTCACGCGCCGGTTTGCGCGAAGTGCCTCGTCTTGGCGATAAAACATTTGAGCAAGCCGCCGGATTCTTGCGCGTCATGAACGGCAATAACCCACTCGATGCGTCCGCAGTTCATCCTGAATCGTATCCGTTGGTCGAAAAAATTCTGGCCGACATCAAAAAGGATGTGAAAGGCGTCATTGGCGACGACAAACTATTGAAATCGCTCAATCCCGCCAAATACGCCGACGAGAAATTTGGCGTACCGACTATTACCGACATCCTCAAAGAGCTGGAAAAACCAGGTCGCGATCCCCGCCCTGAGTTCACCACCGCCACTTTCAAAGATGGCGTAGAAGAAATGCGCGATCTGCGCCCAGACATGATATTAGAGGGCGTTGTCACCAACGTTGCAGCGTTCGGCGCATTTGTAGACATCGGCGTGCATCAGGATGGATTAGTCCATATATCTGCATTATCCAACACCTTCGTCAAAGATCCGCACAGCGTGGTGAAAGCCGGACAAGTCGTGAAGGTGAAAGTACTGGAAATCGACGAAAAGCGTAAACGAATTGCGTTAACCATGCGATTGGATGATAGTGCGCCGGTGCCGGGTAGCAAACCGGAACAACGCGGGGACCGTAACGACGCCAAACGTCTTTCCCAGCATCAACGACAACAATCCGCACCAGTTGCCGCATCGGCAAATAGCGCGATGGCTGCGGCATTCGCCAAATTGAAGGGCTGAGTCCGGGTCTGGCGGATGGTAACGCCAGACTTTGGCTGATGAAAATGGACGCGGAGTGTGCAAATTGCTCTGCCCAACTTCATCGCGCACAACAAGTATTACACCTAAATAGTGCCAAAATAAGTCCATGATGCATAAACGAAGCAGCCTTCCAAGGCTGACGTCGTATAATGTTGGCATTTACGATTTTAACGATTACGAACAGGTCTTTATTTTGTCCGTCGCTCTCAATATTCCAACTCAGCAGTCCATCATGAACCCGATCCTGACCGATATGGAAGCGGTTAATGCGGTCATTCGTGAAAAATTGCATTCCGAAGTTCCTTTGGTCAACCAGATTGCTGAATACATCATCAGTGCTGGCGGCAAACGCCTGCGTCCCGTGCTGGTACTTCTGATGGCACAGGCGTTTGGTTATGAGGGGTGCAAGCACCATGAACTCGCCGCAGTCATCGAATTCATCCATACCGCGACCCTGTTACATGACGATGTAGTCGATGAATCATCGTTGCGCCGTGGTCGCAAAACTGCGAATGCGATGTTTGGTAATGCTGCGTCGGTCCTCGTGGGAGACTTTTTGTACTCTCGCGCTTTCCAGATGATGGTTGATGTCAGCAATCCACGCGTCATGCAAATCGTCGCTGATGCCACCAATGTCATCGCAGAAGGTGAAGTGCTGCAATTGTTAAACATGCACAATCCGGATGTCAGTGAAGAGCGCTATCTGCAAGTTATTCGCTCCAAAACTGCAAAGTTATTTGAAGCGGCAGCCCAAATAGGCGCGCTCATTGCGGGTGCAAATGATAGTGCAATTGACGCGGCGGGCGAATACGGCCGCTCACTGGGCACGGCTTTCCAACTCATTGACGACGTGCTTGATTATTCTGGCAATGCGGCAGATATCGGAAAAAATGTGGGAGACGATTTGCGCGAAGGCAAACCCACCCTTCCACTGATCTATTTAATGCAGCATGGCAACGGCGAGCAGCGCGCGCTGGTACGCAGTTGCATCGAAAATGGCGACGAGCAACATTTTGATGCTATTCTTTCAGCAATAACAAATTCTGGAGCGCTCGATTACACGCGAGCCGAAGCGAAAAAATCAGCACAGCTAGCCACCGCTGCGATTGCAAAGCTGCCAGAGAGCGAATATAAAACCTCGTTGCTAGAGTTAGCGTCGTTTGCAGTGGACCGCAATCATTGAGCTAATTAGCGCAGTTACATAACTGAGCTAAGTAACTGAGTTGATTAAGTAACTGAGTTGAAAACCAAGTAAAAACATTAAGTTTAACAATGCGTTGAAGCAACGAGTTCAGTCATTAAGTCAGACTCCGTAAGCGGTAAAGAAGCAACCAAGAAGTGCGCTCAAAGCCTCTCACCAGTGCTATCACAACAAGTAGTATCCATTCAGGAAAATAAGGAATACCGGAGTGAAGTTCTGGATCGCATAATGTGTTTGTATGTAATCCGACCTCAAGAAAAGAGTTGCTTTTTTAACTCAACATCTTTCACTCCATGTAAAAATGACCATCTCTACTTTCCCTTCCACATACCTTATACGGTGACCCTTTGGATGCCGTTCCCTTATGGGTGCAATTTCTTGCACTTGGTTTACTAATTTTATTGTCGGCTTTTTTCGCCATGTCGGAAACAGCGCTGATGGCGGCCAACAAACATCGTCTGCGGCACCTTTCCAAACGTGGAAGCAAAGCGGCGACTACCACAATGTGGTTGCTTGACCGCACCGACAAACTGTTATCCCTTATTCTCATCATCAATACGTTGGTGAACGCGCTTGCCACGGCGTTGGTGACTGCCATTGCCATCAATACATTTGGCAATCACCAAAAAGTCATCACCATCGCGACCGCTTGCGTTGCGTTCCTGTTAATTGTATTTGGTGAAATCACACCCAAAGTCATTGGCGCGACCTATCCCGAGCGTATCGCCCTTTTCACCAGCTTCATACTGAAACCCTTAATGACGTTGGTTAAACCCATTATCTGGTTCGTCAACTTATTTGTATCCGGCATATTAAAAGTATTGCGCATCAAGACCGGCAAGCACGCTCAGGATTTGCGTGTATCGCCGGAAGAGTTGCGTTCAATCGTTCTAGAGGGCGGCAATTTTATGCCGCAAAAACATAAAAGCATTCTATTAAATCTGTTCGATCTCGAAAAAATCTCGGTCGAAGATGTGATGACACCCCGAGCACAGGTCGAAGCATTGAATCTATCGGTTTCGGTAGAGGAAATTCAGCATCAATTAACAACCTGTTATCACAACAAATTGCCGGTATATGAAGGTGAAATCAACCAGATCGTTGGCATTTTGCACGTGCGCAAGGCAATGGCACTCCTCAACCAAGAGGACGAACTCACCGTTGACCATTTTCGCGCACTGCTAACACCGCCGTATTTCGTACCGGAAGGCACCGACGTCTTTACCCAATTGCAATACTTTCAAGAAAACCATGAGCGCCTCGGAATCGTCGTTGATGAATATGGTGAAGTGCATGGCCTGGTAACACTAGAAGATATTATCGAAGAAATGATCGGCGAGTTCACAACCTCCAAACCAGGTGCCGCGCGCGCTGATAGTTTTGGTTGGAATGATAAAGGTGAATGCCGTCTTGAGGGCGTCACATCGTTGCGTGATATCAACAAACGTCTGGGCTTAAACTTTCCGATCGACGGACCTAAAACACTCAATGGGTTGGTACTCGAATGGCTTCAGGATATTCCTGAAAATACCGTCAGCGTCAAAATTTCTGGTTGTGTGATCGAAATCACGCAAGTACAGAATCAGGCAATCAAGGTCGCCAAGCTCATTCGTCCTGCCAACCACTTACGCAGCAAATAGCCCATCCCGCGTTATAAAGCATGCAACTCTTCGCATGGCAATCTGGCTAGTGACTTGCGACAGGATTTAACTAGTCAGACTATTAAGTAAAGGATGTTATTTACTATAGACAACTTTATAACAACACGTTACTTAAGTAATCGCCTAAAACTACGACAGAATCGCGCACAAAGTCTTTACAGAACAGTTTCGCAAAGGCATGATCGTCGGTATGGCGGTTGCCCGAGTAGCTCTTTTTACGTAAATTTTCTATGGTTGCAGTTCTTCCTAATATTAATCTAAGCAGTCCAATGTCCGGATTGGCGCGTGCACTGGTGCAGGCCGGACGACTGACAGTCGATCAAGTTGACGGCTTACATAAAACCGCCAGCAATGAACAGATGCGCTTTATTGATGCATTGCTTGCAAGCGGGCAATTGGATGCCTCAGGCCTTGCGCAATTTTGCGCAGAAACGTTTGGCTATCCACTTGTGGATCTCGCCGCCTTTAATATAAGTCTGTTACCTGCAAAAGCCATTGACACCAAGTTGATGGAAAGTCAGTCAGTTCTGGCCCTGGCAAAACGCGGCAACAAAATTTATGTCGCGATTTCAGATCCAACAAATACGCAGGCGCTCGATCAAATCAAGTTTCATACAGAGTTGATGGTCGAACCGATCATTGCCGAACATCCCGCCTTACTAAAACAGATTCAAAAGTACACGAAAAGCAACGAGCAAACCCTCAACGAAATGATCGGGGTTTCGGACGACATAAACTTCGTAGAGGAAGACGCTCCGCTTGCGATTGATGCACCCAATGAAATCGACGACGCGCCGGTAGTGCGTTTTTTGCAAAAAATATTAACCGATGCCATCAATCAAGGTGCGTCGGATCTTCATTTTGAACCGTTTGAAAAGTTTTATCGCATTCGCTTCCGTGTAGATGGGGTCTTACGCGATATGGCCCAACCACCGTTATCGATCAAAGAAAAACTCGCCTCTCGCATCAAGGTTTTGTCAAAACTGGATATCTCCGAAAAACGCGTGCCGCAGGATGGCCGCATGCGACTTGTTGTGTCCAAGACCCGTGCAATCGATTTTCGTGTAAGTACCTTACCAACCTTGTTCGGTGAAAAAATCGTCATGCGGATTCTGGATGCAAGTCAGGCCCAGATGGGGATCGATGCACTTGGTTATGATCCCGAGCAAAAAGAAATTTTGATGGAAGCCATCCAGCGGCCATATGGAATGGTGCTGGTCACAGGACCAACCGGTTCAGGTAAAACCGTCTCCCTCTATACCTGCCTGAACATTCTCAATCAGCCCAGCATCAACATATCGACGGCTGAAGATCCGGTCGAGATCAACTTGCCCGGCGTCAATCAGGTGAGCATCAATGATCGTACCGGACTGACATTTCCAGTGGCGCTTAAGGCTTTCCTGCGACAAGATCCCGACATCATCATGGTTGGTGAGATCCGCGATTTAGAGACGGCGGATATTTCGATCAAAGCCGCGCAAACCGGGCATATGGTTTTTTCTACGTTGCATACCAACGATGCGCCATCAACGCTGACACGACTGATGAACATGGGTGTAGCACCATTCAACATTGCGTCATCCGTGATCCTGATCACTGCACAACGTTTGGCGCGGCGACTATGTAGTTGTAAACAACCAGTCTCTATTCCGGATGAAGCACTGATCGAGGCAGGCCTCGCAGAGGATGATCTCGATGGTACCTGGACGCCGTATAAACCGCTTGGCTGCGAGCGCTGTAATGGCACGGGCTACAAGGGCCGCGTTGGTATCTATCAAATTATGCCGATTACCGAAGCGTTAGAACGTATCATTCTGACGCATGGTACCGCGCTGGAAATTGAGGCACAGGCAAAACTGGAGGGAGTCCGCACTTTACGTCAATCAGGTTTGATCAAGGTCAAACAAGGAATGACCAGCCTCGAAGAAGTGCTCGGCTGCACCAATAACTAGATGCATGAATAGGACTTACGCAATATCGTTCCAGTACGACATACCAATGAAAACATGGCAACTGTAAGGTTAGCAACTACCGCGAAACCAGAGCGATCTGAACAACTTGGATGATTTTGCGTAAACCCTGATAAAGAGGAAGAAAGTCATGGCAACTGCTACACCAAATGCGCGAAACACCACAAGTGCGCGCCAGGTCAAAGAATTTATCTACGCCTGGGAAGGTAAAGACAAAAAAGGACGATTGGTCCGCGGTGAGATGCGTGCCAGCGGTGAAACGCTGGTCAATGTTACGTTGCGCCGGCAAGGCATTTTGGTCGTCAAGCTAAAGAAAAAGACATTCCGCAGCGGCAAAAGAATTTCCGAAAAAGACGTCGCGTTATTCACTCGTCAATTGGCAACAATGATGAAGGCTGGCGTGCCGCTATTGCAATCATTTGACATCGTCGCCAAGGGACATGCCAATCCATCTGTGTCGAAGCTAATTAACGATATCCGGGCGGATGTGGAAACCGGCACAAGTCTGAATCAGGCCTTTCGAAAATTTCCGCTCTACTTTGATCCACTATTTTGCAATCTGGTCGGCGCGGGTGAACAGGCAGGTATTCTCGAAGATTTGTTGGCGCGTCTGGCCACGTACAAAGAAAAAACACTCGCCATCAAAAGTAAGATCAAATCGGCCATGTTTTATCCGGTATCAATCCTGGTCGTCGCCTTCGTCGTCACCGCAGTTATCATGATTTGGGTCGTTCCTGCGTTCAAGACCGTATTCGCGAGCTTTGGCGCTGACTTACCCGGCCCAACGTTGGTTGTGATGGCGATATCCGACTTCTTTGTTGCAAACTGGTACTTCATCTTTGGCGGTATTTTCGGCGGACTGTACCTGCTGTTCCAATCATGGAGACGCTCATTAAAAGTACAGCGCTTTATGGATGTTGCCCTATTAAAAGCGCCCATCTTCGGTGCCGTAATACGTAAAGCGACCATCGCACGCTGGACTCGCACACTTGCCACTATGTTTTCGGCGGGCGTTCCTTTAGTAGAGTCGCTGGACTCCGTCGGTGGTGCTTCCGGCAACGCAGTCTACCTGGACGCGACCAAAAAAATTCAAAGTGAAGTCAGTACAGGTACCAGTTTGACAGTCGCCATGCAAAACTCCGAAGTGTTCCCCAATATGGTGACGCAAATGGTCTCAATCGGTGAAGAGTCCGGTGCGCTCGACCAAATGCTCGGTAAAGTCGCTGACTTCTATGAGGCTGAAGTGGATGATGCAGTGGCATCCATGTCGAGTTTGATGGAACCTTTGATTATGGTCATCTTGGGCGTCCTGATTGGCGGACTTGTCATTGCGATGTACTTGCCGATCTTTAAACTCGGTGCGGTGGTGTGAATGTTTGCAGCTTTCAAGATGGAACTGCATAAACTGTCTGCACGACTTTCAGATGGTGACTGCAACAGGTATCGCTTTCATCAATTCATTTGGTCAACCAGGCAGCATCTTCAGTCCGTTTATGGTCGGAAAAGTGAAGGAAACCACTGGCAGTAAGACAATTGGATTATATGTAATCGCTGGTGTGTTTGCTAACCACATTGCTGATGTTGTGCGGACGGCCGCAGCGCTTGCATTTCCGCGAGAGTTAATCCAACTCCGTTATGCCGTTGATGCGGTTAGCATAGGCCGCCTGGAAACCAGACCGAAGCCGCCAACGCTTCCAGAATGCACCAGATGCTCGAAATGCTCTGTTAGCGGAGTGGCGTTGACCGGAAACGTGGAAAAGGCGATCGCAGTTGCCAGCTTGATGCCTGAGAAGGTTGGCGCACCACCGCGCCAACGGCAATACGTGGTCGAAGTCATGCACGATATCGCCTCTCAACGCAAAGAACTGCGCCTTCAAAACGGCTCCTGCCGAATCGTGTCGTCGGATTTTATTCTTTAGTCTGCCCTGCCCCGGCTTTCTGCCGCCGCAGCGTCGGGAGGCCAACACCGGTGGCGTCAAAGCCTCCATCAACCGCCACGACCTGCCCGTTGACATAGCTGGCCTCGTCGCTACATAGAAATCCGACGACGTTGGCCATCTCTTCGGTGGTGGCATACCGGCCTAGTGGAATGGCGTCGTAGTAGTCTGAACGGATCGCCGCACTGTGGACCAGCTTTGCCATTTCAGTTTCGACCGGACCGGGTGCGACGGCATTGACACGCACACCGACACTGCCGAATTCGACCGCGTACTGCTTTGTCATGTGGATCAGCGCAGCCTTGCTGGTGCCGTAAGCCATGCGTAGCGTGCTGGCTCTCAAGCCCGAGATTGATGCGATGTTGACGATAGCACCGCCTCCGTTGTTCACCATCAGCGTGCCGAAGGCTTGCGAGCAAAGGAATACGCCATCGAGATTCGTTGCCATAATTGCGCGCCACTCGTCAAAGGACATCTCTAGCGTCGGCTTGAAGATAGCCACGCCAGCGTTATTCACCAGCGCATCAACCTGGCCGAACCTTGCGATCACTTCTCCGGCGGCCCGGTCAACCTGCGCAGGATCAGACACATCACAGTAGACCGCTAACACATCATCGGGACGATCGATCACCGCCACGGTTTGGTCCAGAATGGCGTTTTCCCGATCCAACAGGACGACCTTGTAGTCATGGCGAAGAAACCATTCGCCAATGGCGCGTCCAATCCCTCGGGCACCTCCTGTGACGACGGCAACACGAGATGGTGCGTGCGTATTCATATAGTCCCTTTTGTGAATATGATAATGGTCGATAAGCAGTGTGCGTAAGGACAGAAAATTGGTGATTATGATGCTGAAATGATTAATTATGAAGGAGATAAATACCATGCGCTGCAACCGCGTTGGTTGCAATAACCTTGCACGCAATCTCGTTTTCACAAAAACAATTTATCTTGAATTGAGAAGGCCAACCATCCTACTACCCAGACCGACATAAAAGCAATTCTAGTTGCACAAAAATAGGCTGACGACGTAGCTTCCATAGCGTTGCCTATTAGATGGGTGATCAGTACCGAATAACAATTGGCGCTTCAAAAAGACGCGATGTTGCTCTATACTCATCGCGTCTCTGAGAAAAAGGGGACCGGGTTTAGTCGCCTGAATTACCTACAGCGCACATACGGCGTAATGCCGTTTCGTGCTTCTACCTTTGTTGCGCCGTCACTGGTCGGCAATGGTGGGGAACCTTCGGGTTGCCGGTCGCTGTGGGTATCGGTCTTTGTCCCTGCTATATACCTTCCGGAAGGGCGCGGTTAAACCGCCACTTACGGAAGTCACAAATGCAAAGAATCATCACGCACCGACAATCTGATTTACAAATCTTCGATAAATTACTTAACCAAGCCGACGCTGTCGCAAACTTGCTCACCAAGTGCGAGGTGCAATCATGACCGAGCCATCCAGGACTCCACCGTCAGCTTCCGCAACAGAGTCATTCCATACATCGTTTTCATGGCTTTTACCTCAGCTTAAAGGCGACGAGCATGCGCAATTTTATGCCCTGACAGTGGATATCTGCCAAGGTGTAAAAACATGCATTGATCTGGCGCATTTGAGTAATACGGATAGAGATGATGGAACGATGCCAACGCTCAACAATCTCGATACCGAGACCTTGCTGCGCCTCGCATTATCGTCATCCCAACTTCTCGCAGAAATGGCGGCACGTCGTATCGACAGAATGAATGACCGCATCAGCACTAACGCTGTATAACGCATTACTAATCGATAAGGTCATTTAACCGTGGTTGCGGTGCGTTTGCGCTGCAATGCAGCGTTAACCATGTTGCGCAACGGTCTGCACAACATGGTTAAATTTATTGCTTCAACACAAACTCGGCCAATGCGCGCAGCTCTTCCGGCTTTAGTTGTGCAAAGGCGGGCATCGGAATCGCGCCCCATTTACCAGCGCCGCCGTTGCGAATACTGGTTTCAAGTTTGCTTACCGCTTCAGGATCAGCGTGATACTTGAGTGCGACATCGTGATAGGACGGACCGACGATTTTTTGGTCGATGGCATGACAACTCAGGCAACTATTAGCCGCAAGGAGTGCTTTGGCATCGATACTTTTTCCGACCGGCAAAGCTGGCGTCGTAGCGCTGGGATTCAGCGCTGTTTCAGGCGCGTTAACCGCAGCAGTCTTCAGCTCTGCGGGTAAAGCGCTTTCTTTGGCGGTGCCATAAGTCACAGCCAGATAGGCACCTATTTTTTTGACATCGTCATCGGTGACCGGTGCGCCATACAGATGCTGCATCTTACCGACCTCAGCGGTCCATTGCGTTAACGTCATCCCCGGCGGTTGATATTTGACATAATCGGCTGAATGGCAAATGGCACATTTTTGCATCGCGATCATATAACCGGGCAAAGCTGAGAAGGTTAATTTTGCTGTTTCGGGCGGCAGTGTATTGATGTTAGGTGCGGCCTGTGCCAGCAGCGCAACGCTGACTAATGAGAGGCCAGCACATGCAATTACAAGACGTTTCATGAGCATTCTCCTTAAGCGATGGTGACGTTGGTCGATTCGATGACATTGCGTCGATATCCGCCGGGATTCCAGCTGGCAATGGCTGGCTGTACCTCGCCCTGCTTGTTACTGGCTCGCACCTGCAACACGGCATTACCGCGTTGACTGAAACGTACCGGCAAACTCCACTCGCGGAAGGAATAGCGTCCCAGATCACGACCGAGTTTGGCGGGCTGCCAACTCTGTCCGCCATCGATAGAGACATCGACCGTTCTCAGGCCAGCACCGCTGTCGAAAGCAATGCCCTTAAGTTCCACCATGCGACCGGATGCCAATACACCGCCATTGGCGACGTTGGTGATAAAACTGCGTATTGGCAAGGTCGAGATTGGTCTGGTTTTATCAGGCGCTGTGCCTGGCGCCACGCACATGCAGTCGTTATCCGGCACACGATAAGCGGTAGTCATGAACAGGGCATCGTGACCGTCAAAAGTGTGATCAATGACTTCGATCTCGGACAGATGCTTGATCCAGTAAGTACCAAAATAACCGGGTACTATCAGTTTCAAAGGATAGCCGTTCAAATAGGGAAGATCTTCTCCGTTCATGCTCCAGGCAAGCAGCACGTCTGGACTTAACGCGTGCTCGACGTCCAGCGCTTTTCTGAAATCTGAGGTGCTGGGCAATACCGGCTGATCGAGGCCGTTAAAGGTGACTTGTTTGGCTCCCGCGCCAACACCGGCTTTTTCAAGTACAGTCTTGAGTGGCACGCCCACCCACCGCGCATTGCCCATGGCACCATTCGCCAACTGTGCGCCAAACACACGCGGCGATGAAAAGCCGCGACTGTTCCCTGAACACTGATTAACGGCCACTATTTCGACCGGTTCAGCCAATGATTTCAGCTCAGCCAGAGAGAGACTCAAGGGTTTGCTGACCAGTCCCGTCACCGTCAGTCGATAAGTTTTCAGATCAACCGAAGTGGGAATATTTGCCAGATGATAGCGCACAAAAAACGCATCGTTAGGCGTAATAGGACCGTGATTAAATACCTCGAATGGCGTCTCTAAATGTGGTGGGCGGGTCGTAACCCGAATCAGCGGACGCTTTTGCGGATAGGCGATCAATTCCCGCGGACCATCAGCAAAGGTTACGCCGTCGTCTTTGGCCTGGATGGTTGCGGCGAGACTTGCGAGCGGGTTGGCCGCCAGACCTGCTGCGAGCAAACTCGCTCCGCGCATGAAGCGACGCCGCGAAGTTGGAGATAACGTGGATAGGTCAGGCAGCGGGGATATTTCGGGTTCGCCAGATAAGGCAAGGTTTTTCAGCTTGGCGTTCATGGATAAAATCTCCTTGATTTGGTGATGGTTATTTCGGTCTTACGCAATAGGGTTTTAGTCATGCAGACAGTACGTTAGAAGGTGTAATGCCGCTGGAACGATTTTGCGCGTGTAGTGATAGTTTTATGGCTCGCTAAAACATATAACCTGACTGAATCGCCTGCCTTCTGGTCTGGCACAAGCTGGCGACGGATTGACTCAACACACTCTGCAGAAGAACTCACTTAGGACAAACATTGCAGCAAAAATGCTGTCATTTTGATGCAGTATTATCGGGTCCATTCCTGACAAAATTTGTGAAAATGCAGCAACCGAGGCGATAGGATTTTATATCTACTACGTACTAGATAAAACTGTCTGTTCAGTTCTGGCAGCACTGTTTTGACCTCGACCAATCGTCCCATCTCAATAATATCTTTGACCACGCAACGTGACAGGCAAGCCAGCCCCAAGCCTTCCGCCGCAGCATATTTGATCGCTTCGGAATTACTGAACTCGCATACCGTTCGTACTGAATGCAGATGGGGTAGCAGCGCATATTCAACTGCTTCACGCGTGCCAGACCCTGCCTCACGCATCAACCAACCTGCGCCCCGCAGTGATTTTAACGATACTTTTCCGGCTGACTTACTCACGACAAGAGCATGCGTCGGTGCGGCGACGATAATTAACTCATCCCGTATCCACGGTTCTACTTCCAGATCTGAACGGTGGCTGGGACCTTCAATAAGTCCGATATCCACCTCAAAATTGCTGACCGCTGTTGTGATATCTGCCGTATTGGCAATCGTGATCCGTGGATAGCTGTCCGCATCGCGATGAATCGAACTAGCAAGCATGGTCGGCAATAAGTAGCTGCCAATCGTCGAACTTGCACCAATGCGCATGCCGCCACCGGTAGACGCCATAGAGGTCATAAATTGTTGTTCTATCGTCATAGCCGCATCCAGTATTTGTCGCGCCTGCGACAACATCAACCGTCCGTTATCATTGAGTAACAGACGTTTTCCAACCCGGTCAAATAATTGAATCCCTAACAGCATCTCCAGTTCATTTAAGGACGCGCTGGTCGCGGACTGCGACAAGGCAACCGCATTTGAGGCCGCTGTGGTACTTCCCTCTTGCGCCACGGCAAGAAATATTTGCAATTGTCTAAGGGTCAGTCGCATGGGCCTGATGCATTTCCTCAAAAATTTTTAATGAGCCAGAAAACCACTCTGATCCATTGCGATTATTTGCTGGATCGCTAGTTGTACTACTTTTGGCGCATGACACTTTTTGTAAAGCGTTGATCTTTAAGGTGATTGTCATTCTGATCGCTCAAAACTATAACGTCGAATGCAATACCTGTAAAACAATTATTATTTGTATTACCTACCTATTATTTAGGTATATTCTTTTAAAGCACATGCGCCTTATTTGATCTTTGGCCTCGATTAGAGGGGTTATTGCTTCGCTAAAGAGATGTATCCAACGATATTCCGAGCTCTTTATGGCATGGAGAAAATTAAGAAAACCCCATAACATTGCCGTTTAAAATCACCTTATCCCCCCTATCCGTGCTGTAATAAAACTACCATTGCATTTTGCTGCGTATCAATTTTTACGCTTTGCCCCTTTCTTATTATTGCGAGGCTAACGCAATGTTAAAATTCGAAAAAGCACAGAATGATAAAACCGATTGGTCCAGGCAATATCTGCCAAACGAATAAAGCCACACTAACCTCTCAAAGCGACCACACGGATGAATGAGTTTTTACAGAATAACGCGTTCGGTGGTGTCTTATTTGCACCCGCAGGAAGTCTGATTCCCGCCCTATTTGCCGCTATTTTTGGATTGCTGATTGGCAGTTTTTTAAACGTCGTCATACATCGCTTGCCCAAAATGATGCAACGCGAATCCGACAACTACGTTGCGCAGGAAAGTGGCAAGGAATTGCCGCACACTGATCGCTACAATCTGACCTTACCCCGCTCCGCTTGCCCCCAATGTCATCACCAACTCGGTGCCCTGGAGAACATTCCGGTAATAAGTTATCTCGTATTAGGCGGCAAATGCGCGTCCTGCAAGACACCTATTTCGAAACGCTATCCTATCGTCGAATTGGTGACCGGATTACTTTCAGGCTTCCTGATCTGGCGGTTTGGAAGTGGCTGGACGGGATTGGCAACGTTGCTGTTCGTCTATTTTTTGCTGGCCATGACATTCATCGATGCCGATACGCAATTGCTTCCAGACGATCTGACCTTGAGCTTATTATGGGGTGGTCTGCTCATTAATATTGGTGGAACCTTTGTACCGTTAATCGACGCGGTTATCGGCGCCGCGGCTGGTTATATTGCATTATGGTCAATATATTGGTTGTTCAAGCTGACAACCGGTAAAGAAGGCATGGGTTATGGCGACTTTAAGCTATTGGCCGCTTTAGGCGCATGGCTGGGTTGGAAGATGCTACCGGTTATTATTCTTTTTTCGTCGCTGGTGGGCGCATTTGTAGGAATTTTGCTGATCATTTTCAGCCGTCGGGGGCGCGACAAACCTATTCCGTTTGGACCTTATCTGGCGGGAGCAGGACTACTTGCATTGCTCTACGGCCACCCGATTTTAGAAGCCTATTTCGGTTTTGTCGTATAACCTCAACATGGCCCAACCCTTGATATCGGATTCAAATCCACTAGACGCCATATTACCTGTGCCGTTTTTAATCGGCTTAACGGGCGGTATCGGGAGCGGAAAAACCACCGTTGCTAATCTGTTTGCCGAGCGCGGCGTTGCAGTCATCGATACTGATATGATCGCCCATCAGCTGACTGCCGCCAATGGCGCTGGCATCGCAGCGATCCACGCCGCATTTGGTCGCGATTTCATTGCGCCGAACGGCGCCATGGATCGCAAAAAAATGCGCGAACTTGTATTTTCAGATGCCACTGCCAAACAGCGCCTCGAAGCAATCCTGCATCCTTTAATTCGTGCCGGAACTGCGCTGGAGATTCAGGCGGCGCGCGGGCTTTACGTGATGTTGGGAATTCCGTTATTAGTGGAGTCCGGTAGCTGGAAACAACGCGTAACGCGCGTATTAGTCGTTGATTGTGACGAGCAGACGCAAATCGAAAGAGTGATGCAACGCAATACGATGACCGCATCACAAGTGCAAGCGATCATGGCCGTACAAGCAACACGGACGCAGCGCTTGCAAGTGGCAAATGATGTTATTTTTAACAACTCTAATGTTGCGGCATTGGTGCCTCAAGTGGATAAATTGCATGCTTTCTACCTGTCTTTAGTACCGCCGGTCTAAAGAAAAATGGCGGAGAGTTTGTAATTTCGCTTCGCATCGGTCAGAATCACTACTTGTCGTGCCCACACATAAAGGGATGTCATTTTGATCGTTTACGAATATCCTTTCAACGAGCGCATACGTACGTTGTTGCGACTGGAAGACTTGCACGAAAAATTCGTTTTTTTTGTCAGTCAGGAAAGTCCCTTACAACATCACGTCGCGCTATCCACCATCTTCGAGATGCTGGAAGTTGCCGGGCGCGCCGATCTGAAAATGGACCTGCTGCAAGAACTTGAGCGCCAGCGACAAACATTATTAGGCTTCCGTTCAAATCCAAACGTACTCCCCGAAATGCTGGACGCGGTGCTGGACGAACTGGATCAAACCAGCGAGGCATTGAAGGGAATGCAGGGCAAAACTGGTCAGCATATCCGTGAAAACGAATGGTTAATGAGTATTCGCGGTCGCACCATTATTCCAGGCGGCGCATGTGAATTCGATTTGCCGTCATACTACGCATGGCAACAGCATTCCGCGGAAAAACGCTACGCAGACATCCTAAGTTGGTTTGCGCCGCTTGCCCCACTATTTGATGCAATTGGCATCGTTTTGCGCTTGCTTCGCGAGACCGGCCACCCAATCAAAATCAGCGCCGATAACGGTAGCTATCAGCAAATGCTGCAAGGCAAGTCTTATCAGATGTTGCGTATAACGCTCGATGAGGAACTCGGTGCAATCCCTGAAATATCTGCCAATAAATACATGCTTTGGATACGCTATACGTCTCAGGGCGGCGACCTCAAACCTAAAGCTTTCGAAGGTGAAGTCCCGTTCGAACTGACTCTTTGCAATTTTTGATTTAAGATTTCTGAATATATGGCTATTGTCGATTGTCCTACCTGCGGCGCCAAAGTTGAATGGACCGAAGCCAACAAATTTCGCCCTTTTTGTTCTGAGCGATGCAAGCAAATTGATCTTGGCGCATGGGCCGAAGAGAAATACACAATTCCGGCGGTCAACCCGCCAGATGATATTGATGACGACAATAAGCTGGCGCAATAGCGTTCACCGCAAGGAGCAAACGCCAAAGCAGCTTCTCTAGCGCTAGTTTGTGCGTTGCTTGTAAGCTATCATTGACCTCATGGGCGCTAGCCAATTGTCAATCTTTCATCCAAACTACTCGCTGTCGTCGTTGCTACTGTTCGTAGTTGATCCAACCATGCAATTAACGGAATGGTCGCCTCAAGCAACGGCTCTACCGCAACGCTGCCTTGCCAGGCAAACGCCTGATCTTCGAGACTTTGGGGTTCGCCACGCCAATCCCTGCTCACGTAAAAATGCAATCGCACGTTTGCATGGGGATATTGATGCTGCACGCCACACCATGGTTCGGCCGAGATGATCTCGACGCCTAATTCTTCCATGAACTCCCGTTGCAGCGCTGCAAAGATCGTTTCTCCGCTTTCAACTTTCCCGCCCGGAAACTCCCAATAGCCGGCGTAAGGTTTTCCCTCTGGCCGCTGGCCCAACAAAACATCTCCATTGGGCCGCATCAAAATACCCACTGCGACGTTAATGGGTGCACTGTTCGCTGTCATTATTTTGATACCATTGTTTGATGACCACCGTTAGTGTTTAGTAGTTAGTACTCAGTTATTAGCCAACATTCATGACGTCATCCGACCGGAATGATCCTTGGCAAATTGCCACGCTATCCGGCCCGAACGCGACCCACGCTGCAAGGCCCAGCGCAGCGCATCGCCTTGCGCATCTGCAATTTGCGCGGCGTTACAGCCGAAATGGCCAAGCCAGTGCGCCACAATATCCAGATAATCATCCTGCTTAAACGGATAAAACGTCACCCACAAACCAAACCGCTCAGAAAGTGAAATTTTTTCTTCAACGGTCTCACCTGGATGTAAATCGCCATCCTCGGTCGTTTTGTAAGAGGTGTTGTCTGACATTTTCTCAGGCAACAGATGACGACGATTGGACGTGGCGTAAATCAATACGTTGTCCGATTGCGTCGCAATGCTGCCATCGAGCGCGACCTTCAGCGCCTTATAGCCGCTCTCGCCTTCTTCAAACGATAAATCATCGCAAAAAATGATGAAGCGCTCGGCACGACCAGCAACCAAATCGACAATGTCCGGCAGATCCGAAAGGTGATCCTTGTCGACTTCGATCAAACGTAAGCCCTGATCAGCGTAATGATTCAGACACGCCTTGATGAGCGACGATTTGCCGGTACCACGAGCACCGGTAAGCAGTACATTATTAGCCGGTTTGCCATCAACGAATTGACGGGTGTTCTGGTCAATCTGCGTCTTTTGCGGGGTGATATTGTGCAGGTCCGATAAGCCGATATTCGATATATGACGCACCGCCTGCAAATAGCCACCGCCTTGACTACCGTTGCGTTGACGCCAGCGAAAGGCGATTGCCGACTGCCAGTCAGGTTCGGCATTGGCGCTGGGTAAAATTGCCTCAAGACGTGCCAGCATAGATTCAGCACGGAGTAGGAATTGGTCTAATTGCGTCATATAAAGTCAATCCAGTTATTCAAACGGCGATGGAAATTGAGTCCGATGGATCGCCATCAGTCAATCAAGAGCGGTAATCGGCATTAATGGTGACATATTCGTGCGAAAGGTCGCAGGTCCAGATGGTCGCTGTGGCGTCACCGCGCCCAAGATTCACGCGCACAGTGATTTCGCTTTGCTTCATTACCCGTTGACCGTCTTCCTCCAGATAATCAGGATTGCGTCCACCATTTTGGGCGACCCAGACATCATCGAGATAAAGATTTATTTTTTCGACATTAAGGTCATCAACGCCAGCGTAGCCGATCGCTGCCAGAATCCGGCCGAGGTTAGGATCGGAAGCAAAAAAAGCAGTTTTAACCAGCGGTGAATGCCCTATTGAATAGGCAATCTTCCTGCATTCCTCAACATTCAAACCATCTTCTACCGTAACGGTAATGAATTTAGTCGCTCCTTCGCCATCGCGAATAATGGCTTGCGCCAAACGCTGCGACAACTCAGTCACGGCCGCTGCCAGCGCGCTATATTCAGGCGAATCAAAGCTGTTGACCTCCAACTCGCCCAAGCCCGTTGCAATCAGCATGAAGGAGTCGTTGGTCGACGTATCGCCATCAATGGTGATGCAATTAAAAGATTGGTCAGCCGCTTGCTTGACTAGGCGATCCAATACTGGTTGCGCGACTTTGGCATCCATTGCCAGAAAACCAAGCATGGTGGCCATGTTTGGCTTGATCATGCCAGCGCCCTTGCTAATACCAGTCATTGTGACCTTCTTTCCAGCGACGATCACAGTTTGCGATGCCGCTTTAGGCTGCGTATCGGTGGTCATGATGGTTTCTGCGGCATTGAACCAATTATCAGCGCACAGATTGTTAAGCGCGCCTGGCAACCCAGCTTCGATCCGATCCACCGGTAAAGGCTCCAAAATGACGCCAGTTGAAAATGGCAAAACTTGGGCTGGATTGCATCCAATCAGTTCCGCTAATGCGACACAGGTTCTATTGGCCGCTGCCAGACCCATTTCGCCAGTGCCAGCGTTCGCATTGCCTGTGTTAATGACTAACGCACAAATCGGCTCACCTGACACGCGTGCAGCCTCAAGATGGGCTTTACTGACCTGAACCGGCGCGGCACAAAATCGATTCAGCGTAAAAACACCAGCGACGGTCGCCGTTGGGGCCAGTTTCATGACCAGTAAATCCTTACGATTAGCTTTGCGCACACCGGCTTCTGTATAACCGAGTTCAATACCGGCTACGGGCTTCAGATCAGAAGCAACGGGAATGGGGGAATTGACGGCCATGAGAATCCTTTGCGGGGAAAATAAAAAGAAAAGTAGCTAAAATCTGTTCCGCATCTTGCGCCATAGCCATTAGCCTTCATGCCGCTGAAATAATGCCGCTAACTATGCATAACAGATAAAAAATGTGCGTACTGCGATCAATCAAGGCAGCTATTTTAAATCGGATAAGCAGGAATCGGTGCAATCGATGGCACTGGCAGGGCGGAAAAAAAGGCAGAGCTGGTTTCCCGGCTCTGCCTTCACTTTTTTTTGCAGCTAGGAGCAGCTTAAAATCAACTTAAAAGCGACTTAAGGGCAGCATCTAAGCAACTTCGCAACGAGTTGGACACCACTTGCAGTTTGAAAGGTGGCGCATACGCTCTGCTTAAAGACAACGCAGGTGATAACGGCCTTTACCAATCAATTACGAAAATCACGTTAAGCCAATTGACCGTGACATTGCTTGTATTTCTTGCCGCTTCCGCACGGACATGGATCATTACGTCCCACTTTTGGTACAGCGTCAACAAGGGCTTGTAATCTTGCCTCGTCCGGATGTGCAGTCGGGGCCAACAGCTCTTCGGCGCCTGCATTCGGATTAAATTCAGCATGCTGGAAATGGACGTTTTCCAAATGTGAGTGCGACAACTCCTCTTCCGCCGCATCAATTTCTGCGCGGTTTTCGATGCGCACCGTCATCACCACACGCACAACTTCATTTTTGATGAGATCAAGCATTTGGCCAAACAATTCAAATGCCTCGCGCTTGTATTCCTGTTTCGGATTTTTCTGCGCATAACCACGCAAATGAATACCTTGACGCAAATGATCCAGCGCGGCCAAATGTTCACGCCAATGACTGTCAACGCTTTGCAGCATGACACTACGTTCGAAACCAGCAAATGACTCTTTTCCAACGACTTCCGTTTTCGCCGCATATTCAGCATCTGCCGCATTTAACACGCGGTCCAACAACTCATCATCGGTCAGATTAGGCTCTAACTCCAACACCTTGGCGAGCGGAATTTCTAGATGCAACTCGTTGGTCAACGCCGCTTCGAGCGACGGGATGTCCCATTGCTCATCGAGCGATTCCGCTGGCACGTAGGTACGGAAAGTATCGTTTAGGACGCCGTGACGTAGCGAACCAACCATCTCCGACACGTCTCGGGATTCCAGCAACTCATTACGCTGCTGATAAATCACTTTGCGCTGATCGTTGGCAACGTCATCATACTCAAGCAATTGCTTACGAATATCGAAGTTACGCGCTTCTACCTTGCGCTGAGCGGACTCAATTGAACGCGAGACGATACCCGCTTCAATTGGTTCGCCTTCTGGCATCTTCAGGCGATCCATGATGGAGCGCACCCGATCACCAGCAAAAATCCGCAACAATGCGTCGTCCAATGATAAATAAAAGCGTGACGATCCAGGATCGCCCTGACGCGCTGCCCGACCACGTAACTGATTATCTACCCGGCGCGACTCATGACGCTCAGTACCAATGATATGCAAACCACCGGCGTTCGTCACATGATCATGCAGTGACTGCCATTCGTTCACCAGCTTGGCTGATTGCAATTGTTTTTCGGTGTCGCCGAGCTCAGTGTTTGCCTCAATAAACTGCACCTGTTTCTCTACATTGCCACCCAATACGATATCGGTACCACGACCCGCCATATTGGTGGCGATCGTAATTGCCTTCGGACTACCCGCTTGCGCAATAATTTCCGCCTCGCGTGCATGTTGCTTGGCATTCAAAACGTTATGCGGCAATTTGGCTTTATCCAGAATACCTGACAGCAACTCTGAATTTTCGATGGAAGTAGTACCCACCAGCACTGGTTGTCCGCGCTCATAGCAATCCTGAATATCGATCAGCATTGCGTTGTATTTTTCAGTTGAAGTCTTATAAACCTGATCCTGGCGATCTTTACGCTGATTCGGACGATTTTGTGGGATAACCACGGTTTCCAAACCGTAGATTTCCTGGAATTCGTAGGCTTCTGTATCGGCAGTACCGGTCATGCCAGCCAGTTTCCCGTACATACGGAAATAATTCTGGAACGTGATCGACGCTAAGGTCTGGTTCTCGTTCTGAATCTGAACGCCTTCTTTGGCCTCAACCGCCTGATGCAAACCATCTGACCAGCGACGTCCCTGCATCATGCGGCCGGTAAACTCGTCGACGATAACGACTTCGTTGTTTTGAATAACGTAATGCTGATCCTTGTGGTACAGGGAATGCGCGCGTAAAGCGGCATACAAATGATGTATCAGACTGATATTAGCCGCGTCATACAGCGACGCGCCTTCTGCCAACAGACCCATATTGGTCAAAATTTGCTCGGCTTTTTCATGCCCGGCTTCGGTCAGCAAGACCTGATGCGCTTTTTCATCCTTGGTATAGTCGCCCGGAATCTCAACTTTACCTTTGCCATCAGGCGTTTCTTCACCAACTTGTAGTGTCAGTAGCGGCGGCAAGGAGTTAATTTTTTGATACAAATCGGTGTGATTTTCAGCTTGACCAGAAATAATCAGTGGCGTCCGCGCTTCGTCGATCAAAATCGAGTCGACTTCATCAACAATCGCAAAATTCAGCACCCGCTGCACACGATCACCGGCTTCAAACACCATGTTATCGCGCAGATAATCGAAACCGAATTCGTTATTCGTTCCGTAAGTAATATCAGCTAAATAAGCAATTTGCTTGTCGTCATGCTCTACCGCGGACAAATTCACACCGGTAGTCAATCCAAGCCAACTATATAAGCGCCCCATCCACTCAGCGTCGCGCTGTGCGAGGTAATCATTCACTGTGACCACGTGAACGCCCTTGCCTGACAAGGCGTTCAGGTACGCTGGCAACGTTGCCATTAACGTTTTACCTTCGCCGGTGCCCATTTCGGCAATTTTGCCGTAATGCAGCACCATGCCACCAATTAGTTGGACATCGAAATGGCGCATTTTGAGAACCCGCTTGCCAGCCTCACGACACACTGCAAACGCTTCCGGCAACATATCATCCAGCTTTTCACCATCGGTGATGCGCTGTTTGAACTCGGCCGTTTTAGCTTTCAACTGCGCGTCCGACAATTTTTCCATTGTCGACTCGAGGCCATTAATTTGGCCTACAGTTTTTTGGTATTGCTTGAGCAGTCGCTGGTTGCGGCTACCGAAAATCTGGGTCAGTAATGACATGCTTGGATTCTAAAAAAAGTATCGGAGTTATTGCGCGTTTTCACACAAACTGCTCCGTTTATATCAGCCATTAACGTAAAGGCGAAGCGCGAGCCTTAAACAATTAAGGAAGGCGAAGCGAACAAAATACATAACAAGCCCAAAATCACTAAAACCAGGCCGTAAGACTATAACTTAGGATGTATGCAAAATGGTCTCAGCTAGCCCTAATAAAGATGGCATTAGGGATGTAACGCTGGTAGGCATGACTCCGCTGAGGCGGTTTTACTTAAGTCCTATAACCGCATAAGTACAAGATTTTATCATGTGACCTCCGTCACGTTGGGGTTATGCGCGAGGAAACAATCCCCCTTATCCAATTTGTATCAGACTTTTGTATATTGACATTTAATAAAGTATCAAAAAATTAACTACCTCCCGATCAATACCGCCATTTTTGCCTGATCGGTACCAGCCGCAAGAAACTTGCGCGGATCCTGAGCGCCGCCTTTGATTCTGACTTCAAAATGGAGGTGCGGTCCAGTAGAACGTCCGGTACTGCCAATATCCGCAACATGTTGTCCGCGTTGCACGATATCACCCACTTTTACCAATAATTTGGAGGCATGTGCGTAACGAGTAACGATATCGTTGCCGTGATCAATCTCGAGCATATTGCCGTAGGCCGGATGATATTCTGCGGCAATAACTACTCCGGCTGCGGCTGCAACAATCGGCGTGCCGGTCATTGCCGGAAAATCCAACCCTTCATGGAACGCACTGCGGCCGGTAAAAGGATCCACTCGCCATCCAAAACTGGATGAGTTGTAATTTACTGCAACCGGTTGGTTGGTCGGCAACAGCTTTGCTTTGATTTTGTCACTCATTAATGTGGATTCAAGCACATCCATATAGTCGGCCCGATGACCAATATCACGCGCCATCGAATCCAGCGCTAATTGGAACTCAGTAATGCCGAACGCCCGTGACTTCCGTTCATTCATGCTGGACGGCTCTGCGCCGCCAGTTCCCGGTGTCCCTTTGAAATTAAACTCTTCCGGCTTCACACCCGCCAAACCCTGAACGCGCTCGCCCAATGCATCAAGGCGGAGCAACTGCGCCTGCATCTGACCTAATTTAATGGCCATTGCGGCGAGATTTTCTTTCAAAAATTTATCATTGTCAGGAACACTCCCAGTGTTGCTGAAGGAGACTGGCGTCTTCATAAAAGGTATAGATACGCTACCAGCATAACGAAATGTCAGAAAATACAGCAACACCGTCGTCAATAATACCGCTATCAGAAATAACACGATCAACATTGCAATATGACGACCACCTAATGTGATCGATTTAGCACGAGAGAAACGGGGATGCAGAAGAATTACTTGCATCGCGGCCGCTCGCCAATAGCGGTTAGATCGCCCTTCGCGTAATAGGTGTGATATCGTTTCGTGATCATGCGCAAACTCTCATTTTCCTCTTCATTTATGCAAGCGGCCGGTTCGAAGTCGTCCAAATGGATCTCCCGAGAGGCCACTGACTTCCTGCGCGACAACGACAAAATGGCAGCGCTGCTGCCAACCCTTACTCGTATGGCGGCTTTACAAAAACAGTGTGCCGCTGGCTTACCAAGCATGTTTGAAGCGTGCGAGGTATTGCATTTTGAATCAGGCCAACTAGTTCTCTCGGCCCCAAACGCGGCATTAGCAACGAAGTTAAAACAACAACTACCAAAACTTCAGAATTATTTACTTGCGGAGAACTGGCAGGTTAATGGAATTCGGATCAAAGTACAAGTAAGCCAAAGCCTACAAAAATTAACGCCAATTAAACAATTTAGCCTCACGCCGACTGCAGTTTCCGCATTCGCGCATCTGGCTGGAGCATTAGAAGAGTCGCCGCGCAACGAAGCATTGAAAGCGGCTCTTGCCGCAATGGTCAAAAGATACACAGACGAACAGAGTAGATAAAGCGCGCAGACCGAATATATTCATGGTTACGCTGAATGACTGCGGCATGCCATTAGACACGATAAAAGAAATTGCCAATTAAACAATCTATCTCGTAGGAATTGGATGGTGGGATGGTGGGATGGTGGGAATTAATGATGCAGCAAAAAAAGTCCATCGTTAGCGCTCAAAGTGAAAATTTAATCACCTGATCCACGCTAACGAGACAATGCTGCTTAGTTCAACGCCCATTCCTGCTCAACCTGACGCTGATACGTATCAGGTGCAGATGCAAGGTTTTCAAAGCTGACAATTTCGTACGCATCGGGTTGTGCCAACAGTGCGCGCAATAATTGATTATTCATCGCATGACCGGACTTGTGAGCGGTGTAACTGGCAAGTAACGGATGGCCGATAAGATACAAATCACCAATAGCATCCAATATCTTGTGCCGCACAAATTCATTTTCGTAGCGCAGGCCGTCACTGTTCAAAATACGATACTCGTCCATCACGATCGCATTTTCTAATGAACCACCACGCGCCAAGCCCATTCCTCGGAGAGTTTCAACATCCTGCATGAACCCAAAAGTGCGCGCACGGGCAATTTCTTTCACATAGGACTCAAAACTGAAATCAACTTCGGCGGTTTGTCCTGTCCCATCGACAGCAGGATGATGAAATTCAATAAAGAATTTCAGCTTGAAACCGTCACAAGGTTCGAGCCGCGCCCATTTTTCCTTGTCGCCCTCGCCCTCCCTGACTTCCACCGTTTTTTTGACTCGAATAAACTTTTTCGCCGCGCCTTGTTCTTCCAAACCGGCCTGCTGCAGCAGAAACACAAAAGACGAGGCAGAACCATCCATGATGGGAATTTCTTCCGCGGTCAGATCCACGTATAAATTATCAACGCCGAGACCTGCGCATGCCGAAAGCAGATGCTCGACCGTCGATACGCGTTGACCATCTTTGGACAGCACTGACGCCATTCGCGTGTCGCCCACCGCAGTGGCGGTTGCAGGAAAGTCAATGACTGGATCGAGATCGATACGACGGAAAACAATACCGGTGTTTATCGCTGCCGGGCGCAAGGTCAACTCAACCTTGGTTCCGGAATGCAATCCGATACCGACGGTTTTGACAATTTTTTTGATGGTGCGTTGTTTCAACATGTCATCATTATAGATGTTGCCGCCAACAGCGACTGTAACGAAGTGTGGTCATTGTGGGATAAAAAACACGGATTAGGGCCATCTTCGACGCAAAATGCGCTAATTATAGGAGCCCCAATAAAAAACGGCGCAATCGCGCCGTTTAATTACCAATAACTCGTTCAGCAAATGGGTCGCAACCGACTCAATATTATATTTGCGACAACAGTACTTCCGCCGTCGATACTTCAAATGTCTTCGGCGCTTCAACGTTCAATTGTTTAACTACACCATCATCAATAAACGCAGAAAAACGCTGTGAGCGTATTCCCATGCCTGCTTTGCTAAAATCTGCGTCCAGACCCAACGCCTTTACGAAAGATGCATTTCCATCAGCTAGCAAACGCACGGCACCGGTCGCTTTTTGATCGCGGCCCCAAGCGCCCATAACAAACGCATCATTGACTGAAATGGCCCAAATTTCGTCTACGCCCTTCGCTTTGAATTCCGCGGCGTGTTTAACATAACCGGGCAGATGCTTTGCCGAACAGGTCGGCGTAAATGCACCGGGCACAGCAAACAAGGCAATTTTCTTGCCCTTTACTAAATCACTGACGTTAAAAGTATTTGGTCCTAACGAACAACCTTCCGTTTCTGTTTCAATGAATTCTGCTAATTGGCCTTCAGGCAAGGTATCGCCGATTTTGATTGTCATGATGATTGTCCTTATATCTGGGTGGTTTTATTGGTACTACAAAATGGATAAGAATTGCTCGCCACTTTATGGCGCAGCCAAATAATCTATTAACACTTTATCCGCTGAATTCTTACACTCAACGAACTACCGTCTGTTTTTTTATTCTTAAATTTTTAATCTTAATATTTAAATAAAAAGATTAAAAAAAACGCCGCGCCAAAAAGGTCGCGACGTTCTAAAGTATGCCTTGTTCCCCACATTTCTGCAGAGGTTGAAGCGATTTACAGTCAACGTTTCCTGGCGGACAAACCGCTACCAACCGTTGACTGGTCTTGCTTCAAATAACAATAGCCATTTTCGGTTAGTCCGCTTGCTTAGTCGGCTTGCTTAGTCCGCTTGTTTGCGCAAGAAAGCCGGAATGTCATATGTTTCCATGCCATTCTTTTCCAGAGCGCGTACTGTGTCCGACGCAGATTCACGACGCCATACTGCTGGCGCTTTCATCCCGTCAAACGACGAACTACCGTGGCCGACAGAATGTGAATTGGCGTGACCGTGTTGCATCATCGGCTCGTTGTGCGTTCCCGTGCGCAACATTTGTGGCTGCACCAGTTGAACCGATTTGCGCGCACGGCCAAGACCGGTTGCGACCACGGTAACGCGGATATCGTCGCCCATGGTTTCGTCGTAAGCGATCCCTTGTGCAATCGATGCGTCCGGTGCAGCAAACGCACGAACGGTAGCCATTACTTCTTTGATTTCTTTACCTTTGAGACTGCGGCTTGCGGTGACGTTGACCAGCACGCCACGTGCACCCGACAGATCGATACCGTCCAGCAATGGCGATGCAACTGCCTGCTCTGCCGCCAGACGTGCGCGGTCAACGCCGTGCGCAGTTGCCGTCCCCATCATCGCCTTGCCTTGTTCACCCATGATCGTCTTGACGTCATTGAAATCGACGTTGATATGACCCGGCACATTGATGATTTCTGCAATCCCGGCGACGGCATTGTTGAGTACGTCATCGGCGTGTTCCAGCCATTCGACCATGCTGTCGTCTTCGTAAATCTCTTCCAGTTTTTCATTGAGAATGATGATCAGCGAATCAACGTGTTGTGATAACGCTTCCAAGCCTTCGTCAGCGAGGTCCATGCATTTTTGACCTTCGTACGAAAATGGCTTGGACACCACCGCCACTGTCAGCGCGCCAAGTTCCTTGGCGATCTGTGCGACGACTGGCGCGGCACCGGTGCCAGTACCGCCGCCCATACCGGCCGCAATAAATACCATGTGCGCACCACGCAGCGCATCTTCAATCCGCGCGCGTGACTCTTCCGCTAATTGGCGGCCTACTTCAGGCTTCATCCCCGCACCCAAACCGGTCTCACCGATCTGGATAACGTTGTGCGCTTTGGAGTGCTTCAGCGCCTGGGCATCGGTGTTGGCAGCGATAAACTCGACTCCCGAGACACCTTTGTTGATCATGTGCTGAACCGCATTGCCACCAGCGCCACCGACGCCAACGACTTTAATCACGGTACCCAGCGTTGCATTGTCAAGTATATCGATTTCCATGATGTTTCCTTATAAAGTTGCAGCATCCAGTCAATAGGCATCACGCGGTGTGAGGCCTAGCAACTGACAACTGCGCGTTACACAAATAACATTAACCACGCCAATTTTAAATAATGTATTGCCACATCTGCTGCTTCTACTTTGCTTCTTTGTACTGCCTCGACCTTTTACTGCAACTTCAGAAGTTGTGTCTGACCCCATCTACACCACATTCCAACACTTAAAAATTCCCTAAAAACCATTCCTTCATACGTTGCCAGACTGCCTTCGCAGAGCCTTCCTGACGCGTCACAATATAGCCACGCAGATACTGCTTTTTCGCCTCCAACAGCAAACCCAGCACCGTCGCGTAACGCGGACTGCGCACCACGTCAGCCAATTGGCCGTTGTAGTGTGGCGTGCCTAAACGTGCTGGCTTCAAAAAGATATCTTCTGCCAGCTCGATCATGCCGGGCATCAGTGCCGATCCACCGGTCAACACAATGCCGCTAGAGAGCACCTCTTCATACCCCGACTCACGCACAACTTGATGCACTAGTGCGAATAATTCTTCGACGCGTGGTTCAATCACGGCAGCCAACGCCTGACGTGACAGCGTGCGCGAATTGCGATCACCCAGACCTGGTACTTCCAACGTTTCGCCCGGATCAGCCAGAATCTGTTTTGCGACGCCGTAACGCAACTTGATTTCTTCCGCTTCCGCAGTCGGCGTCCGTAACGCCATCGCGATATCGTTGGTGATCTGATCACCGGCAATCGGGATCACGGCCGTATGCCGAATCGCGCCTTCCGTGAATACCGCTACATCGGTTGTACCGCCACCAATATCAACCAGCACGACGCCAAGTTCTTTTTCATCAGTAGTGAGCACCGCATCGGCCGAAGCCATTGGCTGCAAAATCAGGTCCGATACTTCCAAACCACAGCGGCGAATACATTTGACAATGTTTTGTACCGCCGACACTGCGCCGGTAACGATATGCACCTTGACCTCAAGTCGGATACCGCTCATCCCGATTGGTTCACGCACATCGTCCTGGCTATCGACGATAAATTCTTGCGGCACCGTATGCAGCAATTGCTGATCGGTCGGAATGTTGACAGCCTTCGCTGTTTCGATCACACGCGAGACATCTGCTGCCGTTACTTCCTTGTCCTTGATCGCCACCATGCCACTGGAATTAAAGCTGCGTATATGGCTACCGGCAATACCGGTATACACATTGCGGATTTTGCAATCCGCCATCAATTCAGCCTCTTCCAGCGCACGCTGGATCGACTCTACTGTGGCCTCAATATTAACCACTACCCCTTTTTTCAAGCCTCTGGATTCATGCTGACCGAGCCCGATCACTTCGTGTCGTCCATCAGGCAGAACCTCAGCTACTACCGCCACCACTTTGGAAGTGCCGATATCAAGGCCAACGATCAAGTTTTTTGCGTCTTTAGTCATAATATTCCGCTTATTATTTTTTATTTCCCAATCCAGCACCAAGGCCACTCGCCTTTAACGCCAGACCATTCGGATAACGCATATCCACACTTTCAATCCGGTCCTGCAAACGCGACAACAACTGCGGATAAATCTCAACCAACCGGCCAACACGATCCTGCAAGGTTGCCTTGTTTTGTTCCCGCCCAAGCGCCACGGTCATACCGTTATCCAATTTAACGCTCCATGCATAACGCGGAGAAAGCTCCACATCTGTAGGTGTTAATTTGAGCGGCGCAAACCATTTCTTGAAATCCATGAATCGTGCAAGAACGTCTTTCTCACTACCGATTGGACCACCAAATTTCAACAGATCGCCGTCCTCTTCTGCCTCATCCAGATTGGCAATAAACAAATCACCTTTAACCGATAACAACCGTCCATCGTCGTCCCACGTGCCTAATGGCTGGTGTTCCTCAATCGTGACGACCAATTGGTTCGGCCATTCGCGTTGCACCGAGGCCTTGCGTACCCATGGAACCGACTCAAACGCTACGCGTACCGCATCCAGATTCGCTGTAAAAAAATTACCTTTAATTCGCGGCAAAGCACTGGCACGAATCGTCAATGGATTAACCCGACGTATCTCGCCTTGCCCCGCTCCCTCAACCCGGATAACCTTTAACGTAAACATAGGCCGTTGGGCCAGCCACCATACACCGGAGGCTAACAAGACGAGCAAAACCAGCCCAATCAGGGCATTGGAAGTTACGTTCAATATTTTGATGTCTTGCCACATAATTGCTATCTTTATCGCTCGTATTTGCTACGTATTAAATTCGTTAAAATGTGTCCTGACCGAAATATCAACCTTTTCAGATTGGCGTCTCGTTGCTCTCGTGCCGCAATTCCAGTGATGCTGACGCCAGTATTTCCACACATAATTCTTCGTAACTTGATCCATCCTGCTTGGCTGACATCGGCACCAGCGAGTGGCTTGTCATCCCCGGCGATGTATTGATTTCTAAAATGAACGGGGCGTTGTCGCTATCCCGTAACATAAAATCAACCCTTGCCCACCCCTTGCAACCAAGTGCATTGAAAGCCTGTACCGCTAATGACTGTATGCGCTGCGTCAATACGTCGTCTAACGGCGCCGGACATAAATAGGTAGTGTCATTGGTAAAATATTTGTGCTGATAATCATAGTTACCATCCGGTGCACGGATTTCTACGATGGGTAACGCGCGCGCGGTCCGACCTGCGCCCAACACTGGCACAGTCAACTCGCGTCCGCTGATAAATTCTTCTGCGAGGACCACTTCATCGTATTTTGCACACAAGGCGAAACCAGCATCAATGTCTGCGTAACCGGTTACCTTGCTGATGCCAATTGTCGAACCTTCATGCGGGGCTTTGAGCATCAATGGCAAGCCAAGCGCATCCGGCAATTGACGCAGCTCGTCGCTCGATACACTCGCGGAATCCAGGACAAGAAAACGTGGTGTTGGCAAATCGAGACTCTGCCAGACGCGCTTGCTCATTACCTTATCCATCGCAATCGCAGATGCCATCACGCCCGGACCGGTGTAAGGAATACCGAGTTGTTCCAGCGCTCCTTGAAGCGTGCCGTCTTCGCCAAAGCGGCCGTGCAACGCAATGAAGACGCGATCAAATTTTTCAGCGGCCAATTCCGCCAGACTACGTTCAGCCGGATCGAACAGGTGCGCATCAACGCCCTGGTTTTTGAGTGCCAGCACAACGCCGTTGCCGGACATTTTAGATACTTCGCGCTCAGCCGATCGCCCGCCGAACAGGACGCCGACTTTTCCGAATTGCTTGGTCATAGATTTTGTACTCATCACTTGCTCACTATCGCTGTATTACTCAGTATGTTTTTGACCGTATTGCTAATGTATCTCGCTTACTATGTTACGCATATCTTATTCATCCGAGCGATCCCAAAATACGCATCAAAACACAAAACAATTCTAAAAATCTTAGTCGGATGCAGTTTGATTGACCAGTTGCGCGGGTACGCTGCTGATAGAACCTGCACCCATTGTCATCACAACGTCGCCATCGCGTACTATGTTGACAATCGCCGCGTGCATATCCGCAATTTTCTCAACAAATACCAGTTCAGCCATTCCTGCCACGCGTAACGCATGGGCCAATGCACGTCCATCCGCCGCCACAAGAGGCGTTTCTCCGGCAGCATAAACTTCTGCCAGCACGAGTACATCGACGGTGGACAACACCTTGACGAAGTCTTCGAACAAATCGCGGGTCCGGGTATAGCGATGCGGCTGAAATGCTAATACGAGTCTCCGGCCCGGATAAGCACCACGCGCCGCCGAAATAGTCGCCGTCGTTTCGACCGGATGATGACCATAATCGTCAACCAATGCATACGTGCCGGCAGGCTGCGTATCCGTGGCGGGAACCGAGATTTCACCATATCGGGTAAAGCGGCGACCAACGCCATGAAACTCCGTTAACGCTTTTTGGATCGCGCCATCGGCAACGCCGAGTTCACGCGCAATCGCCACTGCGGCACACGCATTTTGCACGTTATGCATGCCGGGCTGATTGAGACTGATCGGCATTGGTGCATAGCCATCCTGAATCACGGTAAATTCCATATGCCCGGCAACCGGCCTGGCATCAATCGCCCGCACTTGAGCTTCCTCATGGAAGCCATAGGTGGTGATTGGCTTGGAAATCTGCGGCATGATGTCGCGCACATTTGCATCATCTATGCATAGCACCGCAACACCATAAAATGGCAACCTCTGCGTGAACTCAACAAAGGCCTGCTTCAACTTGTTGAAATCGTGATCATAGGTTTCCATATGATCGGCATCGATGTTGGTAATGACTTCAATCACCGGGGACAAGTTCAAAAATGAAGCATCCGACTCGTCCGCCTCGGCCACGATGAAATCGCCTGAACCTAATTTGGCATTGGCTCCGGCGCTGGTAAGCCGACCGCCGATAACAAAAGTCGGGTCAAGACCGCCTTCAGCCAGCACACTGGCAACCAGACTTGTCGTGGTCGTTTTGCCGTGCGTACCGGCAATCGCGATGCCGCGCTTGAGGCGCATCAATTCTGCCAACATGACGGCACGTGGCACGATAGGAATATGCTTTTCGCGACCGGCAACAACCTCCGGATTGTCTTCTTTTACAGCCGTCGAGGTGACAATGGCGTTAGCGTTTTGAATATTTTCGGCGGCGTGGCCCAAGATGACCTTAGCGCCAAGTTTAGCCAGTCGACGCGTGGCGTCGTTGCTGCCGAGATCGGAGCCGGACACGGTGTAGCCAAGATTTAACAACACCTCAGCAATACCGCTCATTCCTGAGCCGCCGATACCGACAAAATGAATATTTTTTACTTTATGTTTCATGACTACTTTCCGTGCTTACATATTCTTCAAGGACCTGCGCGATGGTTTGATTTGCATCGCGGCGGCCGTTCTCGTAGGCTGCCTGCGCCATTGCCTGACAATCTTGACGCGTCATGCGCATCAACAAACCAGACAAGCGCTCTTTACTTAAATCGTTTTGCGGCAGATGAATTGCCGCTTGTTTTGTCGCCATCCACTTGGCGTTGTCACGCTGATGCGAAGTGGTCGAAGCCACCAGCGGGATCAACACACTAGCAACGCCCGCCGCCGTCAATTCCGAAATCGTAATCGCACCAGCACGACAGACCACCAGATCGGCATCAGCATAGCGCCGTGGCATATCGTCAATAAAAGCCACCACTTCGGCTGCGACGCCGGCCGCTTTGTAGGCCGCTTGCAAGGTTGCAATATGCTGCTTGCCAGATTGATGCGTCACACTTGGTCGCGATTCCAGCGGGATCAGCGCCAATGCTGCCGGCAAACAATCATTGAGCGCCTTAGCGCCCAAGCTGCCGCCCACTACGAGTAACCGCAGCGGGCCGATACGACCGCTATAACGTTGCTCTGGCAAAGGCAATTGCATGATTTCCTGACGCACAGGATTGCCTGTGACCAGCGCCTTATTGGCTGCGGCACCAAATTCTGCCGGAAATCCAAACAAAACACGCTGCGCTAAAGGCGCCAATACTTTATTTGACAACAACAGCCCTGCATCCGCATTCACCAACACTAACGGCACCTTACGCAACCGTGCCATCACTCCTCCCGGCACGGTGACGTAACCGCCCATACCGAGAATAACGTCGGGCTTACGTCGGCCAATGAAGCTAAAACAGGCTGGAAAGCTGGCCAGTAACCGCCACACGCCACGCAATGAATGCGCAAGGCCTTTTCCGCGTAATCCAGAAAACGCAATACGATCCATCTCGATACCATGCTGCGGCACCAGATCGCCCTCCATGCCATGCGTCGTTCCGAGCCACGTTACCTGCCAGCCACGTTGCCGCATCGTGTCGGCAATCGCTAAACCGGGGAAAATATGTCCGCCAGTACCAGCGGCCATGATGAGCAATTTTTTCATTGCCGCCCCCCGCGCATCATGACTCTATTCTCGTAATCAATTCTCAACAAAATCGCCAACCCAATACAATTAATCAAGACACCTGATCCGCCGTAACTCATCAGCGGCAACGTCAATCCTTTAGTCGGTAACAAACCCAGATTGACGCCCATGTTAATAAATGTCTGCACACCGATCCAAATACCGATACCTTTGGCAGTCAATCCGGCAAAAACCTGCTCCATGGCGATCGCCTGACGGCCGATTTCAAAGGCACGCTTGATGATCCAATAAAACATCATCACCACTACCAGCACACCAACAAAACCGAGTTCTTCACCAATCACTGCCAGCAAGAAGTCGGTGTGCGCTTCCGGCAAATAATGTAATTTTTCAACGCTGGCACCAAGCCCGACGCCGAATATTTCGCCACGCCCAAACGCAATCAAGGAATGCGACAGTTGGTATGCCTTGCCTAAAGCATTGTCTTGATCCCATGGATTCAAGTAAGCGAAAATCCGTTCTCGACGCCATGGTGACAACCAGATCACCATCGAAAACATCACGGCCAGCATCGCTGTAATACCGCCGAACCAAATCCCGTTAATGCCGCCTAAAAATAAAATCCCCATTGCAATGCAGACGATTACACCGAGTGCGCCAAGATCTGGCTCCAACATCAGCAATAGTCCCACCACGCCGACGGCTGCCGTCATCGGTAAGAAACCTTTAGTCAACTTATGCATCACCTCTTGTTTGCGCACGGTATAGTTGGCGGCATAGAGGACGATGAACAGCTTCATTAATTCCGACGGCTGCAAATTAAAGACGCGAAACGAGAGCCAGCGTTTGGCACCGTTGACGCCCTTACCTAACCCGGGCACCAATACCATCGCCAGCAATACCAACGTAATCACAAACAAATAGGGCGCCCAACGTTGCCACGTGGCGATACGAATACGAAACGTCACAAACCCTGCGACCATAGAAACGCAGATAAAAATTGCCTGACGGAGCAAGAAGTTATAACTTTTGTAGCTCGCATATTTAGGCGAATCCGGTAACGCGATAGAAGCCGAATACACCATTACCAGACCAAGCAACATCAACAACACCACGACCCACACCAGCGGTTGGTCGTACTCCATCATTTTTGAACGCTGAATGCCCGGCTTCATGCCATCGACAGAACGTGCACGAGCAGGAATAGGTGAAACTGGTGCCCGCGGCTTTTCCGCAGACTTATCGCTACTCCCTAAAAAGAATGGGAATGCGAATTTCATAAGCTTACCTCGCCACGTGCCAATGCCAGTTCGCGCACTTCAGCCACGAACACCTCAGCACGGTGCGCATAATTGCGGAACATGTCGAGGCTGGCGCACGCCGGTGACAACAACACTGCATCACCAGCATGCGCAAGCTCAGCAGCACGTTGCACCGCTTGCTCCAACGTATCGCAATCGACGATATCGATTCCGGCGGCCAGCAGTTCGCTGTTGACCGCATGGCGAATCGCATCGGCATCGCGACCAATCAACACCAGCGCCCGTCCATAACGCGCTAATGGTTCTGCAATCGGGGTAAAGTCTTGTCCTTTGCCGTCACCGCCCGCGATCAAAACCAACCGGTTCGCGCTGGCACCGCCGTCGGGTCCGCGCCCTAAACCATTAAGGGCAGCAACAGTAGCGCCAACGTTAGTGCCTTTGCTGTCGTCGTAATACTCAACGCCGTCAATACTGGCGACCAACTCCACTCGATGTGGTTCGCCACGGTATTCACGCAAACCGTGCAACAGCGAGGCAAATGGCAAACCGATCGCTCGCCCTAAAGCCAGAGCCGCTAATGCATTGGCGGCATTATGCTGACCACGAATCCGCAAGGCATCGGCTGGCATCAAGCGCTTGATACTGATGGGCAATGCTTCGACCTGATGCTTCTTTCCACGTTTCTTTTCAGTTTCTTCTGCGACCTCGGAAGCCACCACTAACCATTGCATGCCGTTCTCATTGGTCAAGCCAAAACAATTCGCCTTATCCGGCTCATCAACACCAAAGGTAATGCTGGTGGCGTCGGCCATTTTCATGACGATTGGATCGTCACGATTCAAAACACGAAGTGTGTTTTCGCCGAAAATGCGTGCCTTGTCTCCAACATAAGCCGCCATCTCGCCATGCCAGTCGAGATGATCCTGGGTCACGTTTAATACTGTTGCCACATCCGCTTGCAAACTATAAGTGGTGTGCAACTGAAAACTGGATAACTCCAATACCCATGCTTGCGGCAAAGTTTCCGTATCCAAAGCGGTGCGCAAAACATCCAATGCAGCAGGGCTGATATTACCTGCGACCTGTACAGTTAAACCTGATCGTTGACATAGCAAACCGGTCAGACTGGTCACCGTGGTTTTGCCGTTAGTGCCAGTGATGGCGATCACTTTCGGGTGATATTCCTGACTTTCACGCAAAGCTGCCAGCGCTTGGGCGAAGAGTTCAATTTCTCCCCACACAGGAATTTCGGCGAGCAAGGCCGCCGGAATGATGTCTTTCAACTCCGCGTCCGGTACCAGACCTGGACTTACTGCGGCAAAATCGATGCCGTCTAAAAGCAAAGGATTGAATCTGCCATCTTCGACGCCACCCACAAACTCAACATCAGGAACCGCCTGCAGCAATTGCTGTAAACGCTCAGGCGCATCGCGCGTATCAGCGATGCGCAGCGTGGCCCCGCAGCGCGCTAGCCACAATGCCATTGCCAGTCCCGACTCACCCAAGCCCAGCACCAGAACATGTTTGCCGATGTAATTCATTACCGCTCTTACCTTAACTTCAACGTGGATAAACCAAACAACACTAACATCATCGTGATGATCCAGAAGCGGACGACCACCTGTGTTTCTTTCCAGCCTTTTTGCTCATAATGGTGATGCAACGGCGCCATCAACAAGACGCGACGTCCAATACCAAAACGCTTCTTTGTGTATTTGAAATAAATCACTTGCAACATCACCGATAGCGTTTCTACGACGAAGATGCCACCCATGATGAATAGCAATATTTCTTGCCGCACAATGACGGCAACTGTGCCGAGTGCGCCACCCAAAGCAAGTGCGCCAACATCGCCCATGAAGACTTGGGCCGGGTAAGCGTTGTACCAAAGAAACGCAAGTCCTGCGCCAGCCATTGCACCGCAAAAAATCAGTAATTCACCAGCCCCAGGAATATGCGGAATTAGCAGATATCGTGCAAAAGTGTAATTACCGGTTAAATAAGCAAAGACACCCAGCGCCGCGCCGACGAGGACAGTCGGCATAATCGCCAAACCATCAAGACCGTCAGTCAGATTGACTGCATTGCTGGTCCCGACGATGACAAAATACGTCAGTGCCATGAAGCCCCATACACCCAACGGATAACTGACGGTCTTAAAAAATGGCACAATCAAATCTGCTTTCGGCGGCAGATCCATACTCAATCCAGATTTAATCCAAGCCACAAACAAATCCCAGACTTGCATATTGGTTGCGCCGGAAACCGAAAATGCCAGGCAGATCGCTGCCACAATACCGATCAGCGATTGCCAGAAATATTTTTCACGCGAACGCATGCCATTTGGATCTTTATAGACGACCTTGCGATAGTCATCGACCCAACCTATTGCACCGAACCCGAACGTTACTAACAATACGATCCAGACAAAGCGATTACTCAAATCACTCCACAACAACGTCGAAATGCCAATCGCAATCAGAATGAGCACGCCACCCATCGTTGGTGTGCCGGATTTGATCAAATGTGTTTGCGGACCATCGGTGCGCACTGCCTGACCAACCTTCAGGCGCGCCAGCATACGAATCACGCCGGGTCCTGCAATCAAGCCGATCGCTAAAGCCGTCAGCGTCGCAAAGACCGCACGGAAAGTGAGAAAATTAAATACGCGCAGAAAACTATGATCCTGCTGAAAAATTTGCGCTAGCCAAAGCAGCATTAGTGCGTCTCCTGTGGTGATGACGATGATGACGGTGTTGATAAATCCCTGACGCCAGGTGCGCTGACCAGATGCGCGACGACACGCTCCATTTTCATGAAGCGAGAGCCTTTGACGAGTACCGTTGTGGCGGGCGTCATGAGTGAGTCGGCAGTGGCAATCAATGCCGCGATATCTTCGAAATGTTGCGCTGATACGCCGAAAGCTTTAGTGGCATCAATTGCTAGCGCACCCAGCGTCAGTAAATGGGTAATTCCGCGTTGCTGGGCATATTCTCCGATTTCCTGATGGAATGCAGGACCGTCGTTACCGACTTCACCCATATCACCCAGTATCAACAATCGCGGCGGGGCAGATTGCGCCAGTACGTCAATTGCAGCGCGTACCGAATCCGGATTGGCATTGTAAGTATCATCAATAACTAACGCCCCCGCATACCCGGCATGTTGTGCTTGTTTGCGCTGCAAGCGACCACTGACCGGGACAAACGATTCCAGTCCTTGCTGAATCGCCGATATTTCAATACCGATAGCCAATGTGCAAGCAATGGCGGCCAGTGCATTCCGCACATTGTGTTCACCAGCTGCATCGAGTCGTACCGCGAACGTTTGTTTAGGTGTTGTGACGTGTAAGATGCTGCCAAATGCCGTTGGTTGATAAGTACAGTGCACATCGGCATCAGCAGAAAAGCCAAAGGTCAGCGACCGCACGCCTCCACCTTTGTCAGCAGTAAGCCCGCGCCACAGTGGCGTAAAAGGATCATCGGCAGGGAAAACTGCAATCCCGCCATCTGATAAGGCACTCATTACCGCGCCATTTTCTAAAGCCACGGCTTCGACACTGGCCATGAACTCCTGGTGTTCGCGCTGCGCATTATTCACCAGTCCAACCGTTGGCGCGGCAATAGCAGCGAGTACCGCTATTTCGCCGGGGTGATTCATTCCCAATTCGATCACCGCCGCCCGGTGGCTGGCATCCAGCCGTTGCAGGGTGAGCGGCACACCTATTTCGTTATTGAAATTACCACGTGTGGACAGATAACCGTCAACACCGAACGCGGCAGCCAAAATCGCGGCGATCATCTCCTTGACCGTGGTTTTGCCATTGCTGCCGGTTACGGCGATCAGTGGCAAAGAGAATTGTCGACGCCACCCATTAGCAATCGCGCCAAGTGCATTGCGCGTATCTGCCACGATCAGCGCAGGTACGGATAAATTGGTCGGCGCACGCTCAACGATTAATGCTGCTGCACCTTGCGCTATAACCTGATCCAAAAAATCGTGCGCATCGAAGCGCTCTCCGCGTAAGGCGACAAACAGGTTTCCCGGCACGACAGCCCGGCTATCGGTTGTTAAGCCGGTGATGGCAATGTCGCCAGCGGCAACGCTGCCGCTGCCATTAATACTGGCAAGACTCACTGTCTGTTGCCAGGACTGCAGCCAGGATTGCAGATCATCGACTGATGCAGTAAACGGAATCTTGATCATATCGGGCCACCTTTCATCGTGGCACGTGACGCCAACGCCAGGGCCGTATGATCAGCATCCAAAAATGGTAATTTCTTTCCTTTTATTTCCTGATAGGTTTCATGGCCTTTGCCAGCCAACAACACTACATCCGCTTTACCCGCCTTGCGCACAGCGCGCAGAATCGCCGCCGCCCGATCTTCCTGCGTTTGAACGGTTGCCGCTGATTTCATCCCTGCAAGAATCTGTGCAATGATCTGGCCCGGATCTTCGCTGCGCGGATTGTCGCTGGTGACGATCACATGATCGGCAATCTCTGCAACGGCACCCATCTGCGGCCGCTTGCCCGGATCGCGATCTCCGCCACAACCGAATACGCACCACAACTCACCGCCACGTTGCTGTGCGACCTGACGCAATGTAAGTAATGTTTTTTCCAATGCATCTGGAGTATGCGCGTAATCAATCACAATCAATGGCGCATCCTGACCACCAAATTGCTCCATGCGTCCGGGAACAGCGGTTAACCGCTCAAGCGCTTGGACCGCGGTATCCCATACGACTCCTTTGGCAAGCAAAACGCCTAAAATACCTAGCACGTTACTGACGTTAAACTGGCCAACCAGATGCGTTTTAATCTGGCCTGAACCGAATGATGAGACGACGTGAAAAGCCGTACCGCTGGCGCTGGTGCGTACTGCCGTCGCGCGCAGTATCGGAAATTCACCTAAAACGGCAGCACTTTCCATCGCCGCATCCGTCAAGGCATAACCAATAACGGCTGCCGAACCGCCTTCTTGTAGCATTTGCCGCGCCAGACGCAAACCCATCTCATCGTCAAGGTTGATCACAGCGTGTTGCAAACCCGGCCATTCAAAAAGTGCGCGCTTAGCTAACTCGTAAGTTGCCATATCGCCGTGATAGTCGAGATGATCACGGGTGAAATTAGTGAACAAAGCAATATCGACATGCAGGCCATTGAGGCGACCTTGATCCAGCCCGATAGAGGAGGCTTCAATCGCCAGCGCCTGCACGCCCGCTTGTTGCAGCTTCAACAGTTCAGTCTGTAAAAGAATCGCATCAGGCGTGGTATAGCCGGTAACCGTAAATTCAGCACGTTGGCGCGGTACAAAAGTACCAATTCCGAGCGTGCCGATGACGCCAGTCGTTTGCCCGAGCTGTGCCAATGCGTGGCCCAGCCATTGACTGCACGAGGTCTTGCCATTGGTTCCGGTCACGGCAATAACGCTCATATCGCGGTCAGGCTGCTGATAAAAGGTATTCGCTATCGGGCCTGCGAGTTTTTTCAGGCCATCTACAGCCAGATGCGGAACGGTCCAATCCGGATTCCATTCGAATTGGTGTACTTCAAATACAACTGCAACAGCGCCCTTTTCCAAGGCTTGGGCAATGTATGTACGGCCGTCGGCGCCATCGCCGGGGTAGGCAAAAAACACATCTCCGGCACTTATTTTTCGTGAATCGGAGACTAGTCGGACTGTCGGAGATGCCGCCGTTACAAGTCCTTCCAACCATGTCTGGATTGACGCCAACTTGGTTAGTGTGTTTAACGCAGATGGCGGGGATCGTCTGATAGTCATCAGAAACTCTCCTTCGGACCATCAGTCGGAATGATGATGTCGGTAATATTAGAGTCAGGCGGCACATTTAAGGTACGCAATGCATTTCCCACCACACTGGCAAAAACTGGCGCAGCGGAATCACCACCATAACGGTAGGCGTTGCTAGGCTCATCAATCATTACAGCAACAATTAAGCGAGGATCCGACGCTGGAGCGAAACCGACGAAATCAGCAATATACTTTTTAACGTACTTACCACCTTCAATTTTGTAAGCCGTGCCCGTTTTTCCGCCTACACGATATCCGGGCACTTGTGCTTTCGGTGCCGTACCTCCGGGCGCAGTTACTCTTTCGAGCATTGCACGCATGGTTAACGCCGTTTTTTCAGAAATGACGCGTTGACCAATCGGATCGGTAGTGACTTTTTTGAATGACAACGGGATCAAGTCGCCGTTGCGCGCAAAAATGGTATAGGCATGTGCCATCTGGATCAGTGATACAGATATTCCATGGCCGTAACTCATGGTTGCCTGTTCAATCGGACGCCATGATTTGAACGGACGGACGCGACCGGCGACAGCACCGGGGAAGCCAAATTTTGGTTGCTGTCCAAGACCGACCGTGGTGAACATTTCCCACATTTCTTCGGCTGGCATCTGCAAGGCTATTTGTGCCGTCCCGAGGTTGGACGATTTTTGGATAATCTGAGCAACAGTCATACTAAGCAATCCATGCGGGTGTGAGTCACCGATAGTTGCCGTACCGATCGTCATTTTATCCGGCACCTGGAACGTGGTTCCAGGTTGAATACGATTGGTATCAAGCGCCAATGCCACCGTGAATGGTTTTAGCGTCGATCCCGGCTCAAAAGTATCGGTCATCACGCGATTGCGCAGTTGCGCGCCGGTGAGTATTGATCGATCGTTAGGATTATAACTAGGCAGATTGGCGAGTGCCAGCACTTCGCCGCTTTTGGCGTCGACCACTACAATGGCTCCGGCTTTGGCTTTGCTCTTCTCAACCATCTCTTTTAGTTGAGTAAAAGCAATGTACTGAATTTTGCTGTCTATTGACAAGACAAGATCGCGACCGTCATGCGGCTCTTTGACGGCTTCAATATCTTCGACAATCCGACCAAGACGATCCTTGATAACACGGCGGCTACCAGTAGCTCCTGCCAGCGTTTTTTGTTGTGACAGTTCCATCCCATCTTGTCCTGCATCTTCGATATTGGTAAAGCCGACCACGTGCGCCGCTACTTCACCCTCAGGATAGAAGCGTTTATATTCGGGACGCGTTTCGATCCCGGCAATACCAAGCTTGGCTATCTGATCCGTCGCCTCTTTCTCGACTTGCCTCTTGAGGTAGACAAAGCTTCGATCAGAATCGAGCTTTTTATTTAACTCGGCCTGCGTCATATCAAGTAATTTTGCCAGCGCTTGCAACTTTTCTTTGGGCGCTTGCTGTACATCATCAGGAATCGCCCAGATTGCTTTGACCGGCACCGATGAGGCCAATACCTGACCGTTGCGATCAGTAATCTTGCCACGCGTCGCTGGCAACTCTAGCGTGCGTGCATAACGAGAAGCGCCTTGCTTTTGCAAAAATTCGGTAGATACGCCTTGTAACCATAACGCTCTTGCCACCAAAGCAAAAAAAGCTGCAAATAACATAAACAGCACAACGCGTGAACGCCAAACCGGGAGTTTGACTTTCAATACAGGGCTTGCGGTAAATGGCATGCCTTTGGATGCGGCGGTACGCGGAGGGTTGCGAGTCATTTGGCCCCCATCGTTAAGTACTGGGTGCGCTGCGGCGTCAATGGCACCATATTCAGGTCACGCCGCGCACCGGCCTCGATCCTGGCATTTTTGCCGAGAGTAGATTGATCAAGCTGTAGTTGGGACCACTCTATATCCAGCTGCCGCGCCTGGCTTTGGGCGCGCCCCAGTTCGATGAATAACTGACGTTCCTGATATTGCGCATTGACCAATGCCAGCGCGCAGATAACGAGCATTACCGTCAACATCGCGTTGACACGCCCGATCATGACTGATCACCTGTCATGAGACCTGATTTTGCGCTGCTGGCGAGACGCTCACCGACCCGCATAATGGCTGAGCGTGAGCGCGGATTGGCAGTCACTTCGGCGTCCGATGGCTTAACACGCGAGACTAGTTTTAACTGAGGTTGCGGCAAATCGACAGCAAGAATCGGTAAGCGACGGTCTGGCTGCGGCAGCTTGGCTTTGGAAGCCATATACTGCTTGACGATGCGATCTTCCAGCGAGTGAAAACTGATCACAACCAATCTCCCTTGCAGAGACATCTGCTCGAACGCCTGATCCAACACTATTTTGAGTTCTTCAAGCTCTTTATTGATGTAAATCCGGATAGCTTGAAATGTGCGAGTGGCCGGGTCTTTGCCCTTCTCGCGGGTTTTGACAGCGTTTGCCACGATCGCGGCAAGCTGTCGTGTGGTTGAAATTGGCTGGACTGCCCTGCCAGCAACAATCGCCTTTGCAATCTGAACAGCAAACCGTTCTTCCCCATAATCACGCACTACCTTTCCAATTGTTTGTTCATCCGCTATCGCCAGCCACGCCGCTGCAGACATGCCTCGCGTGGTATCCATACGCATATCCAGCGGTCCATCGGCGCGAAAACTAAATCCCCGACTTGCATCATCAACTTGCGGCGAAGAAATACCGAGGTCTAGCAATACACCATCTACCTGCGCAATATGACGATCCCGCAACGCTTCAGCCATCGTCGCAAAACTGTCATGTACGATCTCAAATCGCGGGTCGGTGATGGTGTTCGCGGTCGCAATTGCTTGCGGATCCTTATCGAACGCAATCAGACGCCCCATCGGTCCAAGGCTTTCTAAAATTTTGCGGCTATGTCCACCACGGCCAAAGGTACCGTCGACATACACGCCATCGGCACGTGGTCCAACAATGTTTAATGCTTCTACAGCCTCATCCAGCAACACCGTGCGGTGCTGGAATTCGGGCACCGATTGTTCAGTCATCTTGGCGCCGTCAGAATGAAAAGTTACTTAAAACATCGGGCATGCCAGCCGCAACTGCTTGCGACTCGCTTTCAGCCAGTTTGGCTGCATCCCAAATCTCGAAATGGCTTCCCATACCTAACAACATTACTTCTCGCGATAGACCAACTGCGACGCGTAATTCCGGAGCGATCAAAATGCGCCCGGCAGAATCGAGTTCAACATCAGAAGCATTTCCAAGAAAAATACGTTGCCAGGCACGCGCCGACATTGGCCACGCCGCTATTTTCTCGCGGTGGGTCTCCCATGTCGGACGTGGAAATAGAAGCAGGCAGCCGTGCGGGTGTTTGGTGACGGTCAGGCGACCCTCGCATTGAACGGTCAGCGCGTCACGATGCTTTGACGGTACTGACATCCGTCCTTTCGCATCGAGATTTAATGCTGACGCACCCTGAAACACCGCAGACTCCTTGTTGAATACTGTGAACAGCGCAAAAAATGTTTTTATGAGCAACAAAAACGCCCCACAAAAACACACTTTTTCACACTGCCACCCACTTTAGAGTATGCCTTATAAGAGGTCAAGCCATTTAGTCCATGTAAATTGCAAATTTTTGTGTAAAGTCAATGACTTAGCGTAACTTTGCCGACAAAACCTCGAAACCACAAAAAACCAAATACCTCTATTAATGAAGGACTTACCGAATACTATAAAAGTTTCTTATGAGATAAACACATGTGTTTAGTGGTGTCTTATGCGCTCTTAAATTGTGCATTTTTTGACTAATGCAATTCGGATTTTGACCACAACTGGACACAAACTCGAAAAGAAGAGTTCATCGCAGGTGCGCCGAGTCAATAAGCAATTCAAATTGGGAGGGTAAAAAGGACAGAGGAAGAAGTCAGATTTTGGGATAGCGAAAAAAATAGAAAAAGCATGAAGAAAAACACATTAAGGTAAACTGAAGCCAAGATTAAAACGATATTGCAAAAATAAGATTATCACCAATTCGGCAAAAAAATGACGGTCGTATCGCTTTCCAGTGCCCTGAGTACACCGAAGGTATTTACCCGATCAAACGACCACCCTTTACACGTAATCCTTTTTTCGCCAACGAGGGTGCAAGCGCCGCCAGTGCTGCAAGTGCATCCCCCGAGTGCGCATGACAAATCGCTACGGCCAGGGCGTCGGCAGCATCAGTCCCCGGCAAACCCGGCAGAGACAGTAAACGTTGGACCATATCCTGGACTTGTTGCTTTTGTGCTTTACCGTGCCCCGCTACCGCTTGCTTGATTTGCAAAGCGGTATATTCGGCGACAGGTAAATCAGCACTAACCAGCGCGCAAATTGCAGCACCACGGGCCTGACCCAGTAGCAGCGTGGATTGTGGATTTACATTAACAAAAACGATCTCTATTGCCGAGCAGTCCGGCGAATAAGTCTTTACCACTTCGGAGACACTGGCCAAAATAACTTTCAGACGCTCCGGCAAACTGGCGTCCGGTGTCTTGATCGTGCCGGATGCCACGTAGGCAAGTTTGTGTCCTTGCTTGTCAATAACGCCAAAGCCAGTGGTACGCAAACCGGGATCAATACCGAGGATTCTCATAGTTAACGGACTACCTCAGCAAAGCTTCTATCTGTGTAAATCATACGGATCGATAAATCGTCGTGCGAAAACTCAAGCCAGGCCTTCGTGCCCGCTGAATACGCTCATTGATTACAACCAACCAGACCGGATAAAACGACCGGTCAAGATGGCTGCGAAGTTTATAACAACTACCTTGTTGCTATCTCGGATTAACTTAGTCGATTAACTTAGTCGGTTACAGCAACTTGTTAGCGGCAACTTAATGACGGAAATGGCGAATGCCAGTCAATAGCATGACGACGCCATGTTCATCGGCAGCATCAATCACTTCCTGGTCGCGCATCGAACCACCTGGCTGAATCACACAGGTGGCGCCAGCGTTAACAACAACATCGAGGCCATCACGGAACGGGAAGAACGCGTCTGAAGCAACCGCCGAGCCGACCAGCGACAACCCGCCGTTTTGGGCTTTGATCGATGCGATGCGTGCAGAATCGACCCGACTCATCTGACCAGCGCCAACACCCAGCGTCATGCCATTTCCACAAAAAACAATGGCGTTCGATTTAACGAACTTGGCAACGCGCCAGGCAAACATCAGGTCTTGCAACTGTTGAGGAGTCGGTTGTTTTTTGCTGGCTACCTTGATTTCTGCCAAGGTAACATTTTTTGCATCTGGTGCTTGCACCAGCAAGCCGCCACCGACACGCTTAATGTCATGGATATTACGTGCGTTACCGAGTGGAATTTCCAAAACGCGAACATTTTGTTTGGCAGCGAAAATTTGCTTGGCTTGATCCGTAAACGATGGCGCAATGACGACTTCAACAAATTGTTTGGCGACTGCTTCAGCCGCATTACCGTCGACCTGTTGATTAAACGCAATAATGCCGCCGAAAGCCGAGGTCGGATCGGTTTGCAATGCTTTACTGTAAGCCTCTAACGTGGACGTGCCAACCGCCACACCGCATGGATTCGCATGTTTTACGATGACACAAGCCGTTTCGTCGAAACTCTTTACACATTCCCACGCAGCATCGGCATCGGCGATGTTGTTGAAGGATAGTTCTTTTCCCTGCAATTGACGATAATTCGCCAGCGCGCCTTCAATCGGTTGAATGTCGCGATAAAACGCCGCTGATTGGTGTGGATTTTCACCATAACGCATTTCTTGTACTTTTTCGAAATGCAAATTGAGCGTGGTTGGATATGCGCTACGCGTCACGTGCTGCTTATCTTCACCAAGAGAAGTGAAGTAGTTGGTGATTGCGCCATCGTATTGGGCAGTGTGTGCGAAAACCTTCTTCGCCAACGTAAATTTGGTCTCATAAGTCGCCTCGCCCTCATTCGCCTTCAACTCGGTCAAGACCCTGGCGTAGTCGGTTGGATCGCACAGCACGATCACATCTTTATGATTTTTAGCGGACGAACGCAACATGGCGGGGCCGCCGATGTCGATGTTCTCAATCGCATCTTCCAATGTGCATTGGTCTTTTGCAATAGTTTGCTGAAAAGGATAGAGATTGACCACCACCATATCGATGAGCGGTATCTGATGCTCAGCCAATGCGCTGACATGCGCCGGGAAATCACGCCGGGCTAAAATGCCACCATGCACCTTAGGATGCAAGGTCTTCACGCGTCCGTCCAGCATTTCTGGAAAGCCGGTGTGATCTGCCACTTCGGTCACCTTGATACCGTTTTCAGCCAAAAGCTTGGCAGTGCCGCCGGTCGACAGAATATTTACACCCAATGCAATCAGCTCGCGGGAAAATTCGATAATGCCAGTCTTGTCGGAGACAGATATGAGGGCTTGCTTAATCATGGTGGGAACTCGGGAAATAATACGTTGCTAACAATAATGAACAAACAAAGCAGCATGTGCCGGCGTGATACCAGTGCGGGGCGATTTGCTAGTCACCAGCCATGCAGGGATGGCTGCTTGTACGCGGATATAAACGTTCGCGGCCCTGCGGCATCTGCCACACCTTTTTGTTTTGCTCGTTTCGAGATGAAAAAATTACAATAAACCGTGCTGCTGTAGTTTCTTACGCAATGTATTGCGATTAATTCCCAGCATCTCAGCCGCGTGCGACTGGTTTCCCTCGGCGCGCGCAATGACGGCTTCCAGCACCGGTTTTTCGACGGTGGAAATCACCATGTCATATACATTGGTCGGCGGTTGCTCGCCCAAATCCTTAAAATACTTCTCAAGGCTTTTCTTGACAACGTCCTGAATACTTTCTTTGCTCATTCTTCGCTTTGCTGTTTTAATTCTTAGAGGTTATTAACTTGACTAAAACACATAGCCAGCACGATCCGAACTTGGCTTCAATCTCGGTTTCGGCTTGCTTTAATCGATATTTTTGTCGTATTTTTGTGGTGTTTTTATCTTATCCAGGCCGCATTTTTCACAATACTGACGATGTTCGCATAGTCTTTTACTCAATGGTCACGCTGATCCAAGCACTTTTTTTCAAGCAGCCATCTGCGCTACTACACCGTATTGTAACCGCTCGCCATGCGCAAACTGCATTTCAAAAAAGCTATTTACCGCAGCAAGCTGTTGCTCGCAATCTTCCAGCAAATTCATACGCTGACGAAACTCTTCGCCACCCGCCAGATCACGAACGTACCAACCGATGTGTTTGCGCGCAGTCCGGACACCTAAATACGTGCCATAAAAACTATAATGCGCCCGTAAATGTTCGGCCATTAACTGCTGGACCTCGCTAACCAACGGCGCTGGCAAATACGTTCCCGTCCGCAAATAATGGTCAATCTCCCGAAATATCCATGGTCGCCCTTGCGCGGCGCGACCAATCATAATGGCATCAGCCTTGGTCATTTCCAATACCTGACGTGCCTTCTCAGGGGTCGTAATGTCACCATTTGCGACCACTGGAATCGACACCGCAGCCTTCACAGCCGCGATAGTGACGTACTCGGCATCGCCGCGATACGCATCGGCCCGGGTTCTTCCATGCAACGTTAACATGGCGATTCCACTCTCTTCAGCCAGGCGCGCGATATTCAGGGCGTTCTTATTAAGACGATCCCAGCCGGTGCGAAACTTTAATGTCACGGGCACATCAACCGCTGCCACTACCGCCTCCAAAATACGCACCACCAATTTTTCATCTTGCAATAAAGCCGACCCACACCAGCTGTTGCACACTTTTTTGACCGGGCAGCCCATATTGATATCAATCACCTGAGCGCCGTGATCAACGTTGTATTTGGCGCACTCCGCCATCATGACCGGGTCAGCACCGGCAATCTGAACTGCCCGAGGTGCCATCTCACCATCGTGATTGATGCGGCGTGAGGTTTTTTCAGTCTTCCATAGGCGCGGATTAGATGCTGCCATCTCGGAAACTGCATAGCCCGCCCCTAACTCTTTGCAAAGTTGTCGAAAAGGGCGATCTGTAACACCCGCCATCGGTGCTACAAAGATATTATTACGGAGCAGGTACGGGCCAATATTCACGGCAATGTAGGTCGCGCAAGATGAGCGTTAAACGTAGAAAGACCATATTTTATCGCGAATGAGAATAATCGCGCTAAATTGTGATGGTCGTCCTCCCTGCAAACCTGATTATTTCAATTATTGTGGTAATTCATTCCATCAGGCATCATTCTGACGGACCAGACTCAGAAGACGTATTGAGTACAGACGCAGCAGTGCGCCATCGCACGACATCTTTATATGCTGGACTGTCATAAGCCACAGTTGGTGTCGCCGAATTGCGCATATTTTGGCTCGCATGCTGCAACAACTCATCTAATCCAGTACCGTCAATCCCGTAAGTCGCCGCGCCGACCGAAAACCCCATGCGAATCGACCAATTATCTGCGACGACTGGCGACTCCTTGAAATAGGTAATAAACGCCATCATCAAATCTTCCGCCAACGCAGCATCTGCGCCGGGCAATACGTACAAAAATTCGGTACTACCCCATCGGCCTCCCTGATCTTTCTCCCGCATCTGGGACAGCGTCGCCTTGGCAAAAGAAGCCAGCATATTGTCGGCGGCGACCCATCCGTACAAAGCACTAAGCTTGTTAAAATCATGTAAACAGCAGTATATGATTGATAAAGCTTGGGTCGAATTGACCTTGGCGCTGAGGGCGGCATTGCGCTCAAACGCACGCGCGATTCTTTGCCGGTTCAATAATCCGGTCAAGCGATCCAGACGCGCATGTTGAGTAAGCAGAAAGGTGAGATGAGATTGCTTCCAGATCACTTCACAAATATGTGCAAGGCCCTGAAATGAAGCCATTCCAATATCATTAAAATAGCAAGAATCATCGGCATAAAACACAATCATGCCACGCATTTTGGACTTTTCTGCGCGCAAAGGAATCGCTAAAGCATTAGTCACCGAACAGTACTGTTGATTGTGCTGCCAAGGCGAAAATAATGCGTGAAATTCAGACTCTTGCGCGGCGTGCCAATCAACAACCTGGGTGTAAGGGGCAATAAAATCGAAACTATCTTTGGGCAAAGCCCATGTAGAAGATTCGGCCATAGACGGCCCCGTGAACGCGACCGGCACAATCATCGCCGCGGCATCGTCGGGACAAAACCCAATCCACACCAGACGCAATTTTTTTGTTGCCGATAAAATCACTTCACAAACGCGCTGCAAACTTTTGCGATCCCCGCTTCCTTGAGCGGACTCGCGCAATAATTGATGCAGCACGCCATTTAATTTTTGACGCTCGGTATGGAGACGCTCTGTAGAGAGACGCTCTGTAGAGAGACGCTCTGCATTGCGGCGCTCTGTATCAAGTAAGGCAACATTTGACGGCTGCAACAGGCTGTCATCCGCCGCCACGAGCGGTGCGCCGGGCGGACTAAGTCCAGATGCGCGGAGCACAGCAGCTGCGCGTTGCGCACAGGAGGAAAACAAACTGAATTTCATGCTAGCCCCGAATGTTTTATGGTGATCCCACTCGAGAAGATTAGCACAAACAATTGGTCTAATTGGCGGATATTACCGTGCGTACTAACCAACTTACGCATTGAGATGCTTGTCAGGAACAACCGAAAGAACGTCACATTTACATTTCATCATGCGGAACAACGAACCGATTGTTTGGCGATCAATGACTTAACGATCTATCTCATCCAGAGCAATGTTATTCAAATACCTTAAATGGCTGACATCGCCCCAGTCGACCAGTTTTAGTTGCGCGCCGGTCCATACAAGGCGATTGATACTGGCATTCAAAATATCGAACTTTCGCATCTCTCTCATCGTCCTATTCTCAATATGGCGATAAATACAATCGAGAAATCCTCCGTGGCTGACGATAGCAATCCTACGGTGGCTGGTGTTGCCAAGTATCCGTTGCATTGCACCCATTGCGCGCTCCGAAAACTCGTTTAGCGTCTCAGCCACATTGACACCGGGCGGATAACGCACATCCAATTCCCGTGTATTCAATGCATTAAAAGCCTCCGGGTAGCGCTCTGCAATTTCAGGACGTCGCAATCCCTCCATCACGCCATAACAACGTTCCCTTAGGTCAGCATGAACGTCCAGCGTCAATCCATGCTGTGCTGCCAACGGTTGAGCAGTGTCGCGAGCGCGCTGCAAGTCACTCGAAAAAACAGCATCCAACGTCAACTCAGCCAAACAAGCGCTAAGTGCTTGCGCTTGGCGCTGACCTTCCGCATTAAGCGCAATATCGAGGTGCCCTTGTAGCCGCTTGTCTTTATTCCAGTCTGTTTCGCCGTGGCGAATCAATAAAATTTCTGTGGTCTGCATGCGCGCCTGTTGGAATCCGTACTACGTGGAATAGTGCTTCTGAATATCATGCAAAAAAAACCTGAAACACGCTCTCCAATTTATTACCTTTTGCTCACAACACGTTCGATCAGTCGCAGAAAATCAAGCAACCGTCACCGTCGGCGGCTTAATTTGCAGCCAAAACGTCACAGGGCCATCATTCGTCAGCGTCACTTTCATATCGGCACCGAATAAACCTGTCGCAACGTCCGCATGCCTGGTCGCGGCTTGGGTCACGAAATAACTGAACAAGCGCCGACCGTCATCCGGCGTTGCGGCGGGTGTAAAGGATGGGCGCGTTCCCGAGTTAGTATCCGCAGCCAAGGTGAATTGCGGCACTAACAACAATCCACCGGCAACGTCAATGACGCTGCGATTCATCTTGCCAGCAGCATCGGAAAATACGCGATAACCGAGTATTTTTGTCAGTAACGCATCGGCCTGTTTTTCCGTATCGCCTCGCTCAGCGCACACCAGCACCATGAGTCCGACATCAATCCTTCCGATAGTCACTGAATCGACCACCACGCTGGCATCACTTACGCGCTGAATGAGTCCGATCAAATTAAGCCGCCTTGCATTAAAAATTAATCAGGTTGTAAAACGCTCGCTTTACAACGCTGTGTAAGGATCGGACTTAGCGCAAAGTGACACGTGCAAATTTACGCTTTCCCACCTGAACTACGAGTGTACCGGCATCAACTTTCAATGCTTTATCACTAATCACCACGCCATCAATCCGCACCCCGCCTTGCTCCACCATGCGTAAAGCTTCAGAACTGGATGGACACAAATTGGCTTGCTTGAGTAACTGGCCAATACCCATCGGTGCGCCACTAATGCTGACTTCCGGGATATCGTCTGGAATTCCCCCTTTGGCCCGATTGTTGAAATCGGCAAGCGCGTCTTCTGCCGCTTGCTGGCTGTGAAAACGGGCTACGATTTCCTGGGCCAGTGCGACCTTGATATCACGCGGATTCTGACCGCCAGCAACTTGCGCCTTATATCCCGCGATATCGGCCAGCGATTTAAACGACAGCAACTCATAATAACGCCACATCATGACATCCGAAATACTCATGATTTTTGCGAACATGGTGTTGCCGGGTTCTGTAATACCGATGTAATTTCCCTTGGATTTCGACATTTTTTCGATGCCATCCAAGCCTTCCAACAGCGGCATGGTGAGAATACATTGCGGCTCTTGTCCATAATCTTTTTGCAGTTCGCGCCCGACCAGCAGATTGAATTTTTGGTCAGTGCCACCTAATTCGAGATCGGATTCCAACGCAACAGAGTCGTAACCTTGCATCAAAGGGTAAAGCAGCTCGTGCACAGAAATCGGCGTACCAGCCTTATAGCGTTTGGTAAAGTCTTCTCGCTCCAGAATCCGGGCGACTGTGTATTTGGCCGATAACTGAATCATGCCGCGCGCGCCCAACTTATCGGACCACTCCGAGTTGTAGCGAATTTCGGTGCGCTCTCCGTCCAGCACCAGGCTGGCCTGGGCAAAATAACTCTTGGCGTTTTCTTCGATCTGTTCACGTGTCAATGGCGGACGCGTGATGTTGCGCCCTGATGGGTCACCGATCATCGAGGTAAAATCACCAATCAGGAAGATGACCTGATGACCCAGATCCTGCAACTGACGCATCTTGTTGAGAACGACGGTGTGACCAAGATGTAAATCCGGCGCGGTGGGATCGAGTCCGAGTTTAATCCGAAGAGGCTTACCCGTTTGCTCCGAGCGCTGCAATTTGCGTGCAAAATCCGCTTCAATCAGCAGCTCCTCCGTACCGCGTTTGGCGATAGCCAATGCTTCCTGTACCTTATCGGAAAGGATCAGTGTTTTGTTTTCGGGTGCTGCGTTCGCAGACAACGCAGGCGTGGTATTTGGGGATAAAGACATAGTTTATTTCTTGTGTGTAGCCTAGTAAGTTCTAAAATTTAGTGCATTAAGCTGGACGGCAAAGTTCAGCGACGAAACTCAATTACAAAGCGTAATAACAAAGCTCAAACAAAGCGAATACGAAGTTGACGCTCACAACGGCGCTCACGTCGGATAAAAGGTCCATGTAATACCTGAAAGAACTCGAAAAGTTAATTATTTGACATTTTTATTACTGGCAAATTGTGATCTGATATAATCCTCGATTCCCTAAAACCCCTGCCATAGTGTCTGTCAACACAAGAACATTAACGAGAATCGGTACAAACGGCAAATTTTAACGTATAGCTCCATGTCCTTTAAAGATAAATTCATGAACATTCGTCCCAGCTTAAAGCTGTTGACTGGTTCATCACGTAAAACCCGCATTGTTTCGGCTTCCGCCTTGTTTCTCGTCGTCTGCGCCTTCGGCGCTGCTGGAGTATCACCGATCACGCCAGAGAGTTCTGATATTCACGTCAGAGCCATCGCAGAAGAACTCAAGCTGCCAAGTCTACAGCAGCAAGTCACTGCGCTAGAATCCCAGGATCACCTCTACGTCGCCGAAGATAAAATGCGTGCGGGCGATACATTAGCCGCTCTGATGACCCGACTTGGCATTAACGACGCCGCCGCTGCAAATTTTATTAAATCCGATGCTATCGCTCGCAACATGTTACGCCTCAAGCCGGGCAGCATGGTACAGGCTCAAACCGATACTGAAGGCGATTTACAGTGGATGCGCGCTACCCGTACAGACGGAGATGCGCCTAAAAATCTGATAGTAACGCGCAACGGTGACAAATTTAGTGCCACAGAAGAAACCTCCAACTTAGAAAAACGCATTGAAATGCATTCTGGCGTCATCCGCTCATCACTATTTGCAGCGACCGATGATGCAGAAATTCCCGATACGGTTTCGGCCCAGATCATCGATATGTTCGGCACCAACATTAATTTTTCGTCCGACCTGAAGCGTGGTGATCGGTTTAACGTTGCCTACGAGACTTTTTGGCAAAACGGCCAGTTTGTGCGTGCTGGCCGCATACTCGCAGGCGAATTCGTCAACGGCGGGAAAACTTTTCAGGCAGTCTGGTTTGACGATGCCAAGAGCACGCAAGGCGGTGGCTATTATGGCTTTGACGGCTCGTCACTGAAGCAAGCATTTTTAAAATCTCCATTGGCGTTCACTCGTATTTCTTCAGGATTTTCCATGCGTACGCACCCGATTTTGGGTGGCTGGAAAATGCATAGCGGCGTCGATTTTGCGGCCCCAACCGGAACGCCTATCCATGCAGCAAGTGATGGCGTAGTTGATTTCGTCGGTGTGCAAAATGGCTACGGTAATGTGGTAATCCTTAAACATGCTGGCAATATTTCCACCGTTTATGCGCACATGAGCCGCTTCGCAACAGGTTTCCGCCGTGGCAGCAAAATCAGTCAAGGCGACGTCGTCGGCTTTGTTGGTATGACTGGATGGGCTACCGGACCACATTTGCATTACGAATACCGTGTCGCCGATAAACCACTTGATCCGATGACCGTCGTTGCGCCAACGATGCAAGCGCTCGCTGGTCCGAAGCTTCAACGTTTTCGCGCTGTAGCAAACGATATGTCACATCGCTTCGACCTGCTACAGCCAGATACGAAGACCGCACTCAATAAAATTGCCCCAATAGCGGCTAAATCCTGACGGTTGCAATAGTTTATTAAGCCTTCCGGCAACTCAAAAAGCCCGTTGATGGATCAGTCCTTGTAAAATCAGGTGATCCAACAACGGGTTTTTTATGACTACGCACAACGCGAATACCACTTTATTCATTGGTCTGATGTCGGGCACTAGCCTGGATGGCATCGACGGTGTCATGGCGTCATTCCCGAACGATGTCGTCAACCAACATCGGGCAACAACGCTGGCGTCAGCCTATGTGCCTTTTTCTGCGGCGTTACGCAGGGAGTTAATGACGTTGCAACAAGCTGGCGACAATGAAATTGAGCGTGAATCGCTGGTCGCCAATACGTTAGCAACACACTGCGCGGCCTGCGTGGAGCGCCTATTGATCGATGCTGGTCTGCGCGCCGATCAAGTGCGTGCTATTGGTGTGCACGGTCAAACTATCCGCCATCGACCAGAGTTGGGCTTTACCCGCCAAACCAACAATCCCTCACTATTGGCCGAACTTACCGGAATCGACGTGATTGCTGATTTTCGTAGCCGCGATATTGCCGCTGGCGGTCAAGGCGCGCCTTTGGTGCCAGCCTTCCACCAAGCCGTGTTTGCCAATCCTGTGGAAACCCGCGTGGTTGTCAACATTGGTGGCGTGGCGAATATCAGCATCCTGCGCCAACAAACCAAGGAGGGAGGAAACGCTCTCGATATCGGCTTCGACACCGGCCCTGGCAACGTATTAATGGATCTATGGGTAAAGCTGAACCAAGGCAAGGATTACGATGAAAATGGCGCGTGGGCGGCTGGCGGCACTGTGATCCCGTTACTCTTAAAAGCCTGTCTTGACGAGCCTTACTTTGCTCTGCCGCCACCGAAAAGTACCGGCCGCGACCTGTTTCATGAAGCTTGGTTAGCAGCAAAACTATCGCTATTCCCACAGTTTTCACCTGCGGATGTACAGGCTACGCTGGCCGCTCTAACCGCCTCAACTATCGCCGACGCAATTGCATTACACGCCCCCGACGTCAAGTTGGTCGTCGTTTGCGGAGGCGGTGCCTATAACCCTTATCTCATGCAGATGTTAGGCCGCGCACTGGGAAAACGTGGTTTAGTGGTCCAGGTAGAATCGACGGAAGCGCTCGGTATTGCACCGAATCACGTGGAAGCGTTAGCGTTCGCTTGGTTAGCCCAACGTTTTGATCTGCGACTACCTGGAAATCTCCCCGCTGTGACTGGTGCGGTCGGACCACGTATTTTGGGAGCACTGTATCCAGCGGGATAACGTACTCCAAACACCAACTGTAGAGTGACTGGGGCACATACAAAAAGACACTTAAGTTAATAACTTAAGTGTCTTTTGATTTCTTGACGACCAAAATGATTGCAAATTGCGCGATCAATCAGCCAGACATTTTCATGTAGCCGTTTTCCACACAATTCAACACTAAAACTAAGCTGAAAAGGACGATCCGCAACCGCAAGTAGTGGTCGCATTTGGATTTTTGATGACGAATTGCGCGCCTTCAAGATCGTCTTTGTAGTCAATTTCAGCACCAACCAAATATTGATAACTCATGGAGTCAATCAATAACTGGACGCCGTTCTTGCTCATGGTAGTGTCATCTTCATTGACGATTTCATCAAATGTGAAACCATATTGGAAGCCGGAGCAACCACCACCTTGCACAAAAACGCGCAATTTTAAATCTGGATTGCCCTCTTCCTCGATTAGTTGCGCCACTTTCGAGGCCGCACTATCAGAAAAAAGAATCGGGGATACAACGTCTTGGATTTCAGCGACAGCATTCATTTCTAGCTCCTGCGGGAACATACAATACGTCATTATAGACTTTTAGCAGCAATCATGCAGATTGTCGCATCGCCACCACTAAAGCCCGTTATTTACACTACTCTTTACGCATACCCGAATCTACTTATACGCTAAGTCACATTTTTTATGCGGCCTCTGTGCCATTCGGTAACTCGGGTATCGATAACGTTTGCGCAATCTGAGGCACTACGCGCGTTTCCAGCAACTTTAACGCTGGTTCAGTCACTTGATCATGCGTCAACTTTCCAGTCACCAGTGCGCCGCTGTGCATTTCAAGCACTTTGTAACTTACATCTCCAGTTATGCGGGCTTTTGGCTGTAATTCAAGCAGCTCAGAAGAGTAAACGTTTCCAACTATCTCACCGTTGACCACCAGATGCGCAACCCGTATCTCGCCTTCTACTTTAGCCTTCTCTGAAATCACCAGCATCGAGCTTAAACCCTCTTCGGCCAGAATATTTCCTTTAATGTGCCCATCAATGCGCAGACCACCCTTGAAGTGCACATCGCCATGAATACTTGTCATTGCACCAATCAAACTATCGATTGTGCTTTTTGCTTTACGGTTAAACATGTGATTCCTCTGATGCCAACGGGTAGTAGTATATTTCCCAGAACTACTATACTGCGCCATATTAACGGAGCGAACAATAGAAACAAGACCACGCTAAATATCTGCGGTTTGCTGAGCAAGAACCCTACCTCTTTGGCGTACTTTTGCTTGCAACGTTTTAACCACCGCGCCATCCGGGAGCGTTAATACACCGTCAACACGCTGATAATATTTGAAGTCGAGCTGAAAGCCCGCTTTCTCCACTGTATTCGTATTTTGCTCCGGAAAGGACAACACGACGCTCTTGCCGCGCACTGTTAAAGTCACAATTATCTGAACGTCGCCAATAAAATCCCGCCCTACTTTGCCACCTTGCATAATCAAAGCGCGGTAACGCAACTGTGTCGGCGACATTAACTGAAGACTCAAGCGCTGGATCGCAATACCATCTCCGCCAGTGGCTGTGGGTAGCAAGCCCTCGAAAAATGCCAAATCCTCTTTCAGTTTGGCATTATCCGCTTCCAGCGTTGCGATCTGCTTACTTAGCTGGACTTGCGTTGCCTGCGCAATATTCGACTGGCTCTCCGATGCATTTACAACGCTGGAAAAACGATCTCGCTCTGCGCTCAGCTCGACAACCTGTGATTTTAGTTCGGACACGGTACGCGTACTCTCGGCAGCGCTCATATGAGCGCCAGCAGATTTTCGACCGGATTCATAGACCCAAAACGTTAGCGCGACCGCTACTCCAATCATCACCACTAAAGAAACAATTTTCAACGGCCATGGAAAATGACTTTTGACACTCATTTTGGGCGCTGAAATCGACATCCGTCGTCGCCATAACGTCTTCTTCATCGCACCAAGACGAAAGATTTCCCGCGCTGATAATCCCCCGCCGTCATGGCATGACAGGAACGTGCATCAAACCGGTCGTCTCTTCCAGACCGAACATCAAATTCATACATTGAACGGCCTGACCAGATGACCCCTTCACCAGATTATCCTGAACCACAAGCACCACGACGGTATCGCCATCATTCGGACGATGCAATGCAATACGCAACATATTCGATCCGCGTGTGGAGCGCGTCTCGGGATGCGCACCAAAAGGCATCACATCAACGAAAGGCTCATCTTTGTAAGTATCTTCAAACAGCGCTTGCAACGCAACGTTATCGATTTTTTGATTCAGACGTGTGTATATCGTGGAGTGCATGCCACGAATCATAGGCACCAGATGCGGTGTGAACAGCAAGCCAACTTTATCTTTCGTTAGCTTGGACAACTGTTCCAGCGTCTCGGGTAAATGTCGATGACCCGATACACCGTAAGCTTTGAAATTGTCACTCGCCTCGGAGAATAACATTGCCACCTCCGCTTTACGACCAGCTCCCGAAACGCCTGATTTACAATCGGCAATGAGATTTGAAGCATCAATTACTCCGGCTTTTAGCAGCGGCGCGAGTCCCAACTGCATAGTCGTTGGATAGCAACCGGGATTGCCGACAATACGCGCCTCTTTAATCGCTGCACGATTCAACTCCGGCAAGCCGTAAACTGCTTCTCTCAGCAAATCAGGGCAGTTGTGCGATAGTTTGTACCATTTTTCAAATACTGCCGTGTCCTGCAACCGGAAATCTGCAGCCAGATCGATGACTTTAACGCCTGCTGCCAGCAACGCCGGCGCTTGCGCCATCGCGACGCCGTGCGGGGTTGCAAAGAATACGACATCGCATGCTTCCAGGTGGGCATTTTCAGGGCTTGAAAAGGACAACGCAATGCGGCCGCGCAAAGACGGATACATGTCAGCAATCGGCGTTCCATCCTCTTTTCGTGAGGTGACCGCCATAAGTTGCACTTGAGGATGGGTTGCTAACAAACGCAGCAACTCGACACCGGTATATCCAGTGCCACCAACAATTCCAACCTTAATCATTTTTTTGTCCTTGCATGAAAACAATACGGCAACATGAGTGCCAACCCGTTATAACATTTGATTGCACATTAATTCCAAATTATCACCCTCTATCTACGCGAGTAGCGCCGAAAGATTGGAATAACGCTGCATTTTAGCAGCCTCGTAGAAACAACTTTCCATAGACCGACATTTACCCTGTGAAATTAGGCAAAATATTAAGCGACAACTTCAAATTGCGCCCGTCGGAGAATTATCTGGCAACTTAATTGGTATATTAACAAGTACTTAGTTGAGATACTAATACGGCCATACCAAGGCCTTTTTTTTGCACTGGATAACCATCTCACGCACACGTTTGCTGCTTTTTTCCGACTGCAAAATATTATGTTGCTTCTACAATCCGATCCACACAAGTAAAAAAAACCGCCGGGCGTAAGCCAGGCGGTTTTTCTTGATTCCAGAAGCAAATATTAACGCTTCGAGAATTGTTTTGCCCGACGTGCTTTGCGCAGACCGACTTTTTTACGCTCAACTTCACGTGCATCACGTGTTACGAAGCCAGCTTTTGACAGTTCTGGTTTCAAAGTTGCGTCGTAGTCGATCAATGCACGAGTGATGCCGTGGCGCACCGCGCCAGCTTGACCAGACTCGCCGCCACCGCTGACATTGACTTTGATGTCGAAAGTTTCGACATTGTTAGTCAGGACCAATGGTTGACGAATAACCATCAAACCGGTTTCGCGCGAAAAATACTCATTCGCTGGCTTGCCGTTGACGATGATTTGACCTGAGCCGGACTTGATGAAGACGCGCGCAACTGCACTCTTGCGACGGCCGGTTCCGTAATTATAGTTACCGATCATGTCGATTCCTTAGAGTTCAAGTACTAGTGGTTGCTGCGCAGCGTGCGGATGGGAACCATCTGCGTACACTTTCAGCTTCTTGATCATGGCGTAGCCAAGCGGGCCTTTAGGCAACATGCCCTTGACCGCTTTTTCTAGCGCACGACCTGGAAAACGCTGTTGCATTTTCTGGAAATTGGTTTCGTAGATACCGCCTGGGTAACCGGAGTGACGGAAATACGTCTTGTCGGTTGCTTTTGCGCCAGTTACACGCAATTTGCCAGCGTTGATAACGACGATGAAATCGCCAGTGTCGACGTGCGGAGTAAATTCAGGTTTGTGTTTGCCGCGCAATCGGAGTGCCACTTCGCTGGCAACACGTCCGAGGACTTTGTCCGTCGCGTCAACCACGTACCAATTACGCTGGACTTCATGTCCTTTAGCGGAAAAAGTTTTCATGTTGACTTCCTAACTAGTTTAATTTGCTCAAATGGTGGTTCCGGCACTATCAACCGCACCGCAATATTGGTGCTGTTGTGTTGCTTTTAACGCCAGACTCTGCCTTGTAATCTTTTCCTGAGCAAACGGAAAAGTCGTAAATTATAACGTTTTCAAGGACTTGGCGTCAAATTCATTGATGTAACTACCGAGTTTTCCCAAGCAGCGCACGAAACTGTTGTAATTTTGGCCGCTGCAAGCGGCTTGTAGGGAGGCGAAGTACATTTATACAGCTAGCAAAAAAAAACCCGAAACAGCTTTTTCGGGTTTGAATCCACACTACGAGGAGAGTGGAGGAGACATTGTTGGTCGCCAGCTTCGAAAGCAACAACCAATCAATCCATACTAGCAGACGAAATTGTGCAGCGCAAGAACAAAACTACAAATTAAATTTGTACTCAAATTTGCAAGTTTTATCTATAGATAACCCATCCGCATAGTTCATATTGCTCATTTTTTGACTAACCATATACGTTTCTCTAAAGATAAAATGATGCGACGCAACATTTTATCTTTTTTGCTTGTTTTATTACCGCGCAGGCCAGATCAATGCGCTCATCGTCAAACCACAAACAACAAGAGCAGTTAAACTAGCGCCATCTTTTACATATTCAGCGAGAACATATGGAATGCACAGTACGCTGGACAGGCTTGTCCGGCATGACGTTTTTGGCTGAGACAGGCTCAGGTCACGCAGTAACGATGGACGGCGCACCCGATGGCGGCGGTCGTAACCTGGCACCGCGCCCGATGGAACTAGTATTGGCCGGGACTGGCGGCTGCACCGCCTACGATGTCGTACTCATCCTGCGGAAAAGCGGGCAAGATATTCGCGGTTGCGAGGTCAAGATGACGTCCGAAAGGGCCGAAAAAGACCCTAAAGTATTTACCAAGATTAATTTCCATTTCACCGTACGTGGCCGTAACCTGAAACCAAACGTCGTGGAACGTGCTATTAAGTTGTCGCATGAAAAATATTGCTCAGCATCGATCATGCTGGAAAAGATGGCGGAAATGACACACTCTTATGAGATCGTCGACGATTTGGCAGAGCTTCTGCCAACCAGTTAAGCGAGAAATCGGGCGGGAAGACCAGCAAGGTTCAACTCAACTAATGAATGGCAAAGTAAGGCAAAAGGTGCGGCGTTCCGGTAAAAGTGTCGTCATACCTCACTCTCCCGCCGAACTGAACAAGTCCGTCTACCCACAACATTTGCGCTAAATATAATAAGCAATGCTCGTCATGACCTTCGACATGACCTGCATTGCCTTTTTCGCAGGCAACGGAAGATCCGTCCCTCCCAAGGCTTTAGCAGCGGCTCCATGCGACATTTCGTCCTCCCGCATTTTGATCACGATTGCACGCGATTTTGCATCTTGTTCTGGCAATTCAGTCAGATGACTGGTCAGATGTGCCTCAACCTGGCGCTCTGTTTCAGCAACAAACCCAAGACTGCGTGCATCTCCCAATCGCGCAGCGACGGTTCCCAGAGCGTATGCGCCGACATACCAGAGCGGGTTCAGCAAACTGATATGCGATCCTAGTTCACGCAAACGCTCTGCTGTCCAGGCCAAATGATCTTCTTCTTCGCGCCCAGCTTCTGCAAATTGTTGTTTGACGGTTTGCGCTTGTGCAAATCGACCTTGTGCGTCATACAGCGCTTGCGCGCAGACTTCACCGACATGATTAACGCGCATCAAACCGGCGCTGTGACGCTGCTGATCGGCGTCCAATACAACGTCAACTACTTGCGATGCGGGGTTAGGACGCGATGCTGATGCAATGCCACCCATCACCCGCAAGGCACGATCGAAATCAACAATCACTTTGTCTAAGAATTGCATAATTATTGCGCACTCATCGAATGTAATGACCTGATTTTATCAGGCGGCGCAGTGATTTCCTACAACACCTGCCTGCGTTTTGGTCGAAACACGGCGACATCATCATAAAACGCTTGATCCTGATTGGCGCACCAGTCCGGTACTCCAAGCACCGGCAATGGCGTGAGTTGGCCAATGGTCATCCCGTGCGCCACTAAATGTGCTGCGATACGCTGATCAATCCAGCTTCTTCTCGCGTTAATGTCTTGCGAAAAAAAACTATCGGGCGCGACCAATATGAACGTGTGCGCAGTAATGGCTTTATAGGGATTGACCAGTTTTTCCACTAACGCATGCCCGAACAGCCACACCTGCGCATCGGCGGCACTAAAGGTCGGGCGCTGTGAAACGAAAGCCTCGGACCAATGGTGCTCTCTCAGCGCCGCAACCAATATGCCACCGACGGGACCTTCGCGCACCACCAGAAAGGCAGCATTCTCATCAAAAATAGTCGCCGCGTCGCGCGCTGCGCCACGTAGTTTACCGCTGCCCGATAACGTACCAGCCTTGGACAATTCAGTTGCTTGCAGCGCATTCAGACGCGCTTTGCTCAGCGGGAACGATAGCCATATCAATGCATTAAAAAAATCATGCAAATTTTCACGCGTCGGTACGCTGCCTGTCTCGCCAATGAAGGCTTCATAGGCAGTGGCAGAAGGTAAAGCCGCTTGCGGCACAAAAACAATCGGGAAGCCGCGATGATTGCGTACATCGCGCTCGCCCGCAATGGTGTTAATCGCCAAACGCCAGTCGTGGATGCCGATTAGCGCACCGCACGCACGCAGTGGTGCGAGCCAAGGCTGTCGCCAGTCGATGACATCAAGGAAGTGTTCTGCTGAGGATAAGGGCGTGGTGGGCATTTTGCCCACATTTTACAGGGCGCTGCGCCACGCATTCAACTGTTTACATATCAACCGTTTATGAATGGCGTCGCCGATCGCTGTTTTTGTCGTTGATCAGGCTGCCTGTTCCGTGGAGCGGACTTGCTTGCGATATAAGAACTCCAACACAGTGGTTCTGTATTCTGCATATAACGCATCCTGAGCGAGTATCACTCTGTCACGCGGGCGCGGCAAGCGTACATCGACAATTTCACCGATGGTTGCTGCAGGTCCATTGGTCATCATGACGATCCGATCAGAAAGCAATACAGCCTCATCAACGTCATGCGTCACCATCACCACCGTCGACTCAGTTTTCGCAACGATTTTCAGCAACTCATCTTGGAGGTGGGCGCGCGTCAATGCATCCAAGGCACCGAACGGCTCATCCATCAGCAACACTTTGGGTTCCATTGCCAAGGCCCGAGCGATGCCGACTCGCTGCTTCATACCACCCGAAATTTCATTCGGACGTTTTTGCGCCGACGTCGCCAAACCGACTAGCGCCAATGCTGCGTTAGTGCGATCTTTCAGTCTGGCCTTATTTTCAGTTGCAGAAAATACCCGCTCAACGCCGAGAAATACATTTTCGTAACAACTCAGCCATGGCAACAAAGAATGATTTTGAAACACGACAGCGCGCTCAGGCGATGGTCCGGCAATTTCACGATTTGCACATAATAAAACACCAGTGCTCGGCTGCAACAGGCCAGCAATGAGATTAAGCAAAGTTGACTTGCCACATCCTGAGTGGCCAATCAGTGTGACGAACTCACCTTTTTGCACTGTCAGATTAATTTCACGTAACGCGTGGAAGTCACCTTTGCGCGTGTGAAACACCATTTCGGCCTGATGAATATTAATAAATTTTTCGTCACGGAGTGCCATTTTTTTCCCCTTGTTTCGATGTTTTGTGTCGATGCTTTGCAGTTATCTATATGCAGTATTTAAACCACATAGTTATTACTGTCTATTGATAACCCGGAGCAGAACTCGAAGGATCGGCTACCGCTGCAATTCATCAGCCAATCCTTCGAGTCTATACATCCAATCAGGTACTGACTTCCTCGTAAGTAAACGCCTTCGCCAGCGCCACCAGAAGCTGTTCCAACAGGAGCCCAACCACGCCGATCACGACAATCGCAATGATGATATGAGGAACGTTTAAATTATTCCATTCATCCCACACCCAGAATCCGATACCGACTCCACCAGTCAACATTTCGGCGGCGACAATCACTAACCACGCCGTCCCTATCGCTAGCCGCACACCCGTCAGCATGTACGGCAAAACCGAGGGGAAAAGTATCTTGGTGACGATCTTCCATTCGGATAAATTTAGTACGCGCGCGACGTTCATATAATCCTGCGGCACACGTTGAACGCCCACTGCGGTGTTGATCACCATCGGCCAGATTGAGCAAATGAAAATCGACCAGATGGCGGCCGGATTGGCTGACTTGAAAACCAGTAAACCAATCGGTAGCCAGGCCAAAGGAGAAACCGGTTTCAGCAAGCTGATAATCGGTCCGAACATACTGGACATAAACTTAAAACGCCCAATGATGAAACCCAGTGGAATCCCGACCAAAGCGGCCAGACCGAATCCAATTCCCACGCGCTGTAAAGACGCCAGAATATTCCAGCCGATCCCCTGATCATTGGGACTCGTGCGATAAAACGGATCAGAAAATAATTTTATCGCCTCCTTCAACGTCACCATCGGCGTAGGAAACTGGCTATTATTGATCGCGATCAATTGCCATACCAGAATCATAAATGCCAGGCCAAATAACGGTGCAAGGACCGCCGTTAGACCCGGACTCATGGTAGAGCGGCGGCGCATCGTTCTGGCCGATAACTTCATGATCTCAGGTTCGGTTTCTGCCATCGTTGCTGCGGGATGCGCCGCATCCAGCATCGTAGAGTTGCCCACTTCCACTTTTTCAACTGCCGAGGCGTTGCCATTGACACACGTGGCGGAATTTGCGATTGTGTTCATTGTCACTCCTGAATTAATCGATGCTCTGGATCCGATGCATTCAGTCTCCAGTTCAGCCATGCATATGTGTATGAGGAAATGGGCCATTCACATAGCCCATGCCGCTTAGCGACGCTTCTGCTTAGGCTCTGATCTTGAACGAAGCCGCATAGGCTTTAGGATCTTTTCCATCCCATACAACGCCATCCATCAACTTTGAACTGCGCATGACATCCTTTGGCACACTCGTTTTTGTCATCGTTGCAGCCTCTTTGTAGAGGTCGATCTGGCTCACCGATTTAGCAACGGCCAAATAGTCGGGATCGCTCTTCAACAAACCCCAGCGGCGATGCTGCGTCATGAACCACATGCCATCCGACAGATACGGGAAATTAACCAAACCGCCGTTGTAGAATTTCATGTAATTAGGATCGTCCCAAGTCTTACCAAGGCCGTTCTGATAGCGCCCCATAATGCGCTGATCGATCACATCTTTGCTGGTATTAACATACGATTTATCGGCAATCGTTTCTGCCATTTTGTTCTTGTTTGCCAGCGATTCATCAATCCATTTGCTGGCATCTAATACGGCCGCAATCAGCGCGCGACAAGTGTTCGGATTTTTCGTCACGAATTCGGCGGTAGTACCTAATACTTTTTCCGGATGATCTTTCCAGATTTCCTGCGTAGTGATGGCGGTGATACCGACGCCATCAACAATCGCACGATGCCCCCAAGGCTCGCCAACGCAAAAGCCATCCATATTTCCCACCCGCATATTGGCCACCATTTGCGGCGGCGGGACCGTGATGACCTTTGCATCTTTCATCGGGTTGATCCCGTTCGCCGCCATCCAGTAATACAGCCACATGGCGTGCGTCCCGGTCGGAAATGTCTGGGCGAAGGTATATTCACGTTTGTCGGTAGCCATCAATTTTGCGAGCGATGGTCCATCTACAGCGCCTTTGTCGGCCAGCTTTTTAGACAAGGTAATGGCTTGACCATTGTTATTGAGGCCCATCAACACAGCCATATCCTTTTTCTGTCCGCCGATCCCCATTTGGACGCCGTAAATCAAACCTGAAAGCACGTGTGCGGCGTCCAGCTCTCCATTGGAGAGCTTGTCGCGCACGCCAGCCCATGAGGCTTCTTTACTCAGAACAATTTTGATACCGTATTTTTTATCGAAACCAAGCACCGATGCCATGACAACAGAGGCGCAATCCGTCAGTGGAATAAAGCCGATCTTGACCTCAGTTTTTTCCGGCTTATCTGAGCCGGCTGCCCAAACGCCGCTACTAGCTAATCCCAACATACTGGCTCCTGCGGCAATCGTCGCTGTTTGAATGAGTTGACGGCGCTTAACATTTTCTAACGTAGCTGGAGCGCTCTCAGGCACTGCGACTTTTGATTCCATTGCTGTAGCTCCACTTTGTTTTGGCAACAAAAAAGGCATCGTCCCACAATGAGCAAATCATTGCGGGAAGACACCTTTGTCTTAGTTGGACAGACCGCCGTTGGCCATATCCAGAAGCGCCAGCATTGGCGCGTAATCTACTATACGCAAACAACGTGCCAGCATTCCTTGCAGCAACTCATCGCATTTGGTCCGAAAATATGCACTGCGTGTGTGCGCCGCACCAAATGTGTTAGCTTTTATTGGTGCAGAACATAAGGGAAAATGTAAAGAGCTGAGTAAGAACTAGGGAGAAATTGGACGGATTAACAAGGAATCCAGGGATTCCGTTCGCGATGAACGTTACCCCAACAAATCATTGGCGTCGATAATCCGTTGCGCCACTTCAGACAACTTCAAATTTTTATCCATGGCCAGGCGCCGCAATTTTTTATAAGCATCCTGCTCACTGAGTTGTTGACGCTCCATCAACAAACCTTTGGCCCGATCAATTACCTTCCGATCAGCCAATTTTGTTTTAGTGTCCGATAGCTCAGTTAAAAGCTTCTGCTCTTGATTGAAGCGCAGCATCGCCACCTCCAGCACAGGCTTAATGCGAGCGGTCTGTAACCCTGCCACGATGTATGCAGAAACTCCAGCGGCCATAGCGGCCTCCATGCTGGATTTCTTTTCATCTTCGGTGAACAAAACAATCGCCCTACGTGCATCGCGGGTCGCAATGACGACATGTTCCAGGACATCTCGAGCGTCGGATTCAGCGTCTATGATGATCATGTCCGGTTGCATTTGCGCAATACGTTCCGGCAAGTAAAGGTCGGCTGGCAACGAGGCAATGATGTTGTAGCCAGCCTCCAGCAATCCAATACGCAGGGCGTGGCTACGTTCCGCCTGCGCGATGAACGCAGGATCGTTGTCGCCCTCTATGGCAACTGGATTGACAACCACGATACGAAGGTTATGCATGCTACAAAGCCCGTGAAACATCATTTATTCGAAGCTGCATCCTAACAGACGCATTAGTAGGTAGTATAACAACCCATCAAGACGCCATAGTCATGCGTTTACATGCAAAAATCGCACCAGCCAGTGCGATTTTCGGTAGACACATGTTGCCTCAAACGGTTTCCTCAGTTAACTAACTAACCTGTTGCCAGCTCATTAACTCCCCGCCATTCAACGGCACTACCGTCGCGTCTCCCATCGGCAGTTCGGCTGGAATGGTCCAGGACTGACGTTTTAGCGTCACAAACCCTTGGTTACGTGGCAGGTTATAGAACGCAGGCCCATTGAAACTGGCAAAAGCTTCTAATTTATCCAGCGCGCCGACCTGATCAAAAGCTTGTGCATAAAGCTCCAAAGCATGTAATGCAGTGTAGCAACCCGCGCAACCACACGCCTGCTCTTTAAGACCTTTTGCATGCGGCGCAGAATCAGTACCCAGGAAAAAACGATCGCTTCCGGACGTCACCGCTTGCATCAACGCCAAACGGTGCGTCTCCCGCTTCAAAATAGGCAGACAATAATAATGCGGACGAATCCCGCCTTTAAAAATCTCGTTACGGTTGTATAGCAAGTGATGCGCCGTCACTGTCGCCGCGATCGGCCCGTCGGCGCTAGCAACATATTCGGCTGCGTCTTTAGTAGTGATGTGCTCAAAAACCACCTTTAATTCCGGCATATCGCGACGCAATGGCTGCATTACACGATCAATGAAGGCAGCTTCACGGTCAAAAATATCGACGGTTGGATCAGTCACTTCGCCATGCACCAAAAACGGCATGCCAAGTTCTTGCATGACTTCCAGCGTCTTGTAACACTTAGCGAGATCCGACACACCGGCGTCGGAGTTGGTGGTGGCGCCAGCGGGATACAATTTCACGGCATGCACAAAGCCACTCTCTTTGGCGCGACGAATTTCATCCGGTGGCGTGTTGTTGGTCAGGTAAAGCGTCATCAGCGGCTCGAACGACACACCTTCCGGTACGACCGCCAAAATACGCTCCCGGTATGCCGCTGCTTGCGCGACAGAGGTGACGGGCGGCTTCAAATTTGGCATCACAATCGCACGGGCAAACTGGCGTGCCGTATCCGGCAATACGCTTGCCAACACAATACCATCGCGTAAATGCAAATGCCAGTCATCTGGTCGGGTGATGGTCAAGCTATCAGTCATCTTCATTCTCTTCTGCAAAAAGTTGCTCCAGCATGCCAGCCGGATTATTCAGGAAATGGCGGGTAGTCGTGTAATGCTCAGTATCTTCATAGCGCGTTTCTGTCAGACCGCTCTGATCCAGCAAATAAATTCTAGCGTTTGGATACGCTAGCAAAATAGGGGAATGCGTCGCGATAATGAACTGACAGTTAGCTTGCGCCAGCCGATGAATGATGGCCAGCGCTGCTAGCTGTCGATTAGGTGAAAGCGCCGACTCTGGCTCATCCAGCATATAAAAGCCATTGGGCCGAAATTTGTTTTGCAATAACGCTAAAAAAGCTTCACCGTGCGATTGTTTGTGCAACGATCTGACGCCGTAAGACGGACCAATTAATCCGCCAAGGCCGGGCTCTGCATCCAACTCTTCAATGTTAGAGGCGACGTTAAAGAAACTTTCGGCACGCAAAAAATAGCCCGTTTTCGGACGCTTGAAACTTTTAACTGTTCTTAAATAATTGTGTAAATCTGAATGCGCGTTAGCCGTCGAAAAGCCGGTATTTTGATTGCCGCCTTCAGCGTTAAATCCCCATGCCACCGCCATCGCTTCCAATAGCGTTGATTTTCCAGCGCCGTTTTCGCCGACCAAAAATGTCACATCCGCATGAAAGTCCAACTTTTCTAACTCTCGGACAGCGGGAATACAAAAAGGATAGGCATCAAAGTCGATTTCTTTGACCGGGTCGATTTTTAAAGCACGGAGATAGGGTTTAGCGGCAAGCATGGCATCGTCGTTAGGGGAATGTGAGTATTTTACAGCAGCGACACCGATGAGCGACTTATCCACCACCATTCCAAGCGAATCTAAGCCGCACTTCGTCGTCCCACTTAGGGAGAAAAGTCCCTTTTGATATAAAAGACGAATGATTCCAGTCTTCATACATTCACTATTCGCTATTCGCTTTTCATTGCTCCTTATTCTCAGGTCAACGTGATATTTCCATTGCCCGCATGAAAAAGCCGCTTCAGCTTTAACCTGACGCGGCTTTTATTAACGTTACCTTAGTGGCAATTACTATTTGTACAAATATCGCTGCATTGAGTAGTAAGCGCTCAACAACGTTGTGTGACTGCTTAACAAGCACTTCACAAGCATCTGATGAGCGCTCGCTTTTTGCTTAATGGATAATTTTCGCCAAAAAGTCACGCGCACGATCAGAGCGAGGTGCACCAAAAAACTCTTCTTTTTTGCAGTCTTCCACAATCAGGCCCTGATCCATGAAAATGACGCGGTTCGCAACTTTCTTGGCGAAACCCATTTCATGCGTCACAACCATCATGGTCATGCCTTCTTGCGCCAGACCAACCATCACGTCGAGCACTTCGTTAATCATTTCAGGATCCAGTGCTGAAGTCGGCTCATCGAATAACATCGCAATCGGATCCATCGACAACGCGCGGGCGATGGCGACACGTTGCTGCTGACCACCTGACAACTGGCCCGGAAATTTATCTTTTTGCGCGCTCAAACCTACGCGGTCGAGATATTTCAAACCCTTTTCAGTCGCTTCACTAACGCTGCGACCCAACACCTTGATTTGACCGATTGTCAGATTTTCTCGAATCGACAGATGTGGAAAAAGTTCGAAGTTTTGAAACACCATGCCAATACGTGCGCGCAGTTTTGACAAATTTGTTTTTGGATTTCCCACCGAAATACCATCTACGGTGATGTCACCCTTTTGAAAAGGCTCAAGACCGTTAACAGTTTTGATGAGGGTCGACTTACCGGAACCGGAAGGACCGCAAACGACAACAACATCGCCCTTGGCAACGCTGGTGGTGCAATCGGTCAGTACTTGAAACTGACCGTACCATTTACTGACGTTATTAAGTTTAATCATGAAGTTTTCTCCAAATTGCTGAATACAGTTTTGCAAGTGTTCTCTATTGCCGCGCTACGAAGCAACGACAACGGATGCACGTTATCGAATAATCGCAACTTTTTCCTGCAGTTTCTTTACCAGCGTAGATAAGCCAAAACTCATCACGAAATAAACTACTGCCACGAACAGATACATTTCCACCAGACGGCCATCACGCTGGGCAATCTTTGACGCCACGGTGACAAACTCGGGCACTGATCCCAATACATACACCAATGAAACATCCTGGAATAATACGATCGTTTGCGTGAACAGGATCGGAATCATGTTGCGGAAAGCTTGGGGCAAAACAACGTTGCCCATCATCTGCCAATAGTTCATACCCAGTGCATAACCTGCTGACACCTGACCGCGTGGAATCGACTGTATACCGGATCGCATGATTTCGCAGTAATACGCCGCTTCGAATAAGATGAAGGTCACGAGTGCGGATGAAAATGCGTCGACTTGAATCGGTTGTGAAGCGCCGGTAATCCAGGCGCCAATGAACGGCATCAGGAAGTAGAACCAGAAAATCACCAGCACCAAAGGCACAGAACGAATCAGGTTAACGTAGCTGGTTGCAATGAACGAGATCGTTTTGCTGTGCGATAAACGCATCATCGCCAAAATAGTACCGAAGAAAATACCGCCAATCATCGCCGAAATGGTCAGCATCAACGTAAATTTCATACCAGTCGTAAAGAGATATACCCACGACCGTTCGATCACATTAAAGTCAAAATTCGCAAACATGATCAATGACCTCCCGTGCTAGCGCTGCCGGAGGTAATAAAACCCGGTACCGCTGTTTTTTTCTCCAAAAACCGCGCTAACAACAACGCTAAGCTAGAGATGATGATGTAGATGACCGTTGCACCAGTCAGCGATTCAAAAGTCTGAAAAGTGAATTCGCGCATCGAATAGGTGGCGGCAGTCAGCTCAACCAGACCAATAGTCAATGCCACCGAACTGTTCTTGATGATCGCGGCAAATTCATTGGTAAGCGCTGGTACGATAATTCGGAAAGCCATTGGCAACAGCACAAACCGATAAGTTTGTGGAAGTGTCAATCCAAGTGCTGTGCCAGCGAGCTTTTGGCCGCGTGGCAATGCATGAATCCCTGCAGAAACTTGTACGGCGACGCGGGACGAAGTAAAAAATCCCAGCGCGAGAAACGCGGTGATGAACGATGCATTCGGCAAACTTTTAAGCCAATTGCCGAGTCCGGCCGGAACCAGTTCGGGCATCACGTAATACCACAGGAACATTTGTACCAGCAATGGAATATTACGGAATAATTCAACATAACCATTGGCTATGCGCACGGCCCATTTATTCGGCATCGTGCGGATCGTACCGACGACAGTACCAATCACAAGCGCCATAATCCACGCCAAAGCGGACAGCGCTAGCGTCCATTTCAGCCCTGCCAGCAACGTTTCCATATAGGTGCTGACACCATCGGGAGACATTTGCCAGAAAATGTTCCAATTCCAGTTGTAATGCATATTGAGTCCCTCTATTACACTAGTAGTCAGTCCAGCCAAATTTGACGGTTATAAATGGCGTCTTTTTTCGGCCGCTTAGTTGTTCGTCATTGCATAGCTAGCTATGCCGCTACTCTCTTTCGCCTTATCAGACGAAAAAATCTATCCACTTCCATACCGTTAATTCAGCTCGACTGACTGCTAGTGATTATTACCAATGACAGTGCTGGGACTAAAAAAAAAATTTGTGCATCACAGCAACTTTTACATCGGAAATAAAACGGGAGGCTTTCGCCCCCCTTTTTGTTTAAGATGCCCGCATCTTATTTTTTCTTGGAAGATTCTTTTTGCGCTTCCGGTACTGCAGCATAAGTCGCTGGATCACCCGAATCTGTTGGTTTGGCAAACGCCGCCTTCAGCTCTGGGCTCATCGGGATATTTAGCGTGATTCCCTTTGGTGGAATCGCCGCCAAGAACCACTTCGCGTAGATCTTGTTGATTTCGCCTGATTTATACACGTTGGTCAACGCTGTATCGACTGCCTTTTTGAATGGCAAATCGCCTGAACGCTCAATGATGCCGTATGGCTCAACTGACAATGCTTCAGTCGTGATCGAATAGTCTTTTGGCGCCTTTGAACTAGCAGCTAACGATGACAACAAAATATCATCCATTGCGAAGGCAACCGCGCGACCTGTCTCGACCATCAGGAAAGCTTCGGCATGATCTTTAGCCGCCAAAATATTCATACCCAATTTGCGCTCACCATTCAATTCGGTGATTTGCTTCAGGTTAGAAGTTCCGGAAGTCGACACGATCGTCTTGCCCTTCAAATCATCAAGTTTAGTGATGTTAGAGGTTTTTTTAGCCAACAAACGATTTGCTGTGACAAACATTGTTGGCGCAAAGGATACAACCTTCTGACGTTCCAGATTGTTGGTAGCGGAGTCGCAGGACAAATCAATTGCGCCATTTGAGATCAACGGAATACGTGTCGCGGACGTGACGGGTACCATCTTGACATTTAGCGCAGTCATACCCAGTTGTTTTTGAATGGCAGTGGCTGCCTTCATACACAAATCGATTGAATAACCCTGATACGACTGCTTATCGTCAAGGTATGAAAATGGAATTGAGGAATCGCGAACACCCAGCGTAATGGTGCCAGTATCCTTGATTTTTTTAAGCGTACCGGTCAGTTCTTGAGCTTGGGCTGCGCCAGCAATCACACCAATACTGATTAACGCAACGATTAACTTTGATACCTTCATAACGACTCCCCGGAAAATAATTGTTTAGTTTAACAAAATCAACACCGCAGCAGAAAAACTTTATCTGCCCTGCTACCAACGCGATATAAAAAATAAGTCTTTTACTTATTTCGACTACTACGCTGTCCTGCTTTCGCACTATTGTTAACGGCAGTGAACTGACATTTTACAAAAAATATCATCGCTAATCGAGATTAATTGCCAACCTGATCCGATGGAAAACGTAGCGACTCTTTAAGCAAATAACCCATCGGCATATTCAGATTTATATTATTTTTTGCAGTTATCGGATTAAGAAACCATTTTTGATAGAGTTTATTTAAGTCGCCATCCTGAATCAACCGCGCCATTTCAAGATCAACTAATGCTTTAAAAGCAGGATCATCTTTGGGTAACATAATCGCGTAAGGCTCGGTACTCAGCGCATCGCCAACCACTTGGTAAGCAGCTGGATTTTTTGATGCCGCGCGCAAGCCATACAGCAGCACATCATCCATCACAAATGCATCAACCTTTTTGTCCTCAACCATACGAAATGAATCATCGTGCTCGCGCCCTTCCAATAAAACGATATTAAGTGACCGTACCTGACCGCGATCACTCAAGGTTTTCACACTCGTCGTTCCCTTAGTCGAGGCAACCTTCTTGTTGCGCAAATCCGGCCAGTTTTTTATACCTGAATCAGTATTCACAACCATTCGTACCCCAGCGATAAAATGCGCAATCGTGAATGCGACATGCTGACGTCTCTCTGGCGTATTCGTTGTTGACCCACACTCAAGGTCTGCTTTGCCGGACTCGATTGTCGAGATACGTAACGCCGATGTCACCGGGACATAAGCGATTGTTAATTGTGATAATTTTAATTTTTGCTTAACCGCTTCCGCGATTTTCAAACATATATCGATGGAATAACCAATTGGCTTCTTATTCTGATCAAGAAAAGAAAATGGTAATGAGGCATCACGATAGGCGATCGTAATCGTTTTGGTGTCACGAATCTTGTCTAATATGTCAGCATGTGCGCTGATGGACGCCGTGCTGATGAGAAATCCGCTGAGCATCAATGCTAAATACTTTATAGGACCCGACCCGACAATGCGATCTTTTTGTATAACGCCAGTGTTGGCCTTGCCTTCCATCATAACTACACTTTCCCTTAAAAGATGCGCTAAAACCGCATTCTCGATTGTGACGCAAGATTCAAGCCAGCGGCAACATTCGTCGATGGCGGTGTCCGATTGGTTGTCTAAGTCGGCTAATGGCTTCATCCCAGCCCGATGTGAGTAGCAGACAGTGCCAAAATTCGGCACTATCCAAACTCCAAACCCTTCCGGCATCAATTGCCTGCCTGACAACGACCCAAAATGATGCACGCAAAAAATAGACGACTATAGCGTATCCTTAATCAAGGATACAAGCCACGCATTTCACGCGCTTGCAAAACACGGGTGCACGCCATAATAAATGCCGCTGTTCGTAACGATACTTTCTTCTCCTCTGCCAGTTGCCACACCGAGGTGAAGGCCTCTCGCATGATCCGGGTCAGGCGCAAGTTGATTTCATCTTCCGTCCAAAAGAAGCTGGAAAAATCCTGCACCCATTCAAAATAACTCACGGTCACACCGCCCGCATTGGCGATAACATCCGGTACGATCAATACACCCTTGTCGTGCAAAATATCGTCAGCCGCAGGTGTAGTAGGTCCATTTGCACCTTCCAAAATGATCTTGGCACGAATAGTGTGAGCAGTATCAACGTTGATTTGCTGTTCAAGCGCAGCAGGAATCAAAATATCACAATCGGTCGCCCAAAAGAGTGCACGGTCGGCAATCTCTTCACCGCCTTGAAATCCAGCAACGCTGCCGGTTTTAGTGACGTAATCTTGCAATGCCACGACATCCAGACCGCTATCACGCACGATGGTGCTCATATGATCCTGGACAGCGACGACCTTAGCGCCAGCCTCAGAAAACAGGCGTGCGGCGATGCCACCGACGTTACCGAATCCTTGCACCGCAACACGCGCGCCTTTGATATCCAGGCCGCGCTTAGAGGCGGCTTCGCAGCCGACCACGAATACTCCTCGGCCGGTGGCTTCACGCCGTCCCAGACTGCCGCCGAGGGAAATTGGTTTTCCAGTGACGACACCGGAGGCGGTGCTACCCTGATTCATCGAATAGGTGTCCATCATCCACGCCATGATCTGTTCGTTAGTGTTAACGTCCGGGGCGGGAATATCTTTATTGGGACCGATGATGATGTTTATTTCGCTAGTGTAACGGCGCGTCATGCGCTGTAACTCTCCTGGCGAAAGGGTCTTGGGATCGACGCGAATACCGCCTTTTGCGCCACCGTACGGAACGTTGACGGCGGCATTTTTAACAGTCATCCATGCGGATAATGCCATTACTTCCGACAAGGTTACGTCCTGATGAAAACGCACCCCGCCTTTTCCTGGGCCGCGTGAAGTATTGTGCTGTACGCGATAACCTTCGAAGTGGGCAATGGTGCCGTTGTCGCGTTCGATCGGTACATCAACGATCAGAATACGCTTTGGCCGCTTCATGGTTTCGACCCAACGCGCTAACGAGCCCAAATAAGGCGTTACACGATCGATTTGTTCAAGGTAATCGCCCCATGGACCAATGCCATGTGTCGACAAATAAGAAGGAACTTCATGCTGAATAGACATTTTAGAACGCGCTCCGTAGGTTGCAATGAGGTGCAAATAAGGTGAGGTAAGGCGCACAAAACAGCCCTATTAATCTCGCAGCGAATCGTAAAACATTGGGGTGCCTCAATTCCAATGCTTTGTATGCATGCCATTATGCATTTTTTGCATGGATACGATTAAATCGGCCTGATCGACTGTTTTCCGGACCACGTGCTCACTTAAAATGCATCTTGCTACTTTACTTTTTTGGTTTGCTTTTTCTTCGTTTTTCTTGGTTTTTTACTTTGCTTTTTTCTTTGCTTTTACCGTATTGGTCAATTCACTCGTTTTGCGCGCTGGCATCTTCAACTCTTGCTTCTGTAATAAGTAAAACCAAAGCCGCGCCACCACAGGTTTGCCGGGGCGTTGCGCAGTTGGGCGTTCACGATATAAGCGAATTTCCATGGTTGCCTCCCACTCAGTTGCGCCATCGTCCACGCGCGCCAACTGCTTAAGTTTGACTTCCCGCGTCACAGCGGACTCTGGCAGAAAGGCGACCCCATGCCCTTCGAGCGCCATCATTTTTAAGCCTTCCGCCATATCCGTTTCATAGCGCTTATCCAGATGTAGTGGCTTCTTGGCGTCGGCCAAAATCAATTCCACCATTCGTCCGAGATAGGCGTTACTGGTATAGGACAAAAAAGGCAAAGGCGTGTCACTACTACCGGGGAATAAATAATCGGGTACTCCAGTTTTGTTGCATTGGGCATAAGCACGCAGCACTTCACTACCTAACGTGAGCATGTCATAACGACCGGAGTCGAGTTGCACCGGTTGACGCGGATGGTGATAACACAACAACAAATCGCAACCACCATCGACCATTGTCATGACCGCATCGTGGACATTGAGTGCAATTAAACGGGTAGTGAGCGCACCGAAATCCGTCTCAAGCAAGCGAATCCAGCGCGGCATATACGTTAATGACAACGTGTGCGGGACGGCAAAATCAACGGTATTTAATCCGGTCGGGCGCTTGCCGCGCATGAGCGCTCGCGCATTGTTAATCTGCCCGAGCATTTCCATCGCTTGCTCGTAAAAAACTTCGCCGGATGGCGTTAACCGCGTCGGGTACGACGTGCGATCAATCAAATCTGCGCCAAGCCAGGCCTCCAGCGATTGTATTCTGCGCGAAAACGCAGGCTGTGTGACATGACGCAGCTCTGCAGAACGACTGAAACTATGCGTTTCGGCCAACGAAATAAAGTCTTCTAACCATTTGCTTTCCATTCCCCTATCGTAACGCGAAGTCGGTCTTGGAAGGGTCCCTCACCGTGCAAAAAAATATCAAATGCGGGACAAAAATAGTTCAATGCTGACTTTAAGTGCACTAACCGTATCAGATCGGTTAATTTCAATGTTCAGCAAGTCAGTCGATTACGTCGACCAACCCTCTTTGGTTAGCCCCTTTACGACTGAAAATCACACATTCAGCTGAACACAAACGCCATCAGACTTCTGCAAGCGGCATCTGGGGAACAGACGGTGACGATGCTGGCGAAGCCTCTTCAGGATTAGCTTGCTGGCGCGCCCACATTTGTGCGTAAGCGCCATCCGTCGCCAACAATTGACTATGCGTGCCGCGTTCGATGATGCGCCCGTGGTCCAGCACCAGAATTTGCTCGGCATCGGCGATCGTCGACAAACGATGCGCAATCACCAGCGTGGTTCGGTTTTTTGCAATTTCTTTTAATTGCGTCTGGATTGCCTGCTCGGATTTAGAGTCGAGGGCAGAAGTCGCCTCATCAAAAATTAATAGCGCCGGATCTTTTAGCAAGGTACGCGCGATCGCCACACGTTGCTTTTCTCCGCCCGATAATTTTAATCCCCGCTCGCCGACCATGGACGCATAGCCATCTGGAAGCGATTCAATAAAATCATGAATATGCGCCGCTTTCGCCACCGCTATTATTTGTGCTTTGCTGGCACTCGGCATACCGTAAGCAATGTTGTATTCGATAGTGTCATTAAATAACACGGTGTCTTGCGGCACAATGCCGATCGCCTGACGTAAAGACGTTTGCGTAATAGCGCGGATATCTTGCCCATCGATCGTAATTTTCCCCTCGTTGATATCGTAAAAACGAAACAGCAAACGCGATAGCGTCGACTTGCCTGAACCGCTATGCCCGACCACTGCAGTAGTCGTGCCGGCAAGGATCGTAAAGTCGACGTCAAACAGAATTTGGCGATTGCTTTCATAGCTAAAATCGACATGTGAAAAATGGACTTGCGCACCGGTGGTGAATAGCGGCATGGCATCCGGCGCATCGGCAATCTCGCGGTTCTCATCAAGTAGCGAAAACAAGCGCTCCATATCGGCCAGGCTTTGTTTGATTTCACGATAAATAACACCCAAAAAATTGAGCGGAATATATAACTGGATCATGAACGAATTGACCAATACCAAATCACCCAATGTCATCTTACCGTCGATGACCCCTTGGGTTGCGCGCCACAGAATCAACGTCACCGCGATGGCGATGATCAGAGACTGTCCCGTATTGAGCAGCGATAATGAGGTTTGCGATTTCACCGCAGCGGTTTCGTACTCACTCAAGCCATCATCGTAGCGCTTGGCTTCATAGGCCTCGTTGCCAAAATATTTGACGGTTTCATAATTGATTAAAGAGTCGATCGCTTTGGTATTGGCTTTCGAGTCGAGCGCATTCATGGTGCGCCGAAAGTGGGTACGCCATTCAGTCACCACAACGGTGAAAGTAATATAGATAACCAATGCGCCGCCGGTGATAACCGTGAACCAGATATCGTAATGAATAGCCAGATAACTCAGCACCAGCGTGATCTCAACCAGCGTCGGCAAAATACTAAATAAAGTGTACGAAACCAGAGACGATATACCGCGGGTACCACGTTCAATGTCGCGCGTCATACCGCCGGTTTGTCGATTCAAATGAAATCGCAGCGATAGCGCATGTAAATGCCTGAACACTTGCAGCGCAATGGTCCGCACTGCACGTTGCGTGACCCGCGCAAATACAAATTCGCGCAACTCGGTAAATAAGGTTGTGCTCAGTCGCAACGCGCCATATGCTGCCAATATACCCAGCGGCAAAACCAGCATGGCCTGCGGATGCAATGCCGTAATCGTCATGCTATCGACCAGTCGCTTAAGGACCAGTGGAACCCCAACGTTTGCCATTTTTGCACCGACCAAAAATAATAGCGCTAGCGAAACGCGCCATTTATAAGTCCACAAATAGGGTATCAACGTTTTTAACGTGGACCAGTCGCTCCGTTTAGAAGCGGGCGCAGACGCTAGATTGGAGGCATCTGTAGAGGGAGTAGAGTAACGACGCATGGATAGAATCTTGTGGAATAGTTTATGCTGAAGGCCAAGCTACTATTGTAGCCCTTAAGGATTAAAGGATTAAAGGATTAACAACATGACTGAACAAATTAACACGGCCAACGCGGATATATTGCCAGTTGGAAAAATGCCACAATTGCGCGTGATGCCTATGCCCAGTGACGCCAATGTCTACGGCGACGTCTTTGGCGGCTGGATTATGGCCCAAGTGGATGTCGCTGGCTCTTTACCAGCAACCCGTCGCGCCAACGGTCGCGTGGCAACCATTGCAGTGAATTCGTTTGTTTTTAAAAATCCGGTGTTCGTCGGCGACCTGTTGTCCTTTTACGCGGAAATTGTCAAAGTCGGCAATACTTCGATTACCGTCTATGTAGAAGTCTACGCCGAACGCAACCGTCTGCAAACAGAGATCGTTAAAGTGACCGAAGCTACGTTGACCTACGTTGCCACCGACCTAAATCGTAAACCCAGACAAATCCCACAATTGGATTAACTGCAAGATGTGCGGCTCAGGTTCGCCACGCGCATGTGCCGTTCAGTAAATGCGCCAGAGTAGTCAGCGTGCGGCAATTGTTAGGCGATAGGCATGCAAATGCCATGAAATCAATTCCTCTGACAATTGCCCAACTCACCCGAAATCGCCGCGGCAGCCTTTTTTACAATGGGGATCAGTGCCTGCATTCGCTTGTGCGGCATGTAAGGCAAGGTACTGGACACGCTGATAGCCGCAACGATCATGTGGCTAGCGTCACGAATGGGCGCTGCGACGCAGCGGATTGATGGTTCGTTGTCCTCCAGATCAAAGGAAAAATCTCCTTTTGCGTATTGCTGCATTTGCTCAAGAAAGTCGCCCCAGCTCCCTTTTTTTAATAACTTTAGGCTATCGACGGTATGCACAAAAGACCGTTTCTCGTACAAATCCTTCCATCCTTCCTCATTCAGGCCAAGCATCAAAGCTTTACCGACGCCGGTGGTGGCAATTGGCATGCGATGCCCCACGCGCGAGCGCATTTCCAGACCCTTTTTGCCTGAAATTTTGTCGAGATAAAGAACGTCATCCACATCCCGTACGGCGAGATGAATCGTGTCATTGGTTTGCTCTGCGAGCGATTCCAGATAGGGCCTTGCGACCACGGAAAGTGATACTTCTTCGCGCGCCTGAAACCCCAGCTCAATTAATTTAGGGCCAAGCGCGTAGCCGGTACTCGAGCTAAAGCGCAAATAACGTTCCTGCACCAGACAACTGGCGAGCCGATGCGTCGTGCTGCGGGTAGTGCCCACGGCAGAAGCGATGTCCATCAATTCACGCGCGCCAGCGGCGACTGCATGCACTACAGCCAAGCCGCGCGACAAAGTTTGTGTGCCGGTAGGGTTCAAGCCGTTTTGGGAAACCTCAACTGTCGCCGCTGGCTTAGTCATATTCAACACTTTCTTTTTATAAATCGATATCAAACCAGAATCACCCCACTATTTGGATGCATATTACAGGCAGGAATAATGAATGTCCCGTAGCGCATTTTACACAAAATAGTATTAAAATCCCACATATTGGGACGTAGTTTCATATATTGACAAAATAAATATGAAGGTCTAGAGTGCGATAACCGCTTCAAAGACGCTTTGCGCCACGGTCATCGGCGACGTTGACTTGGGACTTAAATGAAATGCGGGAATTGCCGCATCAAAGAAATGCAAAGGTCACGATTGGCCGACGATCAGACCAGTCAGGCCCCGCTTTAGTGGCTTAGTGGCATCAATAACAGACACCAAACGCCAGGACAATGATGAAGGTAACGTGGAAGATAAACTCATGAATCAAACCCAATTAATTGCCTTGGATTGGGGCACCTCGTCATTACGTGCGTACCGCATCGGTCATCAAGGTGTGGTGCTTGAGCAACGGGCGCTTTCTACGGGAATTATGCATTTGCCGACTGTTACTACCGAAAACCAACAAGCGCTGGGCGACAAAGCTGGCTTCGAACTCGCTTTTCGACAAGCCTGTGGCGATTGGTTAGCGGCAGCACCACCAACACCGATCATCGCTTGCGGCATGATTGGCAGTATGCAAGGCTGGTGTGAAGCGCCTTACTTGCCGATACCGATTGCCATTAATCAGATCGGAAAAACGTTAAAAACTGTACAAACCTCCGATGGATTAGTCGTCCATATTGTGCCGGGCCTGATACAACATTCCACCTTGCCCAACGTTATGCGCGGGGAAGAAACACAAGTCATCGGTGCATTAGCGATAGCAGCCGAACAGCGCGGAAAGCATCAGCATTCAGTAGATGATGTATTGATCGGTCTGCCGGGTACACACTCAAAATGGGTACGCGTGCATCAGCATAGTACCGAGCCGACTATCCAGCATTTCGACACCTTCATGACCGGCGAAGTTTACGCCGCGTTGTGTGCGCATACTATTTTGGGACGGACCATGCAAATGGATGCCGCCTTTGACTTCGGCGCTGATACTGAAAAAAATACGGCCAATCATTTGGCTTTTTCGCGTGGCCTTGAAGTGGCGCAGACCGTTGCAGGAAGGGCCGGCGTACTTTCTACGATTTTCAGTACCCGCACATTAGGTTTAACCGATGCGCTGGACGGCAGCGGACAACGCGAATATCTCTCAGGACTATTGATTGGCCATGAGATAGCGGTGTTGCGTGCATCGCTGGAGGAGTTGGTACATCAGCCGCAGCAAATCATCCTGATTGGCGACGCTACGTTGTGCGCGCGTTATAAAACGGCATTAGATATCTATGAAATAAAAGGCGCTACCGTGACAGCAAAAGCGACTGAGCGTGGCTTATGGATGCTGGCGAAACAGGCGGGACTGGTTTCCGCTAACGCAGTGCCAGTCTGATGTCGCCCGCCAGCATGGACACAATATTGCAACAGATATTTATTATATTAAGGACCACCAGATGTTAAAAAATGCGATGAAACAATGCGGCATGATCGCGATTTTACGCGGGGTTCATCCCGGCGAAGTCGCGGCTATTGGCATGGTACTTTACACCGCAGGATTCCGCGTCATTGAAGTGCCATTAAACTCACCCGAGCCGTTTGAAAGTATTCGTCTGTTACGGTCTGCATTGGCCAATGATTGCGTCGTCGGCGCAGGAACTGTTTTAACCCAGGCGCAAGTAATCGAGGTAAAAAATGCAGGCGGTGAAATCATTGTCATGCCGCACAGCGACGCCACCATGATCGGCGCTGCAAAGCAGGCTGGGCTAGCCTGCGCTCCTGGCGTCGCCACTGTCACCGAGGCGTTTGCCGCATTGGCCGCTGGCGCGGATATTCTTAAAATGTTCCCTGCCGAGCAGCTCGGCCCCATCGTCGTAAAAGCGTGGCGGGCGGTGATTCCGGCGAGTGTTGCACTGGTCCCTGTCGGCGGTATTACGCCAGAAAATATGGCGGCTTTTGTGGCCGCCGGGGCTTCTGGATTTGGTCTTGGTTCTGCCCTTTATAAACCCGGTATGCATGCTGAACAAGTGCGACTGAACGCAGAACAATTTATCGCTGCCTGGCGTGCCGTCATCGCTTAGGTGGGCGGCTTGATCGGCAATAGAACGCCATAGAATAATAAGGAGATGACTGCATGAAAATCACAAAACTTACCACTTACATTGTGCCGCCGCGGTGGTGCTTTTTAAAGATCGAAACTGATGAAGGTGTCGTGGGATGGGGCGAGCCAGTCGTTGAAGGCCGTGCCCATAGCGTCGCGGCGGCCGTAGAAGAGTTATCCGACTATCTGATCGGCAAAGATCCGCGCAACATCGAAGATCACTGGACGGTACTATATCGTGGCGGATTTTATCGCGGCGGCGCCATACACATGAGCGCACTAGCCGGTATCGATCAGGCGCTGTGGGATATTAAAGGTAAGGATCTCGGGGTCTCAGTCAGCCAGCTATTGGGCGGCCCGGTGCGCGATAGCATCAAGGTGTATTCATGGATCGGTGGCGACCGTCCTGCAGACACCGCAGCCGCGGCAAGAGATGCCGTCGCACGTGGTTTTAGTGCCGTCAAAATGAATGGCACGGAAGAGTTGCAATTCGTCGATTCTTATGAAAAAGTCGAAGCGATGCTGGCCAATGTTGCAGCAGTCCGCGATGCCGTGGGTCCGCATATCGGTATCGGCGTCGATTTCCATGGCCGCGTGCATAAACCAATGGCGAAGATTTTGATCAAGGAACTTGAACAATACAAACTGATGTTTATTGAAGAGCCGGTTCTGAGCGAAAACTATGAGGCACTAAAAGAAATAGCGCATCTGACCAGTACGCCAATCGCCCTCGGCGAACGGCTGTATTCGCGCTGGGATTACAAACGCATTCTCAGCGAAGGCTACGTGGATATTATTCAGCCCGACGTGTCGCATGCCGGTGGCATCACAGAAACGCGCAAGATTGCCACCATGGCCGAAGCCTACGATGTGGCCGTTGCCCTGCATTGCCCACTCGGCCCAATCGCGCTGGCAGCGTGCCTGCAAGTTGATGCGGTTTCATACAACGCATTCATTCAGGAGCAGAGCTTGGGTATTCATTACAACGAGAGCAACGATCTACTCGACTATGTGGTCGATCCTGGCGTATTCGCCTATAACGAAGGCTATGTCACCATCCCACAAGGGCCGGGTCTGGGGATTGAGATCAATGAGGAATATGTAAAAGAACGCGCTACCCTTGGTCACCGCTGGCGTAATCCGATCTGGCGTCACAAGGATGGTAGTTTCGCAGAATGGTAAAACGGTTTTAGCATCACGCCAGCTCATCATCAAATAAATTAGACCGACAAAATCCCCGAGATGCGTTAAGCATTTCGGGGATTTCTATATCGCACTATCGTATAAGCAAACGCCATATGAGCAAACTTATGCTGCTTCTTTTTGCGGCACCTTTTCGTCGCGCAACTCACGTCGCAAAATCTTACCGACGTTAGTCTTCGGTAATTCGGTGCGGAATTCAATATATTTCGGTCGCTTGTAACCGGTCAGTTGCTCTTTACAATAACCCATCAATTCCTCTACAGTTAGTGAAGGATCTTTACGCACAACAAATAGCTTAACGACTTCGCCAGCATGTTCATCCGGCACGCCGATACATGCGCACTCCAGCACACCTGGATGTTCAGCAACCACACCCTCAACTTCATTCGGATAGACATTGAAACCTGAGACCAAAATCATATCTTTTTTACGATCGACAATCTTGGTATAACCATGCTCGTCCATCACACCGATGTCACCAGACTTAAAGAATCCATCTCGCGTCATGACCAATGCGGTTTCGTCCGGACGATTCCAGTAACCGACCATGACTTGTGGTCCACGAATGGCGATTTCACCGGCTTCTCCCAACGCGACCGGATTTCCAGCATCATCGAGGATCACGATTTCAGTTGATGGCAATGGCAATCCGATGGTGCCATTGTAGGCTGTAATCGTCGGCGGGTTGGCACAGGCAATGGGCGATGTTTCCGATAGGCCGTAACCTTCGATAATAGGACAACCGGTCACTGCCATCCATTTATCAGCGACTACTTTTTGTACTGCCATACCGCCGCCGACACAGACTCTATAACTAGAAAAATCCAACTTCGCAAAATCGGGATGATTGACCAGTGCGTTATACAGTGTGTTCACCGCTGGAAACGTATTGATTTGATACTTGGATAATTCCTTGATCAGACCGGCGATGTCTCGAGGATTTGGAATCAATACATTTAGCGCGCCTTCGCGCATACCAAATATGCCGCATATGGTCAGGGCGAAGATATGGTAAAGCGGCAAGGCGCAGACGAACACGAGTTGCTCAATCTCGGGGCCTTTATCCAAGCCCGGTGAAAGCCACGCTTCCGCTTGCAACACGTTCGCAATTACATTGCGATGAGACAGCGTTGCACCCTTAGACACGCCGGTTGTGCCGCCGGTATATTGTAAAAATGCGACGTCCTCTTGTGTCGTCGCAATCGGCGTCAAGGTCATGGACCCAGCCTCCGACAGCAAACGCTTAAATGGGGTGGAACCGGGCAATAAAAATACCGGCACCATTTTTTTAACGTGCCGTACCACCAAATTGACGATCAACCCTTTAGCGCCCATCAAGTCGCCCATCGTGGCGACAACCACGTGTTTTATCTTGGTGCGAGTGAGTACCTGTTGCAACGTCGTAGCAAAGTTCTCCAAAACGAAAATCGCTTCCGCACCAGAGTCGTTCAACTGATGTTCCAGTTCCCGCGGCGTGTAGAGAGGATTAACGTTGACGACGGTATATCCGGCACGCAAAATGGCCGCGATCACCACGGGATATTGTAAAACGTTTGGCATCATAATCGCGACCCGCGCGCCTTTTTGCATGCCTTTGCTTTGTAGCCATGCGGCCACTTTTCTCGATAACTGATCAACCTCAGCGTAGGTCAGATACTTGCCCATGCAAACATAGGCATTACGCCCAGCATACGTTTGAAATGCCTCCTCCAGCAAATGCACTAAAGATCGATACGGGGTGTAATCAATTTCGGCAGGAACGCCTTCGGGATACGATTTAAGCCAAAATTTATCCATGGTCTGCCCTAGTCTCTCGTTGTTATTAATGCAATCTTATAAAAAGGATCATCAGCCATTTTGTTAGCGTTAACTCCCAAAATCCGACTAAGCCGGGAAAAATTTATAAAATAGCGCATAGAAGAAGTGAATGAATTTTAAAAGAATCTGTTTTCACATAAAAAAGCACGATTGTTTTATTCTACCGCGATGCTATCGGTCATGACGCGCACTTGCAAGTGTTTTGCACCATATTCGAGTAACTCCTCGGCAAAAGCAGGCATGCAATGTTGCCGCCTGATAGACGATTTATTCTAAAAATCAAGCGCTTTATGACTTCCTTCCAGTGCGCTCGTTTTTTGCTTTGCCGATGCAGATGCCAAATCGATTAACTGACGACGCCGCTCTTCTTTGGGCAGCGCCGCCAACTTGCCGACGGCAATATAAAATTGTGGAAAGGTTTTTTGCTGCGCCAGCAATCCACGAAATCCCGGTTCAAGCGCGTAATAAGTGTCGACCAATGCCAGATGTGCATTCGACAGCGGCTCAGCAAACCAGCGGTCGTAACCCACGTAACCACCCCAATGCGCTTTCAGTACCTGATACTCTGTCTGGAGTGCGGCAAAAATACGGATTTTATTCTGCCTCTTTGCGGCGTCGCTCAGATCGCCTGAATAAACATCCATCAATCGCTGACGGTACTTTAATAGCAGGGCTAAAAATTCGGTTTTGCGACCTTCAAATTCCGCGTATGTGCGCCGTCGTTTCTCATCTCCATTCACCGCCAGCCACTGCTCAGCGCCGGCCTCCTCTACCGTGGTGGCAAATGCTTCGTTAAAATCGGTATCGCCTTTGACGTACAACAATTGATGCGACAGCTCGTGAAAAATTAACCGCGCTAACTCTGCATCCGGATAGTTAATAAAAGTCGACATCACCGGATCATTAAACCAGCCCAATGTCGAATAGGCCGGCACGCCCAGCACTTGCACATCGTAACCTTCACTGCGAAGTTGCGCGCCGTATTGTTGGGCGCTTTGCTGGTTATAGTAACCACGATAGGAAACGCAGCCCGCAATGGGGAAACACCACTGTTTTGGTGTTAGCGATAACGCGGGCGCGGCGACCACGTTCCACAGTACAAACTTGCGCTGCAGTTGCACATAATTGCGATAACTTCCGTTGTCCGGTAGGCCCAATTCACTGACAGCAAACTGACGAATTTCTTTAACGGTTCGCAACTGCGACTTCAACTTATCACTGGCGGCTGGATCATCCAGCCACACAGAAATGGGGCGCGCATCGGCTAGCAGCGAAAGCTCTCCATTCGCTGCCTGGGCATAATAACCAAGCTGCGTACAGCCGGTCATTAACGCTGTCATTAAGACTGCCGACAACGCTGTCAACAACCTGAGTAACAGCGCCGTTAAACGCGCCATTAATAGGGTTTTCGGCAATGCGATCATATGAAGTTTTCCTCCTCCGTCTTCTCGACAACGAAGGTATCAGGAGTCAAAAAAACGCCGCCGACCACCGTCTTAAAAGTAACTCATCGCGAGCGCTTCAGATTACCTCGACTTCAACCAATACGTCGTAAAAAGTAGGCGCTCGTCCCATATCGGTTAAGCGCTGACTCGTCACTTCGTTGGCATTTTTTCCGTCGGGAGCAAATTTTTTCCACCAGATAGACAGGCCCACGACCAATCCCGTTCGCGCCTTATCAGTCACCCTGACTTTGGCGACGAAGGTGCCGCGATCGTTGTAAATACGAACCGTGTCGCCAGTCGCTATCCCGCGCTGGAGTGCGTCGGCCGGATGCATATCGAGATGCGGTTCACCCTCGGTATCACGCAAACTTTGTACATTTACAAAACTGGAGTTCAAAAAATTTCGTGCCGGTGGCGAAATCATGGCTAAAGGATATTTAGCCGCCAATGCAGGATTACTTGCGACTGATTCGTAAGGTGCAATATAAGTCGGCAATGGATCCAATCCATCCGCCAGCATACTGGCACTAAAGAACTCACACTTACCCGATGGTGTTTGGAACCCACCGTTAGCAAATGGCGCAGCCGGCGCATTCAGTTTTTGCCATCCCTTTTGCTTTAACGCGTCCCAGTCAAAATGAATCGCGCGTTCATTTCGACGATCAAAAGCTTGTGCAGCAATCGCATGATCTGACTCTTTAAAACAATCATCGTCAAATCCCATGCGTGCTGCCAGCAATCGAAATATTTCAGTATTCGGCTTTGCCTCGCCTAACGGCGCAATCGCAGGGTTATTCGCCAGCATGTACAAATGGCCGTAAGACGAGTGCACGTCAGCGTGCTCAAGTTGAGTTGTTGCGGGCAAGAGGATATCGGCGTAATCGGCGGTGTCGGTCTGAAAATGCTCCAACACTACCGTGAATAAATCCTCGCGCGCGAAGCCTTGGGCGACCGTTCCCGATTGTGGCGCGACCGCAACCGGATTCGCGTTGTAGACAATCAGCGCTTCAATTTTAGCGCCAAAATCGGCCGACGTTTCACGCAGCAAATCATCTCCGATGGTGCTCATGTTGATCGTCCGCAATCGCATCTTATGATGTTTCAAAAGGTCCGGACGTTGCAATGCTTGCAGGTTCTTCGGGAAACTATCGGATGTCGATAATTGCACTCCGCCAGCGGCGTGACGCCAGGCTCCTACCAGCGCTGGCAGACAAGCGATATTACGCACAGCCATCCCGCCACCGCGAACACGCTGCAAGCCATAATTGACACGGATGGCCACGCCATCGCCCGCGCGCGCAGCGCTTCCATAATCGCGCGCTAGCTGAATAACCTCTTGCGCAGTAATGCCGCACACCTCGGCAACCCTTTCTGGTGGCCATTCCAAAGCACGCTCTTGCAATTGATCGAAGCCCATCGTATGTTGCGCAATGTAATCATGATCCAGCAGATTCTCGCCAATCAAGACATGCATCATGCCCAGCGCCAGAGCCGCATCGGTTCCTGGCAGCAGAGCAATATGCTGGTGACATTTTTCCGCGGTCAGTGATCTATAGGGATCAATCGCTATGAGCTTCGCACCATGGCGTTTGGCTTCCTGCACGCGCATCCATAGATGCAGATTGGAGGCGATCGGATTCCCACCCCAAATTACAATAAATTTGGCATTTTGAAACTGCTCAAGATCTGTTCCTACGCGAGCGCCAATCGTATATTTATAACCGGCCCCACCAGCCGCCGCGCAGATAGTGCGGTCCAATAGCGAAGCCCCGATTCGGTTAAAAAATCGCATCGACATCGACTCACTCTGCACCAATCCCATGGTTCCGGCGTAACTATAGGGCAGTATCGCTTGCGGATCGCGTGCGGCAATTGCACCCAAGCGCGTTGCAATAGTATCCAGTGCCTCATCCCAACTAATGCGAACGAACTTGCCCTCACCTTTGACACCCACCCGCTTCATAGGGTGGAGTAATCGGTCCTTGTGATAAGTCCGCTCGGTATAGCGTGAAACCTTGGTGCAAAGAACGCCTGCAGTACTCGGGTGATCAGGGTCACCGCGCACTTCAGTCGCAACACCGTCCTGGACGGTCACCAGCAACGCGCAGGTATCGGGGCAATCGTGCGGGCAAGCGGCACGGACAATAGTTGTGGTCATGATCGTTTGGGTGAAAATGGATTAATTCGGAGCAACGTATACCGTTGACTTAACAGTTAATTAGCATTTAATTATTAAGTGCATTTAACAATTATCGACAGATAACTTATCAGAATTAATCCATCGACATGAAAATTTCTACTATATCGAACTGCACGTACACACCTTGGGCGTTCTCAAAGACCAAGTGCAACACCTTCTGCTGTAAGGTGCCGCCATGGCGAAAATTTACAAACATTTAACTACTCAGGAACGCGCCGTCGTCATGACCATGCGCGACGACCTGTGCTCCACCCGATCCATTGCTAAACGCCTTTGCCGTTCAGCCAGCACGATTAGCCGCGAACTCAAACGCACCAGCGGTGCCGGCGTCTACGATGCCAATCTGGCCCACGCACAATGCCAGGCGCGTCGTGTCCTGCCGCGACGTCTTCCCAAACTGCACGCGGACGGGGCCTTGTTCCAGGTCGTCCGGCATCAGCTAAAACTCCTCTGGTCGCCGCAGCAAATAGCGCGCAAACTCAGGGCCCTTTGGCCCGACAATTCTGAGAAATCTGTGTCCCACGAGACCATCTACAACGCCATCTACTTGCACCCACGCGGCGAACTCAAGCGTGAGCTGATTGCCTGCCTGCGTCACCACAACCAGGTCCGTAAGCCACGCAGCCGTGGCACCGATCGCCGGGGTCAGATCCCAGATATGCAGAGCATCCACATCCGGCCTCCAGAGGTCGAGGACCGCCTCATTCCCGGCCATTGGGAAGGGGACTTGATCAAGGGTGCCGGCAACCGCTCATCGGTGGGCACGCTGGTCGAGCGCACGACCGGCTTTGTGGTGCTCGCCAAGATGGACAACGCAACCACCAAAGCGGTCGTCGACAGCTTCTCGGCGGTGCTCAACCGCGAGCCGGCAGCGATGCGCAAGACCATGACTTACGACCAAGGGCGCGAGATGCACGGCCACAAAATCCTCACCGAGCGCACCGGTGTTCAGATCTATTTCGCCGACCCGCACAGCCCTTGGCAGCGCGGGTCAAATGAAAATACCAACGGCTTGTTGCGCCAATACATGCCCAAGGGTTCGGACCTGTCGATCTACTCTCAGGACGAACTCGACGCCATCGCCTTGTCGCTCAATACGCGTCCAAGAGCAAGGCTCGATTATGAGTCGCCACTCGTCGTTTATACTCAGCACATCGCGTTGCTACAACATCCGACTGACACTGTTAATTAACCCAGTGTTGCGCTTGGTATTTGAAACCGCCTTGCTATAAACAAGGCCGCTTACCCATAATTGCCAATTGATTTATTTCAACGAAATTGAGGCATCGGGTCCAATAAACGCAGCATGAATGCTTCACATTGGGCGACCTGCTCCAACGCGACGAACTCGTTAGGTCGATGCGCTTGTTCTATGTTGCCCGGACCGCACACCACCGTTGGAATTCCTGCGCGCTGAAATAGTCCAGCCTCAGTCCCATAAGAGACCGCACCAGTAGTATGGTTACGCGACAATGAAGCCGCCAGTTGTACAATCGCGTCATGCTCTTTCGTATTCAAGCCTGGCGCGGAGGCCAGCCATTCGAAAGCAATCTTCGCATTCGGCTCAATCAGCTGCATTTCGGGCAGAAGCTTCGCGGCGAAATCTTGCACTTCCTGGTACAAACGCTCAGCATCAACGCCCGGCATGGTACGCGCTTCAAAATCGAAAGCACATTCCTTAGGAACAATATTCGATGCAAGTCCACCTCGAATTAAACCAGTTTGCATCGTTGTATAAGGAACCGTAAAACCATAATCACGGGTTTCAAGTTGTGCAAAGCGGTCGGCCATCTGTCGAATATAAACAATGATACGCGCGGCATATTCGATCGCGTTCACACCCATCGTTGTGTAACTTGAATGTGCTTCGCGCCCGGTAATGCAGCAGCGGAATCGATTCGTGCCTTTGTGGGCGATGATCGGCTGCATTGACGTCGGCTCACCAACGATACAACCGGCCGGTTTCAATCCTAGCTCTTCCAGATCCTTAATTAAGCCTTGCACGCCGATGCAACCAACTTCCTCATCGTACGATAAAGCAAAATGCAATGGCGCTTCCATATCGGCTGCCAAAAATTTCGGTGCGAGCGCGAGCGCGGTGGCGATGTAGCTCTTCATATCCGCTGAACCGCGACCATAAATCAACCCATCTTTGATCGTCGCCTTGAAAGGATCGGTGTCCCAAGCCTGGCCTTCGACCGGCACAACATCTGTGTGCCCCGATAGAATCAGCCCGGGCTTTTTACCCTGCCCTAACGTGGCAAACAAATTTGCTTTCTTACCTGTCGAGTCGTACGTCAACCTTGATGTAACGCCAAGCCCTGCCAAATAATCACGGGTCCACTCAATTAAACCTAAATTGGAATCTCGCGAAACTGTCGGAAAAGCAATCAGACGTTCGATCATCGTCATGACGTCTGGTGATGGCTGAAGCAATGCTGCTGAAATCGGGGCGGTGCTATTCATAGAGTTCCTTTGGTGATCGCCAATGTTCGATGGCATGTTTGATAACGTGTTCGATGACATTGGTCAGAGAAGACAGAAGACGACAAATTCGTATGCAAATTACATGCCTATATATACAAACTGGTTTACTATCTTTGACAATGCAGCTGCGTTGAACTATGAAGAATCTTACCTTTCTTTAGAAGATTTCGCCCGCAACATGCCGAACTGACCGGCTAACAATCACAAATCGCAAGCCATCCGATAGGAACCCCCGATGATCATTAAAGAAAGTAGCTCCGCATCCCTCATACCAGACCATCATCCGCAAACTTGGCGTGCCGTCATTTCCTCCTCGATTGGGAATGCATTGGAGTGGTTTGACGTGCTAATTTACAGTGCATTTGCGGTGACGATTGCGAAACTATTTTTCCCAACAGAGAACCAAACGGTATCGTTACTGATCACATTTGCAACCTTTGGTGTTTCTTTTTTTATGCGCCCTCTTGGTGCGGTGATACTTGGCGCGTACTCGGATCGCGTCGGACGCAAGGCTGCTTTGACGTTTTCCATCATGCTAATGATGATCGGCACATTGATGATCGCCGTCATGCCAACTTATGCCTCGATCGGTCTTTGGGCACCCGCCGGAATTGTATTGGCCCGACTCATTCAGGGATTCTCAGCAGGTGGAGAATTCGGAAGTTCCACCGCTTTTCTGGTTGAGCATGCGCCGCATCGACGCGGATTTTTTTCCAGTTGGCAAGTTGCCAGCCAGGGCCTGAGTATTTTATTGGCTGCGGGCTTCGGTGCTGTATTGTCCTCGCAATTATCGACTGAGCAATTAGAAGGATGGGGATGGCGTCTGCCGTTTCTGTTCGGTTTGCTCATCGGACCGGCTGGCTATTACATCCGTAAAAACCTGGAAGAGTCGCCTGAGTTCTCGGCCGCCAGCGCAACCAGTACGCCATTGCGCGACATTATGACATTTCAAAAAGAACGTCTGCTAATCGGTACGGGCAGCGTCATCATGGCAACCGTGTCGGTGTACCTGGTCATTTACATGCCTACGTATGCGGTAAAACAGCTTGGCATGACATCGACTGCATCATTTAGTGCAACGATCATGGCCGGGGTGATCATGATGCTTTTCTCACCGTTGGTTGGTCATCTATCCGATAAATACGGTAGAACACCTTTTATGCTGACAAGCAGCATTCTGTTTGTGGTCCTTACCTATCCTTTATTTTCTTATTTATCGACGCATCCAAGCTTTTTAAATTTGCTTCTAGTGCAAGGCATCATCGGCATTTTAATGACGATGTATTTTGCATCCATGCCTGCGCTGCTATCGGATATCTTTCCAGTTCAGACGCGGGGCACCGGTATGTCACTTTGCTATAACATCGCCGTGATGATTTTTGGCGGTTTTGCAGGCATGACAATCACCTGGTTAATTGCCGCGACTGAAAACAAGCTCGCCGTGACTTTCTATGTCATTGCTGGCGCCATACTCAGTGTGATCGCAACGCTTGCAGCACGTTACAAGTTGCGGTTACGTTAATTTCATACTATTGAAATTAATCTGTTGTCATAAAAGTTCTGTGACATTGGTAGGAATAGACCTGGCCGGCACTTGCTTTTGCAAGTACCGGCTTTTTTATATGTTCTAATCTAGGTTTAGGCATTGCCCGTCGTAGCGGCAATGCCATGTCCACAATGCGGAGAAACCTATGAAGTTGATCGAATCGATTATCCAGTTTCAGTCAGAAATTCAAGCTATCCGGCGCGACTTACACGCCCATCCCGAGCTCTGTTATAAAGAGCAACGCACAGCCGACGTAGTCGCCGAAAAATTAACAGAATGGCACATACCAGTCATTCGTGGAATGGGTATTACTGGCGTAGTTGGTGTTCTAAAAAAGGGTAACGGTGAACGTGCGATCGGTCTGCGCGCCGATATGGATGCACTACCGGTACAAGAATTAAATACTTTCGCGCATGCCTCTCAACATGAGGGGAAAATGCACGCATGCGGTCATGATGGCCACACCGCCATGCTGCTAGGTGCCGCACGGCACTTATCTTTGCATGGTGATTTTGACGGCACTGTTTACTTAATTTTTCAGCCAGCGGAAGAAGGTGGTGCTGGCGCACAGCGCATGATTGACGATGGTCTTTTTGTGCAATGTCCTATGGAAGCGGTATTTGGCATGCATAACTGGCCCGGCATGCCCGCCGGTAAATTCGGTGTAACACCCGGCCCAATGATGGCATCAAGTAATGAGTTTGAAGTCATTATTAAAGGCAAAGGATCACACGCGGCGCAGCCGCACAAGAGCGTTGACCCGGTAATGATCGCCGTACAAATAGCTCAGAGCTGGCAAACTATCGTAGCCCGAAATGTGAATCCGAACGACTCCGCAGTCCTCTCAATCACGCAAATACACTCGGGCAGTGCCACGAATGTGATTCCAGATGAGGCTACATTGATCGGGACGGTTCGTACATTTTCGGTCGATGTGCTCGATTTAATTGAGGAGCGGATGCGTGATATTGCACATCACACAGGCGCAGCATTTGGCGCTGAAGTGGACTTTCGCTTCCACCGTAATTACCCACCGCTAGTCAATCATCCGACAGAAACGGCATTCGCCGTCTCTGTGATGCAGTCGATGTCTGGTGCCGATAACGTTAATGCAACGGTTGAGCCGACAATGGGAGCAGAAGACTTTGCTTTCATGTTGCAAAGTAAGCCTGGCTGCTATGTGTTTCTCGGCAATGGCTCCGGCGACCATCGCGACGGCGGTCATGGACTCGGCCCTTGCAACTTACACAATGCCAGCTATGACTTCAACGACGAATTGCTCCCTATTGGGGCAAGTTACTGGGTTAATCTAGCAGAAGCATATCTACAGGTGGTGAAGTGATCAACGCCCTCGCTGGTGGCTTAGCTGCGTTGAGATTAATTGATTGATGTAAATTAATTCGGGACGTACTTTACATATCAGGTCTTCAAATCCGGTATGACGATTTGTCCGCTTGATAGATAATTCTACACATTTAGATTTGTCGGCATACCGTATTTCAATAGCAAGATGCAACGCTATCCGTCGTTAAAATACGTTGGTGCAGGCTGCAATAAGCCACTTCAGGATCGCGCCATGACTTTAAATATTGACGTGTATTTTGAAGAGCCTACATAATCACTTATTCTGCAAAAATTTCGATTTTGAACTATTATTTAGCAGCGCATCCCGCCATTTAATTTTGCCTCATCCTAGTAGATCATTACCTGCCTCTTATATTTCTTTGTCGAAAGTCTTTATGCATAAAAAACGAATAGGTTTCAAAATCCTTACAATCGGATGCTTATTAGCTGGTGTACAGGCGGCCTATGCAATCAATTACACACCTGACTCTGCTTCGCTCGAGGTTGGTACTGGGAACAAAAGCCAATTTGTCCGTGCGGCAACTCAATGGGATTGGGGAACCAAGTGGTGGCAATCAAACGGCACGCATATCGGCGGTTACTGGGACTTGAGTTTGACTGAATTTCGGGAAAATCAGTATCAGAACGCACCTGGTCAGCAAAGAAAAATGACAGATATCGGGTTCACTCCAGTATTCCGTTTTCAGGCAGATGATAAAAAAGGTACTTATGCCGAAGCTGGCATTGGCGTGCATTTGATGTCGCATTTATACGATAACAATAGCCGTCGCTTTTCTACAGCATTTGAGTTCGGTGACCACATTGGCGTCGGCTATGTCTTTAGCAATGGTCTGGACCTTGGTCTGAAATTGCAGCATTTTTCTAATGGTGGAATTAAGGAGCCCAATAGCGGTGCAAATTTCGCTGTAATCCGGGCGGCTTATCACTTTTAAATGTTAGCGCTGGCGAATGTTTATTGTTGGCAGGGAAAGTTTAGTCTCTGACAAGGCTTAAATTTAATGTATTTATTAGCAAAAAGGCCGCGCCATTTTGGTTTGCGGCCTTTTTGCTGTGGAAGTGTATCTCTCTCAGGAGTGTTGTTCACCGAAGACTGGCACAGAATGTAAAGCCTTACAGGAAAGTGTTTATTTTGGTGTGGGGTATTTGACGTGACGGTTAATGGTGGGTATTCTGGCCGATCGTGACCACCGATTCTGGTCTATCGTGACCGACCATTCTGGCGCATCGTGACCGCTCATTCCGGTCTATCGTGACCGATTTCAAGCCCGACCAGAATCGGCGGTCACGATAGCAGAATCATCGGTCACGATACCGGAATGGTGTCGTACAGCACCGTGATGATGTTACGCATAGAGCAACCGAACGGGTACGCTTCCAGTTTGTCTGGAGACAACGTGCCCGTACAAAGGATCACTATGCGTAAGATAAAAGACGTATTACGTTTAAAACTGGATGCCAAACTATCGCACCAGCAGATTGCCGCAGCACTGGGGATTTCAAAAGGAGTCGTCACCAAGTATGTCGGCCTGGCCGCCGTTGCCGGTTTGGACTGGTCGGCGGTGCAAGATGTAGACGACACCGAGTTGGCGCACCGGCTTTTGGTCACGCCAGAACGGACCCGAGACCATGTCCAGCCAGATTACGCCAGGCTGCATCACGAACTGCGGCGCAAGGGGATGACGCTGATGTTGCTATGGGAAGAGTATCGTGCCGATTATGCCCAGCACCAGACCTATGCCTACTCACAGTTCTGCGTGAATTACCGGCAGTTTGCCAAACAGCTCAAACGCTCTATGCGCCAGATTCACCGGGCTGGCGAGAAACTGTTCATTGATTATGCTGGTCCGACTATCGGTCTCACTGATGGTAGCCGTGCCCACATCTTCGTCGCTGCTCTGGGCGCATCGAGCTACACCTATGCCTGTGCTACGCCGCGTGAGACGATGGCCGACTGGCTCACTTCGACAGCGCGTGCGCTGCGCTTCTTCGGCGGGGTACCGCAGTTGATTGTTCCCGATAATCCGAAGGCTATGATCGCCGACGCCAATCGCTACGAACCACGCAGTAACGACACCGTACGCGATTTTGCGCGCCACTACGGCACCTCCATCTTGCCAGCCCGTCCGCGTCATCCTCAGGATAAAGCGAAGGCCGAATCAGCAGTGCAGATCGTCGAGCGCTGGATCATGGCGCGTCTGCGACATCAGCAATTTAGCAGCGTCCACGAGGTCGATGTCGCCATCGCACCGCTGCTGAGCGTACTTAACGATAAGCCGTTTCAGAAGCTACCCGGTAGTCGCGCCAGTGCGTTTGCCCAACTCGATGTCCCGGCGCTACGGCCTTTGCCATTGCAATGTTATGAGATGGCGCATTTCAAGACTGTCAGGGTGCATAACGATTACCACGTTGAGATCGGCCGCCATCACTACAGTGTGCCGCAAGCCCTGGTCGGTCAGGTGCTGGAAGCCCGGATGACAGCGACGACAGTGGAAATCCTGCATCGCGGTCAACGTGTCGCCAGTCATCCGCGCAACAGTGGCGAAGGCGGGTTCACCACCGACACCCTGCATATGCCGGTGGCGCATCGTGCGCAATTGGAATGGACGCCACAGCGACTGATTCACTGGGGACAGACCATCGGTACGGCGACAGCGGAGGCGGTGACGCGTCTGATGGCCGAGAACAGACATCCCGAGCACGGCTACCGTGCCTGTCTTGGTCTGCTGTCATTGGCCAAGCGCTACGGCAAGCCACGTCTTGAAGCAGGATGCATGCTGGCCTTACAGCTCGGTGCCTGCCAATACCGCCACGTCCGTGACATTCTCAAAAATAACCGTGATCGCACACCGTGTGCCCCAGTTGGCGATTGGGTCAGTCCTGACCATGCCCATGTGCGTGGCCCTGATTACTATCAATGAGGATGTCAACGATGATGATGCATACCACTCTGGCCCAATTGCGGACCTTAAAACTCGATGGCTTAGCGACCGGACTGGAGGAACAATTGACGCAGGCCAGTATGGCGGCGATGAGTTTCGAGGAACGTCTGGCACTCTTGGTTGATCGCGAAGTCCATTGCCGCAATGACCGCAAGCTCCTGCGCCTGCTTAAGAACGCCCACCTGAAATACGCACAAGCGGCGATTGAAGACATTGATGCCCGCTCGGGGCGTGGCATCGACCGCCGTGAAGTGATGAGTCTGGCGCTGGGAGATTGGGTCAGTGCTGGCCACAGCATTCTCATTACCGGACCGACCGGTGCTGGCAAATCGTGGCTGGCCTGCGCACTGGCACAGTACGCCTGTCGGCGCGGATACTCTGCTGTTTATCAACGCGTACCCCGTCTACAGGAAGAACTACGCATCCGGCACGGCAGCGGCAGCTTTGGGAAATGGCTGCTCCAACTCGCCAAGATCGATGTCTTGGTACTTGATGACTGGGGCATGGGCGCGATCGACAGCACGACCCGTTCCGACTTGCTGGAGATGATTGACGACCGGGCGGCAAACAGAGCGACGATTATTACCAGTCAACTTCCTGTTGACCATTGGCATGCCTGGATTGGCGACGCCACTATTGCCGACGCCATCCTGGACCGCATTCTGCAGCGCAATCATCGGCTGACACTGACCGGCGATTCACTGCGTGGCGCAGAACGACCTAAAACCAGCAAAAAGGAGAAAACTATCGACCCATCGTGACCGCAGACATTACAATTTAACCGCGTAACAACATCGCAGGCGCAGCGGTCACGATCGGCCAGAATGAGCGGTCACGTTGACCAGAATACGCATAATGGGTAAGCGATTGCCAATGGTGTACTGAAGAGCGGCGGGTAGGTAATGAAGATGGTAGCCAATGGCGACGGCAGGAGATCGCATAGCTAAGCATCTCAAGATTAGGCTGAGTGTCACGAAATGTGAAGATTACAGTAGATATTGCTCGTGAGCGCTGAGTGCGCTTGGCTTGCTGGCTCTTGTCCGGTCGCGGGGTAGCTGATGCGCGGTTAATGTTGTTGAGGGTTGGGTGTTGAGTGTTGTTGGTTGTCATTGCATAAATCGTTTCTGCAAAGCAAAAACCCTCCCCGATTACTCGGAGAGGGTTTTCTAATAAGAGCCTGACGATGACCTACTTTCACACTGGTTGCAGCACTATCATCGGCGCAAAGTCGTTTCACGGTCCTGTTCGGGATGGGAAGGGGTGGTACCAACTCGCTATGGTCATCAGGCATAAACTGTAGTGTCGTGTGTTCCCAATGGGGCAACAAACAACGCAATCTAGAAGAAGTAAAGTTTTGTATTACTGCAGTGCAGTGACAAGGGTGTGTCACCGCACTGCTGGGTATGATTGCACTTTTCAGGCAAACACATATCTCATTAGCTTAATCTATAACCTGCTAAGGTTATAGGGACAAGCCTCACGGGCAATTAGTACTGGTTAGCTTAACGTATTACTACGCTTCCACACCCAGCCTATCAACGTCCTGGTCTCGAACGACCCTTTAGGGGAATCTAGTTCCCGGGAAATATCATCTCAAGGCAAGTTTCCCGCTTAGATGCTTTCAGCGGTTATCTCTTCCGAACTTAGCTACCCGGCAATGCCACTGGCGTGACAACCGGTACACCAGAGGTTCGTCCACTCCGGTCCTCTCGTACTAGGAGCAGCCCCCTTCAAATTTCCAACGCCCACGGCAGATAGGGACCAAACTGTCTCACGACGTTTTAAACCCAGCTCACGTACCACTTTAAATGGCGAACAGCCATACCCTTGGGACCGGCTACAGCCCCAGGATGTGATGAGCCGACATCGAGGTGCCAAACTCCCCCGTCGATATGAACTCTTGGGAGGAATCAGCCTGTTATCCCCAGAGTACCTTTTATCCGTTGAGCGATGGCCCTTCCATACAGAACCACCGGATCACTATGTCCTACTTTCGTACCTGCTCGACTTGTCAGTCTCGCAGTTAAGCACGCTTATGCCATTGCACTAACAGCACGATGTCCGACCGTACCTAGCGTACCTTCGAACTCCTCCGTTACACTTTGGGAGGAGACCGCCCCAGTCAAACTGCCTACCATGCACTGTCCCCGATCCGGATAACGGACCAAGGTTAGAATCTCAAACAAACCAGGGTGGTATTTCAAGGTTGGCTCCACGCAAACTAGCGTTCACGCTTCAAAGCCTCCCACCTATCCTACACAGATTGGTTCAAAATTCAATGCAAAGCTACAGTAAAGGTTCATGGGGTCTTTCCGTCTAGCCGCGGGTAGATTGCATCATCACAAACATTTCAACTTCGCTGAGTCTCGGGAGGAGACAGTGTGGCCATCGTTACTCCATTCGTGCAGGTCGGAACTTACCCGACAAGGAATTTCGCTACCTTAGGACCGTTATAGTTACGGCCGCCGTTTACTGGGACTTCAATCAAGAGCTTGCACCCCATCATTTAATCTTCCAGCACCGGGCAGGAGTCACACCATATACGTCCACTTTCGTGTTTGCATAGTGCTGTGTTTTTATTAAACAGTCGCAGCCACCTTTTTATTGCAGCCCTTTCACCCTTCTGGCGCGAGCCAGTCAAGCTACCGGGGCGTACCTTATCCCGAAGTTACGGTACAAATTTGCCGAGTTCCTTCTCCCGAGTTCTCTCAAGCGCCTTAGAATACTCATCTCGCCCACCTGTGTCGGTTTGCGGTACGGTCTCGTGTGACTGAAGCTTAGAGGCTTTTCTTGGAACCACTTCCGATTGCTTCATGAATAAATTCACTCGTCTCAACCCCTTGAATTACGCTGCCGGATTTGCCTAACAGCCTTCTCTGAGCCAAAAACCGACTATTCCAACAGTCGGACAACCTTCCGCGATCCGTCCCCCCATCGCATCACACGACGGTGCAGGAATATTAACCTGCTTCCCATCAGCTACGCATCTCTGCCTCGCCTTAGGGGCCGACTCACCCTGCTCCGATGAACGTTGAACAGGAAACCTTGGGCTTACGGCGTGGAGGCTTTTCACCCCCATTATCGCTACTCATGTCAGCATTCGCACTTCTGATACCTCCAGCATCCTTTACAAGACACCTTCGCAGGCTTACAGAACGCTCTCCTACCATATGACCTATAAATAGGTACATATCCGCAGCTTCGGTGACTGGCTTAGCCCCGTTACATCTTCCGCGCAGGACGACTCGATCAGTGAGCTATTACGCTTTCTTTAAAGGATGGCTGCTTCTAAGCCAACCTCCTGACTGTTTTAGCCTTCCCACTTCGTTTGCCACTTAGCCAATCTTTGGGACCTTAGCTGGCGGTCTGGGTTGTTTCCCTCTTGACGTCGGACGTTAGCACCCGGCGTCTGTCTCCCAAGCTCGCACTCATCGGTATTCGGAGTTTGCAATGGGTTGGTAATTCGCAATGAACCCCTAGCCATAACAGTGCTCTACCCCCGATGGTGATACTTGAGGCACTACCTAAATAGTTTTCGGAGAGAACCAGCTATTTCCAAGTTTGTTTAGCCTTTCACCCCTACCCACAGCTCATCCCCTAATTTTTCAACATTAGTGGGTTCGGACCTCCAGTGCGTGTTACCGCACCTTCATCCTGGCCATGAGTAGATCACTTGGTTTCGGGTCTACACCCAGCGACTGAACGCCCTATTCGGACTCGATTTCTCTACGCCTTCCCTATACGGTTAAGCTTGCCACTGAATGTAAGTCGCTGACCCATTATACAAAAGGTACGCAGTCACGGAACAAGTCCGCTCCTACTGTTTGTATGCACACGGTTTCAGGATCTATTTCACTCCCCTTCCGGGGTTCTTTTCGCCTTTCCCTCACGGTACTGGTTCACTATCGGTCGATTACGAGTATTTAGCCTTGGAGGATGGTCCCCCCATGTTCAGACAGGATTACACGTGTCCCGCCCTACTTGTCGCACACTTAGTTCCACACCACCGATTTCATGTAAGGGGCTATCACCCTCTATGGCCACTATTTCCAGAGTGTTCCATTATCGCTGATGCTAAATCGTGCAGGCTGTTCCCATTTCGCTCGCCACTACTCTGGGAATCTCGGTTGATTTCTTTTCCTGTAGCTACTTAGATGTTTCAGTTCGCCACGTTCGCCTTGCATACCTATGTATTCAGTATGCAATACCCATAAAGGGTGGGTTTCCCCATTCGGAAATCTGCGGATCAAAGCCTGTTTGCTGGCTCCCCGCAGCTTATCGCAAGCTACTACGTCCTTCATCGCCTGTAATCGCCAAGGCATCCACCATGTGCACTTATTCACTTGTCCCTATAACGTTAGCCTCTGATCGCGTTCACGACCAAAAACCGGTTATAGGATATTACTTATGAGTATTACTTTAGCGTTTGCCGTATCCAAAGTGTTATCGCATTTGCATACTTACGTATGCTCTTTTGAGAACTCTTTAATACTTTTTGATTTGATACAATCATACCCATCCACACTACTGTCGTAGCGCAGACGAATCTTTACTTCTTCTAAATTGTTAAAGAACAAACAGCCAATGATCTTAAAAAGATCAAACCTAAATCGCTTTTATTTCACGCTACTACCCCGCGCAAATACTGACTTAGGTTTGATTTTTTACGCTTACTTTATGCACCAGGCGGTGTGCCCGGAAAAGTAAATGGTGGAGGCTAACGGGATCGAACCGATGACCCCCTGCTTGCAAAGCAGGTGCTCTCCCAGCTGAGCTAAGCCCCCCTTAAATCGTACCTCTATAACTGGTGGGTCTGGTTGGGCTCGAACCAACGACCCCCGCGTTATCAACACGGTGCTCTAACCAACTGAGCTACAGACCCGTCCTGATTAGCACGTTCCTAATATGACTGTTCTTCTTCTAACTAACACACCGATAAGTGTGGACGCTTAATGTCCGGGCAAACTCTAGAAAGGAGGTGATCCAGCCGCACCTTCCGATACGGCTACCTTGTTACGACTTCACCCCAGTCACGAATCCCACCGTGGTAAGCGCCCTCCTTACGGTTAGGCTACCTACTTCTGGTGAAACCCGCTCCCATGGTGTGACGGGCGGTGTGTACAAGACCCGGGAACGTATTCACCGCGACATGCTGATCCGCGATTACTAGCGATTCCAACTTCATGTAGTCGAGTTGCAGACTACAATCCGGACTACGATACACTTTCTGGGATTAGCTCCCCCTCGCGGGTTGGCGGCCCTCTGTATGTACCATTGTATGACGTGTGAAGCCCTACCCATAAGGGCCATGAGGACTTGACGTCATCCCCACCTTCCTCCGGTTTGTCACCGGCAGTCTCATTAGAGTGCCCTTTCGTAGCAACTAATGACAAGGGTTGCGCTCGTTGCGGGACTTAACCCAACATCTCACGACACGAGCTGACGACAGCCATGCAGCACCTGTGTACTGGTTCTCTTTCAAGCACTCCCTGATCTCTCAAGGATTCCAGCCATGTCAAGGGTAGGTAAGGTTTTTCGCGTTGCATCGAATTAATCCACATCATCCACCGCTTGTGCGGGTCCCCGTCAATTCCTTTGAGTTTTAATCTTGCGACCGTACTCCCCAGGCGGTCTACTTCACGCGTTAGCTGCGTTACCAAGTCAATTAAGACCCGACAACTAGTAGACATCGTTTAGGGCGTGGACTACCAGGGTATCTAATCCTGTTTGCTCCCCACGCTTTCGTGCATGAGCGTCAGTGTTATCCCAGGGGGCTGCCTTCGCCATCGGTATTCCTCCACATCTCTACGCATTTCACTGCTACACGTGGAATTCTACCCCCCTCTGACACACTCTAGCCTTCCAGTCACAAATGCCATTCCCAGGTTAAGCCCGGGGATTTCACACCTGTCTTAAAAAACCGCCTGCGCACGCTTTACGCCCAGTAATTCCGATTAACGCTTGCACCCTACGTATTACCGCGGCTGCTGGCACGTAGTTAGCCGGTGCTTATTCTTCAGGTACCGTCATTAGCCCCAGGTATTAACCAAGACCGTTTCTTCCCTGACAAAAGAGCTTTACAACCCGAAGGCCTTCTTCACTCACGCGGCATTGCTGGATCAGGCTTGCGCCCATTGTCCAAAATTCCCCACTGCTGCCTCCCGTAGGAGTCTGGGCCGTGTCTCAGTCCCAGTGTGGCTGGTCGTCCTCTCAGACCAGCTACTGATCGAAGCCTTGGTGAGCCTTTACCTCACCAACTAGCTAATCAGATATCGGCCGCTCTGATAACGAGAGGTTCTTGCGAAGCCCCCTCTTTCCCCCGTAGGGCGTATGCGGTATTAGCTAATCTTTCGACTAGTTGTCCCCCATTACCAGGCACGTTCCGATATATTACTCACCCGTTCGCCACTCGTCAGCGGAGCAAGCTCCCTGTTACCGTTCGACTTGCATGTGTAAGGCATGCCGCCAGCGTTCAATCTGAGCCAGGATCAAACTCTTCAGTTTAATCTCTGTTTTGTGGCATTGCTGCCTAGCATCGCTGCTATCGCTCACTCAAAATACTGACAGGCTATCTCCCCAATTTGACTCAGGCAAATATCCTATTTTCTTCTTTTGTGAACATTTAATGTTTTAAGTTATACGCAAACCACCGAAGTAGTTCACGCTGCACTTTCATTAAACGCCCACACTTATCGGCTGTTAATTGTTAAAGAACTGTCTCTGTTTGGCGTCACACCCAACCTTACGCTCGGTGTTCGCAGCGCTGACAAAGCGTTTTGTTTGTCAGCAGCAGAGAGATGAGATTATGTGGCACTTCGAACTTTTCGTCAACTTCTTTTTAAATCATTTTAGAAACAATTTAAAACCAAATCAACTCACAACTACCGCTCAAAACACCCCACTTTACAACCTCGTTTCCGCCTCCAATTTCGCCCTTCGCACCGCTTGCGCCGTACTCAGTATTTCGCGTCGTTTTCAACAGAGGCCGAACTATAGCAACACATCTCAACACTGGCAAGCAATTTTTAATATAAATTAAATTATCTTTTCTTATCCAAATCCCAGCGCACTACAGACTCTCCATTAGCCGTCTTTTTTGGTGCTGGTCGGAAGGCGTGGCCGTAAATAATTTCGAATGTCAGCGGCAGTTTGCCATCCGCTCTGCGCGTCGCTTCAATCGCATCCACTACGCGCTGCCATGCCGCACGACCAACCAAAGAACGACTACGTGTTACAAGAGGATTACCACCGAAGGACTTCACATCAGCCAGTAGCTTCTCTAACGTGTCATAAGTGACAGTGATTGTTTCCATATCCATTACCGGCGTCGAAAAACCAACGTTCACCAGCATGTCACCAAAATCATGCATATCCACAAACGGTAACAACGGCATATGCGACACAGGATTTGCCGCCGCAAACGCACCACGCAACTCCTTGAAAGTATCTGGACCAAAACAAGAAAACATTAGCAATCCATCAACTCGCAAGACTCTTCGCCACTCAGCAAATACACGATCTGGCTGCGGATGCCAATGTAATGCCAGATTGGACCACACCAAATCGACAACGTCACGCGCCAGCGGTAGCGCTGCGAAGTCACCGCAGAGCAGGTCCGATTCCAGGCTGCTACTCTTTATAGGCAGCCACTTCTTTAACAGGCGATTGACTGAAGACTGCGCTGCCTCTTGCTGATTTTGTGCTGCTGACAACATTCCGAACGATGCATCCAACCCTAATATGCGAGCTTGGGCGAAGCGCTGCTGCAATGTATATATATCCGGCCCATCGCCACATCCCGCGTCGAGGACACGTTTCGGCAAAATTTTAACCAGCGCTAGGCGCTCATGCATTCTTGTTGAAATCTCGCGGCGCAAAAATTCGGACTCCCGCACGCAGGATGGATCGGCAAATAATGTGCGTACCCGATGCAAATCTATTGGAGCGCTGGAAACTGCGTCATTCAAAGCATAAGCCAAAGGCTTATTAGATGAGGGCGACGATGGTGAAGAGGATGAGATTGGCATTAAAATCTGTCGGTTAAATGAAGTGCGATAATTCACTTAGTTTACACCGTTGCACAATTACGCGACGTACGTCATAAAAGTCCCCACAAACATATATAGAGCAATTTCAACCAAATACGCTGATCCATTGATGCTTAAAGCCCTACTTCGCTGGTCGCAACAAATACCCGCTCTTCTGCGTGATGGGCTGCCGACATGCTGTGCGTTGTGCGGTCAAATCGGTCTAAACGTCATTTGTGCCGGCTGCGATCAAAGCTATTTTTCACATGAAACAGTACGTTGCCAGCAGTGCGCAAACCCTCTGCCCGTCATTAGCAGAAAAACGCCTGACTTATGCGGTTTGTGTGGTGACTGCCTGAAGCAAAAGCGTGCTTTTGATGCTTCGGTGGTAGCGATTGACTATGCTGCGCCCGGCGACCAACTCGTACTAACACTAAAGTTTGGTGGACAATTGGCGCTCGCGCCAGTATTTGCGAGAATGCTGCGCGATGCCGCACTACGCCGACCAGTTATAGCGAACAATTTACCTGATATATTAACTGCGGTCCCACTCAGCCCAAAGCGAATCGCTAAACGGGGCTTCAATCAGGCTTTAGAAATCGCTAAACCGCTATCGCGCTTGTTGAATATTTCTCTACAGCCCAATTTAATACAGCGCCCCCACGATACTCTGCCACAAGCGAAGCTGGCCTTGCATAAGCGCCGCCAAAACTTGCGCAATGCTTTTACCGTCCCGCCCCAAGCGGTCAAACTCATTTCCGGACGCCATATCGGCGTGATTGATGATGTAATGACGACCGGTGAAACACTAAACGAGCTCGCGCGTACATTAAAACGCTTCGGAGCCGTCCGTGTCACTAATATTGTCTTTGCCCGAACACAACTTAAATAGAAGGAGAACACCGTTGTTTCATGTCGTACTGGTTGAGCCTGAAATTCCGCCGAACACCGGCAATATTATTCGACTATGTGCCAATACCGGCGCACAGTTGCATTTGATCGAACCGCTTGGATTCCCGCTAGACGACGCAAAAATGCGACGAGCGGGCTTGGATTACCACGACTATGCAACTATGAAAGTGCATCCCAATTGGTGCGCCTTTATCGATTTCATGAAACTTGAACCCAACTACGATCCAAGCCGGATGTTTGCAATGACTACGCATGGCTCTACGCCCTTTGCCAACATTGCGTTTCAACCGGGCGATGTGTTCGTGTTCGGATCTGAAACGCGCGGACTGGATCCCGAACTACGCGAATCGTTTGTAGAGTCTCAGCGTATCCGTCTACCAATGCGCCCCGATAATCGGAGCTTAAACCTGTCCAATACGGTAGCTGTGGTCGTGTATGAGGCATGGCGTCAAAACGGTTTTGTAGGGGGTGCCTAATAATAACGATCCCGCTGTAGAAAGTGCTTAAAGCATCGGCTTTCGGTCGCCATCCTCTCGGCCTTAGAAATTTTGTATGGATATTCGAGTGTTTGGCTGCTTGACAGACATCGGTGGCTTATCTTTCGACGACCTTAGCGAAACGGTGTAATTGCTATAATCGGTGCTTCGATTTAGTGCGCGCTGCTATTTTTCTTGCACCGAGTTGTTAAGTCCAACGGTATTACTCAGTCGCATTACGCATTTAATAACGGCACATGACCAATCCCCAATCATGGTCATTTGCTGTGTTGCTCCACTATTAGTTAAAGGAATATCATGTTTCCACGCCTTATCGTCTCGGTCTTTGCATGCATAATCAGTGCGTCTGTTTGCGCGCATGACTACAAACTTGGCGCGTTAAAAATTGACCATCCGTACGCCCGTGCAACCGTACCGGGCCAACCCAGCGGCGGTGCCTATCTGAGTATAGAGAATACGGGACCCGGCACAGACAAGTTACTCAGCGCGACCTCGCCTGCTGCGAAATCAGTGGAGATTCACACGATGAGGATGGATGGCGATGTCATGAAAATGCGTGAAGTAGGAGAAGTTGAGCTACAGCCGACGAGCACGCTAAACATGGCGCCCGGCGGTGGTTTTCACATTATGCTAATGGGGCTGACGAAACCGCTTAAAGTAGGCGACAAGTTTCCAATGACATTAACGTTTCAGAAAGCGGGAAAAATTGACGTCTCCGTCAGCGTTGACGATATGAGCAGCAAGCCCGGTACGATGCACCAACATTGATGGAAACAGCATGGAGAGGCGGATAACTATTCGCCTTTACCTTTGTATCACTTCTGCGTTATCGATTGTCGCGGGCGAACAACTGGACGACAATAAAAACAAACGAATCAGGGTCGATAGCGAATGGCTAAGTGCCCTGACGGACTTTAGATAGCAACTTACTCGTCGAACGATCATGCTCAAAAGGTATGGCAACCACTTTGCCGCCATACGCGAGAACCGCTTGTCCCTCAGGAATCGCGTCCATCTGATAATCGCCGCCCTTAACGTAAATATTTGGTCGACCTTCCTGCACAACTTCAAGCGCCGTATCTTCATCAAACTCAACCACCAGACTTACCGCTTCTAAGGCTGCGAGTACCGCCATGCGATCGGCACACGTATTAATCGGCCGATCATCGCCTTTTCCAAGACGCTTAACCGACGCATCCGTGTTCACTGCGACCACGAGCGACGCGCCTTCCTGCCGCGCTTGTGCGAGATAGGTGACGTGACCGCGATGCAAAATATCAAAAACACCATTAGTTAACACTACCGGCTGCGGCAAAGCAGCGATGCGGGTACGTAATTCAGCTCTGGAAGCAATTTTTTGTTCGAATGTAATCATAGCGCTCATGTAACTTATTTGACTTATATATATCAGCAATAAAAAAAGCCGCAACATTGTGCGGCTTTAATGGAACCATCTTAAAATATGGCGTCAATATTTATCACAATATTAACCAGTTTAAGCGTTTGCAGCGAATAACTAAACGTTCACGACCGGCGCGACGGCCGATGTAGCTAAACGCGCAACAATCTCTTTACGGTAACGATTCAACTCCTGCACCGTTGAAAAGCTACGCTCAAATAGCAATGACATATTGTGCAATATGCGATCAACTACTTTCTTTTCCCACACGCCATCAAATTGAATCTGGTCATCAAGCCAGCGCTCGAGCCATTCTGGATCAGGCAACCGGCTTTGAACCGTATCATTCGGGAATAACGTCTTATTCACGTGCAGATTCGTCGGGTGCAAGGGCTTTTCAGTCCGGCGTGCAGATGCCATCAATACGCCAATCTTAGCGAACGCAGCAGACGCGGTATCGCCAACTTCCACCAGCGCCTTTTTCATGTATTTCAAATACGCACCACCATGACGCGCTTCATCCTGGCTAATAATTTTATAAATCTGCTTGATAACCGGTTCGGTGTGCCACTCAGATGCACAACGATACCAATGATTGAGACGAATTTCGCCGCAAAAATGCATTGTCAACGTTTCAAGTGGCGGCGCAGGATCAAATTCGAAGCGCACTTTATCAAGTTCCGCTTCCGTCGGAACCAACTCGGGCCGAAAACGCCGCAGATACTCCATCAATACCAGCGAATGCTTTTGCTCTTCGAAGAACCACACTGACATGAATGCGCAAAAATCGCTATCACCATGGTTATCGCGCAAAAACATTTCTGTCGCAGGTAGCGCTGACCATTCTGTAATTGCATTCATGCGAATCGTCTGAGCCTGCTCATCGGAAAGTTGGGAAGCGTCGAATTTGTCCCACGGAATATCGGTCTCCATGTTCCAACGGACTTGTTCCAGCGATTTAAACAGTTCGGGATACAGCATACATACCTTACAAGATGGGTTAACGCCCTGATTTTACCAAGAATTACCTTAGCAACCTATTTATAAGCTGTGTAGTCGTCAGATTCAATCATCTGCATTGAAATAACTACTGAAAAAGCTTTCATCGTCACGATTCACTTTTCACAAGAAGTTTCACATTTTCCTTCCTGCAACGCTTTTATATACGCCAATTACGGCGCATTGGATTCATCTTCATATATTATCAAATGCACCATTAAACTAATTTGAATCCAAACGCGATGCAGCGCCGTATCAATAACAGGATGATTAAGTCCCGTATTTAAAAAGGGCATCTATATAAAAGATTAATGAAAATTAACGTGACCCCAGGAGAGGCAAGATGAAAATAGCGATTATTGGTTCTGGTATTTCAGGCCTCTCCTGTGCGTATCGCTTAACGCAGGCTGGTCATCATGTCTCGCTTTATGAGGCTAATGATTATTTTGGCGGTCATACCAACACAGTCGATGTGACCCTGGAAGGGCAGACTTATGGCGTCGACACCGGCTTTTTGGTATTTAATCACCGAACTTACCCCAACCTGGTCAATCTTTTCGACGAATTGCAAGTCGAAACGGTCGCTACCGATATGTCGTTTTCCGTCAAAATCCCCATCAATGGTTGCCTCGGAAAACGCACACTGGAATGGTCAGGTACGAATCTCAACAGCGTATTTACGCAGCGCCGTAATTTGCTTAATCCGCGCTATATAGGAATGATCCGCGACATTCTGCGCTTCAATAAGCAAGCGACCTTACTCGCCAACGACAAAAACTCACCCCTCGGGCGGATGTCGCTAGGAGAGTTCTTGTCGCACAATAACTATAGCCAAGCATTCAAAACCTGGTATTTGCTTCCAATGGCTGGATGTATCTGGTCTTGCCCAACCGCACAAATGCTCGCCTTTCCAGTGTCGAGTTTTATTCGCTTTTGTCATAATCACGGATTACTGCAAGTGAATGACCGACCTCAATGGCACACCGTTAAGGGTGGCGCCCGACAATATGTTGAAAAAATAATAGCAGCGATTCCTCATAAATATTTAAAGACTCCCGTAACCGGCGTGCGTCGGGCTTACATTAATGACGTTTGCCAGGTGGTGATTCAAACCCATCAAGGCAGTTGCACCTACGACCATGTCGTCATGGCCGGACATAGCGATCAAAGCTTGAAATTGTTGCAAGATATTTCCATGCAAGAAAAAAAACTCCTGTCAGCGGTCCAATATCAGCCCAATCACGCAGTACTGCATACCGATCACAGTTTGTTGCCAGGCAACCGCAAAGCCTGGGCGGCCTGGAACTATCAAAGCGAGAATGGTAACGATCCCAAGGTGTGCGTCCACTATTTGCTCAATCAATTGCAGCCGCTTCCTTTTAAAACACCTTTGATTGTTTCGCTCAACCCGATCGAACAACCGGCACCGCACAGCGTGATACGCCGATTCGACTATGCCCATCCTATATTCGATGCTACGGCGATTGCCGCGCAACCCAAATTCGAGAAGCTTCAAGGACAAAATAACACCTGGTTCGCGGGTGCATGGCTCGGTTACGGATTTCATGAGGACGGTCTCAAATCGGGACTAGCCGTCGCAAATGCCATTATTGGCCAACCAGAGATCATTCACAACATTAAACCGGCACTGTCTATGCCCATTGAGAGCATCGCGGCTTAGCACAGGAGAAAGAACATGCCCTCTCCCTCTAATCACGTACAACTGTGTTTCGGTAACGTCCGCCATACCCGGTTGCGTCCGGTACATCACGCATTCACGTATGGCGTGTATTACCTTCGCATACCTTTACGTGCACTGGGTGAGTCAAATTTTGATAGCCATTTTTTTTCACGTAACAAATTTAATTTTTTGTCGTTTCATGATCGTGATTATGGCGATGGACGACAAACTCCGTTGGCTTGGATAGATGCAACGCTGAAAACCGAAGGAATCGATGATGCCGACGGCGAAATTTGGCTTCAGACGTTTCCACGTGTACTTGGTTATGTGTTCAATCCGGTGTCGTTTTGGTTCTGTCATCGTCTGGATGGCAGCTTAAGGGCGGTGCTATGCGAAGTACGCAATACTTTTGGCGAGCAGCACAGCTATCTGCTCGACGGCAAAACCCAAGATGGCGGCAGCATTACATTCGGCACAGAATTGCGCGCCAACAAAATGTTTCATGTTTCACCATTCTGCGAAGTCGCTGGCGCTTATCGTTTTAGATTTATGCGCACGCAAAATCAACATGAAACCCTGCTGACCGAGCGCACGACAGCGCGCATCGAATATGACGATGCCAGTGGACCCTTAATTCTCACGAGTGTTTCAGGCACAGCGGAGCCACTTTTGCCGCTATCCGACCGGCTCGTCGCGCGTGCATTTTTCCGCTATCCAATCATGACTGTCGGCGTCATTCTTCGCATTCATTGGCAAGCGCTAAAGCTATGGCGCAAGCGCGTTCCCTTTTACAGCAAACCCGCTCCACCTTCTAACGAGGTATCCAGATGAACACCAACTCTACCCGTTCCAGCGCTTACGGTAACGCGCAAGATTACGATGGCATATCGACAAAACACTTCCCGGCTCGTGTGCAGTTTATTCTTCAGCTATTGCAAAAACTTGATCACGGCATTTTAATCATGGAGTTTCCCGATGGACAATCGGCGACTTATGGCAACGTTGCTGATGAGCGCGCTCGTCCCGTCACGATGATGCTAAAAAACTGGGACGTTTTCAACGCGGCTCTGAAGTCAGGCGACATCGGTTTTGCAGAAACGTTTATTGACGGCCATTGGAGTACAGACGATTTACCCGGACTGATCGAACTGTTCATCCGTAATCGGCAGGTGATTGAATCGGTGATCTACGGAACTTGGTGGGGGAATTTTTTGTATCGCGTAAAACATCTGTTTAATCGCAACAGCAAAACTGGCAGTCGCAAAAATATCCATGCACATTACGATATCGGCAATGACTTCTATCAATTATGGCTAGATCCTTCCATGACGTATTCGAGCGCATTATTTTCGGATGATCATGTTGAAAATCTACAGCAAGGTCAGGATGCCAAGTATCGCCGCATACTCAGCCAACTACGTCTTCCAGCCAACTCCCGTATTTTGGAGATCGGCTGCGGTTGGGGCGCTTTTGCCGAAATTGCGGTTCGTGAAGCCAACGCTCACGTTACTGGTCTCACGCTGTCTACTGAACAGCTACACTTTGCCAATCAGCGGCTGCAAGACGCGGGTGTCGTCAATCGGGTTGAACTGCTATTACAAGATTATCGGGATGTAGAGGGAAAATTCGACGGAATCGCCTCGATCGAAATGTTTGAGGCAGTCGGCGAGAAATATTGGCCGAGTTATTTCTCCTGTATTGCGAGCAATCTAAAAACTGGTGGGCGCGCCTGTATCCAGACCATTGTGATTGACGATACACTATTCGAACGTTATCGCCGCGGTACCGACTTCATACAGCAATACATTTTCCCCGGCGGTATGCTGCCATCGCCATCGGCGTTCCGCGCGCAGGCTGAAAGCCATGGCTTAAAGGTAGTCGATACCCTTTCATTTGGACTGGACTATGCCCGCACGTTGGTCGAGTGGCGTCGCGCATTTAAAGAGCAGCTCCCAAAAGTACGCGCGCAAGGCTTTGATGATCGATTTTTACGAACCTGGGATTTTTATCTGGCGTATTGCGAAGCGGGATTTATTGCCGGCAGTATCAACGTAGCCCAATTCACCTTGCAAAAGAAATAAAAACTTCCTGCTGCAAAAAAGAAGGTTGACGGCAGTTCGGGATGACGGAAAGTCTGAGATTGTAAGGAGAAAAGATGTTGATGGTTCAGATGAGCCAATGGCGCCGGTATTTATTAACTTGTGCGTTTTCGCTAGCTTCCCTCGGCAACGTTATCGCGGCCGACGACGCTGGAAGAATGCATGACAATCCGATTGTCAACCCAGCCATCAGCGCGCCAGCCCATATAGGCAACGCGCTCCCTCATGCGCGACTAGCTGGCCAAGGAAAATTCCGCTGGTTTGGATTATCCATTTATGACGCGCAGCTTTGGGTCGGAGATAAAGGTTTTCAACCATCAGCGCCTGATGCTGCGAGCTTTGCACTTGATTTACGCTATAGCCGGTCATTCGACGGCAGTAAAATTGCTGAAAGCAGCATCGATCAAATGCGGAAAATTGGCAGCGGTAGCGACGCAGAATACGGACCATGGCTTAGTCAAATGAAATCCATTTTCCCTCACGTGATCGACGGATCGCATATTACCGGGATATTTCTTCCAAATGTCGGCACGCGTTTTTATATGGATGGAAAAATGATCGGAGAAATCAACGATCCACATTTCGCAACAGCATTTTTTGGCATTTGGCTTTCACCAAAAACGACAAGTCCCACGCTACGCAAAGCGCTTTTGATGAATGCGACTACTTCAACCAATTCAACACAGCACGAATGACACTATTAGGATTCCCTGCGCTTCTCAAATATGGCCTGTTTGGTTTACCACTGGCGCTGGTTGCATTACCGGTGTACGTCTATGTTCCACAATTTTATTCCGACAGATTTGGTATTTCACTGTCTCTCATCGGTCTGATTTTGCTGATAACCCGCTTGTTTGATGCATTTATCGATCCGGCAATTGGTCGCTGGCTTGACCACGCACACACCGAAGATCGATTCAGAAATGCGATCTGGCTGGGAGTGCCCTTATTGGCGATTGGTTTCAGTGCGCTATTTTTACCGCCTGCGTTTGCGGAGCGATTTCCACTGTCGTGGCTAGTACTGGCATTGCTCATCGTGTACGTTGGCTTTAGTATTGGTACGATAGCCCATCAAAGTTGGGGCGCAGCCCTCACGCAAGCTTTGGAACAACGCTCACGTCTTACTGCAACGCGCGAGGCTTGCGGTTTGATTGGCGTGGTGCTTGCAGCGGCGCTACCCAGCTTGCTGGGCATTCGCTGGTTACCACCAATATTCGTCATCCTGCTGGTTGCATCGGCATTCATACTTAAGCTCGCCCCAAAGCCTGGTCCTTCAAATGGAATTATCATGGAGACGACGGATCGTGGAGCATTTCTGTCAGGAGTTTTATTGCCATTTGGAAATTCTCGCTTTTGCTGGCTGTTCGGCATTTTTGTAGTGAATGGCATTGCGGCGGCGATACCGGCAACGTTATTCCTATTTTTTGTAGATGATCAATTGCAACTCGGAAAATATGGTGGTTTATTTCTGATGCTGTACTTTTTGGCTGGTGCGATATCAATGCCAGGCTGGTCTGCGCTAGCCCGACGCTTCGGTGAAGCCCGCGTCTGGTTCACCGCAATGCTGTTGGCGATCGCCGCTTTTGTATGGGCTTATGGATTAACGGCCGGTGATATGCTGCCCTTTTCGCTCATATGCATCATGTCCGGTTTTGCATTGGGAGCCGACCTGTTACTGCCGCCAGCTCTGCTCGCTGGCGTGATCGCGAATGGCGGTCATAGCTCTCAAAAAGAAGGCGCTTATTTCGGTATATGGAGCTGGGCGACCAAAATCAATCTGGCTTTAGCAGCTGGCATTTCATTGCCACTGCTGCAATACCTTGGCTACCAGCCACACCTTATCAATCACCAAGGCGCGCAAGCGCTGGCAATTGGTTATGCAGTACTCCCATGCGCGCTAAAGCTCATTGCCGCAATGATCCTATGGAGGGCTCCTTTGCGCCACGTTTAAGCAATCTCAAAGCGACCTATGAACAACCTTTAGCGCCCGTCTGTCACTTTCGGACATCATCCTTTTCGGAGAACAGTATGAAATCGTTTTTAAAAATATTGGTGGTGGGAATCATCGTCTTATTAAATGGATGCAGCACGACATCCGAGGGTAATATTTATGCAGACCAAAAACCAACGCTCAGCCTCCAGCAATACTTCAATGGCACGCTGGACGCCTGGGGTATGTTTCAAGATCGTTCCGGTAAAGTAGTCAAACGCTTTACCGTCGTCATTCAATGTAAATGGGAAGGTGACACCGGCACTCTGGATGAGGACTTCACTTATTCCGATGGCACGAAACAACGCCGCATCTGGACTTTGAAAAAAGTGGGGCCAAACAAGTTCATTGGTACCGCATCTGACATCGTAGGGGAAGCAATTGGTATTACCGATGGTAATACCTTACGTTGGAAATACGTTCTGGCATTGCCAGTGGATGGACGTATCATCAATGTCAGCCTCGATGATTTAATGGTCCAAATGGATCAACGCGTCATGCTCAATCATGCAGTAATGAGCAAATTCGGCTTTAAGGTCGGCGACATTAGTTTGTCGTTTAATAAGCGCCCTTAAACAGTGAAAAGCAGAGTTAGCCATCCAGCCTTTATTTCGAAGACACTATGAATCTCATGAATCCGATGAATGCGCCACTCCGCGACTGGCATAAGCAACGTGTCTGGGTGATCGGTGCCTCTAGCGGTATCGGTGCGGAAACTGCTCGCAAGCTTCTGGCAAAAGGCGCTCGCGTTGCTCTGTCGGCGCGTAACGCCACAGGACTGAACGAGATTGCCGCCGGTCAGCACAATGCCCTCACTGTTGTGCTCGACATTACTCAGCACGACACCGTGCTTGCTGCGCGGGACCAAATTCTCAATGCGTGGCACGGTATTGATCTGATATTGATCGTTGCGGGCGGCTATGGTGAAATGCGCGTCGATAGTTTTGATTTGACACTCGCCAACCGCCTGATTGATCTCAATTTACGCGGCGTCATGCACTGCCTTGATGCTACTTTGCCCGTTTTGTTGAAACAAGGTCAAGGTGCGATTGGCATTGTGGCATCGGTCGCAGGCTACAGCGGGCTACCAAGGGCGATGGCGTACGGCGCAACCAAAGCGGCGCTAATCAATTTATCGGAATGTCTCTATTTTGATCTGCACCCGCGGGGAATTGGGGTGTATCTGATCAATCCAGGTTTTGTGGACACGCCCCTGACTGCTGATAATGACTTTCCAATGCCTGCCATGATGTCGGCCTCAAGCGCCGCTGAAGCGCTGATTGAAGGCGTTGAACGTGGTCACTTTCACATTCATTTCCCCAAACGGTTTACCAACTGGCTGCGCTTTGCACGCCTGTTGCCTTATCGTGCTTACTTCGCGTTGATACACAAGGTGACTGGGCTATGAATACAACTCATCAACAACAATTGACCGAGCAACAGGATGATCAGCGGGGTGATCAACATAAGAATTTGTTGCGGATCGTGACGTTCTTTGAGACCTTATCTCTCGATAATTTGGCGTTGATCCCACTAATTTACGCCCGGGATGCATGGTTCAAAGATCCCTTCAATGAGATCACAGGACTGCCTGCCATTAAACATTTATTTACGCATATGTTTGTCCAGGTTGACGACCCGCGCTTCGTTATTACGCACCATATGCATCAGGGCGACACGGCCTTCATGACGTGGGAGTTTTACTTTCGGATGAAACGTTTTTCTAGCGCCGATCAATGCATACGCGGCGCTACGCATTTTCGCTTGGATAACGACGGCTATATTATCTACCATCGCGACTATTGGGATGCGGCAGAAGAACTATACGAAAAGCTACCCGTATTAGGTGCCCTCATGCGCTTATTGAAACGCGGGGCGAAAGCCAGTGACACACCAGACCGCGGCCATACAATCTTACAAAACTAGCCCGATACCTACCCAACGATTGCGCAGAGGGTCAACATCCAACCTGCTGCGCAACTGATCCAAAAACCTTATTTCAACTCTATTTTCTTACTGCGAGAGACTGGCGAAGCTTTAGCGGTACCAACCTTGAGCTTGGTTCTCGCTGTGGCAGTGGTTGATTTGGTCGCTCTCGAGGCTGCACCCGGCTTAACCTTCGGTTTCACTTTGGTTGGGTTACTCTTCGCAGTTTCCCCTGGTTTGGCTGCAGATTTTCGGGCCTTGGTTGACGCTTTCGGCTCTTTCGGCATCGCTGCCTCAGCCGCCATAACACCACTCACCACTTGCTTAAACTGGTTTTGTAGAACATCCCACCAAACGCCGGTATTAGCCGCCGGCGACGCATCTGACGCACTAGTAGAATGATTTTCCGTAGCGACGTCCTCCGGCTGGGCAGGAGCCGGTGGTTCAGCAATCGGCGCAGCAGCTTGCTGAGGTACTGTTTCGTTTGCCGCTTTCGCTTTTTCTGGCATAAACGAAAATGGAAATTGGGAAGCCATTGTTGCCCAGGCGGCCGCACCTTCGGTAACGCTCTCGGCTGCTGAGGTATCGGTAAACTGCGCAGTTGCCTTGCCATCGGCAGATGGCATCAGCGCACCGATTGACTTCAAGGCGGTCAATGTTGCACTTTGCACTTCCAGCGCTTGAATCGTTGTCCGCAACATATTTAGATTGAGGCTAAGCCAACCTTCGACAGCTTTCAGATCTGTGACCTTCTTATCTATTTCCTCAACCGAAATGATCGGCACTACCATGCCAGGCACGCCCATTCCGCCCCACATTTTCTTAATGAAATCAACACTGTTCGACATCGCGTCCGCTCCGAGAAAATTAGGATTGCTCATATGAATCTCCTTAAATTATTTTGTCCACATTTTATTTTTGCCACCATCGCATACTATACCGCCCACAAACGCTTTGTTGTGACCGATCAAGGAATCATTGGTTTATTTTTACCGTACTATCAATCATCCATTTTCTGCGACAAAAGAACTCCATAAAATATCACCATGACATTTCTCCGAAGAATCATGAATGACTTGAAGAGGTCATTATATTTACCGATCGGGACTTTCCAGTTGGTGTGCGATCTCATTATTAAACCAACGCGCTCCAAGCGGCATAAGGCACACCGGCAGCGTTCGGTTTACACTACGTAAATGACGAGGCCTTCCACAGACGCGACCAAAGACACGCGCAATACACAACCAAACAGAACGGCATCACGTGGCTGGCTGATTGTGCTCGCGGCTTCACTTCTATTGCATCTCTTTCTGATCAATTGGGGCAGCAACTTGCTCACAGTGCCTAAAATTGCGTCTGACAAGTCTCCAGTCATCATAGCGGAGCTAAAGCCATTGCCGCCGGTAGATAAGCCAATTTTGGCGCCAAAGCCGATTCCCCCCAAGCCTTCGCCCGTATTACGCAAAGTGCAGAGAAAAACAGCTGACCGACCACAATCAAAGCCTTCGGAACCTGAAGTTCCGGATATGCCGATCAAAGAAACCAGAACACCTATTCCGAATAGCGTGTCCGACAACATCACCAACAATACAGCGCCAGCCGCCATTAATGGCAATGGCCCAGAAACCGCATCAACCGGCGATGCATCCAGTGGCGCGCCCGTGCAACCCGTACCGAAAGTCGAGCCAGTTGCACCGCCACCGCCAACCGCTGTACATTACGACATCAAACCGCCGCCATCTGCCGAACTGAAATACGACGTTGAGGCTCTCAATAAAGGGCAAACTTATCATGGCGGCGGAAAAATTACGTGGCAAACCGATGGTACCAATTACACGATCAATGGCGAAGCGGGCGTATTGTTCATTAGCGCCCTGGACTTTAAGAGCGAGGGCGAGATCAACGCCTATGGCGTAGCGCCGGTGCTCTACACCGAGAAAAAATTCCGCAAACCAGCCACTAGCACGCACTTCTTACGCGAGCCTAACAATATTACTTTTTCTGCCTCAGCCAATAGCTATCCGCGCACCGGTGGTGAGCAAGACCGCGCCAGCATCGTCTGGCAATTGGCCAGTATAGGACGTGGCGATGCGGGAAAAATTGTTCCGGGCGGTGTCATCGATTTATTTGTCGCAGGAGACAAGGATGCCGAAACCTGGCGTTTTCAAATCCTGGGGCAGGAAGAAATCAAAGTAGGCACTGGAACCGTCATGACTTGGCATCTGGCGCGAAAGCCGCAAAAAGGTTCATACGAGAAAACTCTCGACATCTGGTTAGCCCCGCAACAGCAGTGGTATCCGGTTAAATTGCGCTTCACCGAAAATAATGGGGACTATTTGGATATGTCGCTGTCTAAACTTAAGCTGCTTAACTGAACAACTTAATACATCAACAATACCTAACTGACCATTCACCGTTTTTTGCTTGCGCGTGAAACGCTCTTTTGGTCGAATTTCCTGGCCATATTTTAAATGAAGACTATGAAAATTCTCTCGCATTCGTATGCACGTATTGCTATTGCCGCACTGCTTTGCAGCGCTAGCATTTACGCATTTTCTGCAAATACAGATCACACGGTCACGAAACGGCCAGTTAATTTGCCACCGTCTGCCCAACTAGACTATACGATCAGAGCGCGACAAAGTGGTCTTTCGATTAGCGGCGACGCTGTGGTCAAATGGCAAACGGATGGACGCGACTATAGCGTCGAAGCCATCACCCGAGCCATGATTTTAGGAAAAATCCTGGAAGCTAAAAGTGATGGAAAAATTGACGATTACGGCTTAGCACCAACCCAGTTCACCGATAAGCGCTTCCGTAAAAGCGTTACTACGACGACATTCAATCGCGATGCGACCGGCGGAACAATCACCTTTTCTCCCTCCGATGCATCGTATCCGATCAAAGGTGGCGAACAGGACCGAACTAGTATTGTGTGGCAGCTGGTCGCGGTCGCGCGTGCGGCCGCCAAACAATTCAAACCCGGTTCAGACTGGGTGTTTTTCGTCGCTGGTCAACGCGACGCCGAGCCGTGGACCTTCAAAGTCATTAATCAAGAAAAAATTACGACCGGGACGGGCGAGGTGGACGCCGTGCATATATTTAGAGAGCCGCCACCTGATGCAACTGAACAGCGTTTAGATATCTGGCTGGCACCATCACTTGAATGGTATCCGGTGCGCATCCGCTTTACCGATCCTAATAATGATTTTGTCGACCAGACACTGGCCAAAATCAGTAAATAACGACACCCATTTAGTGGGAACAGCCGATCAAGGCTGATTATTTTTGCGAGATGATATTTGGCGCTTATGAGAAAATGCGCCATCGCTTAACGTTTAAGTCCGTTCATCCGTGACGAATGGATAAACGAGTGGATGTCGTTGTCAAAGGTAACTTTGCCGATGTGACGACCGCCGAGCAGCGATCGCCATAATAATTTTTACTTAATAAAAAGATACATATATGACAGTCCCAAACGGTGCATTAGTTCTATTCAGCGGTGGTCAGGATTCAACTACATGCCTGGCGTGGGCATTGTCACGCTACGATCGAGTGGAAACCATCGGTTTTGATTACGGTCAGCGGCATGCTGTTGAGCTGACGCAACGTCCGATATTATTGCAAAAATTGCGCGCCCAATCGGCCGAATGGAATACGAAATTAGAAGAAGATCATGTCATCGATTTATCCCTGATTTCTAAAATTTCCTCCACCGCCATGACGGAGGATGTCGAGATCGTCATGCAAGAAAATGGCCTACCCAATACCTTTGTTCCAGGCCGCAATCTGTTATTTATGACCGTTGCCGCAACCGTCGCTTATCGCCGTGGTCTCAATGTTCTGGTTGGCGGCATGTGTGAAACCGACTTCTCCGGCTATCCGGACTGCCGGGACGACACCATGAAGGCATTACAAGTCGCTCTCAATCTCGGCATGGCAACACGCATCAAGCTGGAAACACCCTTAATGTGGATTGATAAGTCGCAAACATGGAAATTAGCGCAAGAACTTGGCGGCGATGCGCTGGTCGATCTGATTCGCGCCGATACGCACACTTGTTATTTAGGGGAGCGCGGGACGCTACACGATTGGGGATATGGCTGCGGAACGTGTCCAGCCTGCGCCCTACGCGCGCGGGGTTATCAAGAATTTGTGGCTGAATAGGCTTCCTTACAAATCTGAAATCAGTCTAAACATGATGCAATCGCATCAGCCATAAAAAATGACCAGAATTTCCGGTCATTTTTTTATTCAACTTATTCCTACACGCTTTGCTGCATGGAAAATCTACATATTAAGCAGCAATAGAACTTTTCGCCACACCGTGCGCTTCCGGCGAAGGGTGATCAAACTCCTTGATTAACTGCTGCTCTTTCACCTTTGCTGCGGCTAAATGCCGATCCTTAACATGCCCATAACCCCGAATTTCTTCAGGAATACTGGCAATCGCCACTGCGCTTGCCAGATTTTCCGATGTCAATCGGGGAAGCAACGCGTCGATCGTTTGACGATAATGCGTGATCAGATCGCGTTCTTCTTTACGTTCTGCTGTGTAGCCAAAAATATCCAGCTTGCTGCCACGCAGAAATTTACACTTTGCCAGTACGCCAAATGCACGCATCATCCAAGGGCCAAATTCCTGCTTGATCAAATGTCCGTTGGCATCATGCTTGGCAAATAGCGGAGGCGCGAGATGGAATTTAATCTTGTAATCGCCTTCAAACATCCCAGCAATTTTTTGACTAAAGGCACCATCGGTATACAACCGTGCGACCTCATACTCATCTTTATAGGCCATCAATTTAAACAGATAGTTAGCGACGGCCATGCTTAAGCGTGACGACTGTGATGATCCCCGACTTCCGCCATTTAGCTGCAATTGATGCTCAGCCTGCTGAACGCGTCCAACAAAGGTCCGATATTGCTCTGCGTAAGCAGCATCTTGATATGCAGTCAAAAATGCCACCCGGCGCGATATCACATCGTCCAACGTTGGGGTCCGCTTAAACGCGATCACTTGCGCCGGACTATCGTTGATACGCGTACGCTGATCAAGGCCAATCGGATCACACGCTGCCGTGCGGCCCCATAAGAACGCTTGTTTATTAAACGCAACTTGTAGCGCGTTCAATTCAATCGCCTGCAACAACGACGCCTCGGTCAGCGGCACCCAGCCTTTTTGCCATGCGTAACCCAACATAAACATGTTGGTCGCAATTCCGTCACCCATCAACACCGTCGCGATGCGACCTGCATCGATAAACTCAACGCGATCATTACCGCAAGCTGCACGAATATCTTTCTCGGCGGCGGCATCCGGTGACTGCCAGTCCGGATTTTTTACAAATGCTGCCGTGGGCGTACGCGTGGCATTGATCGCTGCAAACGTGCGTCCTTCGCCCATCCGCGACAAAGCATCTCGGCTAGCGGTCACAATTGCATCGCACCCGATAACGAGATCAGCATCGCCGGTACCGACACGGGTCGAATGCAAATCGTCGGGATGATCGGCCAGCCGCACATGCGACATCACCGGTCCACCTTTTTGTGCCAGACCACTCATGTCCAGTACCGAGCAACCTTTACCTTCAACGTGGGCGGCCATCGCCAGAATCTGTCCGATAGTGACCACGCCGGTACCACCGATTCCTGTGACCAGAATGCCGTAGGGCTTTGTCGTTGTTGGCAATATTGGCGTCGGCAAACTCGCGACCGCTTCCACCGTTTGCTTTGCAGAATCGGTTGCTAAAGGTTTGGCGACAAGCTTGGCCGGTTTCTTCAAATTGCCGCCTTCAACAGTAACGAAGCTCGGACAAAAACCAGTGACACAAGAAAAATCCTTATTGCAGGATGATTGATTAATCTGACGCTTACGACCAAACTCGGTTTCGAGCGGTTCAACCGACAGACAATTGGACTGCACACTACAATCACCGCAACCTTCGCAGACTGCCTCATTGATCACTGCACGTTTGGCTGGATCTGGATACTCGTTGCGTTTCCGGCGGCGGCGCTTTTCTGACGCGCAGGTTTGATCGTAAATCATGGCAGACGCACCGACAATTTCCCGCAACTCACGTTGCACCGCATCCAATTCGCTGCGATGCCGGATAGTCACGCCAGGTGCCCAATTGGTTGATGACGGATATTTATCCGGTTCATCGGTCACAACAATGATCGGTGATACGCCTTCGGCGGCGATTTGGCGTGAAATCATCGCTGGGTCAAGCGGCCCGTCAAACGCCTGACCGCCCGTCATCGCGACCGCATCGTTATATAAAATTTTATAGGTGATATTTACTTTGGCCGCGACCGAGGCCCGGATCGCTAACAACCCTGAGTGGAAATACGTACCATCGCCGAGATTGGCGAAAACGTGTTTTTCGCTGGTGAACGGCGCTTGACCAATCCAGTTGACGCCTTCGCCGCCCATGTGCGTGAAGGTGGATGTTTCGCGATCCATCCACAACACCATGTAATGGCAACCGATACCGGCCAACCCACGACTACCTTCTGGTAATTTTGTCGAGGTATTGTGCGGACAGCCAGAACAAAAATGCGGCACGCGATCTTTGTTAGGGTCAGGCTTGCTGCTGATATTAAGCAGCGCTTCTTTCGCTTCCAGATAAGCCACCCGCTCCTTAACGCGCTGTTCAACTGGATGACCGGCAAAGTATTTTGAAATCCGCGTGGCTATCGCACGCGCAATTTGCGCCGGATTCAACTCATAGGTTGCAGGCAACAACCAATCACCGTGACCCGCGCCATGATTGCTCCATTCGCCGGTGTCATCAAATTTTCCGACCACGCGCGGACGCACATCATCGCGCCAGTTGTACAACTCTTCTTTCAATTGATACTCTAAAATTTGGCGCTTTTCTTCGACCACCAGAATCTCTTCAAGACCTTGCGCAAATTCGCGCACACCTTCGGCTTCCAGCGGCCAGGTCATACCGACCTTGAACAATCGAATGCCGATATCGCGTGCAATTCCCTCATCAATCCCCAGATCGGCGAGCGCCTGCCTCGTATCAAGATAGGATTTACCAGCGGTAATGATACCGATTCGGGCGCGCGGACTATCCCAGATAATTTTATTGAGCTTGTTGGCGCGTGCATACGCCAGCGCGGCGTACCATTTGAAATTGTTCATGCGGGCTTCCTGACCCAACACGGTATCCGGAAGGCGTATATTTAAGCCATCCGCAGGCATTTCAAAATCCGTTGGCAATACGATTTTCACGCGATCAGGATCAAGCTCAACCGAAGCACCCGACTCAACCACATCGGTCACGCATTTCATTGATACCCACAGCCCGGTATAACGGCTCATGGCCCAGCCATGCATACCGTAATCGAGATATTCTTGCACCGATGATGGGTATAAAACAGGAATCCCGCATGCCTTCAGAATATGTTCACTTTGATGGGCGGTCGTGGACGATTTTGCTGCATGATCATCGCCTGCCAGGACAAGTACGCCACCATATTTCGAGGTGCCCGCCATATTGGCGTGTTTGAAAACGTCGCCGCAGCGATCTACACCCGGACCTTTGCCGTACCACAACCCAAATACGCCATCATATTGCGCACCGGGAAACAAATTGACTTGCTGCGTGCCCCATATACTAGTGGCAGCGAGATCTTCGTTCATGCCAGGATGAAATTTAACGTTGTGTCCGTCGAGATATTTTTTTGCCTTGGCCGCCATCAAATCGACGCCGCCTAATGGCGACCCGCGATAACCGGTAATGTATCCGGCGGTATTTAGGCCAGCCAAAACGTCGCGCTGATGTTGCAACATCGGCAACCGCACGATCGCTTGCGTGCCGGTCATAAACGCCCGTCCGCGCTCAAGCGTGAATTTGTCGTCTAGCGATATGGGAACAGAATGGGAGATGGAAACATCGCCAGATTCAGGGGGAGTCGCTAAAGGCGAGTCAGTGGTCAGCAATTCTGCTGTTAGTGGTGCGTTCATTCAGTCTCCGTGCCAAAAATTATGTTTTTGATTGCACTACGCCTGTGTATGTATCTTTGTAAGGATCTGGATAAAGATCATGTACACGCACAAGCATGATTAAAACGTCTTCGCCTTATGAGCGAATCATTCTTTATGTGCATTAATTTTGCTGCATTTCCATGATAAGCCAAGTTTCGTCCTGATGCACTATAGGGGCTACGAGATTGCGGAGTATTACGGCAAATAATACTGGTCCAAAGAAAACTTGGCATATGGTAACAACTGTAACAAGGCGTAAGTCCCGTGGAAAACATCAAGTGTTAAGGGTGTAATGATGTCTTGTTTGGAGCGGCTGATGACCTCCCCTGGACCGGTCGCTTCGGATAAACCTCCCTCTAGTGTTCCCTTATTCACTAGTTACGGATTCTGCCCACCGCGGCAGAATCCGTTTTTTTTGTCCATGGTTTTGCAATCCGCGATGCCTTTTTAAGCGCTTTATAACGCCGTTAAGTTAGTTATGCGGCAGATTAGTTTCACCCATTTGTAACGCATTCGCTGGCAGCGGCTCCATAGAGGCTATCCCTTGATAAAGTGGCAAGAAATCTGGTGCCGTTTCATCAAATAACTGCTGAAAATCACGAATGACGAAATAGGTTTCCTGATACGAATCGATTTTGTATAAGGTGCGCATAATCCGTTCCAGGTCGAACGGAATCCGCCTTGCAGCAGGGTTGGTCAGGCTGTGTTCAATCTCTCCACCAGACGACAAAATACCCGCGCCATACACACGCAAACCTGACGGGCTCTCGATCAAACCAAATTCAATCGTGTACCAGTACAACCGTGCCAACATTGCCAGACCATCGACTTTTAACGCTTTCAAACCGCCTTTGCCATACTCTTGCAAATGGTCGGCAAAAATAGGATTAAACAGCAACGGCACATGGCCAAAAAAATCATGAAAAACATCCGGCTCAACAATATAGTCAAACTCTTCTGGCTCGCGCAGCCACACGGTCACGGGAAAGCGGCGGTTTGCCAAGTGATCAAAAAAAGTGTGATCAGGGATCAGTCCCGGCACAGCTACCAAACACCAGCCGGTTGCCTTCAATAAAAGTGCTGACGTGTCCTCAAAACGCGGAATGCCATCGCCAATATTCAAACGTTCCAGACTCTCGATAAAGACGTCACACGCACGTCCCGGGATGAGCTTGGCCTGACGCTGGTACAGGCGTCGCCAGAGCGCATGTTGTTCCGGTGTATAGGCGTCCCAATCCTGCTGAACCACGTAGTTGGCATCGATTTTTCGGTAGTCGCCGCGAAGGCCCACTCCGTCTGACTTTTCAGCAACTGTTGCAAAAAAATCTGCTGTATTTACGCCATGATCTGGCTTCGCGTCTGCCGTCACGTTTGCTTTATTGCTGACCGCATTAATTAGTGCGTCATCATCCGCACTGGCCACGCTCAGGACATCATTGTTTGCACGTGTGTTCATCATCAGTTCCTAAAAATCATTGGATATCGGTATCCATTATTAACTCAATGCGGCGGGGTTACAGTCACGTCCTTAAGCACGCCTCGCTTGATTTGATCCAGCTCAATGGACTCAAACAGCGCCCGGAAATTTCCCTCACCAAAACCTTGATCCCCCTTACGCTGAATAATCTCAAAAAAAATCGGCCCGATCACATTTTGCGTAAATATCTGCAACAGTAACTCTCGCTCAGTGGCATTACTGGTGCCATCAATCAGAATGCGCAAACGTTTCAAATCATCCAGTCGTTCACCGTGCGCAGGCAAGCGCCGGTCCACAATATCGTAATAGGTTTCTATCGTGTCCTGAAACGCGACATCGCGGACTTTCATGTCGGTGATACTGGTATAAATATCATCCGTTCCCAGCGCAATGTGTTGAATCCCTTCACCATGATACAGGTCAAGATATTCTGCTATTTGTGATTTATCGTCGGACGATTCGTTAATCGGAATGCGAATTTTTCCGCAAGGCGAGGTCATCGCTTTGGACTTCAATCCGGTTAACTTACCTTCAATATCGAAATATCGCACTTCGCGAAAGTTGAACAAATTCTCGTAAAAATCCGCCCATTCTTTCATACGACCGCGATGCACGTTATGCGTCAAATGATCGATGTATGTCAAACCACATCCGGTCTGCTTTGTTTCCGCGCCAGGGATGGCAATGAAATCGACGTCGTAAATACTGATATCGCCAATTCCGCCTGTGGTGTTCTTGCCGTGCCAACGGTCCACGAAATAAATCAAGGAATCGCCCACGCCTTTGATTGCAGGGATATTTAACTCCATCGGGCCGGTTCGATTGTCAAAACCCCATGCGCCCAGTTCCAGCGCGCGCTTATAAGCAAAGGCGGCATCCTTGACGCGTAACGCAATCGCGCAAACCGACGGTCCATGCTGACGTGCAAAACGCTGTGCGAAAGAATCCTGCTCGGCATTGATTATAAAATTAATGTCACCTTGACGATACAAGGTGACGGCTTTATGGCGGTGGCGGGCAATCGCTGTGAAGCCCATTTTTTCAAACAACGCCGCCATCGCTGCTGGATCTGGTGCTGCATATTCGATAAATTCAAAGCCATCGGTCCCCATAGGATTATCCCAAGGTTGAAATTCCATGCCGGTCTCCTCAATGCGTTATTGATCTGATAAGTGGCGTGAAGCTGACTTGAATGCCTCGGATAGCCCGCATAACCCATATTTGATTTTACAAACAAAAATGCTATCCATGTCGCGCTTCTATCGCCACTCCTGCATTTAAGTATAAGTGGACGGGGCTAGCAGATAATTGCAAAGTGGCTGTAAAATCTATATTTACGGCACGAATATTGCTCAAATTATTTAATTAAGGGTTTTTTATGGCCGCAATAGACTTTGATAAAACTGATCGCAAAATTCTGGCAATTTTGCAGGAAGATGGACGCCTCACCAATCAAGAGGTGGCAGAGCGCGTGAACCTGTCGCCGTCCCCTTGCTTGCGACGCATCAAACGACTGGAAGAAGCGGGTGTCATTCGCCAATATGTCGCATTGCTCGCACCGGAAAAAATTGGATTGGGTCTACTAGCTTACGTCAACGTCCGGCTGGAAAAACATGGCGCTTCGCAACCCAGCGGCAGTCGCCCCAATACGCCCATTACGCATTCCCCACGGGATGATTTTTCGGCGTCGGTAACGCATTGGCCAGAAGTCGTAGCCTGTTACGCGATGACTGGTGAAATGGATTATTTGTTGCGGGTGCACGTTGAAGACATGACGCATTTTTCGCGCTTCATGATGGAGACGCTGCTGCGCCATCCGGCGGTGTTAGATGTTAAATCGAGCTTCGCACTACAGCGATTAAAGGATACGACTGCATTACCACTGCTTTAATATTATTTTTCATTTACGACAATTGAACTCGGTCTTGCCAGGCTTACCGGGCTTACACTATTTACGCTTGAAACCCGGCAAATTGCCCAGCCACTTCAACGCAGCGCGCACGTTCGCTTTTAAGGTGTAATCAAGCGTCGCCACCTGCTCTTGCATGGCCTCTAGAATAACCGTCGCTGGACTGGCCGGTAATAACTTGAGATAAGCGTCAGCCTCGCCATAATCGCGATGAATCGTCATCCCGGCTTTTTTTGCAATATGCATCATGACCTTGTTGGACGACAGGCAATGCACATATAACGTATCGATATCGGCATTCCGGCAATGAATCGCAGCACGCTCAAACAAGCGCGTACCAACGCCCATGCCGCGTGCAATCGTCGATACCGAGACACCAAACTCGGCGACCCGCTCTTTGGTGGTGGCGGCGCGCATGGATGGCAACGCTTCTCGTGGAGCAAATGCCAGATGACCCGCGCCGAGCAATCGTAATTTGCGGTCGTACACGCCAAAAATAGTATCGCGATCAAAATCTAAACCCTCGACATAACGCGTCACCAATGTATCCGGCAATACTGAGCCAAACCGCAATAGCCGATCGCCGCTATCCAACGCTAAAAAGTGACGCAACAATCGCTTGCGCGCATGCCGCGACAACTCCTTCACATAGATGGTGGGTCTTGGCATTTTGACGATTACTGGATTATCCGCAGCACTCATGAGGTTTCTGGATCCGTGGTGTGTGGCGGTTTCGGCAAGGTTGGTCTCGCCAACAATATTGTCGCTTCTACCGCAGCAGTCCGCGCAGCGTGTAGCGCGTCCGGTATACGTTGCGGCGCATGCGCGAAGCCACCAGCAATTTCACCGGCATTCACCGATTGCGCCGCACGCAATACCGCTTGCAGGAACGGCTTTTGTGGAAATGGTAGGTCTCCATAACCGGTTCTGCCGCGATAGTCGCATTCTGTTGCATCGAGCATAGCAAGAAATCGCTGTGGCTTACGAAACGCATCACAACGCCCGAATAAAGTAACAATGGTCTTCGCCCGTAACGCGAAAGCACGGCCAATGTTGCCGTGTTCGCGCGTGGTCATAACTGCCAGATCGCGTACTTCGCTCTGCACCTTCAAGCGCTTACAAACCTGCTCAACCAACTTCACACCGAGACCTTCATGCCCATGATGGCTTGGCCATTCAGAGACTGGCGTCACACCCTTACCAAGATCATGCATCAAAGCCGCAAAGCGCACTGGCAATGGCATGTTTTCTTTGGCAGCCATATCAATCACCATCATGACGTGCTTGCCGGTATCAATTTCAGGATGATATTTTTCCGGCTGCGGAACACCCCAAAGAACATTGAGTTCAGGTAAGATTCTTGCCAATGCGCCGCACCCGCGCAACACCTCGAACATGCGTGACGGACACGCGTCCATCAACCCGCGTGATAACTCTTGCCACACCCGTTCCGGTACCAAAGCATCCACTTCCCCCGCGCCCACCATTTGCTGCATCAGCGCGTTAGTTTCGGGGGCGACTGAAAATTCGGTAAATCGTGCAGCAAATCTGGCGACGCGCAGGATGCGCACCGGATCTTCTGCAAATGCATCCGACACGTGGCGAAATATCCGCGCCTGCAAATCTGCTTGTCCACCAAAAGGATCAACTATCGCGCCATCGTCACCACGGGCGATCGCGTTGATCGTCAGATCGCGGCGGATTAAATCTTGCTCAAGCGTGACGTCAGGGTCGGCGTGAAATACAAACCCCTTATAACCGGGTGCAGTCTTACGCTCGGTCCGCGCCAGCGCATATTCTTCCTGCGTATCGGGATGCAAAAAGACCGGAAAATCTTTTCCTACCGGGCGAAAACGGCGCGCCAACATCTCTTCCGGCGTGGCACCAACCACTACGAAATCGCGGTCTTTAATCGCAAGACCAAGTAACTCATCGCGCACCGCGCCACCCACTACAAATATTTTCATCGTCGATATAGTGCAACTGCATAAACTGAATGCCGAACAAACTCAAAAAAAGCTTCAGATAACATGTACATCAAGGATGGAACCGCCATCATCAACCGTGGTCCGGCAAGACTTCCGGCTCTTCGATTGCTTCACGCACCCATTGAGCAACAGCAGGATGCGCTTGTACGCGCTCAACATAGGCTTGCAACGCTGGCGCCAACGAAACACCAAAGATGCGAAACCGCATGACCACTGGCGCGAAAAAAGCATCCGCAATTGAAAAATCGCCGAACAAGAAACGATGGTGACCGAACTCCGACAAACAGTCTTCCCATATCTCGCTAATCCGTCCAATGTCTCCTTGCGATTGCGGCGTGCGACCCTGACCCGGATGACGGGCGCGAATATCCATCGACATCGCAGAACGAAGACCAGCAAAACCAGAATGCATCTCAGCACAAACCGACCTCGCAAATGCCCTTGCGGCGCTATCTTTTGGCCACATACCGGCTTCTGGAAACTGCTCCGCCAGATATTCGCAGATCGCCAGTGAATCCCAAATATGCAAATCGCCGACTATTAGCACGGGCACTTTCCCTGCCGCAGAATAGCGCGAAATATCGTTCGCCGTGGTCGGTTGATCCAATAAAATCCGGACTTCATTAAAGGGAACACCAAACGCCTTCAGAACGACCCAAGGACGCATCGACCAAGACGAATAATTTTTATTACCGATCACCAGCGTCATACCCGGCTTACCGGCATTTTTCAATACTTCAGACAAAGTAGCGTCGCGTTGTGTAGTTTGCATAGCTTATCTTTCAGCGTTGTTTACAAATAAAAATGTCCATATCGCCACCACCGTTCCTTAAGCTTATGGCAACGCCGATACTGTGATACCTTTCGGTGCCACACTTCCCAAACGCGCCTTCAGCGATTGCGGACGACCATCAAATAACGCCGCATAGTAAGTGGCATTGGAAAGCACATTTTTCACATAACCGCGCGTCTCATTAAATGGAATCGACTCAGCGAAGATAGCGCCTTCGACGCTACCGGGCAACGTTGCACGCCATGACCGCGGTCGTCCCGGACCGGCGTTATAGGCAGCGGTCGCCATGGGTAACGAGCCGTCCAGATCATTGAGGACCATGCTTAAATAATTGGTACCCAGCATGATGTTCGTATCGACATCGTTCACCTGATCCGCCGTAAAACCTGTCACGCCTACTTTTTTAGCCACATATCGTGCGGTTGCCGGCATCAACTGCATCAGACCCGATGCACCAACATGTGAACGCGCCGTTTTAACAAAACGCGACTCTTGGCGAATCACGCCATACACCCACGCCATATCCAATCCCAGCGCGCTTGTATTCGTGGTCATGATTTCGCGATGCGGCGAAGGAAAGCGTTGAGTGAAATCGACTTCGATTTTAGTCCGATCCGAGGTATTGACCATCCGATCCAGAACGTCACTCTGACGCGCAAACTCGGCCGCCGCCAATAACTGGCGATCAGTCATTTTTCGCAACTCCCAGTTCCATTCGCGCGTGCCTTCAAACCGCAGTCCCATATCGAAAAAGCGGAAGGCGCGCTGAAAACCAGCATTTTTTTGCATCGGTGCCAATTCGAGCGGTGTGATCACTGAAGGCGTTCCGATGACAACTATTTTTTGTCCCATCTCTTCCAGCGCCAATTGTCCGTAGAAATTGGTTTGATCTGCAATCGACTGAAATAGTTTTTGCGCTTGTTCGTTGCGTCCATCGGCCATCAACGAGCGGCCTAACCAATAAACCCAGGCCGGATCGTCGCGCAAGGGCAAAGGCATTGCTTCAATACTGCTTTTGACCAATTTCCAGTCACCCGCGCGCAGCGCCGAACGCACGCTCCATTGATACCCATCCTGAGAGAGCGGTGCGCCCTGTGCAGCCCGCCAATAATCCACGGCTCGCGGATCAAGCTTTAATGCCGCTGGCAACGCGATCTGCGACCAACCAAGTGAGCGTTCCGATGCCTTCAACTGATCGGCAGAAGCAGTCAATGCAGCAGCGGCTTGAGATGGATCATTTTTAGCTACGCGGCCTAACGCAATGATAAAAAGCTCATGCCCCACGCGGTCAGCACCCGGTCCGCGGGCGACAACAGACGCTGATCGATCAATCGCCTGCGCTATTTGCGCGTCAGTAGCGTCCATAAAGGGAGCCATCCGACGAGCCACGCCACCAAAACCGGACTCAACCGCCTGCCGCACCTGAAACCATAAATCGGTTTGCGTAAATTGACCATTTTGCGCCAGCGTGCCGATTAAATCAGTGCAACCTTGCCCGAAATCCTTCGGCGTAATCAACAACGCACGCGCCTCATCGGCAACATTCACGCCTTTTAACGCTTTAGATGTCAGCGCGTAGCATTTAAGCTGAGTATCGTCGTCCAGTGCAAACAACGGATATTGTTGATCAAACGTATTCCAGATACCGGCCTTGCCGAGTTCAAGAAGCCAATCATTACGTAAGCGATCCGCAATCGCCGTACCGTCATAACGCGCCAAATATTCACGTATCTCTGGTTCCGGCGCGACCAAATCCTTGATGCGCGGTTTCAGACGATAATAGTCAACATACGAAGGGATGTCATAATTGCTTAACACAGACGCCAATGCATCCACTTTATCAGTCTTGTTGGCGCGCGAAGCATCGCGGAGGGCGAGAAACGTTGCATCCTGATCGCCAACGTTACTGACATTGCCAAGAGTGGTTGTGGAGTTCGTTTGTGCCGTGGCCGCTGGCACTATCGCCACCGATGCCGCAGCCGAAAACATTACACTAACTACCCATTTTGTTGCGAATTTTGCTCTATACATACCTTAACAACCCTCAATCTGCGAGTACCAATGACCAACCCAAGCATAGCATGTGATGCGTCTGATTCGGGCCATGAAAACGTTGCCGAAAAGGGACTTTTACGCATCGCGCTGCTGGCTGCGCGTAAAGCCATTTCAGCAGATCAGCGCCTAACGTTCGATACTGCCATTGGCGAACGGGTTATCGACTGGGCAACGGCCTTATCAGACGGCAATTCTGAAGTCACATCGGGCAGATTTCCGGTATCGGGCGTACTAGGCGTCTATTGGCCGATACGCGACGAACCGGATTTGCGACCAGCCTATAAGACATTGATCGCACGCGGTGTGCAGTTGGCGTTGCCAGTCGTCGTTGGCAAAAATGCGCCGCTTCAGTTCATCCGATGGCAACCAGGTGAAGCCATGATCAAAGACAGCTTTGGTGTGGCAATCCCGGCGAACGGAGAAGTAGTCATTCCAAGGGCGCTATTGATACCGTGCGTCGGCTTTAACGCGCAACGGCTACGCCTCGGTTATGGCGGTGGATTTTATGATCGCACCCTCGCAATAGAACCACGACCAATCGCACTTGGCATTGGCTATTCAGCTGGATTGGTGGGCTTTGATGGCGCGCATCACGATATCGCTTTGGACCGGATTTTTACGGAGAGCGCTTGCTTTTAAGAATGATTAATGTGTCAGAGAATGCGTTAAATAATACGTCAAATAACGCATTAGACTTTTTTCGGAACCGTACCCTCAAGGTTCTACCAAGAAGCCCAATCGCACGCTGGTGCGGAGCACAGCAGGTTCCGAAAAATTTACTTCAGGCGCTGCCAGATTGCAGTCGTAGCCGCAGCATTGTTAAGTGTGTAAAAATGCAAACCCGGTGCACCGCCAGCAAGCAAGCGCTCACATAACTGCGTCACCACATCAAGACCAAATGCGCGTATCGACTCGGTATCATCACCGTAAGCGGCAAGCTTTAGGCGAATCCAACGCGGAATCTCGGTACCGCACATATCCGAAAAACGCATTAACTGCGAATAGTTAGTAATGGGCATGATTCCGGCAATAACGGGCACAGTCGCGCCTAATTTTTGCGCTTCCTCTACAAACCGAAAATAGGCATCAGAGTTGTAAAAGTACTGCGTAATGGCACCGTTCGCGCCAGCTTTTACCTTGGCGGCAAATCGTTGCACATCGTCTTGCGGCGATTTTGCCTGCGGATGCATTTCGGGGTAAGCCGCCACTTCGATATGAAACCAATCGCCTGTTTCGATACGAATAAACTCGACTAACTCATTCGCATAACGAAATTCGCTTGATGAAAAATCCACGCCGCCGTAACCGCTCGGGGCATCTCCACGCAAGGCGACTAAGCGCTTAATACCGTTCTCTTTGTACTGCGTCAGGATGGCACGCAAGGATTCGCGAGAACTGCCCAGACAAGAAATATGCGGAGCGGCATCATGTCCCTCGCCACGAATCTCCAGTACGGTGTCAAGCGTTCCTTTTTGCGTTGAACCACCAGCGCCGAACGTGACCGAAAAATATTTCGGATGCAGTTCAGCCAGTTTTGCCCGCGTTACGCGTAGTTTCTCTGCGCCTTCTGGCGTCTTTGGTGGGAAAAATTCAATGCTGAAATTATGAGAAGACATTTAATTTTTTTTCAGTAACAAAGTAGACAAGGCCCACGAGACGATGCTGTACAAAATGGCGCCGCCAACTGCCGCCCAGAAACTGGCAACATGAAAGCCACCAACCAATTGCGCAACCACCCAAAACATCAAGCCGTTGATGATAAAAATGAACAAACCCAACGTCAATACCGTCGCTGGCAAAGTCAATACCAATAAAATTGGACGAATCAACGTGTTCACGAAACCCAGAATCAATGCAGCAACCAGCGCAGCACCAAAACTATCGACCGACACTGAATGCATCAAATATGGCACCGCCAGCAGCGCCAGCGCGTTAATTAACCACGTCACCAACAAACGCATTCATTTCTCCTATTTTGTAACTTGTATGATGCCTATATTCGCACAACCAATCAGGCCAATTACCCCGGCTGATTGCCAGTTCCACCCCCCAAAACGACACGATTTGAAGCCGTCTGGTGTGAAAATCGGAATAGCTTGAAGCATCTCTTCGCTATTCCTTATCTGATATCAAAGCCAGCTTTAAAAAGTCATTCGTCTCGAGTGTCACCACTTAAATAATCAGGACAAATAAGACAAATAGCGATTTAACGCGTAGCGCAGAATTGTTCACACAGGCCGCTGATTTGGCCCTGTTTCGTCAATATTAATAACGATATTGTTCCGGCTTATAAGGGCCGGTTTGTTTCACGCCGATGTAGGCCGCTTGCTCTTCCGTGAGCACACTAAGTTGTGCATTCAGTTTTTGCAATTGCAAGCGTGCGACCTTTTCATCCAAATGCTTCGGCAACGTATAAACACCGATTGGATAAGCCTTCGTATTGGCGAATAATTCGATTTGCGCGATGGTTTGATTCGCAAACGACGAGCTCATTACATACGATGGATGGCCAGTACCGCAACCCAAATTGACCAAACGACCTTCAGCCAGCAAGATGATGCGTTTGCCGTCGGGAAAAATAACGTGATCGACTTGTGGCTTGATGTTTTCCCAAGTATATTTCTTCAATGCAGCGACTTCGATTTCGTTATCGAAATGGCCAATATTGCAGACAATCGCCTGATCTTTCATCTTCGCCATATGGTCGTGGGTGATGACGTGATAATTGCCAGTACAGGTAACAAAAATATCACCGTGCTCCGCCGCATAATCCATGGTCACAACGCGATAACCTTCCATCGCTGCTTGCAGCGCGCAGATTGGATCGATTTCTGTCACCCACACTTGGGCCGATAGCGCCCGCATTGCTTGCGCAGAACCTTTACCCACATCGCCATAACCGGCGATGACGGCAACTTTACCGGCAATCATGACGTCTGTTGCACGCTTGATACCGTCAACCAATGACTCACGGCAGCCATACAAGTTATCAAACTTTGACTTGGTGACTGAATCGTTAACGTTGATTGCAGGGAAAGCTAATTTGCCTTCCTTGTGCATTTGATACAAACGATGCACACCGGTTGTGGTTTCTTCGGTGACACCTTTAATTTGTGCCAAACGGGTCGAATACCATTGCGGTGACGTTGCCAGCTTTTTCTTGATGGCGTTGTAAAGGCAAATTTCTTCTTCCGAAGTAGGATCGCTCAACACTGACGCGTCTTTTTCTGCACGCGTGCCGAGATGCAACAACAAAGTAGCGTCGCCACCATCGTCGAGAATCATGTTGGCTTGCTCTTCGCCCGGCCATTCAAAAATGCGATGCGTGAATTCCCAATACTCATCCAGCGATTCGCCTTTAAAAGCGAATACCGGCGTTCCAGCGGCAGCAATTGCCGCGGCCGCGTGATCTTGGGTTGAGTAGATATTGCATGATGCCCAACGCACTTTGGCGCCAAGCGCTTCCAGCGTTTGAATCAACACTGCGGTTTGAATCGTCATGTGAATCGAACCGGTGATGCGTGCGCCTTTCAGCGGTTGCGCCGCCGCAAATTCTTGACGAATGGCGATCAGACCTGGCATTTCGGTCTCGGCTATGCGGATTTCTTTATCGCCCCAACCAGCCAAGCTGATATCGGCAACCACATAATCGGAAGAAACAAGAGTAGTAGGGATGGATTTCATTACAACGGCGTTCATCACGCCCTCCTTTCGTTAGAAAAAAAGTAACGTGAGCGCGGTTGCTTGTAGAGACGATACCAAGCCTGGCAGACTGTGTCTGTCGCAACGCTCCTTGGCACGAAGTCAGTATTCTAAATCAAATTGCCATTGCTTTCATGGCTTTGCGATTGGATCATGCCAAATGCGCAAAAATAAAGTTTATTGACACTTTTTGGAAAGGTGTCTGTAACAATTTTCAGTGCTTATTCGATACTTATTCAGTTCTCGCTGACTATTTATTCGATATTTATTCGGTACTTAAAAAGAAAACAATCATTGTCTAGCCAACCTCAAACCCAGCCCATTTCGTAAAGTTCGCTTTTAATATAAGCGTAATAAACCGGTGCTGCCACCAATCCGGGCAAGCCGAACGCTGCTTCAGCCAGAACCATCATTAGCAACAATTCCCAGCTACGTGCATTAATTTGCGAACCGACAATCCGGGCGTTTAAAAAATATTCCAGCTTATGAACCACAATCAGAAATACCAGTGCGGCCAATGCAACGTATAAAGAAACTGACAATGCCACAACAACGATCACGGAATTCGAAATTAAGTTGCCGATTACAGGAAGTAATCCAGCCAAAAAAGTGACTACAATCATTGTTTTGGTCAATGGCAAATGGACGCCCGCCAAGCGTAATATCACCAGCAAAAAAATTGCCGTCAGGGTGGTATTGAGCAACGAGATCTTAATCTGCGCAAATACGATGCGACGAAAAGCGTCGGCCAGCAATCTTGCGCGTTCTAACAACTCAGAAGCCAAGGGCTGTAGTACCGGCAATGGATGTTCTGCAGTCATTGCGACCATCGCTCCCAATACCATACCAACCAACACATGAATAAAGACTTGTACCGCTTCTTTTCCCGCCAGCTTAAGTTCGCCGCTATGGGATTCTATAAATTCGGTGACCATTTGCCGAGTACCAACGATATCATCCGGCAAAAATCGTTGCAGTACCGTCGGCATCTGCGTACGCGCCTGATCGATGACATCCATCAACTTGGATTGAATGACCAACATGCGATCAGGTCCACCGTGGAAGAACGCTACCAAACCCAGAATAATGCCGGTGAGAACGCCAATAATAACCGTAGAAAGCAACACAACTGCTATAAGATGTGAGCGCTCACTGGTGAGGCGGCGCTCGATCAGTGGCGTCAATGAACGCACCAATTGATACACCAGCAATCCTGCCAATAACGCGGTCAGCATATGCAGCGTCAAGACCAAAACTAAGACCACAATCGCGATCAGCCAAGCAGCAATGCGAAAAGAAGACACCCCGCTTGTCACTGGACGGCGTCTGGGCGGCTGCATTTGAACGGCAGTCGTCTGTTTGGCGGAAGATTTGATTGCGGCCATGATAGGTAAAACCCGATAAGCACAAACTACAAAATGAAATATGCACGGCAAAGCGACCGATGCTGCTGAATGAATCTTGCAGAAGAAACAACTCAGTGTATCAAGTAGTTAGGTATCCGCAAAGCATCAATTAATCAGTATTTTGCGCCTGTTCTGAGGCAATTGGACGGTATAAATCAAAAACAAGACAACGCGAAAGCAGGACATCCAGCCGAAACGTTTCCGTTTTAGCCGAAGCCTACTTCCCGTCGATTCCGCGCTAGCTAACGCGAGTGATTAGCATAGGCGGTAAATGATGGCGTTACAAAATCGTCACGCTGCTACTATCGAAACACAATCAAATTGCTGCTTTGAGCGCCGCTGCTTTGTCAGTGCGTTCCCAGGTAAATTCTGGCTCTTCACGACCAAAGTGTCCGTATGCAGCAGTTTTTTCATAGATTGGACGTAACAGATCAAGCATTTGCACGATACCTTTTGGACGCAGGTCAAAATGCTCCAATACCAGCTGGGCCAGTTTTTCATCGCTGATCTTGCCAGTTCCGAACGTCGTTACCATCACGGAGGTCGGTTTAGCAATACCAATCGCATATGACACCTGAATTTGGCAACGCGTCGCCAAACCGGCTGCAACGATATTTTTGGCGACATAACGGCCAGCGTAGGCGGCAGAACGATCGACCTTTGATGGATCCTTGCCCGAAAAAGCGCCGCCGCCGTGCGGTGCGGCACCACCGTAAGTATCCACAATAATTTTACGACCAGTCAATCCACAATCCCCTTGCGGTCCACCGATGACGAACCGCCCCGTAGGATTGATTAGATAACGCGTGTTTTGTAGCCATTCTTTCGGCACGACTGGCTTGATAATTTCTTCGATGGCGGCTTCTTCAATAGCCCTGTGTTGCATTTCAGGCGCATGCTGTGTTGACAACACAATCGTGTCAATCGCGACGGGTACACCGTCAACATACTTCAGCGTCACCTGTGATTTTGCGTCCGGACGCAGCCATGGCAAACGCCCGTCTCTGCGCAATTGCGACTGGCGCTCAACAATCCGATGTGCGTAATAAATAGCGGCTGGCATCAGTTCCGGGGTTTCGTCACAAGCGTAACCAAACATCAAACCCTGATCGCCCGCGCCCTGATCCAGATCCAATCCCTTGCCTTCATCAACACCTTGAGCGATGTCCGGCGATTGCTTGTCGTACGCCACCAGCACCGCGCAGCTTTTGTAATCGATACCGAAGTCAGCATTATCGTAACCGATGCGCTTGATGGTCTCACGTGCCACGTTGATGTAATCGACGTTAGCAAACGTTGTGACTTCACCGGCCAGAACAACCAGACCGGTATTAACCAATGTTTCGGCAGCAACGCGTCCATTTGGATCTTGGGCCAAAATGGCGTCCAGAATAGCATCGGAAATTTGATCCGCGACTTTGTCGGGATGTCCCTCAGAAACGGATTCAGAGGTGAAGAGGTATTCATGTGTCATAACAGGCTCCTGCCAGAAAGAAATACAGTGGTGACCGTGCCGCAGTCCTACTGTAGAGCCTGCGACGCTTTAGCGAAATTTGTATACCGCTTCGCAAGTTGTCTATTAACTCGGCGGGTGAAATCCTGTAAATCCGGCGAAACTGGCATGATCCAAATTAATGACTGATTTGGCTGGTCCAATTTCTTGCAACTCTTGCTACACATTGAATGTAACGCTAATAGAATAAGCGATTTATCGATTTGCTGCTTAAGTTGCTGCTTAAGTTAATGCTTAAGTTAATGCTTTTTAAGTTAGCTAACAAGCCGACGAATAAGCTAGTTGCATTAGCTAATTATTAAACACTAATATAAGTACATCAATGTATTTGTTTATCCTACGTATGTTATTTTACGCCTTTTACAACTTTTCGGCAAAACGCCCCTTCCCACCGTCCAATGCTTGTCAAACTCTTTCAACTTTTATCTAAATTACCGCTATTTGCGTTGCACGCAATCGGTTCTGCTGTCGGTTGGCTGGTATATTTGTTATCGCCATCGTATCGACGCAAATTAAAAACTAACCTTGCCCGTGCCGGTTATAAACGCTATTTGTCTCAAGCGATTCGCGAGTCCGGCAAAAGCATGTTTGAGCTTCCTTTTGTCTGGTGCGCGCCGCCAGAGAAGGTATTACGTACGGCCAGCATCGAAAATTGGGAGTTGGCACAGGCCGCGCTTGACGCCAAAACTGGGGTCATTTTTTTGACGCCGCATTTGGGTTGTTTTGAAATCATCGCTCAAGCAATTGCCGCCAAAACATCGCTCACCGCGCTATACCGACCGCCACGCAAAGCCGCATTAAAACCCTTGATTGAAGGCGCGCGCGCGCGCCCTAACTTGCACCTCGCTCCAGCAAATCTAACGGGCGTGCGTGCCTTGCTAAAAGCCCTCAAAAAAGGTCAGGCCATCGGGTTGCTGCCCGATCAGGTGCCACAAAACGGTGAAGGCGTCTGGGCCGATTTTTTTGGCAAAGCGGCTTACACGATGACTTTATCGGCCAAATTGCATCAAATGAGTGGCGCGCCCATTATTCTTTCGTATGCCGAACGCCTACCTTTTGGCCGTGGTTTTGTCATTCGGTTTGTGCCATTTGAAGAAGAGTTAGGTAATACCCCAAAACAGCAAGCCCATGCGATCAACATCGCCATGGAAAAACTAATCGCCCGTTGCCCATCCCAGTATATCTGGAGCTACAACCGCTATAAAACGCCGCCCGGCGTCAGCGCGCCAACTGACATAGCGCCCGATAATAAGGACCGTCCATGAGAGCGCTGATTTTCTTGTTATGGCTGACACATTGGCTGCCGCTCTGGATACTTGGCCCTCTTGGCGAAGCGTTAGGATCGTTGCTGTTCATCATCATGAAACCACGTCGCCACATTACGTTAATCAATCTGCGGTTGTGTTTTCCTGATATGCCAGAAGCAGACCGCGTCATATTGGCACGGCGCCATTTTCAAGCCTATTCACGCAGCGCTCTGGAACGCAGTGTGTTGTGGTGGGCTTCTGAAGCGCGCCTCAAACGACTGATAAAAATTGAATCTGACTTACCGCTCGACACACTCCGTGCAGGACCTACCATTTTGCTATGTCCGCACTTTGTCTGTCTAGAAATTCCAGGCATTGCGTTAGTACTCAACTCGTCGCTCTCGATTTGCACCATTTACTCTCGGCAACAAGATCCGTTGGTGGATGCTGCTTTGCTTAAAGGTCGGTCGCGTTTTCGCCCTGTCAAATTATTCACGCGCGAACAAGGTGTGAAACCAATCATCCGTGCGATGCGGGAGGGATTTCCCTTCATCATGTTGCCTGATATGGATTTTGGAACCAAAGATGCCGAATTTGTCCCATTCTTTGGCATTCCTGCAGCGACACTCACCGCACTCGCCAGAATTGCCGCCGCCACCAAAGCCAGCGTGGTTCCGATGATCGCGACGTACTTGCCGGGCTATAAAGGTTGGAAAGTTACCTTTTACCCGGCTTGGGAAAACTATCCAGGCAACGATGTCACGGAAGCGACCCGACGCATGAATGCATTTATTGAAGAGCGGATACTCGAAGCGCCAGCAGAGTACTTTTGGGCGCATAAGCGCTTTAAAACCAGACCGCAGGGCGAACCTGGGCCTTATTAATCAAATGAAGAAAACCAAGTTTGAACTTTTAACGCTAAATAACGTAACGAGACAAAAAAACTGGCAACTTTACAGAAGCGTCGTGTTGCGCACTTTCTCTCTTACCGCCCTATAATCACACCATGAAACTCAAATTCACAAAAATGCACGGCGCGGGTAACGATTTCATTGTCATTGATGCGATTAATCAGCATATCGATTTCACACAAGTCCAATGGCAAGCACTAGCTGACCGTCGCTTTGGAGTCGGTGCCGATCAGATGTTGGTCGTTGAAAAACCCCAAGCGGCGGGCGTTGATTTCCGTTACCGCATTTACAATGCTGATGGCGGAGAAGTTGAGCAGTGCGGGAACGGTGCGCGCGCGTTCGTCAAATTTGTTACTGAAAAAGGTCTCACCCAAAAGCGCTCCATCAAAGTAGAAACCATGTGCGGCGTGATCGAGCCAATGCTGGAAGACGATGGCTCTATTACTGTTGACATGGGCTCTCCTGTTTTAGCGCCGTCCGACGTACCTTTTGACGCAAGCGCTCTACAAGGCGAACGCCAAGGTACGGACACGTTGTGGCCACTCGAAATCAACGGCAAGTTAATCCTGTTTTCAGTTGTATCGATGGGTAATCCACATGCGATTCAGGTCGTCAGCGATACTGAGGCCACGCCGGTTCTTGTGGATGGTCCTATCATTGAGCATCATCCGCGGTTTCCAAAACGCGTCAACGCTGGGTTCATGCAAATTGTTGATCGCCATCAGATCAAGTTGCGCGTGTATGAACGCGGTGCGGGCGAAACTTTAGCTTGTGGCACTGGCGCGTGCGCTGCGGTTGTCGCGGGTATTCAACGTGGGTTGCTGGATTCACCGGTAGCAGTCTGCACTCACGGCGGCGATCTATCTATCGCATGGAATGGCATTGGACAACCGGTCAGACTCACCGGTCCCGCCGTGACCGTGTTCGAAGGTGAAATAGATATCGATGCAGGCCGAACGTAAAAACGAACGTAAAAACGAACGTATCAACGAACGTAGCCAGGAAGGTGCGCGTTGTAAAAAATTAAACCCAATAACTTCCTAACTACTTATTGCTGATTACTCATTACTTTACAACGCAAATTTTCTCGTTAATTTTTAATTAAGCCAAAAACTAAGTACTTAAGCATAGCGTTTGGCCGCGGCGCGCTATTTGGGCGCCCGTATTTAAATACGCAATCTTAGTTGCTCAGTTGGTTAGACGTTTCAGCGAACTCTTCACCATCTTCGGTCGCTGTATCGGCATCCGTCATCTCCAAACCCGGCAGTGCTGTCTTAAAACGATACAAGCGTTGCCGATAATTTCCCTCTGGACCATGCGGGCCACAATCGACATCCTCGAACAATCGCGCCAGCCGATTCAATGCCTGACGCTCGTCGCCCGTCTCAATTAACACCAACCGCCGCTTACTGCGAGCGTAAGACGTACGGATATCCACCACCAGACAGTGACCGCAATCAGCTTGATTTAAATCCAGCAACAAAGCCTCTGGCCGACTTAATCCAAATAACAAGGCGAGTTCAATACGCGCCGCGAGAAAAGGATGACCGGCGACCAACTCACGCGTCAGTTGTTGTTTCGCGCTCACGGCCCACGCCATAGGACGCGCGCGGTCAGCAATCTTGGTCAGCAACGTTTGGGCCTCAATACTGCCTTGCGTCGCTGCTTTTTGCAGCCAATAAACCGCTTGAACATCGTTCGTTAACTTTTCACGACGATTGCGCCACGCACTGACGCCACATTCCAGCTGCGCTGCACGATGCCCCATTTCAGCCGCATGCTCCAGATGGCGTTGCATATCAACCAAATTACGTTGAGAAAATTCAGACTTCAAATATATTCGTGACAACGCATACCAAGCTTCGGATAATCCCCGCTCGCCCGCATGTGTCAGCCAACGTATCGCTTTTTTATAATTGGCTGACCCAGCACCAACAATGATGCGTCCGCCATCGCTATCCATCCGCGCATACCAAAGCCCCAAATCGAGCTGAGCAGATTTGTCGTCAGCCGAGGCCGCCAACTCTAAAAATTGCTGGACCTCGTTAGCATCAAATCCAGTAGTCATCATCAGTGCGCGGGCACAGCGCGTTAACAACAACAGATTTGCCTCACCCACACGCCTCGCCAAAGATTCGGAAGGAGCATGCAATTGTGCCAATTCGCCACCATATTGCTGCGCGACGGCACGTGCCAACGGTAAGCCGCGTTCTAAAAACGCCGTCCAGTCGCGCTTTTCCCAGGCTATCTGCGCCAGCGAATGTTGTGCTTGCATGATTCCGGCGTCAGCTGCGCGGGCGGTCCAGGACAGCGTCGCACCGGTCGCTTCAGCGCCGGATACTGGCGCCCGATGGGCAACTTCACCGGTCAATTCATCAGCCCCGTTCATTTGGCTGGAACGCGAAGCATTACTTGAGCGACTCGGCAGACCAACATGTGCACCACCCGTCATTTTACCGGCGTTACTATCGGCTTCTGCAGCGTGCGAATTGACAAGCGCGGCGGCCGTTTGATCGATCCTCGCCGCGTGCTGCGCTAATAGCCATTGGGCCTCGGGAATATCGGCATGCGCCGCTGCCTCCAGTGCCTGTAAAGCTTTAGGCTTATAAGCCTCTAAAGCAGCCCGTTCATCGATTGGAATGTTGATGTCCAATACCAATTGCGCTAAAACCAATCCGGCCTGCATCACGCCTGCGTCAAACGCGCGCTCATACCAAGCGCATAAATCTAGCGGGTTGGTAGCACCACGGGCGACATCAAGCTGAATATACGTCCCGATTAAGATCCAAGCCTCTACCTCTTGCTGTTGCGCAGCACGATCCAACCAATGTAATGCAGTCGGAAAGCTCTGTGGCAAACCGTTCCCGCCAAAGAGGTAGCGTTGACCGAGCGCGAGCTGGGCCGCCGCCTGTCCAGCACGCGCAGCCCTAATAATTGCTAAGTCTTCCCGTTTAGCCATAAACACCCATCATGCAAAAGCGTAAATTATCCCCGATAAATGAAGAATCCTTTATTTGATAACAAAATAGAATAAAGTTCGCAGCTTTAATACAACAAAGTGATATTTCTTTAATTTTAACGATCCGGCAAAACGGCCCAGTCAACCAATATAGAAAACATTACACCAACTTAGCGCAATATCGGCGATTAGTGTTCTATTTATGATTAACGTCGGATAAGTTACAAAATATAGCAGCAGAATAAATTTTTGCAATTTATTGGCTAAAGAGCCTTCCTTAATTTAGGGATAAGAAACATCGTGGCGAGGTTTTCCAGATGCGCTTAACAAGTCAGCCTTTGATATAAAGAAGTAACTAGACAACAAGTAGCAAGTCCTATGTCGTAATTCGTATCAATAGCGGCTTATTACTGGTAAAAAACGGTCACCCGACAAGGCTCTCGCCGTCCATCAATCCGAAAAGAAAATTATCATGTAATACAAGTACAAGAAATCGTAGTGTTTTGTCAGCACAATGCAATGTAATACATGCAAAATTACCAATGCATAGCAGAAGATTACCGATTTAGTACAACGATAGGTCGCCGCTTGTGTGTCACAAAAATACAACACAAACACCAACACCTGACAATTTCGACAAATTTATAGCACTACATAAGACCAAAGCGCCAGAGTAGACAGCCGGACCCATTAATGTTCACCCATCCGACAGATGTACGGATCCTTAAGCAGGCTTTTCCAAATAAAGGACGTCAAATGAAGAAATCACTAATCGCACTGGCCGTACTAGGCGCAATCGCAGGTGCAGCACAAGCTCAAAGCTCAGTAACAATCTACGGTATCGTTGATACTGGCGTCACTTACACAAACAAAGCACTGAACACTACTACTGGTAAAACTGGTAGCAAGTTTGCTGTCAACTCCGGCATCGTCCAAGGTTCACGTCTGGGTTTCAAAGGCGTTGAAGATCTAGGCGGCGGTTTGAAAGCAGTTTTCCAATTGGAAACTGGCTTCGCTAATGACACTGGTGCATTGCAAGGCGACAAAGGTTCGACAAATCTGTTCCGTCGTAAATCTGTTGTTGGTCTGAGCAGCGATGCATTCGGTACAGTTCTGTTGGGTCGTCAGACTGATATTCTGGATGACGTTAGCCAATGGACTTCGGTTCAAGATTTCGGTGGCGTAACTGGCGCGGTTGGCCACAATCTGGACCGTTTGGAAGGTGTACGTACCCAGAATTCGATCCGTTACAACACGACAAACCTGTCTGGTTTCACTGCTAGCGCGATCTACGGTTTCGGCGAAACTGCTGGTCAAACTACTGCTGGTCAATCTTTCGGTATCGGTGGTCAATACGCGAACGGCCCACTCGGCCTGTACGCTGCTTACTACCAGTCGAAAAAAGGCGCCACATCTAGCGATACTTCTTTGACTAACAGTGCTCCAGTATTTTCTGGCAATGCCGGCGATACAGCTCTGAAAGTGTTCAGCTTAGGTGCTAGTTACCAAGTTGGTCCTGCACGTTTGTACGGTAACTGGTCACGTGTTAAGCAGCCATTGGCTACTAGCTCAACAGCGGCTGTTCCTGTCGGTGGTTCGTTGGCTTCGGCCTTCGCTATCGGCGGCATCAACAACAGCAAAGCTGACATCTTTGAATTGGGTACTAACTATTCTTTGACAGCACCTTTGCATTTGTTGGCTAGCGTTCAATACAGCAACTTAACTTTCGTTGATGCTGGTTCGCCAAAAGGCAAACTGACACAAGTCAACTTGGGTACTGATTACTTCTTGTCGAAGCGTACTGACTTGTATGCATTTGCTTCATACCTGCGCGCTAAAAACGCTGTCAACCCAGGCGTTGAAGGCGACACAACTGGAAACACAGGTAACCAAACTGCTGTTACTGTTGGTATCCGTCACAAGTTCTAATGTAATTTAGTCATATCTGCGGTAACGCGGAAATGTCTGCTTAGTTAGAAATACAAAAGGCCCACATGAAAAATCATGTGGGCCTTTTGTTATTTTCGGGATCAAAAAAATTTTTGCTGAGGCATTAGTTATGGTTCATCGCCATAGTGATGATATTCTTGCTCACTCAACTCTCTACTCTCAATATTCAATCGCACACTATGAGCAGCCAACTGGATCCCGATACCGTCGCAGAATATCTTGCAGAAACGCCACATTTCTTTGTGGAGCATGCTGAGTTGCTCGGCAAAATCAAATTGACCAGCCCTTTGCTTGGTCGCGCCATCTCCCTGCAAGAGCGTCAGATGGAAATATTGCGGGAAAAAATAAAGGTGCAAGATCTTCGCCTCGCCGACATGGCAAGAAATGCGCAAGAAAATGACGGCATCGCGGACAAATTGCAAGTATGGTCACGTAGCCTGCTTCTAGCCCGAAATGATGTCGATATGCCCCATACGCTTATCGCCGGGCTACAGACGATCTTCAACGTACCTCAAGCCACCATGCGGCTGTGGAACGTTGCTGATGAATTTTCGCATACGTGGTTTGCTGCGCCAGCATCTGCCGATTCAAAGCTTTTTGCAAATGGCTTGCGCGTCCCTTTTTGTGGGTCCAATAATGATTTTGAAGCGGCTTCCTGGCTTGATCATCCAACTGAAACACAATCAATCGCCATGCTGCCATTACGACGCGATCCTGCATCCGGCACTTTCGGATTATTAGTCTTAAGCTCGCCGGACCCGGAGCGTTTTAGTGCCGACATGGCAACCGACTTCCTGAGTAAGATAGGCGACACCGCCAGCGCAGCGCTGGCCTGTCTACTGCACTGATCGATCCAATACCATGTCGAGTGACGATAATGTGTCCTCTGAACTGTTAACGTCTTCATCGGACGTTAACAGGTATCTGGATAATCTGCGCTATGGTCGAAAATTGTCGCCGCATACAGTCAGTAGCTATGCGCGAGATCTTTCGGAGTTAATAGCGCTGAGTCGCGCACTCCATAACGCTTCTGAAGATGCCAATCCAGACCTTGCGACTCTCAGCCATGCACATATTCGAAAATTTGCCGCACAACTCCATTCTCGCGGCCTCAATGCGCGTTCAATCGCACGCAAACTTTCGGCCTGGCGCGGGTTTTATAGTTGGTTAAGTGAACATACTACGCTTTCCAGCAATCCCGTCGACGGCGTCAAAGCACCAAAGCGTGGAAAACCACTACCAAAAGCACTCAATGCCGATGACACCATACGGCTGGTGGCCAGCGCCAATCCTCTCAATTCGCACGGCCCGACCTTGTCGGCATGCAATCGCGCCATGTTCGAGTTGTTATATTCGAGTGGGCTGCGGGTCTCCGAGCTAGCTGGGCTCGACATTCGCTACACGAATGAAGCAGGACATGTTTCGTCCGGCTGGATCGATTGGGACGCGGCAGAAGTCAGGGTAACCGGCAAAGGCAATAAGCAGCGATCAGTCCCAGTGGGACAACCGGCATTGCAAGCTATCGCAGACTGGCTGCCTTTACGCATGACATTGGTAAAAGAGAATGCGGCAAAGCTGAACAACACCTTCGCACTTTTTTTAACTGAGCGCGGTAGCCGTGTATCACCGCGAGTGATTCAACTTCGCTTGAAAGCCCATGCGCGGACGCTCAACCTCCCGACTGACGTTCATCCACATGTATTACGCCATTCGTTTGCCTCCCACGTTTTACAAAGTTCCGGCGATTTACGCGCGGTACAAGAGATGCTAGGCCATGCATCAATCGCCTCGACCCAAGTCTATACGTCACTTGATTTTCAGCGCCTTGCGCAAGTCTATGACGCCGCCCATCCTCGCGCCAAAAAAGTCCCAAAAGAATAATTTGCGATCTAATCGATAGTTGATTTGATTTCGCCTGGCGAGAGAACTAATCTGCCCTCACTCAAAAAATCAACTCAATTGCAACTCAATTGCAATTTGGGGCATAATCGATCTTTACCAACGATTACTCCACCTGTTCTCGCATGACCGCTGACATCAAAGTTAAATCTGGGACGAAAAACTCTCCAGCCGCACACCACACCGCGCTGCCTTCACAAGCGGCTAAGCTAGCGGAGGGGCAGTTGCGACTATCGTCAGTGCGCATCACGACTGCGCGAGTAAAAGTGCTGACCGCCTTGCTGGAAGCGCGCTGCGCTGTGTCACATCAAGATATGCAGGATTTATTTGCAGAGTTAGATCGGGTGACCTTATATCGCGCACTTGATTGTCTGACCGATGCGGGCCTGGCCCACAAAATTGCTGGCGATGACCGCGTTTTTCTCTATAGCGCTGGCGCTGAACATACCGAGTCCACCTCAGCCCATTCAGCGCTGCACGCGCAGCATCAACATGGGCATTTTAAATGCACCCGCTGTGCAAAAGTTTTTTGCCTGGATGGTAGCGGTGAGGCAGGATTTTTGGGCGACGTACTGGCGCCAGTCCTAACGGACGCAACAACAAAACCTAGAGAAACGGCAACTACCGCATCGCCTGCGTTGCTGCGTCAGCATTTGCAGCAAGCCCTGCAGGGGTCGCTCGGCAAAGGTTTTGAAGGGCATGACATTGAATTAACGATCAAAGGCTGGTGCGCCGATTGCGCCCACTAGACCGATCTGGTCCATGGGCCCGTTGCTCCCACCATGTAGAAAAACTTAGAACATTAAGCCTGCATCCAACAGGTGATCGACTCCATACGGCACCATCATTACGACACAACCAAGCCGCCCTTCCATTTCCACTTCAGCTCACTGACGCTTAAAAAACATCATGGCACTTATACCGACAACTATCCTTACCGGCTTTCTTGGCGCAGGTAAAACTACACTACTCAACCGTATTCTGCAGCAACCGCACGGTCACAAAATCGCCGTCATAGAGAACGAGTTCGGCCAGGAAAATATCGATAATGAGATTTTGGTGCAAGATAGCACCGAACAAATCATCGAGATGAACAACGGTTGTATTTGCTGCACCGTTCGCGGTGATCTGATCATCGCCTTAAGTTCACTAGCCCGTCGCCGTGACGCCGGAGAGTTACATTTCGATCATGTGATCATCGAAACCACCGGAATGGCTAACCCGGGGCCCGTTGCACAAACCTTCTTCGTTGACGAGGAAGTCGCGCTTCACTTTATGCTCGATGCAATCGTCACCGTCGTTGATGCAAAACACGCGATGCAGCAACTTGATCAGCAAGAAGAGGCCCAACGTCAGGTCGGCTTCGCTGACAAACTGCTATTATCAAAAACAGATTTGGTCAGCGAGGCTGAAGTGAACGCACTGACTGCGCGCTTGAAACGCATCAACCCGCGCGCCGCAATAGTCAAACTTGATCCGGCGCATACGCCAATTGCCGAAATCCTCGATATCCGCGGCTTCAATCTGAACGCAAAACTAGAAATCGATCCTGACTTTCTGGCAGCCGAAGAGGCCCCCGGTGATCACCATGATCACGACCATAGCGGCGATGAATGCGAACACCCTTCGCATCAAGAAGGCCATGCACATGATGCGAAAAATGAAAGTCACGCACACAATCATCATCACGCACATCATGACGATGATATTGCAGCCTTTGTTTTTAAAAGCGAGCGACCTTTTGAAGCGGCGCGACTCGAAGAATTCCTTGATGGGATGATTCAGGTATATGGACCGCGCATGCTGCGCTACAAAGGCATATTATTTATGGATGGCGCTGATAGGAAAGTTGTCTTTCAGGGCGTGCACCAGATTATGGGCAGTGATGTCGGTGGAAAATGGGATGAGGGCGAAATCCCTTCCAGTAAAATGGTCTTCATAGGTAAAAAGCTACCTAAAGACATCTTTATTCGCGGTTTGGAGCAATGTCTGGTATAAAGTATGGCAGTTTTGCACGCAAGAAATAGTGTGGTGATAGTGCAAACTGGCATTGATGATTGCAGCCAGATCATGCAATAAAATGAAAAGAATATTGAAGAACCTGCATAGCAATTACCACATTTGAAAGAACCTGAACGCTTTGAGGTCAAACCTGTTGTAGAATCCCTGATCAAGTAAGAAATAATGATCGTGATGACAACAAAAGCGATTCAATGTTGAAGTAAGCTTCCCAGCATTTGACCGCTAGTGATTGCCTCAAAGAAAAGAATTCCCCGCGGCCAGATTCAGTACGAGAAACATTGAGGGCATTACAAATATCTTACCCTCACGTACTGAGTTAACGGATAAAATTGACATATACGTCGTATCGAAAGTACCCGAAGTGGCTACCAAAATAACCAACCCCACCCCCGATGCCCCTTTATTAACCGAAGCGCAACTCGTTACGATGAGCGAAGCGGATTACATGAATGCGGCACAACTGGCTTTCTTCAGAGCGCGTCTAAAACAGCTGGAAGTTGATCTGCTGAAAAACGCCGGAGAAACTACTGAACACCTGCGCGAAACAGTGCTTGTACCCGACCCTGCTGATCGTGCCACGATAGAAGAAGAACACGCACTGGAACTGCGAACACGTGATCGTGAGCGCAAATTATTGAAGAAAGTGCAACAATCAATCGCCTCAATCGATGCCGGTGAGTATGGCTGGTGCGAAGAAACCGGCGAGCCCATTGGCATCCCCCGTTTGTTGGCAAGACCTACCGCGACTTTGTCACTAGAAGCGCAGCAACGGCGTGAACTGAAACAAAAGCTATACGGGGATTAATTCTCTGGCCGACTCAATCGGCTTCGATCCCCTCGCCCCGCAATGCTGCATTGTCTATTCTAAAATAGGCACGCCATCCTTTATGCATTGCGGGGAATCCATTATCAGCGCATAGTGACTTCAACCACCAGACTTTCCCCGTTGCAATTTTAACGGTGGTTATGCGACGACTAACATTAGTTATCTTCCCACATAGGCCTTAAAAGCCTTGATGTTTGCTTAATAGCGGCCTTAACGCGCGCTAAATAGAGACGCTTGTGCATCATGGTTCTCATCCTATCTACAAAGTAATTGACCTTAAGTCGCTTTAGATAAGAATCTATTCCTTCGTATAGTTAAAAGTTATCACACCTTATCCTTAGCCAAAAAAATGTTGTTTCAAGAGCGCCATCCAATAAAAGATCACTCGCCCCGAGCACAACGGAAAAGCATTACGTTCAGTGATTTTATTTAAAATATTAATGCACCATTTTAAATATTTTTTGCCATCGCCCGGCATTTACAAATCAACCGAGCCGTGTCAAATATAAGCTTTTACCTAAAAATGGGGCAGCAAGCACTATTTCTACATACATATCCGACTACACTATAAAGATAGCCGCTCGATTTACCTCCTTATCAACGACCATCAATTCATCAGCTAGGATCAATGTGGGGATTTTCTCGATTTTTAGCAAACAAGCTCGTCAAAACGCCAAAGCCGCTGCAGATATAGCGGCTGCCCAGAGCACCGTTTCAATTCAGCCCGCCAGCAATAGGACGCCTGAACAAGGGATCGAGACGCCTCGACCAAACGCACCACCGCCCAATTCCACCGCAATGAAAATCGATGCAATCGAGTCGGAGATGTCCTCAGAATTCGTCTATCCCACGACGATTCTAAATACCATGCTGTCCGATACTGCCAAAAATAAAAAAATAGTGAGTGCCCAGAATGACCAAAACGCTCCCGGGACGACCCGAAAAAAAGATTCTTTAGCAGCGGACACTAAGGTTGGGACTATTCAGGTCGCGATTTCAGACACGCCAGCGGTGGTTGAAGAGGCAGCATTGCTATTCGCCAGCTCACAATCCGAAATCGCGGAGCAGCTACTTGAACAAGCAATAGAGGGAGACGATCTAGGGGGAGCTACTGCCAGTGTGTGGTGGATGTTACTGGATCTTTACCGGATCGATAATAAACAACAGCAATTCGATGACCTGTCAGTTAATTATGCGCATAAATTTGAGAGTTCTCCCCCCGCTTGGGACGAGCAACTCACACTTAACCCCCACACCGATTTACAAGTCCAAGATCTTGCTATCGCAGCAGTATCGTTCTCGGGCAAGCTTGACGCAAATGTCACCAAGTACCTGGAGCGGGCTCAGAAACTGGCGGTAAGTCATCCTGCTTTAAGACTGGAATTCACCCGTATAACCTCCGTCGACGCGATCGGCTGCGGGCTTTTGTTGCGGACATTAAGGAAACTTCAAAAATCCGGTATCGATCTCATTTTGGTCGCTCCCAACCAACTTACCGAAGCTATTCGATCTATTCTTTGCATTGGTCGCCGTGATGAAACTGCAGCTCCGTGGTTACTATTGCTGGAAATTTTGCATTTATTAAATAATGAGCAAGCTTTCGAAGACGTTAGCATCGATTACAGTATTACATTTGAAGTATCTCCTCCACCTTTCATCGCACCAAAATCTAAAGTCCTTGTTGCTCTAGACAAAAATACGCTAAACCAGCAATCGATAAAGAGTCGAGAACACTTTCTGATGCCGATTTTGATCGAAGGACGGGTTGATGAACTTTTGCTAAAGATTAAAACGTACGCGATTAACCACAATCCGACGCTTATAGACTGTTCCCGCCTGATACGCATAGATTTTAATGCCGCCGGGCAATTAATGAATGGGCTATTGCCTATCATTGAACAAGGCCGAAAAATCGAGCTTCACGAGGTAAACCATCTAGTGGCAGCGCTATTTAAGGTTATGGGACTTCAAGACGTCATCAGCATTTCTACGCGCAAGAATTAAAAGTAGGTCTGATATCTGGCAATCGGTCCTGCTTATAGATAGTTCATGATACTTATAAAGAAGTACACACAGTACCGAAAGGTTTTCAAACGTGCAACGCTGTAGCAACACAGCAATCGTCTCGGATTACCGTTCCCTCAAGTATTGTTTTAAAGTTAGTAAGTTGATGCGTAACAACGCATGCGCTTTAAAATATGCAACAGCGACTACGTCACGCACATTTAATTACGTGAAGATAAATCATCCACAAAGTTAAGTGACTTTAATTTGCGCCAACCGGTGCTTGTAATCACGCACGCCGCCCCCATTTTTTTAAATACACGCGGGATTGTCTGAGTTGTATCCTACGGTAATGAATATATGCGAAGACGTCCGACATCCGGACGCCGCATAGTTGGTCCGATTCGTGCAGTTCGTCCAACTGCCACACGTGCGGTCCGCTTTTTTTAGGCAAGTAAAATGGAACAATTTCATGGCACCACCATCCTCTCCGTACGACGCGGAAATAGCGTTGCGCTTGGTGGAGATGGCCAGGTAACTCTCGGCAACGTCGTGATGAAAGGCACTGCACGCAAAGTGCGCACACTTTATCAAGGTAAAGTACTGGTCGGTTTTGCTGGTGGAACCGCAGATGCTTTTACGCTGTTGGATTTATTTGAGGCTAAACTGGAAAAGCATCAAGGCAATCTGATGCGCGCCTCGGTAGACTTAGCTAAAGAATGGCGCACTGATCGCATGCTGCGTCGCCTGGAAGCGATGCTGCTCACAGCGGATAGGGATACCACACTGGTTATTACCGGCAATGGCGATGTACTTGAACCCACAGATGGAATTGGGGCAATTGGCTCCGGAGGCGTGTTCGCACAGTCCGCAGCCAAAGCGCTGCAAGAGAACACAACACTATCACCTGCCGAAGTAGTCAAAAAATCCCTTGTGATTGCTGGCGATCTTTGTATTTATACCAATCAATCGCACATCATAGAAACCCTTAATTAATTGTACGAATTTAATCCTGCAAAAAATGCGCCCGACACCTGATGGTCGTCCATAAACTGACCTTAACCAGCGCGCATTTAGCAACGAACCGGACCACCTCGGAACCGAAAAAATATGAATATGAATATGACTCCGCAAGAGATCGTCTCTGAACTCGATAAACATGTCGTCGGGCAGGACAAAGCCAAGCGTGCAGTAGCGATTGCGCTGCGCAACCGCTGGCGTCGTCAGCAAGTCGCCGAGCCATTGCGCCACGAAATCACCCCAAAAAACATTTTGATGATTGGGCCCACCGGCGTTGGTAAAACAGAAATTGCCCGCCGCTTGGCCAAATTAGCAAATGCGCCCTTCATTAAGGTTGAAGCAACCAAATTCACCGAGGTCGGCTACGTTGGTCGCGACGTCGAGACAATCATTCGGGATCTGATTGATATCGGCATCAAACAAACCCGTGAATCTGAAATGCGTAAGCTTCGATCACGTGCAGAAGACGCAGCGGAAGACCGTATCATCGATATTTTGGTCCCACCGGCGCGTGATTTTGGGTTTCATCCAGAGCAAGATGCACCACTGGAAATTGATGCAAAAGATAAGGGCAACAACACCCGCCAGACCTTTCGCAAACGTCTGCGAGAAGGCTCGCTCGATGACCGCGAGATTGAAATTGAATTGGCCGAAAGTGCGCCACAGATGGAAATCATGGCGCCGCCAGGTATGGAAGAAATGACTGAGCAGATCAAGTCGATGTTCTCCGGAATGGGTAATAACCGTAAAAAAAGTCGCAAGGTCAAAATCAAGGAAGCGCTGAAAATTCTAGTCGAAGAAGAAGCCGCAAAACTGCTTAACGAAGATGAACTAAAGCAAAAAGCTATCTTTAACGTTGAGCAAAACGGTATTGTATTTTTGGACGAGATTGATAAGATCGCGACCCGCTCTCAAAATGGCGGTGCAGACGTGTCGCGTGCCGGTGTGCAGCGCGATTTGTTACCGTTAGTCGAGGGAACAACTGTCAATACCAAGTACGGAATGATCAAAACCGATCATATATTGTTCATCGCGTCGGGGGCTTTCCATCTGGCAAAGCCATCGGATTTGATCCCCGAATTGCAAGGACGTTTCCCGATTCGGGTCGAACTCGACTCACTATCAATTGCCGATTTTGAGCGCATTCTGACCGGCACCGATGCTTGCCTGACTGCGCAGTATGAAGCATTGCTGGCGACCGAAGGCGTCACGTTGGAGTTTGTAGCAGAAGGTATTAAGCGTATGGCTGAAATAGCGTTTTCGGTCAACGAGAAAACGGAAAATATCGGCGCTCGTCGATTGCATACAGTCATGGAAAAAATGCTGGAAGAAATCTCTTACGCGGCGACCAATACCAGTGAAAAAACGCTAACGATTGATGCAGCTTATGTTGATTTACGTCTTGGTGCACTGGCTGTGAACGAAGATTTATCAAGGTATGTGCTGTAAGCAAACGTAGATGTGCAACGATGCCGACAGGTTTATCGCATGCAGCCCGCACGCAATGCGTCTTCACACTAACGTCATCGTCAATAGAAACCGGAGTCAGTGGAGTGAATTGCGGATAAACCGTCTTTCACTCCGTTTTTTTGATTTAAGCCGATTCTTCGCGAGGTGTGCGTGCCAACATCAACTCCACCATCGCACCCGGTTCATCGCCGTCAAACAACACGCCGGCAACGGCGTTTGTAATCGGCATATCCACTCCTAGTTCCTGCGCTAAGGCCCGCACCGCTGACGCGCAACGGACTCCCTCCGCAACGTGGCCTAACTCTGCCACGACAGTCTCCAGGCTTTTACCGGAGGCTAATCCGAGGCCGACTTTACGGTTGCGCGAAAGATCGCCGGTGCAAGTAAGGATCAAATCACCGAGGCCAGACAAACCCATAAAGGTTTCGCTGCGGCCACCCAAGGCGATGCCAAGTCGCGTAATTTCTGCCAGTCCACGGGTGATTAATGCTGCCCGCGCATTCAGACCAAGCTGAAGACCGTCGGCTACACCTGTGGCAATTGCCATAATATTTTTAACCGCACCACCGACTTCGACGCCGACCATGTCATCAGTCGAATACACGCGGATATTGCAACCATGCACCGCCGCAACTACGCGCTCTGAAAGACCAGCATCGTCAGTTGCTATCGCCAGCGCACAAGGAAGACCGCGTGCCACTTCCTGGGCAAACGAAGGTCCTGAGAGCGCTCCCGCTGGAATCGCATCCCCCAACACCTGGCGCACAATTTGATGCGGCAGCAATCGCGTTTTCTCTTCAAAACCTTTACATAGCCAGACAATATTTGGTAACGATAGGCCGCGTAATTGCTCCGCCAGAGAACGTAATCCGGCCACAGAAGAAGCGACGATCAATAAACTGTCGTTCACGTCCGTATTCGTCGACACATGCGTGATCGCCTCCGCAAAATCAGCTGTGACGATTACATTAGATGGCAATGAAAAACCAGGTAGATAAGTCACATTCTCGCGCTGCATTGCGGCGGCGGCAATCACTGCCTCATTCCGCCCCCATAACAAAACGTTGTGACGTTGCGCTAATGCGATAGCCAATGCGGTACCCCATGCACCAGCGCCGAGGATCGTGATATTCATTGGATTGGATTCAGCGGACACAAAAGGCCGATCATAGAGTAAAAAATGCGGAAAGAATAACCATGCTGTTGATTGGTGCGGCAGCCGATGCTGCGGCAGCCGATGCTGCGGCAGCCGATGCTGCGGCGCCGTTGCTGTGGTGTTACCACCGCTACGACGACCGCCTTGACTACGATTACCGCGGTATCGGATGCCGTAGCATTAACCCATCTGTCGGCGACTGCGCAACTAATCAACTAAGAAAGAAGATCGACCAGCCCTACCAAACAGGCAAGCCCACAAAAATAACAAGTGTTAGATAGTCAACTCAACTACCCCAAACATCGGTCGCTTTTATGTATCCGCTCTGACCATCGCGATGCCGCACTTTCACCCAACCGGATGCAACGGGCTCGACCAATTCGAGCAACACGCCTTTATCGGCGCTGAATACCTGGGCGGCGGTATCACTTGGATTCGCCCTGATCTTGGCGTTAGCGACCTTGATTTGTAAATTACGCTTGCCGATTAGTCCAGCCGACTGCACCCATGACAAATCGCCACTGGCGTCACGCACCTTGGTCCAATCGCCATAAGTCAATACGACTTCGACTGGCATGCCACGTGGTGCGATAGCTACGCGCCGACCTTTTTCAGAGGGAGCATCGTACAGAATGACAGGAACCGCACCAACCGCCTTGAAGTCGAGCGCTTGCGCTACGTTGACTGCGCCAAACGCTAATACCGACGCCACTAATGACGTCATTACCATACCGGTCGCGCGTACAAGTTTCATTCCATCGTCTCCACTTACTACCTTACTACTAACGCGCGAGGAAACCTTCAACATGGAAGCGTCCTGGCGCAATTGGTAAATCATCAGTACTCGCCGCCTGGAATAATTGATCGGCGGCGAAATCGGCATTAGACGACTATTAATTAATCGCGTTGCTACCATCTACAGTAATGCTGTCTTTGCTTCCCTGTTGCTCAGCAAGTGCTTGTGTACGCTGTTGATAAAACACTTCGAAGTTGATTTCAGCCAGATGGATCGGCGGGAAACCAGCACGGGTAATGGCGTCAGCGATATTTGCACGCAGGTACGGATAAACGATATTTGGGCAACCGATGCCCAATAATGGATCTAATTGTTCTGCTGGAATATTACGCACTTCAAAAATACCGGCTTGCTTGCCTTCAACCAGAAAAGCAACTTTATCCTTGATCTTGGCGGTAACGGTAATCGTCACAGTCGATTCAAAAATTCCCTCAGCCAATGCTTCTGCACCGACATCAACAGCAACTTCTATCTGTGGCGCGTCTTGCTCCAGAAAAATAGCTGGCGAGTTCGGTTGCTCAAGCGACAAATCTTTCAGATATACACGTTGAATCTGAAAAACTGGCTGATCATTGGACTCGGTAATTTCAGTTTGTTTAATTTCGTCGGCCATAAAACTCTTTCAGTAAATTTAAAAAGGGACAGAATTTCCATCCATAGACTGGGTTAGGACTCACGCAGAATTGTCCCAGCAAAGCAGACCGACGAGAAAACGACGGTAGCAATGCTCAGATAGCTAGCGGCATAACAACGCTAACACTGCTGAGACGATTTTACGTAAGTCCTGTGGGTATAACAAAAATTAAAAACCGTCTAACATTTACAGTATCGCCCAATCAAACATGTTCGATGAGAACATGCTTCAGTGTACGTAGAGCCTGATGCATATTGCTCATAGCTCCAATGCCGGGCAAGTTGTCTGACATTGGCAATGATCACATCAGGCAATAAAATATTAAATAGGTTCCGAAGTACCCTGTAGCAAAGTTTGCAACTTGCCCGCTTGATCCAGTGCGTTCAAATCGTCAAAGCCACCGACGTGCGTATCGCCGATATAAATTTGAGGAACGGTACGACGTCCGGTTTTTTTCATCATTTCATCGCGTTGCTGCGGATCGAGGTCAATACGAACCTTCTCGATATTCGTAACACCGCGCGCGTTCAACAATTGTTCGGCACGCATACAATACGGACAAACAGCAGTGCTATACATTAAGACGTGAGCAGTCATTGGGTTCTCTTTTTTACGTTATTTGATGGTCGGCAGACCTTGGGTATGCCAGGTTGCAATACCACCGTCGAGACTGTAGACCTGCTGAAAACCTGCTTTGGCCAATTGCGCAGTCGCTTTTGATGATTGCGTTCCGCTCTGACAGACTACAATTACGTTCTTAGCCTTGAATTTTTCTATTTCCACCAAGCGGGTGGTGAGATCTTTCAGCGGAATATTTTTAGAGTCGATAAGATGACCAGCAGAATAGCCTTCAGCGTCACGTACGTCCAACACCAAAGTCTTACCTTGGTTGATGAGTTGCGTTGCTTGTAATGTTGTTACTTTGTTGCCGCGTCGTTGTAGCAAGGGCAAAATCAGTGCTCCGCCTGACAAAATGACCAATCCAAGCACAAAAATATTATCAATCAAGAATTTCACAGTGATCCAATGGTATTAGTTAATCCCGACATTATAAAATAGAAGCGGAAGCACCATCCAGTTCGTATTGGTTTGCATGCATTGATTTTCTTGAATTTCCCTTTTTTCACTACTTTTTACCTTACTATGTATAAAATTGTACTAATGCGCCACGGCGAATCTACCTGGAACCTGGCTAACCGCTTCACCGGCTGGGTTGACGTTGACCTGACCGAAAAAGGCGTGACCGAAGCCAGGCAAGCAGGAAAACTACTCAAAGAAGCTGGATTAAGCTTCGATCTGGCATATACCTCGGTACTCAAGCGCGCCATCCGCACTTTATGGGGCACACTCGACGAAATGGATTTGATGTGGCTTCCGGTGAAACACGACTGGCGTTTAAATGAACGTCACTACGGCGCGCTACAAGGGCTAAATAAAGCTGAAACGGCTGCTAAATATGGCGACGAACAGGTAATGGTATGGCGCCGCAGCTATGACACACCACCGCTCAAACTGGATGAAAACGATCCGCGCGCATCGTTCGACGATCCACGCTACGCTGGTCTGAAGCGTGAAGAAATCCCGCTCACAGAATGCCTCAAGGATACGGTTGCACGCGTTTTGCCAGCGTGGAATGACAGCATCGCACCCGCCATTCTAAGCGGCAAGCGCATCATCATCTCGGCGCACGGCAATAGTCTGCGCGCGCTGATTAAAATGCTGGACGGTATCAGCGACGACGATATCGTCGGCCTGAATGTGCCAAATGGTCAGCCACTCGTCTATGAACTTGATGCTGATTTGAAACCGATCAAGAGCTACTATCTGGGCGACCAGGACGCCATCGCTGCAGCGATGCACGCAGTTGCCAATCAGGGGAAAGCGAAATAAATATCGCCCTGATGAGATGGATCCATGCGCCCCGGGCAACCGGGTGCGGCATGCGCGAACGTGCACATGCATGTGCACGGCAAGTAACAACGCCAAAGCTGTCGCTCGCTATGGCGTTTTTTGCCGCACTGACTATTGGCATGACGGCGATACCCGTCGTCGATGCCGCGGCCGCACCAACACCAAAGATCACCGAACGCAGCAAACAAAAAGAGGTCGCCGAAACTGAGCGCGACGAACTACAGCAAAAATTGACTGCGTTAAAAAGCGATATCGACAAGACCGAGACGGCAAAAGGCGATGCCGCCGACGCATTGGCCGATTCTGAAGCCGCTATTTCGAAAGCAAACCGCGCCCTGTTCGACCTCTCTGGCGAACAATCGCAGACGCAGTCGACGCTCAATGACTTATCAAAAAAACACCAAGAATTAAGTAAAACAGTCGCTGCCCAACAAAACCAGATGGCCATTCTGTTACGCCGACAATACATAGCCGGGAATGAAGATCGTATCAAATTACTACTTTCGGGCGACAATCCGAACAAAATCAACCGCGAATTGCAATACATGGGCTACGTGTCAAAAGCCCAGGCTAAGTTGATTGAGGCGCTCCGCATTAACTTGCAGGCCATCGAGGCAAATCAGGCGGCTACGCAAAACGCCAAAAATGAACTCGACGAAATCGCTCTTGAGCAAAAGAATCAAAAAATCGTCCTCGAAAAAGAAAAAAACACCCGAGCAATGCTGTTGACGCAACTTTCCAGCAAACTGATCGCCCAACGCCAGGAGGTCGGCAAGACCGCCCGTGACGAACAGCGTCTGGCAGGGCTAGTCGACAAGTTGGCAGTGTTAATCGAGGCACAAAAGAAAGCCGAGGCCGCCCTTCGTGAAAAGCGCCGTCAAGAGCAACTAGCCAGAGCGCAAGCCGCCGCCCAGGCTGCTGCATTAGCAAAAGCCCAGGCACTGGCACTGAAGCAAGCACAAGCCGCACGCGCGCAAGAGCTGAAACAACAACGGCAACGTGCTGCTTTGACCCAAAAGCAAAACGCCGCGCAAACGAGCCAGCAAGCACGAGTTGGGGAGCAACATACGCCACTAGTAAAAACTCCTGCCTTTACCCCCGATCCGATTGATGACGATCAACCGCCTGCACAAGTGGCGCTAGCAGCAATACCAGCGAATGCTGCACCAATAGCACCGATAGCGCCAATAGTGCACAATGATGAAACTCCTGAAGCCAGTTCGCCGGACCCGTCCTATGGCAAACCGTTTGCGTCCTTACGTGGACTGTTGCGCCAACCCGTACATGGTGAGCTGGCCAATCGTTTTGGTAGTAAGCGCGGCGATGGCCCTCCCTCCCGAGGCATATTTATACGCGCACCGGAAGGAACGCAAGTCAAGGCCGTGGCTGCGGGCCGGGTCGTATTTGCGGACTGGTTACGCGGCTTTGGCAACTTGATCATTCTTGATCATGGCAACGAATACATGACCATTTATGGCAACAATCAGGCACTATTAAAGCGGCCTGGGGATATTATTAAAGCCGGAGATGTCATTGCGAATGCAGGTAACAGCGGCGGCAACGAACAATCAGGTTTATACTTTGAAATTCGGCATCAGGGCCGTGCGTTTGACCCCAGCAGTTGGGTAACTATTAGGTGAAACATGGGAAGTAAGCTAAAGAATATCAGCCTAATCGGTTTAGGCGTAGTTGCTGGCATAGCCGCTTCGATCCAATTCGATGCCATTGCGCAGAAAAGTGCGACAGCGCCGCTGCCACTTGAAGAGGTACGGCAACTGGCCGACGTTTTCGGACTCATCAAGTCTGACTATGTAGAGCCGGTGGACGACAAAAAACTGCTGACCGAAGCCATTTCCGGCATGGTCGCGTCGCTGGATCCGCATTCCTCGTATCTGGACAAAAAAGGTTACAGAGAACTGCGTGAGATGACGCAGGGGAAATTTGTTGGTATCGGCATTGAAGTCGGGATGGAAGAAGGTTACGTCAAAGTAATTTCACCGATCGAAGATTCTCCAGCCTACCGCGCTGGCATCAAGGCCGGTGATCTAATCACACGTCTCGATGCGACCCCAGTCAAGGGAATGACGCTGGATCAGGCAGTCAAGCGCATGCGCGGCGAACCAAATACCAAAATCAAGCTGACAATCGCCCGTAAAGATGAAGACAAGCCGATTGTCATCACCATCACGCGCCAGGAAATCCGCGTACAAAGCGTCAAGGCTAAAGTAGTTGAGCCGGGCTATGGCTGGGTGCGTATTACACAATTCCAGGAACCGACCGTCAACGACATGGCCAAGAAAATCGAAGCCATGTACGCCGAGGATCCAAAAATGAAAGGGTTGGTGCTGGACTTACGCAACGATCCGGGTGGTGTTTTGCCGGGTGCGATCGGCGTTTCTGCCGCTTTCTTGCCGAAAGATGTGGTCGTCGTCACCACCAATGGCCAGTTACCAAGTTCGAAAGCAACCTTTTACGCAAAGCCAGAGTTTTACGCCTCCGGCCCTGGCCTGGACGGATTAGCAAAGTTGCCCGATGCGGTTAAAAAGATTCCGTTGGTGGTTCTCGTCAATACGGGTTCTGCTTCAGCATCTGAAATCGTGGCCGGCGCATTGCAAGATTACAAACGCGCTACCATCATGGGGTCGCAAACCTTTGGCAAAGGCTCAGTGCAATCCATCGTCGCCTTGCCGCCGGATCGCCTCACTGCTGTCAAGTTGACGACTGCACGTTATTACACGCCGAATGGCCGCTCGATTCAAGCCAAAGGTATCGTGCCAGACATGATGGTTGATGAATATGCTGACGGTGATCTGCTCAAAGGTTTGCGCGTGCGTGAGGCAGACTTGACCAAGCATTTGACTAACGACAAAGACAAAGAAGCTGAGGCTGCTGCCGCACCAAAAGCCGATGAACTGGAAGAAGATCAGCGCCTGATTGCCCTTTCCAAAAAACGTAAGCCCTTAGAATTTGGCTCAAAAGATGACTTCCAACTAGCACAGGCATTGAATTTCTTAAAGGGCTTACCGGTACAATTAGCAAAAGTGCAACCGACTCCTGACCTGGAAAAAGATGCTACTTCGGGCAAAGTCGACAAGAAAGATGTAAAAAAAGACGGCGTCAAAAAAGACGATAAAAAATAATCGTCCGAAAAGCTAGGTCTATCGCTCACTAATCAACGAAACAACTAAAGCCGCATCGAGATTGATGCGGCTTTTTTCCTTTTCTGCTTAGTGAGATTAGCAACACCTCGCGCCTTATCCCCATCACAAAACGATAGCTCATACCATGAACGATCAACAACTGCTGCGTTACTCCCGTCATATCTTGCTTGACGACATCGATATTGAGGGTCAGGAAAAATTGTTGGCAGCGCATGCAGTCATCATTGGTACAGGCGGTTTAGGCTCGCCTGCGGCGCTTTATCTTGCCTCCGCCGGCGTCGGGACCATTACGTTAGTGGATAATGACACCGTCGATTTGACTAACTTGCAACGACAAATCCTGCATACAACTGATCGTATTGGTCAGCCCAAAGTAGCATCAGGGAAAACTGCACTCACGCAAATAAATCCCGATATCAATGTCATTTGCGTAGCTGAACGTGCGGATCAAACATACTTGGGCGAGCTGATCAGAAATGCCGATGTCGTTCTTGATTGTAGCGATAATTTTGTGACCCGCCAGGCGATCAACCGTGTCTGTGTTTTGCATAACGTGCCGCTAGTTTCCGGCGCGGCAATTCAGTTTGATGGCCAGATAAGTGTGTTTGATCCACGCTCGGCAAGTTCGCCCTGTTATGCATGTTTATTCCCACCAGATAGTGAGTTTGAAGAGGTTCAGTGCTCTACGATGGGGGTATTTGCGCCATTGGTTGGCATTATTGGGAGTATGCAAGCAGCTGAGGCGTTGAAGTTGATCGTTGGGATTGGCAGTTCGTTGGCCGGGCAACTATTGATGCTGGATGCCCGGACGATGGCGTGGCATCGTATTGGTGTGGGACGGAATGCGCACTGTCCGGTGTGCGCCGGACTTTAAATTCCTGTGTACGAAATCTGATATGAATGATTCGCTCAACTAACTCACGCAACATCAGATGCTGTTCTGCCAATGCACTAAACGGTATAACCGTGGACAGATCAGGTTGTCGTTATTCAAAACGGTTGGCGCTTATCAGTTAGCGATCGATAAGCGGTTCGGCGTCAGGCTAGCAAGCGCCTGACGCCGACCATTCTTCAGGCGGTCTGCAGTGTCCTTGGCGTATTTACTGCTGATTCAGCCGCACTCAACCCGCGCAAAGCCCGAAGCCCGCTTATCGTCGATGCGCACGCTCTTGCGACTTCTGCGCCTTTGACCAGGAAATGGTCAAAGAAGAATTTTTGATGCTCTTCGCCTGAATGGAAATGATGCGGGGTCAGGACAGCAGAAAGAACCGGTACGCCCGTTTCCAATTGCACTTGCATCAGCCCTGAAATCACCGCTTCGGCGACAAACTCATGACGATAAATACCGCCATCGACCACCAAACCAGCGGCGACTACAGCGGCATAATTCCCACTATTGGCCAGCACCTTGGCGTGTAATGGAATTTCAAAAGCACCGGCGACTTCGAAAAAATCGAGACTCGACTCTTCGTAGCCCTGATTAATCATTTCAGAAATAAAGGACAGACGACATTGGTCGACGATGTCACGATGCCAACCGGCCTGAATGAAAGCGACGCGCTGAACCGTTTGTGCTTTTGATGTTGAAAAGGCGAATTGCTGCAGCATTTGAATACTCCTGTTTTTAGATGATGCATAAAAAAACAGGGCGTTTTGGATTGATAGGGATTAACAAGGTATGCAAAAGCACCACCCAAAACCAGTTCGCCACCGATTACGGAGCCGTCATCAACATCTATATTGCATGTCAATGTCAGCAACGACCACCTATTTTGAACAAGCTCTACACTGCATCCCGCTCTCTCTTTATCCGGACTATAACCGTCGGCCCCGGAATCAAACCGGGTCTGCTGACCTTCTCAAAGGGGCGAATTATCGGCCTCTTTAACAAGCGCTCGCGGGCTAAACACATTGCGTGCCATTACCGCCGGAGGGGAATTTCACCCCGCCCTGAGAACGTATACGATTATCCGTGTTTTTACACCCAGAACAACCGAAGCAAGAATTTATCATATTTGTGAAATTAATGCATTGCAGGTTGATTTTTCGGTACGTTTAGTTGTCAGAGTGAGCAATTTCTGTACTCCATAAGTCATGGAGCCATTTTAAACCGGCTTTTTTGCCAGTCCCAAATAAGCCGCGATGACCTTAGAATCGCTCGCCAACTGAGCCGCTGGCCCCTCCATAACCATATCCCCGGTTTCCAAAACGTAGCCATAGTCGGCTACTTGCAACGCCGCACGCGCGTTTTGCTCGACCAGCAAGATTGCCACCCCGGTTTGCTTCAACCGCACGATGATGTGAAAAATTTCCTTCACGATCAGCGGCGCCAGACCTAAACTCGGTTCGTCCAGCATCAACAGTTGCGGTTTAGCCATCAATGCGCGCCCTACCGCCAGCATCTGACGCTCGCCGCCAGACAACGTGCCAGCCTGTTGCTTGCGTCGTTCCTGCAGGCGCGGAAACAGATCATAGACTACCGATAGTTGATCCGCGTATCCTTTTTCTCGTGCTTTATAACGCCGATAACTCCCGAGCAACAAATTGTCTTCTACACTCATGCTGGCAAATAACTCGCGCTTCTCCGGCACCAGACTCATACCGCTGGCCACTCGCTCTTCAATCGAAACGCCCTGCATGTCATGCCCTAAAAAACGCACTTTGCCACGTGCGCTGCCGTTATTCGGCATGGCACCGGCAAGGGCATTGAGCATGGTTGATTTACCCGCACCATTAGGGCCAATGACGGTAACGATCTGACCAGCCCCGACTCGCAAAGTAGCGCCATGTAACGCCTCAACTTTGCCATAGGCAACGTGCAAATCGCTGACTTCCAAAACCGGTGCGGAAATAGGATTACTTGCTGGATTAGTCATCGATCCCTCCCAGATAGGCTTCCAGCACCGCAGGGTGTTGTTGGACTTCTGCGGGAAGGCCTTCGGCAATCTTGGTACCAAACTCCATCACTACCAGACGATCCGTCAGTGTCATCACAAAATCCATATCATGCTCGACCAACAAAATACTCATACCTTCCGCTTTCAGTTTGCGCAACAATGCGGCCAGTGCCTGTTTTTCCTGATAGCGCAAACCCGCAGCCGGTTCATCCAGCAGCAACAACGTCGGATCGCAGCACAGCGCGCGGGCAATCTCCAGGATACGTTGCTGTCCCAGCGCCAGACTGCCGGCTTCTTCGTACAGTAAATCACCTAAACCCACCCGTTCAAGTTGCCGTTTAGCCTCGAATAGCAAGCCGCTTTCTTCCGCTTTATTGAGCCGCAACATGCCGGTTAGCACACCCACGACATCACCGGTTTCACCGCGTAAATGTGCACCTATCGCAGCGTTTTCCAGAACTGTCATCGTCGGCAACAAACGCACATGCTGGAACGTACGAGCAATACCTCGCGGCACGATTTGGCGCGATGGTAAACCGGTGATTTGACGCAACTCACCAAATGACCGGAATTTAATCGCGCCACTAGTCAATGGCAAAACGCCGGTGACGAGATTAAACATCGTTGATTTACCTGCGCCATTGGGACCGATCAGCCCGACGATTTCTCCCGCTGCGACGTTAAAGCACATGTCATTCACCGCCACCAAACCTCCGAACTCCTTGCGCGCACCATCAACCTCCAGCAAGATTTCACCGTGCGGTGGCTTGAGGCGCATAGTCAATGCCGTAGCAGCATTAGGCGCAATAACGGTTTGTTTTTGCGGCAATAATTTACGTAAATAAGGCCACAATCCATCGCGTGCACGCTGCAATAACAACACCATCAAAAGGCCAAAAACGATGGTCTCAAAATTACCGTTTGATCCCAATAACTTGGGCAGCCACGATTGCAACTGGTCCTTCAATAGCGTCAACAACGTCGAACCAAGAATGGCGCCCCATACGTAACCGGCCCCACCAACGACAGCCATAAACAAATATTCGATACCGGCATTCAGACCAAATGGCGTCGGATTAACTGCGCGTTGCAGATGCGCGTACAACCAGCCAGAGACACTTGCCAGCAATGCCGCCAACACAAAAATAACGATCTTGATCCACGCTGTATTGACGCCCATCGCCTCCGCCATTACTCCGCCGCCATTGAGTGCCCGGATCGCGCGTCCCAAGCGCGAATGCAACAAGTTTTGCATCCCCAATAAGGCCAGCAGAAGCATCGCCCAAATCAGGTAATACATCTTGCGCCCGGTATCAAGCGTCATGCCGAACAGGTCGATTGAGGGTATGCCATTCAAACCGTCATACTTTCCGAGAAAATCCAGATTCCCAAATAGATAGAATAACGATAGCGCCCAGGCGATGGTTCCGAGTGGTAGATAATGGCCAGACAAACGCATCGTGATAGCGCCAATACTGAAGGCAGCGATCATCGTTACGATCAGCCCAACCAACAAACCGATCCAGGGCGACACACCAAACCGTGTACTCAGATAAGCGGTGGTATAAGCACCCAGACCGACAAAAGCCGCCTGACCAAAAGACGTCAAACCACCCACGCCAGTCAACAGAACCAGACCCAACGCGACGATAGAATACAAGCCGATATAGTTGGCTAGCGTGATCCAATATTCCGGTGTCGGCAAAACCGGCAACAGCGCAACAAGAAGGACGAAGATCGGCACCAGGATCAAAGACCATTGAAAGGGTCGCAAAGTTTGCTCAATGCGCATTATTGATCTCCCTCATCAACGTGCTTGCTCGTCAGCGAACGCCACAACAAGACCGGAATAATCAATGTAAATACGATGACTTCTTTGAACGCGCTGGCCCAGAATGACGAATAAGACTCAAGCAAACCAACCAACAAAGCACCGGCGGCGGCAATCGGATAACTTCCCAGACCGCCAATAATCGCGCCGACAAATCCTTTCAGCCCGATCAGGAACCCGCTGTCGTAATAAATTGTCGTCAGTGGCGCAATTAAAATGCCACACAATGCGCCCAATCCCGCCGCCAGCGTAAAGGCCAACCGTCCCGCTTGCGTCGTCCCGATACCAACCAGCCGCGCACCAAGACGATTCACCGCTGTCGCCCGCAGCGCTTTGCCCGACAAGGTGCGCTCAAAATACACATAGAGCGCCAGAATCAGCACAACAGATACACCAATGATGACTGTACTCTGGCCGGTGATCGCCAGACCGCCTATTTCAAAGCGCGCATCCGAAAATGGCAACGTGCGCGAACCTTCAGCGCCAAACATTAACAAGCCGATCCCCATCAACGCATAATGGACAGCGACCGAAACGATCAGCAAAACCAACGTACTGGCCTCGGCTAAAGGCTGGAACGCCAGTCGATAAATCATCGGGCCCATCGGAACTACGATCAATAGCGTCAACAAAACCTGACACACCATCGGCAAACTGGCATGCCCGTAGTAGCGCGTCAGCGCGTAGATCGCGACGGGAAGAAAAACAAATTTAAGAGCGGCAACCGGGATACTTCGTTTTGCCTTCAGACGCGACTCAGCCGTACTGATAATGGCCCAGACTTCTTGCACAAAACTAAGGCAGCCTAATGCCACCAGCAAGGTTGCCGATAGCGGAAATTTATCCGCCTGCAACGCCGCCATCGTCAAGGCACCAAAGGCAACGAACTCACCCTGCGGGATAAAAATCACCCTTGTCACCGAAAAGACCAACACTAACGCAAGCGCCAGCAACGCATAAATAGCGCCGCTAGTAATGCCGTCCTGCGCCAGGATCACGGCAATTGAACCGTCCATAGTTTTACCTAAATACGTACTAAAAAGAGTACTGCAAAGGAAGCCTGAATACGTACTCAACGACGTACTCAGCGATGTACAACATGCGTGCTTAAAATGAGATTGCCGCTGGCGGAGGAGCTTGTGGAGCTTCTGGCAGCGGCAACAATAACGAGTAAAAAGCAGAAGCTATTTCAACTACTTCGCCGCGCCGAGCAGTTTCCATTTGCCGCCAACGACTTCCACCATCACCCGCGAACGCTGGTCGTAGCCGACGTGATCGGTTGGACTCATATTCACGATGCCGTGAGAAACCGCCAGATTTTTGATGGCTTCGATACCATCCCGTAAACCAGCGCGAAATTCTTTGGTGCCCGGTTTGCCTTTGGTCAGTGCAAAAGGCGTTGCTGCCGCCAAAAGCTGGCCCGCGTCCCATGCATGTCCACCAAAAGTTGAGACACTGCCGACGCCATACGCTTTTTCATAAGCGGCGCGATAGGCCATTGACGATTTTTTAACCGGATTACTATCTGGTAATTGCTCCGCCACCAGCAGCGGTCCGGCTGGCAAGAAGGTGCCCTCGCAATCCTTGCCGCAAACGCGCAGGAAATCGTTATTCGCAACGCCATGCGTTTGATAGATTTTGCCCTTGTATCCGCGCTCTTTTAATGTTTTTTGTGGCAATGCGGCTGGCGTGCCAGCGCCCGCGATCAATACTGCATCCGGGTTGGCGCTAAGAATTTTCAGCACTTGTCCGGTCACCGAAGTATCCGGGCGAGAAAAACGCTCACTGGCGACGATCTTGATCTTGCGCATTTCGGCGAATTTTGAAAATTCGCGATACCAGCCTTCGCCGTAGGCGTCCGAAAATCCAATGAAAGCGACGGTTTTAACGCCTGCGTCCACCATGTGAGCGACGATCGCGGTCGCCATATGTGAGTCATTTTGCGGTGATTTAAATATCCAGCGACGCTTCGCATCAACCGGCTCAACTAACGAAGCCGAAGCTGCCATCGAAATCATCGGTGTACCGGACTCGGCAGCAACATCACTCATCGCCAGCGAATTAGGAGTTGTAGTGGAACCGACCAGCAAATCGACCTTATCTTCAGTCACCAGTTTGCGTGCGTTTTTCACAGCAGTTGTGGTATCGGTAGCATCGTCCAATACGATGTATTCTACTTTTTGCCCTGCGATTTCCTTCGGCAACAAAGCAAAGGTATTTTTTTCCGGTATACCTAGCGAAGCAGCAGGTCCGGTCGCAGAAACACTGACACCGACCTTAATTTGTGCGAAAGCACCCGTAACGTTAGCGCTTAGTGTCAGCGCAACCGCTGATGAAAGGGCGATTCTTAGCCATACTTTTTTCATTCAAAGACTCCTTTTATGATGATCGGCTTTTTTACGAGCCGGTTGTCGCGTTATAGTCGCGCTGTTTTTTTGAGACTTACCCGTTGTGTCCCCAACCATACTTCGACGCTTCTGGCTCGTTCGCACCCGATACCAGCATTAACGTCGCGCTATTACACCAAAATTAAGGCGATTTGCTGCGCTGCGTCCTCGCACGGCTTTTGCTTAAAGCGAGTCTTGGCAAAACGTTGCCAGCGTCCCAGCACAAAACTGGTCAATATATTGGCACGGATAGTCGCTTCCTGCTCGTTAGCCTCACCTTGACTGGCAGCGATCCTCAATGCTTGCTTCAACGACATTTCAATGCGATCCACAAACTGATTCATTCGCAGCTGCAATCGCTCATCTTCATTAATAAGGGCGTCGCCGATAATGACACGTGTCATGCCAGGATTAGTTTCGGCAAAATTGAGCAACATTAAAGCCACCGCTTGGGCTTGCAACAAACCCTTCTCCTGCTGTTCGGTAATTTGATTGATCAGGCCAAAAACACTAGTCTCAATGAACTCAATCAAACCCTCAAACATTTGTGCCTTGCTGGCGAAATGGCGATACAACGCCGCTTCCGACACCGCCAGTTTTGCGGCCAAAGCAGCAGTGGTGATCTTCTCACCCTTGGGTTGTTCGAGCATCGTTGCCAACGTTTGAAGAATCTGTAGCTTACGTTCGCCAGGTTTATTTGTTGCCATATCTTATTTTCGTATCAGTCAGATCTGTTAATCATTAAGTCCAACCAAAAAACCGCTTAGATGTTGTATCTCATTGTCGTACCGTCGCACTACCTGCGTCGGTACGACCAATCTGAACGGGGTTTTATTCGCACTTAGCGCAGCCGATGAAGGTTATTTGCCAGTCGCCGCACGGATTTTACTTTGACATCGACGTAACGGGTGCGCTTTGTCAGATTTGGGTGCATCAACTGCCCGCTCTGGGTCGAAATTTTGGCCGTTTTGGACAAATACCCTGTCACCCACACCGTCCGCATGCCGATCCGCTTGGCCGTTCTCAAATTAGCCAACGTATCTTCCACCAAAATACAACGATGTGCGGCGATTCCTTCCCGTGCGATCAACTTACGCAATAAATGTGGTGACGGCTTTGGCCGGAGTTGCCGATGCACGTGCATGGACTCAATTGAGATGTGTTTGCCAAATTGACGGTGCAGCCCCAAATGACGCATAACATCATGGGAATAACGTTGTGGTGCATTGGTTAATAATATTTTTCGACCGGGCAAACGTTTCAGCAGACTAATCAGACCACGTTCAGCACGGATCATGCCGTAAAGATCGTCAAAACGATGTGCTTCGCGCAAAAAGTCCTCAGCGCGCACCCCGTGATGCTTGACCATTCCCAGCAACGTGGCACCATAACGTATCCAATAGTCAGTCCGCACCGCATTGACGGTCGCCGCATCCGCATCGACCCCGTCCGTCCCCAGTGCACGCGCAATGAAGCGATTCATATTGTCATTGATCGCCGGAAAAAAGGCGTGCGAAGCGTTATGTAGCGTGTTGTCCAGGTCGAACAGCCAGACCGGTGTAGTATTTGCCAACATCATTTGTCACCAGGTTTTGTTAACGTTATGGCTGCCATGCGTAAAATGTTGCCTCTTAAACAAATAAAGAGACTCTGACACTACGCTCGTAAAGGTCAGTCTAGCCACCAACAAAGTCATGCCGGCAGTAACGATACAATATGTCGAAAACCTTCAAACGCCGTTAAATAAAACGCATCAGGGAGAACGTGTGCTGCGCCAGATTATAGTCAGTTTGAGTGATCGGTTTAAAAAGGTTTGCGGCTTTGCTGGGCCGTGTATCGGCCGAACGCGTGCGTGGTATCGCCGCCCGCATTACTTGGTTCCTTTTTTCCTCGCTGGATTTTATGTAGCATCCACCTTCGCCAGGGACATCGACACCCAAGCGGCCACCCCGCCAACCAAGGCTGTTCGTCAAGGCGGCGCATTATTTAAGATTCAACGCGACGGCCATACCGCCTATTTATTTGGCACCATCCACGTCGGCAGCGCGGATTTTTTCCCGCTCGCACCACAAGTCATGAGGGCTTTAGATCAATCGTCACGCGTGGCCATTGAAATCGACACCAGCGACACGGCGACGCTCAACCGACTCATTCAACACTATGCGTTATATCCCAATGACAGCTCATCCACGCAAGATATACCGGCCGCTTTGACGCAACAAGTGCACGCATTGCTAGAAAAGTACCATATGGCGCCAACCGACGTCCTTCGGATGAAGCCTTGGCTATTGGCGACCATGCTGACGACAGAAGAATACGCCAGAAATGGCTTCCCGAAGGAACAAGGCGTCGACAACTATCTTTCCAATTATGCGCAGACGCACAACAAACCGTTGATAGGCCTGGAAAGTGTCGAATATCAGTTGTCTTTACTAGGTAACTTGTCCGTCGCAGATCAAAACCGTTTTTTACAAGATACGGTCGACGATCTGGATGATCCGATCCGCGCAAGAAAAGCGCTTGATCTGGTGGCATTGTGGCGTAGCGGCGATTTGGTCGGATTAGAAAAACTGCTAAAAGAAATGACTAGTGACGATACCTTCACCGGTCAATTTATACAACGCGCGCTATTGGACGGACGCAATCCTGCATTAGCCGATGCCTTCGAGAAGCTGCTCAAGTCAAACAAAACCGCATTCGCCGGTATTGGCATGTTGCATCTAGTCGGCCAGACGAGCGTGCAAGCGCTGCTGCGTGAACGCGGGTATAGCGTGCAGCGAACTTACTAATTGCTATATTCACTGCTATTGGTATTGGTAGCGCTAAAGTAAGCCAGTTTGCGTAGAAGTTGACGCGCTATCAACAAGATCGCAACGTTCAACCATCTGCGAGAACTGATACTAAACATCACCACAGCCAGACAAGATCAACCTTGTGTGGTGATGAGGCTCGCCTCAGACTTTGAGATACCAGGTCACAGCATTACCCGCGGCGTTAATTTTTGATCCGGCCATGATATTCCCGGCCTCCAATCGCACCGTTTTGCCTTGCATATGCGGTGCATGCCAGTTGCCGGTTATTGGACACACATCACCCGGATAAGCTTTATGATCTGTAAATATCTGCGGCGCGACCGGCGGTCTGGTTTTCAGATAGTCCGCTTCCTCAGCGGGAATCGTGCCATCCAGATAGCGCTTGTCTTCCCACAGCAAACGCCACCAGACTTCTTCCCACGTGTCCGTGCCTTCCAATTGATATTCGGTGGCAACCGCGCCGGCTAAAAAATAATTAGGGCAACCGACTTTTGCAGCCATTTTCGCCGGATCGGTATTTTTGAAGATCTGCATGATAAACCAAGGCTCCCAGATACCGTCAGTGGGAATGGTCCCGCCGGTGAAGATTTGATCCTGATGGTTATGGTTATACGGCGGGCATGATGGAAGATATTCCGGGAAGATACGAGGGATCGGCCATTCGGGTTCGAAGAAGAGGGTTTCATAGGTCCATTTCTGGGACTGACGTAGGCTATTCATGTCAACTAAATGGAAAGGCACGTAGTTTTTACACTCAAATACCGTGATGCCCTGAGTAAAGTTGATAACTGAAGCGTTCATGACGTCCTTTACAAAGGCGGTGTGGTTGCTCGGATGAATGCTGTTTCCGGGATATTCATTGGTCATCCCTAAAGCAATATAAAAAGGATCGTAATACACACCTTTTTCATCTGCATATCGACCAAATAATTGGCCTATAAAACTTGGAAGCGAAAGCGTTTCATATGCTTCGGTCTTATGAGGCGTGGACCGAAGTAGCGCCAGCCCTTGCTCCATAGGTATCATCTGGCGCAGGAATTCTTTGTATTCGTATTCGTGCCGAGTCTGATAAAAGTCAGCGTCCGGATCGTTTTGTAAGGCAGGCGAAAGGTTCTTGAGTTGCTTCAAAAACGCATCCAAAAAACCTTGATACCGCAATCGAGCCTGATCGATAAAAGTAAAACTGGTATATTTTTTGAGTAAGTAAAACGCTTGATCCCGTGCCAGTGGTTCCTGCTCCGGGGAGCATGGTTAATCGGTTTTGCATATTATTTCCCTATCTCTTAGTTATTTGTTTGCTTACCCGCCGTAGCCGCACCGCGTAATAGATAGCCTTTCTGGACGATCTTGGCAGAGCGATAATTTTGACAAAAAGGACAACTCAGGACGACGATTTATGTGGATTCAGGCCTGTCATCGTCGGGATTACGGTAACTTTCATCGATATGATATTTACCCTCGGCGCGAATTTTCTGCTCGGCGATGGGGCGCATGGTTTTCAGGTGTTGGCGGGTTGGCGGGTAGAGTTCTCTCCAGCGTGATCGCTCTTTTCCCTGAAAATGCGCTCGCTCCCACGCATTTCTGGTTTCAAATTCCAGTGAAATTAAGTAAGCGCCTAGCTTGTTAGGATCGACTTCCATACCTCTCTGAAAAGATACGTCCAGGTACACGCCGTTGGCATAAAAATTCCAGTGAGCATAATTTCTAATCCACATCCATTCCTGAAAGGTCGGGATATAGTCGGGATCAATCGGGTGACTACTTTCGACCATCTGCGAATACACCAGTGCGTCACGTCCGCTGATTCGGGGAAAATCAACATCGATATATCGCTTCCAACCTGCTTTTTGTATAGTCTTGAGTAGCGCGTAAAACTGTCTTTGGGCTTCGGGATGAAGTACCGTTGCTTCTGACATGCCGACTCCCAGTGAAAAATTTTCAATTCCCTCCTCTGGCGTATCGCCCGGCACTGCCACCCCCATGACGCTCAGAACAAAGGGAGTAGTAAAGCTATAGGTACCATTATCAATATGCACGTTACCAAGGGATTGCTGATAAGGAATACGCGTCCAATGGATTTCATAAAACACCATTTCGCCATTGGCATTCTTATCGTTAACTTTTAATTGCCTCGGGTACATTTTTGCCCAATCCTGACCTTGCTGACCTAAGCGTATCGTGATCTCTGTTTGTGCCATGTCGACCTTTTCGTTGAATAAATGATTTTGTAGAGAGTTGATGAGGGGATGATCAAGCCACGGCAGATACGCACAGCGCCACCACGTCATGCACACAACGCAGGCGAACAACAGGCTGCACACTACAATCCATCTGCGCCCTGCTTTGCTCACGATGGTGGCATTTCATTTAAATGAATAATCGTATCCGGCAAGCTGACCCACCCTGCCATGATGCAGAGCTCTTTTTCCATAAAAGGCGCACGCTTTTGCATCAAACCGTGAAATTTCTGGGCCGCCAACTTAATCCAATCCATGCGACTGTCTTCATTCTCCAATACCGTTTTTTTTGGTGCGGTCGATTTCAATGTAGGATCATCGGTGCTGCATGCATGGGTGAATACCAGTTCCAAAGCCGGCGTTATCTGCTGCACTACTGGCCACCGTTGCATCTCAAGCCAGCAGGAAAAATAGGGATCGTCATAAATGAGCGGTTGCAGTATCTTGCGTTGTTCGTGGTTGGCAACCAGCATCAGATGCTCAAGTTGTTTAATCGGTTTTTGTTTTTTTGAAGCGGACTCAAACTCCATCATTTTGTCAAACGCCTGATCGATCTCTGGCGTGATTGGCAAATTCCGCAATGTCGCCATCGCCTCATCATGCCAGGGCAATTTCTTCATTTGCGCTGTTACCGTTGGGACCAATTCATCGACTTTGGCTCGGGCGGAGGCGCATTGTTTAAAACTCGGCGATTCCATTGCCCAGTAAGCATGGGTAGCGGCGATATCCATAAATAACCAGAAATTGCCTTTAGCCAGCCCTTGATGGATTACGTGGATCATTTTCACGCGTGATAATTCGAGCGAACAGGCAACGGTTTTGCTGGCAAAAGCTGCCAGCGCGGCCCAGTAGAAGCGGCCTTTTTTTTCTGGCTGGCTAAATTTTTCTTGCTCAAGATAAAGCCGCGCATAGGTCGCTGAAATGCGTCGTGCGCGCACAACATAGCTGTCAATCAGATGATATTCCTGCGTTTTTGGTTTGTGATTACACATCCGCAGATAGGCAAATTGTGTCGCTCGCGACCACATGACTGGGCATGTACAGATTAAGTCGACACAACTATTCGGTATCTTGTTGGTAGTGCCGATGACGAAGGTATCTGCCATGTTATTTATTCCTTGTTGTCATTGCTGGTGTCGATGGTGGGAAAATGAAGGTCGAATTTGAGCGATTGTGTTTGCTTGGTATGGACTGATGGCGTGGTACCTTTTTCTGCGGTTTCAGAGAAATGTCCGTCTTCTTCCTGCAGTCGATAGTCCGCGCCGGGCTGCGGTAAGCCAGTCATGCCGAGCACCCGAAAAGTTTCGTCGTAGACGTCGACTGCGGGAAGGCCGGTGACATTGACGCCAAAACTTTTGGGACCGATTACCTCTTTGCTTGCCGCGCGTATCAGATACGCGCCACTGGTTCCGCTCTCAATCCCATTGGCGTTGTATTTGGTATAGCTGCCGCCGCCATTGATCATGACTTCTTCGGTAGCATTGATGACGATACGGTTGGCGGTGTGGGTAATATTGAGTTTGGCTAAAATGTTGAGGCTGCTCTTTAATGCCTTCACATCAATGTCGGCGCTGCTGGCGACCATTTTCATACCGGCGTTGTAGGCAAACAGGCGGATGCCGTTTTTGACACTGGCGATGAGCCGTTGTCCTACCGACAAACTCATATCCTGTCCGCTGGTGAGCGCTACATGCTCCCCGCTGGCAATGTGGGTCGATTGCGGCGTCGTGGTAGCGATCCCCGCTGGACTGGCGAGTATCAGATGCGGTGCGGTTAATTCGGGAAAGCTGCCTTCTTTGACGTTGCCGTTGTTTCCGTTGTTGCCGCCGGTCCCTTGAATCGCGTCGTTCTGATCGGTGAGTGAAGTGGTGACCGCTTTGTGCTCATCGGCTTCAAGCGCACCATGTTGCTGCGCCAGTTCACCAAAGCTTTGCTGTTGACCGTGCGCATCGATCAGGCGCTGTGCCGTCTCGCCCAGATCGGTGATGTGGTGACTGGCATGAGTACGGCTTTCGGTGCTGATCAGCAGACCGGTTTTAGCGCGGATTGCGCCATGCCCGTCGGTGCGCAGTTCAAATCCTTGACCGCGGGATTCCTTACGACAGGCGTGGTCTTCGATGCGTGTAATGTGGCCCAAACTCAATTGGCTATGCTGATGATCGCTTTTGAGCTGGCTCTGGATTTTGCCAGCGGTGTCATCCATGACCAGATGGTTGCTGCGTCCGCTGGCCGCATTGCCGCCGTCAGGTGTCAGTTCCCGTGAGCGAAATCCGGATAGCGCACTCTGGCTCGGCAATGCCCACGGTGGCGTATTGAGTTGGTTGTACACCCGTCCGGTACATAGCGGCAAGTCGGGATCGCCACTCAGAAAGTCGACGATGACTTCTTGCCCGATGCGGGGAATATGCATGCCGCCGAGTTGATTGCCAGCCCACGGTGCGACGACGCGGACCCAGCAACTGCTCTGATGATTGTGTTGGCCGAGGCGGTCCCATGGAAACTGGAGCTTGATGCGCCCGAGGGTATCGGTCCAGATGTTTTGTCCCTGCGGACCGACCACGATGGTGGTGGCGGGACCGTGGGTCAACGGTTTGGGTGTAGACCGTTGCGGTCGTACGTTCTCGCTGGCCGGTTGCACCGTAAAATCGACGTGGACGCGATAACGTTGCCGATGCGCATTGTCGGACGCCTGCGTTTCTTGCGCGGCTTCGTCGATCCTCAGTGTGGTCGATAGGATCACATACTCGGCATTGGCGGCGGTCTGCGGATGACGCGTTAGCGTAAAGATGCAACCGGGCACCATGCCGCGTAGATGGCCTTGGCCTTGCGCTCGTTGGCCGACGCTGTGTAAGGCTTGCATGCGCAAACGGGCGATGAAATCGCCTTCGGCAAACGGATCATTCTGGCTTTCCGGGTTGGTGCTTGCTGAACCGGAACCCGCCTTCGGCTGGCTATAATGCGCGTCGGCATGCCATTGATAGACGGCTTGCTGATTGTGTGCGGTGGGGCGGGGATCGTAGCGGTTGGCGGTGAGATTGGCCTTGGGGCGCGTGTAGTCATAATCCCGCGTGGTGTACTGGCCGGAGGTAAGTTGATGTACGGGTGAAAAGGCATGAATACACTCTTCATCGATATGTTTGCCTTCCGTATGAAACTGCACCACGTGATAGGCGCTGCTGGGCGAATTCTTATGCGCGCCGATGCTGTCGATTAAGACCAGTCGATGGACGCCATTATCATGCTCGAAGAAATAGTTGATTCCCCATTCTTCGCACAATCGGCTAAAGAACGTAAAGTCGCTTTCGTTGTATTGGGTCTGATAGTCGCGTTTGGGATAAGTCTCGATGAGACGCTTGTCGAGCGGAAAGGCGTAGTCGGCAAACAGCAGATCAATGATCTCGATCACGCTTTGATCCTGAAATATCTTGCAGTCGGTCGTCAGTGTCGCCAGATGCAACCATGGGCGCAAGGTGACTTCGTACAGCGCGTGACGTCCTTCCTGGCGCAGCATGCTGGCGGCGGTGATCAAGCCGGAGATTTCACGCGTCCCAGCACCGATGTTGCCAAGCAGATTGTCAGCAAATACGCTGTCGATAAATCCACCGCTGCCATCCAATGCAATCATGATGGTTAACTCGCGACCAATGAAATCGTCAAGATTGACATTGCCGATATCTTCACTCAGATGGATCAAGGATTCGGGTGTCATCAGCACGACGGTGTAATCGAATAATGCGTTCATGCCTTCCGTGCCAGAGAGACTAATCGGCACCAGCGCAGGTTGATTCAGGCGTGTTGGAATAGCGCTGCTAGATGCGCGGAGAGTGCGACTGCTGGACATTGGGGGAAGACCTTCCGCTACGAACGTGAGGACGATTTAATGCAATCTTTATCGCATCTTGCAATCGTGGAGGTGAAAAACTCTGTGGCAATATTAAGCGGTAATGATCATCAATAGTGCTAAGAACTTTCTGAAAATGTATGCCATTTTCAAAATTAAGAATAATCCGCGATTATTTATGTAGTTAGCTATTGTAGGGAGAATCTGGTCACTTATAGGTCGATGATCATCACGCTATCGGACCTGCCTGATATGGTGTTATTTACCGAAATACTATGTCCTACAACTTTCCCCTCTCCGCATTCAAAGACTAAAAATGCATGTCAACAAGCGCTCTATCAATGACGTGCATTAAGGTGGGTTAACACCAGTTCTAAAGTCTTATGGCGCTATCGTGGTATGGGCCACCACGACAGCCTGTCATTATTGAAATCTGAAAGTTACCTAACCCATCTCAATCAGTCGCCACTTCACCGCATAGTTCGCTACATCCACCAGCCAATCCTGCTGCGGATCGGGAAAAGGTTGTCCCTTGACGGCCCAGGTTTGGCGCCAGCGCCAGTTAACCAGTGCTTTGAGGGGATGTTCGTCCGGCAAGAGCGGTTGCCAGATGCCGGTGTGGGGACAGGTTTCTGCCCCGTCACACTCAGTGCGGACCGGATTGGCCCGCGCTTCGCGCCATTCACCGCTGCTGAGTTGTCCGATACGGGCGGGGACCGGCAACTGCTCGGGATCGCCTCTAAAATGCCACATGATACGGCCGGATTTTGGCCCTAGAAAATGGGGCAGATTGTCGAACCCTTCGTTATCGGTATAGCGTTGCGGGGTCTGCTGGCGATCAAAAAGCAGATCCTCATAGCTGGTCCGCGCCAGCAACTGAGGCAGCCAATAGCCGCTAAAAGGCACTCTGACGCCCTCGTATTCCGATGACACATGATTATGCCCCTCTCTCAACAAAGCATAGGGTATCTTGGGATATTCTGGCAATACCCACCCTTGCGGGATATGTGCACGGCCGGTTAAGTCCGCTCCAGGCGTGGGTGCCGGAGGGGGTGGGATTGGCACCACCTGTTTGGCGGCGTTGATCAGGTCTTCTTTGTTACCGTTCCATTGCGGCAGGTCGGCGGGCGGTAAAGGCAGCACTTTGTCCAGGTTGGGGAAGCGGAGGTCGCGATTGCGTCCGAGTGCATCGCTGAAGACTAGATAGCGATCAGCGCGTGAAGTATCGATGCCGTAAGGCGTGAGACCTTTGATAGATTCAAATTTACTACGCAGATTATTTGCCGCAGCCCAACTCCCGAATTTGACGCCCTCATGCAGGTAATGAAGTGCACGCACGTTGTCTTTTTGAATAATGTTATATTCGATTCCCAGCGCCTGCGCGGCGTCCCCATTGCCCTGTGAAAACGCACATTCGAGCATCTTGAGGGCGATCGGCACATTGGCCCACCGACCACGTTCGGGCGCGTCGCTACCAGAATTCAAACTGCGCCCAATCGTGAACTGGGCATAACTGCTCCCCATCTCGGCGGCCTGCTGCCAGAACGCCCACGCGTTGGTTGGGTCGGGCTTGACGATAAAGCCATCGGCGTAATAATTGCCCATCACCGCGTACGCCAGAGGTACGCCCATCTGCATCGCCTCTTCTGTCAGTGCCATCGCCACCTGCGGTTGTCGTGCCACCAAGAGTTTATCCGAATCGATCAACCCCCACACCCCGGTCTGATACAACGTAGCCAGATTGTTCATCGCCCTCCAGTGCTTGCGCTCCGCTGCTTTGGTGTACAGCGCCAGAATTTGCGGCCAGTCGCGGTCCTCCTTCCAGAGCGTGGGCGTGTCCAGCGCCACCGCCTGTTGATACCAGATTTCTGCCTGCGGATCCACTGGCGGCGTTACCGTCAATTCATGCTTGCAGAGGAACTCGGTACGGTGCGGAAAAAAGAGAGGGGGAATTTGGTGACGGGGAAGTGTGTTATCCATGGAGCAGGCTGTCAGTGTAAGTGAAATAAAAAGAAAAAGCGCTGATGACCAGCGGCCTAATCCGCATCGGGTCCGGTTTGGCGCGGGTGAAATAACGTTGAGCAAGGTGAGCATCCCATTTTTCCAAACCGGTTGCCCACTGCATTGGACTGTCATGCCAATGCCTCGTTATAGGTAGCGGCAGCAGGGGCTTGCGCCACGCGGACGCCAGTAACGCCAGTTCCCCCTCGCTGGTCGGAGTAGGTGACGATGAAATCCTGAATCCGCCCATTTTGTTTATCAACAAATTTGGCATTTTCTTTCATTTTTTTCACCCAACCTTCGTGAGTTTTTTGAATACTCAATGGGTTTCCATCACCACCATCCCACTCCTCTCCCGCCAAATTTCCCCATACCCTTTCCCGCGCGCCCCGTGCAAATTCCGCATTCACACAACTGATGTTGATTTCGCTATCCACCACCATGCTGCGCACATTCATGTTGGCGCTGCCGAGCGTTAAAAAGACGTCATCGATAATCATCAGTTTGCTGTGGATGTAAATTTCACGACATCGGTTCGAATGTGAATCCTGTGTATACAGTTTAGCGATCAGGACTTTGATGCCCATGTCATCGAGCTCCGCCTCGCTTACCGGTGCACGCGCAGCCGAGTCGACAATATCCGCCTTGGTGATCTCGTCAATTGACGGTATCAGCCTCCCAAGCGACATAAGCTTCTTGAAAGGAGTCGCAATCCATTGATTGAAAAAGCCCAAACTCCATTCACGTTGCTGCCTGACTGCCTCATCGTAGTTCTTCATGGTCTGGGCTTGGCCCAGTTCGGCCACGGTATCGTAGGTGCGCGGGACCATCCCGTGGCGCTCGGCTTCGGGAATGACGATAAAGACATATAAATCGGGGACATTGGTTCCCCATCCACATTCCCGCATACGCTTAACATAACGCTTACGCATGGCTTTCAGATGTTCTGCCCATGGTGTGTACTGAAAGTATTGATTTTCGATATAGAGATAATTGCGCGCCTGACTGGTGGCCAGCCAGTAGGCTTCCTGAATGGTTTTGTCCGACTCTTCGGGTTGCGTACGCACGATCTGCGCCATCTGCCGCGTTGTGCCGGAAGGAAGAAGCCTAAAAGCATCCGGCGTGATCGCCTCTCGCGTGGACTGCAACCGACCCGGTTGACTATCGCCTCTGCCCAGTTTGACAATCGGGCCCTTGAAGGTCTCGTCCAACATGTCTTTAACAAGTTTGGCACGGCTAGTATTGGAATTTTTCTTGCCCGTCTCTCCCTGTATGGCAGACACTTTAGAGGATTCAGGCACAGGGTCCCAGTTCCGTTTGGCCTTGTCCCATGCGGTCACAAAATTCCGGTTCAGGCAATGCAGCGCTTTACCCTTCACCCGAATCGCGTAGTCACGGAATGGTTTAAGTCCGAGCCCAGAATTGCGCTTATCCGCTCCGCCTTCGCGTTGATGCCCGCGTCGCTCATCGTTATAAAGGTGCGCAGGCGTATCCCAATAGTCGGTGGTGGAATTGAGTCCCATCACGTAGCCGACCGCTTCCTCTCGCAGTTCGACATCAATCAGAATCGGCTTTTGGTGATGCGTTGCTACGCGGATCAGGCCTAACACTTCAATATCCGTAAACCCTGGCGTTTCTCCTTTCAGGCTCGCCGTTATCGCTCCAGCATCAGCTGAGCGATAACGCACATGCAGATTGGGAATACGTCCAGCCATCGCATCATCCCACCAGTCTTCACAAAATTTGGCACGCGCATAGTTGGGGTCGCTCTTGTTGGCCCGCCCCCATTTAGGATGACCGTAAAGATTGCTTGCCACACGACCAATAGGGCCAAACCATCCATCAGCGAACCACACCAGCAAACGCACCGTCACGCCGCTACTAGCTCTCTCACGCAATAAATCGCCGTAAGTGGTACTACGCGGCCAATCCTTTGCGTTGCGATCTGTCACTTCCATGCCGGGATCAAAACCCCAGCAGATCAGGTCAATGCTTTTTATAGCCGCGTTGATATCTTTAACAATGTGGGGAAATGCTTCTGATGCGCAGATATAAAAATCGAGGTGATTGTCGACCGAAATCGGATGCCGACCAACACCATTACGATTCTCCAATAACCATTGCCGACTCATGGTAGCCCGACAGTTGACTTCATCAACATGGGTCGTTTCAGTAAAAAATAGGTCTTTGATATTCGGTGGCATGGAACTCCTGTCTTTTGGCTTTCAGGTAAATCGAAAAAATAGGCAGGGCTTAGATAGTGCTGTTGTCCGGTTTCTTTGTTACCAACCGCGCTGCAGACAAATCCACCGTTGCCGTACAGTACGATCATCAACTCAAGGCTTCGGGCTTTATCAGCACGCCGGTTTAGTGAAACAACGCGTTCAGTCCCTCTGTTCCGCAGAGACTGAGTGGACCAGCGCAGGTTGATTCAAGCGTGTTGGAATAGCGCTGCCAGATGCGCTGAAAGTGCGACTGCTGGACATGATGGAAGACCTTCCGCTACGAACGTGAGGACGATTGAATGCAATCTTTATCTTTATTACAATCTTGCAATCGTGGAGGTGAAAAACTCTGCGGCAATAATAAACGGGAATGGTCGTGAATAGTTCTAAGAAGATTCTGGTTCTTGTAGGGAATGGCAAATCAAAAATGAGGCGAGCTAAGAAGCGAGTGTCGAAATTAACTATTCTTTACTGAGTCTTATGCAAACAATGCCAACCACAAACTTACCAATCCATCTAACGAAGAATTCGCCTTGCAGTCATAATTACATCTATTGAAAGGAAATGTCGTTACACTCTCCGCATGCACAAATCTGTCCCACCTTTTCTGCCTGGCGCGCCTCCTCCTGACAAATCCGATCCAGCTTCGGCGGAAGGAATAGCGCGTGACGAATCGATTAATACCATCATTGATACCGTCGTCGAAAAATCGGTAAATACTTCAGCCAATACATCAATGAATAACTTGCTCGGCATTGCATCGCCTATCGATCAATGGCAGCAACAGGATTGCTTCACAATTCTCGATACAGCGTTCGATGCAGGTGGTCATTTTCTCGCTACATGGCAGAGTTGGTGCGAACATCCCGAGCGCCCACAACAGTTACATTATTTGGCGTTGATGCCAACCTCATTTTCCATCGCGGAACTGACCGAAGCGCACGCAACATGGCCGGAATGGGCGATGCACGCGCAGGAATTACGTGCGGTCTGGCCAACCTTGATGGCGGGCTTTCATCGTCTTTATCTGGCGCACAACAAGATCGTATTGACGTTGATGATTGGCGACAGCGGTAAATGCTTACAACAGATTGAAGCCCGTATAAATACATTTTATGTCCATGGTCCAGCGCAACAACTATGGCCACTACCTTTGCTGGGAAGACTCAATCGACTAGCGATTCCCAACGCAAGATTAACTATTGTTGATCTGAGCGATAGACAACAAAAAAGTTTGGAGCAAGCCGGATTTGTTTTTGAGAATCCTGCCATCGTCGACAATACAAAAAATTCTGCCGGCTTTGCAAACACTGCAATCGCGTATTTTTTGCCACGCTGGCAGCCAACTTTGCCAACTAGCAATCCCTCTCAGAATCAGCGTCACGCGATTATTATCGGCGCAGGATTAGCGGGCGCTGCCGCTTGCCAACGGCTGACATTGCGCGGCTGGAAAGTCAGCCTGATCGAGCGTCATGCCGATATCGCGCAAGAAGCATCCGGCAACGCCGTCGGCATTTTCATGCCGGTTTTATCAAGAGATGATAATCCGACTTCGCGCTTGAGTCGTGCCGCGTATCTTTTCGCACGCCATGTATGGGAAAGTCTCGGCGGTATAGGCAATGCCTTCTCGGGTGCAAGTTGCGGTGTACTTCAGATTGCGCGCGACGCCGATCAGGCCGATGCGCAACGGCGTTGGGCGGCGCAAGCCACGCATCCAAACGACTATGCGCAATGGCTCACGCAGTCGGCCGCCAGCGCGCTACTCGGAACCGAAGTGAACCATGGCGGTTGGCGGTTTACCGGCGGCGGATGGGTGCATCCGCGTAGCTTATGTCAGACAATGCTGGAGGCTTGCGGTGAACGATTGGAAATGCATTTTAATAGGTCGGTCAGCTCGCTCATAAAAACGGTCGATGGTTGGCAAGTATGCGACGACAAAGGAAAAGGGATTGCCAGTGCGCCGGTGGTGATTATGGCAAATGGAATGGGTGCGCTAACGTTTCCACAAACCCGCGATCTGCCACTAACAGCCATTCGTGGTCAGGTTACCTACCTCCATGAGGACAGCGCCCCAAACATCACACAAGTGCTGTGTGGAGATGGCTATTTAACGCCGGCCGCTGACGGTTGGCACAGCTTGGGTGCGACGTATGACGAAGACCACGAGGAGATATTGCGGCAAAAAAGTCAGAATGAAAATATTGTCCGTCTTCAGAAAATTTTACCCGATTGGAAAGTCGATACGGCGCAACTGCCACTCGCTGGAAGGGTGGGTTTCCGCTGTGTCTCCACCGACCGTTTACCGTTAATCGGTGCCCTTCCAGATCCGATAACAAACTCTGCACTGCGTGAACCGCAACTGAAAGATCTGCCGCGATTTCCTGGCCTGTATGGATTGCTGGGATTTGCTTCGCGTGGGTTGATCTGGGCACCGCTCGCAGCCGAACTGCTGGCGGCAGAATTGAACGGTGAGCCGTTACCGATCGAAGCGGAGCTGGCGGCGGCCGTCGATCCTGCACGTTTTCTCTTGCGGACGCAGCGTCGGAAAAAATCCAATTAATGTAAACATGTAGCTGGCGATGAATTAAAAACCGTTCGCGACACCAATCCTGCAAAAATCTTCAATCACGAATCGATATTTCTAGAAGACTTCAAATAGACAAAAAAGATGCATAAAGGCGTGCGGCTACTTGGAGTGCACTTCGCCAATAAATATCGAAAAAGCAATAAAACGTACGAATACGTAAGAAAAACAATGATGACCCAAACGCATCAGGGCCATCATCACCAAAAAGTTATCTTTCCCAACCGCGCTCACGGAACCGCCAGTCGCCGCGGGGACCGTGCTCCCAACCCGGTGCATGGTAACGATAGCCGGGACGCGCCCGCATATAATGTCCGCCGACCCAGACATGCCGACGACCATTCCAGCGCCAATAGCCCGGTGCCCAGATAAAGCCGCCACGCGGTGGCGGTACAACCTCATAGCGTGGAGGCGGCGGAGCAACCCCGATACCGACGACCACCTGTGCGTGTGCCTGCGTTATCGGCGCTATGAATCCAGCGCTCACTGCGAGCAAGCTGACGCAAAGAATCGATTTGAACTTCATGAAAATTCTCCTTTAATGTGAGCAAGTCCTGATAAGTAATATAGGCCAGCACTTTCACATTAACTGTAATTTTTTGTTTCCAATTTGACCAAACAACCGGTTTTTCAGCGTTTTTGACACAGTTTGAAACACCTCTCACGCTGCTTATCCTGCTCAGGCTAAATTCGACGGGAATCGACTGTGGTAAAAGCCGGAATGGGCGAGCGCTAAGGTAAAATGCATCCATTCAGCCGTGACCCGCAGGTCCGACAGGCCCATAAGATCCGTCCGATGCATTCGACCCATGAATCAGTCCAATGATATCGGCACTTACTATTTACCAAAAATACCGGAACACCCATGTTGCGATTGAACGAAATACAGCTACCGCTCGACCACCCGGAAGACGCGCTCCGCAGCGCGATTCTGGACCGGTTAGCAATTAAACCGGCCGCGCTGCTTGGCTTTACGATTTTTCGTCGAAGTTATGACGCCCGCAAAAAGAATGCAGTGTTGCTGACCTATACGGTCGATGTCGAATTGGAAGATGAGGCGGCGGTGCAACAACGTCTCAAGGCGCTTAAAAATGTGACGCCAACCCCAGACATGGAGTACAAATTTGTAGCGCATGCAAACGGTACAGAAAAGTCGCGACCAGTTGTGATCGGCACCGGGCCTTGTGGACTGTTTGCTGCCTTGATTTTGGCGCAGATGGGTTTTAAACCAATTGTCCTGGAGCGTGGCAAAGCGGTGCGCGAACGGACCAAAGATACGTGGGGCCTCTGGCGCAAGCGCGAGCTGCAACCCGAATCGAATGTACAGTTTGGCGAAGGTGGCGCAGGAACCTTCTCCGATGGAAAATTATGGACGCAGATTAAAGATCCAAAGCACTACGGTCGCAAAGTGCTGACCGAATTTGTCACGGCAGACGCCCCGGAAGAAATCATGTACGTCAGCAAACCGCATATCGGCACCTTCCGTTTGGTGAAGATGGTCGAGAAAATGCGTGCATCGATTGAAGCGCTGGGCGGAGAGTTTCGTTTTGAGCAAAAAGTCCAGGATCTGGATATCGATAAGGGGCAAATCCGTGCCGTGATCCTCGCCAGCGGCGAGACCATTGTCACCGACCATGTAGTGCTGGCAATCGGTCATAGCGCCCGTGATACCTTTCAAATGCTTTTCGAGCGCGGTGTTTACGTCGAGGCGAAGGCATTTTCGGTCGGTTTTCGCATTGAACACCCGCAATCACTGATCGATAAATGTCGATTTGGCCCAAGCGCCGGTCACCCTATCCTTGGCGCTGCCGATTACAAATTGGTGCATCACTGCGCTAATGGCCGCGCGGTATACAGCTTTTGCATGTGTCCTGGCGGCACGGTCGTGGCGGCAACCTCCGAACCGGGACGCGTTGTCACCAACGGCATGAGCCAGTATTCGCGCAATGAACGCAACGCTAACAGCGGCATCGTGGTCGGTATTACGCCGGCTGATTACCCCGATCATCCGCTGGCCGGAATTGCCTTGCAGGAACATTGGGAGTCGCGTGCCTATGAACTGGGCGGCGGCAATTACAACGCACCAGGACAACTGGTGGGCGACTTTTTGGCGGGTCGCGCCTCAACTGAATTCGGCACGGTATTGCCATCCTACAAACCTGGCGTGCAGCTTGGCGACCTCAGTTTGGCACTGCCGGAGTATGCCATCACCGCCATGCGCGAGGCGTTACCCGCGTTCGATAAACAAATCCGTGGCTTTGCTATGGCGGATGCGGTACTGACGGGCGTGGAAACCCGCACCTCTTCGCCGGTGCGGATCAAGCGCCACGACGACAGCCTGCAAAGTTTGAACACTGTCGGTTTATTCCCTGCTGGCGAAGGTGCGGGCTATGCGGGTGGCATTATGTCCGCGGCAATTGATGGCATTCGTGTTGCAGAAGCGGTGGCGCTGAGCATGACCAGTAGCACCGGCAACTAGCCTGATCAGGAGATCATGTGACGCAAAAATAGCGCAGAGCGATAGCCGTTGAACACATGCCGGCGTCGCTCTACCGCTTCAATCCCCTAGCGCGCCAACGACCACCGACATCATACTGATCGCGCCCATTTCAATGCCATCTACCGGGATTGAAATCGATTCGTCATCCTGCTGCGTACCGATCACATATAGCAATGGCAAAAAATGTTCGGCGGTCGGAACTGACAATTGTCCATCTTCGCCAAGTGCAGCGTAATCCGTCACTTTTTGCACATCGCCAGCCAATAAGCTTTCTCGGATAGTGGTGTTGAAACGCATCGCCCAATCCCGAGCCGGTGCGTGTGGGTCCCAATTTGCCAGCCGCAAATTGTGCACCACATCCCCACTCCCGATAATCAACACGCCTTGCTCGCGCAAAACGGCTAATTTCCGTCCAAGTTCAAGATGAAATTGCGTTGGCTGCGTTGCATCGATGCTCAACTGGATAACCGGCACGTCGGCTTTTGGAAAAGCCTTCACCAGAACCGACCAGGTACCGTGATCCAACCCCCAGGAATCATCCATCTCAACCGTCATCGGTGCCAGCAAGTCACGCACTTGGGCCGCTAACGCAGGATCGCCCTGGGCTGGATACTGAATATCAAACAAGGCCTGCGGAAACCCTCCAAAATCATGAATAGTTTTCGGCATTGGCATCGCCGTAACATTGGTTCCACGCGTGTACCAATGCGCTGAAATAGATAAAATTGCCCTTGGCTTCAAGGCGGTTACGCGCGCGCCCAACTGTTCCCAAGCGGCGGTGTAGCGATTATCCTGCAAGGCGTTCATAGGACTGCCATGACCAAAAAATATCGCTGGCATGCGACGGGTGACAACATGGCTCATAAAATCTCTCCGCTAATAATGTAAAAAATTGAAAAGGCTGGGAATCACGCTACGCCAGCCGCTCAAATGGCCTTGAAACGAGCTGTGATACAAGCCGTTAATTCCAGCCGTTGATGCCAGCCGTTGAAACAAGCCCTCAAACTGCGAATATTCACTATATATTTTTTCACTTGAAAGAAAAATAGGCTTCGTAGAAAATGATCATTCCGAATTCCAAAATAATAGTGCGTCGTTATGAATTTATTTGAATCGATGAAAGTGTTTGTCAAAGTCGCCGATTGCGGCAGTTTATCGGCCGCGGCGCGGGCATTGGATATCTCAAATCCATCGGTGACCCGCCACATTGCTGACCTTGAAGCCTATTTGCACGCGCGCCTTCTTAATCGCACGACCCGCCGGATTAGCCTCACCGATACCGGAACCGCGTATCTTGAGCGCAGTCGCCAGCTCTTATTTGATCTCGATGAAGCGGAAACGGAAGCCAGCAATAGCGCGGCGAACCCGAGCGGGATATTGCGTATTAACGTTCCGGTATCTTTTTCAGTGAATCATCTTGGCCGCGTATTACCGCTTTACGCTGAGCGATATCCTAATGTCGTACTTGATGTCTCCTTATCGGACCGCATCGTTGATCTGGTCGACGAAGGTTACGACCTCGCGATCCGAATCGGCAAACTACAAGGACAAAGTTTAGTTGTGCGGAAAATCGCACCGGCGCGGGTTTTGTTGTGCGCTGGGCCCGGCTATCTTGCAAAAAATGGTACCCCCCAACATCCGATAGACTTGGAAAACCATGTCTGTTTGAATTATGCCTACTCGACACCGCGTGATGAATGGCGTTTTTTACGCGATGGCAAAACGATTGCTGTGCATGTCAAAGGCGGACTTAACACGAACAACGGCGATCTGTTGCGTGAAGCTGCGATAGCGGGGATGGGAATTATTCGGCAACCTTCGTTCATTGTCGGTGATGATGTTCGCGCGGGGCGACTTGTCATGTTGCTACCCGAATATCACAGCGAGACACTTTCTATCTACGCGGCATATCCCAGCCGTCGGCATTTGTCTGCCAAAGTTCGCACCTTTGTGGATTTTTTGGGAGAGCAATTTGGGGACACGCCCTATTGGGATCTGGGATTGCCACACGAGTGAACCCGTCATACGGTTGATGTGCAACCAATCAATCCCTTGGCGCACCACAAAACCGCAATGCAAGCGGCACACAATAGTCCTTTCACCGCATATAACAAAAAGGGCCACTTAGCAAACTAAGTGGCCCTCTTGATGCAGCCGAACCAATGTTCGACTGACCATATTAATGCGAATATTATTTCTTAGGCGTTGCGGCGCGCGCAGCTTTTTCAGCTGTTTGTGCAAACTGAGTTGTTGCGTTATTTACATTAGCTTCCAATGTTTCAACGGCTTGCTTAGCTGACTTAGTCAATTGCTCGTAACCAGCGTTAGCGTTGCCAATGACAGACTTCAGAATCGCGATTGCATTTTCCGAACCTGCTGGAGCGTTCTTGCTAACTTCATCAATCAACGCGTTAATACGGCGGCTGGTTTCTGCAATTTGTACTTCTGCTGCTTTAGTCAATTCATTTTGTGTACCAGTAGCGATACCTTGCAAATGACGACCGTAAGCGGCTGCTTTTTCTGCGCTTGGCTTAGCTTGTGATGCCGATATCGACATAAATTCTTGCGCATCTTTCGCGCCCAACAATTGCTTGGCCGAAACGCTCGACTCTTCCATCGACGCTTTAGTTGCATTCATGTTCAATTCGATAACTTTTTCAACGCCTTCGAATGCTTTAGTAGTCAGCGTGTTCAATAGTGCGAGTTGCGCTTCGAAATGGGCTTTAGTGGCTGCGGAAAACTGCTCTTGAAATGAAAACATGTTCTTCTCCTAAATTATAAGTAGTATTGCTAAAGATCAGCCACCAAAATGGTGCACTGCAACAAAACGTATTTTACATATAGAAAATATGACGTCAAGAACTATTGTGCGACGCAACAAATATAAACGAATGATTTAACATTTGTCTCTCGACACTTGTATTTATCCCACAACAGCACCTATTCTGCAAGGGTACAAAATCTTTTAGATTCGGACATTTTCCGGTTTCGCACTAAGCAGCTTTGATAGGCCTGGATGCTATTTTCAAAATACGTGCGTCCTTCTTTGAGTCCCAATTTGGCCAGGTGTTCCGCGGTCTTTCTGCTCACTTGAAAATGCTGATAATCAATCGGTTTACGCCAATCGCCGCCCCAAATCGGGAATCCATGCGCGGCAAAAATCTGGACTACCTGATCGTCGACCATTCCAGGTCTTAATGGTAAACGCGCTACATACGCCTTCCCGGCCGCTGGACTAACATCCACCCTTCCATTGCCAGAGCGGAGCAAATAGGGATTTTGTAGAGGATTAATATCAATCGCCAAACCGTATGCGTGTAACGACGGTGCACCACCGCCGGTTATCGGCCGATAGTTGAAAGCGGAGGTATTATTATCGGCCATCGACGCATCGTCATCCCCAAGATAACTATTCATCAAATGCGCACCGGCCAAAGGAAAGCGGCGTGCCAGCAATAGCGAGAAAATAGTGCGCACCTCCGGCGCAACCGCCGCCATCACCATGACTTCTCCGTCATTGTGTAAGCGATCATCGAAGCCGATATAAGAGAAACGCACTATTTGCAATTGGGAGCAATTCACAGGCGCGCCCGGTCGCATGACGCGTGTACTTTTAAGACGCGCGCAGTTGACATCGTCAGGCGCCACCATTGCCGGACGATCTGTCGACACTTCAGCGCCAGCCGCAACCACGCAACTCAGGGTAAGAATGAGGTGGGGAAGCAGCCTTAGCGATGGCAACAATCGCAATGTCAACGTTGTTGTTAATCGGTTCACAGCTGCCGACCTGTCAAGCGGGGACCTCAATCAGATCATGGATCACCAGCCCTGCATCGGTTCTGCCAAACATGCCGACTGTTGCACTTTGTATCGCCTTCAATGCATCTTGATAGCCTTGCTCCCAACGCCATTGCACCGAACCACGCGAAAAATTAACGTCCTTCGAGGCCATATTCCAATCATGACCGGAATAGCGTAGCCGCACCAAATGGATGGTGCTGGTGTCGGCGAGGCCAGCAAATTGTTTGAGATCGGCTTTGCTCCGCTCTTCTGCTGGTAATTTTTCATATAACGCCCGCGCTGTGCGGCGTAACTGATGATTGAGTAAATAGTTTTCAATGTGGCGCTGTGATCGAGATGCAAATGTCACATCCTTCTGGCGCGTTTCAACCTCATCGAGGGTGCGCGGCTCTTCACCTTCTGCACTCCAGAGATCCACCATCAGGCAGATCGTATCAACCCGCGGTTTATCGGGCCGATCATCCTGATCATCGAGCACGATTTCCAAAGGTGTATTCGAGTACAAACCGCCATCCCAATACAAGTCGCCATCCACGCGCACCGGGGCGAAACCGGGTGGCAACGCGCCACTAGCCATTACGTGTTCGATACCGATTTTGCGCTGATCGGAGTCAAAACAGACCAATTCGCCAGTCGTCACCTTCATGGCACTGACCGTTAGCCGAATACTGTCGGGACAGTTCAGAAAATCCAGATCAACCAATCGCGCCAGAGTCTCGCCTAACGGCGCTGTGTCATAGAAACTTGCTTGTTCCGGCTCTACCGGTAAACCCAGCGCGAATGGGTTAATGTGGCGCGGCTTAAAAAAACCCGGCACGCCGCGTAACACCGTATCTAACGTTGTCCACCAGGTACTGGACTTGCGCGCAGCATCCGGCACTTGCGCCATGTCCACCAGATCTTTATGCGAGACCGAATCCCAGAATTCTTTTAAGCGTGCGAGTCTTAACTCCCGCGAGTTACCGGCAATAATAGCGGCATTGATTGCGCCAATGGAAGTACCCACCACCCAATCCGGCGTCATGTTGTGTTCGTGCATGGCTTGATAGACGCCAGCCTGATATGCACCTAATGCGCCACCGCCCTGCAACACCAATACAATGCGGGGACTCGCGGCTGGTTTAGTTGTCGGCCTCGTGACTGGCTTACTACCTGACTCATTACTCGGCTTGGTCGTCGATTCAACTCCTGCTTTGCTGCCGTCCTTGATGCTTCGTTTAATGCTGGCCTTGGAGCTTGGTGCGGTATCGGCCTTGATAACTGCCTTTGCGATAGCCGGTTTATCGACTTTTTTCATACCCTTAGCAGGAATGACCTTGGTTGCGCCAGAGGTTGTCGCTTTAAGGGGAGATGCCACGCTAGCAGCACGTTTACTCGTAACTTTACTGGTCATGTGACGCCATCCTTTGCGGTAATAGAAACCTAATCTTACCCGACCTTACTAATGTGGTGCCGATAAGCAACTACTTATGCATTAAGCCAATGACGTTATCTTGCTTTGGCGCATCCATTAATCAGCGACACGGCCAACCGCAACTTCACTTTGCTAAGAGTCTCATGCCGAGAACTGACTCTACAGTCTCAATGCCAGCACATTATTGTAAACCTCCTTGATGAAGCAAGTCATCCGACGACGAATCGATTTCTTGTCGATACTTCATTTTTTTCTAATTAAATAGATTGCCAAACCGATCATCACCACCACACTCAGTTCCAATCCGACTACTACATAGTTCGCTAACATTTACTCCACCATTCCTTGTTATCACTCAGTTGTCGCTTAGCCATTGAAAATCAACCATGCAAAAAAGGAAAATTATCGCCTGATCAACTTACATGCGCTGTTTTTTTACCAACTGTGAGCATAGCATTAACCCAGCAATGCACCTTACCAATTGAAGCCGCCACATGATCGATTTACGCTTGCAGTCCACATTTTGAGTCCCTGCGCAGGCACATCCTACACGGCAATTATAGAACGTCCATCCGTAAGCGTGCCAGGCTGGCTGCCAATCTGAGGCGCGCAGTTTGTCCTCGCGTTAGCGCAATAATACGCTGCTGCCCAGCAGCGGCCAGTTCGCTCTGCGCCTTTAATAGTTCCAACATGGTACCGACGCCCGCCTTGTATCTGCCTTGCGCCACGACCATCGACTGCTGCGCACTCTGAATCAATATCAATGTTGCTTTTGCGCTCTCTGTTTCAGTGTGCAAACTCTTGGCGCTGTTCCCGACTTCTAGCGCCACCACTCGCTGCGTCTCTGCCAACTCCGCAGCAGCGCTTTCAACGCCCGCTTGCGCGCCGCGTGCCTGATAGTTGCGACTGATACCATCAAGCAATGGAATATTGATCTGCAAGCCGATACTGCGACTATTATTGATCTGCCGAGACGCCACTTGGTTGATAGGCGTATCGCTTCGATCACCCGTCATATACAGCGACAGCGTCGGTTTTCCTTGCGCCTGCGCTGCTTCCTCCTGCGCTTGCGCCGATTGCAACCGCGCTCGCGCCGCAATAATTTTTGGATGCACGCTCAACGCCGCCTCGATCAACTCTCCAACAGCTTTCTCAAAAACCGGCGCTGGCCCAACATCTTCCGCCTCCATGCCGATGTCCGCCAACTGCAACGGCGTATCGGGGCGCAGGCCCATAACACTCGCCAAACCACCTAATGCAGTCTGCCAGTCGCCGTCAGCGCGAACGCGTTGCACCACGGCCGACGCAGAAGCGGTTTGCGCCAGCAACTTATCGGCAAGAGAGCCGGCTCCTGCCACGTATTTAGCTTGGGCCGCGCGATAGCTCTGTGCCGCTGCCTGCTCCGCATCCTGAGCTGCCAATAACCCGGCTTGCGCTGCTTGTGCTGCGTTGAAACTGGTCGCCGTGCTTAAAAACACAGTTTGCAACACATCATCTTGCGCTGCCACCGCAGCATTTAGCAACTGGCGCGCACTCTCCAGATTAGCAGCGCGCAGTCCGAAGTCATATAACACCCAGTTCAAGCTTAAGTTCACGTCACTACTGCGCGCACTCAGCGCACTAGAAGCTGCAGGATAGTCGGGAATCGTAATCCGGTTAGCCACTTTCGCTACATTCGCACTGGCATTCAGGTGTGGCAGATACGCCGCTTGAGCGCTGCCGACAGAAGCAGCCTGCGCTTTCACACCGGCCCAACTCTGAGCGGTTTGCGGGTTATTACACAGGCTGCGACTGACAGCTTCGGCCATCGTTAATACCGTCGGCAAAGTCAGCCCGCCACATACACCAGCTAAAGCCATGTTCTTGTCAATGGTTGGTGAGACAGCGACGTTCACACCAAAAGGATCATGCAAAAAATCTATCGCCAAACATGACTTTGCGGCAAACACTGTCAGATAACACATCCATACTGCCATCCGTATGGCATTCCGACCTGTCGTCATGCTTTGGCTATTCATGCCGGTTGTGCCGGTGGCTGCTGCGTCAGTTTGCCGTCTTCAAGTATTAACACGCGGTCGGCTGATGCGATTGTTTCTGGTCGATGAGCGATAATCACCCGTGTAATGTGCAGCGATTTAACCGCATCATTAACCAGCCGTTCACGGGCGATATCCAGATGGCTGGTGGCCTCATCGAGAAACAATATCTTCGGCCGCTTATATAAAGCACGCGCCAGCAACACGCGCTGTTTTTGACCGCCCGACAACACCGTTCCCATATCACCCACCATTGTGTTGTAAGCCATAGGCATAGCGACAATGTCATCATGAATTGCCGCCAGCCTCGCGCACTCTCCGATCCACTCCCGATCCGCCGCAGGATCAAAAAAACAGATATTGTCAGTTATCGATCCGGCGAACAAAACATCGTCCTGTAACACCGTAGCGACCATACCGCGCAAAGTAGACAGACCCACCCGCTCAAGGTTGCGCCCTCCTATCAGCACCTCGCCCTCGGTCGGCGTCAGCACGCCTAACAAAATATTCATTAGCGTCGTCTTGCCGCCACCGGACGGACCAGCGATAGCCACAGACTCTCCGGCTCGAACCATGAACGATACGTCACTCAGTACGTCGCGCTCGCGCTCACTGTAGCGAAAGCGCACATTTATTACCTCCAGCGTTGCGGGTAGTCCATCCGGATTTTCATCGTTGGTCGCCATCGGTTCCGGCTTTTGCAACACAATATCCGACAGTCGTTCTCCTTGCAGTTTCAGCATCTTGACCTCGACCCATTTATCGATGAGCGAACTCACGCGCGAATCGAATTGTCCTTTATAGGCAACGAAAGCAATCAGCACACCGACGCTGAAATTTCCCTCCATGATTAGCTTTGCTCCAAGACTGATGATCAAAATATTTTCGATGCCGAAGATCATGCCATTGAGCGATTTGTAAAGCAGGTTAAGCTTTTGGGTGCGCAGATCCGCATTGATCTGATCGACCAGCAATCCCAGCCAACCCACACGTCGCGCATCACCGCGCTGAAACAACTTGATGGTTTTAACGCCGCGTATGGTCTCCAAAAAATGTGTCTGCTGAACAGCAGCGTGAATGATTTGTTCTTCAGTTGCTCGCCGCAGTGGCGCAAACCAGGCCCAGCGCACTAGTCTATATAACACCATCGCACCGACTGCAATCCATGCCAGCAAAGGACTATAGAGAAACATGAGCGTCAGCGTTAACGTCGCCATTACGCCATCAAGCAGCGCCTCCAGAAAGGAGATCGTCAGTGTGCGTTGAATGACGCCGACTGCACCGAAGCGCGACACGACATCACCCAGATGGCGTTTCTGAAACCAATCAATCGGTAAGCGCAGCAAATGCGATAAGACGTTACCTTGCCACTGCACATTGAGTGTCGTGCTCATATACATCGTTGCCCAACTGCGGACCAGGCCAATCAATTGCTGCAGTACCAGCAAAAATCCGAACCCCAATGCCAGCGTTAGTAACAAATCATGATCCGACGATATCAGTACATTATCGATCACCCACTGCATAAAGAACGGGCTCACCAGTGCAAATGTTTCAAGCGCCAGCGACAGCAAAATAATCTGACCGAACGATCGGTATAAGCCGCTGACATGTCCCAACAAATCGCGCAAACGCACACGCTTGGTTTCTTCCGCTGTCTTAAATCCGGGATCTGGCCAACATTCCAGCGCCACACCAGTGAAAGCATTCGACAGCTCCTCCAGCGTGCAGGTGCGGATGCCTGTTGCCGGATCGTGTATCGTCACTGTGCGGCGCCCCACCTTTTGCAACACGACAAAATGATTAAAATTCCAATGCAGCACACACGGCAGGCGTAACTGGTCAAGCGCATCAAGGTCAAGCTTGATCGGGCGCGACGCCATCGATAATTGGGTCGCGACGTGGATCAAATCACTTAATGTTGACCCTTTTAACGAAACCGGGAAGCGTTGCCGTAATGTCGCCAAATCGCTCCGATAACCATGATAGCCAGCCACCATCGCAACGCACGCAAGGCCGCATTCGGCGCTTTCGGTTTGTAAGATCAGCGGCAACGACGTAGCAAAACCAAAGGACAGCGGGGCCACCATCATCAACGAACTTTCATCAGCGTTTTCCTATCAATGTATATAACGGCTCAAGCACCCATTCATACAAATGTCTTTTTTCTTGCGCGATATCGGCCTCTAGCGACATACCCGCCAGCAATGGTTGCGGACTTCCATAGGCGCGTACGGATTGGTTTTGCAATGCCACGGTGATACGGTACAAGGGCTCTTTTGCACCGCTGGCGGTGCCGCCCAATTCGCTCCCAGATAAAGTAGTGAGCGCCACCGTTTCTACGGTACCGCGTTGATGTCCAAATTTTTGATAGGGATAAGCTGAGTAACGCAACGACACCTGATCACCGACGCGCACAAAACCGATTGAGCGGCTCGGCGCATAAAGCTCAGCGCGCAAACTAACGCCCGATGGGACGATGCTGAGCAAGGGGTGGGTCGGGTCTATGGTTTGTCCCATTTCGGCCAACACTGCAGTTACCCTCCCCGCTTGAGGGGCCTTAACTACCAACCGCCGACGCGCTTCACTTTCGCTCAATTCCTGCGAGGCGTTACTTAAGCTACGCTCGATCTGTGCTGACTGATTCTGCTGCTGCAAAGACAAAGCGCCAAGTGCATTCCGTTGCGCCGCAAGTTCGATCACAACGCTTATACGATCACGCTCCAGACTTTGCTGGCGATTGCGCTGATCAAGCAATTCTTCCTGCTTTTGCTGCCACTGTTCCTGAGAAATAAAATCCTGTTTCAGCAAGCCGTGATATCGCGCTTCTGTCAGTTGCGCAAGTGCGACACGGGCGCGCTGACCGTCGATCTGACCAGCAAGATTTTGACGTTGCGCATCCGTGCCAGTAATCTTGATGATTAATGCGCCACGCTCTTGCTGCTGCAAACTTCGCATGGCTTGTAACTCGCTTTGCAGACTGACCTGTCGTTGTATTACTGCGGCGCTGATAGCCGCTTGTGTAGGGCCACCGCTACTGCTGTCGCGCTCGCCCGACAATACGTACAACACTTCGCCAGCGATGACATTACTGTCCTCGGTCACCCGCTTTTCGACCACGATGCCGGGCTGCATTGCATAGACTTTGATAAAACCGGACGTTGGAATTAATTGGCCCGTTACGGTGCTGTGACGGGTATAACTGCCCCAAGTCAAAAACGCTCCGAGCAGCAACGCCAGTATGAATGCGCAACCTGTCAGAACTGACATTGACAGCGGTCGAATCAATATGATTCCATTCAGATAGTTAGCCTGTTGAGCGGCTATCGCTTGTTCTCGAAATAGAGGCATAGGCAACGTGGATCGATGAAATGAAGTAAAGGAATGCTGCGCCGTGGCGCGTTTTAGCCTCGCATGAAAACGGTTGATTCCGCAAATATTCGGAGAAATTTTTTGACGCTTAGGTTGCCAACCGACACTGAATATTAACTCGTAAAATTTCTCAATGGAAATAATATTTTATGGCATTCCAAGAAATTGATGGGCATATACAGACCCTGAAACAGGGTCTGTATATGCCGAGAAAATCTGTCAATAACCTCGAAATACTTATCCCGAATTTGCAACTGATCGAGTCACCAAAATAATTCTATCTAAAGCAAATAATTTTCCTTGTGGAAATATTTTTTTGTTCTATCCTAAATCTATTGTTCCTGCCGTAGACTTAAACTTTGCTGGTATCACCGACAAAATAAACGCATCCCGATCATGTTGAGCGGCAAGAGAAACCTGTTATTTATCACAGGTTATTACCTCGCATCACTTCACATGATTTGCACGCCAGAACATGCTGACCGATCCACAAATCGACATCGAGAAAAAATCTCCGGTATGCAAACTGTCACACTAAAAAACACCATTTGTTTTTTAAGCTGGAATAGAACTCCTTCCGCCCTTGCGAACCTGGAGGAAGCAGCAGGCAGTGACCGTATTGACGATCAGTGACAAAGCGTTTATCGACAACAGTTTTTTAACCACCTAAAAGGTGAATATCATGAAGAATGGCAATCTAATCGCACTGCAAGTCTGGGAACTGGATGCTGTCGGTGGGGGCGCTAGTAATAAGCATATCTTGAGTCAGAGCCTAGGCCTGGTCAATGATATTAAACTTCCCAATTCTCCAGCCGACCTAACCCAATACATAGCAGATAAGGTAGAAGGGGTCACTAAAGTAGTCCGTGCCGCTCCATTCTCCCCTCTCTTATAAAAAAATATCTCCACATAGAATAGGCGATACGCATAAAGACATGCTGGCATTTGTACTCAACCCCATCCAGCTTGGCGCCGGGCCGGATGGGGATTGTGTTGTAACAGGGATTTTGCATACGTATTAAAGAAAGGAAACTATGCGCATAGTGCGCGGAGTGAATACGGCTTAAAGCCTCTTTCACCAAAACACTGCATGAACCATACCTGAGGTGAAACGCATGAAGCATGACAATTTGATCAAACTGGAAATCTCAGCACAGGATTTTTACGCCAGATCATATCGACGAATCTACATATCGACATCGAAAAAAATCTCGGGTAAAAGCAGTTTCGCGTTGGGTGGGCCATCTGCTTTTAAAGCCTGAATAAACTTCCTTACACTTTATAAACAAGGCGTAAGTAGCACTCGGTGCGCAGCAGTGACCATCATTGACAAAACGTTTATCGACAACAGTTTTTTAACCACCTAAAAGGTGAATATCATGAAGAATGGCAATCTAATCGCATTGCAAGTCTGGGAACTGGATGCTGTCGCGGGCGGCGCTAGTAATAAGTCTATCGTGAGTCAGAGCCTAGGCCTGGTTAATGATATTAAACTTCCCGTTATAAGTGAATACTTAACGGATACTTTAAACGAAGCTACTGACTTTGTCCGTAACGTTCCATCCTCCCCGCTTTTATAAAATCTAAACATTCTCAAATAGGGTAGGCAATACGCATAAAGACATGCTGGCATTTATACTCAACCCCATCCAGCCTGGCGCCGGGCCGGATGGGGTTTGTGTTGGAACAGGGATTTTGCATACGCATTAAAGAAAGGAAACTATGCGCATCGTGCGCGGAGTGAATACGTCTTAAAGCCTCTTTCACCGAAACACTGCATGTACCATCCCTGAGGTAAAACCCATGAAACATGATAATTTGATCGAACTGGAAATCTCTGCGCTGAATGCTTTTGCTGGACCAGAGGTTCTATTGGATACTTTACATGGTGCTTTTAACAATTTAAACCAAGAAGCGGCCGCGGCAGTTTTCGATTTGAAGGGAACGCTCATGAGCGCCCACGAACTCCGGGCAAGGCATCGTCAACAGCCCAGAAGTTAAGTCAACTTGGTAACATAAGCTAACGGTGCCCGCCGTTAGCAAAACGTCCCCATCACCCTTACATCTGGAATAAATCAGGGCGAAAGTCCATGCCGGTCATTCTCTACACCTCAATTCCATTGCCCGTATTAACACGACAAAACACAATGCGGTCCTAAGACGCGTAAAATCGTGCATCAATTAGCTTATTGCGCGTCTGCCAAGCCCATTATGACCATCCTGTTGTCCACTTTAAACGCGCGTTACTCCCACGCCTCGCTCGGCTTACGTTACCTGCAAGCCAATATGGGCGCACTGCGTGAGCAAACCCATCTCCACGAATTCGTCATCGGTGCAAAAACCACTGACATCGTCGAAAAACTGATAGCCCACAAGGCCACCGATGGCAGCACCACCATTATCGGATTTGGCGTCTACATCTGGAACATCGAAGAGTGCACCAAGGTAGTAGCGATGCTGAAATGTGTCGCTCCCGAGATCGTGATCGTACTTGGCGGCCCGGAAGTATCTTATGAGTCAGAACAGCAACAGATCGTCAAACTGGCTGATTACCTGGTCACCGGATGGGGCGACATCACCTTCCCCGACCTTTGTCAGCAAATCATTAACGGCCCCAAACCGCTGATGAAAACGCATATCGGCAAACAGCCGCCGATGGAAGATATCGCCCTGCCGTATTCACTTTACAGTGACCATGACATCGCCCACCGCACCCTGTATGTCGAAGCCTCGCGCGGCTGCCCGTTCAAGTGTGAATTTTGCTTATCGGCACTGGATAAAACCGCGTGGCCATTCGCGCTCGACAATTTTCTGGCCGAGCTGGAATCACTGCATGCGCGTGGTGCGCGCTTGTTCAAATTCGTCGACCGTACTTTTAATCTCAATGTCAAAACCAGTCTCAAGATTCTGCAATTTTTTCTCGATAAACTAGCTGCAAATCCAGATGATCCGGTGTTCGCTCATTTTGAATTAGTCCCCGATCATTTGCCGGATGCGTTGAAAGAGGCAATTACCAAATTTCCCGCCGGTGCACTGCAATTTGAAATCGGTATCCAAAGCTTTAATCCGGAAGTCCAGGCGCTGGTCAGCCGCAAACAAAATAACCAGAAAGCTGCCGACAATATCCGCTGGCTGATTACTGAATCACACGCCCATTTACACGTCGATTTGATCGCAGGTCTGCCCGGCGAAGATGTCGACAGTTTTGCACAGGGCTTCGACAAACTGGTGGCGCTGGAACCGCACGAAATCCAGTTCGGCATCTTAAAACGTTTGCGCGGCACGCCCATCATTCGCCATACCCAGACTTTCGGACTGGTCTTTGATCCACATCCGCCGTACACCATTCTCGCCACCAACCTGATCGACTTTGCCACCATGCAGCGACTAGTCCGGTTTTCACGTTATTGGGATCTGGTGGCCAATTCTGGACGTTTTTCCCACACGCTGCCGATCATTCTCGGCGATACGCCATTCTTTAGTTTTATGGCGTTTTCGGATTGGCTGTATGGAAAAACCGATGCGACACATCGGATCGCGATGGACCGATTGGCGGGATTAGTCGGCCAATGGTTGCGCTTGCAAGGCTTGAGTGACGCGACGGTGAACGCGGTACTCAGTACGGATTACGCCGGTCAACCGCCAAAACTACCCAATACGCCAAAGCCGAGCATCGCCAAAGAGCATGCACCAACAGTTGCACCGCAGCGGCAAGCGCGACATTTGACGGCTTAATGAGGCTAAGTTCGCTCTAATGAGGTCAACGCGTAGTCTTGGTTAAAGTTGGCGACGGCGGTAAAAATAGCTCAAGCCGCTCGCTGATTTCGCCAGGCTGCGATCAGCTTTTGCGCAATGCCGTCGATCGTATCCAGCGAAACAGTCGATATCTGATTGAAAATCATCAATGCATAGACGGTCGCCAACGCGTTGACCTCGGGTGACAACGCGCATTCCTCACCAATCGCTGGGCGTTGCAAACGCCAATAATTAATGGCTTCTTCGAGTTCCTGTAGCGAAATGTTCATAACTGTATTGTACTCGCGCAATTTAACTATTTATCAAGTTTACAGCGTTTATTCCCTTACCAAATGTTCCATCGAGGGCGATTTTACACTGCCCATTTTAAAATTTAATCCTCGATCTGGACAAGAATGACGTTGGCTGCAACATAACATTGGGTTAATTACTAAAGAGTTGCCTAATGCGGATCGGCCTGAATCCAAGTGCTATTATCGGCTTTATGCAGTGCGCACGGAAACGGCGGAATATCTTCCGTGCATCAAAAATAACAGATCAACATGTGTCAATGCATTAACGCACCCATTACAGAAGGAGAACAACGATGACCTTGGCGCTGACACCGGCAATCCGAGACGCTTTTACGCCTACCGGAAAATTACGTGCTTCGATCAACCTCGGCAATCCAATTCTGGCGCATGCGGATGACGCACAAGGCGCACAAGGCGTTTCAGTCGATCTTGCCAGAGAATTCGCAGCATTACTCGGTGCAGAACTAGAGTTGATTGTATTCGACACAGCCGGGAAGTCGGTCGAGGCGGTCGCGGCCGAACAAGCTGACATCGGATTTTTTGCCATTGATCCGGTGCGTGGCGCCGACATTGCCTTCACTGCCGCGTATGTCCTGATTGAAGGTTTTTATTTGGTGAAGCAAGATTCGCCAATCACCTCCAACGCGCAAGTCGATATCGCTCAGAACCGCATAGTCGTAGGCAAAGGCAGTGCTTATGATCTGTATTTAACCCGCGAACTAAAGCAAGCGACCATCGTGCGCGCACCGTCGTCACCCACCGTGGTCGACACTTTTTTGAAGGAGCGCGCGGAGGTTGCCGCGGGAGTCAAGCAACAGTTAGAATCCGATGCGGCGCGGGCTGGTGGCCTGCGTCTACTCGACCAGCGTTTCATGGTGATTCAACAGGCGATGGGTCTACCAAAAAGTCGCAATGCCGATGCGGCAACATTTCTCAGTGATTTCGTCGAGCAAATGAAATCGTGCGGATTCGTCGCCGCTGCCCTCAAACGTCACGGCATCAAAGGCGCGTCGGTTGCTGGTCCAGTTGCCTACTCAATCGCGGACTAAGTTAACGCGTTTCTAACTGAGTTGCCAATGCCAGATCAGATCATCTTGTGAACCACTCACGCCAAGACTGTAGGTTAATTCAAAATACAACGCCAGCCACCAAAATGATATTGGCGTATGGCGTGCATTCACCAGTCCGGACGATAGCACGCGCACCTTGCGTCAGTTTTTTGAACTCTGTATGCGATAACACGCGCTTATCGGGCAAACCAAAACTCTCAAGCTGGGCTGCCAAATGCGGACTTTTATGCGCCAGCGCGTCTCCTACAACGTGATGTTCCACCTGCATTTCACTCAATATTGTCTTCACGGTTTCGATGAATCCGGGCACCCCATGCGTGAGCGCCAAATCAATTAGCGGAACGCCGGATGGGACTGGCAGTCCAGCGTCGCCAATCACGACCATGTCACCATGACCAAGCGAGGCGATCAACTGCGACAGGGCAATATTCAGTAATGGTGTTTTTTTCATGATGGTTTTGGGATGTTTATAAAAACGGTTGAAACGATTCTGCTAACAAAAAATATCTACACCGATGCAGAATTCTGCAACAGCTCGCGGCGGTAAGGAATAGAGGTCTGCGCACCAAACCGCGCCACACTTAGGGCCGCAGCGCGTTGACCAAAATTAATTGCATCCGCTTCAGTTTCACCATCAGCCAGCGCCGCCACAAATCCACCAATAAATGTATCACCGGCAGCAGTCGTATCAATCGCCGTTGTTGGTTGCGCTGCGAAATGGTGCGTACCGTCCGCAAGGGCAGCGCGTACGCCCTTTGCGCCGAGCGTTACCAGCACATTGGTGCAACCCAAACTACGTAATTCGCCGATGACAGCATCAATCTCTGAATCACTTTCCAGACTGGATGTAGCGTACCCCGCTAACATCGCGGCTTCGATCTCATTCGGAATCAGATACGACAGTTGATGCAATAACTCCACTGGTAGCGATTGCGCAGGAGCTGGATTGAGGACAACGATTTTGCCCAATGCATGCGCCATTTGTATCGCATAACGCACGGTCGCCAATGGCGTCTCAAGCTGCAATACGACTACCTTCGCCAGCGCGATCAAGTCATGCGCCGCATCAATGTGCGCAGGGCTCAGTGCATCGTTCGCACCCGCGGCCAGCATGATACTGTTTTGGCCTGTGGCATCAACCGAAATGACTGCTACGCCGGATGACGTTCCTGCGATGCTGTGAACGTGGGTATCGTCAATCCCATCATGCCTTAACGCTGCGCGTAATTCTGTACCGAAGGCATCTTCACCCAAACACGCAACCATCGCGACCGTTCCAGACTGACGACTCAGGCGCGCACAAGCGATCGCCTGATTAGCGCCCTTGCCGCCGGGAATGGTTTGAAACTGTCCACCCGACAATGTTTCTCCAGGATGCGGTACACGCTGCACGCGCATCACTAAATCCATATTAATGCTACCGATGACAACAATCATTTGCTGCTTTCCTATTACTTTTATTACCATTAGGGCTTATACAAAATCGCCTGGCGGCGCTGAACTTTTCTGGTTGTACTTATGTAGACGACAGACTATATAAATCCAATACTTGCCAGAACCGACATTCGGGTTGTTTTTTTGCTGAAAATTTTAATATAGCCACGATCGTTATCGTCATTTTTTTATTTTTTATTCCCGGTACCAACCACAGTGACCGTCGAGCCTCTGATATGTAATTCTGGCGCAATAGTATGCTGTTGCGAATCCAGATCCGGCCTTGCAATCCGTGCCAATAAACACTCGGCCGTCAGTTGACCCAATCTGCGCGTGTTCTGTGCAACACTCGTCAACGTGGGATGGACAAATTGCGCCAGATTGATGTCATCGAAACCGATCACTGCAAGCGCTTCCGGTACTGCGATATCGCGCTCGGCAGCGGCCCGCAATGCGCCAATTGCCATTAAATCGTTACAACAAAAAATGGCATCGGGACGTTGCGACGGTTCAATATCTAACAATGCACAGGCCGCAACATAGCCACCAGCACTCGTAAAGTCGCCATAAACACATAGCGCTTCAGACAAGGCTATGTTGGCTTGCGTCAATGTCTGCTGTAGACCGGCAATCCGTTCGCGTGATACCGCAATTTCCTCTGGGCCACCAATACAGGCGATACGCGTACGTCCCAATGCCAACAAATGTTGCGCAGCGAGAGCGCCGCCGCCAACATTGTCGACCGCGACCAAATCGATCGCCAAATCCTCTGCTAAATCTTTCCTGGCCCGATCAAGCAGTACCGCAGGCACCTTCATTTTGCGCAGCAACTCGCCATCGGCCAAACCCAGCATCGCCACGATCAAACCATCGCAACGCTTGCTCAACAGCATGTTCAGATAATCACGTTGCTTGGCCGGATCATCATCCGAATTACACAAGATGACGCTATAACCGGCTGCATAACAACTATCTTCAATTCCCCGTGCAACCTCAGAAAAGTACGGATTGGTATTGTTGGGAATAATCAGGCCGATTGTGCCGGTAGTCTTAATTTTCAGCGACCGTGCCAATGCACTCGGTACGTAACCAAGTGCCGCAGCTGCTGCGATCACTCTTTCACGCGCGCCATCGCTGACAGGTCGGGTCCGATTCAACACATGCGATACGGTTGTGTAGGACACGCCCGCCGCCCGCGCGACTTCTTTTATGGTTGCCATCTGAGATTGACTAGTTCGCTATACGTTATCTAAAAAAACCGCCTTAATTAAACCACTGGTAAGACCCTCGGTCGGTTGTTTTGCCTGCTGTCGCAGGGCACTTTGGCAACCTTATTTGGAACCTTATTTGGAACCTTATTTGCAAACTTATGCAGCGCGTTCATTACGGCGACGGTAAGCATCGAATACTACCGCAGCAACAATCACAACTCCGGTAATAATGCGTTTCATCGGCTCGCTCACGCCAACTTGCGCCAATCCGGCTTCCAGCACAGAAATAATCAGCACGCCGATAAACGTACTTACTACCGAACCACGACCGCCCATCAAACTGGTACCGCCAATCACAACCGCTGCAATCACCTGCAATTCCAACCCAACGCCGCCATTAGGATCGGCCGCTTCCAGTCGGGAAACCTGAAACAGCGCGCCCACACCCGACAGCAAACCCATCAACGCAAAGACCGTGATCTTGCTTGGTCGTGGATTGATACCAGCTAGTCGCATCGCTTCTTCGTTAGTACCGATGCCGATCCAGTGTCGCCCGACCACCGTTTTAGTGAGCACTAACTGACCAGCGATAACGATCAGCAGCGCGGCCAAAAATGCGGGTGATAAACCGAATGCAATCGGTGAACTGATCGAATCGACGGCGCTGCCAATGTACACAGTGCGCGAATTGGTGACCTGATACGCCATTCCGCGAGCGATTTCTAAAACACCTAACGACACAATAAAAGAAGGTATCCGCCAACCGACCGAGATTGAACCGGTTACCGCACCGCATAAAGTGGCAGCCAAAACGCCCAATACACAGGCCGGAAACAAGCTCCATCCCCATTGCACCATTGCTGTCGATAGCACCGAAGCGGCGAGCGCCAATACCGATCCAACTGACAAATCGATACCGCCAATAATCAGGACAAAGGTCATGCCGACCGCCATCACTACCAACGTCGGGATGTCGTTGGACAGCGTTTTGAAGGTTTCCATCGTGAGGAAGTTCTCACTCAAAACAGAAAATAGTGCGCACATTGCCAGCAACGCGCCAATTAGCCCAACATAATTCAACATGCCAGACATGGCGGTTTTTAGAGAAGTTTTTGTCATCTTCGGCACTTAAAAAGGTTCAAAAAAAGCGTATCACTATTTGCAAGGAGAATCGCCTAACCTAGGCGGCATGCGCAGCATCGTTAGCTACACTCGCTGCCCCGCCATCCTTCGCTTTGGCGTAGCCGCTGAAAGCGGCCTGCAAAATCGTATCCTGACTCCATGCGCCGCGGTTAAACGTTTCCACCATGCGTCCGGCACTCATCACAGCGATGCGGTCACTGATCAACATCAATTCACGCAAATCACTCGACACGATAATCAGTCCTTTTCCCTGCTTCGCCAGCTCGGTAAGCAACTGATAAATCTCAAACTTGGCACCAATATCGATTCCACGTGTCGGTTCGTCAAATAACATGATGGGGCAATCCCGATATAGCCAGCGAGCAATCACCACTTTCTGCTGATTGCCACCGGATAGTTCGCCGACCGCTTGCGCGCCGCTACGACAGCGGACCTTGAGACGTCCGATATAGTCATCGGCCACAGCCATTTCGGTATCGCTATTGATCCATCCGGCGTTGCTGACACTGCCTAATTTAGCGAGCGTGGTATTGGCCGCAATCGATTGAGACAGCAATAGGCCTTGCCCTTTGCGATCTTCTGTAATCATTGCAAGGCCAGCGGCAATCGCCATTTGTGGAGAATGTATTTTTGTTGCGACCGTATTTTGGCCGAAGAATACTTCACCCTGATCGGCGCGATCCGCACCAAAAATCAATCGCAGCAATTCTGTGCGTCCCGACCCAATCAAACCAGCGATACCAAGAATTTCACCAGCGCGCAGATCAAACGAAGTCGGATGAACCACGCCGCCGCGCCCCAGATCACGTACGCGCAACAACGGTGCACCAAACGTGCGTGTACCATGCTCGCGCTCGGCATCGATGGACCGTCCGACCATCAGTTTCACCAGATCGTCGGCGGTGTAACCTTGAATATCCGCATCACACACCAGTTCGCCGTCGCGCAGCACCGCAATCCGGTCAGCCACCCGCTTGAGTTCTTCCAGACGATGCGAGATATAGACAATCGCCACGCCTTCCGCTTTGAGTCTGGCAATTTGCAGAAATAGTAATTCGACCTCACGATCGGTCAGCATGGCGGTCGGCTCGTCTAGCACCAGCAAACGACACTCGCCAATCAGATTGCGTGCAATTTCAACCATTTGCTGATGACCAACGCCCAGATCGCCAACGTGTGTCCACGGATCAATATCGGCCAGACCTACCGCCGCCATTTGGGTACGCGCCATGGCTTCCAGTCGCGGTCTGTCGATCCAGCCAAAGCGACTCGGCAACTTCTCTAAATAAAGATTTTCTGCGATGCTCAGCGTGGGAATCAAGTTTAATTCCTGCAACACCATCCGAATGCCGAGCTTCTCCGCGGCCTGACGTGAAGTCGGCTGATACGGCTGACCATCTAGTAACATATTGCCTTGCGTAGCAGAGATCAGGCCGCATACTATTTTTGATAATGTACTTTTTCCAGCGCCATTTTCGCCCGTCAGTGCCACAATCTGACCAGCGCTAATCTCCATTGAAACGCCGCCAAGTACCGGCTCTACGTAACTCTTGCCGATGTTGCTTAACGATAGCAATGGAATAACAATCGCAGCATTGCTGTTACCAACTTGCGACTTATTTTTACGCGATAAAACGTGAGATGTATCGGACATACGGCCTCCACCAGACGTGGCGTGGGTTGCAAAAACAGGCAACATTGCGATGTGGGACGGTATAAAAAAGTACACAAAAGCGGATAGGCGATCGCACAAGATTGCCTATCCGCTATGCACTATTTATATGTACTGAGCAATGCCCCAAAATAGATAAATGATCACACTTGTGATCATCCACCTTTGGACTTTATTTAGTATCTTTGGTCACTAGTTGCACCTTGGTTTCAACTACGCCAGAAAGCCCGGATTGTGTCTTCTTGGCGGCAAGCGCCTTCAACACAGTATCGATACCGAACACTGCCTGTTGCGAACCAAACTGATCAACTGTGGCCAACACGCGACCATCTTTTAACATCGGCTTGATAGCATTGATATTGTCATAGCCGACGACCAACACCTTGCCAGTTTTGCCAGCCGCACGAACCGCAGCGACTGCGCCTAATGCCATATTGTCGTTACCAGCTAACAGCGCCTTAATATCTGGATGGGCATTCAGCATCGCGGCGGCTACTTTGTTGCCGGGATCAAGCTCCCATTGACCAGACTGAACGCTGACCACATTCGCGCCAACCGCCTTCATCGCATCCTGAAAACCTGCGGTGCGTTGTTGCGCATTGTAGGTGGACGAGACACCTTCTATGATGCCGACCTTGTCGCCGCTTTTAATTTGTTTGCCGAGATAATCACCGACCAATTTAGCGCCCATGCGATTGTCAGGACCAACGAACGGTACAACGATGCCTTTTTCCTTCAACGCGCCATCATCCAGTTTGTTGTCAATATTCACCACGATAATCCCGGCGTCGATGGCTTTCTTAATCACTGGAACCAACGCTTTTGAATCGGCGGGCGCGATCACCATGCCGTTAACCTTGGCAATAATCATCTGCTCGACGATCTTGATCTGGTTGGAAGTGTCTGTTTCGTCCTTGATGCCGTTGACGATCAAATCATATTTTGAAGCGTTAGCTTTTTGATTATCTTTAGCACCTGTTTCCATATTCAAAAAGAACTCATTGGCGAGCGACTTCATCACCAACGCGACTTTTGGTTTGGTCTGCGCCATCGCGGGCAGACTAATGGCAGGTAAAGCGCAGACTAGAATAGTTGCCGCAATCAATTTCAAACGCGTGCGAGCGGACGTGTGGAAGGGTCTGAATTTCATTAAAAGTCTCCTGTTATCTTTATCATTATCTTTTTTGAATCGCCTGTAGCGCATCGCGAGATGCTTGGCTAATCAGCTGTAATCACGCGCGCAAACGTTTGCGCGCCTTAATAATAGCATCAGATTGAAAAGGTGCAAGGAACATTATTAAATACAGGAAAGACTGCGAAAGACCGATCTATCGCGATTTTCGATCATGGATTAAGCCCATTTGTACAGTTAGCCCATACTGATCTCTAGTCCTGCACGTTGCAACAACAACCGGTTCCGGTCCGACAAATGGGTCACCCGCAATTGTTTGCCAGCCTTTTGATAACGCTCGAACAATGCCTCCACAGCAGCGATAGCGGAATGATCGGCCAGATGAAGTTGCCGGCAATCAACTATAACGTGGACCGGATCGTTTTGTAGATCGAACAGGCCCTGAAAATGCGTGGTTGAGGCAAAGAATAATGTACCGTGGGGTGTGTACGTTTTTTCACCCGAATGATTTTCAACGATATCAGCACGCATCTCGCTAGCATGCTGCCAGGCAAAATTCAGTGCGGCGATAACGATGCCGCACAGCACGGCGGTCGCAAGGTCAGTGAACACGGTAATCACGGTGACTGCGATGATCACCAAGGCGTCGTGGCGCGGCACTTTGCCCAATACTCTTAACGATCCCCACGCGAAGGTTTGCTGGGCCACGACGAACATGACCCCGACCAATGCGGCCAGCGGAATGCGTTCGATCAAAGGCGACAAGAACAAAATGAACATCAACATCATGATACCGCTGGTTAAGCCGGAAAGCCGCGAGCGACCGCCAGAACTCAGGTTGATCATGGTCTGACCAATCATGGCGCAACCGCCCATACCGCCCAACAAACCTGATACGACATTCGCCGCGCCCAATGCCAGACATTCGCGATTTGGCTGGCCCTGCGTCTCAGTGATGTCGTCAGTGAGGTTGAAAGTGAGCAGGGTCTCCAGCAGCCCAACAATCGCCATCAGTACCGCATAGGGCAATATGATCCGCAGTGTCTCCATGCTAAAAGGCACGCTGGGGAAGTGCAGACTGGGCAAGCCGCCCGCGATATGAGCCATGTCCCCCAAAGTACGCGTCGGCAAATGCAGCAGTTGGCTCAATAATCCAATGCCCACAATTGCCACCAGCGCCGGTGGTACGGCCTTGGTCAGGCGCGGCAATAGATAGACGATTAACATGGTCAAGCCGACCAGAACGACCATCACCAAAAGAGGTGTGCCCTGCAACCATTGCGGACCTTGAGCCGTGGCCTGCTTAAAGTGTTCGAGTTGCGCCATGGCGATGATGATCGCTAAGCCATTGACGAAACCAAGCATCACCGGATGCGGGACCATGCGGATCAATTTACCAAGACGCAATGCGCCAAATAACACCATCAACAAACCGCTGAGAACCACGGTCGCAAACAAATACTCGACGCCGTGTTGCACCACCAACGCGACGATGACAACGGCCATAGACCCGGCAGCGCCGGAGATCATACCCGGACGACCACCAAATATAGCGGTCAATGTACAGATGATCACGGCACCGTAAAGCCCCATCAGCGGGTTGACTTGCGCTACAAGCGCAAAGGCGATGCATTCAGGGACTAAGGCGAAGGAGGATGTGAGGCCAGCTAACATATTTTTTTGCATCGCCGAGAACCACTCTTCTCGCAAGGTAATAATTTTCATTTATCGCAATCTGTGCACTAGTGACGCGAAACATCGGCATGTCTCATCCTGGCTTATTTGTATTGGCCAATTCATGTTTGCCGATGCGCGTTTGTTATATTGACCGGAAACCGTGGGCTACGTTTTTGTGCCATCGCAACTTCCACACGCTGAGTCCGATTGACACAAAAACGGTTTGATCGCAACGCGCTGCCATGCCGCCATCAGACACGCGCACGTGGTCTTAAACCTCCACACTGGAAGCCGCTTTAAAACCGTTTTGAGATTCTCTGAAAGCTACATGGGTGCGATGGACGAACCAAGAGGGTGGCTACAAAATGTATGCTTTTGCCGACAAAGGTTAATATTTTACAACATTCAGAGAGAGTTGATTGAATCTGGACCTAGCCGCCCATCCACAATCGCATCTGGCAACACCATGGGTGTTTTATTAATCGCGAATTCAAGGTTCATGGGTGCAGTGGGATGGTACGTGCGCAATTCAGATTGGAACAGAAAGGGTAAAAATCGATCTTTGAATATCAATATATTACGTATGGCCAGAACGCTTAGCGCATGAAAATTTGCCCGTGTACGGCATTTTTTGCAGACCTTTATACGCGGTAGAAAAAACCGTTTGAGAAACGAAAAAAATGGTCCCCAGCATTTTGCCGGGAACCATTTTTGTTGCCTACTGGCTAGGTCCTAACTTGGTACGCGTTACGTACAAATTAGAAATAAATAAAATGTATTTTATTTATTTCGAAGGACCACCCTCAATGGTTTTCACACGTTTTTCAAGAGCAATAAGGCTATCTTCGATGATTTTAAATTTAGCTTGCGACGCATCTAACTTAGCTGCAGATTCTGCTAACTTCGCTTCCGAGGCAACAACCTTGACTTCTGAAGCAGCGACCTTCGCTTCTGCGGCAACTAATTGCGCTGCTGCGGCATCCAGTTTAACCGCTGCTTCGTCGAACTTAGCTGCCGAAGCATCTAGTTTTTCTTCCATGGAAGCCATGCTATTGTCAAACGGCGTGATAACTTCGATCAATTGACGTACGGTAATCGCATCGCTCATTTCCGAACCATCTGCAACACGTTTGATTTGACGGTGACCGCCAAGCCCTTCGGAACGGCCGTAGTAATACGAACCAATCGATACCGGACCTTGACGACTATCTTCTACGGCGAAAGTAAGCTTTGTTTTCTTACCAACAAAAACATCTTTGTCCTCTCGCGGTGTCAAGTCGCGTGACGCATCCAGTTCAGAACCGGAACCGAGTGCTACGCCGCCACTTTGTCTTACACTGGTGTTAGAACCGATTGCAGTGGTTGACGAGGCTGAGGCTTGACTGCCATAACCAACTGCTGTCGTATTTTCCAGAACATTACCGGAACTACCATTGATATCACCAGCAACGGCTTTAACACCGATAGCTGTACTACGATATCCCCATGCACGGGCATCAGCACCCACTGCGGTTGCCCATGTATTCTCTTTGTACCAAGTGGCGCCCGGCTTTACTGCTGTGGCGTCAATAGTTGCGTAGGTATTTACACCAATTGCAACACCACGTTGTGAAGTTGATACGCGCATTCCCTCACTGTTCCAATTGCCAGAAATAGTACCACCTGCGACCAAAACAGATTCCGATCGATTACCGCCCAAGTCGCTTGCGGGCACACTGAACGCACTACCAGAAACCGTCAAAGCAATAGCAGCCAGGATCAGTGAAGAAGAAGTTTTCAGTTTTAACATAGTCATATTTATTTTCCAAAAATTAGCAAAAGATTCTTACCCGTTTTCGACATCTCACAATCGGCAGATATCTGATACGCTCAAGTGATAAGTTCAATGAACGCACCATTTTTTTCTCTGCTATTTTTTGCCTGCTGATTAGCAACATCACTAACGGCCCATAACAACTTATGGAAATCAATCAACTAAGATTGCATGATGCCCAATGATGATGCGTTAATACAAATAGCAAATAGCATCTGTAACCAGAAAAGGCGCCGTGAGAGTGGTCAGCATGCCGGATGTAAAATCACGTTAAGTTCAGGAATAAACACCCAGAATGTTGTGTGTTTATCCTTAAGGGTGTTGCAATCACCCATGCACAAATTATCTGGTAAGTAGTTTTTATTTAATATCAGCAGACTCTTTTTTTTAGCGAGATAAATCTCTATTTGACCAAGATAAGTGAGTCTATGCAGTGAATTTTCCATCAGATATTTCTCGATTCTTCACAGATTTTGAAATAAACAGATTTAAAAATAACACCAATATTGGCCGAGATATAGGAAGAAATGCGATGTGAATGTTGACTACTACATTGTAGATTGTGCGCAGATGGGCAAACTTTTTCGCGCGTGATTTACATCACCTGATAGAAATTAATTGTGTTGATCCAAAACTGCGGATAGTGCGCCACAGTGCGACTGTTTTATCGACCAAAAACACCTTGCGGTGACGCAGGAAATAAAGCGATATCGCTCCGAAAATGCGCTTTACACAGACAACATAAAATAAAAAATAACGTGAAGACTTTTAACTGCCATGTAGGGGGAGAGGGGCACGAAGTACGCTCTAAAATCAATCCTCTGATTTGATAAAATGGCGTCAATCGATTCTCCTTATGATCCGCTAACAGCCGTTACGCTATTTTATGACAGCCGATTTAATCAAAATAAAAATCGTTAATTTTGATAGAAGCGCAATGCCTATTACCATTATTTTTATAAGAATAATGGCAAGGACAGCCATGAAAGGTAAAGCGCCCTCAACCACAATCAATACGCATCAAGTCTATTTATAGCTCAACGTAAAAGTGACTGCACCGTTTGCCACACCAACTGTTGGCTTATTAGAGATTTGGAAATAGGCTGCTTGCAATCTGACTCTCTGCTGACCAGCTTCGCCTGTATGCGCTCCCATTTTTTGCGGCGTGGCAAATGCAATCGGTGCGCCCGCGTTGTCCAATAACTGAATGCCAATTCCTTGCGCCACACCCGGCTCAATCGTTAATCCAGCCACACCCACGAGGCCATTAATAGCATTGGGGGTGTCAAATTGCATATAAGTGTCTTGATTTTCGTTTCCTATATCCGAACAATTTAGAACGATATCAAAGGACTTCGATGGACCGGCTGTGCCAGCACCTTTAAAATCAGTGAGTGCGGTTTTCGGCATATCCACTTGAATCGTTTTAGATCCCGGATCGAGCGTGCAACTGGCCGGAATAATAGTAATCCCCCTACCACTCAACGTCGTTGTAATCATGGGCTTTCCTGGGCCCTCACCACCGGTATAGTAATTCGTAAAGCGCCCCATTTTCAGCTCGCCCCCGTACGGTATCGGCCCCGTTTTGATGACCTCAATTTTGAATTGTGATCCAATATATAAACGTCGCAAACCTTCTTCCATGAGCGTATGAGGATACAGATGCTCTTTCGATTCAGCCCCCTCCCCCATAGCCATTACCCGCGTCATCCGAAGGCCAATACCGTCAATATCCGTATCAAATACATTCGGGTAAGTCGAGTTGGGACGAAAGTGGGGTTCAACTTCACCAATTAGTAAGGCCTTTCCTTCGCCTGTCGGACAATAAGCCATAATTTCGCTTTTTCCTATGACGGGAATATTGACCGACTTTTCTGCCAGCACGCTACCTATCGGCTGGTCTCGAATAATAATATTGCCAACATCGATTTGGACTTGCTTCGCCACGTATCCCGACACCACATGACAAACAGCCCAACTACCACTTGCCGCGCACATCAAAACACCTGCACAGATCATCTTTTCAATCTGCGCCCGTAATCGCCCAGGGGGAGCCGCTTCACCGGTCTTGGCGAACAACTTTGTTTGCTTGATCATCTTAAATTTCTTCCGTAATGTTGCACTTCGCGGTTATTTCTTTGAAGGCGCTGCTTTCCGTCACATTGCCGTCGATGGCATAAGGAACCTGACATTGCTGGTTGGGCTTTTTGCCCCATTTAACGGTCAGGCTGCCTTCGTTTTCCAGGCCGGTGACATACGCTTGCCCGTCAGGCCCGACAATGCCCAGTTCGCGTCCGTCATCGTCTTCAACGCGTGCGCCAAGCGGCAAGGATCTGCCGTTTGCGTCTGTTAATTCGAACAGCACGCGATGACCGACTCGCGCCTCAAATCTGGCTAGTACCACCGCGCCGCGCCGGGGAATAACATCTTGCACGGCGTTGGCAATTTCAATATCGTTACCTAACTCCTCGGTCCGCAATGCGATTCGATTTTTGTTGTAGGGACTGATATAGGGAATCACTGCGTTTCCGGCAGCATCGGTTTCGATACCGGCGTAGCCTTCAATCGGGATCCCTTTTCCACCCGGCACGTTGACCACGGCAACGGTCTCGCCCAACGACTGCGATAACGTCACGCCATCAGCGTGTGCCACAACACCACCTGTGACCGACATGCTGGTCTGGCCGTAGCCGCGACCCTGGCTGCGGCTGGCGTCGAAACGCGCAACTGGCGACAAGTACGTCATGGTTCCACTACCCGACATCCCACCGTCGGTACTCTTGTCGGCGTAGACACCATAAGTCAGGCGACTATCATCGAACGCCGACCCCGTGTAACTTGCATTCTGGACCAGATTGCCTTGATCATTGCGTGATGCGCCGTAACCAACGTAACCATCTTTTCCACCTAGTGGCATGGACAGGCTGACGCTAATCTGTTTGTTGGAACGACCGCCGTCGTAGGTGTTGTAATCGAGGTAAACGCCATAATTAATTTGTCTGAAACGACTGTTATAACTAAGGCGAACAGTGTTGTCTTTTGCCCGTCGTCCCCAGTAACTTTGCTGACCAGCGGTAAAGTACATTGCGCTATCGGTGCCGATACGTTGTGATACGGTACCTTCCATGCGGCTGCGCTGGTTATACAAAGCGTATCCGGGTGCCATGTCCTGCAATTGTGCCGCCTCGGCAAAAGTACGATAGCCGCGCGTTGAGTAGCGATAACCGAGTACGGAGAAATTGGTCCCGGATGACGCGAAGGATTTAGCATAGCGAAACCGAATCGAGCTACCCCGATATTCTGATCCGCCATTCGCTTGTGTGCGGGCGTGCGCCACATCAATCGAATACGCCCCAAAGCTATGTAAATTGATACCCGTACCAACCAACACAGAACCGTAAATAGTCGAGATATTTGCGCCGCCATACACGGTGACACCTGCCGGCAAACCACGTGTCACTGTGGCCTGCACAAAGACTGGCGTGCTGCCGGAATAGCCGCTGCGATATTTACCAGCAGTCGCGCTATAACGCCATGCACCATCTCGCATCATGACCGGCAAGGCTGCAAATGGCTGGATGAATTTGGTCTCGCGGCCATCGGCTTCGGTGATGGTCACTTCCAGATCGCCGCTGCCCGAAGTGGAGTACAAATCGTCGATGACGAATGGTCCCGGCGCAACGTAGGTCGTGTATATGATGTAGCCATTTTGTCGCACTGCTACTTTGGCAGCAGTTTGTGCTACGCCACGAATAGTGGGGGCGTAACCGCGCTGGCTGTTTGGCAACATCGCCTCGTCTGTTTGCATCTGCACGCCACGGAACTGTACGCCATCAAAAATATCGCCGGGCGAACTGCCATCGCCCACCACCAGTTGACTCTTGAGCGAAGTGATATCCCGTTGTCCGTAAGCGTTGACCGTTTGCCAGCCGCCACGGCCATTGCGGTTGGGGCTAAAAGTAGAAAAAGTACGCGCGCGCCAGTCGCCAACATTGACGCCGCTGCGCAGCCCTGCGAAGACAGTATTGCGCGAGTCGCCATCGGAGTGGCCCATATTAATCTGGTAATCCAGCAAACCCGCGGTGATGCCCGTATTCCACAATTTTGGATTCACCGTGCCACGCGCCACCCGTCGCATTGCTGCTTGCGGAACGCTGACATCAAGTCGAAATTGCCCTGCATCATAGGTCACATTCGCGGCGGGAATAAGGGTTGAAATATCAATACATTGTTCATCGGGAATATTAGTTGCGTTGTCCGCAGACGCTGTGCCGTTAGCCCCCATTGTATTGGCGGCATCGGTCTTAACTTTGGCGGGTATTGCGGGAAATGCGGCAAGGTTCACACCCCAACGACTCAACATTTTACGCGTGATGCAGGCTGTTACTTCCTTGCCGTTATCGTCTTTTGAAAAGCGAATATCGCGTCTTTCTTTAAAATTTTCATTGATATAAATATCGACAGAATAGATACCGGGCAACACCACATTGCGCTTGGAAAATACGGAAAGATCGGCTGTCGGCTGATTGCCGCTAATACTTAAAAAGGACGCATTAAACTCCAAATCGGTATCCGCCGCGCATGCCCATTGCGGCACCATCACCAGTGCAATAGCCGCCAAAGCACTCTGAATTGTGTTCAGTCGCCATTTTGGATGTCGCGTTGTATGTGGCAAGAAGATGGCTTCGGCAGATTGCCTGACCGCTATCGTCGCTATGGATTCCAATTTTCGGCTTAAATTCAGACGCGTCTGCTTCTTTGAAACTAGAGTGTTGGCTGAAGATTGTCCTGCACTCTGATCCAGAACGGAATCCAAAACAGGTTCCATCGTTTCAACCAAAATGTGGTCAAGATGTGCTGCCATCAACACGCCGGCTTTATTTTTTGACCCACTCATTTCGGCTCCTCTACTCTGCCAGTCTTTTGCATTACTCCGCCCTGTCCTGCGTATTGGCGAGACTTACCATGATGTCTTTTGAATCAGAGTGCGCACCATAATCGTTGATGGTAGAAAAGGTGATTTGCAATGGTCCGGTCGCATCGGCGTGCACGTCGCCTTGCGCAACTGTCAAAGGAAAAATACGTTCACCGGATGGCGGAACCATATCGAGATCAATCTCCTGTTTGGTCGCGCCGTGTACTGTCAGCGACGCAAAAGTGACGTGATAGGGTGTCGGGTTGTTGACTTTTAATGCCTTGCCGACGCCGTTGGTGGCCGGCACCAAAGCCCACTGAAGCGCAGCCGGAGCCGCTAGCGAGCCACCTTCGAAGCTTGGCATGGCGGCCGGCCTGTAGAATATTTTGATGCGCGTACGCAACGCAATTTGCAGCACATTCTTTTCTTCTATTTTGGTCGGAATTTCTTTTACATTTAGCCAGAGTACCGATTCACGATCCTCGGGCAATGCTCCGCCACCGCGCACAATGCGGAGAATATTTTCCTTACCGGCATCCAGACGGGATAGCGGCGGCGTAACGACCAGCGGCGTTTTATCACCGGCAACGCGTTCCTTGCCAGCATCGACCCAGGTCTGCACGACATACGGAGAAGTGCCTAAATTACGAATAGAAACAGACGCTTCACGTTTTGTCGCATCATAGATTACGCGAGTTCCGCCTACGCTGACCCCGGCTGCGGCCTGCAACGCAAATCCAAGGGACAACAACGCGCCCACGCAGGTGTGCGCAAAATGTTTTTGAAACATGAGTATCCTTAGTATGCATACCCCTCAAACGGCGACCAGCGCTGTAGCTGGCTTTCGGACGTATTTGCGTCGGAGGTATGGCAAAGAAATGAATCAGGAAGCGAACCGAGAAATGCGTTGATTGGATTGCGCTAAACTGTTTCTTGATGCGCGGCCTTTGGCATAAAACTACCAACGACCGCCCTGGCATAATTACCTGCCAATTTGCAGCAATTTTCCATCTATCTTTCAGCTATTTTGAAGCTGAATTTAAGCCGGATTTATGCTGAACCAATGCTGTTTTACTGATAGCCTGTTGATTACTTGTAAGTAATGTTGAATTGCGCAACAGCAGTAACATCACCAGCAATCATTTGTGATGCTTCAGCCATGGTACGAACAAAACGTGCATCGAATGGCAGCTTGTTAACACCGTCGAGCAATGGATACGCACGCGAGTCAGCACCCAGAATTGATGCGCCATCTACGTCCATAATTTGAACACCAACGCCTTGACCTTTACCGTTACCGACATCGACTGCCAGCAATGCAGCATCAATCGAATCGGTAGTGCCAGAAAATTGCACGGTTGCATTTTTCATTGCAGTCGTGTCGCAGTTTTCCAGATCGATATAAAAGCGATTGTTGATACCTTTATCGCCTGGTTTTTTCATCGAAGCATCGCTTAGTGCTAGCGTACCCAGATTCACATAGTTCATACCTTTGTTGGTACAAGTAGTCGCTTCAATTTTTCCAGAAAAAGCAACTTGACCATCAGGAATACCCGCAGCCATGGCTGATTGTGATGCGATACCTGCGAAAGTCAAAGTGACGATAGTTGCGGCTAATTTCAGTTTCATGTAAATCCCTTAAGTGATGTAAGCTTCCAGTAAAATGCGTCTGGCGAGAAAAATTCGCCGGGAAGAAAGCCGCTCTATAGTAAAGATTTGAAATGATAAAAAACATCAGAGAATTCTAATAAGAGATAAGACTTTGCTGAAAATGCATACAGAAATATCAGTCTATGTAGATACTTTTTTGGCGACAACTAACAAAAAAACGAAGATTAAAAAATCGTTGCAGATCAAAATGAGGCTTTCGCCTCCTATGAGGCGTTGCACATTTAACACCACTTGGGATGTCATAAAAAGAGAGAGCAATGCGGCGAGAATTACCTTAGCAATCGAAGGGCTCTTGACCGTTGACTATTTGAAATGGCTGGATGTGGTTGTTTCAAACCGGCTGAGCGCCGATTGGAGGTAAAAATTGGTGGGCGAATCGTTGGATGAATCAGGAGATGAATTAGCGGGGGAATTGGTGGACGGAATTGCCAAACAAATTTGCACGCAAATTGGAAAATCGATACACCAGCGAATGGCACGATACGTCACCAGTTACACAAAAAAATTGGTCTTGCGATTGCCAAGACCAATGATGCGTGACCTTTTGTTATCGGGCAGAAGGATTAAAAGCGTAAAGATAACGCCTTCATCGTGCTAATAAAAACTTCTCTAACCGCTGCACGCCAGATGCGAGACGTTCTACCGAACTGGCAAAACACCAACGAATATAGCCCTCACCTTCAGGACCAAATGCACTTCCCGGAGCCAATCCCAAGCCAGCATCACGCACCAGTTGTTTGCACAATGCCAAACTGTCAGTAACGCCATCCAAGCGAAAAAATAAATACATCGCCCCTTTGGGCAACGGCGCGGTAATACCCGGCAACGCATTGAGGCGCTGATATAAAAAGTCGCGCGCGGTTTGATAGCGGTCAATAGTAGTGGCGATAATATCGTCCCCGCGTTCAACGGCGGCAATACCCGCACGTTGCACAAATCCGGGCGCACACGAGGTATTGAATTCGATCAATTTACCCAGATCAGTCATCAAGGTCGGCGGGGCGACCAACCAACCCAGACGCCATCCTGTCATCAACCACGCTTTTGAAAAACTATTGGATGAAATAAGTCGATCATTGGGTTCCGCAATATCCAGAAACGAAGGCGCGCAGAGCTTATCGTCATGGGCTTGCGTATCGTTGGACCGTCCGCTTATGGATGGGCGATACACGACCCGCTCATACACATCATCCGCGACGATCCAAATGCCGTGCTGACGGCAATGGTCCAAAACGATTTGCTGTTGCGCACGCGACATCACCCAACCGGTCGGATTGTTGGGGGAATTAATCATCACCGCCCTTGTGCCTGGCGTCAGTGCATCAATTAATTGCTGGATATCGAGATCCCATACCTCGCCAAATTGTAGTGGCACACGCACGACTTCAGCACCTAAAATCTTAGGGATTTCGACGACATTGGGCCACAACGGTGTGACCGCCACAACCCGATCACCCGGACTCAAAATCAGTTGAGACAGTAACATCAGCGCCGATACGCCAGAGGAAGTGACGGCAACGCGGCTAGCGTCCAGTGGTTGATGTAATGCGGATAAATAGCCAGCAAGCGCTTCACGTAACGGCGGTATGCCATAGTTGCTGGTATAGAACGTATCGCCGTCATCAAGCGCTGCTTTCGCGGCATCGCGAATGAAGGCTGGCGTTACCTGATCCGGTTCCCCGAACCAGAAAGGCAATACATCACTGCGTCCAATGCCAACATTTGCCACTTCACGGATACGTGAGGCTTCAAGACTTTGAACGACTAAACGGGCGCTAGGAGAAGGTGACAATACCATAGACTTCTGACTCCAGAAATGACAAATGAAGCGAAACGAATCCCGATCATTCTGCGCTATGAAGAGGAAGCGCTGACGACGTGAACCTAAATGAACCTAAATGAGCCTACGCGACACTGCACTAATTTGAACAAAACCAAGTGTAACGCATCCTGCAACGCTGTTTTCCGAACATCTTTGATTTTTTATCCTGTGGGCCACTCTGTGCGTTTTTTTACTATTTTGGCCGATTTCAGTTATTGTTCATCTCCTCAGGGCTATTGATGATGGAGTGGATATGAACAAGTTAAGTACAAATAATCTACGAGGGTTTTATCCGCCGATTGCTCCGTTCCGACAAGGCATGCTCGAAGTTGGAGACGGTCATCAGGTGTATTGGGAAGAATGTGGCAATCCTGCCGGTAAGCCGGTCTTGTTTTTGCATGGCGGCCCGGGTGCTGGTTGCAATGACAATCACCGACGACTGTTCGATCCGGCACGGTACAGGATCGTACTATTCGATCAACGCGGTTGCGGCCGCAGCAAACCCCACGCGCATCTTGAGGCGAATACAACCTGGCATCTGGTCGACGACATTGAACGGTTGCGCATCATGCTAAAAATTGAGCGCTGGCAAGTCTTTGGCGGCTCATGGGGAAGCACGCTGGCGCTAGCTTATGCACAATCGCATCCGCCGCGCGTTACCGAATTGATCGTGCGGGGAATTTTTACATCACGACAGCAAGAACTTGACTGGTTCTATCAATGTGGCGCATCGATGATTTTTCCGGAAGCCTGGCAAGAATTTATCGCCCCTGTGCCAGTGGCTGAGCAAGGCGATTTGATGGCGGCGTATCATCGGCTATTGAATGACGGCGATGAGCAAACCCAACTCGCTGCGGCACAAGCGTGGAGTACGTGGGAAGGACATGCGATTAGCTTGCTACCGAACCCGCAATTTGTGGAAGAATTTGCTGAAGCGCATCATGCATTGGCGGTAGCGCGGATCGAAAATCATTACTTCGTCAACGCGGGATTCTTTACGCCCGATCAGTTGATTATGAATGCCGGAGAACTGCGGGATATTCCCGGCATTATTGTGCAGGGCCGATACGACATCATTTGTCCACCACAAACGGCTTGGGAGTTGCATAACGCTTGGCCAAACAGCGAATTGATAATGATTGCTGATGCTGGTCATGCTGTCACGGAACCGGGCATTTTGGATCAATTAATCAGGGCCACCGATCGGTTCGCGAATCATTAAATAATAAAGCCATCGATAGTCGTTACGCGACTATTCGAATATTCGATTACCATCGTTCATCGCAAGTATTTTCCATCAAGCCATTGCGAGCAAGCAGGATTAATTGCTCGCAATGATTTAATGTAGCGCAAAACGTCAGATAGGTTATTCCAGGCGTCTATTTACGCGTCCGAAAACGGCTAGACGCCAACTTCCCTACGGCGTATAAATAGAGCATGAAAACTCTACTTTCACATCGACTTAGTACGTCATTATTGCCGCCACCAATCATCGACACCAAAATTGAATCAAGCACCAAAACGCTCAATGATGAGAGTTGCTATCGCGCATTGGCTGCCAAAGATAGTCGCTTTGACGGCGTCTTTTTTGTCGGTGTCAGCACTACCGGAATCTACTGTCGCCCAATCTGCACTGCCAAAACACCGCGCCCTTCGTCCTGCACATTTTATACAGGCGCAGCAGCGGCAGAAGCCGCAGGTTTTCGCCCATGTCTTCGTTGTCGTCCAGAATTAGCGCCCTACGCATTGCAACAAAATCTGGCCTATGCAGTGTGGCAACGCATTACTGCGGGTGCGCTGAACCGCAACAGCGACAATCGTAGCATCACCAATAGCACCGAAGATAAAAATACCGAGGGCGGCCGACTTGAGCAATTGGCAGCAGAAGTCGGGCTTTCTTCCCGCCAGTTAAGGCGGGTTTTGCTGCAACACTTCGGCGTTTCACCAGTTGAGCTGGCGCAAACCCAGCGTCTTTTATTTGCAAAAAAACTATTGCAGGAAACCCACTTATCGATGACCGAGCTGGCCGACGCCGCCGGATTTGGCAGTATCCGGCGCTTTAACGCCCTCTTTAACGCACGTTACGGCATGGCACCGACCGCATTGCGTCGACAGCATAAACCTGGTACCGCACACTCAAATCCGATGGAAGATGTGGTGACTGTGCGGTTGGCGTATCGCCCGCCGCTGGAATGGATTTCCATCTTGCAGTATTTGCAGCCACGCCTGATTGCAGGCGTCGAAGCAGTGCAACTGGCACACGCCAGTCCGGCCTACATTCGTAGTATCCGACTCGACAACGTCAGCGGCTGGCTGCGCGTGACGCACCTCGCCAGACAGCAACAATTGGAAGTACAGATTTCGCCGACACTGACCCCGATGCTAATGCCGATTCTGGCGCGGCTGCGCAATCTGTTTGATCTGGATGCCAACCCCGCGGTAATCACTGCGCATTTACGCTTAGACCCAGCGCTGGCAAACCGCATTGATGGGCAATCCGTTCAACATCGCCAACCGTGGATTCGAGTTCCGGGCACGTTTGCGCCTTTTGAGCTTGCGGTGCGGGCAATACTAGGGCAACAAGTCAGTGTAGCTGGCGCGAGCACATTGACGGCACGATTGGTGAGTCGATTCGGGTCATTATGCGAGACGCCCTTTCCTACAATCACACATCATTTTCCGGACGCAGAAACGCTGACGAATTTACCTGCGTCTACACTGGCAAGCATTGGTATTCCGACCTCGCGTGCTGAGACTATCCGGAATATGGCGCGCTATGCAACTGCGCATGCAGCCGATGGAAATCTACCCACCAGACCCGGTGCAACGCTCGCCGAAACAATCGCACAATTAACCGCGATACCGGGAATCGGCAACTGGACCGCCCACTATATTGCTCTGCGCGCTTTACGCTTTCCGGATGCATTTCCCGCTGGCGATCTGGGACTACAAAAAGCGATGGCCGAAGCTGGCGGTCGCCTGACTGAAAAACAACTCGCCGCGATAGCTACCGCATGGTCACCATGGCGCGGTTACGCGGCATTACTTTTATGGCAAACACTATGAATACCGTATCGATAAACACACTCAAAACCGTCGATGTCACTTATTACGTCGCCCATAACAGTCCGGTTGGCACGCTATTGATCGCAGCGACCGACGCCGGTATCAGCGGCATGTATTTTGAGGTGCACCGTCATTTCAAGGGAAAAGATGGATGGATACTGGCGCCCGACCATCCGCACCTCAAAGAAGCTGCACAGCAGTTAGATGAATACTTCGCAGGCGTTCGTCAGCAATTTGATCTGCCGCTGGCGTTGCATGGAACGGCGTTTCAACGCGCCGTATGGGACGCCTTAATCGCCATTCCTTTCGGCCAGTCGACCACCTACGGTCAGCATGCCGTGCAGATCGGGCGGGCCAATGCGGTGCGAGCGGTCGGCACGGCAATCGGGCGCAACCCGGTCTCCATTATCGTGCCCTGCCATCGGGTTTTAGGAGCCTCTGGGGCGCTAACCGGCTATGCGGGTGGCTTGGAGCGGAAAGGCTTCTTGTTGCGGCTGGAAGGCGCTACCGATCACAAAGCGCATGATGATCTGTTCTGAGCCAAGGAACAGGAAGCATTAGATGATTCACGTCCGATTAGCTGCCACTAACGCCTAGCGAAGTAGAGGATCATTTTTTCTAAGTGTCGGGCTGCGAGTGTTTCAAAAAGCGACAACCGGCAAACCCTGACTTAAAAATTGATCAAAAATGTGGGGCAATTTATGTTGAAATGCCGATCGCTTAAGGAAGTGTCATTGTTTGCACTTCTTTTTGGCAACATTCCGCAACCCCCTAAAGCGGCGCAGAGACTCAAATATTCTGCGATTGACTGCCCTGTTAGCGACGCTTACATCGTTTGCAATATTAAAGAATTTCGGGGCGGAATCCGCTGGGAGTAAGAATCCGTGTTCGACCAAAGCTCCCTCTCTGTAATAGACCCGCCCGCCGCTCTCAAGTCACCAGATAGTCAGCATCGCCTGCGAGCGCCATAGCGAGCAAAAACGCATCATTCGGGTCATCAGCCTCAACGTCTGATGTGAATCGATCTAAAACAATTGCCTGTTGAAAATTGTTGACCATCGTGCCCACCTGATGGGGTTGCAATACTGCTTTGAATTTGGGGTATCGACTGGCGCGGCGCAATTCATCAAGTTGCACCAATGAATTGACAACCTCAAATTTCGCTGCGCGCCAAGCCCGATAATCGCGTCTGGTGCGCCATGAGGGGAAATAAGTGCGGACAATAAGACCTTCGTATCAAGTACCACCCGCATCAGTGGTTCCGGGCCCATTGCACGGCTTCATCAACCATGGCTGTCAGATCGACCTCGCTCACGCCCGTATTGGCCATTTTTGTCTGCTCGGCCGTTAGCTCGAGAATATGAGCGCGAACGGCCTCCTCAATAAACCGGGAAAGATCACCTTTTCGACCGCCCCGACTAGCAAGGAACATACGAAGCGATTAATCTGCGTCCGGCGAAACCGCAATATTCCAGCGTATTTGGCGCATAATTATTTCCTTCTTAGGCGTATAACTGCTTATGTGTTTATGTGTTTATGTGTTTATGCACCAAGCTGAGACTCCGCTCAAGTTTATGTGGAATACGAGAATTTACTACCCTTTCCACAACCTGCAAATCTTGACTGAAAAACAGGCTAAATGCGGTTCGGCGTGATCACCGCCGATTTGTCTTTTTTATAATGCGTAAATTACGGTCACAAAATTGACTTTCAGGCCGTGTCTCTGAAAATCCGGCCCACTCCAAAACACTTCGTCCAAAATGCGCTAGTACTCAATCTATTTTTATAGATAAGTCTCCCCCCATTTTCAGATTTTTCTTAAATCTTTACACAGCACTTTCCTGCAGAATGAGCATTCTATCTTCTTAAAAAGACATGCCTTTCTGCGCCGGATCGTGGGTGATCTTTATCGCTTTGCAGTTTCTCCGCAAATAACATCGCCCTGTTTTTCCTCCCTCTTACTTGCTTGTTGCACCTACGAAGGTAGCCATTATGCTTAGTCCGAACAAAGGTTTTACGCTGGTCGAACTAATTATTACGATTGCGGTGGTCGCAATTCTGGTAGCGATAGCGTTGCCATCCATGCGTGATTTTGTGACTGATATCCGCGTCGCCAGTAACGTCAAGTTGTTCTTGGCCGCGAATCGGTTCGCCCGATCAGAGGCGATTATGCGGGGTCGAATGGTAAGAGTGTGCGCGGCTTACGACATTGTCATGCCTGACAGACCTAACATAATTGTGTGTCGCGGCGGTGGCGCTAGCTACAACAGCCGATCACGGGGACACGATTATGATCCGGACGGCGATTATGAGCTCATTGAGCGCGATTGGTCTCAAGGATGGATTGTAGACGTTTCTATTGGCCGTTTTGATACCACGCCAGTAATAAGGCTTTTCCACAGCCTCACATCCAATAGCATGACCACAATTACCGGCTCACACTCATATGTGGTATATAGCGCGACAGGCGCCCTTTCGGCCTCATACCGCTATACATTGTTTAATGTTCTATTCAGCCCCGGCACCAAATTTGCGCGACGCGTATGTATTTCGGTTACTGGGCTCGCACGAGTCGTCCGCAAAACAGGCGCTGCCGATCCTGTTTGCTAATAGCTAAACGCAGCAGCGCCAGAAGAAAACGCCTTAACAAAAAGCCGCCAGCGTTGCCACTGACGGCTTTTTGTAATGCTATCGCATCGATAATCGCGACCTAACTACATGTTAGTGCAATTATGCCGCTTTGGCTTTTGCGATCACGCGCTTCACCACTGCTTTTTTAACTGCTGGTTTCTTGGCGACGGCCTTCTTCACGGCAGCCGCTTTCACCACAGTTTTCTTTACGACGACTTTTTTGGCCGCGGTTTTGACCACTGCGACGTCTGCTGTATCAGCATCTGCGTCACCATCAACGACTGCCGCTTTGGCCTTCCCTTTAGCCGGTGCTTTTGGCTTCCGTTCTTCAAACTCAAAACTGACCTTGCCGTCCTTGCCTTTGACCAGAAATGCCTTGAATGGCCTACGTGTGCGTTGGGAAACAAAGCCCGGCAACAAATCGGTCTTTCCTTCATTGAGCAACTTCGCCATTTGCTCGGGCAAGATTTCTTGCTGCAAGATGATGCGGCCGCTGCGGAAATCACATTCTTTCGGCTTGGCGACGCTCTTCTCGCAAACGTACGCAAGACCCAGTTCAAATACGCCGTTGCCACATTTTGGGCATGGTCCTACGGGCGTTTGACCGGTGAAATCAACGCCTTCACCGTTTTCGCCTGCCTCGTCGTTTTGACCGAAATCAAACTCAAGTTTTGAGTTCTTGATCTCTTCATCGCGACTGATTTTGAGGATGGCCGCAAACGGACGTCCCATCTTGGAGCGGAAACCTTGTAACGGGCCGATAGTCCGATTGATCAGCAACTCTTCGACTTCTGCAATTTCAAATTGGCGGCTTCCCGGCGTTTTGCTCATTGAGAATTCGCATTTTGTACAAGCAAACCGACGATAATTTTCTTTGACTACAGCGCCACAATTTGGACACGGCGCAACCAATGTTGCGTAGTCGCCAGGGATCGTGTCGTTGTCGTATTCTTTGGCGCGCTTGACGATGGTTTGGGTCATCTGGGCAATTTCACGCATGAACTCTTCGCGCGTGATTTTGCCTTTTTCCATCTGCGATAGCTTATGCTCCCATTCGCCGGTCAACTCAGGCTCGGTTAATTCGTCAACACCCAGGCCATGCAAGAGCGTCATTAACTGGAACGCTTTGGCGGTCGGAATTAACTCACGGCCTTCACGCAGCATGTAGCGTTCAAAGATCAAACCCTCGATAGTGGCCGCGCGCGTGGCTGGCGTGCCCAGACCTTTACCGGCCATGGCTTCGCGCAGTTCACCATCATCAACCAGCTTGCCAGCACCTTCCATCGCGGACAGCAGCGTGGCTTCCGTATAGCGCGCTGGCGGTTTGGTGACTAATCCGTTGGCTGTGACTTTGTCGGTCTTGACCTTCTCGCCGCTGGCCACGGCAACTAATGTGCCGCTGTTTTCTGCATCTTTTTCGTCCGCGACTTCCTTGCCATAAATCGCCAGCCATCCCGGATTGATCATGACCTTGCCTTCAGTCTTGAACTGATAACCGGAAACTTCCGTAAAGCGTGTAGTCACCTGAAATTCAGCGGCAGGGAAAAACACCGCCATGAAGCGCCGGGTGACCAGATCGTACAATTTTTGCTCAGGCTCGGACAGATTCTTCGGTGCCTGCGTAGTCGGAATGATCGCAAAGTGATCACTGATCTTGCTATTGTCGAAAATACGCTTGTTCGGCTTGACCCAACCTTTGTTGAGAATCTGCGCGGCGAACTGTTGATAGTTGTTGTTCTCCGACACGGTTTCCAGCGTTTCTTTGACCGTGCTCAGATAATCTTCCGGCAAATGGCGCGAATCGGTACGCGGATACGTCAGGACTTTGTGGCGCTCATATAAAGACTGTGCAAGACCGAGCGTATTTTTTGCGGAGAATCCAAAGCGCGAGTTAGCCTCACGCTGCAAACTGGTCAGGTCGAATAATCCCGGCGCCATTTGCGTGGTTGGCTTGGATTCTTCGGTGACGTTGCCCATCTTGTTGCGGCAAGCCGCAACAATCGATTCTGCGGCAGCCAGACTCCACAAACGCTCGGCGCGTTTTTCGGGATCATTCTCGGTTTTTTTGTGTTGCGTATCGAGCCAGCGACCTTCATAAATACCGGCGGCGCAGATAAACTCTGCCCGCACTTCCCAGAAGTCACGCGGAACGAATTTTTTAATCTTCTCTTCGCGCTCGACCACGATCGAGAGTGTCGGCGTTTGTACGCGACCAACGGTGGTCAGATAAAAACCACCCTCTTTCGAGTTAAACGCGGTCATTGCGCGGGTACCGTTGATACCGATCAGCCAGTCAGCTTCACTGCGGCAACGGGCGGCGTCGGCCAATGGCAACATATCTTCATCGGCACGCAAATTGGCGAAACCATCGCGGATAGCGCCCGGCGTCATTGACTGCAACCAAAGGCGTTTGACCGGCTGTTTGGCTTTGGCGTGTTGCGCAATCAGGCGGAAAATCAGTTCGCCTTCACGTCCGGCATCGCAGGCATTGATCAGTGCGGTGACGTCTTTACGCTTGATCAGCTTGTTGAGTACTTTTAATCTGGCTTCGGTCTTGGCGATCGGATTCAACGCGAAATACGGCGGAATCATCGGTAAATGGGTAAAGGTCCACTTTCCGCGTTTGACATCGAACTCTTCAGGTACGGCGATTTCCAGCAGGTGACCGACAGCTGATGACAGCACGTATTCGTCGGACTCAAAGTACTCATCGTGCTTGGTAAAGCCGCCAAGCGTCTTCGCGATATCGTTCGCGACAGAAGGTTTCTCGGCGATGATGAGGGTCTTGCTCATAAATATGGTCTCGAAAGTGGCGCGCTTTCCCATCAAATGAGTTGGCGCATGTTACAGCTAAATACTCGTTTAACTAGTCGGTGAAATGCAGAACTTAATCATTGCTACGTTGGTACGACCGGGCTAAAACAATTGGGTTGAATCGGCCGGATTGAAACAGCTGGGTCGGAACAACTCGGTCCAAACAACTGCGAAATACAGCGTTATCGAAAGGAGTTATTAGCTTACCAAAAGGCAACTCTCGCACACTATAACAGCCAACATAGAATACGGCAGTGATTAAGCGGCCAATGATAAGCGGGTTATTGGGAATATCGCAAGCCCGGCAAGCGCTGCCGTTGCTTACAATTAATGGTCGAAGAAGCCTGCGCTGCCAATTCTAATGCAACAGGCGCGGTTCCGGGTCTTCATCGTCGTCAAGAAACAACTCATCAAACATCAATCCGTCCGGCTCTTTGCCTTGGCTCCACAACACCATCAACACGATTACTTTAAGCTTATCGAGTGATATTAGCGATTCCCCTGCGGCTAAAGCACGTTCGATGACGATTTCGCGCTGTACCGGATTGAGCATCTTAGCTGACTCAAGGAACTGAACGAAGCCTATTGCTTCTGTGCCAAGTGCGTCCATTTCTTGCGGCGCGTATATCCGCATGCCAAATGAAAATGCAGTTTGCTGAGGATAGCGGTCAGCGTAAGAGTGATTACTTACAGCCAGATCAGTCAGCCAGCCAAGCGCTTTGGTAATTTCATCATCTTCAAAACCAATTGCCGTCAGTTTCCTGACCAAGGCCTCAGGTTCCGGGCAGGCATCGGGACGGTAATATGTTTCATATAGGTAAACTAGGACTTCAAACATGGTTCTACTGTATCGCTAAGATTGGACTAAAACAAGTTGCTAAAACTATTTGCAAAAACAGCAATCAGCGAGGAGAGGTTGGGCCGCGTGGATTGCCAGGATACAACCCAATTGGGGCATTTTTGCGAAAATCCTAGACAATTATCGCAAAATTGCGGTCTTTACAATCGATTAAACGCCCAAATAAGGTGATTTACCCATAATTTATAGATACCTTTATACCAGTATCGCAGGATTTAACGCATTCTGCCGAAAGTGTCATTCTGACATGTGTAACTGGCGGTAAAAAAATTCGCTGAAATCTAAGCTTGAATCTACGCCAAAATTCACGCGAGACCCAAGCGGATTGATATCAAGATGCGCGACCAGCAGTAAAATTGTTTCTATTGGCCGATGCGCCGATAAACACCGCCTGGAAGCAACTCTACCAAACCCTCTAGCTCAAGCGTCAATAGCTGCGCACTTAATAGTGCGATATCGATACCACTGCGCGCTGCCAACATGTCGATGCTCGCCGGATCAAAGCCGAGAGCGGCTAGCAAAGGATCATCAACATAGCGCGTATGCTCACTATCTTCTGATGGCGTAGAAAACAATAATGGCTGCGCTAGTAATTCACCTTGCTTTGAGACCGCAGAAGCTGGACGCGCCGGCGATACAAAGGATGCCATTTCCTCCAGGATATCCTGCGCTGACTCAACGAGCTTGGCTCCTTGCTTAATCAACTGATGACAACCTTTAGAAAGCGGCGAATGAATTGACCCGGGAATCGCAAAAACGTCTCTGCCCTGCTCCGCCGCCATTCGGGCGGTGATCAACGAACCGGACTGGGCGGCGGCTTCTACCACCAGAACTCCGGCAGACAGCCCTGAAATAATCCGGTTCCGACGCGGAAAGTTAGCCGCAATACCCGACATGCCAAGCGGGTACTCACTAACAATACAGCCAAATTCTGCAATCTCATGGGCCAGACTGCGATTGCGTGACGGATAAACGATATCCGCGCCGGTCCCGATCACCGCGACTGTGCTCCCCGCGTCAAAGGTTTGGCGCGTGTTGCGCAACGCACCGACATGCGCAGCGCTGTCGATGCCTAGCGCCAGACCCGAAATAATCGTCAGTCCGCGCTGGCTCAGGGTCTCAGAGAATCGCTCGGCATTAGTGGTGCCTTGCACGGTTGCATTGCGACTACCAACTACTGCCAGTGAAGGTCGCGCCAGCAATTCAACCCGACCTTTCACGTATAGAACTAATGGCGGATCAGAAATATTAAGCAACGTCGCGGGATAGTCGTTATCGGCCAGCGTCAGAATCCGGTTGCCCTTCTGCTGCGCCCATTCCAAAGCACAATCAATCCGTTGTTTAGTCAAATCCGATAACGGTGCCAACAGCGCCAACGCAATTTTGTGCGAGACAACGTTTTGGAGAGCGGTTAGCGAGCTGGAAAAAATATTGGCTGGCAGGCCGAAGGCAGCCATCAGACGGCGTGCGGTGGAAGATCCGACACCCTCCGTCTGCTCTAACCTAAGCCAGTCTGCAAGATCGCTCGCCAACATCGGTTGAAACACCGATTGAGCAACCCCTGGCTGGCCGGGTGGTTGGGAGAATGTATTTGCCGCTGTGAATGGCGTTTCAATGACAGCGGCATCGTTACTAATATTGAGGATATTTTCTGTTTGCAACACTTAGCCCGTCTACTCTGGTGATCTGGCAATATCGCCGACCTCCACTGTATCGCGAACTTGCATGATCAATCCGTAAGAAATATGCCTAAATATTCTGAAGATAAATAACGTGCCGTATTGCTCATCGGGAAGTTTCACAGCTTTTTTTCCATCTAAAGGATCGGCGATGGTTTTACCAAATCGGTATAACTGCAACACATTGCCAACCTCCATGTTGTCTTCTGCACCCTTATTGATGGTGACAATCTGGTTCTGACCTGCATTGGCAACCCCACCGTAAATCGAGACAATGCGCGCATTGACGTCAACCAAAGGTGGGTGCGGTACGTAGTTCAAAATGGCGGTAATCGGCACTGCCACCAAACGATCTCCGACGCTCATCTCTTCCTTCGACTCAACGATGCGGAAGGTATCCGCTTCATTTTCTGCTTTGCCTGCACGCTCCAGTTTCAACGTGCCTAAATATACTGCCTCATAGGCGATGACCTTGCCAGTGACCGGATCTTTCAAGGGTTTGCCGGGACGGAAAGCCTGGAATGAGGTACCGCCCTTAAGATCGCCACGCACGTAAGCGAGATCATTACGGCCCAAATTTACATGACCTTCCTGTACGGCAACAATATGCGGAGCGTTATTTAATCCGTCCTCTTCAATGATCAACGGCTGCGAAAGAAACGGCGCGATTTCCTCCGCCGGAATCGCAGAGATCGCTTCGCTTCCCAGACCTTCTACCCGAATTTGTGGCGACAACTTAATCGTGCCAGACGTGCCGCCAGTTGGCGTGCCGAGTCGCAGTCGACCCGCCGCGCGGTCAAAATAAACGATCTGTCCAGGATAAATCCAATGAGGATTTCGAATTTGCTCTCGGTTCATTCCCCACACTTGCGGCCAGCACCACGCATTCTGCAAAAAATGCCCCGAAATTCCCCACAGCGTATCGCCACGCACGACGACATGCTGATCTGGTGCATTGGGCAAAAACGCACAGCGCGCCTTTGCCGTCGTTTGCGCTTGGGAGATTGGCAAAATACCAATGCCAGCTACAAAAGCGAGAAGGAGTGCAGCTGTGCTAAACTTTTTCATGTTGTTTCCGGTAAATGTGGCGTTAAGTTAGCGCATCCTTAGTGCATCAATACGCACCTTTCCAACCACCTTTTTCCCCACCCTTAATGGTCAACGCAGCTGCTACGTAGAGCCAGCGAATTGGTCGGCCAGGTGAGTAAGGTGATTTGCGGACTATCAATGCGTTAAACTGGAATTGACTAACAAAATGCAATTGCATGGTTTGCCGCGTAAAATACTGCTGTACACACCCACAATAGTTGTAAAAATGTTTGCCAAAGCGCATCAAATTTTGCCTATAAACGCTGAAACTAGCAAGTGATAAACCATTTTCGAATCGCCTTATTGTCGTCCAGAACCGTATGTCTCTATTAAATATCTTGCGTTACCCCGATGCCCGCCTGCAAAAAATTGCTCGGCCGATCACCGTTTTTGACGCCCGTCTTAAGCGCTTAATTGCCGACATGGCCGAGACAATGTACGAGGCTCCCGGCGTTGGTTTGGCGGCGTCCCAAGTCGATGTCCATGAGCAACTGTTGGTGATTGATACCTCCGACACGGGTAAAGAACTGCGCGTTTTTATTAACCCGGAAATTCTCTGGGCCAGCGAAGAAAAGCAAATCTACGACGAGGGATGCCTCTCAGTGCCGGGAATATACGACGGCGTCGAACGTCCAGCGCGCATCAAAGTGCGCGCATTGGATGCTGATGGAAAACCATTTGAAGTTGACGCTGAAGGTCTGCTTGCGGTCTGTATTCAACATGAAATGGACCATCTTAAAGGGAAGATGTTTGTCGAATATCTGTCGCCGTTAAAGCGCAACCGCATCAAAGCAAAGATGCTTAAAGAAGAACGAGAACTGAAGCGGGAAAAGCAATATCGCTAACAAGAAAGTATGGGTGAATACTTAAGCGATAATTGTTAAGCGTTAAGCCTCCGCTTTAAGCCTCTATAAATTGCCTGCATTTAGCACTCATGCAGGCAATTTTTTTAGCTAAAACAATGCTAAAAAAGATAAACTCACTATCAGCCGTTTCTGGCGACCATACCATCAAGACCGATTCGGTCGCCTGCAACGCACCTCACCACTTGCGGGGCCAATGCATCCGTGTCAAACCTTCCGTGTTAAATATTCCTTATCATTCCAATTTGATCAAGCTGCTGTCATCTATGGTGTGTGATGCATCACCATTGCATGACGACTATCTTGTCGCTTTTGCTAAAAACAAATAGTGAATAGCATTCATAAGCAGCAAAACAAACTCATCCGTAATAAAATCCTGGTATGAAAATAATCTTTGCCGGAACTCCTGAATTCGCCGCCGTTGCCTTAAAAGCCCTTCACGACGCAGGGCATGAGATCACGCTCGTACTCACACAGCCTGATCGCCCTGCTGGCCGCGGTATGCAATTGCATGCCTCCGCAGTGAAGGCGTTTGCGCTCGCGCATGATATACCCGTCGCACAGCCGGTCTCGTTGCGATTGGATGGAAAATATCCCGACATCGCACAAGACGCGCACACGTTATTAAAGGCCACGCCGCATGACGTGATGGTAGTCGCCGCTTATGGCCTCATTTTGCCTCTCAGCGTTCTGAAGATACCGCCCCATGGATGTATTAACATTCATGGTTCACTCTTGCCGCGCTGGCGCGGTGCGGCTCCGATACATCGGGCCATTGAATCCGGTGACACAGAAACCGGCGTGACCATCATGCAAATGGAGCAAGGTCTGGATACCGGTCCGATGATGTTGATTGAACACGTGCCGATTGGCGATCGCGACACCACCGGTAGTCTGCACGATAAGTTGGCGGTGCTCGGTGCCAGAATGATTGTGGAGGCAATTGGCAAGCTGGAGAAAAATGAACTACCGGCGACACCGCAACCGGACGTTGGCGTGACCTACGCGGCAAAGATTACCAAAGAAGAGGCGGCTGTAGACTTCAATTTGCCAGCAGATAGTTTGGATAGAAAAATTCGTGCGTTTAATCCCTTCCCCGGGGCGTTTGCCACTTTCGGAGGCGTGACATTAAAAATATGGGATGCCGAAGTCGTTCTCGACAGCAACCTAAACAATCAGTATAGCGCAGGGCAAGTAATCAGCGCCGATCCGCAAAATGGTGTCATCGTTGCTTGTGGTGCGAATGCATTGCGGCTCACCGTACTGCAAAAACCTGGCGGGAAACGCTTGCCGGCGAACGACTTTATACGCGCATTTCCAATGGCTGATGGGGCGTTTGATTAACCGGAAGGTACATACCCGGCAATTCCGTCGATCAGATCGCCCGCTGCCCCGACTTCCACACTTGCAAAATCACGGGAATATCATCGACCACGCGAACCCGCAAAAAGTCTGCACGCAAACCGGGCGCAATCTCGCCGCGATCATCGAAGCCAATCATACGGGCCGGATTGCGCGAGACGGTGTTGATCGACTTTGGCAAACTGAACCCTTCTTTTTGTAGCAGAAATGCTGCATGCAACAAGCTCGCTGGCACGTAATCCGACGACAATACATCGAGTAAATCAGCGCGCGCCAATTCGGCCGCCGAGATGTTCCCTGAATGCGAACCGCCTCGTACCACATTCGGCGCGCCCATGATGGTACCCAAACCGTTTTGCCGTGCAGTTTGCGCAGCAATCAGGGACGTAGGAAATTCACAAATCTTGATGCCTTCAGCAACGCCTTCAGTCACGTGCGCAACGGTAGTGTCGTCGTGCGTCGCCATCGGCTTGCCGATCGCATTACAACTCTCGACGATACGGCGACGATTATCGTCTGCATAGCGCACCTGGCGCTCAAGCATGTTCTCCAGCATTGAATCTACTTTTTCGTTGCTCCATCCCCGTTTTCCAGTGGTATAGATACGGTAGTGACTGAGGTCGGTCCACTGCCGCTGTCCGGGCGTGTGATCCATTAGAGACACGAGCTTTAAAGACGGATCGTTCAAGAACGGCAAAAACATTGTAAGCAGATTTTCTTCTGCCAGTTCAAGCCGCAAATGCAAAAAGTGCTCTACCCGCAAAAGACCTTTTTCGCGTGCACGCTGAATATTTAAAACACACATTGCGAGCATCGTGCTACGCACGCTTTCCGGATCGATATCACCAACGCCCAATGCGTCTAGTACGGTCGTGATACCAGCGGCCGCAATTTGTGCATCATGCGCCAGAATGGCTGGCAGGATTGGCCAGTTCACTTTTGGACGCGGCATCAAATGTTTTTCGAGATTATCGGTATGCAGTTCGACCATTCCAGGGATCAGATAATCACCCTCCCAATCCTCGCCCACCTGAGAGTTGCCAATGGCAACGTTGGCGATGGTGTCTGCGGCAACCGAAAGGTTACCGATAAAATGTTCTTGCGCCGTAACGATGCGCGCATTTTTTATGGCGGAGAGTATGGTCATAGTGATCGTAAGCCAACAAAGCTAAGGAAGTGCTGATTAAGCTACTGGGGGATCCAATTTCAGGTCTATGATGCTTTTCGTACATGCGTACGATTGCTTCCAGCCTAAAACCTGAACCGCTCGTAACGCTTGCTCAGAACTTACTCTACTTAATCAGAGATTTCCTAAAATAATAACGTTATAAGAACCGACAAATATTTGCGCATACAACGCACTGGCAACTGGCTATTGGGAGCGTCGCTGATGAATTTTAAATGTATCTCAGGTTTTGTATCAGGCTTTGCATCAGATTTTGTGTCAGACTCTATCTGAGACTCTATTCATCATGTTAAGTTGCCAATTCGACTGATTGGATCGCCGCCAGCGGAAATAGACGCGTCGCCAATGCACGACGCACATACTCATCGTGGAAAATCCCCACCACTGCAGTCCCACGATCACACGCTTCTTGAATCATGGCGATCACCGTATCACGATTCCCTTCATCGAGCGATGCCGTCGGTTCGTCCAGCAACAATATCGGAAAGTCACTAATCAGGGTACGCGCAATATTTACGCGTTGCTGTTCACCACCTGAAAATGTCGCCGGCGGCACTTGCCATAACCGCGCCGGAATCTTCAGACGTGACAGCCAGGCCTTCGCCTGATCCTTAGCCTCATCAACCTCGACACCCTTAACGATCAACGGCTCGGCAACCAAATCGAGCGTGCTGATACGCGGGATGACGCGTAAGAACTGGGTGACAAAGCCTAACGTAGTTTTGCGTACGGCGTGAATCTGTTGCGGCGACGCTGTGGCTAAATCAACCCAATCAGCGTCCGCGCCGTCTTCCAGCGTGTGCCGAATTTTGACACTTCCGCTGCTAGCGCGATAGTTCGCATACAGGCAGCGCAACAATGTACTTTTTCCTGCACCCGACGGCGCATGAATCACCACACATTCACCGGCATCGACATCCATATCCACATCGGAAAAAATCGGCATGTGCAAACCGCCTTGCAGATGCAATACAAACGCTTTTGAAAGCTGCCTTGCTTCGATACGTCTTAAAGAATGCATACTATTTTCGTCCATCATATTTTTTGAGTTCGCAATTGTTTAAGCCTGCAACCGTCTAAGCTTGCAATACGGATGAGACCAGCAACTGCGTGTAAGGATGCTGTGGATCGTCGAGGACCTGATCAGTCAAACCTTGTTCCACAACGCGTCCCTGACGCATCACCATCAATCGATGCGCTAGCAATCTGGCAACTGCCAGATCGTGCGTGACAATCACCGCAGCGACATGTAATTGCGACACCAGTTGGCGCAACAGATCCAACAGTCGCGCCTGCACCGAAACATCCAGACTAGCCGTCGGCTCGTCCATAAAAATCAACCGCGGTTTGGTCACCAGATTGCGGGCAATTTGCAATCGTTGCTGCATGCCACCGGAGAAATGACGGGGCAAATCATCGATCCGATTGGCATCGATTTCAACCCGATCCAGCCAATGCAATGCCTCTTGCCGAATATCGCCGTAATGCCGTGAACCAATTGCCATCAGACGCTCGCCGACATTCGCGCCCGCAGATACATTGGCACGCAAGCCATCCCGCGCGCTTTGATGCACGAAACCCCAATCGGTGCGCGACAACAACCGACGACGTGCTTCGCTAATTTGATACAGATCGACGACGCCCTCGTGGCGGGTCGAAAACAATACACGTCCTTCACTCGGCGCCAGATGACCTGCCAAACAATTTAGCAGCGTGCTTTTTCCAGAGCCAGATTCACCCACAATACCCAGCACTTCGCCAGGATACAGCTGCAAATCAATGTTATCGCATGCAGAGAAAGTACCGAAACGGTGCGTCAAATTCTTGGCTTCTAAAAGCGGCGATGAAAGAGTTTGGCTATTCATGATTGACACTCTATCGCTGATGGATGCGGCGTGGGCGACAGCCTATTTTCTTCCGCTAACACACGCTGTTGGCAATAATCGGTATCGCTGCAAACGTACATCCGTGCGCCGTGATCGTCGACGATAATCTCGTCGAGAAAACTATCTTCAGCGGCGCATAAACTGCAGCATTGATCCCAGCTTTCAATTTCAAACGGATAGTCTTCAAAGTCTAGACTTTTGACAGAGGTGTAAGGAGGAACAGCGTAAATACGCTTTTCACGGCCCGCACCGAATAATTGCAAAGCGGGACTCTGATGCAATTTTGGATTGTCAAATTTGGGTATCGGCGAGGGCCGCATCATGTAGCGATTATTCACCACTACCGGATAATCATAAGCCGTCGCAATTTTACCCATACGCGCAATATCTTCGTACAACTCCACGCTCATCAGGCCGTAATCAGCCATCGCGTGTAATTTACGCGTCTGTTGTTCACTTGGTTCCAGCCAACGTAACGGCTCGGGAATCGGCACCTGATAGACCATGATCTGGCCGGGCGATAACGGTGTTTCCGGTATCCGATGCCGCGTTTGAATCAACGTTGCTTCGGTCGTGCGTTCCGTCGTGGCGACGCCGGTCGTGCGACGAAAAAAGCGGCGGATATTGACCGCATTGGTGGTATCGTCGGAACCCTGATCAATCACCTTTAACACATCACTTTGCCCGATCACCGCAGCGGTGACTTGAATACCGCCCGTTCCCCAACCATATGGCAGCGGCATTTCACGTCCACCGAACGGCACCTGATAACCAGGAATAGCGACCGCCTTTAAAATGGCGCGGCGAATCATGCGCTTGGTTTGCTCATCCAGATAGGCAAAGTTGTAACCCGCCTCCGGCTGGGTTGAAGCCTGGGATTGCGTTGGCTGATTAATAATAGATTCCATCATGCTGCTTTCTGCACATCAAAACTTGATGCTTCCGTATCGGACAAGTCGTCTTCAACTTCCGAGAGACTCGCGCTGTGATTGGGCATCGTTGCTGCATCCGCTGCATCGGCTGCATCAGCGCTCTGCCGGCGTAACGCACGAATCAAATTAAGCTCGGCCTGAAAGTCAACATAGTGCGGTAATTTCAAATGTTGCAAAAATCCCGAGGCTTCAACATTGTCCGAGTGGTAGAGCACAAATTCAGCCATTTGCCCCGGTGAGTTGGCCTCTTCGCCCAGTTCCTGACAGCGTAAAGTCCTGTCCATCAATCCCATTGCAATCACCTTACGCTCGTTGTAGCCGAACGTTAATCCATAACCTCGTGTGAATCGTGCTGCCTCGGTGTGTGAACCGGCAAACTGATTCACCATCTGGCATTCAGTGATTTCAATGTCGCCGATATCGATCGCAAAACCAAGCTCTTCCGGGATCACTTCCACGTTCACTTTTCCATGACGTATTTCTCCGGCGAACGGATGGCTGTTGGCATAGCCACGTTGCGTAGAGTAAGCCATTGACAGGACGAACCCTTCGTCCGCACGCGCCAGATTTTGCAGCCTGATATCGCGCTGCGCCGGAAACGCTAATGGGTCTCGCGTTAAGTCTCCGGGTGCTGGGTCGCCTTCAGGAATATGTTCTTGCTCAATCAAACCTTCGGCATTTAAAAAGTCCAGTACACGCGGCATGGTAGCCGTGTTCTCTGGGTTGCCATCGCAGATGCTATCTGATGGCGGCAATGTCTCGACTACAACCTGCAAAGTCGATTCAGCAGCCAGTGAAAAGTCTAACAAGCGCTGAGTGTAGTCGTAGGTCGCGCCTAATATCTGGCCACCTGGAACATCTTTAAATGTCCCTGAAATACGTCGTTCAATCACCATCTTTGCGGTATCCAGCGGAACCGTGGATAGTAGTCGCGGCAAGGTCGTGCGATAGGCACGTAACAGAAAAATGGCTTCCATCAAATCGCCACTAGCCTGTTTGATCGCCAGTGCCGCCAGATCACGGTCATACAACGATCCTTCGGTCATTACACGTGCGACGGCCAGCGGCATTTGCTCACGTATTTGTGCAACCGTGAGCTCCGGCAGCGCAGGATCTCCACGGCGAGTGCGGGCTAACGCCAGATAGGATTCTTCGATGGCTTTTTCGCCACCTTTGACTGCAACATACATAATTAATACTCCATCAACCTGCGTGATTTATGGGGCCGATCACGGCTTCCAGTTGGCAATATTGGTCGTGCGCGGAAGACCCATCATCTGAGAACCATGACAAAATATGAGATCAATACCAAGGGGAAACTGATCAATATTTTTTTGCCATATTGCATCAAAATTTTCAGGCAGACCGGCAACGTTGATAACGCGTTGATGTGCGATTCCGGGCCCAAACAAAGACCGTTGCGGGCCATCAATCAAACTGGGTACCTGAACAAATAGCGTGGTCGAACGATCTGGATACTCCATGGTGCCGATTGCGAATTTTTCCAACGCGTTTACACCGGCCAATTGGAGAGGATCAGTCATAACGGCAAAGGTCGCCAACTTTCCATCTTCCACCAACCGGCAACCACAATGAAAACGCAAATAAGCGTTAAGCGCGGCGCTGTTGGCACCAACGTCTAGCCACATCGCAGTGTCAACGTCTGCAAGTGCCAGACAAAGCGCGGTGGTCGAAAGAAATAGCGGTGCAGGAAATGGAATATCGGCCACAACGGTTTGTATCGAACCTGGCTCAGACAACGCTTTAAGGACTGCCCGAAAGGTGGATTGTGCATCGTGCACAGGATCGTTCCACGCCGGTAATAGTGTGGCTTCAAAAACTGCACTCATTCATTCTCTCCACGGACCATCGTCATAAAATCGACTTTCGTAACAGCGGCACGGGATTCGGTTAAAGCACGTTGTGCGGCCAGCGCCTGCCGGATTGGGGACAAGACCATTTGCTCAACTTGGCCGGCAGCATCGCCTTGCATCAGGGCGTCAAATAGCGCCGCCCATTCAGCATGTTGCGCGTCGCGTCCCGCAACGTAAGAAACGCCCATCTGACCAGAAGACAAGCGTAATGCGCAACGCGTAAGAGACATTTCACCCAAATTGAATTGCTGGCCGGTCCCTCCCGTGCGTGCGCGCACCATTGCTAATCCAATCTCCGGACGGCGCAACCAGATATAGGAAGGAAGCAAGCCGTGTTGTCGCGTATATTGACTTACCGCTTCAATTAAAACAGGGCCTGGCGCTTTAGCCAATAACGACATCCAGGACGCACGGGCTGAGTGCGCTGAAGTAATTGTTTGAGATTCCATCCAGACATTGGAACATCGTAATGTTAAAGCTTGATGACATTGCACCGCGGAATATATATTAATTGATGACGGATATAGTTGTGTCATCCTGTCAAAACGCGGTAACAATTGAAGCCTAAACTATCAGGATAGGCGATGTATATTTTCTGCACGGCATAATATTCTTTCGTTCGGTACAGTTTTGTATTGACCTGTGAACCTGCTTACTTTCGCGTATCTGACGCGCTAATTTCTATGACAAACACCGGACGCATTGCTGCAAGCATTGATAGTGACATTGTCGATGGCAGCTTTCCTGCCAGATACGCTCTCTATTTCGCACCTGTCCACAACGTCAGTTGGTGGACTGCAGGCAGCCATTGGTTGGGCCGTGATGCCGCAACCGACATATCTTGCACGCAACCGAGCATCGACAATGTATCAACGGCCGCATTACATCAAATGACGACGGATGCGCGTCGTTATGGATTCCATGCGACTTTAAAAGCGCCATTTCGGTTAGCAAAAGGCTTTTCGGAAGAGCATCTTGTGAGCATGGCGCAGTCCTTTTCTGATACGCAAATTTCGTTTGAGGTCAAAGACGTCGGCGTGCATTTTCTTGGCGCTTTTCTGGCATTGCAAACGCCAGATCCCGCTAGCAAGGAATTAATTAGCGCCCTCGCTATGCGCTGCGTGCGCTACTTCGATCTGCTCAGAGCGAAACCGACTGCGGCAGAATTATCCAAGCGTAGGAAAGTTGCATTAAGTGCGCGCCAGGAAGCCTTGCTCGCACGATGGGGATATCAATATACGGAAGAGGAATATCGATTTCACATGACGCTGACCGATGCCTTAGCATCGCAAAATAGCGAGACTGTAGCGGTAATCCGCGACGCCGCAGAGAGCTGTTTTTCCACTCACACCAATGCGCTAACGACGCCATTGATGATCGATGGTTTGACTATTTTCAAGGAGTCTTCACCCGGTGCGGCGATGACGGTTTGGAAGCATTTTCTTTTTTTGAAATCTGCGCCTTCTCATCATACAAATTCACTTGATTTACCCGCGGAGGGCCGCTTATTTTTTGTTGTTGGTCCCTCGGGAGTCGGCAAAGACGCACTGCTGCAATGGGTCCAGACGCAAATGCCGGACGATACCAGGTCGATTTTCGCCAGACGCAGTATCACGCGTCCTGCCCACGTTAGCGAAGCACATGAAACGATGACCGCGGACGAATTTTTGCAAGCGGAAAAAGAAGACTGCTTCAGCATGACCTGGCAAGCTAACGACACATACTATGGAATCCGCAGAGGTATTGAAGCAGACTTGAAAACGGGGCGAGACGTGATCGTCAATGGATCGCGTGAATACATCACCCAATTACGAGGATTATTCCCACAGGCGAAAGTTATCTGGATTATTGCCGATCCTGAACTCATCAGAAAACGTATTGAAAATAGACAGCGTGAATCCGGATCGGCATTAGCGTGCCGTTTGTTACGGAGTGCGGCATTCACTGCTAAAGAAGACGACGATGTCACGTATATCGACAACAGCGGACCGATCGAAATTGCGGGACGCCAACTAGCGGATATTTTTTCTAGTGCACGCTAATTTGCTGCCAGGATGACGTTCGTCCGAAAGTCATCAATCAATCTAACCGTCACTACTTTTCAGAGGAAGTCATGATAGATGGCGCGCAGGCTGTGAGTTGCTGATGTCCGTCCCATTGCGCACCGGCGGCGAGGGTTAGTGGCTTTTCTATGGCGGCCGATTCGATACAAACAAAATGTTTATATGCATCATCCTGAAGATCGGGAATACTTTTACTCACTTCGATCCATGGATTCCACACCACAGCATCTGCAAAGCCGTTTTGCTGCATCGTCACCATCGCATTATTGGTGACCAACGTCACTGGCGCGCCAGCCTCGAAGAAAATACTATCCACTTCTGAATTAATACGCAAAATGCCATCGGCATCGACATTCAGGGGACTATCAGGCACACTATTTTCACGCCGTAAACCACCTATGCCGTTGATCGCCACTTGCTCAACTTCTGCCGCTAAATAGGTGTGCAACGCGCATGTAAAGCTAAAAGCCTGTTGGCCCGTATTCGTCACCAATAACGCTATATCAAGCGATGCGCCAGAAAAGGTAATATGCAAATCCAGCTTGAAATGATAGGGAAATTGCAGCCTTGATTCGGTTGAATCGGACAAAGTGAGATGCAGCAATCCATCGCCATTTTCGCCGACCTCGGATGCGACCAAGGTCCACTGTTCGGTGCGCGCAAAACCGTGCTTTTGCAGTGATCCCCGATTCCCAAACTGGGGAAATATTACTGGTATTCCACCGCGAATCGCCGTGTGTCCATCCCACTTTGTCAGTGGGCTCAAGAACAGCCGTTCGATGCCGTCAGCAGTACGCCAGGAACAGATATGACCACCATGCAATGACACCGAAACCTCTGCGCCATCGCCGGACACAACGGTAATTAAATCAGTTGGCAAGTGATGCCCCTTTACGATTTTTGTTGCTGATCTGAACGTATGGCGCGCATCTTCCTTTAATTTCGACTAAGAATAAAAACCTCTATAACGGCAACGAAAAACTAATTCCATGTTGCTGAAAACCATAGGTTTCATAAAAGCGATGGGCATCCAAACGTTTAAGATTCGATGATAACGCGATTTTGTAGCAACCAGCGTCAGCCGCTATTTTGCAGGCATGTTCCAGCATCACGCTACCGATTCCCTCGCCGCGACATTGACGACTAATGACGACCGCATCCAGTATGGCTTGCTCACTGCCATCATGCGCAAGACTGCAAAAGATCAACAGGCTAAAGGTACCGACAGCCACACCATCAGCAAAGATCAGGAACACGCGGAAGTTGGGATAAGACGCCATCTGCGCCACGATGTCACGCGCGCCATCGATATTCAATCGCACTTGCTCTCCGGAAGGTTCGTCCATTTCGGCCAACAGTGCAACCAGTGTCGCAGCATCGTCAACCGTTGCAAGCCGTATCATGAAATTATGGGAAGAAGGCATACTAGCGCTGGAGGGTGTATTCATATTTTGCGGAAAAACGCGAGCGGAGGAAAAAAAAGGGCGAATAGTAATTTTCGCCCTCCAGAATAACAGTTTGTTGCCGCCTCGGTGTCGATTCAGAATCTTCACCTTTTTAGTCCACCAATCCGGGTAACTAAATGAACAATTTACGTAAGCGCGAAGAGGCCAGATCAATCAACGTCACAGCCACTACGATCATTAATAGAACAGCACAAGTTTGGGCATATTCAAAACTACGAATAACTTCCCACAAGATCACGCCGATACCGCCCGCGCCGACCATGCCGACGACCGTCGCGGAGCGCACGTTCGCTTCGAAACGATATAGTACGTATGAGATCCACAGCGGCATTACCTGCGGTAATACACCGAACACGATTTCTTCCAGTGCGTGTGCACCAGTGGCGCGGATGCCTTCAACTGGTTGCGGGTCAATGGCTTCAACCGCTTCTGAAAACAATTTTGATAACGTTCCGGTCGTGGCGACAAATAATGCCAGCACGCCCGCAAATGGCCCTAGTCCAACCGCGACCACAAACAACATGGCGAACACCATTTCGTTAATCGCCCGTGCCGCGTCCATCAAACGGCGCACAGGCTGCGTGACCCATGGCGGTGCAATATTCGACGATGCCAGCAAGCCACACGGAACAGCGCACACGATAGCGAGAGCCGTGCCCCATACTGCGATTTGAATGGTGACCAGCATCTCTTCCAGATAGATTCTCCAGTCATGGAAATCTGGTGGAAAAAAGCTCGCTGCATACACGCCCATATTGCCACCGTCTCGCAACAACTCCAGTGGGCGCATATCCGCACCCTTCCAGGACGCCAGTAAGATCGCCACCAGCACGCCCCAAAATAAGGTGCGTGCAATAGACTGCTTTGGCGGCACTGGCAGCGGCATGTTGGCGCTGGGTTTATGCACTTTCGTTGGCGCTAACGTCGTCATTTTTACGCTTTTGCCAATTCGGTCAATTTGCGGTTGATATCGTCCAGCTTGGCTTTCTTTTCATCAACGTTCAAACTCGTATCTGCTTCAATTTTATTTTTATCTTTAAACAACTCAAGCTGCCGTACCGGATTCAACTGTGCATCACTGGAATCGTTGAAGCCGCTGAACTGCAATTTTTCCAATTGCGCTTTTTCCTGCGCGGCATTCGGGCCTGTCTTGCCATAGTTCAGAAAGAAATCCTTGATTTTGGTTTTAGTTGCCGTCGGCAAATCTTTGCGCCATACCAAAGGATCAGCGGCAATCAGCGGAGATTTCCAGATGATGCGCACTTTGCTGGCTGTCTCTGGCTGACGGGCAGTAATACGATCCAACGTGTCGGACGCAAATACCGCAGCATCGACTTGCTTATTGGCGACAGCAAGAATATTGGACTCATGATTTGCGCTACGGATAGTCTTGAATGCCGTCTTCGAATCAAGATTATTTTTAGCAAAAATATAGTAACTCGGCACCAGGAAACCAGATGTCGAGTTTGGATCGCCGATACCAAAGTTGAGGGTCTTTGCATTTTTCAACACATCTTCGAGGCTTTTATTCGGGCTATCTTTCGATACGCCGACCATGCTGTAATAACCTGCAGAGCCATCGGGATTGACTACATGCGCAAACACCTCACCACCGGCGCGATCAACCGCTTCCATCGCTGATTTATTTCCAAACCATGCCAATTGAACTTTGCCGAATCGCATGCCTTCGATCACACCAGCGTAATCAGAAGCAAAGAAGGCATTCACTTTCATGCCAATCCTCTTACTCATTTCATCCAAAACGGGTTGCCAATCCTGCTTAAGATTTTTCGAAGACTCAGTGGAGATAATACCGAAATTGATCGACTTTTCTGCATCTTGAGCGTGTACGACACCCGTTGCGAATACCGCAACAGCCATGGCAACAGTGGAGATAAATTTCTTAAGCATGTCAGTACCTTGAAGGAAAATTAAATATAAATGTGGGAGAATTTTTATGGCTTGATCAGGTGTCAGCGCATGCTGATTAGTATCTAATTGCTAGTCAGCATTGGCTGACTTTTGGTAGTAACCAGTCCAATGCGTATTGAAAAAATATTGCATTTTATTGTTAATTTTCAGGCCGACGCGACCCGAACTCGTACTGTATCAAACATAGTCGGGACATCAATCCTCGGGCGCGTTAAGGTGTTCGATCCGCCTAAAATATCTTCTGCTTCAGTACCATATAAGTCGCGCAACATTTGTTCAGTCAACGCGCTGGATGGGCCGTCATATACCACGCGACCTTTGTTTAGCGCCACTGTACGTGCACAAAAGCGTAGTGCAACATCGACTTGGTGCAGGGACACAATGACGGTCGTCCCATCCTCACGATTAAGGTCCGCCAATGTTTGCATCACACGACGTGCAGATTCAGGATCAAGCGAGGCGATCGGCTCGTCCGCAAGCACAATGCGCGCCTTTTGCACGATCGTGCGAGCGATTGCAGCGCGTTGTTGCTGACCGCCTGACAAGGCCGATGCCCGCTTATACGCATGATCCGAAATACCGACCCGTGCCAACGCCGCCATCCCCAACGCTTTTTCTTCTGCTGTAAATAGTTTGAAACAACTACGCCACAATGGCATGCGTGATAAGCCGCCGGTCAGTACGTTAGTGAGGACTGGCAGACGACCGACTAAATTAAATTGCTGAAAAACAAATCCAATATTTGCGCGCACCGCACGAATGTTCCGATTTATCAATCCATTCTGCTGCACGGGTTGCCCGTCGACATGGACTTCACCACCGTCGACATCTGCGGCCATCAAACCCGACAGATGACGCAGTAAGGTTGACTTACCTGAGCCTGACGCACCGATCAGTGCCACCATTTCTCCGGACTTAAAAGACAAGCTGACCTGATTCAACGCCTTAAATCCGCCGCGGAATGTTTTCGATAAGCCGTTAATTTCAAGCATCATTTTTAATACCAATCTGTGGTGTACAAAGAGGGAACGCAGCATCAAAAGTATGCGCAGCATGAGTGGACGAAGTATCGCGAACAAATATGTCATGCGTATGAAATTTGCATGACGTTTTGATGACTTGGGACAGGTTTAGGCGATGAAAGCCGTTTCCGCAGGTGCGATGCATGCTTGCAAAGCACTGAAATTTGAGAGAAGGGAAAAAACTATCGAATCAATCCCTGACTGAATTTGGGATACTTGACTTCGAAATTAAGCAACAATGAAACGAATGAAAACTACCTCAATACGATGATCGCAACTACCGAAGCACGTTGCCGTACTAGTGCTGCCGCTTCTTCCGCGGCCGGACGACTAGCGTACGGTCCGGCATATAAGCGATAAATACCGCCAACGACTACATCATCCAGCGCGCTCACGATCCCCGGTAACTTCTCCAACAATCGTTGCCGCTCCAGTTCGGCATTGGGTTTCCAGGAGAACGCACCAAGCTGCAAATAATACCCTTGCGCGGCGGCATTGCTGTCGCCTTGGCTCTCGGTTGGCCGTTTGTTGACAACCACGCTATCGATGCTTTGACTTGGTACCGTAAGTTGGGGGGGCGTTAATTCCAACGCTATGCTATCCACGGTCGGGGCCGTTACCGCCATTGCTGTAGGCGCTTCGACTGCTTCCGTCACCGTTGTACTTGCCGTTTTATTCATCGCAAGAATGTCCGCAGGCAGCAGTCGATCCACTTCAAGTTCGCCGCTACCAGTGCCCAAATAACCCAATCTCAGCGCTGCCGTGTAAGACAAATCAATAATGCGGGTAGAGTGAAAAGGTCCACGATCATTAATGCGGACAACCACTTGTTTACCGTTTTTCAGGTTTGTCACGCGTGCGTAGGAAGGAATCGGCAACGTGGGATGCGCCGCTGTCATTTTGTACATATCGTACGGCTCGCCAGAAGAGGTGCGTTGTTTGTGAAATTTCTTCCCGTACCAACTACCAATGCCGCGCTGGGTGAACGGTTTTTCATCAATTAAAGGCGTATAAGTTTTCCCAAATACGACATAAGGCTTATTTCCGGTACGAGAATACGGTTCAATCTTGGGGACGGCATCGGCGACGTTCTGCAAACCGTCCGGGATATTATCGCCGGGACCGTCATCCTTGTAGTAGCCGCCGCGACCGGAGCCAGCGGCGGGCATCACCGGCGCACCAGATGCACTGCGTGAGGATGACTTGGCTTGGGTCGCGGGGGCCGAGCGGCCATCCGGTGCTGGCGGCGCAGTGCTACAACCCGCCACGATCAACAGCGGCACTAACGCGCTTATTATTCGGCGTAAGTCGATAAAGCGGTTGAGGTGATGGGAGATAACGTTGCGAAATATCATGACGTTTTCCTAGTCAATCGGATGAATCTGATCGGTCCCGACTTAATATCGCAGCAATTCGTGAGGCTGATAACGTATATAAAGACTAGCCCGGCAACCCAAATTATGATTTAAATGACAAGTCCACAAAGGACTAAAAAGGTAAGACTTAACGAAACTACTGGATCGATTTATGTTTTCATAAACAGTAAAACTGGATAAGCAGTGCAGTGCAGCATCGCAAAAAGATAGATATTTCAATCAACAATCGTTACGTCTGAATTAATTTGCGATGCCGTTGAATACTCATCAAAATTCCGGCGCCCAGTCCGAGTGTTACCAAGGCCGTGCCGCCGTAACTCATAAAAGGAAGTGGTACGCCAACTACGGGAAGAATACCACTGACCATCCCCATATTAACAAACGCATAGGTAAAGAAAATCATCGTGATCGAGCCCGCCAGCAAACGCGTGAACATGGTCGGCGCATTGGCTGCAATCATGAGCCCCCGTGCGATCAGCAATACATAGAGAAATAGTAAAATCCCGTTTCCAATTAATCCGAACTCTTCTGAGAACACTGCAAAAATAAAATCGGTGGTCCGCTCGGGGATAAATTCGAGATGCGACTGCGTGCCTTTAAGCCAGCCTTTGCCGAAGATGCCGCCGGAACCCACAGCAATAGTTGACTGAATAATATGAAATCCTTTGCCGAGCGGATCAGAGGTCGGATCAATCAACATCATCACACGCTGGCGTTGATAGTCATGCAACACGGTCCAGACTACCGGCAAACTAGCCAGCACGGCAATCACCAAACCGACCAGTACACGCCAGCTCAAGCCTGCCAAAAAGATAACATAAAACCCAGCGGCGAGTACCAACGTCCCCGTTCCCAGATCCGGTTGGCGAATGATCAAACCGACCGGCACTACCAGCAACAGTCCGGCAACCAGATAGTCGCGCCAGGAAATCATGCCTTCGCGCTTCTGAAAATACCACGCCAGCATCAGCGGCATGGCGATTTTCATAATCTCGGAAGGTTGAATCACGACACCGAAATTTATCCAACGACGTGCGCCTTTTTTGACCATGCCGAACATCGCTACCGCAATTAATAATGCAACACCAACGGTATAAATGGGGACCGAAAATCGCATCAAGGTTTGCGGCGGTATGCTGGCCGCGATCCACATCACGACGAACGCCACCAAAATATTTCGCAATTGATCTTCCACGCGTCCTGGAAAGTCAATTCCGGCAGAATATAACGTCACGATTCCAACCGACAAAATCAAAAAAATGATCAGCGACAACGGGCCATCAAAGATCGCAACATGCGATCTAATCTGACGCCACCAGGAATTTTTTGGGGACAAATTCATTGTTCAGTTCTAATTAAACTACTGAGATCAAATAGTTACATTAAATGTAAGCATCAACATAACAAAGCAAAACTTCAGTCACATCGCCATTTAAGCTAAAGACATCTACTCTCGATTACCCTGCGTTTCAGCGCCCGGTTTATACATATCCACATCGCCAGCATCAGGCTTGCTTTCGGTGACCGGAGCCGATTCGTCTAATCCTGGCATGAGGACACTCGGCTTATCTTTGTCTTCAGGCCGTTTTCCCAGCAAATAGTAATCTAATGCCTTACGTGCGATTGGCGCCGCCGCCGCCGCACCGAAACCGCCGTTTTCGACAATGACGGCGATGGCAATCGTCGGTTTATCTGCCGGCGCAAAAGCGGTGTACAACGCATGATCACGGAAGCGCTCACCGACGGCATGCTGATTGTATTTTTCGTTTTGCTTGATCGTAAATACCTGCGCGGTACCGGTTTTGCCACCTGATTCATAGCCAGCACCGGCAAAAACCCGCGCTGCTGTACCTTCGTGCGTCACACCCACCATCGCACGCTTAATAAAATCGATATTTTCCTGCTTTAACGGAATTCTAAAACTCTCTTTTGGCACCGTCACCGTGTGCTGATGCGTCACGCCATCTTCAATAATTTTTACCAGATGCGGCTTCATGACAATGCCATCGTTCACCAGCGTAGCCGTCGCATGCGCAATCTGCAGCGGTGTAAAGGTGTTGAAACCCTGACCAATTCCCAGAGAAACAGTATCCCCGCCTTGCCATTTCTGACGCGCAGCAGTTTTAAAGGCCGACCGTTTCCATGCGGTCGATGGTAGCAATCCCTTGCGCTCATGTTCGAGATCGATCCCTGTGATCTGTCCGAAACCAAACGGCTTCATAAAATCGTGAATCGCATCGACACCCAAATCGTTGGCTAGCATATAGAAATACGTATCGCAGGATTCAACAATCGCCTTATACATATCAACCACGCCATGGCCACCCACCTTATCATCGCGGAAACGATGACCTCCGAGCATGAAAAATCCCATGTCTCTGATTGTTTGCTGTGGTGTACGCTTCCCTAGTTCAAGCCCGGCCAAGGCCATAAATGGCTTGTAGGTAGAACCCGGAGGATACGCACCATTCATTGGCCGGTTGATGAGCGGATGGTCTGGAGAATTGAGTAGTTCGTTCCAGCTTTGCTGATCAATGCCATCGACAAACAGATTCAAATCGTAACTTGGTTGCGACACATAGGCAAGAATGTCGCCCGTTGCAGGGTTAATTGCCACCAGCGCACCACGATGATCACCAAAGGCTTTCTGCACGATTTTTTGCAATTCAATATCAATGGAAAGAATCAGATTTTTGCCGGGTATGGCCGACGTACGCGATAAAGTTCGCACGGCACGCCCACTCGCTGATATCTCGATTTCTTCGTAACCGGTGGTGCCGTGAAGCTGGCTTTCGTAACTCTTTTCAAGGCCTTCCTTGCCAATATAATCGGTACCTTTGTAATTAGCCGCATCGTCGCCTTCATCGATTGCTTTGGCGTCATTTTGACTGATGCGTCCGATATAGCCGATCACGTGCGCGGCGACGTCGCCGAGTGGATATTCACGGAATAAGCGCGCCTGAACATCAACGCCGGGGAAGCGATAACGTTGTACCGTAAACTTTGCCACTTCTTCGTCAGTCAATCGCGTGCGAATAGGCAAGCTGGCAAAGCTTTTTGAATCATCCATCAATTTTTTGAATCGCCGCCGATCCTTCGGCTCAATGTCGATTAACTTGGACAAATCATCAATCACATCTTCAAGTTTACCGTTGATTTTGGAGCGCGTGATTTCAAGCGTGTACGCAGAATAATTGCGCGCCAGCACGACACCGTTACGATCCAGAATCAGTCCGCGATTGGGAACGATAGGAACTAACGAAATGCGATTTTCCTCGGCTTGCGCTGCGTAAACGTCATGACGAATAATTTGCAGCCAGACAAATCGCGCCACCAAGAGGGAAAAACAAAACAACACGAATACCACCGCAGCGGTGATCCGCATCCGGAAGTTATGTAGCTCGCGTTCCGTATTCTTAAATTCTGTCATGAGGTTTGCACCGTGAGATTCTGGCGCAGAGAAGAGCGACCGGCGTCGCCCAAAGCGATGTCGCATAATTAGATCGGTCGATTATCATCACGATTGATGGCACGTCGTTGCGGTGCCAATAACATCCAGCTAAGCAATGGCCATAAAAGCATGCTGACCAGGCTTTCCGTAAAAAACAACCAGCCGGGAAATTTGCCACTGATAATCAGACGCAAAACGAGTTGCACCGCTTGCGTCAACAAGAGTAACGGTAATATGTGGAGAGCCTGACCCAATGGCGAAAACCATAATACGCGCCGATGGATCATGATTGCGAAATACGAAAGTAGTGTGTACGCCAATGCATTTTGCCCCAACAGCGTTGCATCATGCACATCAACCAGCAATCCCATGCAGAACGCGATAACGATGCCGATCTTGCGTGGCTGATGAATGCTCCAGAACACCAATACCAATGCAACAAAATCAGGCACACCCGGCAACTGGCCCCAAGGCATCAGGTTCAGAAAAAAAGCCAGCAGTAACGTCATCCCGATAAAAAGCGGATTAGCAGGCAATAAAATATAGTGTGGGCGACTCATCGGCTACGTTCCTGCAATTTTTTTCGCGCAAGCTCGGCCTTCGCATCGCGGGCGGCATTCTTCATCGCATCTTTGTTCGCTTCTTTGTCGGCTTCACTCGCCGCGTTTGCTGCTTCTTGCGCTTTTTCTCTAGGGCTGTCAGTCAAGCGGCGCTTGCTCAGCGTATCGACTTTTCCACTACTCGGTTTGACAATATCATCCGGGCGCGGTGCCGGTTTTGGATCAACCAGCAAAATCAGTAGTTGTCTGTGGCGGTCAATCCCGGCCGCAGGTGCGCAGACGATATGTGCAAATGCATCGGCAGATTTATTTTCAACCAAAACCACTTTCGCGACGGTCAAGCCGGGCGGATACACGCCGTCGATGCCCGAGGTCACCAATACATCGTCTTTTTTGACATCTGCATTGGCCGCCATAAAACGCAAATCGAGAAATCCGGATTGACCGCGACCATACGCGACACTTCGCAAACCATTCCGTAAAACCTGCACCGGAATAGCCTGATCTTTATCAGTTAACAATGTGATTTCAGAGGTAAAAGGAAATACGCGAGTGACCTGCCCAACAATGCCCGCGTCGTCAATGACCGGCTGTCCGGTAAGAACGCCCTGCTGGGAGCCACGATCAACCACGACCTTGCGCGTAAAGGGATCACGCGCGTCATAAAGAATTTCACTCATTACCGATTTCACTGCCAGTTGTTGTTGCGCACCCAACAACTTACGCAACTGAACATTTTCTACTGCCAGCAATTGCGCTTGTTGCAATTGCTGCGCACGCGATGCCTGTACGGTACGCAATTCTCGGTTTTCTTTTTCTACCGACGACAATGTCGAGAAATAATCGATCATCCGATAGGTAGCATCACGCGGCATGAGCGCTACGGCCTGGACCGGATAAAGCACGGTACTGACTGCCTGTCGCAGAAGGACGAGCGCATGCAAACGCGCGTCGACGATCAGCAGCGTGAGCGCCAGCAACGTACAAACAATCGCCTTTCCGCGTGCCGAAGCACCTTGCTTAAAGAGGGGAGGCGGGCTGTATTCCATTGATGGCAAACAGGTTATTGGTGACTAAATTGAAGAAAAATGCACTAAAAATGATCGCCTGACGAGAGTATCAAGCGAGCCGCAAACAACTGCGGATCACCGAAAATCACCCCAAATAATCAAGGACGACCACGGAGCACCGTGGCTGTTCGCCCATCGACACGAAGGGCCGAGTCCGGAAAAAACCGTCTCAGCCATCGTTGCACTGCCTTAAATCGAAAGCCGAAGCATGAAGATATGGCAGCACACCCTATCTAGGTGAATTACTCGTACGAGAAAATCGATCCCAGCTTGTCCATCCGTTCCAGCGCCATGCCAGAACCGCGGACCACGCAAGTCAATGGGTCTTCGGCAACGATGACCGGCAAACCGGTCTCTTCCATTAACAGGCGGTCCAAATCACGCAGCAAAGCGCCGCCACCCGTGAGCATCATGCCTTTTTCGGCAATATCCGCACCAAGTTCCGGAGGCGTCTGTTCAAGGGCATTTTTTACTGCAGAAACAATGTTATTGAGCGGATCAGTCAGCGCTTCCAGGATTTCGTTGCTGGAAATAGTGAACGAACGCGGAATACCTTCCGACAAGTTGCGCCCTTTTACTTCCATTTCTTTCACTTCAGAACCCGGGAATGCAGAACCGATAGCTTTCTTGATTGCTTCCGCGGTTTGTTCACCGATCAACATGCCGTAGTTGCGACGGATGTAATTAACAATAGCCTCATCAAACTTGTCGCCACCAACGCGTACTGAGCCTTTGTAGACCATGCCGCCCAATGAAATGATACCGACTTCGGTTGTGCCACCACCAATATCGACCACCATTGAACCAGTCGCGTCAGAAACCGGCAAACCTGCACCGATTGCTGCAGCCATTGGCTCTTCAATCAGGAATACCTGAGAAGCGCCCGCGCCCAATGCCGACTCGCGAATTGCACGGCGTTCAACCTGTGTAGAACCGCAAGGTACGCAGATAATAATCCGCGGCGAAGGCCTGAACATCTTCGTATCGTGAACCATGCGAATGAACTGTTTAAGCATTTGTTCGGTGACAGTGAAATCGGCAATAACGCCGTCTTTCATCGGCCGGATCGCCTCGATATTGCCAGGAACCTTACCCAGCATTTGCTTGGCTTCGCGCCCTACCGCCTGAATTGTTTTTTTACCATTGGGACCGCCTTGTTGGCGGATAGCAACCACAGAGGGTTCGTCGAGAACGATGCCTTTGTCACGTACATAAATAAGCGTATTCGCGGTACCTAGATCAATCGCCAGATCGTTCGAGAAGTAACTGCGTAAAAATCCAAACATGAATTGTCCTGATGCGCAACAATGGTGCGCCTAAGCGTTTTATAAGGGGAATCTATTATCAGCGCATGGCCTTCTTCAGCGCTCTTTAAAAATCAGTTAACCGGCCCAACCCTAAATATGACACGTTTAACAACGCATTATAGTTGCAATATTTGCAACCACATTCTTGGCCTAAGCTGTTTTCCGAGTGTTTTTAAAGCAGCACCTCTGCGACATGCGGCATGGACCCGACATTCTACCTTATAATTTGAAAGACATTGATCGACAAAAGGCTAGAAATGCTGGCCTTTTACAAAGCTTTAAGAAGTTTTATCGACATTAAAGACCTTCATACAACACTTTCAGCAGCGCATTTTGCGCCACCAAAACATATGTCTCTAGCCCTTTCCGACGTTAAACGTATTGCCCATCTCGCCCGCCTTGAGCTGACCGAAGACCAGGCCACGGCCACCTTAGATAAACTAAATGGCATTTTTTCATTGGTGGAACAGCTAAGCGCCGTTGATACCACGGGTGTTGAGCCGTTAAGTCATCCGATTGCCGCGCTGCAGACAGATCTTTCATTGCGCCTGCGCGACGACGTTGTTACCGAAACCAACCGCCGCGAGGATTACCAACGCACTGCACCCGCAACCGAGGACGGCCTCTATCTCGTTCCAAAAGTCATCGAATAATTTTCTTTAAAGAAATATAACGCACTCGAGTGATAAATAAATTAATTAATTCATTTAATTATTTATCTGCAATAACCCAATAACCACTATTCACTAACGTCAGGCGCGCTATTTTCGACGCATCATGGAGCGACCATCCGTGCATCGAAAATATAATAAAACGGCAAACCGGTGCCATTTGCGCAACACTCACCGGCAGAAAACCCTAGGAAATATGAATTGCTGAAAACACATCTTTTGTCCGTATCTTACGATTAATGCAATTAATTCGGACGATGTGCAGCGAATGAATCATTCCTTATTTACCCGGCAAGTTTCCATCACATGCATACAAAAACTCTTAAACAACTGTCGATACTGCTTCACGATAAGAAAATTTCTTCTGTGGAACTGACTACACAATTTTTGGCACGTATTCAGCAAAGTGATCTCAATGCTTTTCTGCACGTAGACCCCGAGTTGACCTTGCAACAAGCGCGCAACGCCGACCAACGGCTGGCTCAAAATAACGCCACACCCTTGACCGGCCTACCGATCGCGCACAAAGATATTTTTGTCACGCGTGACTGGCGTTCCACTGCCGGCTCCAAAATGTTGGAAAATTACGTCAGCCCTTTCGATGCAACCGTCGTGTCGCATTTTAAAGATGCCGGCATGGTGCACCTGGGCAAGCTGAACTGCGATGAATTTGCGATGGGTTCATCGAACGAAAACTCCCATTTCGGCGCCGTTAAAAACCCTTGGGATAAAACCGCGATTCCGGGCGGCTCATCAGGCGGTTCGGCAGCGGCTGTGGCCGCAAGATTAACGCCAGCGGCCACCGCAACCGATACGGGCGGATCAATCCGTCAACCCGCGTCGCTATGCGGCGTCACGGGCATCAAACCGACCTACGGAAGCGTATCTCGCTTCGGCATGATCGCCTTTGCTTCGTCATTGGATCAGGCCGGGCCCATCGCTCAAACTGCAGAAGATTGTGCTTTGTTACTCAATGCGATGGTTGGATTTGATCCGCGCGACTCCACCAGTCTGGAGCGCCCAAAAGAAGATTTTACTCTTGGCCTGAACGACGATATCAAAGGTTTGCGAATCGGCATTCCAAAAGAATATTTTAGTAGCGGCCTCGCCCCCGACGTTGAACAAGCGGTGCGCGCAGCCTTGAGCGAGTACGAAAAATTGGGTGCCGTTCTGGTCGATATTTCACTCCCGAAAACTGAACTATCAATTCCCGTGTATTACGTGATTGCGCCAGCCGAAGCGTCGTCCAATCTGAGTCGCTTCGATGGCGTCCGCTACGGACATCGCGCAGCCGATTACAAAGATCTGGCCGATATGTATCAAAAATCGCGTGCTGAGGGATTTGGCGAAGAAGTCAAACGTCGTATTCTTGTAGGTGCCTACGTGTTGTCGCACGGTTATTACGATGCCTATTATTTGCAAGCGCAAAAAATCCGTCGCCTGATCGCAGAAGACTTTCAAAAGGCACTAACTGGCCCTAACCGTTTATGTGACGTCATCATGGGCCCCGTATCACCTACCGTAGCGTGGGATTTAGGCGCGAAAGCGAATGATCCTGTGGCGAATTATCTAGCCGACATTTATACCTTATCGAGTAGTCTGGCTGGCTTGCCAGGCATGTCGATTCCATGCGGTTTTGGGCAGGGAGAAAAAAATGCGCAGCGTCCGGTTGGATTGCAGATTATCGGAAGCTATTTTGATGAAGCGAAGCTGCTTAACGTTGCACACCAATATCAACGCGTAACCGACTGGCATTTGCGGTCGCCCAACTAACCGAAACGAGAAATTCGCCATGCGCGTCATCCACACCTGTTTGCACCGCTATTTTGTTACGATGCTGATCCTACTGGCCATAACGCTACTGTCGACATCCGTGTATGCGCAAGAATTGCAGACCAAATTTGGCTGCAATACGACCCATACTGAAGGCGGTGAAAAAGTTATTTTGGCCGACGAAGGCGAAATACATTTGGATGGCGCCAAGATAAAAACTTTTCGCTGGGAGTCGGATCAGTATCGGACGATGCACGGTTTCGATTGCAGCGTGGATGAAAGCGACGAACCGGTCGCCGAAGTCACCCAGAGTGGCGATAAACCGGGCTGGCGTGTCACCCTAAAAGATCCAGTGGCGGCACGAGATCGACGTGGTTTTGATTTTTATAATCATGGCAAAAACTGCAGTATCCGCTTGCAACGCGATGGTGACACGTTAAGCATTAAACCGAGCTGTCCGGCGTTGTGCGGCTCAAGAGTAAATTTTACGGAATTGTCGGTAAATTTAAAAACCGGCACGTGCCGTCACGAAGAATAAACACAGCATTGTGCGCGATTGCCTGAGTTGGCGACACTTTCAATATGGTCAATAAGGCCCATCGCGCACGTACAGAAAAGAAACGAGAAAATTATGCAATGGGAAGTCGTAATCGGTCTTGAAACGCATGCACAGCTTTCGACCAAATCAAAAATTTTCAGTGGCTCCTCTACGCAATTCGGCGCTGAACCCAATACCCAGGCCAGTCCGGTCGATCTGGCATTACCCGGTGTATTGCCGGTTCTTAATCGTGGCGCCGTTGAGCGCGCTATCCAGTTTGGTCTGGCGGTCGATGCGGTCATTGCGCCACAATCCGTTTTTGCACGCAAAAACTATTTTTATCCGGATTTGCCTAAAGGCTACCAAATCAGTCAGTTTGAGATTCCGGTTGTACAAGGTGGCAAGGTGTCGTTCGTGATGGAAAAAGACGGAAAGAGCGAAATTCGCTCGGTTCAGCTGACGCGCGCGCATCTGGAAGAAGATGCAGGAAAATCGCTCCACGAAGACTATCAAGGCATGACCGGTATTGACTTAAATCGTGCCGGCACACCATTGCTGGAAATCGTCACCGAACCAGATATGCGCAGCGCAACAGAAGCGGTTGCTTACGCCAAATCATTACATGCATTAGTCATGTGGCTGGGTATTTCTGACGGCAACATGCAGGAAGGCTCTTTCCGCTGCGATGCCAATGTTTCGGTACGCCCGGTCGGACAAAAGGAATACGGTACGCGGCGTGAAATCAAAAATCTGAACTCGTTCCGCTTCCTTGAAGAGGCGATCAATTACGAAGTTCAGAACCAAATCGAAACCATTGAAGACGGTGGCACGATTCGCCAGGAAACACGCCTCTACGACCCTGATAAAAAAGAAACACGCTCAATGCGCAGCAAGGAAGATTCGCAGGATTATCGCTACTTCCCGGACCCTGATTTGCCACCGCTGGTCATCTCCCGGGAATGGGTCGAACGCGTACGGGCGACCATGCCGGAATTGCCGGGAGCGATGCGTGAGCGTTTTATGCGCGAATATGGTCTGTCGGACTACGATGCAATCGTCTTGACCCAATCGAAGGCAATGGCCGCGTATTTTGAAGCGGTGGTAACCATAGCGGGCAAAGACCAGGCCAAACCGGCTGCTAACTGGCTGATGGGCGATATCTCATCGACACTTCACCGTGAAGACGTTGATATCAGCGTCGCACCGGTCAGCGCGAGCCAATTTGCGTTGCTGCTGCAACGTATCGCTGACGGCACTATTTCCAACAAAATAGCCAAAGAAGTGTTTGCCGCAATGTGGGACGCAAAAGCTTCTCAGGATACGTTGGCTGATGAGATCATCGATAGCAAAGGTCTGAAGCAGATTTCGGATAGCGGCGCGTTAGAAAAGATCATCGATGATGTATTGGCCGCCAATACCAAATCGGTTGAAGAGTTCCGGTCCGGCAAGGAAAAAGCATTTAATGCGCTCATCGGTCAGGCGATGAAAGCCAGTAAGGGCAAAGCCAATCCTACCCAGTTGACAGAATTATTGAAACAAAAACTGGCATCGTAGACGCTGAAAAAAAGGTCGGGGCTAATCACGCAATCAGGTCAAAAGGTATACCGCCCCGACCTGATTAGGCTCAATCAAACTTGCCGCACTCGCACATGGCTCTGCTACCCATACAAAACGCGTCATCAGCGATTCGAGGCGGTTGACTGGCTAACGGTTAGCGCCCGGTAACGCGCTAACGTTTCATCAAATTTAACATTGATTCCGGCGGCTTCTTTTTGATGCGCATTCAAGCTGGTTTTACCGCTCTCTAAAGCATGCTGCGCATCGTCGATACGCCATTGGACGTTGCCGGGAAGCTTTCTATTTTTATAGAATTCTGTATCTGCCTGCGCCTGCTTCAATTGATTTTCTGCATCCAATATAAACGCTTGATCGCGTTTAATCATATCTTGCGACAGACCAAGGTAATAACGCCGCGACGCTGCGATATCACCCTCGCTACGATAGCGCGCCATCAATGCTCTATCTTGCTGGCGCTGCTCTTCCACCACTGCAACCGCTAAGCGACGCTTATCTTCCAGCAGTTGCTGCTGCCGTTTTTGTTCAGCATTGAGTGGCGCGGGGATTTCGCGCCGTAACAAACCGGTATTACTGAGTTCACGCATCGCCCGATCAGCACATTCTGGCATAGGATGATCAGAAGTCATCGTCCGTCCTGCGGAGTCCTTGCAAGTAAAAATCTGGCTGCGCACTGGCAACGGCAACGCACAAATAACACCTATAAAAATCATCGTAAAAACAGTCAGACAAGGCAAACTCAATGCACTTGTGAAGCTGTGCATTCGTTGTGCCATTAGTCGCGTTTTTAGTTGAATCTTTACGCTTGAATTCATGCGCTTATCCGCAAATTAACGCCGCCAGTCAGTGTGAGCCCATTTTGCATTACATCGCCTAGCGCTAGCTAACATTCATCCCGCCAACCAATCCATATGGGTACTATCCTGGCAACCAAGGTTTGCCTCGAACAGATAGCAATGAACGAACATATACGCCAACTGTGGCGCATGATGGAGTCAACATTTTTTATAATCAGTTCACGCCATAACGCGTACGATAAGAAGCCACTGCGTCTTTATATTGCGCCAACTGCGGGTCCGCACCGGCAGCCGAAATATACGTCAGCAAATCGTTTAAATTGCCTATTGAAATCACTGGCAATCCAAATTCTCGACCCACTTCTTCCACTGCTGACTTCTCGGAAAGCGCATCGTCCTTACCTGAGCGCTCCATCCGGTCCAGTGCGATCAGGACCGCACATGGGGTTGCACCGGCAGCGCGGATCATCGCTACTGATTCACGTACCGAAGTACCGGCCGAAATGACGTCATCGATAATGACTACGCGCCCTTCCAACTTGGCCCCAACGATAGTGCCGCCTTCGCCATGATCCTTGGCTTCCTTGCGGTTATACGAAAATGCTACATTGCGGCCTTCGGCAGCCATTGCGACTGCCGTTGCCGACGCCAGCGTAATGCCTTTATAAGCGGGACCGAACAGCATGTCGAACTCAACCCCGGAGTCCAGCAAAGTGCGGGCGTAAAACTGCGATAACTGCGCCAGCGTTGCGCCTTCGTTAAATAATCCGGCGTTAAAGAAATAAGGCGAAGTGCGCCCCGCTTTGGTCACAAAATCACCAAACCGCAGAACGCCCGAGGCGACAGAAAACGCAATAAACTGCTGACGTAAATTATTCAAGATAGTTTCCAGACGGTAAGCATGCAGATTAAAATAACCAATTCGGTGACAAATTTTGTCGCTTTCATACAGAAATCCGACACATCGCATCATTTTAAATGGTGTTCACGCCAACGGGTAATCAATTGCAAACAACGTGCCCACGTAGATTTGCGCTCGAGCAACTCTGCGTAAAAACGCCAAATTCAGACTAACGCAACTTAGGCACTTTAACGTTATTCATTATCCAACTCTTCTACCAGACAGTTGATCCAGGTTCGCAAAAATATAAAGCGTCGTTTTCAAGTGTGAACAAAAAGACAATTTATCTGACTAACCCGATATCACCCGATTTTCGGTACACTATCGCCTATGCCGCTTTCTTCTTCCCCCGAAATAATCCAGCGTGGCAACGAACCGTATCAGGTCACTTTTGACGCCATGCGCGCCTTCACTGACGCCCGCACCTCCGACACCGCTGATCAGTTATGGATCGTCGAGCATCCGCCCGTATTCACGCTGGGGCTTGCTGCCGATCCGGGCCATGTTCTGGCACCGCATGCCATTCCGATCGTACAAACTGATCGTGGAGGTGAAGTCACTTATCATGGCCCCGGTCAGGTAGTTATCTATTTACTGATCGATTTGCGCCGAAAACGCACAGAAAGCCGTCTTTTTGCACGTGAATTTGTCCACGTCATTGAGCAAGCGGTGATCGAGACCCTCGCAGCGTATAATCTTGCTGGTGAGCGCAAATCCGGCGCACCCGGCATTTACATGGCCGATGGCCCATGGCAAGGTGCTAAGATCGCAGCGCTCGGGTTGAAAATTCGCGCCAGCGGCTGCACATATCATGGCGTCTCGCTCAATGTTGCGATGGATTTGACACCATTTTCCTGGATCAATCCGTGCGGCTACGAAGGCTTGGCGACGATCGATATGAAAACGTTGGGGACTGATGCGGCGTTATCTGCAGTGCAGTTAGCACTCGCTCACATACTGATTGAACGCCTCGGTTGATGCTTCACCAAAGAAGATTACTTAGACTATGACTACAGAAACTACTCCACTACACGTTGTTGATACTGCTAAAGCTGCCCTCGCCCCTAATACTGGTGCTATTCCGGCCGCGCCCTATAATCCGCTAGAAAAGCAAAAAGGTGCCAGCAAAACTGCGCGCATTCCAATCAAAATCATTCCGATTGAGCGCCTCAAAAAGCCGGACTGGATTCGCGTCAAGGCGGCATCGCCGACCACACGCTTCTATGAAATCAAAGATATTCTGCGCGCCAACAGCCTGGTGACGGTCTGTGAAGAAGCCAGTTGTCCCAACATCGGTGAGTGTTTCGGTAAGGGCACGGCAACCTTCATGATCATGGGTGATAAATGCACCCGCCGCTGCCCGTTCTGCGACGTCGGCCATGGCCGTCCTGATCCGTTAGATGTCAACGAACCCGAAAATCTGGCAAAAACCATTGCCGAATTACGCCTGAGTTATGTTGTCATCACCAGCGTTGACCGCGATGATTTACGCGATGGCGGTGCAGGCCATTTCGCCGAATGTATCCGTCGCGTCCGCGAATTGTCACCCAACACGCGGATTGAAATCCTGACGCCTGACTTCCGCGGCCGCATGGACCGCGCACTTGAAATCCTCAATGCAGCTCCCCCGGACGTCATGAACCATAATCTGGAAACTGCACCGCGCCTGTATAAAGAAGCGCGTCCGGGTTCGGATTATGATTACTCGCTCAATTTACTCAAACGTTTCAAGGCGCTGCATCCAAAGGTTCCGACCAAGTCCGGCATCATGGTGGGGTTGGGCGAAACGGACGAGGAAGTATTGCAAGTAATGCGAGATTTGCGCGCGCATGACGTTGACATGCTGACGATCGGCCAGTATTTGATGCCAAGCGGCAACCACTTGCCAGTGCGTCGCTACGTGCATCCTGATACGTTTAAAATGTACGAAGAAGAAGCGTACAAAATGGGGTTTGTCCATGCTGCGGTCGGCGCAATGGTGCGTAGTTCGTATCATGCGGATGAGCAGGCGCACGATGTTTTGGCAGCAATGCCAAAATGAATGATGCAAAAAAATAATACGATTACATCGAAAAGCATCCAATAACGGTTTGCTTTTCGAAATATGTTTCTACGCTGCACCATCTCGCTTGCTGGATACGCTGAACTAAAGCGTATTCAGCATTCCAACATTATTCCCTATGCACGATTCCATCAGCCGGTTCTTTGTCTGAAGTGTTTACCTGTGCGCCGGCTAATCGATCTCACACCCAACTTAACGGTTCATCAAGAAATATAAAAGAAACACATTAACGACTAAAAGCACTAGCGCGGTAGGCAACTGGGCCTTAATTACAGCGTTTCGATCCGGCAACTCCAGCAACGCTGCCGGTACGATATTAAAGTTCGCTGCCATGGGCGTCATGAGCGTGCCGCAATAGCCGGAGAACATCCCGATTGAGGCCATTACGGCTGGATTTGCGCCATATACGCCGACCAATACCGGCACACCGACACCGCCAGCCATGACCGGAAACGCAGCAAAACCGTTGCCCATCACCACCGTGAAAAGCGCCATGCCAAACACGTACACCATGACGGCGACAAATTTATAATCCATATTGATGTATGACGTAGTGATGTGCGCGACCGCTTTGCCGACACCGGCGTCAGAGAACACCAAACCGAGCATTCCCAGCATTTGCGGCAACACTACCGCCCAACCCAGCGCTTCGGTCAGGCGTCGCGATTCCCGCATCGATTGCGCAGGCGTGTCATGTGTCAACCAGCAAGCCAATCCCAGCGCGACGATACAGCCTATTCCGAGGCTGACGAGCGTGGTATTTTTCGGGTCTAGCAAAAAGCTGTCACCAAATTTGACGTTGTGCAGCAGGACCGTACCAATGACCGTCACGATAGGAATTGCTAAAGCAGGAACAAATAATTTATTCCCGAGCCGACCGGCACTGGCGCGCCGCGCCGCATCCGGAAGCTCAACATGTTTACCAGCCCCGACCCATCCTAAACCGGCGATCAACGCCATCAAAATCACGCCCAGTCCGACCAGTGCTGGTGGCAAACGGTCACCAATCAAAAAAGCTGCCGCAAATAATCCCCAAAATAAACCACTAGACCAACGACGTGGGTTGCTGCTGTCGCGTAACGTCATCACAGCAGTAATGGCGAGAATCACACCAACCAGATAATAAAGATAAGTAACTGAAATAATCATGACTTAGTTCCATCCTGGTTGGTCGTCGACGCTGAGGTGGCGGTCTTTGCATGCGGTTGATAATTCATCTCCCGATCCAGCGCCGCGTCTAATCGCGATAGGCGATAGCCATGAATAATGAAGGCGGAAATCGCGGTGGGAATACCCCACAACGCAATATGTAGCGGTTCGACGTCGATACCAGCCTCATGCAGAAAGGTGGACATCAAGACGATTGCACCAAAGGCTACAAAAATATCTTCACCAAAAAATAGGCCGATATTATCCGTGGCGGCAGCATAAGCACGTAACTTGAAGCGTACAGCATCGGTCAGTTTGCCATAACGGGTTTCGGCGGCCCCTTCGGTCATCGGAGCCAACAGCGGCCGCACCATCTGCGGATGACCACCCAGACTAGTCAAACCGATAGCGGCAGTCAATTCACGCGCGGCCAGATAAACGATCAATAAACGTCCAGCAGTCGCCGACTTGATACGCCCAATCCAGTTTTGCGCATGCAAGCGCAAACCGTGCCGCTCAAGTAGTCCGATGATGGCCAACGGCAGCAGGATGATTAAAGGTAAATTACGGGTCTTGATAAAACCAGTGCCGATTTCTGCAAGCACCTGTTCGGCCGGAAACTGTGCAGCGACCCCGGTCACTATCGCGGCAACGGCGACCACCAGCATGGGATTGAAGCGCAGGATAAAACCCGCAATGATCACAACGACGCCGATTAAAGGCCACAAACTGACTGCAGAGTGCATATATTTCCAATATTAAGATTGCTAACTGGTGCGTCGTTGATGCTTCTGGTGCGGATTACTTTAGTAATGGGAATAGCGAAAAATCGTCTGTCACGGAGGCAATCTCCGGCCCGCGTCGGGCAGTCACGGCAATACCCTCTTGCGCCAAATAAGCGCGAATGCGCTGAGCAAAAGCCAATGCATGTGCGCCATCGCCATGTAAACATACTGTATCCGCTATCAACGGAACCCAACAGCCGTTTATCGCCTGCACCTTGCCATCACGGACCATGCTGATTGTTTGTGCCAGCGCTTTCTCTTCATCCTCAATCATGTCACCCGGTGTGCCGCGCTTGACCAGGCTGCCATCAGCGTTATATCCACGGTCGGCAAAAACTTCTTCAACCGCCACCAGGCCCGCCTTTCTAGCGGCGGTAATCAACGCGCTATTGGCCAAGCCAAACAATGCCAGAGCGGGATCAAAATCACGAACCGCTGCCACAATCGCAGCGGCCAATTTGGGATCGCGCGCAGCTTGATTATATAGCGCGCCATGCGGCTTGACGTGGACTAACCGCGCACCTTGTGCTTCCGCAATCGCAGCCAGCGCGCCGATCTGGTAAAGCATGCCACTGTAAATCTCTTGCGCTGGCAAATGCATCTCGGTCCGACCAAAATTATCGGGATCAGGAAAACTAGGATGCGCACCAATGGCAACGCCATACTGTATCGCCCATGCAACCGTTTGCTGCATCAACACTGCTCTGCCGGCATGCCAACCGCAGGCGATATTGGCGGAACTGATCAATGCGAGCAAGGCCTGATCGCTGGCACCACCTTCACCGAGATCAGCGTTCAGGTCAACGTTAAGGGCCACATCTCGCGTTTGAGAAGAATGATGCGTCAACGGCATCGCAGAAATCTCCGTCGAATCAGGCAATAAAGTGGACGTAGAAATATCTGCCAAATTTACCTCTTTTTTTGTCGTCTTCTTCATCAGTTACTCCTTCATTTTCGCGTCATTTTTTTTCCGGATGCAGCCACGTCATGGCCCTATCGATTTGCTCCAGATATAACGTTTCATTAATGAGCTCCTGGCGAGCTTGTTCGGCATTACACTCAATAAACTGTAGCGTCCGATTAAAGCGAAGCTGTGCAAGCTTGGGAATATCAGCGGCGATGACGACGCCTATTTTTGGGTAGCCACCGGTGGTTTGAGCATCGGCCATCAAGACGATTGGTTGACCTGCTGGTGGTACCTGAATGACGCCGGGAAAAACGCCGTGCGATAGCATATCAACGCTCTTTTTAGTCTTCAACTCCGGCCCCGACAAGCGAAATCCCATACGGTTACTTTGCGGAGTGAGTGTCCATACGCTTTTCCAAAAAGCACGTTGTGCCGCCACCGAAAACAGCGCATATTCCGAACCAGGAATTACCCGAATCTGCATTGGTTGTGCGTACTTCGATTCTGTGTCCAAGTCGTACCAATCGGGTGCGCGAACGCCAAATCGAGGGGCGCACCGGATAGGTGACGAGGCCGGATTCGGCACCGCCATCGTCAATTGATCTCCATCCAAAAGTGCTCGGCCACAATGGCCGCCAAATCCGGCAGACATATCGGTCGAACGTGAACCCAGCTGCAAAGCAACATCAAGTCCACCTGCGATGGCAATATAGGCACGCATACCTTTTTTTGCCGAATGCAATTTTAAAGTCTGACCCGCCCTGACCGGAATACTCCAACATGGCCCAACGCTTCTACCGTCAAGTGTCGCCGCAAAATCAGCACCGCCAACAGCAATCCGTGTGTCAGCAGTGAAGCGCAATACGCAAGGACCGAGCGTGATTTCCAGCCCCGCGGCATCAATTGCATTACCGACCAACTTATTTGAAATAGCGAGCGCGATGCGGTCCAAGGCGCCCGACTGACAGATGCCCAAATGCCGAAAGCCGCTGCGCCCCATATCTTGGATGGAGTTCAAGCGACCAGCGCGGATGACGTCAATCATGATAAATCCCCACTAGCCACAAAGCGCACCCGGTCACCGGGTTGCAACAGTGTTGGCGACGCAGCGGATGGATCGAATAACCGCACATCCGAATGACCAATTAACTGCCATCCACCGGGCGATGCGGCGGGATAGATGGCAGTTTGGCTGCCGCCAATGGCGACCGAACCGGCGGGCACAACTAAGCGTGGCTCACGGCGACGCGGAGTAGCTAGCAACGGATCTAGTCCACCCATGTACGCAAAACCAGGTTGAAAACCAAGGAAAAAAACGACGTAATCAGCAGCTGTGTGGCGCCGGATCACTTCCGCTACGGACAATCCGGTATGTTCTGCAACCGCTGTTAAATCAGGACCGCGGTCTCCGCCGTACACTACAGGAATGTCAATCTGACGACCGCTCTTAGTGACAGCTGTCGATTTATTCCAGGCGGTTAATAATTTGTCTGCCAGATCATCGAAGTCAGCAATCAATGGGTCAAACAATATCGTCAAATTATTCATCCCAGGGACAACATCACGAACGTGCGGCCACGCGTTTGCTTTAGCCGCAATGGCCCACAAACGCTGCTGGCAATCCAGTGTTGCGCTGACTGCAACGCTGCCGATGCCGCCGACAGTTAATGTCAGGGAACCTTCGCCCAAAAAATGAATTTCCGCCTGATCCAGGGTCGGTTGAAGCTTGGACTCGGTCATCTCGCTTATTTCCTTCCACACGCTACAAAGCGGTGCATGATGGTGATGGATTAAGTCAAGTTAAGCGACTTAAACAGTAATTAGCATAAAGAAACTAGCAATATCGGCCATCAAAAATAAAATGTCAATAAATTGTATGTAAATAGATCATAAATCGTATTCAAATCATCATCTTCGAACCATGAATCCTTGGGCAAATTCACGTCTTCATCAATAAATCAAGACACTGAAAAGCAATTCTCAATTAGCATGCAAACGAAGCCTCTTTTATGTGCTTAGCGATTGTTTCATAATAGCAACTATACGGCACATACTGCTTTTAGACTAATTTCGCGTAGATTCATAGATTGTTTTTTATTTAATTTTGACGCCTTCAAAGGTGTACCGGGACACAACATGAATACCCCATCAAAAATACTGTCATCGGCGCATCTGGCGTCGGAAAGTACCTCAGAGTTATCTGAACTTGAATATGCGTTAATTATTGCTGGCAATGCTTTTAACCGCTGGATGGCACGTTGCATGGCGGCGGCTGGCGTAAAAGATATGACACCAATTGAGGTGTCTTTGTTGCATCATGTTTGCCACCGCGAGCGCAAAAAAAAATTAGCCGATATTTGCTTCGTACTGAATATTGAGGACACGCACGTTGCTAGCTATGCGCTAAAAAAATTGGTTAAAACGGGCTTGGTAGCGAGCGAGAAAGTCGGCAAAGAGGCTTTTTTTTCGGCAACTGAGAAAGGCTATGCACTAGCTCAGGCATACCGTCAAGTGCGAGAGGAATGCCTCATTCCACTGCTATCGGATACCGGCTTATCGAATCAAAGCCTGGGCGAGACGGCTAAATTGTTACGAACGGCGTCGGGGCTATACGATACGGCATCGCGGGCGGCGACTTCACGGTAAATCAGTCGACAAACAAAAAGGCGCATAGAAAATCCATGCGCCTTCATTATTTGATTTGCGATCTTGCGATCAAGATCATCAATTGATCATGCTGCTAAGGCCTTATCGAGCAATTGATGCAGCTCAGCAAAAGAGGGCTCGCCCACATAACGCTTAATAATATTGCCTTTTTTGTCGATGACAAAAGTAGTCGGTGTCAGTTTGACGTCACCAAATGAATTAGCAATCTTATCGTTGGTATCTAACGCTACCTGAAACGGCAAACCGCGTGTTTTCACAAAATTCAGGACATAGTTTGGGGGATCGTAGCTCATGGCGACCGCCACAAAATCCAAACCCTGGGCTTTATATTTATCGTAAGTTGCCACCATTTTAGGCATTTCACCGACACAGGTAGTACAACTAGTGGCCCAGAAATTGACCATCACAACTTTGCCACGCAAACTCTTGAGAGAGACCTGCTCGCCTTTCAAATTCGTGAAACTGACGTCCGGTGCAGGATTTTTATGCGAAAGCGACAGCATGACAAACAAGCCTGTTGCCACAATCACGATCGCGATTGCAAGCTTTATCCAGAGCGGCTTGCGGGGTGCGGCGTCTACTTGAGATTGCATAAATTATCCAATACCGATCAGGCCAGAAGACCTTCATTATAGTCATCTGGCTAGCGACTTGCTGAAGTAGACGCAAGGATTGCCAATCGAATAACAATCTAACGCGTTACTTGCCCAAGAGGGAGCAAAAAGAATCGAAGAATTAGCCTTGCCATATCGAGCCAATAATCTTGGCCCCTGCCATCCACATGCATAGTCAGAAACCCCATTCGGCAGCTTACGTTCACCCAAAAAATCGAGATCACTGCAAGACTTACTCATATTGCTTTCATAGCATCAACATTAACAATCTGGCGCTTTGGTCAGCGCGGGTGTCGGTTATTGACCAGCCCGCGCTGCCAAACGCTATCCATCGATTTTTTAGCTTTTTATTGCTATTTTTGTTACTTTTTTATTTCTGAGGTGCCGACGACAACTGCGTCAACTCTTCTTCCGTCATGTACTCAAAGGCCTTAACGACTTTTTGCACACCATCAACGCCGGCCGCGATTTCCGCCGCACGCTTGGCTTCACGTTCGGTCGCCTGGCCCATTAAGTATACGACCCCACGCTCAGTGACGACTTTGACCGCATTGCCAAAGACATCTTTTGCGTCAAGCAAGGAAGCTTTGACCTTGCTCGTAATGTACGTATCGTTAGAACGTTGCCCAAAAGATGATGGCTCAGCGACTACCAATTCATTGAGGACTGAATGCACACCTTCGATTGCTTTCGTCTCTTGTTCTGCGGCAACTTTCGCAGCATCATCGCGCACTTCGCCGGTTATCAATACGCGGCGATTGAAGCTGGTCACATTAATGTGACTTGGCTCTCCGACGATACCGACAATGCGTGACTCGGCTTTAATAGCAATCGTTTTATCATCGGTTTGCGCACCCAGCGTACGACGATCAGTTGCCGCAAATCCTCCGACTACCGCGCCGCCAAGCAACAATCCGACACAACCTTGCACGCTCATCGCTACCGCGCCGCATAAAGCTATTGTCATCAACGGACGTCGTAACGTATTCCAACGACTTTGTGCACTAATCATTCACATCTCCTCCGAATAAAGCGACATCGATGCCGTCGCATAAGCAATGAATTGTCAGCAGGTGTACTTCTTGAATGCGCGCGGTACGATCATGCGGCACGCAGATATGGACATCTGCATCGGTCAATCTTTGATTTATGGCGCCACCACCTTTGCCCGTCAACGCCACTACCCGCATATCACGCTCAAGTGCTACGTCAATCGCCGCAAGGATGTTAGCGGAATTGCCGGATGTCGTGAAAGCCAGTAACACGTCACCCGCTTGTCCAAAGGCCTGAACCTGTTTGGAAAAAATCTCATTGTAACTATAGTCATTGGCGATCGCTGTAATGATCGATGTGTCCGTGCTGAGCGCCATTGCAGGCAACGGCAACCGCTCACGTTCAAATCGGCCGACCAGTTCTGCTGCAAAATGCTGACTGTCCGCAGCGGAGCCGCCGTTGCCACAGCAAAGAATCTTGTTCCCGTTTGACAACGCAGAAAACATTAGTTCAACTGCCGCTGCAATTGGTTGTACTAATTCCGCCGCAGCGTTGGTTTTGAGTTCGGCACTTTCTTGGAAATGCGCCAGGATACGTTGATTGATCATAATAGGCTGTTTATAAAAGAGTTAATTAGAGTAGCAGATTGGCCAGCATGGTTTCATTATTCGTGTTTCAGGTATCTTTTAGTCTGTGCGGCGCACTGCGAATCATCACGCGTCGAAAGCATTTTTTATCCATTCCATGACCTCTCCGTCGATGGCAATAACATCAAACCGGCAAGCCGGTGGTTGGCGATAACGCTGTAAAAAATGTTGCGCAGCGATAATCAGGCGGCGTTGTTTACTAGCGGTGACACTGGCTGCTGCCCCACCATGCCGTCGATCGGCACGCTGCCGGACTTCGACAAAAACGAGCGAAGCCGTCGCAGACGCCGATCCGAAAGCAACCAGGCGATGTGGAGAAGGCGTCACTTCTTGCAATCGTCCTTGACCCGTGCCGTCCAGCATAATCAGATCGATTTCGCCACCCTTGCAACTAAAATTTCGCTCAATCAGCGTAAGTTGACGATGCTGCAGATAATCTAATGCCGCGTCTTCTGCCAGTTGTCCACTAATTTGGCGTGTGCTGCGACGATCAGGTATTAGCAAATTTTTGAAAAAATTCATCGCCTAGTTTTCTTCGCTCGGATTCTTCACTTATTTTTTACATTTCTGCGCTTCAATCGGCTACCGTCGATTCCTGTAATCGGTGCCTTAAATCAGTTCCTATAGTTAGCGATCTTCAAGCGGTACAACGACGCCATCCTGATACGCCGCCGTTGGCTCGGTCCGCTCGAAAGCCGGAGTACCGACGCCAAAACCGATATTCAACTGACCCGTAACACCCCGAAGCTGAAAAGCGATATTTCGCTTGGCAATCTGGCGACTGACGTTAAAAGCGTCAATGCCGAGTGCATATAACCGTTCCAGATCCGCATTATGCGCCCCGCCTTCGCTCGCCACTCGCCGCGGATATAATCTCATGGCAGGATTTTCCGGCGTGAGTAGCCAAGGAATATCCAGCAATCGCACACCACTCAGTTCTGCCAGGCGCTTGCTATCACCGCCATTTAAAGAATTTAATTGAGAGATGCCATACATAGTCGTCTCTGGACCGACGGACGTGCGCACTTGCGAGGCTTGATCGGCGGTCAACGCGACAAATATTGCCCTCGGATTTTCAGTTTGGATACGTTGGTTGAGCTGATCCATAGCACCAGCGTTGGCGACGCCTTGCGTCATGCTGATCGTCATCACTTCAGTCACCAGTCCAGCACTGGCGGCCTGCTGCACAAAAGCACTAACGACGCGTCGTTGCCAACTAGCGGCGGTGGCAATCACAAACACTTTGCCCGGGCCTTGCTCTACACCGATCCAATCGGCAACCTGGCGCGCTTCAGCCTCAATCGACAAGCCAATAGGCAGCAATAACGGTGGCAATCTGGTCTCTTCGGCAGCGGATAAGTCCGGTTGCGTCAGGGCGACAGTCGGTTTGGTTATCTGCCCATTTTTGACGATGGCAGTCATCCCCGTACGCGATAACGGACCAACCAGAATATCGTAATGCGGACTCGCCGCAAGATAGGCAGCAAGCATGTCGGCTGGTGTATCAGTCGCCTCGATCACGGTAACGGCAAGACCACTTTTATCGCGCTCATAGGCAGCAAGAAAACCACTTCTTAATGCCTCCGCAGCACTTCCCAGCGGTCCCGAGCGCGTCGGTAATAACAAGGCAATACTCGCCAGTGGGATATGATCATCGCCGATATCATTGGCAACCTGCTCCACAACTGTTGTGTTTGCCAGCGCAGCGGGGGACAATCCGTGCATCATGACACCGGCCAACACAAGCAACAACGGCTTTGCCCATTTGTATAACATTGATAACTCTCCATGACTGAACATTCTGCCAGCAACCTTCTTACCTTACCGATTCTTTCGGAGGTTAGTCTGCAAACATATCCGCTGTCGACATTATATGTGCTTGCCACGCCAATCGGAAATGTCTGCGACATTAGTCTGCGCGCACTGCATGTCCTGTCGCTGGTTGACGCGGTCGCTTGCGAAGACACCCGAAACACGGCACATTTGCTCAATCGATATGGTATTTCCAAGCCGCTTCTGGCGGCGCATCAACACAACGAGCACGAAGCAGCAGAAAAGATCGTTGCCAGACTGCAAGCGGGCGAGCGTATCGCACTGGTTTCTGATGCCGGTACGCCTGGAGTTTCCGATCCAGGCGCGCGAATCGTTGACGCTGTTATAAAAGCTGGTTTGCGTGCCTTACCGTTGCCAGGACCATCGGCAGCTATTACAGCGCTTTCGGTTAGTGGCCTGTTGCACGATCAATTTCAATTTGTAGGTTTTTTACCAAGTAAAACGCGTCAACGAGAAACGGTATTGGCTAGTTTGGCCAACGTCGCGGCGACGCTGGTCTTGTATGAAGCACCACATCGCATCATAGAGACCGTTGATGCGTTGGTCCAAGCGTTTGGCCCAGTTAGACAGATCGTTCTGGCGCGTGAGTTAACGAAGCTGTTCGAGACCATACACCGCTGCCCTTTGGGAGACGCACCTACATGGCTTGCGGCAGATCCCATGCGCCAAAAAGGAGAATTTGTCATTCTCATCGACTCACCGCCGGTGGCAGTGGATGACGGTGCGGAAGGCGATCGAATTCTCAAAATTCTGCTGGCAGAACTATCCGTTAAGCAAGCGGCATCGCTGGCAGCGCAAATCAGCGGGCAAAAGAAAAACGCCTTGTATGACAGGGCGCTGGTATTAAAAGGGGCGCAGGAAAAAGGGGCGCAAGAGGCCGAGCTGTGATGCGCGAACAAGTTTGCTTATGCCATGGTTAATTTAGAAACTATTGATTAAAAATCCAACATAATCATGGACGTTCGGCATGTTGAATACTCGCCCGGGGTCATTTATTGTGATGATTATGAGGTTAATGGATTGCATAAAAAATCCACATTTTTATAGCCATACTGGCAAGATGGGCGACGTATTTTTGCAACGTTTAACCCTAGTTACTGGTTGGTATTCGGGTTCAAGCGTAGAATCCCGCAAATTGTGCAGTGCATCACAGCATGTAAAATCCGTTATTTTTCAGATAACAAAACGGGACAGACGCAAATATTAAGCACAGGACACATTTAATAACCTGGTTTATATAGGCGCCATAAATAAGAAAGAAACCATGAGTAATACGCAAAGCGGTAGCAAGACACCTTTTACCTCAGCACGATTACATGTCATTACGCTTGGTGCTTTGGGTGTCGTGTTTGGCGATATTGGCACAAGCCCGTTGTATGCACTAAAGGAGAGTTTTAGCCCGGAACACGGCATTCCCTTTTCATCCAGCGCAGTGATGGGCATCATTTCGATGCTATTTTGGGCGATTATGGTCGTCGTCACACTGAAGTACATTTATTTAGTGATGCGCGCCGATAACAATGGCGAGGGTGGCGTTTTAGCGCTGATGGCACTCGCTTTACGCACCGCCAAAAGCGGCTCGCGCTGGGCCAAATGGCTCATGATGCTTGGCGTGTTCGGTGCATGCATGTTTTATGGCGACGTGGTGATTACACCCGCCATTTCGGTGCTATCCGCGGTTGAGGGTCTTGGCATCGCAGCGCCGCAATTAGCACATTTCATTATTCCATTAACCGTAGCCATTATCATCGTCCTCTTCTTGATCCAGCGACATGGCACGTCAATAGTGGGCAAGCTATTCGGTCCGGTGATGTTGCTGTGGTTTATCTCCCTCGGTCTGCTCGGTATTTATAACATTCTGAAAGCACCGGAAATTCTGGCTGCGGTAAATCCTTACTACGCGCTCCAATTTATGGTGGAACATGCGCAACTTGCGTTTGTTGTACTCGGTTCAGTTGTGCTGGTCCTCACTGGCGTAGAAGCGCTATATGCGGATATGGGACATTTTGGCGTCAGGCCTATCCGTTTTGCCTGGCTGTATACCGTCATGCCTTGTCTGCTGCTATGTTATTTCGGCCAGGGCGCTAACTTGATTGTGAACCCATCCGCGGTATCGAATCCTTTCTATCTAATGGTCCCGGATGCATTGCTTTTGCCGATGGTGATTCTTTCCACTTTTGCCACTGTGATCGCCTCTCAAGCCGTAATTTCCGGTGCATTCTCGCTCACAAGCCAAGCAATTCTGTTGGGCTTCGTCCCCCGCATGCGTATTTTGCACACTTCAGAAGATGAGCGTGGTCAAATTTACGTCCCGGTCATCAACTGGATGTTGCTGGTGCTGGTTGTCGCTGTCGTGCTGGCATTTAAGAAGTCAGACAATCTTGCTGCAGCGTATGGTGTTGCCGTGACTGCCACAATGCTGATCACGACGATGCTCCTAGCGGTGGTCATGCGCACGTTATGGAAGTGGCATCCATTAGTCGTGGCGCTGATTATCGGTGCTATTTTTATCGTCGATTTCGGTTTCTTCGCTGCCAACCTGATGAAAATCCCTGACGGTGGCTGGTTCACTATTCTGCTCGGCGTGATCACTTTCTTCCTGCTGATCACCTGGTATTCAGGTCGCATGCTGCTGCGTGAACGTAGTCAGGATGAGGGTATTCCGCTTGAACCGTTCATTGAAGGCCTGCTGGCCCATCCACCACATCGGGTTGATGGTACGGCAGTCTTTCTTACTGGCAATATTGCCACGGTGCCGGTTGCGATGCTGCACAATCTCAAGCACAATCGGATTTTGCACAAACGTGTTTTCTTCCTGAAGATCAGCATATGGGATATCCCTTACGTTGACGACAATAAGCGGTTGACGCTGAAAGAAATGGGTGGCGAGGTTTATTTGCTGCGTGCCGCGTTTGGCTTCAAAGAAGCGCCGGACGTCAACACCGTCATGAATTTAACCAATAAACAATTCGGACACGAGTTTGACTTGATGGACACCTCGTTCTTCCTGGCCCGCGATACGATCGTGCCGAGCAAATTACCTGGCATGTGGTTATGGCGTGAAAAGTTATTCGCCTGGATGTATGCCAATGGCGCTAAACCATCAGACTTCTTCCACATCCCTATTAATCGTGTGGTCGAGTTGGGTACCAAGGTTGAGATTTAAAGTTTGCATCTATGTATCGGTCCGATCTTCGATAATCGGACCAATTGCAGCAAAAGATGTTTTAAATAAGAAAGGGAGCCAATGGCTCCCTTTCTTATTTTTGACTTTTCGAGTGCATATTCAACAGCGCATTACTGAGTTTATGGATTAGCGGCTATCAATTGATTATCAATTATCAGCCCAATCATTTCGATGCATACTTCATAATTCACTAAATTCAATTCATTCAATTTAATTTCTTAAAAAAGAACATCAAATCCAAAACAGCTTATTGCAAAGTGACCGGCTGACTCATTAAAGCATCGTAATTACCAAGGAAAGCATCGATATCTTCGATAGTTGGCTCGGAGGCGATTAGTTCTTCCACGCCTTGACGAAAGAATTCTGCCAAGGCTCCTGCAATAAAAATTTCACGTTTAAATGACTTATCGACAATTTCGTAACCGCCAAAGCGTAACGCTTCCCGATGCTCATCTGCCCCGAATTCGACGACGCTGTATTGGTCACTGTTGTAGATCAGGTTCATATGCGCTCCCTGTAAAGTTAGACAGAAGGTGATGATCGATAAGCAGTTTTCAAGCCAGATCGTGTAAATATTTTGGCGCACTCCTTTTGTTCAGAGTCAAAACCATGAATAGAACCCTCTGAATTCAATACTACGCCTTAGGGCATTTTTGTCACGCATTTAATGCAAAACGTTAACGTCAATTGCAACCAGATGTGACAAAACGGTGTGTTATTGCCAAAATATTAAAACTATTACCCTTTTTAATTGCCATTAATATATCAATCGCTCATTTGGCGCACAAGGTATCGGTACAGAATGGCTAATTGACTGAATAAGTATTGATCACTTATTGTTCCCTAACTCCACGACTTGTTTGTTTTGTTTATATTTAAATAGCTTTCCTACCAACAAGTGACAGTAATGCATGCCATTGAGACCACGAAAAAACGGATGCGATGCGCGCAGTGCGCGCGCCCGCAAAGTCACTGCCTATGCGGATTGATTCCGCGCATCGAAAGTCGCACGCGGATATTGCTTCTGCAACATCCCAGTGAGGCAAACCACGCCTTGAACACAGCTCGTCTGGCAGCGCTGGGATTGGTGAACGCAGAACTTCTTATCGGTGAAGTATTTCCGAAATTGCCAGCGCTAATCTCTCAAGCGGAATATCAGACTTGCCTGTTATTCCCCAGCGACGATGCGCAACCGCTTGTCTACACAGAAGACACACTTGCATCCCAACCATTGTTAATCGTCGTTTTAGATGGTACCTGGCGAAAGGCACGCAAGCTGCTGCACGTTAATCCCGCGCTAGCCACCTTGCCGCGCTTCGTTCTGCCAGCCGGTTTGCAGTCGCGCTATCGCGTCCGTAAAACACCCGCGCCCGGCATGGTTTCGACACTAGAAGCAATTGTTTGTGCGCTCAATGTCATAGAAGCACCGCGCAATTTTGACGCGCTACTTACTCCTTTTGAAGCGTTAATCGATCAGCAAATCACCGCAATGGGACCACAAACCTACATGCGTAATCACGGTTCTATTAACCAACCGGATTAACCGGATATTAATCTGCCATTTGTTGCGTTATAACCTTCACATAGCGCTATTTCTCTCGCAACGCCCGACGATACTGGATCGCTTCCGCCACGTGCGCTTGCGCGATGTTTTCGCAGGCCGCCAGATCCGCAATCGTACGCGCAATTTTTAGCACGCGATGATAGCCACGCGCCGACCAATTAAGACGCGTCATCGCGGTTTGCAGTAATTGTTCGCCCGCTGCATCTGCTTTGCAAAAAGCATCGATATCATTGGTCGACAGCGCATTATTACCCTTCCCTTGTCGCGCCAGTTGTATCGCATGGGCTTGCGCAACACGGTCTGCGATCTTGCTCGACGATTCGCCATCGGCTTGTTTTTTTAACTCATCGTGCCGTAGTGATCCGACCTGAATCTGCATATCAATCCGGTCCAGTAAAGGGCCAGAAATTTTGTCCTGATATCGCGCGATATTGTCAGGCGTGCAGCGACACTTATTTGATATATGGCCAAGATAACCGCACGGACAGGGATTCATGGCAGCGATTAGTTGAAAACATGCGGGAAAATCCGCCTGACGGGCAGCGCGGGAAATGGTGATGCGTCCAGACTCCAGCGGTTCACGTAAAACCTCTAAAACCCGCCGGTCAAACTCGGGAAGCTCATCCAAAAACAATACGCCACGATGGGCCAGCGAAATCTCCCCGGGACGCGGCGTACCACCACCACCAACCAGCGCCACGCCAGACGCCGTGTGATGCGGCGCACGATACGGCCGCACCTTCCAACTGCTGCTGGAAAAACCACTGGTCAACGATTGCACGGCTGCTGATTCCAACGCTTCCTGATCGGTCATCGGCGGCAAAATACCGGCAAAGCGCGTGGCCAGCATGGACTTTCCGGTACCGGGAGGACCGATTAACAGCGCGCTATGACCGCCAGCAGCAGCGACTTCAAGCGCGCGCTTGGCTTGGAGTTGGCCTTTTACATCGCTGAAATCAAGATAGTGCGGCGTGCGTATCTGCGGCGCGGCGATATGCCGGGTTAGTCTTCCTTCAGCGTCTTTTGCTGAAAAATGCGCACAGACATGCAACAACGAATCCGCCGGATAAATCGCGGCATCTGTGACCAGGGCGGCCTCGTCAGCATTTTGGCGCGGCAAGATAAATGCGCGCTGTTTTTTTGGGGGTGGCTCTCGATTGCTATCGGCATTGTCAGAAATCGCGGCGGTCGCGCTGGTTGTCATCATCGCAAACGTCATCGCCAGCGCACCGCGAATTGGGCGCAGTTCGCCCGAGAGCGAGAGCTCGCCAGCAAATTCGTAATGACCGAGTTGATCCGCGGGCATTTGACCAGACGCAGCCAAAATGCCTAGTGCAATGGGCAAATCGAAACGACCTGATTCTTTAGGTAAATCCGCCGGTGCAAGATTGACGGTTATCCTGCGCGAGGGAAATTCAAAACAAGCGTTTTGAAGGGCCGCACGTACCCGATCTTTGGATTCCTTGACCTCGGTTTCCGGTAAACCAACGATGGTAAAGGACGGCAATCCGTTCGCAAGATGTACTTCAACCGTGACTTCCGGGGCTTGCATTCCTGCAAGCGCCCGACTTTTCAATACTGCCAACGTCATCGGTCTTGCCGCCTGTTCCAATATTGCAGATGCTGTAGAGCGAACGTATTGTCCAATCTCATGGACGCTTCAGTTGTGCTTCAAGCTCAGTGACGCGCGCCTCTAACAGTTCCAGTTTTTCGCGCGTCGTTGCCAACACTTGCGCTTGCACATCAAACTCTTCACGGGTAACGAGGTCAAGCTTTGAAAAGCCGCTGCTCAACATCGCCTTGACGTTTTTTTCAACGTCTTTCGCTGGCGAGTTTTCAATTGCCTTATTAATTTTCGACTGCATATCTTCAAAAAAAGTCGGCTTACTCATGGTGGTGCTCCTATAAATACTAACAATACTGAGAATAAAAAAATGATACCTCATCTCATCGCGAACGAGGGTATACCCAAACTGCATCTTAAGATAATTTCTTGGTGTTGTTACGAGAAGTTTTGGGCGCTCACCGCCGACGTTCAAAGCGCACCTTGCGCCCTGACTTTTCCGCAGTAACGCACAACCACGCTTGCGGAGGAAGCGCTTGCAACCAATCACAACCGGCTTGCATCAGTTAGGCTGATGTCAGACCGACTTATCCGATCCGCCATTCAACAAGTTGGCGCGAATCTCGCCCAATGACTGTATCTGCCGCGCATTTGCATCAAAGTTTGTCCCATTTAACCAAAGCTCAAAAGCAGCACGTTGAAGCGGCCACTCGTGATCTATGAGCGAAAACCAGGCAGTGTCGCGATTTCGCCCCTTGTTGACGCGATGTTGGCGGAAAATGCCTTCGGGCGTAAAACCAAAACGCAGCGCCGCCTGTTGCGACCGCTGGTTACGCGTGTCGCATTTCCATTCAATACGTCGATAACCGAGATCGTCGAACGCATGCTGCGCTAAAAGATAAATCGTTTCAGTACCCTTGCTGGACTGTTGCATAGCAGCACTAAACCAAATGTGCCCAATTTCAATGGATCCATGTTCTGGCGCGATACCTAGATAACTCACAATGCCCTGTGCCGCACCGGTTTGCCTATCAGTAACGACAAAGAATAGGGGATCTCTGGTTTTTTCGCATTCGCTCAGCCAACTCGTAAAACTGATCTGATCTTCGAAAGGTCCGACCGCCAGATAATCCCATTGACCGACATCCGCGCCATCACCGGTCGCCACACTATATAAAGCCTCCGCATAGCGTTTAACATCAAGCGGTACTAACAACACATTTTGCCCCTCCAGCACAACACCAGGTGGAACCCGCGCAGGCTGCCAGCCCGGCAGCAAACCTTCTATATGTGCGGCGTTTTCGAGAGACATATTGATCCTTGGTTTTGTTCTGTTTTGCGCAATGAAGGAATTGAAATTCGCACTAATTATGTGCTTATTCAGGTGCTTACCCAGGTGCTTATTTAAGCGCCAGTTCGGCACTTAATTGACAGATGAGCGCGATGTCTTCACCTAAACATCGGGCCAAATCAAGCACAGCATCGCCATCAACGCTTCCAGAACACCAATTTCATCTCACCATTTAAGTGCGAAAAGCTAAAATCGCACTACTATGGTGCTAAATTTTGCTAGTTTTACCATAGAAAAGGACCACAACTAGCAACAATGCATAAAATCAATTATGAATCGTGCCATAAGCGCATACAAACTAGTTGATATGTAGTTGGCATGAGTCCTGCTAGTAGAAGACTGAACTAAGTTGCTGTCTAACTATAATCTTAATGCATCTAAACCCAAGGGACTCATAAATGAAAAAGCTGACTTATAAGCTGATACTTGCCACAGCAGTAGCGACAACACTGGTTGCCGGTTTTGCTTACGCCGACGACGCTCCAGTTGTAGCACCGGCCGCAGCCGAACCGGTACCTGATAATCAAGTTGCTTATAACATCGGCTTGGTAAATGACTACCGCTTCCGCGGCATATCACAAAGTCGCTTTGATGCCGCCGTTCAAGGTGGCGTCGATTACACAAATAACCCAACCGGCCTTTATGCCGGAACCTGGTTATCAAACATCAAATGGATTAAAGACTCAGTAAATGCTGGCGGTTTTAATGGCAAAGGCAATATTGAGTGGGATCTCTATGCAGGTAAGCGCGGCGATCTTCCAGCCGGTTTCACGTATGACGTCGGCGGTCTGTATTACTACTATCCCGGTAACAACTACAGTCTTATTGGCAAAAATGCCAATACTTTCGAACTGTACGGTCAACTTGGTTACGGTCCAGCTTACTTCAAATATTCGCATGCGCTGACTAACTTGTTCGGCACAGTCAACAGCAAGAACAGCGCTTATTACGATCTGGGTGCCAATTTTGATGTTGCTTCCGGTGTCACGCTGGGTCTGCATTTTGGCCATCAAACAGTCGAAAACTTTAGCTTTGCCAGTTATAACGATTGGAAAGTTGGCGTCACTAAAACCTTTGACAGCCTATATGGCGTTACTCTAGGCGCTGCTTTCGTCGGAACTGATGCCAAGAACGGCGCATATGTCAGCCCTAACGGCAAAAATCTCGGCAAAAACGGCCTGGTCTTCTCTCTCGCAAAAACTTTCTAAACGAGGTCAACATGAAACTGATCACTGCGATTATCAAACCATTCAAACTTGATGAAGTCCGTGAGGCACTGTCCGCCATTGGCGTACAAGGCATTACCGTCACGGAAGTAAAAGGTTTTGGACGCCAGAAAGGCCATACCGAGTTGTACCGCGGTGCAGAATATGTCGTCGATTTTTTGCCAAAAACAAAAATCGAAGCAGCTGTTGATGACAGTATTCTAGAGCGTGCAGTTGAGGCGATCGAAACGGCAGCACGTACCGGCAAAATCGGTGACGGCAAAATATTCGTTCTCGATCTGCAAGAAGTTATTCGTATTCGTACCGGTGAAACCGGCAAAGATGCAATCTAAGGGGACTTTTAAAATGAACATCAAGAGATTTTTCGCCACGTTTTTGGCGTTTTGCGCACTCATGCTCGCAGTCGGCTTTATGCTGCCAGCCTCTGCTGCCGATGACGCTTCGACGTCGGCCTCAGCTGCGGCCAGCGCTACCAGCACTGCAGTAATTGCCGCGCCTGCTCCTGCAGTCGTCGCGCCTGCGGCTGCCGCAACTGGCGCACTTGCTACTGCTGCCGCTCCTGCCGTACCTGCTCCAGCCGTGCCTAACAAGGGCGACACTGCGTGGCTACTTGTATGTACCGCTTTTGTGATTTTAATGACATTGCCAGGCCTCGGCCTGTTCTACGGCGGCTTGGTTCGCAGCAAGAACATGTTGTCGGTTCTGATGCAATGTTTCACCATCTTCTCGCTGGTGATTGTTCTGTGGATCGTCTATGGCTATAGTCTCGCATTTACCGAAGGTAATGACTTCATTGGCGGCATGAGCCGGTTGTTCCTCAATGGAATGACACCAGACTCATTGGCGGCAACATTCAGCAAAGGCGTTGTATTGCCAGAGTTTGCCTTCGTCGTATTTCAAGGTGCTTTCGCTGCGATTACCTGCGCATTGGTCATCGGCGCATTTGCTGAACGTGCCAAATTCTCCGCCATCCTCGCGTTCACCGTGTTGTGGTTCACTTTTTCGTACTTGCCAATTGCCCATATGGTTTGGTATTGGCCTGGTCCTGATGGCTTCACTGATGCTGCTGCAGCAGCAAAAGCGTCGGCGACTGCTGGTTGGTTGTTCCAAAAAGGTGCGTTGGATTATGCGGGTGGTACGGTTGTTCATATCAACGCAGCGGTTGCCGGTCTGGTCGGTGCGTATGTTATCGGCAAACGCGTAGGCTACGGCAAAGAAGCTTTCAAGCCACATAGCCTGACATTGACCATGGTTGGTGCTTCATTGCTGTGGTTTGGTTGGTTTGGTTTCAACGCCGGTTCCGGTCTGGAAGCAAATGGCGGCGCAGCATTGGCCTTCATCAACACGCTGGTCGCAACGGCTGGTGCAGTATTGACATGGAGTTTGGGTGAGTGGGTTGGCAAGGGTAAGCCTTCCATGTTGGGCGGCGCATCTGGCGCGGTTGCCGGTTTGGTTGTCATTACTCCTGCCGCTGGTTTCGTCGGTGTTGGCGGTGCGTTGGTGATGGGCTTGATTGCTGGTTTTGCTTGCTTGTGGGGCGTAACTGGCCTGAAGAAACTCCTCGGCGCTGATGACTCACTAGACGTATTCGGTGTGCATGGCGTAGGTGGTATTCTAGGTGCACTGCTCACCGGTGTGTTCGCTGCGCCTAGCCTTGGTGGTGTTGGTATTTACGACTATGTCACCAACGCTGTTGCTCCTGACTATTCGATTAGCGGTCAGCTCTGGATTCAACTGCAAGGCGTGTTGACTACAGTGATCTGGTCCGGCGTGGTGGCATTTATCGCCTTCAAACTGGTCGACATCGTGATCGGTCTGCGTGTTACAGAAGAAGAAGAACGCGAAGGTCTGGATATTTCCAGCCACGGCGAGTCTGCTTATCACGGTTAATAGTATTAATATTGCCTGATACAGCCGCGGACTGCAGCCTGGTCCGGTGGTGTCCGGTGTATATTTATTAATATCACGCAGGCAAACAAACAGAAGCGCCCCAATCGGGGCGCTTTTTCATATTCAGGGCTTTAAAAACCACACATTGCCCTAATGTTGATAGCCCGGTCCGGTTGATCTCGTCACCTAAATCTCCTCTCTCGCACGTTGCGAGTCGGTAATTCCCGTTAAAATCGAGATCACTCAAGCGCAGCCGTAGTTTCGTCGTTTGATGAGGCATGCCCCGCTGGCACCTAAAAGCGCTTAACAGCGTCTAAACATGAAAGTGTAAGAGTTTCTATGGTTCCGCACCTCGTCACTGCCCTTAACGGCCCGTTACTCGATCTCGAAAAGAAAATTCTCGCCGCCACTCCGGCGATTGAACGCTGGTTTCGGATGGAATGGCAGGAGCACACGCCACCGTTTTACTGCTCGGTCGATTTGCGTAATTCGGGCTTCAAACTAGCCCCGGTAGACACCAACCTGTTTCCTGGTGGATTTAACAATCTATCGCCGGAAATGTTGCCGCTAGCGGTGCAGGCTGCGATGGCTGCGATTGAAAAATATTGTCCTGATGCAAAGAATTTGTTGTTATTGCCCGAGTTGCATACTCGCAACACTTTCTATTTGCAGAACGTTGCACGCCTCATGCAAATTTTCCGGCAAACCGGCTTAAATGTCCGACTAGGTTCTTTAGCCGAAGATGTTACCGAGCCGGTCACCATAGAGTTGCCAGATGGCACAACCGTGACGTTAGAGCCGCTGGAACGCTCGCATAACGGACGCCGTCTGGGTTTGAAAAACTTCGATCCATGTACGATTTTGCTTAACAACGATTTATCGTCAGGCATTCCATCAATTCTGGAGAATCTGAACGAGCAGACTTTGTTGCCACCTTTGCATGCTGGTTGGACGATGCGCCGCAAAAGCAGCCATTTTTCCTCTTACGATGACGTGGTCAAAAAATTTGCAAAACTGGTTGATGTCGACCCCTGGATGCTCAATCCATTTTTCACCAAATGCGATCAGGTTAACTTTCAGGAACAGGCCAGTGAAGAGGCTTTGACCTCGAGCGTTAGTTCCTTGCTATCCAAGATCCGCAAAAAATATAAGGAATACGGCATTAAGGAAAAGCCGTTCGTGATCGTGAAAGCCGATGCAGGAACGCACGGCATGGGCGTGACAAGCGTCACCGATGCCGGTCAGGTAAAAGAACTTAGCCTGAAGCAACGCAACAAAATAGCCGATGGCGGTCAGGCAATCTACGATGTCGTGATTCAAGAAGGTGTTCATACCTTTGAACACATCAATGATGCCGTTGCAGAACCTGTGGTCTACATGATAGATCGATATGTGGTCGGCGGTTTTTACCGGGTACACGCTGAGCGCGGGATCAATGAAAATCTAAACGCTCCCGGCGCACATTACGTACCGTTAGCGTTTGCACAACAGCACGCATTACCTGATTTGCTTGCAAAACCGGGGACGACCGCGCCGAACCGTTTTTACATGTATGGCGTAGTGGCCCGACTGGCGTTACTGGCAGCGTCACTGGAAATGGAAAAAACAGATCCGAATCCTGAAATCTACTAACCTGGGTTAGGATTTCACCTGTCTTTGATGACAGTTATTAAAAAACAAGATTCCAATAAAGGCTTGATAATGAAAATTGCTTTCCTCGCCGACCCGCTCGACAGTTTTAAGATTTACAAAGATACGACGTACGCCATGATGGTCGAGGCCGCAAAACGCGGTCACACAATCTATGCCTTTGAACAACAAGACATGGCGCTGGAAAGCGGCATCGTCACAGCCAATGTTGCACGTGTGACGCTCACTGGCGACAACAAGGATTGGTATCGGGCAGCCGCGCCAAGCGCGATGTTTCTGTCTGAATTCGACGCCATTTTGTTGCGCAAAGACCCACCATTCGACATGGAATACATCTACACCACGTATTTGTTGGAGCTGGCTGAAAAACAAGGCGCAAAGGTCTTTAACAAACCGCAGGCGATTCGCGATCACAACGAAAAACTGGCGATAGCGCAATTCCCGCAGTTTATTTCACCTACTTTGGTAACGCGAGATTCCGCACGCTTGCGCGCCTTTCACGAAGAGCATCAGGACGTCATCCTCAAACCATTAGATGGTATGGGCGGCGCTGGTATTTTCCGCGTCAAGTCCGACGGCTTGAATCTTGGCTCCATTATTGAAACATTGACCAATAATGGACGTCAAACCATCATGATCCAACGCTTTATTCCGGAAATAGTCGCCGGCGACAAGCGCGTCTTGGTTATCGGCGGTGAGGTCGTACCCTTCACGTTGGCACGCATTCCGCAAGGGAGTGAAGTCCGCGGCAATCTCGCAGCTGGTGGTTTGGGCGTCGCCCAGCCCCTGACAGCGCGTGAACGCGAAATAGGTGAAACGCTAGGGCCAATACTCGTCAAACGTGGTCTGTTACTGGTAGGATTAGATGTAATTGGCAATTATTTAACAGAAGTGAATGTCACTAGTCCGACTTGCTTTCAGGAAATTATGCAGCAGGCTGGTTTTAACGTGGCAGAGATGTTTATTAACGCGCTGGAAGCAGCTGTTCAGGCTAAAGCTTAACTAAGCACGCATCTGAAGATGCGGCGGCGAAAATGAATGGCTGACTATAAATCCATTATTTGGATGTAAACAGAATGAATAGGCGGATGTAATGTGCAAGTTTAATACGCACTTTGTCGAAAGCGCCTAAAATTACCGCGCAATATGCCATCCGGCACATTCGTTTTTATCCGCTCTGCGGGTCTGGTATCAAAAATTATGGTTGGCATTCTCCTATTAACGCATTCGCCGCTTGGTCAGGCCTTCGTTTCTGCCGTGTCGCATGTTTTCCGTCAGGTGCCGGAACGGTTCGAGGCAATTGATGTCATCGCGGATCAAAATCCGGCCGATGTTAAATTATTGGCGAAACAAGCCGTGGACCGTTTGGACGATGGATCTGGCGTGCTGGTGATTACCGATGTGATGGGCGGTACGCCATCAAACTGCACGTTGCCATTATGCAGTGGCGCGCAAACTCAGGTAATTGCAGGAATCAGTTTGCCGATGCTGTTGCGCGCACTCACCTATCGTAATGACACACTCGATGTGGTGGCAGAGATGGCGCTTGCTGGCGGCCAGGGTGGCGCTGTGCGGGTCGACAATCGGGTTCGCGTTTCACAATAAGCCGCAATAAGTCGCAATAAGTTATTTAGTGTCTGGATCAACATACCGGGCTTAAAAGCGATAACTTGCCGACCACGCAAGCCGCACTTTACGTTATGTCCTTGCATTTGAGAGATTGCTATTTTGTTGCCACATTTCTTACCGCCTCTATGTAATATGTATCCAATATTTACTCCTTGCTATTCGCCAACAATGAAAAATTAGCCGGGTGCGCTGTCGGGTATTAACAAAACAAAGATAAAGAACCCCATGATTCAAAAAAATATCGAAATCGTCAACAAATTAGGTCTTCATGCCCGTGCATCGGCTAAATTCACCCAACTTGCCAGCAAATTCAAATGTGAAGTCTGGATTTCGCGCAACAATCGCCGTGTCAATGCGAAGTCAATCATGGGCGTCATGATGTTGGCAGCAGGCAAAGGCAGCACCGTGTTGTTGGAAGCCGAAGGTTCAGACGAAAAAGAGTGTTTTGATGCACTCAATCAGCTCATCGAAGACAAGTTTGGCGAAGGCGAATAATCTGCTGCAAAAAAAGAAACCACAGCGCAGCGCTGAGGTCATAGCAGTACCGTAAAGCGAGATAGAAAAAATAAGACTAACGCAAATTTACGCCGCTTTGGCAATTTTAGAATAGTCCGAAAGTGTTCAACAAAGCGTCTGCCATCATTGCCTTGCGCAATTGCCGACGCCTTGAGGGACACTGCTACAGACTGTTCCATCATTTTGAGACACCCATTCACTGCGGGCTGAACAGATGGCATCTTTTTCCTTACATGGTATTCCGGTTTCGCGCGGTATTGCGATAGGTCGGGCGCATTTGCTGGCGCCAACAGCGATGGACGTCAAACACTATTTAGTGTCTGAAACCCAAGTTGAAGCCGAGGTGCAGCGTCTGGAAACCGCCGTCGCTACCGTCCGCAAAGAGCTACAAACCATCCGTAGTGAGCTACCCAAAGAGTCACCCGCCGAATTAGGCGCTTTCATCGATGTGCATTTGCTGATTCTGGCCGACGCGATGTTGGCCGAAATTCCGCTGGAGATTATTCGCCAGCGCCAGTACAACGCCGAATGGGCGCTGGTCACGCAAATTGACGAAGTCTCAGCACAATTCGATGAGATCGAAGACCCTTATTTACGTGAGCGTAAAACCGACATTCAGCAAGTCGGCGAGCGAATATTAAAAATATTGATGGGAACGGCGACAAAGTTGCCGGAACTTGAGGTCGACGTCGACGGTGCCTCTTCCCCCAACATCATAGTTGTCGCCCACGATATTTCTCCAGCTGATATGTTGCAATTCCGCAACCGTGCCTTCGCTGGTTTTATCACAGATCAGGGCGGCCAAAACTCGCACACATCAATCGTGGCACGCAGTCTGGATATCCCTGCCGCGGTCGGTATGGGCCACGCCTCGTTGCTGATCAAGCAGGACGACTGGATCATCATTGATGGCTTGGCCGGTGTGGTCATCGTTGATCCATCTCCACTGATATTGCAACGATTTCGTGAGCAACAAGCCCAACAAATCAAAGCCCGAAAAAAACTCGGCAAACTCAAAAAAACCCGCGCAGTCACGCTAGACGGAGTTGAGATTACGCTGTTGGCGAACATTGAACTGCCCGACGATTGTGCGCCGGCGATGGAATCTGGCGCGAATGGTGTAGGTTTGTTTCGCTCTGAATTTTTGTTTATGGGCCGCATTGGCATCAAGCAACAACTTCCCACAGAAGACGAGCAATTTGCGTCCTACAAACAGGCGGTAGTTGCCATGAAGGGCCGACCCGTCACCATCCGCACGCTTGACGTGGGTGCAGACAAACCGCTCGATACGAGCGAGCAGACCGCGCTCAATCCCGCGCTTGGGCGACGCGCGATTCGTTATTGCCTTGCTGAGCCACAATTATTTTTGACGCAGTTACGCGCTATTTTGCGCGCCTCCGCCTTCGGCACAGTCAAGTTACTAATACCCATGCTGGCGCACGTGTTTGAAATTGATCAGACTTTATTAATGATTGCGCAAGCCAAGCAGCAACTACGCGATGAAAAGATCAAGTTTGATGAAGATATCAAGATCGGTGCCATGATCGAAATCCCGGCCGCCGCTTTGGCGCTGCCGATGTTTATCAAGCGCATGGACTTTCTATCGATCGGTACCAATGATCTGATTCAATACACGCTGGCGATTGATCGCGTCGATCACGAGGTATCACACCTTTATAATCCCCTCCATCCAGCAGTATTGTTCTTGCTATCGAGCGTCATCGCAATGGGACGCAAAGCCGAAATTCCGGTCTCCGTATGCGGCGAGATGGCTGGCGATATCAAATACACACGTTTACTACTCGGTATGGGATTACTGGAATTTTCGATGGACCCAATCCATTTATTGGCAGTAAAGCAAGAAATTCTAAATAGCGATCTCGAAATGTTAACCGCGCAAACTAAGAAAATTCTGCGCACCACCGAACCCAGCGCGATTGCCACGGCAATCAATCAAATGCGCAGCGCGTAGGGGACGATTACCCATCTATGGGTGGCGAATAGTGAGGAGGCTACGGCCTGCCGGTTGCTTTGGATATCGGTCTACCAAACTTGCTATTTGCCGCCCACCTGTTTGGTCCCGTTTTATTTGCAGCAACGTGAACACTTTCTCAACAGTGACGTTATGCTCGAAATTTTATAACTTTCCCCGAAAAATCTTCACTTTTTGGAGGAATTCCCCTCTTCTATCGAGAAATCCACACTTTTTGTAGGTATCTCGTCCATTTCTTTCCTGTCCAGCGCCTGACGAATACGCCCTTGATGCAATTGAACGCCTGATCCGCAACGTCAGAATACTGTTTACTACGGTTCGAGAAGAGCGAATTTTTGTTTGAACTGAATCATCGGGGTCAGCAGAAAAGTTTTTCACAGAAACGCTACTTTCCAAATTTAAACAGGACCATTACTACTTTAGGCTAACAAGTAGCCTCTAAAACTTGCGCGTTCGTCCAAAATGCCAGATACTAAAAAGGTCCCTGACAAAGAGGGGAACGGGCTTCGAATCCTGAAATATCCAAAACGCACAAACGGCGCAATACCGTTTTTTTTCGCGTGAATATTTTATTGCTCCTTCGAACACCACCCGAAAAGTTGACAATGTCTGCAAACACTCCAACCCGCACCCTCCGCACTATCGAAATCCTCGATACTCTTACGTTATTACATAGCCGCACTTCTGCAATCCTTGCAGCCCTGTCGATGGCGTTTGACAGCCAGCAAGACCGACTTCCCAAACCTACCGTGCAAGAAGTCTTAGAAGCGACGAACGCTCTGCTAGAGAAAGCACAAGAGCAAGTTCGGGCGCTGGAAGCGCACTTACCTAGTTAGAATCGCATTGTGAGATGGCCTCTAACGAGGCTGCCAACGCGCTTCAAAAGGCAACATTACACCTTTGGACCAACAAGTCAGCCGCAGCATTTGACGCCAGCCCCTGACTTGGTTATTCTTAATACCGTTGCTACGTTGCGTAGCAACAAACAGCGCCGATTTGAACGGTTAACTACCTCAGCTTGCGGGCGCGTGACATTTCCAAAAGGAATGTCGAATAAATACGGCTAAAGCGAGCTTGCATTGCAAGCCCCCTTGATTTAGCCCGATGAGCGCAAGCTTTCGGGCTTTTTTATTGTTTAATCAGGAGGAGACATTTGACGCTGGCGCTGACAGGGCCATCAGAGCAAATTGCCGCTGGGGCAATGTTGCGACAGTCTTCCTTATAAACTAAAACCTCAGTCATCCATAACGTTGCGACACCACCACACATGTCTTCAGGAATAGTCTCACCGCAATCCATGCACTTTGCGACACCGCTCACATTGCAAAGCGGTGCGTCATTGTCTAATTACACCCTCGTCTATGAAACGTATGGAACGCTCAATGCTGACAAATCCAACGCCGTATTGGTTTGCCATGCGTTGAATGCCTCGCATCACGTCGCTGGCAAATATGCCGATGATGAGAAGAACGTCGGCTGGTGGGACAACATGGTTGGTCCCGGAAAGTCAGTCGATACCGATAAATTCTTCGTCATGGGTGTCAATAACCTTGGCTCATGCTTTGGTTCTACCGGGCCGATGCACATCGATGCGACAACAGGCAAACCGTACGGCGCCAATTTCCCTGTCGTCACGGTGGAAGATTGGGTGCAAGCGCAAGCACGACTTGCCGATGCACTTGGCATTACGCAGTTTGCTGCCGTGATGGGCGGGTCGTTGGGCGGCATGCAAGCGCTGGCTTGGAGTTTGCTGTATCCAACGCGCTTGCTGCATTGCGTGGTGATTGCGTCTACACCGAAGCTATCGGCGCAAAATATCGCCTTTAATGATGTTGCACGGCAAGCTATATTGACTGACCCAGATTTTCATGGCGGCGATTTCTACGCCCATGGCGTGGTACCGAAGAACGGCTTGCGGGTGGCGCGCATGATTGGGCACATCACGTATTTGTCAGACGATGACATGGCAGAAAAGTTTGGCCGGGATCTGCGCTCGGGTAGCTATCAGTTCGGATTTGGTATCGATTTCGAGATTGAATCGTATTTGCGTTATCAGGGTGACAAATTCTCTGAATACTTCGATGCGAATACCTATTTACTCATTACCAAGGCGCTGGATTATTTTGATCCCGCGGCAGAATGCGGCGGCGATTTAACCGTCGCGCTGGAAAAAACCCGTGCAGAATTTCTCGTGGTGTCGTTCATGACCGATTGGCGCTTCTCGCCACAACGGAGCCGCGACATCGTTCAGGCCTTGGTGAACAACCGCCGACGCGTGAGCTACGCAGAAATTGATGCACCGCACGGTCATGACGCTTTTTTGCTGGAGGACGCCCGCTATCAAAATGTGGTGCGTGAATATTACAACCGCATTTGGAAAGCGATCAATCAAGGCGGTGCCATCACTAACGTATTGCGCCCAGACGCCAATGAGATAGCACAAAATAGCGCCGGAGAAAAACATGAACTTTGAACAACTAAGTGATCTACGGCCCGATCTTGCCTTCATCGCCCATTGGGTCCCCAAACAATCTCAGGTGCTGGATTTGGGTTGCGGCGATGGGGTAATGCTGGATTACTTGCAAACTGACAAGCAATGCGCCGGTTATGGCGTTGAAATCGACGATAGCAAAATTCCTCCCTGTGTATCGCGCGGTGTATCGGTCATTCAGCAGGATTTAGAAACGGGGTTAGCCTTATTTGCCGATAACGCGTTCGATACTGTCTTGTGCCTTTCAGCGTTGCAAATGATGAAAAACGTCGAGGGTGTTTTACGTGATATTGCACGCGTTGGCCGCGAAGCAATTGTATCGTTCCCCAATTTTGCCTATTGGCCACATCGCATGGCGCTGCTGCGCGGTCGTATGCCGGTGTCCAAATTGTTGCCTTATGAATGGTACGACACGCCCAATTTACGTTGTGCAACCATCAAAGATTTTGAAGAATTGGCGAACGAAGTGGGACTTGAAGTGCTCGAATGTGTAGCATTGCACGATGGCAATCCTGTATCATTTTTACCAAACTGGCGCGGTAGTTTAGCGGTATTTCGCTTTCGCAAAAAATAGGCAACGGACTTGCGCAAAATCGCCCCACCTGCATAAGTCCCATTATTCATTTTGATTACTAACGCCCGGTTATGGGCGCATTAATGACTTCAACCTCACAACCCTGGCATCACTATCTGAACCGACGCATGTTGATCTGCGTTTTTCTCGGCTTCACTTCTGGCTTACCGCTTTTTATATTACTGAGTTTGTTGCAAGCCTGGCTTGCAAAATCCGGATTGAACGTCAAAGCACTCGGGTTATTCGCGTTAGTCATGTTTCCTTATACGTGGAAATTTTTATGGTCGCCACTAATGGACCGCTTCCACTTTGGTCGCATGGGCCGCCGGCGCGGCTGGATGGCGCTGACGCAAGTGGCGCTGTTTATCGCTATCGGCGTCATGGGAATGTTCGACCCGATCAACCAGTTGTCCGAAATAGCGGCGATGGCGTCGCTGGTGGCGTTCTTGTCGGCCAGTCAGGACATCGTAATTGATGCCTATCGACGTGAAATTCTGCCCGATAGCGAGCAAGGTCTGGGCAGTGCGATCCACGTTAATGCCTATAAAGTTGCGGGAATGGTGCCAGGCGCGCTGTCGTTGGTCCTCGCCGATATCCTGCCGTGGCATCAGGTATTCTGGATTACAGCCGGATTTATGTTGCCTGGATTAATATGCACATTGCTCATTAAAGAACCAAAAGTATACGGCGACCCACCGAAGAATATTCGTGCTGCCGTACTGTTGCCGTTTCAAGAATTTGTTTCCCGTAATGGTTGGCAAAGTGCGCTGTGGGTACTTGGTTTTATTTTTCTTTATAAACTTGGCGATAGTATGGCAACGGCGCTGGCGACCAAATTTTATATTGATCTCGGCTTTACGATGACGCAGATCGGCGCGATTTCCAAAACAACCAGTCTTTGGTCGAGTGTTGCGGGTGGCATTATCGGCGGCATCTGGATGGTCAAAATTGGCATCAATCGTGCGCTATGGATTTTTGGTGTGGTGCAAGCGGTGACGATTCTCGGCTTTGCATGGCTGGCGAATGTCGGTGCGGAACCGTTTGTACTGGCCATCGTGATCGGTGCGGAGGCTTTCGGTGTAGGACTCGGGACAGCCGCCTTCGTCGCCTACATTGCTCGCACGACAGACCCGCGTTACACCGCGACGCAATTTGCTCTATTCACAAGTCTGGCAGCTGTTCCGCGCACGTTTATCAATTCTTCGGTCGGTTACATCATTGCCGAAACTGGCTGGTTTAACTTTTTTATTCTATGCTTCGTATTGGCTTTGCCCGGCATGTTGTTGCTACCAAAGGTCGCGCCGTGGAACGAAAAACGCATAAACGCATAGAAAATTCGCTGTTGTCTGTAACCTCTATTTACATAAATTCTCGGTTGCGTTCGAGAAAAACATATAGAATCAAAAGTGTGGATTCCTGTTCTGTTAAATACCGCGCCAATTCAGATGCATTCAACTGCATTTAGCGGGCTCTAAACAGACTCATACACATGGTGAGAAATCCTACGTAGTAGCAATTGTTTGTTCAGTTCGTTTTTCGCAACATCGTTGATGCGGGGGTGATATGGATATTTACAGCAGCTTTGCGAGTCGGTTCGACAAGACCAGAGAAGAAGAGTTTTCACTTGAAGAGTATCTGACGCTTTGTAAGAACAACCCCACCGTGTATGCGACGGCGGGTGAACGCATGCTGATGGCAATCGGTGAACCCGAAAAAATCGACACGCGTCAGGACCAATTGTTGTCGCGGATTTTTGCCAACAAAGTCATCAAAGTCTATCCGGCCTTTAAAGAATTTTATGGCGCCGAAGAAGTGATCGAGCAAGTCGTCGCTTATTTCCGTCATGCGTCTCAAGGTCTCGAAGAGAAAAAACAAATTCTGTATTTGCTGGGTCCCGTTGGGGGCGGCAAATCGTCTATCGCAGAACGTCTGAAACAATTAATGGAGCATGTACCGTTTTACTCCATTAAAGGTTCGCCGGTGAACGAATCGCCACTGGGTTTGTTCGACTATGACGAAGACGGCGGAATTCTAGAAGAACAATACGGCATTCCACGTCGGTACATCAAGTCCATCCTCAGTCCGTGGGCAGTAAAACGTCTGCACGAATATAACGGTGATATCCGTAAATTCCGGGTGGTCAAACGTTTCCCTAACGTTCTGCGTCAAATCGCCATTTCAAAAACGGAGCCAGGCGACGAAAACAATCAGGATATTTCTACCCTGGTCGGCAAAGTCGATATTCGCAAACTGGAACAATACTCACAAGATGATGCCGATGCTTATAGCTACTCTGGCGGATTATGCTTATCGAATCAGGGTTTGCTCGAATTCGTCGAAATGTTTAAGGCGCCGATAAAAGTTTTACATCCGTTGCTAACCGCCACGCAGGAAGGTAACTTTAAAGGAACCGAAGGATTTGGTGCGATCCCGTTTGACGGCATTATTCTGGCGCACTCAAACGAATCTGAGTGGAAAGCCTTCCGCAACAATAAGAATAATGAAGCGCTGCTGGATCGTATTTACATCGTCAAAGTGCCTTACTGCTTGCGTGTTTCAGAAGAAATTAAGATTTACGAAAAGTTGATTCGTACCTCTTCACTTGGCAAAGCGGTATGTGCGCCAGGAACATTAAAAATGATGGCGCAGTTTTCGATTCTGACGCGTCTTGCTGAGCCCGAGAACTCAAATATTTTTTCTAAAATGCAGGTCTACGATGGCGACAATCTGAAGGACAGCGATCCGAAGGCCAAGTCGTTTCAGGAGTACCGCGACTATGCCGGTGTTGATGAAGGAATGACCGGCGTTTCTACCCGTTTTGCTTTCAAGATATTGTCGCGAGTGTTCAATTTTGATTCGGCTGAAATCGCTGCTAATCCTGTCCATCTTATGTACGTGCTGGAACAACAAATTGAACGAGAACAATTCTCTCAGGAACTTGAGCAAAAATATCTTTCTTACGTCAAGGACACGCTCGCATCACGATACGCCGAGTTCATTGGCAAAGAAATCCAGACCGCTTATCTGGAGTCGTATTCTGAGTACGGACAAAACGTGTTTGATCGTTATGTCACGTACGCGGATTTCTGGATTCAGGATCAGGAGTTCCGTGATCATGACACCGGCGAAAGCTTTGACAGGGCTGCACTGAACGCCGAACTGGAGAAAATTGAAAAGCCAGCCGGCATCAGTAATCCAAAGGATTTCCGTAACGAGATTGTTAATTTTGTTCTGCGGGCCAGAGTCTCGAACGGTGGCAAGAATCCACTTTGGACCAGTTATGAAAAACTGCGTGTCGTCATCGAGAAAAAGATGTTCTCGAATACGGAGGATCTGCTTCCCGTCATTTCATTTAATGCGAAAGGCTCAGCTGACGAGATGCGCAAGCATGAAGATTTTGTCAATCGCATGGTGACTAAAGGTTATACCCCCAAGCAGGTAAGGCTTCTCTGCGAATGGTATCTGCGGGTACGTAAATCGTCATAAACTTTTTTTACCGTCTGCTGATAAGACCTGAATGGGAGCTAAATGGTGCGAAGAACGCGGAATGGCCTTAAACAGTTGAGGAACCGCTGAGGATTCGGAGCGCCGTTTAGCCCCACATCATGTCAGAGCATGGACGGTAGAAAGATAGACGACCCTATCTGCGGTGGTGGTGTGAACTGTAACTGCACAGGGCTGCTTTTGTAAGTCTGGTATCGGTTAAGGGATTAAGCGATACCGGTGGCAGCTCCCAGATACATTCCGATCAGGAGACTGTACCGTGTTACATCAGATAATTGACCGTAGGTTGGCTGGAAAGAACAAGGGCATCGCGAACCGCGAGCGCTTCTTGCGTCGCTATCGCGACGATATTCGACGTTCGGTAACAGAAGCGGTACGTGACCGCGGTATCACAGAAATCGAAAAATCCAAGAGTATTACCATTCCCCGTAAAGATATTTCCGAACCGGTCTTTCGACACGGATCAGGTGGCATGCGTGAGGTAGTTCATCCCGGCAATCAGGATTATCTTCAAGGTGACCGGATTGCGCGCCCGGACGGCGGCTCGGGTCGCGGCGGTGGTAGCGAAGCAAGTGATCAGGGCGAGGGCCAGGATGACTTCGTTTTTGAATTGTCGCGTGAAGAGTTCATGCAATATTTCTTCGAAGACCTGGAGCTGCCGCGTCTGATTAAAACCAATCTGATGACAGCACCGACCTGGAAAAATATGCGGGCCGGTTACTCTACTGACGGTTCTCCCAACAATATCGATATTGTCAGATCGCTACGTAGTTCGCTGGGACGACGCATTGCGCTAGGTTCGCCGCTGGTGGCGCGACTACGCGAGCTTGAGCTATTGATGGAAGCGCTGAAGGATGATACAGAGGACCGTGGCGAAGAAATCAAGCGTCTGGCTGATGACATTCATCATCTGAAGGGGCGCATCTGGCGTATCCCGTTTATCGATCCTTTCGACTTGCGCTATGTCAACCGCGTCCGTCAGCCGCAACCGTCAAGTCAGGCGGTGATGTTTTGCGTCATGGACGTGTCAGGATCAATGGACGAGCAACGCAAAGATCTCGCTAAACGCTTTTTTATTTTGCTGTATCTGTTTCTCACGCGTAACTATGAACACATCGAAGTGGTCTTTATTCGCCATCACACGCGCGCCGATGAAGTCGATGAAGACACCTTTTTCCACTCGCAGGAAAGCGGCGGTACGGTCGTATCGAGCGCGCTTGAGCTGATGTCTAAAATCATCGATGACCGTTATCCACCGGGTGACTGGAACATTTATGGCGCGCAGGCGTCAGACGGTGACAACTGGAATGATGACTCACCAAAATGTCGCAAAATTCTTGAACAAAAAATATTGCCACGTTCGCGTTATTTTGCTTACATTCAGGTAGTTCCTGAAGAGCAAAATTTGTGGATGGAATACGCGCAAATAGTGCCGGATTATCGCCAGTTCGTGCAAAAGAAGGTTCAGCACGCGAGCGATATTTATCCGGTATTTCGTGAACTGTTTGAAAAACAGGTGAACGTATGAATGCACGTGCTGATATCAACAAGCGCAAATCGCCGTTACCTTGTCCATCCGACTGGACTTTTGAGTTAATCGAGCAATATAACGTCGAAATCGCGCGCGTCGCAGCAGCGTATAAGCTCGATATTTATCCCATTCAACTTGAGATAATTACTGCCGAGCAAATGATGGATGCCTACGCGTCATCGGGGATGCCGGTGAATTATCGCCATTGGTCATTCGGCAAGCATTTCCTATCGACAGAGCGCGGCTATAAACGTGGGCAAATGGGTCTGGCCTACGAAATCGTGATCAATTCGAATCCTTGTATCGCTTATCTGATGGAAGAAAATACCCTGACGATGCAAGCGCTGGTGGTAGCGCATGCCGCGTATGGCCATAATTCGTTCTTCAAGGGCAACTATTTATTCCAGCTGTGGACAGATGCAAACGCCATTATCGATTATCTGGTGTACGCCCGTAATTACATCGCGGAATGCGAAGAGCGCCATGGATTTGATCGCGTTGAAGAATTGCTGGATTCTTGTCATGCCCTGATGCATTACGGCGTCGATCGCTACAAACGTCCGCAGCATTTGTCTTTGCTGAAAGAACGCGAGCAAGCCAGAGAGCGTGAGGAATACAACCAGTCACAAGTGAATGCGTTGTGGCGGACTTTGCCAACCAAAAAAGAAGAAGCCACCGCGCAGGATGAAAACCGCTTTCCGCCAGAACCACAAGAAAACTTGCTGTATTTTGCCGAAAAGAATGCCCCGCTTTTAGAGCCATGGGAACGTGAGGTCATTCGTATCGTGCGTAAAGTCGCGCAATACTTCTATCCGCAACGACAAACCCAGGTGATGAACGAAGGATGGGCGACATTTTGGCATTACACCTTGCTCAATACGCTCTACGATGAAGGTCATCTGACCGACGGTTTTATGATGGAGTTTTTGCATTCGCATACTAGCGTGGTGTATCAACCACCGATCACAAAATCGTATTACAACGGGATCAATCCTTACGCATTGGGGTTTTCAATGATGTGCGATATTCGACGCATCTGCGAACATCCCACCGATGAAGATCGCGAATGGTTTCCTCAATTAGCAGGAACGCCATGGCTTGAAGCGCTCCATTACGCGATGCGTAACTTTAAGGATGAAAGTTTTATTGCCCAGTATCTGTCGCCCAAATTGATCCGCGATATGCATTTGTTTTCGGTGCAAGATGATGAAAACCGAAGTGAATTGGAGGTGACGGCAATCCATAACGAGTCGGGCTATCAGTACGTCCGTGAAACGCTGTCACGCCAATATGACATCAATCATCGTGAACCGAATATTCAGGTATGGTCGGTCAATACCCGCGGTGACCGGAGCCTGACTTTGCGTCACTTCCGCAGTGACGGCCGACCGCTGGGCGAGAACACAGATGAAGTATTACGACACATGGCGCGATTGTGGCAATTCGACGTGCATCTGGAAAGCGTGGATGACAGCGGCAACGTGCTGCGTCGCTATCAATGCGTTAGCAATAATCGCTATACGTTACGGTCTTAAGGTACGGCCTTCATTGCGAAGTGCGTCGTCCGTATAGCAATAGAACGGTGAGAGTATGAAAGCCACGCGGTGCAGGGATGCAATGCGTGGCTTTATCATTTATCAGGTTAGCGTTGATAAACGCGTTTCCCCGCCGCAAAAGTCGCCAGAATACTGCGATCATCCCCTAGCAATGCTATTGCAAACAGTAGCTCTTCAAGGCCGTCAGTATTAGCGGTGCGTCGCGCCAGCAGCGGCGTGGCATGCGGGTCCAGCACGATAAAATCCGCCTCCGCACCGGCGACAAAATTGCCGATCGTGTTTTCCAGTTGCATACTGCGCGCGCCACCCAGTGTCGCCATGTAAAACATCTGCAATGCTGGCAAAAACGTGCCGCCCATGCGGGCGACTTTGTATGCCTCATTCATGGTTTGCAGCATCGAAAAACTGGTTCCGCCGCCAACATCGGTTGCTAATGATAACGGCACGCGATGCGTATCAGCCCGTTCAAAATCGAATAAGCCACTACCCAGAAACAGGTTGGAAGTCGGACAGACCGAGATGGCCGATTGCGTTTCGGCCATGCGCCGACGATCACTGTCGTCTAACCAGACGCAATGCGCATACATTGAGCGTGGGCGTAGCATGCCATATTTGTCGTAGACATCCATGTAGCTGCGCGAATCTGGGAACAGTGATTTGACCCACGCCACTTCATCCGTATTTTCCGCCGCATGCGTCTGCAAATAGACGTCAGGATAGGCCGCTGCCAATTCGCCCGCCAGTTGCAATTGCGCGTCACTGGACGTGGGTGCAAAGCGTGGCGTGATGGCGTACATCTGACGCCCGCGGTTGTGCCATTTTTTGAGCAGGTCTTCACTTTCACGGATACCGCGTTCGGCAGTGTCTTGCAGAAAATCGGGGCAATGTCGGTCCATCAAGACTTTGCCGGCGACCATCCGCAGGTTGCGCGCTTCGCTTTCCGCAAAAAAAGCCTCGACGGACTCTGGATGCACGGTGCAATACACCATCGCGGTTGTGGTCCCGCAACGTAGTAACTGATCCAGAAAAAAATCTGCCACTTTGCGCGCATGCACCGGATCGCTGAACTTGCGCTCGGTCGGAAAAGTATATTTTTCCAACCAAGGCAGCAAACCCGGCGATGGCGACGCGATCATATCGGTCTGCGGATAATGAACGTGTGTATCAATGAAACCCGGCATGATGATCTTGCCGCGATAGTCGTGGATTTCTTGACCGTCTGGCAGCGATCCTTTTAAATACTGATAATCCCCAGCCGCGACCACCTGTCCGCCTTTGATCAACAACAGGCCATCTTCATACCAGCAAATCGCATCGGCTTGATGCGCGGGGTCTGCAGGATCCGCAGTAAAGTGCAACACACTGGCGCGATAGGCCTGAAGCGTTGCGTGATCGGATTGCGCGGTGTTGTCGCCTGCTGCCATGAGATACATTCCTTTAGTAATCAAAATCTATTTTTTTACATCTATTCTGAGATGCGGTTTACACATGTTTCAACATCCAAGTGTTTCTGGTATCTATATACGAAAGTAACTTACCAAACCGAAGAGAATCTTAGAGAAGCGTTCCAGCGTCACTAAACATCTGCGGTGCTACTGTATTCGACACGCTGGAAACTTCGGATATAGCGGATAAAACAGGCGTGACCGGCAATGTGCGGCCGATGCTTTCCCACACCTGAAGCAGTTGTGCCGTCACTGAAGCAGCGATCACCGCTGGCTCTTTGCCAATGATTCCCGGAATGCCGATTGGACACACCATCTCGGCCAATCGCTGCGGTGGTATGCCGCGCTCTTCGAGTCGATGCTCGAACTGCATGCGCTTGGTTTTTGAACCAATCAAACCAAACCACGCCACATCGTCGCGCTGCAAAATAAGCTCCGATAAGCGTTGATCCAGCGCGTGGTTATGCGTCATCACCAAAAAGCTTGCGCCGGCCGGAGCGCTGGCGACCACGGCTTCGGGAATGTCAGTGGCTTCTATCGTGACATTGGCAGGCTGATGATCGGGAAACATTTCTTCCCTTTCATCGATCCAGGTTATCCGACAAGGCAAATCGGCCAACGCGCGAACGATGGCTGCGCCGACATGGCCTGCGCCAAATAGAAATAATTGTGGCCGCGGCGCAAGGCAACCATCCAGTAACCAGCGCTGACCTGCGCTATCGCGTATCAGCATTGCGCCATCTATCAAGGCCGGTAACCGCGGCAACATACCAGGACCGTGCAGGCGCCGACCATCTACATCGCAGAGACTAGGCGCGGCTGCGCTATTCACGCTTTCCGTGCCGTCGACGCGATCCAAGGCAACCAAACGCCAGCTGTCCTCGGCTTTGCGCAGGCGTAATTGTAGATAATTAAAATATTCTGCGGCATTGGCATCGACGCGTTCAAACGCTAAATGCACCACACCGCCGCAACATTGGCCAAGCGCCGGCCCCAACGAAAATCGTTGCAAGCGCCGTTCACCGGCTCCGCTAAAGGCATCCGATTCGGCATCCAAAAGCATCTGATGCGCGATGTCGATGGCACACAACTCCAGGTGACCGCCACCGATGGTGTCAAACTGCGCCAACGTCGTCACCACCATCTTTGCGCCAGGCGCGCGCGGGCCGGAACCCTCGACCTGCGCGACCGTGATCAAGATCGCTGGATTGGCCGGTGTCGGCTGCTTCATCAGCGTGATCAATGCATTTAACCAAAGTGTCATGGCGGTTTACCTTTTTTGAAGATCATGTGCAGTGATCGACGTTTGCATCAATTTTCGATTTACAGCGCTTTAGCTGGCTTTGCAACTAGCGCCATTTCAAGCACCAGCGGCCATCGCTTCAACCGCCGTAATCGCATTCAAGATTGCTTCACTGGTCGCTGGCGCATTTAACGGCGGGTTGTAGCGATGATCAACGACGCTGGCAACGGCGTCACGGATCGCAAAAAACACCGAGAAAGGCAACAATAATGGCGGTTCACCAACAGCTTTGGAGCGATGAATACTGTCTTCTACGTTGCGATTCTTGAACAAGCGCACGCGGAAGTCTTGCGGACAATCGGATATGGCCGGAATTTTGTAAGTCGATGGCGCGTGCGTCATTAACTTACCATCCTTGTTCCACCACAATTCTTCGGTGGTTAGCCAACCCATCCCCTGAATGAACGCCCCCTCAACTTGCCCTATATCCAGTGCGGGATTGAGCGATTCACCCGCGTCGTAAAGAGCATCTGCGCGCAACAGTCTCCACTCGCCAGTAAGCGTATCGACCACCACTTCGGAGACCGAAGCACCGTAGGCAAAATAAGAAAATGGATGACCGGTCATGGTCTTGGAATCCCAATACAAACCCGGCGTGGCATAAAATCCGTCGGACCATAACTGCACTCGCGCCATATACGCTTTTTGCACCAGATCAGCGAAAGTAATGCTGTGTTCGCCCATTTGTATCAGACCCGCGGCAAAGGTCACCGCCGTCACATCGCCCGCATATAAGGTGATGAAGAATTCGGCCAGACGCTGACGTATTTTGTGCGCTGCATTTTGTGCTGCTTTACCGTTCAAATCAGCGCCAGTGGAGGCTGCGGTGGCGGACGTATTGGCAATCTTGCTAGTATCAGTTGCCGTGACGCGCACTAAAGCCAAAGGAATACCCAGCGCGTGCGCGACAACCTGCGCAACTTTGGTGTTAACGCCTTGCCCCATTTCGGTGCCGCCATGGTTGACCAGCACAGAGCCGTCGGTGTAGACATGCACTAGCGCACCGGCCTGATTCAAGTGGGTGACGTTAAAGGCGATACCGAATTTGACTGGCGTGAGCGCGAGGCCTTTTTTGAGCACCAGACTGTTGGCGTTAAAAGTATCGATAGCTGCACGGCGCTGGCGATAGTCACTGGTACTTTCCAGCTCTTCAACCAGTTCATGGATGACGTTGTCGACGACTATTTGACCGTACTGCGTCACATTGCGGCCTTCTTGCTCATTACGACCATAGAAATTATGTTTGCGAATATCCAACGCATCACGACCAAGATTACGCGCAATCTCGTCGAGTATGTATTCAATCGCAATTGCACCTTGCGGTCCGCCAAAGCCCCGGAACGCCGTATTCGACTGGGTATTGGTTTTGCCGCACATAGCGCTGATGTCTACGTCTGACAAATAATAGGCATTGTCAAAATGGCAGACCGCGCGCGTGGCAACCGGTGCCGACAAATCGGCTGAATAACCCGCCCGACTGACCATCTGTACCCGCGCGCCAACTATGCGTCCGCCGTCGTCATAACCGACCTCATACTCATAATGAAAGCAATGCCGCTTGCCAGTCACCATCATGTCATCGTCACGATCAGCCCGCAGTTTGACAGGACGCTTTAATTTATGCGCAGATATTGCTGCAACCGCTGCCCATAAAGCCGATTGCGATTCCTTGCCGCCAAATCCGCCGCCCATACGACGACATTCAACCACCACATTGTGCGCGTGCAAACCCAGCGCGTGCGCTACAACGTGCTGCATTTCGGACGGATGCTGGGTCGAGCATTGAACCAACATGCCGTTACCTTCTTTGGGAATCGCATACGAGATCTGACCTTCCAGATAGAATTGCTCCTGACCGCCGACCAGCAACTCGCCGCTTAATTTATGCGGCGCATTGGCAAACGCCGACTCAACATTGCCGCGTGCCAGATGCATCGGCGGCAACACATACGACTTTGCCGCATGCGCTGCCTGCGGCGTCAAAATCGCTGGCAGTTCATCATAGTCGACCACCGCTTTGCGCACTGCACGGCGGGCGTTGTCGTGGCTGTCGGCGACGACCACAAATATTGGTTGTCCGACATATTGGACCAGACCATCGGCAAGAATTGGATCATCATGAATGATCGGACCGCAATCATTGGTACCAGGAATATCGCCGGCAACGTAGACCGCGACCACGCCTGTGGCGCTACGGACCGCTTCCAGATTGATCGAACGAATCCGCGCATGCGCCTTTTGAGACATCCCGAGCGCGGCGTGCAACGTGCCTTGCGCTTCGGGTATGTCGTCGGTATAGGTAGCTTCGCCCAGTACATGGAGAACCGCCGATTCGTGCGGATGTGACTGGCCGACTTCCGCCCAGGTAGTCTTATCGGCGGGTGCGCCACTATCAGTTTTTAAAAAAGCGTCAGTTTGGGTATTCATAATCTTTCTTCCTTATGCCGAATGGCGCTTAATGTCAGGCAGCGCACGCAACGCTGGCAAACGCATTAACCTGGTCCGGCCGTAACGGCGCGTCAATACGGGTTTCTAACCAGAAGCGACGTAATAGATTCTGCGCTGTTTTCATCCGATAGGTGCTGGATGCGCGCATGTCTGATAACGGTGCAAAATCTTCTGCCAATAAGGCCATGGCCGATTGCAAACGCGTTTCGTCCCAAGGCTGCCCAATTAGCGATGCTTCGGCTTTGGCGGCGCGTTTCGGTGTCGCCGCCATGCCTCCAAAAGCGATACGGATCGCACCAATGTTGTCGCCGTCCATCACCACAGAAAACGCGGCACATACCGCAGAAATATCCTGATCAAACCGCTTCGCCAGTTTGTAAGTGCGGAACTGCGTAGCGCCATTTGGAAGCGGCACCCTGACCGATTCAACGAACTCATCGGGTTGCATGTCTTTTTTCATGTAATCCAGATAGAGCGACTCCAATGGCATCACGCGTTGACCGGTCGGTCCGCGTAACACCACTTCCGCACCGAGTGCGATCAACCATGGTGGAGAATCGCCAATCGGGGAGCCATTCGCGACATTGCCACCGAGTGTGCCAGCATTCCGAATCGGTAACGAAGCAAATCGTTGCCACATCTCACGCAATTCCGGGTAATGCGTGCTGAGCGCTGAATACGCATCGTTAAGTGTGACGCCTGCGCCGATGTGAAGTTGACCGTCTTTGATGACGACGGTGGCGAGTTCTTTGACTTGCCCCAAAAAGATGATGTCGCCAAGGTCGCGCATTTGTTTGGTGACCCATAAACCAACGTCGGTCGATCCCGCCAGCATGCGCGCCGCTGGATTCATGGCGCGGATGTCGACCAATTGTTGTAAGGTGCGCGGCGCGTAAAAATGTTGTCCTTCGTAACTATAGGTAAACAGTTCGTCGCGCTGTAGTAGCTGCAACGATGCCTGCAATCTGTCGCGGTCGAAATTGACCAGCGGCAACTCGCCCATTCGGTGCGCCGCATCAATAATCGGACGATAACCCGTACAGCGGCATAGATTTCCGGACAATGCCAGATCGATATCCTGGCGCTGCAAAGGCTGCCATTGGATGGATTGCTGGGATTGCAAGCATTGGCTAGTTGGCGCAGCAGATGTCGCGGGCGATGACGAAAGCGCGTGCACGCCTTCGTTTTTGAGATATAAATCCCACAACGACATGACGAAGCCGGGGGTACAAAAGCCGCACTGCGAGCCATGGCATTCAACCATTGCTTGTTGTACCGGATGCAACGCGCCATCCTGTTGTTTCAAATCCTCGACTGTAAACAAGGCTTTGCCATCCAGCGTTGGCAAAAATTGAATACAGGAATTCACTGATTTCATCTGGACGCCATCAGCGCCGATTTCACCGATCACCACAGTGCAGGCACCACAATCGCCCTCGGCGCAACCCTCCTTGGTTCCGGTGCAATGCAGATCTTCGCGCAGATGCTGGAGAATGGTACGGGTTGGTGCGGCGCGGTCGACCGTGTGCACCTCGCCACGATAAAAAAACCGAATTGGGCTGCTGGCTGCGCCGGATGGTGCGGTGGTTTGGATGGCAGTAGACAAGAAAGACTCCAATATGATTTATTTATACACTATAGATTAGCAGTCGCGCACGTTGACGAGTGCGCTATACCGATGATGTCGACTATTTGCAGAATGAAATATCGATACGGTTTTTGATGCTGGCTGGTTGATACCGGTCTTGTATCTACTTTTTATCGACCCAAAACTTTTCAATTATTACTATGCGTCATCTTTCACCAACATTAACTACGATGATTCAGCATGGATCACCTTCATTATAGTAATCATTTAGTACCATAAATATTAACAATTGCTATGCGCTGACGTGTGCCGTTTTGCCCTGCAATTGCAATTAGAAATAACAATATTCCTAATTGGACGTTTATCTTTTACTTGCATCCATAATAAGTAAAATCAGGCGAGCGCAGTTATCATCTATTTTATATACCTATTATTCGCAAGGAAGCATCCTCCAGCCCGCAATCTGGAACACATTACGTTGCCCGAACGCTGCTTAATGCGCAACTAACGAGTAACCTCACAAAAACTAAAAACAGGTCAAAAGGGCAACTGTGGACGTCGACCACTGCGGCCTTACAATAATAAAGGAGACACCATGCAATTTCTCGAGAAATTTTTTAAGCTGAAGGACAATGGCACCGACGTGCGTACCGAGCTGATCGCCGGACTCACAACGTTTCTAACGATGGCCTATATCATCTTCGTCAACCCGGCGATTCTGGGCGACGCCGGTATGCCAAAAGACTCCGTATTCGTGGCGACCTGTATCGCGGCCGCGGTCGGTACACTGATCATGGCGTGCTATGCCAACTATCCTATTGCGCTGGCGCCCGGAATGGGACTGAACGCCTACTTCGCCTATACCGTGGTCAAAGGAATGGGTGTACCTTGGGAAGTGGCGCTTGGTGCGGTCTTCATTTCTGGCTGCCTGTTTTTAATCATCAGTCTGGTCGGCGTCCGAGAAATCATCGTCAATGGGATTCCCCCCAGTATCCGAATAGCCATCACAGCCGGTATCGGACTATTTCTGGGACTTATTTCTCTCAAAACTGCTGGCATCGTGGTCGCCAATCCGGCCACCTTTATCTCGTTGGGTGATCTGCATCAAATCCCTGCGATTCTGGCGATTGTCGGATTTCTGATCATCGTCGTGCTCGACCGATTCCAGGTCAAGGGTGCCATATTGATCGGCATTGTGACGGTGACTATCCTGAGCTTTCTGATCGGCGGCAACAAGTTTATGGGCATATTTTCCATGCCGCCATCAGTCATGCCGACCTTGTTCAAACTCGACATCATGGGTGCGCTATCGATGGGCGTCATGAACATCGTGCTGGTATTTTTTCTGGTAGAGCTGTTTGATGCCACCGGCACCATGATCGGTGTCGCCACGCGCGCTGGTCTGGTCAAGAATGGCAAGATGGAACGCCTTAACCGTGCTTTGCTGGCAGATAGCACAGCGATTGTGGCTGGCACCTTTCTCGGCACTTCCAGCACCACCGCTTATATCGAAAGCGCGGCGGGCGTGCAAGCCGGTGGTAGGACCGGACTGACCGCACTGGCCGTGGCGATCCTATTTCTGGCGTGCCTGTTTATTGCACCATTGGCCGGAGCAGTTCCTGGATATGCGACCGCGCCAGCACTATTTTATGTCGCTTGTCTGATGCTGCGCGAAGTCACGCATCTGGATTGGGACGACAGCACTGAGAGCGTACCTGCAGTTATTACGGTATTAATGATGCCGTTCACCTACTCCATCGCCAACGGGATCGCCTTCGGCTTTATTTCCTACGCCGCATTGAAATTGTTCACCGGCCGATTTAAGGAAGTGAAACTGGTGGTGTGGATTATTGCCGCGGTCTTCTTGTTTAGATATATTCATTTGGGCGCTGAATAATAGACGCGCTAAACGCTCACGTAATAAGTGAGAGCATTAGTTGACCAACCAATAAGTTAATTAACAAGCGGCGATTTAAATATCGCATCGATTCAAGGCAGAACCAAGGGGCGTCTTGCAGAACACGCCCCTTTTACGTTCGCATGGTGTGCATGGTGTAAATGGGGTGTACATGGTGTGTACATGGTGTATTTAATCACGGCAATGACCCGCATTCCATTAGAATCGACGCTCCAACCAGCGCAACCCAGGCAAAAAATGTCCCGTCCTCATCTCAAGACCATTCAAATGTCCGTTCTCTCCCCATTTTCCCGACGGATCAGCATATTGGCGCTCATTCCTCTGATCGCATGCTCACTAGCGTATGCCGCAGCAGACGCACCAACTGGCAAGGATTTGCACGACAACTTTCACTTTCTAGGCGAAATGAACAAGGCCTCGACCGTCATGGTCGTAGAAACAGGCATTGTGCCGCCCGCCCTTGGTAAAAAGATCGCCTCCGCAGTCGACCAAGTCATCCAGAACGGTGACCAGCCCGGCGCGAAACGACCAGCAGACTATCTACAATATGAGCCGCTGATCCTTGCCATTGCTGGGCCGGATGGCTCGCGCATGCATTCTGGTCGCAGCCGTCAGGACATCCTGTCAACGACCCGTCGCCTGATGCAACGCGAGCGCGCCTTAAAACTGATGGATGCGATGAACAAATCGAAAGCCGAGTTCCTTGCGCTAGCCGCAAAGCATCTTGACACCATCGTCCCCGCCTATACCAACGGCGTGCAGGCGCAACCCACGACTTACGCGCATTATTTGCTCGCATTTGCGTCTGCGTTTGGTCGCGACAGCACCCGCTTGCAAGAGGCTTATGCACGCCTTAATCAAAGTCCGTTAGGCGGCGCGGCGCTGGGCACATCAAGCTTTCCAGTGGATCGGCGAAGACTGGCAGAATTATTGGGATTTGATGGCGTCATCGAGAACTCGTACGATGCCACCCAGTTAGGTGCGCTGGATCAGGGCGTCGAACTCGTCACGTTATGCAGCAATGCGGCGTTGATGATCGGTATTTTGATGCAAGACATTCACACCCAATACCACCAGCCTTATCCCTGGATCATGATTCAGGAAGGACGCCTGACCGGGACCAGCAGCATCATGCCGCAAAAACGCAATCCCTACGCCCTCAATATCCTTCGCTTGCAAGCGAGTGATATCGTTGGTGGGTCAATGACATTCCAGTTAGAGGCACACAACGTCACGCCAGGGATGCCGGATTACAAACGCGATCAGGTCGAAAAGACGCTGGACATGACCACCGACGCCTTCATCAAACTGGCCGATCTGATGGACAACCTGATCATCGACAAAAAACGCTCGTTGCAAGAAGTAGACGAAGACTATTCGACAACAACGGAACTGGCCGATATCCTGCAACGCGACTCCGATATTCCGTTCCGCGTAGGTCATCACTTTGCCTCTGATCTCGTTACCTACGGTCGCACCAATAAGCTCAAGCCGACCGACATACCTTTTGACATCGTGCAACAAAAGTATGCCCAAGCAGTGAAGGTCTTCGGGTTCACCGAAACGCAATTTCCATTGACGCAAGAACGTTACAAAAAATCGTTGACCGCACAAAATATGCTGTCTTCCAGCAAAGGCCTGGGCGGACCGCAGCGCAGTGAAACCGAACGCATGCTCGCGGTTGAAAAAGAGAAATTGATGCAGGACGTCGCGTGGTTAAATACCCAGCAAAACAAACTTGCGCGTGCACAAGATAATCTTGATAAAACGTTTCATAAACTCGAAAATTAATAGACGCTTTGAGCCAGCAGTTGGAGTCCGCTCGAGACTCCAACAAAAATCCATCCACCGTTTCATCGGCAAATCTTGGATGTTAATTCAATGCGGCAAACATATTCCATTACCGCCAAGCCCGTCAATCAGTCTCATAATTCCGCCAAACCAAAGCGCCGCAATCCATCCAGATCCACCACCTGAATCGATTGGTAGGAAGTTGTCACCAGATTCAATCTGGCCAGTTCCTGCAACGCCTGATTGACGCGCTGGCGTGATAATCCGGTCAACAAACCGATTTCCTCTTGAGAAAAGGCGAGTACCGCCATCGTGCGGGGGTACAACACAGGATGAAATAACTGCGCAATCGCTTGAGCAACCTGCGCATCGGCACTTAGCAACCGCGTGTTTTGCAACGAAGCAATGAACTCGCCCATACGCTCATTCAGTTGCCGAATAACGAAGGCGGTGAACGGCAAGCTTTCAGCTAATAAAATATGAAACGTCTGCTCCGGAATTAACATAATCTCAGCGTCGCGTACTGCAATCACGTCATATTTGCGCACCTCCCGTTTGATCACGCTGCCCTCACCGACCCAACCACCGGCAGGAATACCTGAAAACGTACAACTGCGACCATCTGCGCTGTAGATAGCCAGCTTGATTAATCCGCGCTGCACACCGATCCAATAGTGCGAAATAACGCCGCGGCGTGCCACAAATTCCCTTGGGGCAAAATGCTGGATCACTGTCGTTTTTGCTACCAGCGTCTGATGTTCCGGAGCCAGCGCCAAAAACCACGCATGCATGGAGAGCTGATCAAAAAGGTTTAACCCGACACTTGTCATGGCATCTACTATGAGAATGGAAATAGCTAAATATTTTTTGTCCAAATTGCGCAACCTGTCGTCTGCATGACAAACAAAATGCCTAGCAAGTGATAGGCTAACGCCTGTTACACCATTACGCCATTACACAATAACAAAACCAATCAGGATAGTGGCATATTCCATCAGGAGACTAGCATGGCAGCAGATTTCGACACCGGCCTTGGCAAGAATCAAGCCAACTTTGTAGCGCTCACGCCCATCGATTTCATCGCTCGCGCCGCCGAGGTCTACGGCGACCGGCTAGCGATTGTGCACGGGCAACTCCGGCAAAACTGGCGCGAGACATACGACCGCACCAAAAGACTTGCCAGCGGTTTGCAGCGACTTGGCGTCAAAAAAGGCGACACTGTCGCCGTCATGCTGCCGAATACACCCGCGATGGTGGAGGCGCACTTTGGCATTCCGATGGCAGGCGCCATACTAAACGCGCTGAACATTCGACTCGACCTGACCTCGCTGACCTTCATGCTGCGCCATGCCGAAGCCAAAGTCCTCGTCGTGGATACCGAATTCGCTGAACTGGCGGGGCAACTCGCACAGCAGATTGCTGGTCTGACGATTATTGCCGTGCATGATTTGCTCGGGCCGCAAGCCGCGCCATTTGGCGATACCGACTATGAAGCGTTACTGGCAACCGGCGATACCGATTTTGTCTGGGAGCCGCCAACGGATGAATGGGACGCGATAGCACTGAACTACACTTCCGGCACAACGGGCGACCCTAAAGGTGTGGTGTATCACCATCGTGGCGCAACGCTGAATGCCATATCGAATATCCTCGAATGGGATCTGCCGAAGCATCCTGTGTATCTGTGGACGCTGCCGATGTTTCATTGCAACGGCTGGTGTTTTCCATGGACAATTGCCGCGCGCGCCGGCGTCAACGTGTGTTTGCGCAAGTTTGAACCAAAGCTGGTATTTGACCTGATCAAAGAACAGAAAATTACGCACTATTGCGCAGCCCCGATTGTGCATGCCGCATTAGCCAACTCACCCGCCGAATGGCGCGATGGCATACAGGGCGTCGTACGCGGCATGGTCGCAGGATCGCCGCCGCCCGCCGCCGTACTCGCAAAAATGGAAGAAATGGGCTTCGATCTGGTCCACGTTTATGGATTGACCGAAACCTACGGTCCCGCAGCCGTGTGCGCAGAACAAGCCGATTGGAGTGGACTCAGCGTCGACGCCCGCGCCGTCAAAAAATCACAGCAAGGCGTGCGCTATCACCTGCAAACATCGCTCGCCGTATTGCACCCGACGACGCTGCAACCAGTAGCAGCCAATGGCTTAGAAATTGGCGAGATCATGTTTCGCGGCAATATCTGCATGAAGGGCTACCTCAAAAACGAAAAGTCCACACAAGCAGCATTTGAAGGTGGCTGGTTTCATACCGGTGATCTCGGCGTGTGCATGCCCGACGGCTATGTCAAAATTAAGGATCGCAGCAAAGACATCATCATCTCCGGAGGAGAAAATATTTCGAGCGTCGAAGTCGAAGAAGCGCTCTATCGCCACCCAGACGTTTTAGCCGCCGCAGTAGTCGCCCAGCCGGACGAAAAATGGGGAGAAACGCCATGCGCTTTTGTCGAGTTAAAAGAAGGGGCAACAGTAACGGCAGCGGAAATAATCATTTTTTGTAAAAATATTCTGGCAGGATTCAAAGTGCCGAAAGCCGTGTATTTTGGTACGCTACCGAAGACCTCAACTGGGAAAATTCAAAAATTTGAATTACGCAATCGGGTGCACTCGCAAGCGGCTATTGATGTTTAAGTGGAGACTGCTGGATTAAATTGAGCTGGTGGGATTGACGCTGAATGTGGCGTATTGGAAAATATCATGATGAAACTTGCGGCCTGTTGAGATGTTAAGCAGGCCGCTTTTTATTAACAGAACAAAAATTTGTTCAGACTATATTTTTTCTTCGTATGGAATTTTCTGGTGAATATTTACATATTGAAATAGACAATCAGGAGGCATTATTAATGTGAACAGCCATTTTTTTCTGATATTTATCATGGCTCGCTTGAACTTCCCGGAAGGATAATTATGCCCTCGCCATCCTTGCCGCTTTCCTCACCATCCATCACTGCGAGTTTATTGCGCCACCAAGATTTGGTTGCCATTGGCATTCCGTGTGCGTAGGCTTCTCCAATAAAGTCTCCGGCCGCCGTATATGCTCTGACGTAACCGTCTACATAAAACAAACTGTCAGAACCTCCGCCCGGCAGCGGCATGAAGGGAATCAAGTCGTCGATGGTGAAGACTTTGTATCGCTGATAATAGAACTCCTTATTCGGGCTATATTGTTTTTCGCCGTACGGCGTTCCCTCATGCCAATTTTCATAAGAAAAATAAGCAAGCACGGGAAGGGCTATTAATATGAAAAGCCATTTTCTTCTGATTTTTATCATGGAAAACCTACATCTTTTGGAAACTTAATTCGTCCATCATCATCATTGTTACTAGCACCATCCATCACGACAAGAAAGTCATATATCCAGAATATGTTTGCCATCGGCATTCCGTGTGCGTACGCTTCTCCAATAAAATCTCCGTTTGCTGTATATCCCCTGACGTAACCGTCTACATAAAACAAACTGTCAGAACCTCCTCCTGGCATCGGCACGTACGGAATCCACTCCTCAATGGTGAAGACTTTGTATCGCTGATAATAGAACTCCTTATTCGGGCTATATTGTTTTTCTCCGTAAGGCGTTCCCTCATGCCAATTTTTATACGTAAAATAGGCAAGTACAGGAAGAGCTATTAATATGAAAATCCATTTTATTTTGATTTTGATTTTGATTTTTGCCACGGTAGCGCTATCTCCATTTTTTTAGGTACTTTTACCCACATCACATCCGAATACACCACAAAATCCCCACCTGTCTTATGGCGCGTTTGGTAGCGTCGGAAGTCGTCGTTAAAGGCAGGGACCACACTAGGAAATTGTTTACTCATGTTTGTTTTGTTTATAGCGCTGTACAACAACATGTAAGCAGCCATTTCATCTTTTGGAAGTAACCGCGTTTTGCTCCATACCCCCAAAGGAACCATTTCTTCAAAAGTGCTAGTAGTATTGAAGTCGTAGGTATCGCGTAAGTAAATGCCGATATGCTTGACATGAAATATGTCCTGTTGCAGCAACCAATTGGTGCTTGTTTCGCCGACTACGGCCAGTTTAAAAATGCCCTTGCCAACAGCACCGTATAGCTCGTCCATAACATCTAGTTTTGTGCCAAATTCTCGGTAATTCACCTGGCACTTACTATCTAGTTCACGCGCAGACAGGGTGCGGCTTCCTAACTTGCATGGCTCTATCGATTTTGGTTTCCAACCCCATTTTATTAATTTTTTAACAAGCTCATCCTTTCCATTATCCGTTGCCCAATTTTCCAAAACATCATCAAACGCCTCCACCGCACGCGGAAATTTCAGTAACCACGCCATCTTGATAATCTGGTCGTCATACTCCGCTGGCGTCAGTTTACAAGGATCAAATTTCCCTATTTTTACGTCGTTGGGCATCACCCAACCAGAGTCGTTCTCGAACCAGTGCCGCATAATCTGTGCGGCGATAGGCCAGCCCATTTTTTCCATGATGTCGGGGATGTCACGGAGCTGCATAATTTCTATTGCGCATTCCACTCCCTTACGATCACTGCACGGGGTTGTCATGGCGACTGCAATGGGTAGACTCATTTTTTGTCCACTCCGAATCGCGTTGGTAATGCGTCCTGTCTTGTCATAGCATTCTCAATAGAGTTGGTCATCGAAATTTACGACGAGTATCAACGCTATTGTTTGCATTTTTACGATGTTTGAATGCTTGTTAGGTGTTCGACTTAGTATCGGGGGTGTATCCATTCTGAATAGAACGGTGAGGAACGGACCGCATGTAGTGGCGCAGACGCAAGCCAGTTGCGCAACTGCCGATTGCTGGATACGAACTAAGAACGCGCCATATAATCAACGCTGATCAAGGCGGTTCAGCAAAGACTTTGAACAGCGGTAATCCTCATCAACGATCAGCGCGCGCCTATCAACACAGTCATCGATACCAACCGCTATCGTATTTGAGATATAAAAAAAGCCCTTTGAGACAAAGGGCTTGAACAATAACGTTACAGATTCGGTGCCATCCAGCGTTCGATTTCTTCCTTCGGCACGTCACGCCGTTTCGCCATATCGCTGACCTGATCGTCACCGATCTTGCCGACGACAAAATACTTCGATTCCGGGTGGGCCATATAGAAACCTGATACCGCCGCACCAGGAAACATCGCGTAGGATTCTGTGAGTAGCATGCCGATTTCTTCGCATTGCAATACCTTGAACATGTCGGCCTTGACGGTATGTTCAGGACACGCAGGATAACCTGGCGCAGGACGAATACCGCTATAAGATTCCTTGATCAATGCTTCACTTGACAGGTCTTCAGTCGGCACATAACCCCACAAATCTTTGCGCACCCGTTCATGCAAGTATTCTGCAAATGCTTCGGCTAAACGGTCTGCCAATGACTTCAGCATGATGGACGAATAATCGTCGTGCGCATCTTCAAAACGCTTCTCGTATTTCTCGATGCCGATGCCTGCGGTGACTGCAAACAAGCCGATGTAATCGGCGATGCCGGATGACTTCGGCGCGATGAAATCGGAGAGGCATTGATTTGGTCGTGCGACGCCATCAATGATCGGTTTTACCGTTTGCTGGCGTGCGCCGTAGTAGGTGAAAGCAACCTGCGTACGGGTATCGTCTGTGTAGACTTCGATGTCGTCGTCGTTGACTGTATTTGCCGGTAACAAGGCGATCACGCCGTTGGCTGTCAGCCAGCGTCCGTCAATGACTTTCTTCAGCAAAGCCTGACCTTCTTCGAATACTTTGCTGGCAGCATCGCCAACCACTTCATCGGTCAAAATGGCGGGATACGGACCTGCCAAATCCCAGGTTTGAAAGAACGGACCCCAATCGATATAGCGAGCAAGTGTGCCGAGATCCACATTTTTGAACAGGCGACGGCCTATGAATTTCGGTTTTACCGGCGCAAAATCCAACTTGGTACGATTGGCCCGCGCATCTGCCAATTTCAACATCGGAACGGCTTTTTTGTTGGCGTGCTGGACGCGAATACGCTCGTAATCAACGGCGATTTCGGCAACGTATTGATCCCGCTGTTCTGGCGTCAGCAGCGATTGCGCCACTGACACGGAACGCGATGCATCCGGCACATACACCACCGGACCTTCATAATTAGGTGCAATCTTGACCGCAGTATGGGCGCGACTGGTGGTTGCACCGCCAATCAACAGCGGCATTTTTACGCTACGGAAATAAGGATCGCGCTGCATTTCTTTAGCGACGTAGGCCATTTCTTCCAGCGACGGTGTGATCAGACCACTAAGACCGATGATGTCGGCATTTTCTGCCTTTGCCATTGCCAGAATTTCAGAGCACGGGACCATGACGCCCATGTTAACGACTTCAAAATTATTACATTGCAAGACCACTGAAACGATGTTTTTGCCGATGTCATGGACGTCGCCTTTGACCGTCGCGATAACGATTTTTCCCTTCGGCTTGGCGGCGATGCCGGTGCGTTCTTCATCAAGGCGTTTTTCTTCTTCGATGAACGGAATCAAATGCGCAACCGCTTGTTTCATCACGCGTGCCGATTTCACCACTTGCGGCAAGAACATTTTTCCTTGACCGAACAAGTCACCGACGACGTTCATACCGTCCATCAACGGACCTTCGATAACGTGGATCGGACGACCACCGTTATCCAGCAATTCCTGACGTGCTTCTTCGGTATCTTCGACAATCCATTGCGTGATACCTTGCACCAACGCATGCGACAAGCGCTGCTGCACCGTGCCGCTGCGCCATTCCAGGGTTTCTTCTTCCTTCTTGGCGCCAGCCTTCAAAGTAGAGGCGATTTCAATCATGCGTTCGGTCGCGTCATCACGGCGATTCAACACCACGTCTTCGACCCGTTCGCGCAACTCAGCGGGCAGGCTGTCGTACACGCCCATCATACCGGCGTTGACGATTCCCATGGTCATGCCAGCTTTGATCGCGTGATACAAAAATACTGTGTGAATTGCTTCACGCGCCGGGTCGTTGCCGCGGAAACTGAAGCTGACGTTCGATACGCCGCCACTGATTTTGGCGTACGGCAGATTCTGATGAATCCAGCGCGTGGCGTTGATAAAATCTACGGCGTAATTATTATGCTCTTCGATACCGGTGGCAATCGCAAAAATATTCGGATCAAAAATAATATCTTCCGGGGGAATGCCAACCTGTTCGACCAGAATATCGTATGCGCGCTTGCATATCTCAATTTTGCGTTCGTAGGTATCGGCCTGACCTTTTTCATCGAAGGCCATCACAATTACCGCAGCGCCATAACGGCGGCATAATGTGGCTTGGCGAATAAATTCCGGCAAGCCTTCTTTCATCGAAATCGAGTTGACGATGGCCTTGCCTTGCACGCATTTCAAGCCCGCCTCAATCACCGACCACTTCGACGAATCGATCATGATCGGCACGCGTGCGATGTCCGGTTCGGAGGCGATCAGGTTGAGGAAACGGGTCATCGCCGCTAACGAATCCAGCATCGCTTCATCCATGTTGATGTCGATGATCTGAGCGCCGTTTTCGACCTGTTGCCGCGCTACCGCCAGCGCTTCGTCGTATTGCTCGTTAAGAATCAATCGAGCGAAGGCTTTCGAGCCAGTGACGTTGGTGCGTTCACCAACGTTGACGAAGAGCGAACTGTCGTCGATGGTAAAAGGCTCAAGGCCGGACAGACGCATCTCGTGCGTCGTCTCGGGAACAACGCGTGGCGCAATGCTGGCGACGGTATCGGCAATGGCTTTAATATGATCCGGCGTGGTGCCGCAGCAACCGCCAGCGATGTTGACGAAGCCGCTTTCGGCGAAATCTTTTAGCAGCGATGAAGTCACATCCGGCGTTTCGTCAAACCCGGTATCGCTCATTGGATTGGGCAAACCGGCGTTTGGATAGATGCAGACAAAGGTGTCAGCAATCTTGGACAATTCTTCGGCATACGGCCGCATCAAGGCCGCGCCTAGTGCGCAGTTGAGGCCCACGGTCAGCGGGTTGGCATGGCGAATCGAATTCCAGAACGCGGGCACAGTCTGGCCCGATAAAATACGTCCCGATGCGTCGGTGACGGTGCCGGAAATCATGATCGGCAAGCGCAGACCGGACTCTTCGAAGAAGGTATCAATTGCGAACAAAGCGGCCTTGCAATTGAGCGTGTCGAAAATGGTTTCGACTAAGAGTACGTCGGCCCCGCCTTCGACCAGCGCGCGCGTTTGATCCAGATAGGCCGCAACCAGTTGATCGAACGTCACGTTACGCGCCGCCGGATCGTTGACCTCTGGCGAAATTGACGCGGTTTTTGGTGTCGGTCCCAACGCGCCAGCGACAAAGCGCGGCTTGTCCGGGGTCGAATATTTGTCGCAGGCGGCACGTGCCAAACGCGCTGAGGCAACGTTCATCTCATACGCCAGATGCGCCATGTGATAGTCGTCTTGCGCAACGGTCGTCGCACCGAAGGTGTTGGTCTCGATCAGATCGGCGCCAGCGGCCAGATACTGTTCGTGCACTTCGCTGATGATATGCGGTTGGGTCAACGACAGTAATTCGTTGTTGCCTTTGACAAACAATTCGCGACCGGGACCTTGAAAGCCGATGAAGCGCCCAACTGGACCACCGCGATAATCTTCCTCCGTCAGCTTGTATTGCTGAATCATGGTGCCCATCGCGCCATCGAGTATCAAAATACGCTGCGACAATAACTGCCGCAAATGGGTTTCGGTAGGAGATATCTGGTTGACGACGGGCTTCATAGGCTTACTTTAGTCTTTGAAATGAACAGGTATTGATCCGCAGTCAAAAAAATGCAAAAACCCGGTCGCAGGCAGCGCCGGGTTAGACATACGGTGGATAGAAGAAATTATACGTTAAATCAAAGGGTTATGTTCTTTGAAACAATAGCTTAACGCGCTGGTATGGATCATTCCTGGCAATCGACAGCATCCACTAGCCTGATAACTGAAGGGATGGTTTGTTGGCACGGCACAGGTTCATTTAGTTTTAAAGTGAGACATTTAGCCGCGCCTCCTGCTTTTAAGAATTCGGTGAGTGGTGTTTGGTGCACGATGTAGCCATGCTCTGTGAGCACATTAACCAACGCCACCGATGCACAATTAAGAAAAATGTGTTGGCCGCAATTGACACTATTGCATGCAAAATGCAAGGCGTCGTCTGCGCTGACAATCAAACGTCGATGCGGGGGAACACGGGCCGCAATAGCTATCTGTGATGCAGCATCAAAAGCGTCCGGGAAATACATCACTTCGCCGCCCTCAAGCGGGCAAAAACAGGTATCAAGATGATAATACCGCGCATCGACCAAACGCAGTGGTTGTACTTCAACGTCCAACAGTTGAGAAAGCGGTTCTGCGCAAGCCACGTCAGAGCGATGGCCGTGTCCAAACCACAACAAGTCATCATGACGGTCTAACAAGGCGTCCCCCGCCCCTTCAAATGGTAAATGTGATGCCAGTTTTAACACTTCAAATCCGTGCGCCGCAAACCAATGTTCGAAATGACTTTCTTCCGCTTGTCGTTCAACATGGCGAAATCGGGAGAGCACCACTTTATTTCCCCGTACTACGCCGCCGTTAGCGGTGAACACGAGGTCAGGCACGCCAGCTTTGGCAGGAATCTGTTGAACGATGGCAACGGAGGCAATTTCACTGACCAATTGTTCCCATTGCAAACTGGCAACATCGTGGTCGGCATGCGCAATATTGCCCGCCATCCACGGATTGATGACGTATGCGACTTCAAAGTAATCTGGCGCACACATCAAGTAAGTTGATTTTGTGGCGCTCAACGTGCTAGCGACATTGGCTTCGACCAATTCACTTTTTTCGATGCCCGCTTGCGCCGTGTCATATCCGGCGTAAGTCATGCGTAGCTCCGTTCCGCTGGCGCGGTGACCGATGGTATTGCTTCGAGTGCCTTACGAATGATGTTGAGTCCGGTGTCTATTTCGCTGGCGCTAATTATCAACGGCGGCGCAAACCGCACCACGGTTTCATGCGTGTCCTTTGACAACATGCCTAACTCCAGCAATATTTCACAAAATGCGCGGGCCGAAATAATGGACGGGTCCAGTTCCATCCCGATCAGCAACCCTTTGCCGCGCACTGCACGGATGGCCGGATGCGACATCGCGCGCAAGCCGCTTTGCAAGCGCTGTCCCATGCGGTCAGCGGCTGCCGCCAGATGGTCATCGCGCAGCAACGATAGCGCGGCGTGACCAACCGCAGCGGCCAACGGATTGCCGCCAAAAGTGCTGCCGTGGTCGCCCGGTGTAAACACGGCCATGACGTCTTCTCGTGCCAAAAATGCCGATACTGGCAACAAGCCGCCACCTAGCGCTTTGCCCAGAATCAGGCCGTCCGGTACGACATTTTCGTGGTCGCAAGCCAGTAGCTTGCCGGTACGACCCAATCCGGTTTGCACTTCATCGCAAATAAGGAGGACATTATGGCGTGTACAAATTTCTCTGCACGCAGCGAGGTAGCCATCGGGCGGGACGATAATACCGCCCTCACCTTGAATTGGCTCGACCAAAAAAGCGGCTGTTCGCGGTGTAATTGCCGCTTCCAGCGCTGCTGCATCGCCAAACGGTATTGATACAAAGCCTGACGGAAACGGACCAAAACCGTCACGATATTGCGGCTCGGATGAAAATCCGATAATAGTCGTGGTGCGTCCCCCAAAGTTACCCTTGCAGACGATGATTTCGGCACTGTTATCAGGAATTCCTTTCACCTTGTGGCCCCATTTCCGCGCGGCCTTAAGCGCGGTTTCGACAGCTTCTGCACCGCTATTCATCGGCAGCGCTTTGGGTTGTCCGGTCATTTCACACAGCAACTGCAAAAATGGGCCGAGTTGATCGGTATAAAACGCACGGGAAGTCACGGCGAGCCGGTTGGCCTGACGGGTTAAGGCTGCGACTAAAGTGGGATTGCTGTGACCGAAACTGACTGCCGAATAGGCGGACATCATGTCGAGATAATGCTTGCCTGTTTCGTCCATAAGCCACACGCCGCGCCCGCTGCTGAGAACGACAGGCAAAGGTGAATAGTTATGCGCACTGTAGCGATTTTCTAGTGCGATGGCTGGGTTTTTCATGATGCGCTCCGGTCACAGTTTATGATTACATGATAATCACAAAGCATAAAAATATTTGTGCATAATGAAGCATGTTTCGCTACTTAAACGCATGATTCGTGCAGGAATGAGATGATAAATGGAAAAATTGGATCGATATGACAAAATTTTGTTGCGCACGTTGCAGGCGAACGGGCGGGCGTCTAATGTCGAGTTATCGGATCGGGTCAATCTATCGGCACCGCAATGCTATCGGCGGGTGCAGCGGCTCGAAAAGGACGGCATTATTCGTGGTTACGCGGCGCAAGTAGAACCTGCGGCGATTGGTTTGGGCGTTACGGCATTTGTCAGCTTGAACATCGCGCGTGAGCAGTTCAAACAGGTCCGCAAGGTTGAACAAGCGATTCGCGCATTTCCGGAAATTCTTGAGTGTTACACCATCTCTGGCGATTTTGACTACTTGCTCAAAGTAGTGGCGAGCGATTTGAAATCGCTGTCCGGATTTTTGACCGACCGGTTGATGCAGGTCCCGGGCGTGGCGGGCGTTAAATCGATGGTTTGCCTGGAAGAGATCAAACCACCAAGCCCGTTACCACTTGCAGATTGATGGATCGATGGATCGATTGCCTTTAGCACAGAGAAGACAAAGAGTGCGAACCTGCTTTCGATCACACTAAGCGATCCATTGGTGACGATTAGTGCGTAATTTGCACGAATTATGTGTTTAGGGATGGCTGTATTGCGGATTCCGGCGCGGCTACACTTTGGTCTCCATCTGACCGACGGGTTCCCCGAGATCAGCAGCAGCCAGGAAAGCACAGCGCCGCTGGGGCGTTGCGGGCCAGTCCGAAATACTATTGAAAGCACATCATGCCCATACTTACTGTACTTCTATCAACTCCGCCAATTGCCATAACGTCGGCCAAGGTTGCGCAATCGCTTTCGCAATTGACTGCGGACATTTTGCATAAGAAACCGGAGCTTACCTCGATTGCTATTTCGCACGTCGATCCGGCCCATTGGTTTGTCGGGGGAGAGAGTTTGCACGCGCAACACAAAACCAGCTTCTTTTTGGCTATTCGTATCACCGATGAAACGAATACGGCTGATGAAAAAGCCGCCTATATCGCCGCAGTATTCAATGCAATGGCAGATTTGCTCGGCGATTTGCATCATGAAAGTTATGTACACGTGCACGATGCACGCGCCGCGGCATACGGTTATGGCGGCTTAACGCAGCAACAAAGGGCCGTGGTCGCAAAACTGTAATGCGCGAACCGGCGGTCAATCTTCCCAAAAAAATGACCCGCATCGCTCCCTCGAAGGTGGCCGCCGTTTTGACAGCATGCCGATCACTACCAGCGTGGCGTCCGATACCAGTCACTCGCAAACTCCACAAAAGCGCGCACCTTCGGCGAAAGATGACGATTTTGTGGATACAGCACATACAACTCACGTGGCTTTAACGTAAATGACGGCAATACGTGCACCAAAGCGCCGCGACGTAAATCTTCATGCACGATAAAAGAGGCGGTTGCAGCGATACCCAAACCGGCGAGCGCTGCCGAACGAAGCGCAATACCGGTGTTGGCTTGCAAGTTGCCGCGCACCGCAACCGGATGCGACGTTCCATCGGTTGCCGTGAAAGTGAATAGGCTTGGCTTCGAGGCGAGAGAATATATCAGGCAATTGTGGGTCGCCAGTTCCAGCGGATTTTGTGGAATGCCATTCCGCTGAAGATAGTCGGGAGAAGCCACTAACAGTAAATCACTTACTGCAAGTCGCCGAGCGATGAGGGTCGAGTCTGCCAAGTCATGCGCCAGACGCAGCGCGACATCGAAGCCCTCCTCAATGAGATCAACAAAACGGTCGTTACAGACCAAATCCACCCGTAACTGTGGATGAGCCATCACAAATGTCGGCAGCCAACTTGACAGTTCGATGGTGCCAAATGCTTGCGGTGCGTTGATGCGCAGCGTGCCGGACGGCCTCGCCTGATGGGAAGATATGGCTTCTGCCGCGTCATCCAGTTGATTAAGTATTTGTTTGCATCGCTCGTAATATTCCTGCCCTGCCTCGGTTAGCGAAAAGCGGCGCGTAGTACGATTGAGCAACTGTGCACCCAGCTCAATTTCAAGCTGGCGTATTTGTCGTGAAACGATGGTGTGCGACTGGTTGAGTTCAGCCGCGGCAGCGGTAAAACTGCCATTTTCCACCACCCGCCGAAAGGCACGCATCGCCGCCAATTGATCCATGACGCCTTGCTCCCAAAATCATTAACATCCAAAGTTATCAGATTCATCAATCGGTGACTACGAATGCTTTGGTACTTTGAAGTCTCAAAGGTGGAAAATCGCGCAGGTTGTGCCGTAGTTATCTTTGATTTTTAATAGGCTACTGCTCGTGTTGATATTTCTTTTTTGTCAAACGACTTGCACGTGGTAACGTTAGCAGTCTGTTTTCGCTTTGTTGATTCGTTGTAAAGCGGCTTTTTATACCACTTCTTGACCTGAAACCATGTGCCAGTTACTTGGAATGAATTGCAATGTCCCGACCGACATTGTATTTAGTTTTACCGGATTTTCGACCCGTGGCGGTCAAACCGACCATCATAGCGACGGCTGGGGAATTGCCTTTTTTGAAGGCAATGGCGTACGCCATTTCGTCGATTACCAGGCCGCTGTTGCCTCACCGGTGGCTGAGTTGATTCGTCGTTGCCCGATTAAGTCAAAAAACGTCATCGCCCATATTCGCAAAGCGACGCAAGGCCAGGTGGCGTTGGAAAACTGTCATCCGTTTGTGCGCGAATTATGGGGTCGCTATTGGGTATTTGCACACAACGGCGATCTTAAGGCTTTCGCACCGACGTTAAATGGCGCTTTTCGTCCGGTTGGCAATACGGATAGCGAGTTGGCTTTTTGCTACATTCTGCAAGAGTTACGACAACGTTTCGGCGAAAACTTGCCGACGACGGCCCAATTAACGATGGCGTTGCAAGAGTTGACTAAAGAGATCGCGCAACATGGCACATTTAATATGATGCTATCCGATGGGTCGGCACTTTTCGCCCATTGCTCGACCAATTTGTATTACATCATCCGCCAGTTTCCATTTGCCGAGGCGAAACTATCGGACGAAGATGTCACAGTCGATTTTTCTCAGGTAACCACGCCCAAAGATCGCGTCGCCGTGATCGTGACTTCACCGTTGACCACAAATGAAACATGGATGCAATTTGGCGAAGGGGAGTTAAAGGTTTTTATAGATGGTGAAGTACGACCCTGAATATCGTTTTATATCACTTCACCACCAGTTTGCCACATACAGCTAAAACAAATTCTGCATGCGGCGCAACTGTTTAAAAACCAATTTTCAATCCAATTGAACCTTCGACCGATGATCTGACCTGAGCATCGTCACTGTTACCTACCCTGAATAATTTTCCTACCTCACCATACAGGCTAGTCATTGGGGCAAGCTGCAAGGTTAATCCGAGCGCTGTTTCGGTTGAGGTGTAACCGACACTTGTTGATATTGGCGTTGTCGCAGCAGGATTCACAAAAGTCGTTGTGTCCTTCCCTGAAAATCCATGCCATAGATTTAAGCGTGCATAAGGCTGTAGATGTCCGAGTGAAGTCGCCATGTCCGTCGTAATACGGGCTCCAAGGCGGCCAAATACTTTTCCATTTGCATCCTGCTGCACAGTGGCTCCTGCGATATCTACGGTGTCGAGCTTGCTACGACCATAAATCAGTTGTGCTTGAGGCTCCAGAGCCCACCCATGGCCCAAGGAGAAGCGCTTGCCAACCTCAATCGATGCCATAGTGCTAAACGCATTACTATTTGATTGTGTGGTCGGGGCGGTAACAGAAAGTCGGTGCATGCCATACTGAAACACTAAGTCGGTATAGAAACCGTTGTCCAGGTACGTCCCATAGCCACCTATAAATTTACTATCTGAGCGCATCGTGCCAGCGCTTCCAAAAATACCTCCGACGTTTCCGTTGACGCTACTGTTTGTCTCAAGCGCGCCCACATATACGCCGACGCCCCAATTGTGACCTGCGTAAATGTCCACGCCACTCTGAAAGCCGCCCATGTTGGCGTGACTGCTCAAACTCGCGTCGCCTGCCTGAGCCATATTGATGTTACCGCCAATAGCACGCCCCCAGCCGCGCCGATTTGCATTGACCCAACCTTCATCACTGCCATCGTCTACCACAATCTGCCTATTTTCATCGCCAACACGCCGATGCAAGGTGGATAGCATTGCCAAATCACCTTGCCGCAATATATTGGGCAGCGCGTTATACAAGGCCACCTCATTACGATAGGCGCGATTGGTGGTAACTTTAATATCGGGAACTGCCGCAAAAGTGGTCAGATAACGTGTACCAGCCGCATCCGTCAGATGGTACTGATAAGCGCCCGCATCGATATGGCCACCAGCGTTTGCGAGCACAAACGTCCCGACATCCGCTGTCGCTCCATTTTGTACCAACACGACAGGGATGCCGCTTCCTGTGGTCAGCGCACCGAGCCCGCCGCGATTCACCACCAGCAAATTTGTCATTCCCTGTGCGATGGCTGCGGTACCACTCAATACTAAGGCATCCGTCGCACTGCTATCTACGCCGAGCTTAGAACCTAAAAGTACCGTGCCTCCATTGCCAGCTATCGGGCCGGTGATGGTGAGTTGAGTACCAGCCAAGAGTGCGTCGGAAGAAGAAAACAGACGCACAGTACCCCCGTTGTTCAGACCCGCGATACGTTGATCAAAACCTGCCAGATCCAGCGTCGCCCCAACATTAACTGTGTGCACGGATGCGGCACTGAAGGTATTGGTCGCCCCCGCGGCCAGCGTCCCGCCGAGGACAGTGGTAATCCCGCTATAAGTATTCCCACCCGTCAGGGTAGTTGTACCGGTCAGATCACGCGTCATGTTACCGCTACCACTGATCGCACCGCCGTAACTCTGGATATCGAGATTATCGAATACAACATTGCCCTTATCTGTAATGTTACGGTTTAATACGCTACCTGCGGTAGCACCGCTGCCGCCAATACGCAATACGGAAGTAGTATCGGCCACGTTAAGGGAAGAGGCGGCACTCTGCATCGATAGATCGCCAATAACGCGCATATCTGCACCGTTTGATAGCGTGATGGCATTATAGCTATTACCAATATTAAGGCCCCGCGTCATATCGTCTGCAGTAAACGAGCCAAAGCCACGACTGGCGTTTTGGGTGCCAGAAAATTCCAGTGTATTGCCCGTGGTACCGGCATTGGCCGTGACGTGACGTGTAGTTGCAAGGTCGACAGCACCAACCAACGCCTTGTTATTATTCCCTGAACCCAGGTTAATTTCACCCGCGAGTGTGCCCCCGGTCCAGTTGACCGTATTGGCACCGGAACCACCGTTGATTTTACCGGTCACTGCGCCACCGACCAGACTAATCTTGTCGCCGCCGTCACCGCCCAGAATCGCGACGTTAGCGTTGCTTGCTGCAACGATGGTCCCAGAGTTGATAATCATCTTAGCGGTGGTACCAGAAGCATCAATGACACCAATAGAACTGATGCTAGCGGAAGAGAGAGTTCCGGTATTGGTAATCGTGGCAGCATCATGCGCCACTATCGCTGCACCGCCGCGTGTATTACTGACAGTTATCAAGCCGCTGGTAATGACATCGCCGGTGGTCTTTGCCTGGATGCCGGTTCCACTCACACCCGATACGTTGATCGCGTAACGCGGCCCGACTACCACATTGCTGGCGACATCTGCGCCGGTGCCATACTGTTGGAACGCAATACCTGTTCCGCTTCCCAGAACGTTCAGCGTAACGCTGGAGGTTGGATCAAAACTGGTGGCTGTACGAATGGCCGAGCCACTGCTGGCGTTGATCGTTACGTTGTTGAGTTTGACAGCACCGATTTCAGCCTTGTTTTCGATACCTGCACCGGTTCCATTGGCTGTAATAGTCAAATTGCTGGCGTCGAGTGAAGCGGCATGGGTATCAAGCAGCACCCCACTGGCGGCGCCAGAGGTGGTAATCCTATTGTTGGTGCCGGTCAATGTCAAAGCCGCGCCATTCACCAATTGCACACCAGCAACTCCTGCATTGACAGTCACCGTGCCGAGGTTGGAAATTTCTGCATCGCTACCCGATGCCCTGACTCCAACACCGCCACCCACGGTAATGGTTCCCGTGTTATTCAAACGTCCAGCCTGCTGGACATCAATACCCATACTATCCGTACCGGTGAGGGCAATATTACCGCTGTTATCGAGCTGTCCCAAATTGCGTGTAATGAAGCCAACGATATTGTCCGCACTGCCGGTGAGCGCTTTTGCGGATGTCAATCTGGTCGCCGCATCGGGTGTCCCGACCAGCGCCCCAGTCAAACTATGCTGCTGACCATCGACCACGCCGCCAATGGCACCTGCACTATTAAGGTTGATGTCAGCCAATGCGCTAATATCGCCGGTAGCCCCGCCTTCAATCAGTACGGCAGTTGCGCCAGCGTTGTTGACGTTAATCACCGCATTATCGATTTTGATCGCCGTACCTGAGCCCGTACCTAACAACGCAGTACTATTGATACCGCTGGCGGTCATCTTCAATCCCTGACCACTAAAACTGGCACCGTCAGCAATGCGAAACAGCGTCGATCGATCGGTATTTACAATCAGATTCGCGGCCGAAACATTTATTTTGGCATGTGCGCCGTCAATAAAAAATCCGATTTCATCCGTGTTGCCAAAATCACGCAACACGTCTGCTCCTACATTAATCACGGCGTTTCCACGTGCCAACACACCGATAGCGCCAACCCCTGTCAAATTGATTGCGGAGTCAATATTGGCAGTCGCGACACCACTGCCGGTTCCCTCGGCCCAGACGCCATAATTGCGTGTTCCAGAAGTCGGATCAATACCGCCGGCTACCGTAATGCTGCCCGCGATCGTGGACGTTATTTCAGATCCGAAACTGCCTGTATCGAGAACTTTAATTCCGACATTATTCGCGCCGACTACAGAAATTGCACCATTGTTGATCGCGCCAGCGCCAGTACCCACAGTTGAATCCAGCACTAGAAAGCCGACATTTTGAAGCGGGGCAGCCAGCCCAGCGCCACCGTTGACATTTATTGCGCCATTATTGGTGGCACTAAAATTCGTCGCGCCGAGCACGGCAATTCCCGCCGCATCCTGGACTAGCGACCCGAGCGTCAACGTACCGTCATTCACAATAGAAACATTGTTACCATTCGTCATGATGGCAGCGTTGATGACATTTCCCTTATTGATGGCGACGTCAGGAACTATGTCCCCTGCGTGCGCTTGCGGTGCACGTCCAATATAAATGGTACCGCTCGCTTGATTAACAAAGCTGCCGGCTCCCTGGATCAGAACGCCGAAGGCTTGACCATTTGGTGCCGATGCATTAGTGCTGCCCCAACTCTCGCTAATATTAATAATCCCGCTGTTACTCGCTGCAGCGCCGCCACCATTTAAAAAAATTCCGATTGCTTGCGCTGGCCCTCCTTCTAACGCCGCATTAATGATGCCGGTATTCGTAAAGACACCATTATTGGTCACTTGTGCACCGAAGCTTTGATATAGGTTACCTTGTGAGAGTGGTCCTTGCGGCACTCGCGTGCCGTCGGCATTCAGCCATGCCCCAGACGTAACGACGCCGCTGTTGACGCCAGTGCTGCCGGCCCCGTCAATCGTCATCGCAATTGACCGAAGTGTGCTGCCACTGAACTGCATCACAGATAGCAGGCCGTTATTAATAATGTGCCCCCCTCCATCAGCGCGTAAGGCGCCGTCAGTCGAGCCCGCAACTTCCAATACACCGGTGCCTGTTAGTGTCGCCGTTGCATTGGTGCCGGAAGCGTGCATGACACTCAGATATTTGACGTCAAGGGCAGCAGCGTCCGTCGTATTGGCCTGTCCGTTGGTCCATTGTGGGGCACTCACCGTAATCGGCGTCTCTGCTCCCAATGCTTGTTTAAAGGCGGCATTGTAAGCCGCCTGAGTGAGGCCGAATGATCCTGTCACCAAGCTAATAAGATAGGCGTTGTAGGTTTGCAAGGCGACCGGATTTGTGACGGAAAACAACGCACCGTCCGGCGCGATGACAGCCCCTCCAAATTGCGTAACGTAGCCTTGAATAGTTGTCGCCGCAACCGGAGCGATGACCGGCGTGCTCTCGAAAATAATACGATTTTTTGACGTCCAGTTAATGTTGCTGGCAGCGCTACCCGTACCGTCGGCAAAAGTAATATCCGTTTGCCTCGCGGCAATCTTTAACGCATTCCCACTGTCTGTGGTGTTGACGTTATCACCAATATTGACGTTCAGTGTGCCGCCTGTGTGGTCGACGCTCGCCATCCCGGCCTGAATATATAAATTGGCAGTGCCGGGCGTTGCGACAATAAATCCGAAATTCCCCGCGTCTCCGATTGTGGCATAGCTAAGGCTGGCGTCGGTATATACAGAAACTGTCCGATTCACTTTCGTCACCGGATCCACTTGTGTGACTGAAGCGTTCTGATTTGTAGGGCTAACAGCCCAGTAGTTATTGAGGTTCAAGGGCAATGCAATAGGATTGCTTTGAAGATTTGGCAGGTTCGCGGCATTGGCCGTATTGAGTGTGTAGCTATTGAAGATGGCGCCATTTCCTACCACCGCGTTCGCATTGAACGGGGTCGTGAAGGCAGCCGTATTTCCATTGCTCACGGTTGTTAATGTCTGGCTGTAACTGTTGCCCGCAGGGGCAATATAGCTTTGGGCAAAACTGTTCAAAGCTGGAATACCAATGAACGCCAGTGCAGTCATCGACAGAATAGCGGTGGATCTGCTGCCCTTGCTACTTTTAACTCTGCCCTTAGCATTCTCGGAGACAACTATCCAAGAACCAGTAGCTTCATTCCATACAGATTTATAAATTTTATTCACGTTTGTGCCTTTTAAAATTGACATCTATAGATGTTTCTACTGAATAAAAAAAAGGCCACTTATTCGGCGACGCATAAAAAATAAGCCAAAAAAATATTTTTTATATGGCATTTCTGATGGCAAAGTTACATTTTGAGAAGGGAGGCAGTCAATGCGATTAATGACAGGTAGCGCACAGAATAAATTGCAAAAAAATCGAAAAAAGAGACACGATTTTTTAGGCGTGGCGGACTGCGGATGCGGTCCCAGCGCAGCCGGACGCTACTTCGTTTTCGTAACGAAATATTGGCGATATTAGAGGGAAAATGTCGGCTTGACGGCGACGAAATAAAACCGGGAAAGAGCTACCGTTTCGTGAAAAGAATCCGGCAAAAATCCACCGTGAACGCTCACTGGGTAGCGGTACGGTGGATGGGTAAAGCTGCCAACTTTTACAGGCTAGTTTTTAGCGTGAACAACACAGCTCGATAATTGAACACGCGTTAACCAAGCGCGGAATATGACAATCAATGCAGGGAGTTATCGGCGCAGGTAAGTGGAAAAGATGAGGCAACTCACCTATCCAATTTTTGCCGGAATTTAAAGCTTATTTTTAAACTTATTGATCCGCGTAATCAATCGTCAGCGGAGCATGATCGGAAAAGCGCTCATCCTTGTAGATGGCGACGGTGTGTGCTTTTGCGGCAATGCCTGGCGTCGAGATATGATAATCGATACGCCAACCAACATTTTTAGCCCAAGCCTGGCCGCGATTGCTCCACCAGGTGTATTGCTCTGGGCGTGGGTCCACCGTCCGAAACACATCGACTAACGCGACCTCATCAAATAACTGGGTCAGCCAAGCGCGTTCTTCAGGCAAGAATCCGGAATTCTTTTTATTCCCTTTGAAGTTTTTCAAATCGATTTCGTGATGGGCGATATTCCAGTCGCCGCAGATCACGACTTCCCGCCCGCTGGCTTTCAACTCTTGCAAATGCGGTAGAAAACTTTCCATAAAGCGAAATTTTGCTAATTGACGTTCTTCGCCGGACGATCCTGATGGGCAATACAGTGAAATCACCGTTAGATCGCCAAAGTCACATTCAACGTAACGGCCTTCCGCATCAAACTCCGGGTTTCCAAATCCAATCCGGACCGCGTTTGGGGCGCGTTTGCTGTAAAGTCCAACGCCTGAATAGCCTTTCTTCTCCGCATAGTGGAAGTGGCCGACGTAACCTTCTGGCGCGAGCATTTCAGGCGACATGTCAGGAGCTTGGGCTTTCAACTCCTGCACGCAAATAAAATCGGCAGATTGTTTGCTCATCCATTCAAAAAAACCCTTTTTAGTGGCGGAGCGAATACCGTTGAGATTGGCAGAAATAATTCTTGGCATAGAGATGTCGACAATAAAGGTGTTAAAACAAGTGCTGTTAAGAGGGAATAGAGAAAAACAACCGCAGCAAAGTCGATCAGCTATTCTGGAACATCAGGATAACCGATCTGGCGGTCGGGTCAAATGACGGTATGTTGTAAACTAGAAGTAGGGAATTGGAAGGTCGCCTAAAAGGTGTGTGACATTTCACCAATTGGCATAACGAAAAATGGATTGCGTGCGATAGTTCGCATCAACTTCAGGTGACTTTACTTCAATGTAATCTGCCCGGGCCTAACTGACATGACTAGCATTTATGTAAGCAACACCCTTTCGAGCAAGAGTATTTCTAGACTCCAATGTCTTTTTATCAATAAAAACTCTATTTCTACGACCAATTAACGCGGATCAAACATGGCATTTAGCTTAGCTCAACCTGCGCATAGCAAAATTGATATTAAGAAAAGTACGTTTATCGGTTTTGTCACCGCTGTTGCCGGACGACCTGAAGCTTTGACTGAAATCGCCAGATTGCGCGGCGAACACCCGAATGCCACCCATGTTTGTTGGGCGCTGTTGGCTGGCGGTCATTCTGGCGCATCGGATGATGGCGAACCGGGCGGTACCGCTGGTTTGCCGATGCTCAATGTATTACGCCATCAGAATTTGGAACAGGTTCTGGCGGTCGTGGTTCGTTATTATGGTGGCATTCGATTGGGCGCTGGGGGTCTAGTACGTGCTTATACCGATACGGTGGCACAAGCCCTATTAACGGCAGAAAAAATCGCATTGGTCGTGACTGTCACGCTGCGCGCCGCTGTACCGTATGCCTTGGAAGGACCTTTACGACGGTTGCTACAGCAAAGCGGTGCAATCTTGGCTGAAGTGACTCATACCGACGTGGTCAGCATGTGCTTTTCGTTACCACTTTCTGCAGCACCGGGATTTCAGCGAGAGGCAAATGACATCTGCCATGGTTCTTTGCAATGGCGCGAAGAGAGTCTTTAATTCGCCGATCCGTCCTGCTAGCCCATGGCGATTGCCAGCATCAATTTCCAAGCAGTCTAGTCCCAGTCATCCGCCATGTTCTCGAAAAACAAGAACGTGGTATTCCACGTCTTTTTTGCCGAAAACTATGCCGCCAATCGCTTTAGCTCAGTAACGCTAGGCGACCAGACTGAACAAATCGACTTACTGCCGGAATTTGAGGACGCAAATGCATCACACTACGGCCCTTGTCGGCCTCAAGAACCATGAGACTACCAGCGGCCACGTTGAGATAATCACCTGCATTCAGCCAGTAATCGTCACTTTGACCAGAAATAGTGACCCAGACACGACCGCTGGAAACTTGCAATATTTCTGCAGATTCTGCTTGCATCGACAACACTTGGCCTGCGTTGAGGGCTAATGGCTGTTGCATCTCTTTAGTGAATAAATTTCTCATCATGTTTCTCCGATAACTGCTGGTATAGTTCTATAATCCACCCGGATAATCTCTGTCAGCCCCTAATTGCAGCTGATGGAAATCTTTGCTGGACCGCTAACAACATTCTAGTCAACACATTCGGTAAAACAAAACGAGTAATTGCACGCGTTCTTGCTAATTTTATTCACATAGGGATGCGCGACAACTATGGCCGACCTACGCAAACTTCCTCCCCTTTCTGCCTTGCGGGCTTTTGAGGCGGCATCACGCTATGACAGTTTTTCGCGCGCTGCCGAGGAAATACGCCTGACGCCCGGTGCGATCAGCCATCAAGTGCGTGCGCTTGAGGTCGAATTAGGCCTCGCATTATTCACGCGCCACGGCAAGCGCATCGCAATCACTGACCAAGGCCAACGGTTTGCCACAACGATACGCAAAGCGCTGACTGAAATTGCGCTTGCTGCAGAGGCCTTGAAAATCGATGCCAAGCAAAAACGACTCACTATTTCAGCCCTACCGTCATTTGCCGCACGTTGGCTGGCACCGCGGTTATGGAAATTCATTGACCTGCACCCGGATACGGAAGTCGTACTGCAATCATCAAGCCAACTCCAGGACCTCGCGCAGGAACAGATCGATGTTGGTATTCGCTTTGGCGTCGGGCACTATCCGGGATTGGTGGTGGAAAAATTGATGGATGATTTTTATTATCCGGTCGTCAGCCCTCGTTATCGGCAAGGCCATTTGCCAGAAAAGCCAGAGGCTTTAGCGCAATGCACGCTGTTGCGCATGGATTCAGAGGAGTCCTGGCAACCGTGGTTTGAGGCTGCAGGTATAACGCTACCAGAACCAAGTCGTGGCTTGAGAATTCAAGATGCATCGATGCTACTTCGCTCAGCCTCGGATGGGCTTGGTATCGCCTTGACGCGGCATGCCATCGCGCTACAAGAAATCGCCGCCGGTGAGTTAATTCGGTTGTTCGATGTTGTCGTGCTATGTCCGAATGCGTATTATTTTGCTTGCTTACCGGAGGCCATGAATAAACCACAGGTCCAAGCCTTTCACGGCTGGTTAACACAAGAAATAGCAGAATTTAAAGCACAAAACAGTTGGCCCGGTTAACCAGAACAACTGTTTATTTTTGCGATTGACACAAACCTATTTTCGACGCTCGCGAAACGGCACGCGCGATGCCATAGCATAACTAGTCCATAATCATTGGCTCGGCAAGCGTCCGATCGCAATACACTAACCTGATAATTACGATTACAGAACCATTTTCACCATCGGATGAGTCGATAATGCGCTGTATAAATTATCAAGTTGCTCACGACTAGTCGCTCGCACAGTGACTGTCAAACCAGTGTAATTGCCTTTAGCGGATGGTCGTACTTCAAGCTTATCGATATGAAAAGTTGGGTCATGTTGCACCACTAGGCCGACGATCGTTTCCGCAAATGCGTCGTGCGTTGGCCCCATAATCTTGATAGGAAAATCGCTCGGATAGACGATCAGGCTGTCTTCGTGAGGAATGGTCGGCATAGTCATAACGATTGCTTTCTAAAAATCAGGCAACATAGCAAAAGACACGTTGCCCGAGGGACAAATCAAGCTATCAAGGTCACCTTAATCACACAAGGCGGCTTTCGCTCCCTGATAGGCTTGATATAACGCCTTATAAATGGGGCCAGGTTGACCGTTTCCAACAGTTTTGCCATCAATAACGGTCACAGGCAAAATTTCTTTGGTTGCCGATGACAGCAGCACTTCATCGGCCTCAACTACTTCCGCGCGCGAAATCTGGCGCGCAACAAACTGAAGATCATGTGCGGCGCAAAGCTCTTCGATCAAACCGTAACGGATGCCTTCCAGAATGAGGTTATTCTTGGGGGGCGCCATCAGGACGTTATTTTTGACAATCCAGACATTAGACGACGACGCCTCAGTCAGAAATCCATCACGGAATTGGATTGCTTCCATTACACCGTGCTCAGCCGCATTTTGCGCTGCCAGTACGTTGCCAAGCAAAGAAATCGACTTGATCTCGCAATGCAGCCAACGTTGGTCTTCCATAGTGATACATGATACGCCTTTGGCGCGTACCGCATCGCTTGGCAGAACCAAAGGATTGGTCATGATGAAAACCGTGGGCGTAATCACGTCTTTGGGAAACGCATGTGCCCGCTTCGCCACGCCACGCGTAACGTGAATATAAACCATCTGGTCGTCTTGTCCATAAGGCGCGACCACTTGGTTAATCAAGGCCATCCACTCTTCAACCTTATGCGGATTTGGAATATCTATCGCCGCAAGACTACGAAATAAGCGGGCCATATGATGCTTGGCACGGAATGCTTTGCCGGAATACATTGGAATGACCTCATACACACCGTCACCAAAAATAAATCCACGATCCAGCACAGGAATACGTGCGTCGGACAGGGGCGTCATCACGCCATTGAGATAGACGATGGAATCTTGCATGATTATTTTCTTAAGAAGGTGGGGGATTTGATTCTTGCACAAGTATGAACAGCAGAGTATGCAAAAAAAGTATAGAAATTCGACGCCCGCGGTACTACATTGTAACAACTTTGCTCTATCCAATTCTCATTCCAAATATCCAGATACTGGAATAATTATTAATAGCAAAACATAAATAGTCAAACGTGGAAATGGGAGATATCCAACGCGCCCCACATTCTTTTACGCTCCTCCAACCCCGGTTATAGCAATCCTAAAATTGCTGCCTTAATGACGGCTCCGGCTTTATTTGCTGCGCCAAGTTTTATTAGCGTATTAGTGATGTGGAAATTCACCGTCCGCTCTGCAATATTCATGATATGACCAACTTCACTAGAAGTCTTACCGTCGGCGGTCCAGCGAAGGACTTCGACTTCTCGCGCGGTTAGTCGCGCAACAGCCTCCGGCATCAACTTTGGAACCAGCAATCGAGTCAATCCCTCATGCGCGGTGTGGGTCAGCCAGGTTAAATTTGACGTGATGTGATGCAGTTCTTTTAATGAGAGTGCTTCATCAGAGCGCGATAAGCTGAGCAACCCTCCCACGCCTCTTGTGTCGTGGCAAGATTGGGCCCAACCCACACCGAGACCATGCGCGTGGGCATCCTCCCAAAAAGGGCGAGATTTGACACCAATTTCTTCCGACCAGACCAATGGCATGCTTGAGCGCATGCCGTGTGCGATCGTTGGGTCGGTCATAAGGTAATTTTGTTCAAAATAACGCTGTTTCCATGCTCTCGAATAGTTGTTGAGCATGACCAACTTCGGCTGAGAGATAGGAAGCGGCATCCGCATACCGTACGCGCAATAGTCGAATCCAAGTTTATGAGCAGCACCAGATAGCGCGGCAAAAAAGGCAGCCTCGTTCTCTGCGGTTAGTAAGGCTTGAACTTGATCTCCCTGAAAGCTATTCATACTCCCTCACAATTTTTTTATGCATAAATAATGTCCGTTAAAATGTCACACAGGAAATATACACGCAATTATTTGTATTTTTGGAATATCTTTCGATGATTTTCTTCTTTTGTAGAAGGACAACTTATCAGCACAACCATGACCAGAATGTCAATAAATAAAAAATCTGCCGCTCCAGTTAATTTTCGATAGCAGTTAACTCTATCGCCGTTCAATTTTTTTTCAGATTTACCGTATTTCTAAAATAAATGCATCACAAGAATCAACTCAACTCGCCCCCCCTTAAAATGATCCGTTTACAACTAGTCGCATCTCGATGGGTGCATATGCGGTTGCAATGTGAAGAGCTTCTTCATAAAGAGCCGATCCTTTTCATTTCAGGGCTGAGCCCCCGTATGCGGTACTCGACAGCCTCCATCCACATTGGGCCGGATACCAAGCAGCATCGTTATGAGCAGAGAGGTCGAGCAGATATCCGGCAATCGAAAAATCGCTCTTCTGGAAGAATTTAGTGACACATTTAACTAACAGCCGGTAGTGCAAGAGCAAATCACCGTGTGTCGCTCGGCAAGTCCAGTAGCACGTAAAATAGTGCTTAAAATCTTATTTAAAATACTAATGCCGCATCGACACGCAGAGTTCACCAAACCAGTTCTCCATCTCAAAAAAATGGCTCACGAAATAGCTATTTAAGTAATCAGATAACTCCCAGTAAATCTTCGCCTGATGCAGCGCTGCGACCTAATATTTTCTCCTCCATTTCGACTCTATTACCGTCCAACTTTCGCACACATCGAATGATCTGCATGCTACCGCGGTGCCTGTTCGGGACGCCTAATCAAGCGACAGATCCCTCGGCTCACGTGAAAAATAATCAAAGTGATACAGCGGCTATCCAACCGACACCTCCATTCACCGCTGATATTCCCGCCTCAGCTTTCAAGACTCAATCCTGTTCGAAAATTTAGGCGCAAATTAAATTACCAAAAAGTGCATTTAGTGTCAGCAAGTATCAGTCGTTATTGTTACGTCGTAAGACTGTAATTAGTGACAGTTACCTAGCTTTTTGAACTCCGTCATCATTTCAATATGAAAAAAAATAAGAATTTTCTGGGGTGGAAAAATGAACGTTATTTCGGGCGCTAGAGACCTCTTAACAAGCGAGTTAATCACGCAAATGTCAAGGTACCGGCATAAAGTCTTTATTGAAACACTTGAATGGAACCTTGAGAGTAGCAATGGGGCAGAGTTAGATCAATTTGATCGTCCAGATACCGTGTACGTGGTCGCGCATGACGAACATGGAAATTTGAACGGCTGCGCCCGTTTATTACCCACTACCTCGCCTTACCTCTTGGGCGAAGTATTTCCCCAACTTCTCCATGGCATGGCCATGCCCCACACACCAGAGGTCTGGGAGTTATCTCGCTTTGCTGCGATGGATTTCAATCATCAAACAAATTCGGCCATGGGCGAATTTTCTTCGCCGATTGCAATTAACCTGATGCAGGAGTCAATTCGCTGTGCTGCCGAGCATGGGGCTAAGCGGCTCATCACCGTCTCACCACTTGGCGTTGAGCGCTTGTTGCGACGCGCGGGATTTCAAGCACATAGAGCCGGACGACCAGTGATCGTCGATGGACAACCTATGTTTGCGTGCTGGATTGAAGTGGAATTAAACCGTAAGTTGATCCCAGGTAAGGAGAAATCTGACACCAAATTGTCAGGTCGTTACCGTTTTTGATTACACCGACATTTATTTGCGAACCCGAAGAGTAAGGCCTTATTGTCGGAAGACGGTCTTTCCCACAAATTAACGCGATACGTACCAAAAAATGTTTTCGAACGTTGGATTTTTGCGTCCAGCTGCGTCTTGACGATTAAAGAAAGATAGCTAAATGAGCAAAGGTTTAAAACGCCTCACTGGGCCTCAATCGTTACGTTGGAAACCCATTTTAGTACTACCTATTTACTCCTGCATTGCTGCGTTGGGGGACATTGGCGACCTCATTGCAACTGATTTCATGACACCACTCTTTGATTCCTCACGCCTTATATTGGTTACGGTATGAAAGACAAAAATAATTTATTGAAAGTGGCAAGTTCAGCGGCGGCCCAGGATTTGGGTGTGATCAGCAAGTTATCAGAGGTCACCTCTAATACTCCGTTTCGACTTGTTACGAAAGGAAGAAATTTTTGTTCGTCAGCGGGTCGCACTATCAAAGGCCTGCGATACAGAAGTTCTGGCCATTGCTACAGGTCGATACGCAAGCAACGACATCACGGCCAATACGTGCCATGTATTTTAAGGTAAGACAAAATGACCGAGAATGATATCCCCCTCATTTCGTTCTTCAAGCGTTTGCTCGATCCAGCCATTATTCTTGGGCTTCTCTATTTGGTCATCGTCGTTCAGGATGAAATGTTTACCGGTAATTATTTGGCGTTAATGATTATTGCCTTCTTTATTTCTTCGTTTATTTACGAACAAATTGATCTTTACCGCACTTTACATGCTGGGAAAAAACTGGCTTTTGCAACAGATATTTTTATGGGATGGGCAGTAGTCGTTTGCCTGTTGGCGCTAATTGGCCAGGGTACCGGGCTTCGATATGAATTTTCGGATCAAGTCGTCTTGACCTGGTTTACGCTTGCGCCATTCGCGCTTTTATTAAGTCGTTTGACTGCCTATCGGCTGGCATTCAATATTGGCAAAGACCGGGAGGTGCGCTCGGCTATCATCGTCGGAGCGAATAATCTAGGGACCGATATTCTACGACGTTTGACATCCCGCAGTAATGCGGGCATGGACGTACACGGATTTTTTGATGACCACTTAGCGCTCAACCAAAAGTATGCGGTCCCAATGCCGTCACGCCCCTATCTTGGCCTGATCGCCGACGTTGCTCTCTACGCGTGTACGCATAAAATTAGGACCATTTTTATCTGTCTGCCAATGTCTGAAAATGCGGGTTCCTCCTCCTTAATGGAAGAGTTGAGAGACACGACGGCATCCGTCTATTTTGTGCCCGACATTTATACCTTTGATCTTATTCAGGCGCGACTTGATCACGTCGGCGGCATTCCTGTCATTGGAATTTGTGAAACGCCATTCACCGGCTTACGGAGCGTTCTAAAGCGCAGCAGCGATATCGTCCTGGCGCTACTGATTCAGATCATGTTGTTACCAATTATGTTGCCTATTGCAATTGGTGTGAAATTATCGTCGCCAGGCCCGATCATTTTTGCACAGCGTCGCTACGGTTTGAACGGGGAAGAAATAGTGGTCTACAAATTCCGTTCAATGGGCGTTTGTGAAGACGGGGCGGTGGTGGATCAGGCTACCAAAAACGATATCCGGGTGACCCGTTTTGGCGGCTTTTTACGCCGTACATCGCTAGACGAATTGCCGCAATTTATCAATGTCTTACAAGGTCGCATGAGCATTGTCGGCCCTCGTCCTCACGCCGTTGCACACAATGAAATGTATCGAAAACTGATTAAGGGATACATGTTGCGACACAAAGTAAAGCCCGGGATAACCGGATGGGCCCAGATAAATGGTTTCCGGGGTGAGACCGACACGCTGGACAAAATGCGGTCAAGGATCGAATTTGATTTGGAGTATTTGCGTAACTGGTCACTAGGACTGGACCTGTTAATTATCATGCGCACGGTCAAGGAAGTATTAAAAAAAGACAATGCCTATTAATAATTAAGTCGTGCGTCCCGGTAGGTGGAATCGGTGAAGAAGATGGTAATTTTGCATACAAGTGTTGCGCGTTTCAGTACATATCCTTAAAGGAAATATGATGAAAATAGTTATGCTGTTGTTGGGTTTCATGAGCTCAGGGCACGCTGGCATTGTTAGCGCCACAACGCCATCTATTCATTTTTCATCGCACGAAATCAACACCCTGTGGTCAGCCCAAAAAATTGACGTAAGCGTTGGCGATAGCAGTCACACTATCTCCCCAAATATTGATTGCGTGAGTTTTCAGCAAGCCATCTCTGTCCCTCAATTAAGTCTAAGGAACGCTGCCATAACGCGGCATGGTTTCTTTATCGCGTCTGATAAGTCAGGCGGCATCTTCCGACCTGGAGATGCTGCAACGATAGAATCCCACGCTTCCGTCGAGGCAAATCACGTATCCCAAAAAACGGTCTCACATACCAATGCCGCGGATGATTCACGCTATTACCTCTTTAGAAGTTTTAGAAAACAAACGCCACCAAAACCTGCGTCATGGACACTACTTCTGACGGGGCTTTGCTTGTTGCTGTATCAGGTACGCCGTCGTTCAGTCAGAGTATCGATCGGATTGCATTCGGCTTCATTCAGCTTATACGCCACGCCAGACTTACGAAATATTCTGCCAACAGATACGGGCTTTGCCCTTCGTAGCTGGTAACGAGGCGTGAAGGTTCTAGCCATGAGAAAAATAGAATGACGGTATTTATTGGCGGGAGTCGCACCTTGAGTTGCTCAAAAAATTTTTATGCTCTCTTTTACGTTAGTGCAGCTTTAAGCCGCAATAGGATAACCATATTGAAAATATTGTCGCTTCTCGTGCCGCTTGCTGCCTTGAGCTTATGCGGGTGCGGTGATACCAATACCAATACCGATACGAATACCAGCAAGATTTTGGTACGGGTAAATGAAGAGGAAATTACCACGCGCCAACTTGAGGACGAACTGGCACACGAAAATCCGGTAAATGACAGCAATGTGGCAGTTACACCAGCCCAGCGAAATCAAACATTGGAAGTGCTGATCGACCGGAAATTATTGTTGAAGGAAGCGCGGCGACAAAAATTGGACCGTGATCCAAAAGTGTTACAGATTATTGAGCGCTACAAAACACAGGCAATCGTGCAGGCGTATCTGGAAACACAAACAGGAAAAATCGACCAGCCGACCAAGAACAATGTGAATGAATTTTTTCGGAGTCATCCGAATTGTTCACGCATCGAAAATTGCTTAATGTCGACCAATTAAGTATTGCCTCAGCGAATTTCACCAACCAGCTAAAAGGGGTAATGAACGCGGGAAAATCACTTGATCAGGTAGAGGCTTGGCTGACTGCGCACAAAATTGTGTATATAAGAACTGCCGTTTCCTATGATAGCGCTGAGTTGCCCGCTGATATCTATAACCAGCTTCATAGCCTTGCAAAAAATCGTCTATTTGTTTTAAAAGATGGCGACCGGAATTTACTTTCCGCAGTGACAAAATTGGTGGATAACCCAGTTCCGCCAGCGTTGGAAAAAATGCAGATTGAACGCTTCCTGATGGCAAAAAACATGCAGGAAATAGCGGCAAAAGAAATTGCCCGTTTACGCCCGTTCGCCAAACTTGAGTATGTCGATAAAAGCGATAGCAATCTGGAAAAAAGTCACACCCGGCAACGGCAGTAAACAAAAATGATGACTATTATCAGCATCGATATTGGTCGATTGGCAGCACCATCACGCTACCTGAAATAGAAAATGGTAACTGAACCCCTGATCAAATTTTCCGCAACGGTGAAACACCTCATGAAGATGCGCACAATGATAAAAAAAATTTACTTAGTCGTACTTGAACTGTTAGTGGTTCTAGCGGCGCTAGCAGCATTTAGCGCGCATGCGGCCGATATTCCGCTTGGCGCCGGTGATGTCGTAAAAATAACCGTATTTGGAAATCGTGATTTAAACCTGGAAACGAAAGTCAGTGAGACCGGAAGCATTACCTTTCCACTCATAGGTGAAGTCGGGGTGGCAGGATTATCGACATCGAACACGGAAAAAAAGATCGCGGGCTTATTAGTCAGCGGTGGCTTTTTGCGCACGGCACAAGTCAACATCATGGTCACGGAACTACAAAGTCAAAAGGTTTCGATGCTTGGACACGTTTTGCACCAGGGCATGTATCCCATTGATGGCCCACGCACTGTCACCGATATGCTTGCCCTAGCCGGCGGTGTTGGTCCTAATGGTGGCGATACCGCAACCATTATCTTTACGCGTAATGGCGTAGTTAACAAGCAGATTGTCGATCTTGTCGACATGGTTCACTCCGCTGACATGAGGCCGAATATGCCGCTGATCAGTGGTGACATGGTGTACGTCGAGCAGGCACCTAAATTTTATATCTACGGTGAAGTCCAACATCCCGGCGGGTATCGACTAGAGCGGCATATGAGCGTGATGCAAGCGTTGTCTGTTGGCGGCGGCCTTACACCGCGCGGCACGGAAAACGGCTTACGCGTCAAGCGTCAAAATACAGCAGGAAAAGTGCATACGTTTGGCGTAAAAAATGACGATGAATTGTTACCGGACGATGTCGTGTACGTCAAAGAAAGTCTGTTTTGATAACCGCCATAGCTTTCTATAAAAAGGCGCCTGGCAGGGCATCCACCAGTCAATGAATATGTGTGCGCGCCGGATTGCCGGCGCCATTAATTTTATTTTTTACTAGCTTTGTTTCAAAGGTGCAGTCATGAATTTTTATCAACTGTTAACCATACTTCGTACTCGTTACAAAATCGTGCTCATAACATGGTTTTTGGTGGTGATGGTGACTGCTGGTGTCAGTCTACTTTTACCAAAAATGTACAAAGCATCAAGCACGATACTGATTAACTATAAAGGTACCGATCCGGTGTCGGGAGAGATTTTGCCCGCACAGTTAGCTACCGGTTACATGGCGACTCAGATGGACATCATTACCAGCAAGACTGTGGCATTAAAAGTTGTTGCCAATCTAGGTCTGGCGAACGATCCACTTTTACGCCAGCGTTTGGACAAAATCGCAAGTAGCGACTCGATCAGCGACTTGCTAGCTGATATGTTGCTAAAAATGGTCGATGTGACGCCAGCGCGAGAAAGTAGCGTGGTCGAAATTAATGTCAGAGACAACGATCCAATATTCGCCGCAACTGTGGCAAATGGTTTCACCAAGGCATATCAACAGGTCAGTCTCGAAATCAAGGCAGCGCCGTTACGACAAGCCGCAATCTATTTTGCACAGAGGATCAAGACCTTGCGCGCGAACCTTGAAACGGCACAACATAACCTATCCGAATACCAGCAAGTGCACGGACTAATAAGTACCGATAAACGTCTGGACGTTGAAACCCTGCGTTTAAATGATCTTTCAAGTCAGTTGGTGATCGTTCAGGGACAGGCAATGGAAGCGTCGTCACGCAGTAAACAGGCAATGGGTAGTGGCGGTGTAGATTCGCCGGACGTCATTGCGAATTCGCTGGTTCAGACGCTGAAATCATCACTGGCGCTAGCTGAAGCAAAGTTTGCGCTGTTATCACAAAATCTGGCACCTAATCACCCTCAATATCAGGCTGCACAAGCGGAAGTAGACGGCCTGCGTGATGCGCTAAGCAGCAATATTAAAGCAACAAATAACGGCTCTTCGCATAACGGCCGCATATTACGTCAGCGTGAGGCCGAAGTGCGCGCCGCACTTGCGGCACAAAGAACCAGGATATTCGAACTCAACCGCTTCCGCGATGGGCTTGCAGTTCTGGTCGAAGATGTTGATAACGCACAGCACGCTTACGACGCCGTCCATTTACGCCTGACCCGCTCTAATCTCGAAGGCAATTCCAATCAATCCGATGTGTCTTTACTTAGTGTGGCAACGACACCAATGCATCCGTCGAGCCCCAATGTTCAATTTAACGTCGTTCTGTCGATTTTGATGGGATTGATGCTTGGAGTGGCACTCGCTGTATTAAAAGAATTGACGCATCGCGGGGTCGGCTCCGGCAGGGATACCCCAGTGCCAAATGTGCCCACGCTTGCCAGCATTAATAGGGCAATACCGAGCATGCCAAAGTGAAATCGGTCGATTGATTATTACGGACGAACTGAATCTGGGATAAAGGAATTGTTGGTATTGAGGACTTAGTCGAGGATTTCGAGCATCGGTGGCTCCCGTGATTAGCAATCGCACCGCCTTAGGGCCGATTTAATCGTTTTGCGTTATTAAAGGTCAATAAGCCATATGCATTATTTATCCGCCATCAGGAATTTTATTTTCCCTCGACAGCTCGATCTACAGATACCGGATAAAGGTCTGGTATTTTGGATTTTGATCGGCGCATTGGTGTATCAGACAGTCTTGTGTGCGATCCATACGAATATTCATCCCATTTCCATGGCTGGCGTGGAATTAACAGAAGCGTTCATCTATCTTGCCGCTCTCCTGGTATTGGTCCGACACATCAGACTTGAATTTCTGGCAGTTGCCGCGTTGGTCGGGACATACCTGTTTTTGATGGCGATTTTTCGTAACCAACTAGATCCAAAGGGTTTCCGGGACGTGATGATTCCACTCCTGTTTTACGCTCTTGGGCGTCATATTGGGGATAGCAATTATGCCGACCGTGTACTCAAAATGATGGTGCTCGTGGTGCTATTTTTTGGTTTTTTCGAATTATTTTTTCTGGATGCGTTTTCCCGTATTTTTAATATCTTTTCGTATTACGTCACTCAGGGCGGCCTGATAGCAGGTTCGAATTGGACTAAGGGCAGCGTCTTAGGACTGAACGGCATGCGGCCGGAGGGCATTGGGAGAACGATCTTGCCAGCCTTACTTGGCGGTCACCGAATATCGTCGATTTTTCTTGAGCCAGTATCGCTTGGTAATTTTGCGGTGATCATCGGAGCGTGGGGTTTATCTAAGCGAAGTAACGATCTCGTCAACATGCTTTTCTTTGTGTTTGCAGCCATGACGATGATTGCATTAAGTGACTCGCGCTACGGATTGATTACTTTAGCTTTTCTGGTGTTGATGCGCTGCATCCCTTTCAGTAAAAAAAATATCTGGATGATTGCTTTGCCATTACTTATCGTAGGAATGCTGTTGAGCATTGCCCTATTTTTTGACGGTCGGTATAGCGATAGCGTGATCGGGCGACTGTTCGTTAGTGGCAAGATGCTGCTGAGTCTGGACTTAGGAATGATATTTGGTGGAGTTGGATTTGACATCTATTTCGGCGATATGGGCTATCCGTCTCTGCTGACAAGGCTTGGTGTGGTGCTATGTCTCTTTTTATGGATCGCGTTCTGGTTGGTAAACATGGAGGACGAAAGAGGCGATCGTTTTCGGGCCTCTATCACCCTATACATGTCGCTGATCTTAAGTGTCAGCGGAACGTCGTTATTCGCTTTGAAGACCGCTGGCGTTCTCTGGTTCCTTGTCGGTTGCCTGGCAGCGCGTCAAAAAATGACATTACCAGCGACATCCGGATGCGCTGCAGCCTTCTCCCGAACATAAAGGACTTTCACTATGCCTATTAAAGCCGTGCTCATTGTGCGTCAACGTTCTCCTTCCTTCGGTGGCATGGAAGACGTGGTACAAAATATCGCCCGACAGCAGCGGGAACACCATGACCAACCTCTGAAGGTTATGACGCTTAACCGATTGTTTAGAAACTCTGCGGAATTCCTCGCACCTGACGCGGTGGTGAATGGTATCGGTGTTCTGAGACTTCCATTTCACGGCAATACCGGCTCCCCTTTGCCCTCAGGTATTACAGCATGTCGTCGACGCTGACGTGATCTGGCGAGATATCGCCAATAAATATGCAGATGTCTTTAAAAAATATGATGTCACGTTAAAACGCCTTATCTTTTTTTTAATCAAAAATAGTTTTGAATAACATTGAGTCTAATACAGCCATGACAAAAACGAAAATAAATGAAATTACCGGATTACGTGGAATAGCAGCGTTAATGGTGATGTATACGCATTTCGTAAGTTGGTTTTCGCTTCCTCTGAGAACAAATTTTTCCGGCGAAATCGGCGTAACGATTTTCTTTTCGCTCAGCGGTTTTTTGATGGCTTATCTTTACATAGAAAAAAATTTCTCGGCGTCAGATGTGATCGAGTATGCAATCTCCAGATTTTCAAGAATCGCGCCTGCTTATTTGTTTATTATTTTTATCGCTTACATCATCAGTACGAAACTTGATCCACATTTTATTTACGATATTACAAACAGAAATATTATTCGCCATATTCTTTTTTCCGGAAACATAGCTGTTTTCTGGAGCATTACGCCCGAAGTTGAATTCTATTTTCTCTTTATTTTTATCTGGGCTGCGGCCAGCCGTCTCGTGGTGCGATTCGATATTGTTGCCCTTCTGGCTTTGATTCTCGGCAGCATAGTCTTATTGTCATACCGGGATATTTTCCCTGGAACTTTTGTGGGCTCAAAGCTGCACTTTTTTTTGTTCGGCGTTATTGCTGGTGCAATGCGTTCAAAAATTAAGGAGGGACAAGGCAGAAAAGCAATGACGCTCTTACATTTGGCTCTAGTCTCGTTGGTAGTATTAATGGAGATGGGATTGATATCTTTACCATTCGCAGATAATAAAGAATTTTACAACAGCATATTGACGGCAATTTTTGGCGCTTTTCTTGTTTTCAGTTTTACGTTTCCGTCCGCCATTGGAAAATTATTTCTTGAAAACAGGTTAGTTATTTTTTGCGGTGAATGCAGCTTTTCAATTTATTTACTGCATATGCCTGTGCTGTATTTATACAAAAAAATTCTTCCAGGGCAGCCTGCTGATCTTGTTTCGATCGGGGCTAATATTATTTTCTTCACCTCACTTGTCATCATCGTCTTGCTGGTTTCCTGGCTTAACTTTCAGTATATCGAGAAGCCTGGAGCGCGCCTCATTAAATCTCTCGGAAATCGTTTAAAGAAGAGGGTCCTAGGGCTATTTCCAGTCGCAAAAAGTACACAACCGTTCTCCGTCAAGGGTGGTAACTGACCATGAAAAACTTCTGTAGCGACGTATTACAATCCTTTATAAATACCATAAGATTTGCGCACCGCCACACTTTGAGGAGTGGATTTTCGGTCAAAATGTTTCTCGCCGTCCTGGCGGGCTGTTTTGCAATAACACATGGCGCAGTTGCTAATTGCCTTGATAGCAAACGCCTGACCGGCGTCAATTTAAGCGGTGCGGAGTTTGCCGCAAATAAGTTACCGGGATTAGTTTTTCACGATTATATCTATCCCGATATCGCCGATATGCGCCATTTTCAATCACAAGGAATGAATACTTTTCGGCTGCCTTTTTTATGGGAGCGAATCCAACCAGCGCTATTCGGCGACCTTGACGCGCCGCAGCTCAAATTAATGATGGATACAGTCGCCGATGCACGTTTGCTGGATGTCTGCATCATTCTTGACGTGCACAATTACGGTGAATATCGCGGTCAGCCTATCGGCTCGGTTACCGTGCCACCGGCCGCTCTGGTCGATCTTTGGAAGCGGTTACTGCCGCACTTCAGGGACCCAACTAACGTCGCGTTCGATTTGATGAACGAACCAAGTAAGTTGCCGATAGCGAAATGGGCTGCAACAGCGCAGGAAACAGTTGATGCTTTACGGAAAAATGGTGCCAAAAATCTGATTCTGGTTGCGGGCGGAAGCTGGAGTGGTGCACATGCGTGGTTTGCAGACGCTAGCGGAGTATCAAATGCGGATGCGTTTCGCACATTTCATGACGCAGCAAATAATTACCTGATCGAAACTCATCAGTATGCGGATGAAGATTTCTCGGGCACCCATAACACCTGTGTTGATCCCGCAATATTAACCACGGTCATGTCAAAGCTGACGAAATGGGCAATCTCGACGCAACACCGTTTATTTCTTGGGGAGGTAGGGGTCTATCCCACTTCACCATGTTTGGCAGCGTTAGCGGCCATTGTCAACAGTACAAAAAACGCTTCGGCGTGGCGCGGCTGGACCTATTGGTCGACTGGTCCATGGTTAGCAGAATATCCATACAACCTGCTGCCCGACGCAAACGGTGAGAAACCACAAATGGCGGTGTTAAAGCAAGCGATGTAACCCTCTTGAGTTGGCCTAAATGTCACTCTTGTTGTATCGCTTATTTAGCATTTACTTGGCACTTATGCGGCACTCATGTGGCAATTACGTGGCATGACATCAATGAGTATTCAGCCAATACGCATTGTTGACCACTTCAAAAATATAAACGAAAAACAGGAACACACATGATGGGGAAACCGAACATCAAATGGAACGAAGCGCCGCGATGAAGATTAATCAATCGGGCGGTGTTGCTTCAGGTTCGATCTGGTCGATCGTAGATAACCTTGCTCAGCAAGCCTTGTCTTTCATTATCTTTGCCGTTCTGGCGCGCTTTCTTGCGCCCGATGCTTTTGGCTTGCTGACGACCGCCCATCTTTTTATCCTCTTCACCCGACTTGTCGTATTCGATGCGATTGCTATGCCCATCGTGCGGACAAAAGATCCAACCGACCGCCTTTACTCTTGGGTATTCACCTGCTGCATGTTGGCAAGCCTGGTGCTCGCTGGCGCGATGTTTTTTTCGGCTGGATTGATTTCTGCACTATTTCGCGCACCCGACCTAAAAGTGGTGCTGCAAGGCATGAGTTTATCGATTGTGTTTTACGGTTTAGTGCGCGCCTATGAAGCCAGGTTAGTGCGCAACATGATGTTCCGACAACTCGCTGTGCGGTCCATTGTCTCCATAACCGTCGGTGGCCTGGTCGGCATCTATCTGGCCGCGCATGGATGGGGCGGCATGTCTCTGGTAGTACAGCAGGTAACGGCATCCGGTCTCGGCCTGCTGTTGGTTGTTGCCCAAAGTCGCTGGCTGCCACGGATGGTTTTCGACAGCGCCCTGATGCGCCGTTATCTGGCAGATATTCGCCAGGTCGGATTGTCCGGTTTGCTTGGTTTTGTCAATACCAACGGTGATGCATTACTAGTCAGTTTACTGCTTGGCCCATATGCTACCGGCGTCTATAACCTTGCCAAGCGCGTCACCTCGGCCGTGTATCTGGTCATCTCCAGCTCCATGCACAAAGTCGCACTACCCGTATTCTCCGATGCGGGTACCGATTTAGCAGCGCTGCGTAGAGGATATTTAAAAATACTCGGGATCACTATTTTCTGCGTTGCGCCATTGCTATGTTTTCAAGCGGTGCTGGCGAAGCCTTTGGTAGCGATAGTGTTCGGCACGAAGTGGTTGCCTGCCGCACCAACGATTGCTGCATTAGCAGTGTTGTATTTGCTGTCCTCGGTCACGCAGTTAAATGATTATCTGTTTTTTGCGATGGGTAAGAATCGTGTTCCAGTACTGCTGGGAATAATCCAATTACTACTGGCAGCAGGATTTTCTGCGATCTTTCAAAACTTCGGATTGATCGGAATGAGCCTCTCATTTTGTGGGGCCTTTTTGCTGGTGTATCCGATTTCGCAGGTATTTCTGAATCGAATACTTAATCTAAACCTTCGCATGATGTGGCACGCGCTGGCTCCGCCTCTAGTCGGCAGCGTGATGTTATTTGTAGGACTCAGCGTCTATTTACTGTGTATCCCGGATCATTTAACCGATGTGGCTTCTATTGGCGGTGGCGTACTTGTGTCTTGCCTCTTGTATCCATTCATCGTCGTTATTACCGGTTGGAAAATAAGAGCATTCAACAGTTCCTGGCACGAAATGCTGATGGCAGCACTGCGGGTTCGTCGATTCTTTACGCGATCATCAAGTGAAATACTTTGACCGGTGGCCCGTTGCACTGCTCTGCGGCCGCGTAGTAAGAAGTTTTTTTTAGGGAGTTATTGATGAATGAAGAAAAATGTATTGCTATCGCGGGTTATCCGGTCACTAGGACGACTTCACCAGTATTGGCCAGATACTTGCGTCAAACCGTAAAGAAAGAACGAAAGGTGTCACTATTTTTTGCCAACACGAATTTTATCGTTGAGTGCCGCTATCTCCTAGGGACAATGAAAAGTAATTCCACCACCATTGTTAATGATGGCATTGGCTTGGATATTGCCGCATTTTTGTTCCGTCGTGAAAAATTTACGGAAAATTTAAACGGAACGAATTTCATCCCCTATTTTTTTTCTGGGGTACAAAGACCACTGCGTGTATTTATGCTTGGGGCAAAGCCCGAAACTCTCGCCAAAGCAGTTGAACATGTTCAGATGGCGTTAGGCCAGACGGTCGTAGGCAAGTGCGACGGATATACCGGCCTTGAACATGATCACGCCGAATTAATTGACGCAATCAACCTCTCTCATGCAGAAGTGGTGCTGGTCGCCCTCGGCAATCCGATTCAAGAGGAATGGATACTATTGAATCGCAGCAAGCTACATGCAAATGTCGTGATCGGCGTCGGGGCATTGTTCGAGTTTTGGAGTGGCGAAAAAACACGCGCGCCCATTTTTTTACAAAGCATCCGGCTCGAGTGGTTGTATCGATTATGGCTTGAACCCCGCCGCTTAATTCGACGCTACACCATCGACATTATCCAATTTTTGATTGCATGCCAGAAGCATCGTGGCGACCGTCCCAACAGATCAATTAGACACGCGACAAACCTTAAAGTCTGAAGTAACAACGCCGCACTTAGGGCATGACGGACAGGTGGAAATTTGAAAATATTAGCCGCAATTAAATATTAAATTTTCGAGGTATACAAAATGAAAGCAATGATATTGGCAGCTGGCAAGGGTACGCGGGTTCGTCCTTTGACCTATGATCTTCCGAAACCAATGATACCGATTATGGGAAAACCGGTAATGGCTTATCTGGTCGAATTTCTTGCCAGTTATGGCGTGCGAAATATTATGGTGAACGTGAGTTATTTGCACAAAAAAATTGAAGACTACTTCGGGGATGGAAGTCAGTTCGGCGTTCAGATCGGCTATTCCTTTGAAGGTTATGTCAACGAGCGCGGGGAACTGATTGCTGAACCTTTAGGTTCTGCTGGCGGCATCAAGAAAATTCAGGAGTTTGCGAACTTCTTCGACGATACGACTATTGTAATATGTGGCGATGCGCTCATTGATCTGGATTTGGCTTCCGCGCTGCTTGAACATAAGCAAAAAGGTGCAATGGTCAGTGTAATCACCAAAAAAGTACCGTGGGATAAAGTCGATAACTATGGCGTGGTGGTGACCGACTCCGATGGACGGATCAAATCGTTTCAGGAAAAGCCGAAACAAGAAGAAGCACTCTCCAATTTTGCGAGCACTGGAATCTATATCTTTGAGCCCGAGGCCATTGATCTGATTCCTTCTGGCACGATCTTCGACATCGGCTCTGATCTGTTTCCGTTGATGGCTGAAAAGGGTCTACCGTTTTACGCCCAACAACGGTTCTTTAACTGGATTGACATTGGCACCGTCACCGATTATCTGAGCGTGATGCAACGCGTTCTTTTAGGCCAGGTGGCGCAACTTCAAGTCCCGGGAACACCTATTGCCGATGGTGTATGGGTGGGTCTCAATACCCAGATTAACTGGCAAGACACGATCATTCAGGGGCCAGTTTATATTGGTGCCGGTTGCCAGATTGAGGCTGGCTCTACCATCATCGGGCCGACCTGGATCGGACATGGCAGTCACATTTGTTCCGGTTCGAAGGTGGTGCGTAGCGCCTTATTTGAATACACGCGAATTTTCCCTGGCGCTTATCTCGAAGAAATGGTTATAGTCAAAGACTATAGCGTGAACCGTGCCGGTGAAATGGTGCACTTACCAGAAGCCGGTCATCACGCGTGGGGCGATGCCCGCGATAAGCGATCGGTAGCGCTGCCGGTGTTGACGCCGGTATTATCAATAGAATCGCCAACTTTAGTGAAGCCAGAGTCACAATATAATCTGCAAGAGCCCAGATGGGACCTCAACGCAGTCCTGCCGGTAGGTGCCGCATGAGAATCTATCCGGTTATTCTCGCTGGCGGTGCCGGCACACGCTTATGGCCATTATCGCGTGAGGCACTGCCCAAGCAACTATTGCCCTTATGCTCTAATTATTCGATGTTGCAGGAAACGCTGTTGCGGTTATTGGATTGGACTGAATTGATGCCGCCGCTCATCACCTGCGGTAACGAACATCGATTTCTTGTGGCAGAGCAATTGCGCGCCATCGGTGTGGCACCCATGGGCATCTTACTGGAGCCATGCGGAAAAAATACTGCTCCTTCGGTGGCCGCTGCCGCACATTTTTTATTAAAAGAGGATAAAGAGGCACTCATGCTAGTGCTTCCTGCCGACCATATGATTGCGGATGTTAAGGCTTTTCATGTGGCGGTGCAGCGTGCGGCACAAGCTGCATGCAACGGTGCTCTGGCAACCTTCGGTATAGTGCCGTCCGGGCCGGAGACTGGCTACGGCTATATTCGCCGTGGCAAGTTGGCAGACGGAACTGAAGGTTGTTACGCCGTTGAAAGATTTGTAGAGAAGCCAGATAGTTCGACCGCGGAAATGCTCATTGCAGACCCTGCTTATAGCTGGAACAGTGGGATGTTTTTGTTTCTGGCGTCGCGCTACCTAGAAGAACTCACCGCCTTTCGTCCAGCAATCGCCGTCAGTTGTCAGAAAGCGTTCAAGGACGCCTACAGCGATCTGGACTTCTGTCGTCTCGATGAGGTTCTCTTTGCGGAATGTCCATCCGAGTCGATCGACTATGCAGTAATGGAACACACTGCCCATGCAGTCGTGGTCCCAGCAGAGATAGGCTGGAACGATGTCGGATCGTGGTCTGCGTTGTCGCAAATACTGGATGCCGATATCGAAGGCAATGTACTCCGTGGCGACGTGTATACCGACCATGTTAAAAATTCAATGATTCGTGCAGAAAGTCGCTTGGTGGCAGTGGTCGGCGTTGAGAATCTGATAGTTATCGAAACCAAGGATGCGGTATTGGTAGTTCATAAAGATCAGGTTCAAAGAGTAAAAAAGATCGTCGAAGAATTGCAAAAAAATAATCGTACCGAACATTTGAATCACACAACCGTCTATCGGCCTTGGGGAAGTTATGAGGGAATCGACCTTGGCAATCGTTTCCAGGTGAAGCGCATCACAGTTAATCCTGGTGGAAAGCTATCGCTGCAAATGCACCATCATCGCGCCGAACACTGGGTCGTGGTAAGCGGAACAGCGCGCATTACCTGCGGAGACGAGGAGAAATTTCTTACTGAAAACGAATCAACGTATATACCTATCGGCGAAAAACACCGACTGGAAAACCCCGGGAAAATGCCATTGCATCTCATAGAAATTCAATCCGGCGGCTATCTCGGAGAAGACGATATCGTGCGATTCGAGGACATATACAAGCGAAATTAGAGAGACTTTTTGGCGTTGTTTATGTTCTATGACTTTTCTCTTCAGCAACGGATTAAAAATGATGCCATCAATACAAAGTTCTATATTTAAAGCCTACGACATCCGCGGCGTCATAAATAAAACGCTCGATGCTAATGTAGCCCGGCAAATCGGTCGGGCTTTCGGTTTGGCCGCGCTTGCGAAAGGTCAAAAAACCGTCATAGTCGGCCGTGATGGCCGGTTATCGGGCGCTGAGATGGCGGCGGCCCTTGTAGCAGGATTGCAAGACTTGCGCGTGGATGTGATTGACCTCGGCGTTGTCGTCACGCCAATGGTGTATTTTGCGACGCATATGTTGGGCACACAATCCGGCGTCATGGTCACCGGTAGTCACAATCCTCCCGATTACAACGGCTTCAAAATGGTTCTGGCGGGTGAAGCTATGTATGGTGAAACCATTCAGGCACTCTATCGGAGCATCGTCTCAGGTGCGGCGACAGCGGCCGCCGCGCAAGTCCAGCATCCGGGTGGTTACTGCACCCACAATATTAAGGGAGCCTATCTTCAGCGCATTCTCAGTGACGTCAAACTAGCAAAGCCGATGAAAATTGTGGTCGATTGCGGCAATGGCGTGGCAGGTGCGTTTGCCGGAGAACTCTATCGCGCCCTGGGTTGCGAAGTGCAAGAATTGTTTTGTGAGGTTGACGGAACATTTCCGAACCACCATCCCGATCCAGCGCATCCGGAGAATTTGCAGGATGTCATTCGGGCGCTGCAAACCTCTGACGCAGAAATTGGCCTGGCGTTCGACGGCGATGGCGATCGTCTGGGCGTCGTCACCAAAGATGGTCAAATCATTTATCCGGATCGGCAATTGATGCTGTTTGCCGCTGATGTCCTGACCCGTCATCCGGGCCAGGAAATTTTGTACGACGTCAAATGCACGCGCCATCTGGCGCCATGGATTACGCAGCACGGTGGCAAGCCGCTGATGTGGAAAACCGGCCATTCACTGGTCAAAGCCAAGATGCGTGAGACCGGTGCGCCGCTGGGCGGTGAAATGAGTGGGCATGTGTTTTTCAAAGACCGTTGGTATGGTTTTGACGACGGCTTGTATGCTGGTGTCCGATTGCTGGAATTGTTAAGTCGGGAAAGTGATCCGTCTGCGGTGCTCAATGCACTACCGCAATCGACTAGTACGCCTGAGTTGCAATTAACATTGGCCGAAGGTGAAAACTTCACGCTAATTGCCGCTCTTCAAGAGCAAGCGGAGTTTCCCGGTGCTGATAAGATTATCAAGATTGATGGGCTGCGCGTCGAATATTCGGATGGTTTTGGATTGGTGCGGGCATCGAATACCACGCCGGTGGCAGTCATGCGTTTTGAGGCCGAATCGGAAGATGCGCTGGCACGGATACAGGCGGAGTTTAAGCGCGTGATTTTGTTGGAGAAACCGGATGCTGTTTTAAATTTTTAACTGGTGTTCGTTTTACAAAACACAATATTGCGACTGTTACCGAGTTTAGTGACCGATCACATTATTGCGGCGCGCGAAAAAAATCCACGTTGACCATGCAACTAGCCAATGAAGTCACATCATCGCCACATAACTGCGCCCCGGTCACGTGCATGACAGGGGCGCTATTCACTCATTCACTCATTCAACCGATTAATTTGAATAGACTACCAAAGCTTCTTGAAGAACAAACGAATCGAATCCCAGATCCGGCCAAAAATACTCGCCTGATTCACTTCTTCCAAGGCCAGCACATCCAACTGCGTCAGCGCGGTATCGCCCACCATAATCTTCAATGTGCCGATCTTGTTGCCGAGGCCAATGGGAGCGATGAGCGGATCTGTACGCTCCAATACTGGTTTGATTTTTTCGGCGACACCTTTTGGTACCGTCACGAATATGTCGCGGTCAAATCCAACCTTGATTTCGCTTTTTGACCCCTTCCATACCTGCGGCGTGGCCAGCGCCTGTCCCTTTGAATAGAGCTTGACGGTGTCAAAGTTCTGGAAACCCCAGTTCAATAATTTTTGCGCTTCCTGCGTACGCGTCTGGTCGGAGTTGGTCCCCACAACAACTGCCAGCAAACGACGTTCGCCAGTACCATTGGGACGTTTGGCAGATGCAATAATCGAATAACCGGCGCTGTTAGTATGACCGGTCTTCATGCCATCAACAGAAGGATCGGACCAGAGCAAGCGGTTGCGATTGGGTTGTTTGATCTTGTTATAGGTAAACGTTTTTGTTGAATCGATTTTATAAAACTCTGGAAAATCAACGATAACGTGGGCGGCAAGTACCGCCAGATCCCGTGACGTTGTGTAGGTATCGGCGCTCGGCAGGCCATGCGGATTGCCAAAGTGGGTCGATTTCATGCCCATGCGCTGCGCTTCGCGGTTCATTTGCACCACAAATGCGTCTTCAGTACCGGATACTGCTTCGGCCAATGCCACTGCTGCGTCATTACCCGAAACTACCATCAGGCCATATAACAGGTCACTGATCGATACCGGCGTCGCTGGATCAATAAACATTTTCGAGCTGCTCGGATCAACTTTCCAGGCGCGTACGGAGACGGTCACCATCTGATCGAGCGTCAGTTTTTTGTCCTTCAGAGCGTCAAACACGACATAGGCGGTCATGATCTTGGCTAACGATGCGGGTTCGACGCGTAAATCGGCATCTCCCGAGGCAACGATTTGATTGCTGGTGGTATCCAACAATAACCAGGATTTGGCAGCGACGGATGGCGGTGGCAATGTCTGGGCAAAAGCAACCGAAGCGGACAAGAGTGTTGCAGCTAAGGCTGCGAATATTTTTTTCATAGGGTATAAGTGAATGAAATCGGTGAAGTCGGTGTTAAGGACGTTGGCACGACAGACAGCAAACAGCTATCGCACGGATGAATAGGTAGCAGAACCAGAGGGTAAAGACGCACTTAACCAGGGAACTACAAAAAAACAATTAACCGGAATTATAGCCTCCTCAGTTGCGCAAGATAACGTGGTCACGATTTCAAGTCCAATATCGACAAAAATCGCCGAACAATGACATGCCATTTCGACTCATTATTTTGTGTGCATAGCCGCTTTAGCCGGCCTTGGATTCCCGATGCCACATTTCGACCATCAAGTTCTTAATATGTTGCAATCTGCGATGAAAAAAATGATCCGCACCAGGAATGACGATAACCGGAATGTCTTGCGGACGCGCCCATTCAAATACCGCACTTAACGGAATGGTTTCATCGAGTTCACCATGAATCAAAATACTGTTTGCGGGAACTGTCGGCATTGGCCATTTTCCAGCAGCAGTGCCAACCAATACCAACCGTTCTGCTGGCGAACCGGCCGTAATCAACCGTTGCTGCAATTGTGACTGCACAAAAGTGCCAAATGAAAAACCACCAAGCGCTAGTGGCAATGCGGGATATTTTTCGCGCATGTGGACCAGCAACGCGGCCATATCATCGGTCTCACCACGACCTTCATCGTAGACCCCGGAAGAATTTCCGACACCGCGGAAATTCATCCGAACCGCCACATATCCCAATGCCAGAAATCCACGCGCCAAGGTTTGTGCAACCTTATTGTCCATGGTTCCGCCATATAGCGGATGTGGGTGGGCGACCAGCGCCAAACCTCTTGGCTCTGGAAATTGATCCGAAGCGGGAAGGTCCAGCGCACATTCAAGTGCGCCAGCGGGACCGGTAATAGAAAAAGAGGTGGTCTGTGCGTTCATGTCTTCTCGTTTGATTCTCAACGAATTGGCTGACATACCCGGCGACTAAAAATAGTATCGCATTCAGGGGGATTTTTGTTCGTCCATGTCAGCCAATGATAGAAATAATAAGGCGGATATTATGCTGAAAAATAATGACGTATAAACTCTCGGAATTAAATTTTCAAACGCTCAACGATTTTTCCACCGACGATATGCACGTCGATAATTTCGTCGATGTCCTCCGTATCGACGTAGGTATACCAGACGCCTTCTGGATAAATAACTAACGCAGGGCCTTCTTCACAACGTTCAAGACAACCGGCTTTATTGATTCTGACCTTGCCGTCGCCAGCCAGACCGAGTGCTTTGATACGGCGCTTGGCATGCTCTTGGGCGGCTTGCGCGCCGTTATTGGCACAACATACTCGATCACCCGGTGCGCGCTGGTTTAGGCAAAAAAACACATGATGGGCATAAAAAGGCGGTACGGAGCCAATTTCTGTTGGTTCGGTGGAGGGAATTTCGCTCAGGTTATCGCTCATAGCTGGACAGCTCTAAAAAGAAAGTAGTTAGGATAGTTAATATAATCATACACCGGAGTCATTTCGTTTCGCTCGGTGCATAGGGTGGAATAAAAACCAAAGCGTAAAAAATGGCCACAAAAGTGCTAAAAACTGCGCCGCACCATTGAAATTTAGAAATTTACCTAATGACCATGTTTGTAACGTTTCGACGTAGTAAGGATTGTCCGGGATAACATTAACAAAGACCAAACTGACGAACACCGCCAATGCCGCAACCCAGCGTTGCACGCGCTGCGGTGTAAATCCAAATGTAACCAACACCACGGCACCGACCAGCAATCCGGTCAACGCTCCCGGGGTTAACCAGACCAGCACATTCTCCGGGGTAAATAATAACGCGGACGCAAATGCTTTTACCGAAAGCGTTACCCATATCAATAGGAACGTCAGTGCGACTTTCGGCGCGTCTTTGCGTAACACGATCATCAGCATTAAGCCCGCACTGACCAGACCACAAGCGGTAATAATCGATTCCGTCATCCAGTATTGTTCGGCCGATAGCTGTACGTCGTTGGTCATCCATGCGGCCAGATCAATCGGCTGCTCAAACCAGTCCGACAACCAGGTCGACAGCATGGATGTGACTTGCCCAAACCCGAACAGATGATTCAATGGCGCCAGTTGCGCCAGCGGCCACAATGCAATCATGACCATGCCATGGCTGGCTTCACGATTGAACCACCGTTCCCGCAGCAACAGCAATTTGTTCTCCGGACTAAACCGATAGCGGAAAATAGCGCCAATAATGCTGCCTGACAGCGCACCGATACTGTTGGTTAACAGATCAAGATTGGATGACACGCGCGTGGGCAGATACGTCTGCACCGCTTCCATCACTCCCGAAAACAAGATGCCGGCCAAGGTGACCAGGATGACTGTCAATGTCAGTGGAATTCTGCGCGGCAGCACCAATACGGTCAACAGCCCGAGCGGCATATAGCCGACAATATTGGTCCAGACGTCAAATAAGGTCCAGTAATGCGGCAGCGGTGCCGATAAGAAAGCCCACGGCGTCAATCCAACGTCGCGCCACCCGCTGAACGGATACCAACTGGCATAAATAATCAGCAGCAGGTATATCAATAAACTGACACGTGCAAACGATGACGACGGGGATGACGAGCTACGCTCAATAATTAATGACGAACCAGTCATTGCAATCTGTCCTTATTGCTTAAAAGTAAATTTTACCGGCATAAGTTTAACCATCCGGTGATGATTTTATGAGGGTGGGATTAGACAGCGCGTACTGCTAGTCTGAATCAAGATTGTTTCTGCCATATTTCGGCGGCTATTTTTGCAGGTGCTTCTGTTGGTACTGCTGTCATAGTCCTGGTTTTTCAGCTACTTCTTCAACGGCAACGCCGCTAACCATTCCATCAGATCATCAATTAATGCATCATTGGCAACTGAAAAAGCGCGTGCACCGCCAGCGGCGTCTGGAGTGGGCGTAGCAACTGAATGGCTGAACATCTTCTGGCCTAGCAAAAGTCGGCCATTAAAGATGGACGCCCGAATGGTGACCTTTACGACGCTATGCGAAGCGCTGTCGAAGATCTGGCTGAAATCATCCATGTCGATCCGCAATACTGGAACATTAAGTGCTCCGTCCGAAACAGAAACCACCGCACCGCCAACCTGACCGAAACGCGCCTTCAGACGCTGGCTGAATAACTGCGCCGGTGACATGGTCCAGCGTGAAGTCGCATACGGGCGCAATTGCAGATCATTCGCATAAGCTAACCTGTACATCATCATCGTATTATCCAATCCTGCTGGCGCAGTAACGTCTGCCAGACTGATAGCTGGCAAGGTCATCATCGCCGCAGTCGGCGAACTTACAAGCGCTGGTAAAGGGCCAAAATCATACCGGGCATAGACACCCGCTGGCGCAGCGCAACCGCCGACCAAAACCACAATGGACAACACCAGTACAGCTTTAAAGAGCGCATTCAATTTGTTCATCGATTTCCTTATGCCTATTTTATTTGACAGGGGCAATAAAACCCGCTTCGCCCGGCCCCGGCGGCACGCCTTTGCTGCCAAACAAAATACTTTGCGGTTGCTGATTAAAGTGTTCTAGCGTCTCGTTCAATGCACGTACCGACGAACGCGCCTCTGACGCCAGCACATTAAACCGTGGCAGCGCGTCGTATTGCACACTATCGGCGACTGATCCCACGTTCGCCATTGTTGCCGACAATCTGGACACCGCGCCATTCGGACCCTGTAAACTGGTGCTCAAGGTATTCAAAGTATGACTCAGTACAGTCATATTTTGGGATAGGGTCGTAATCGACATCAATGCCTGATTCAGTTGCTCGGTCATCGCCGGTAGCTTGGCGAGAGTCGGCTCTAACTGTCGCGGTATCGATTCAAACGCATTCGCCGTTTTACTGACATCACTAAACGCCGCCACCATCACTTGTTGATTCGCAGGGGCGAGCAAACCATTTAATTTGGCAACGGTTTCTTCTGCCTGCAACAAAATTGCCGCGCCTTTGGTTTGAATGTTATCGAACAAACTCGGCCGCAGCGTAATGCGCGCCGGTTTACTGGCGCTGCTGGCCAGTTTGGCAGGATTGCTACCATCATCATCCAACTGTATATAGGCAATCCCTGTCACGCCTTGATAACCCAGCGTACCATACGTGGCCGGCGTCATCGGGGTATCAAGATTAATTTTCAGGCGAATTAGAATCTGCCCCGGACTTTGCGGATCGAAAACAATCGTATCGACTCTGCCAACGTTGAGACCGCGATACCGGACGTCCGCCTGCGGATTAAGGCCCGGAACCGACAGCTTGGTGGCGATTTCATACGGTACCCGCTGCACGCGGTCACCGTTGAACCACATGACGCCAAAGATCGCCGCCAACAATAAGACGACGGTAAATAGTCCGGCAATTAACGCATGTGCTTTATTTTCCATAATGCTGCCTATCCTACTGTGTCCTGCTCACAATGCGCCGAGAGGAAGAAATTTTCTATAAAGGGATGTTTGATCTTCATCACCTGCTCGGGCGTGTCGTAGGCAAGAACGTGTTTATCGGCCAGCACAGCGATTTTGGTCGACATCGCCAATAACGATTCCAGATCATGGGTAATCATGACAACCGTCAAGCGCATATCCTTATGCAGCGACAGAATTAGTTTAACGAACGCTGCGGACGACGCAGGATCCAGGCCAGCGGTGGGTTCATCCAAAAACAATAATTCTGGCTCTAGCGCCAACGCCCGCCCCAGGGCAACGCGTTTAATCATGCCACCCGATAAATCAGAGGGCATTTTAAGCGCGTGCTCGGGACCAATGCCGGCTAATTGCAACTTCAGCAACGCGGCATCCAGAATCAGACTTTCCGGTAATGCACGCAGCTCACGCAGCGGCATCGCCACATTATCCAGCACCGTCAGCGCAGAAAATAACGCGCCCATCTGAAACAACATTCCCCAACGGTTTTGTAACGCAGCCATTTGATCAACGCTAGCTTTACTGATATCCAACCCTAAGACCGATACGGTGCCGCGCGTAGGTCGATTCAGGCCCAAAATTTGGCGTAAGAGCGTAGTTTTTCCAGAACCGGAACCACCGATCACGCCAACAATCTCACCCTGTTCAATCGTCAGATCAAGGTCTTGCAGAACAACTGTCTTGCCGAACTGGGTCCAGAGTTTGTCGACCTGAATGACCGGCTGCGGGGCTGGCGTTAATGGTCGAGTCGATAAAAGTGGATTGCTCAGCAAATTAGTCATCAAAATCCAACCCCGCTAAACAGAATTGCAAACACCGCATCAGCAAGTATCACAATAGTAATCGCGCTGACCACGGAGGTTGTTGTACCTTGACCAAGGCTTTCAGTGTTAGGTTCAATGCGCAAACCGAAATGACAAGCGACCAGGGCGATCAGTCCACCAAATACCGCACCTTTGCCAAGCCCAATCAGATAGTTGGGCAAAGGGACTGCGCCCGGCAATTGCTGTAGAAAATACGTCGGTGACAATCCGAGTTGTAACTGCGCCGCGGTCATCCCACCGAGTAATGCAATCGCATCCGTCCAGATCACCAACAACGGCATCGCGATCAATAAAGCGATCACACGCGGCAAGATTAAACGGAAGCCATGCGGCAAACCCATTACCTCCATCGCGTCGAGTTCCTGCGTCACCCGCATCACACCCAGTTGCGCGGTGATGGCAGAACCGGAGCGCCCCGCCACTAAAATGGCTGCCAGCAATGGTCCCAGTTCGCGGATGATACTCATCCCGAGAATATTGACGAGATAAATGTCGCCGCCAAAAGTGTGCAATTGCTGCGCGGAGAGAAACGATAACACTACGCCAATCAGAAACCCGACAATCGCAGTAATTCCCAACGCCTGAAAACCGATGTGGTAAATGTTTGCGGATATCTCTTTCCACGGTGCCCGACGCGGCGTGCGCACCATGCGGTTGAAGTCCAGGATAAATTGTCCGAGTAATGCGACGAAGCCGCTCAGATGATCCAATCCGACGCGCGCCCAATCATAAATGACAATCAACAATCGCCGTCGCGGTGGTGGCGGTGGCAAAGATAATGGCCCAGCATCTTCGAGGCGCTTGAAGAAATCCTTTTGCTGACGCGTAAGCACCAGCGAATCCGGGCGTTTTTTTCCCCATGCGTTCCACAATAATTGCGCGCCGATATGATCGAGCGCTGTAACCTGCGACAAATCCCATTGGAGAGATTGCCGTGCAGCGCGCCTTGCCAGCATTTTCAATCTTGACTGCAGCCCTCGCATAACGCCCGGTTGCGCCATCGCATTGACTTGCCAGTTTCCGCGGACCATTGCCACGCGTGTATCGACATTGACATCGCCACTACCACCGTCCTCGGTCTTGTTATCACCTCCATCATGAAGATGAGCGAGAGCGATCGCGGGGAGTTGGACATCGGATTTTGGCATGCATCAAGTTTAAGTGAGAATGGATACAAAATCTCGCCGCACCAAGACTTTTATACGCAAAATACTTATCCTCGTCTCCATCAATGGCAAATACACACCAAGAAATAATTGACGACAGCGCGCATCCGCTACAATGCGCGGCATGACATCTACTCTTTCTGCAGAGCGCATCTTTGCACTTTCGGCATCACTTCCCGATCACATCACAATTGAGGTCGTGGCTGAGACCGGCTCCACCAACGCCGACCTTCTGACGCTAATACAAAACCCGCAAGGGTCACAAAATGGGTCATCCGGTCTAAACGCGCACCACAACGGCGACGCGATTATTGGACCGATGCTGCGCATTGCCGAACAGCAAACCGCTGGTCGAGGACGCGCTGGACGCACTTGGCTTTCGGCGCCATCCGCTGCGTTGATGTTTTCGCTGGCATGGCGTTTTGATCGCCCCCTACAAAAATTGATTGGCTTGCCGCTAGCCGTCGGCGTGGCGATTGCTGACGGCTTAAACCAGTATTTGCACCAGACTTTTGGCGCCGCTCAGGAGCAGGAAAATGCAGAGACCGATTTCGGCATTCGATTAAAATGGCCTAACGATCTGCTGTTAGTGGACGGCGAGAGCGACGGCAAACTGGGCGGCATTCTGATTGAAACCGCGAGTGGCAGCGCTCAGCCCAACGGGTACGCCGAGCGTTCCACTTGGGCGGTGATTGGTGTCGGTATCAATCTTGCCATCCCGGTTGATATACAACAGCAACTTGAGCGCAAGATAGCCAATTTGCCAAGATCAGGACCCGATAGTTGCCCTGTCGAGGCTGATCGCAACGCGCTAATGGCGACGTTACTATCCAACCTGACCCACGCATTACAACAATTTCAAAACGATGGCCTCAACCCATTTGTGTCACGCTGGAATCAACTCCACGCGCATGCAGGACAACAAGTGGTTATTCTGGATCAGGGTAAGGTTTTATATGAGGGCACAGCGCTGGGGATTGATAAGATCGGTCGATTTTTGTTACAAACCGCGCAAGATGCGTTACCTGTCGCTATCATGGCGGGCGACATTTCGCTGCGGGTAAAGGAAACGTAAGAATGGGATTACTGTTAATTGATGCTGGCAATACGCGCATAAAGTGGGCCTTGGCAACTATTCCGACCCTCGGCCATGCCACCGCTCCTCCTATATGGCGAGACATTGGCTCTGTGGCGCATAACGAAATTGCGGAGTTGCTTGGCCTTTGGCGCGGCCTTCAGATAACGCGCGTGTTGATTTCCAATGTCGCGGGCAGTAAGGTTGGTGCACGTCTGCATGAAATATTGCAACTGGCCTTCGATAGCAGTATTTTGCCGGAATGGTTTGCCTCCGTGCCGCAGCTGGCGGGCGTTCGCAACGCCTATCGCAATCCCATGCAACTCGGTTGTGATCGCTTTGCTTCGGCAATCGGCGCACATCGGCTATATCCACAACAAGCCCTGTTATTGGCAACCTGCGGCACCGCCACGACGATTGACGTCATCAATGCCGACGGCACGTTTATAGGCGGTATGATCTTGCCTGGATTGGGCTTGATGGCGAACGCATTGGCGCACGGCACGGCACAGTTGCCACGCATCCTTGACCATGTCGTGATCACGACACCATTTGCGGACAACACCGAGGATGCCATCATGAGCGGTTGTATCGCCGCGCAGGTTGGCGCAATTTCGACCGCATTGACGCTGCAAACCCAACATCATCCGGGAATGGAAATAAAATGTATTCTTACGGGTGGAAGTGCTGGCGTTATTGCACCCTATCTGACATCGCCCCATGAAAGAGTTGACCATTTGGTCCTGACTGGCCTGTGGACCAGCATTGCCGCAGAAACCGAACGTTGAGCGAATAACACTTTATGTTGAAAATATTTTTCTGGTTGCTGCTATTAATCAACGCAGGTTTGTTTGCGTTACAGCACGGCTATGTGGAGGGCATCGGCCTCATCTCGAACGGAAGAGAGCCCGCCCGTTTAACTAACCAATTGCAAGCGGACAAAATTAAATTGGTTCCAGTAACCGAGGCTGAGGGTGAAAAAGGCAATAGCGCAAGGACCAACCAGAACGGTGTGACTAATTCAAATAGTGCAAATAATGCAAATAATGCCGCGATTACCTCAACCGCTAATCTAGGTGGTGGCGAGAAAGATGGCACAGACAGTGCTGCCAACAGCGCCTTTGCCTGCACTGAAGTAGGCAATTTCAGCGCTGCTGAAGCAAGGCGATTTGCCAGTCAGTTAGCTGAAGTCGCGCCAACCGTGCAGCCAATCCGCCGCCCAGTGCAAGAAATTGCCAGTTATCGCGTGTACTTGCCTTCGTTTGGGAGCCAAGACGCGGCGAATAAAAAAGGGGAGGAATTGCTCGGCCTTGGCATCACCGATTTCTTTGTCATCCAAGATGCGCCACCGCTCCTTTATGGCATCTCTCTCGGCACATTCAAATCTGAAGAGGCCTCGCAAATTCAGGTTGCCCGCCTGGAAGAAAAGGGTCTGATCGGCATACGAGTAGAAGCGCGTAAGGCAACAGCTGGCAAGGTGGCCTTCCAATTACGGCTGTTAAACGCTCAGACCTCGGCACAGTTAACCAAGGTCGTCGCCACCTTTACCCACAAGGAAGTGCGTAGCTGCGATGAAGCGACACTTCCCGAACGAAGTTAAGCGAAATCGGCACTTTTCGAAGGCTAAAGACTATTTGTCGGATTTAAACTTGCTACAAAAGCAATAAAATTTGTAAACATTCCGGACAGCAGCAACCTGGTTGCGCTACATTTGACGATATTGTGGGCGTTGTTGCCAACATTAATGGCACAGGCATTAGCGCCGGTAGCGCCTGACACCAACAAGTCGACGCGCTGCGCGAAAGGACGCCGCAGATAAATTGCCTCTTGCAAACGAAACATTCCGCCATGTTGATTCCCCACTTCATTGCGCCCCGTTATTCTTACCCTCAATGGGTCCCTTAACGCTGCTCTGCACGATAAAGTATCCCACAGGAATCAGCGAATACCCAACACACTAGCGGCGATTGCCTCTTGTTTTGCCGCAAATTAGCAAATTCATTGGCGCTTGTCCGCAGCAAAATCTCATAAGAACTACGAAAAAAGAAATTCACGTTGCCGACCTGGACCGTGTGTAAGCGGATGTCATTTTCACGCACCATATTGGCACCCATCATGCATCCAAAAGGAGCGTCTGATTGCACCATGATAAGGCAACTCTACTCTTCAGTATCAAAGAGGCGTAGCGCTTTTTTACCTATGAAGGGAAATAATGAACCCAAGGAAACGCAAAGGAAATTCGACAGAATCAATGCAGTCAAAAAAATCCCACCTTGACTAAAGAATGAGATTTTTTAGCGTCATTTTTACGCTGGCAATGGACTATTCAGAGACATTAAAGCGCGATGTCAGGTATCGGCCCTAAAGAATAAAAGAACAATCACAAAAGAAAATACAGAACTAGATGCCTATACGGCAATTAATCAATGATTAAAACTCAGCATCAAGTTCCTCAATCTCGACCGGTTCCAACTTCGCCGCTTCCACCCATTCTTGCACTTGCGGCAAAGCCATAATACATTCGCAATAGGCTGCACAAACGGCGTCCAACTTGACGTTGTATGTCAAAAAGCGCGTTACCACTGGCGCATACATAGCGTCTGCTATACACGGTGTCGCGCCAAACAGATATGGTCCGCCATACGTATTAAAGCATTCGTGCCAGATGGTGACAATGCGATCAATATCGGCTTGCGCTCTCGCCCAAACCTTGAATTCCTTAAATTGGCCCCGCAAATTCATTGGCAACGCGGAACGCAGAGCAGAAAATCCTGAATGCATTTCACCGCAAACGGCGCGACAATGTGCACGCGCACCGCGGTCAGCTGGCAGTAAACCCGCCTTAGGCTTGATTTCATGTAAATATTCGCCTATCGCGAGGGTATCCCACACTTTAACCCCGTCATGCAACAAACAAGGTACCAACATCGACGGTGCCAGTAATAGGATTTCGGCACGCATAGCCGGATCATCAAGCGATATGATCTGCTCATCAAATGGCAGTTTGGAGAATTTAACCAGTAGCCAGCCGCGCATCGACCACGACGAATAATTCTTGCTGCTGATGGAGAGAGTAGCTTGTGCCATGATGCAGATTCCCTAGTCATTAACGCATGTGGGCGGAGTCGCTCGATAATCGACAATTTCAGAAACAGCTCAGCAAACTTCATGCCAGAAATTCGATGGCCTGCAACTTGCTAATGCCTTTCAGCATCGCCCACTCTCGGGCAAGGGAGCACTCATGAAGTATCAAGTCTATCAAGCGCATTCCGACATGATGGCGGGGATGCGTTTATTTACACAGGCCGCCGTCACGGCCATGTCCCACCCTTTTTTAAGTGCGGCTCCAGGCGTTCGTAAACTTTCTGCAGCTTATGAGATGTTTGCAAGCACTGAAGTTACCCACACCCGACCCGACTTTCGCCTCAACACCATACACGTAGGCGAAGGAGATAGCACTCACGACGTACTGGTGCATGAAGAAGTCGCGCACGTCATGCCGTTCTGCACCTTGCTGCATTTTAAGAAAGAGGGGGTGACCGATCAGCCGCGCGTACTCATCGTCGCACCCATGTCCGGCCATTTCGCGACGTTGCTGCGTGAAACTGCGCGCACTATGCTGGCGGATCACGACGTCTACATCACCGACTGGCACAATGCCCGGGACGTACCGTTAGATGCTGGCCCTTTTGGCATGAGCGAATACGCACTTTATCTCATCGCATTTCTAGAGGTGATGGGCCCGGGATCGCATATGGTGGCAATCTGCCAGCCTTGTGTATCCGCTCTGGTTGCCACTGCCATCATGGCCGAAGATGGTAATCCCGCCCAACCGCGTAGCCTGACACTCATGGCCGGGCCAATTGACACCCGGGTCAATCCGACCGGAGTGAACGAACTGGCCACCAGCAAGCCATTTGAATGGTTTGAAAAGAACCTGATTAGTACCGTCCCGCAGCGCCATCCCGGCGGCGGGCGCCGTGTGTATCCCGGATTCCTGCAGCTTTCCGCGTTCATGAGCATGAACCTTAAACGCCACGTGAATGCATTTAAAGGGCTGTACTCCGATTTGGTGGAAGGCGCGCTGGAAAAAGCCAACACCACTCGCACCTTTTACCAAGAGTATTTCGCGGTGCTAGATATGACAGAAGAGTTTTATCTGGACACAATACGCGATGTGTTTCAGGAGTACGCGTTGCCGTTGGGCAAGCTGGAATGTGCTGGACGCCTGATCAAACCCGCGGCGATCAAACGCACCGCTCTGTTGACCGTAGAAGGAGAACATGACGACATCTGCGCAATCGGGCAAACGATGGCTGCGCACGACCTTTGCAGCGGCATTCCGGGCTACATGAAGTCACACCACATGCAAACCGGTGTCGGACATTACGGCGTGTTTAGCGGACGACGCTGGAACAAAGAAGTCTATCCGATCGTCCGTGAAATGATCCACGTCAGCCAATGACGGATGTAAATCTGCAATGCTGATTGCACCGGGTGTGCTGCGATCCCTCACACCCGGAGTTAATACAATACCAAGAAAGTACACATCGTTGCCATAACCAGTACATTTTAGGCAAGGCATGAAATGTGTAAATGCTGGCGCGCCACCGCATTTTTTACTTCAACCCGCCCCCGACCCGCACCACATTATCCTCTACGATGACTGCGCTCAGCTTTGGTCGTGACGCCTTGCATCAAACTTTGACATCAATTCGGTTAATAATTATTTAGCAATAAAATTGATCGATGTAATCCTCCTTTGCGCCGTCATTTATCAGCGATTATCCCGATCAAAAAGGGTGATTGTGTGTTTTATCCGAACATCCCTGCTTTGCACCCAACAAGCTCCGACTTTTCCATGTAAAATCGCGCCCATTGCCGCACACCTAATTGCGGATTGCTGTTGGCCAATTTTGACCTCGCAGACATCCACGCTTATCCACGGCTCTTTGCTCACCTTTTTCAGACTATCGCAGGATATCCCATGCTCGACTTGACCGATGAACTTGCCAACATTCCTCCAAAAGTAAAAGCCGGAATTCTGGCAGAGGCATTACCGTATATCCGAAAATTTCACGGCAAAACCATTGTCGTCAAATACGGCGGCAATGCGATGACAGACGAACGCCTTAAACATGGCTTCGCCCGCGACGTGATTTTGTTAAAACTGGTCGGCATGAATCCGGTAGTCGTGCACGGCGGCGGTCCGCAAATCGAAAACGCACTCAAAAAAATCGGCAAGCAAGGTATCTTTGTTCAGGGCCATCGGGTCACCGACGAAGAAACCATGGAAGTCGTCGAGTGGGTATTAGGTGGCGAAGTGCAGCAAGATATCGTGATGTTAATTAATCACTACGGCGGTCAGGCAGTTGGCTTAACCGGCAAAGACGGCGGTCTGATTAGGGCACGCAGGATGAAAATGCCGGACAAGCAAAATCCAGGACAGTTTCTGGATATTGGCTTCGTCGGTGAAATCGAGGCAATCAATCCTGCCGTGGTAAAAGCGTTGCAGGACGATGCCTTCATTCCTATTATTTCGCCAATCGGTTTCGGCGCAGACGGTCAGGCTTACAATATTAATGCCGATGTCGTAGCGGGCAAAATAGCGGAAATCCTGCACGCAGAAAAATTGATCATGATGACCAATATCGCTGGTGTTCAGGATAAAGAAGGCAATCTGGTAACGGATTTGTCAGCACGCGAAATTGACGAAATGTTTGAAGACGGCACCATCTCTGGCGGTATGCTTCCAAAAATTTCGTCGGCGCTGGATGCCGCCAAAGCTGGCGTCAACGCAGTCCATATTATCGACGGTCGCATTGAACACTCATTGCTGCTAGAAGTCTTGAGTGAGCAGGCTTTCGGCACCATGATCCGTTCGCATTGATCTAAATATGCATTCCGTTGGCGAATCTCTTCCAAGATTGCTAATGACAGAATGAGCAAAACAAAATAGGGAGAAAAAGCCAAACGCTTTTCTCCCTATTTTTTTTAGCCGCGGTTTTAGGATCAATCTCAGGCCGGTATCAGCAATGCCCGTTGTTCCGGCGTCAAATAACACCAATCCCCTTCTTCCAACGCCAGAGAGGCCAGCGTCATTGCACCAATTGCCGTGCGTTCCAGCGCGACGCAATGATTTCCGGCTGCGGCCAACATGCGCTTAACCTGATGATATTTACCTTGCTCAAGCACGATCTCAATATGTTTATCGTCAATCATGGCGCAACTGACCGCCTTCAACGGAGCCGGCTCATCGTTTAATTGCACGCCATCTAACAATTGCGCGACCAGTTCTGGTGTCACCGGATCGTGCGTGGTCGCGACATACACTTTAGGAACATGGCGCTTCGGCGAAGATTGCGCATGAATAAAAGTGCCGTCGTCCGACATCAACAGCAAACCCGTCGTGTCATGATCCAGGCGACCAACCGGTTGCAGTTCGCGCCAGGTAAATTCCTCCGGCAAGATCGACAAAACGCCCGGATGATGACTCGGCTTACGGGAGCACTCAATATTCGGCGGTTTATGTAAAGCAATATAGACGCGCTCGCGATATACCCATTCCTCATCAAACAACACAAAGACCAAACCATCGGTTGCGATCTTGGCCCGGTAGTCGTTCACTACTTCACCATTGATGCTGATTTCGCCATCATCAATCAACGTGCGGCAATATTTGCGCGTACCGACACCCTGTGATTGCAGGATGCGGTCTAAGGTTAATTTGCTCATAGATTTAATTATTAAAACAGTCAATTTCAACCGCAAAAAGCGTGCGAATTACGTCGACAGAAAGCGCGGGTCAAGACGTTAGGTAGTCATTCGAGTCGATGGTAGCCCAAAAAAATCGCCTGTAGTCAAGGCCACAGACGATCTTGAGTTACTCCGAGCTTCCTATCATGCTTATTGCCTCACTTAGCCACTTGTACCTTGGCATAAGCCGCCAACCAGCGCTGATGCATATCGCAACCTTCGAGATTCAGGCCCGGCGATTTGATACCAAAGAACCGTTGTTCACGATTCAGCAATGCATGCGCTTGCAGCACTGTTTCAGCGCCGTATAGGTGTTGCAAGGCGGCGGCGTAAGGTTTGGCATCATCTAAACCGATCAGGCTTTCGATGCAACGATAAACCAATTGACGGTCTGCGCTAATTTGATTGAAGTGACGTATCCAGTCACAGCCTTCACGAATCGCTTCACGGTCGCCGATGGCCAATGCCAGGAGCGTTTTCAATTCACCGACACGTAGTTCTTTCCACAACGTACCAACGTCGGCAACCAAACCGATCAATGCAGCAACTGGTCGCTGATCTGCTAATCCCAATTCATTCAATTCACCCAGCAAATCGGTGCATTCTTCATCGTCCAGATCTGCCAGGAACAGAATCGGTTCGCGGATTTCATTGCCAACGCTGACGTTATCCCACTCCAAATCTTCGACAGGGTAAATGTCTGACATGCCGGGTACTAGAATCCGGCACGCATAGACGCCCAAATGGGTGAAGTCGGCGATATAAATATCGTGACCCTTGGCATGAATGGCGGCGATCGACCATGCATAATCTTCGGCAGTGGTGTTGCTGAAGTTCCAGTCGCTGAACGCGAAATCCGGTGTATCACGCAAGAAGTTCCAGCTGATGATACCGCTGGAATCGACGAAGTGAATTTCCAGATTCTGTGAATGTGCAATTTCTTCCAGATCAAACCCCGGCTCCGGAAAGCCGCCTAATGCATCCAGCGCGCGGCCTTGCAGCAATTCAGTCAATGCCCGTTCCAAGGCGATTTCAAAGCGCGGATGAGCGCCAAAGCTGGAGAAACAGCCTTGGTCCGTTGGATTTAATAAGGTGACATTCATCACCGGATATTGCCCGCCGAGCGACGCGTCTTTGACCAGAATACCAAAGCCTGCGGCACGCAAAGCGCGAATCCCGGAGGCGATACGAGGATAACGTGCGATGACTTCTTCCGGCACATCCGGCAAGCACAGACCATCTTTGATGATGCGGAACTTGACGTCGCGCTCAAAGATTTCCGACAGTGCCTGGGTGCGTGCTTCGGCTTCCGTGTTACCGGCTGACATACCGTTACTGGCGTACAAATTGCCGATAATGTTAACCGGGAACCAGACGGTCTCGCCATCACGTTCGCGTACGTAAGGAATCGCGCAAATGCCGCGATCTTCGTTGCCAGAGTTGTAATCGACCAGCATCGTGGCATCGACTGTGCCTTCCGGATTATAGAATTTTTGCAATTCCGGGGTCAGCAAACCCGCTGGCCATGTTTCGCTTTCGTCATTCAGTTCAAACCATTTTTCACGTGGATAATGCACAAATGGGCCATTCGCCACTTTTTCACCTAGGTAAAAATGGGTCCAGAAATAATTACACGAAAGCCGCTCAAAAAATTCGCCCAACGCACTTGCACGTGATGCTTGTTCAGTCGCGCCTTTGCCATTGGTAAACAGCAACGGGCAATCACGATCACGAATATGCACCGACCAGCAACCATCGACTGGATTAAGCCATGATCGTTCTTCGATATGAAAACCAAGCGCCTCCAGCTTGCCTTGCATAGAGCTGATCGACGATTCTAGCGAGGCGTCTTTGCCGGGGATAAAGTGTTCTGTTGACATGTGAAATCCTGAAAAGGTAAAAATAGGGAGTGACGCGGTCGAGTAGCATTGCAAGGTGTCTCATGGCGCTATGACGGTGCGATGACGATGCGACGATATTGCGATGCAGTCGACGAAATACTGAACCGAACAGAAAAGTAGCAAAAATACAACTAATTTCCCTTATTTTTTGCGAATGACGTGATGATACTCGCGTCTATCCCGCTACGGAAACCGATCATCAAGATGCGCACAAACAAAATCACATACAAAATGATAATGGCCACGTGAGAGCCCAAGTCAAATCGGTAGATAAACAGATACAAAATACGTACAAATCGATTACCATAAAATGATCAAAGCGCCATCACGGCGAAGCTGCAATCAGCAATCTAACGAAATCTATCTATTCCAATTAGCCCGAAGTGAACCTGAAAATGCGGTCTCAAAACAACGACCAACAGCAGCGGTCAATATAGCAATCACGCAGAACATCAACCGGAAAATTACATGGCACAACCTAAAGCAGCTTTCAATTGGTCTGACCCGTTATTGCTAGATCAGCAACTAAGTGACGACGAACGCATGGTACGGGACGCGGTCCGTGCTTATGCGCAAGACAAGCTTGCGCCGCGCGTTCTGCTTTCGTTTCGCAATGGCGAAACCGATCCGAGTATCTTTCGCGAGATGGGCGAGCTAGGATTGCTAGGCGCGACGATCCCGACGGAATACGGTGGCGGTGGCTTAGGTTATGTTGCTTATGGGTTGATAGCACGCGAAGTCGAACGCGTTGATTCTGGTTATCGTTCGATGATGAGTGTGCAATCGTCGCTTGTAATGGTGCCGATCAATGCTTTTGGCTCCGAAGCACAAAAGCAACAATACTTACCCTCGCTGGCAAGTGGAAAAACAATTGGCTGCTTCGGTTTAACTGAACCAAATCATGGCTCTGACCCGGGCAGTATGGTCACACGTGCCAAAAAAGTTGACGGCGGCTATCAGTTATCAGGCGCAAAAATGTGGATCACTAACTCGCCGATTGCCGATGTTTTTGTGGTGTGGGCCAAAACTGAGGATGACGTGATTCGCGGCTTCATACTGGAAAAAGGCTGGAAGGGATTATCAACGCCAGTGATTCACGGCAAAGTCGGCCTACGCACATCAATCACTGGCGAAATCGTGATGGATCAGGTGTTTGTACCCGAAGAAAATTTGCTCCCGGGCGTGAGGGGCCTAAAGGGGCCTTTCACATGTTTGGATTCTGCACGGTTCGGCATCGCCTGGGGCGCACTCGGGGCCGCCGAAGACTGTTGGCATCGGGCGCGACAATACGTGCTAGATCGTCAACAGTTTGGACGACCTTTGGCGGCAAATCAGTTGGTGCAACTCAAACTAGCAAATATGCAAACCGACATCACACTGGGATTACAAGGCTGCTTGCGACTCGGCCGAATGAAGGATGAAGGAACCGCTGCGGTTGAAATTACGTCCATGATGAAACGCAATTCGTGCGGCAAGGCGCTGGACGTGGCACGGCTTGCACGCGACATGTTAGGTGGCAACGGTATATCCGATGAGTATGGCGTGATTCGTCATATGGTGAATCTGGAAGTGGTCAATACCTACGAGGGAACACATGACGTGCACGCATTGATTCTTGGTCGGGCGCAAACAGGGATTCAGGCGTTTTCCGGTTAAGGATCGATAGCGTGCACTAACTAACTTGCGTAATTTTTAAGAATGCGGACTTCAACTGATATTGACCCGAGGTGACGTTGGTGATTTTCAGGTGAAGTCTGCACTGTTACACACCATTCCCGATTTTACTTTTCGGCGAAACTTAACTGCTCTGTTCCAGCCACTCCTTTACCTTTTAGGACTGCCGTAAAACCATCTCAGCAACGGGCTTACCAACCCTGCCAACGAAGACAGTACGCTAATACGGGGCCGCCGAGGTGGCTAGGAAAGCACAACGCAGTTGGGGCGATTGACGTAAGCCCTCACTTCTTCTTGGACTTCTTCCCACTATGATGGCGGAAGCATTCACCTGTGTGATCGTCAACCAGACCAACGCCTTGCAGGTAAGCGTAAATGATGGTCGAACCAATAAATTTAAATCCGCGTTTGAGCATGTCTTTTGAAATGCGATCGGAAAGTGGTGTTTTCGCAGGGCTGGGATTCCCACTAAACCAGTTACCCCGCACTGGCTTGCCATCGACGTAAGCCCATAAAAAGGCATCCAATCCACCTAACTCATCGCGCAAACGCAAATAGGCTTGTGCGTTATTAATTGTCGCAGCGATTTTCAGACGATTGCGGATAATGCCAGCATTCGCCATCAATTCCGCCACCTTATCGGCATCATAGCGCGCGATTTTTTCGGCATCCCAATGGTCGAACGCAATCCGATAATTTTCACGTTTATTGAGAACAGTTTCCCAACTGAGACCCGCTTGCGCGCCTTCCAGATTGAGCATTTCGAATAACCGCGTTTCGTCGTGACAAGGCACACCCCACTCTTCATCGTGATACTGCAGGTAAAGAGGATTCTTGAGATTAGCCCATCCGCAACGTGTGAGATTGTCGATAATGTCCGCCGCTATTACGGGTTTGATCGTCATGGTGGTGTGAATCACTAAAATATAAACAAATGAGAACTGACGCTTAATCAATCCTACCGCCAACCAACTAGAAGATACGCTGCCTGATTATACTGAGAAACATAGAATAACTGTGTTTTTGTACAGTTACTTTAAAATCTGCTTTTACTCTTTCTTTATCTTTTTAAACGAAACGACCGTAACAACTGCCTTAAAACTTGGGGAGCTTACATAATGGTCGAACAGGTCTCGCGCTAAATATTCATTTAATGCGAATGATAATGATTACTATCCCAAGCTATAATGCCGCATAATAATCCCGAATAAATAACAAGGTGAGCATAGACCTTCCGATATGAAACACGTAGCGTTGCAAAATTGTCTGCATAAAAAACGCAATCTGCAATGCAACGACAACGGTCGAAAAATCTGCCAGCCACTCACCACTCTTCCCTTTTGATTCCCCGATATGGTTAAGAAAATCTTATTTCAAGTGCATTGGTTCATCGGCATTATTGCCGGAACTTTGCTCATGCTGGTTGGCCTTTCGGGTGCGATATTATCGTTCAGGGAAGAGTTGCTGGATCTTCTGAACCCCGGAGTGATGACGTTATCCTCTAACAAGATCACACCACTGACGCCGGATCAGTTGATCTTGCGGATACAGAGCGCACAACCATCCCATCCTGTCGCACAGGTGACGGTCTTCGCCGACCCACATATGGCGGCGCGGGTCAATTTTGCGCCAGAGCCGGGCGCAAAACGTGGCGAACTACGGTATGTCAATCCGGTCACTGGCGCGTTGCTTCCAGCATTGCAAGGTGATGAATTTTTTTCCTTTGTGGAACGGTTGCATCGCTGGTTCCTTCTTCCTAGAGACATCGGTAAAGTGGTCGCAGGAAGTGTCGCGCTGTGCCTGCTATTTCTGGCGCTGTCCGGACTATATCTCCGCTGGCCGCGGCGTCCGCTGGCGTGGCGCAACTGGACCAATATCAATTTTTCAATGACAGGACGTGCGTTTTTGTGGAACTTGCACTCGGTGGTCGGCACCTGGGCGCTAGTGATGTATCTAGTCTTTAGCCTGACCGGTTTGTATTGGGCCTTCGACTGGTTTAAAGATGGGGCAAATTGGCTGGCCAATGACACGCCAAGTGCCAAACAAATGCCATCTAAACAAGCCGATGGGATGCAAAAAACAGGTGCCGGACGCGGTGATAAATCTTCTGGACGACGCCAAAAACCGGACGATGCAACGGCTTCATCGAATGATTCCGCGAGTCATCTGGATTTGACACTGACATGGCAGGCGTTTTTGGAAGAGACGGCAAAAACCGGCGGCTACAGTAACGCCCGTTTGCGCTTGCCAGAACAACCCGGTAAGCCAATCCAAATTTTCTACCTCGACGCAAACCCGCCGCATGAAAGGGCCCGCAATCAAATGCTGATTCAGCCACAGACGGGTAAAGTTTCTAAAATTGAGCGCTATGTCGACAAATCTGCTGGCGGGCGCTTGATTGGCAGCGTGTACCCGCTTCATATGGGCAGTTATTTCGGACTAACCGGCCGCATCATCATGACGCTCGCAGGGCTCGGACTGCCGCTCTTCGGCATCACAGGCTGGATGTTATATCTGGATCGTCGGCGTAAAAAGCGCATGGTGCGCACCGAACGTGCCGCACTTGAAAACGTCACTGGCCCCAAGATCGATCCTGCTGGTTCCACGCGCGATAACGTAGTATCAACACCGCCACTGCCACCACTCCTGATCGCCTTCGCAAGCCAGTCCGGATTTGCCGAGAGTATCGCCTTACGCAGTGCAGCCGCGTTGCAGGCGGCTGGCGTATCGGTGTCTATACAGTCTTTTGCGACGTTGGACCCCGAGCGTTTACGCCATTTCCATCGCGTGCTATTGGTTGCCAGTAGTTTTGGCGAGGGCGATCCACCGGATAGCGCACGACGCTTTGCCCGACAATTATCCCCATTATCGCCATCCTCACGGCATTCTTTACCAGATCTGCGCTACGGCATTTTGGCATTGGGCGACAGCGCTTATCCACAGTTTTGTGGTTTCGGCCATACTTTGGATCACTGGCTACAAAATCAGGGCGCGCAAGCATTTTTTCCGATGATAGAAGTCGATAACGGCGATAGCGCTGCATTATCCCGTTGGCAGCATTCTTTAAGCGAAGTTGCAGGCACGACAATAGCCATTTCGGTAACTACGGAATCTGACGACCAACGTTCACCAGGTGCTTACCAATCATGGCGACTGAATGCGCGCCGACAATCCAATCCAGGCAGTCAGGGCGACCCTATTTTCCATCTGGAATTTTCCCTGCCGAACGCAATCCAAACGCATTGGATTTCTGGCGCATTGGTTGAAGTCAGACCACGCCATTCGATTGCGCGCGTCGATTTTTTTCTCCAACAACTGGCGCTGAAAGCGGCGACAATCATCACCCATAACGGCGAAGAAATCACACTCGGTGAAATATTGTCTCGGAGTATATTGCCGCATCACAACAACGAAATGCTGGCGGTCACCGCGCAACAATTAGCCGATCAATTACAACCGCTCGGCACGCGTCGCTATTCCATCGCCTCAATTCCAAACGATGGCAGCGTCCACTTATTAGTGCGTCAGGTTATGCATGAAGATGGTGTTGGTCTGGCATCCGGTTGGCTTACCGCACACCTTCCGCTGGGTTCTGAAGTAGAGATGCGTTTGTTGCCGAATCCTGCCTTCGAGTTGATTGCTGCTGACGCACCGTCCATATTCATCGGTAACGGTTCCGGTATCGCTGGTTTGCGCGGTCATTTGCGTGCGCGGGCGCACGCCGGCCAGCACACAAATTGGTTGTTATTCGGTGAACGCAATCTGGCGCACGATTTCTTGTATCGCGATGAAATTCAGCAATGGTTGACTGACGGCGTCCTCTCTGGCGCAGATTTCGCCTTTTCGAGAGATCAACCAGAAAAAATTTATGTTCAGGATCGTTTGCGTATGGCGGCGGATAAATTGCGCAAATGGCTCCAGGACGGAGCGGTTATTTACGTTTGCGGAAGTCTGGATGGAATGGCCGCAGGGATTGACAGCGTACTCACCGACATTCTCGGCGAAGCGGCGCTGGATGACTTGATCGCCAAAGGGCGCTATCGGCGCGATGTGTATTAAATAAAAGCCTTAGTGCCGCTCGAACTAACGTCGATGTTTGTTCAAAAAACAGCGCTGAAAACAGCGCTGATTGAGCACAGAAAAATAGTTGAAACAGCGCAACATCCCATTTTATTTGCCTTATTTTATATTCCGTTGCAGAGACCAATACCGCTGATCCGGAAAAAATTGCCGTCCGTCTAAAAAGTTTTGTTTAAACAAGGTTTGCACGTATTCTTTTCCTGAAGTTGCGACATCAGACTTGCATCAAGATAACTTATTCACGCTTCCCTCTATATTGTGCGTTTGCCTGTTTAGCGACGATGCACGTTTTATCTGCATCTTTTTTATATCGTCCGTAATGTCCTATCAACATGGCGGCTATTTAACGTCTCAGTTAAACGACCTTTGATGAAAAATTCAGTGATCAAGCGTTCAAGCTTTGCTGCGTTCACGTTGATTGAACTATTGATCACGATTGCCATTGCCGCAATTTTAGTTTCGCTTGCTCTGCCATCATTCAATACGTTGCTACTCAATAATCGCCAGACTGGGCAAGCAAATGCATTTATGAGCGCGCTGAATTACGCCCGCGCTAGCGCGCTGACGCAAAATGGCACTACGCAGGTTTGCCCCGTCGGCGCAACCGGTTCTGTCACTTGCGGCGCTAACTGGAATACCGGTTGGATTGTTAAAACAGTTCCCACTGCGGGCATCGGTACGCTTTTGCAAAGCTATCGTGCAGGACCAAATGATCCGTTGCTATCGGCGGTGGCTTTTGGTGGCGTAACGGCCACTGCGATCACCTTCGACCCTCGCGGCCTTGCTACCACGCAATCCAATTTCAAAATTTGCGATACCCGCGGTGCGGCCTATGCACGATCGCTTCAGGTTATTGTCACGGGGTCAATTCAGCAAGGGCCTACGCCGGGTACCGCTGTATGGGGTGGCGCGTTGGTTTGTCCTTAGCGAATGATTGTATTCAAAAAAAATGATCGTAAAAAATGAGCACAAACGGTGAGCATAAAGTAAGCGCAAAAGGTGGAATGCCATGAGTCAAAAAAGAACCATCGACCGCCGCACCGGATTTGCCTTGCTGGAAGTCCTGATTGCACTTGTTGTACTTGCTTTTGGCATGATCGGTATTGCCGGAATGTTGTTGGTAGCGCACAAAGCGAATAGCGCGAGTTATCTCAAACAACAGGCCGTCCAATCAGCCTATGACATCATCGACCGCGTCCGCGCTAACAGTCCTGCTGCCGTTAGCGGTAGTTATAACGTCAATAATTTACTGACCGGCGCAGTCCTTCCCGCCGCTCCGGCGACGATCCCTCCCGATTGCAGCGTTGTGGCCTGTAGCGTGGCTCAGTTAGCCGCCTACGACGTATGGTACTGGCTTGCTAAGGATATCGCGCAATTACCAAACGGACGTGGCTCTGTCGTTACCGCTGCCGTAGCAACCAGTAACAACACGCTGGTTACCGTGACGGTGCAATGGGATGACTCCCCAGCGCAAAGCAAACTAGGGGCGTCCACGCAGACTCAAGGGACCAGCGCCAATCTGGCGCAATTTACCGTGCAGACACTCTTATGAGGCCCGCTTTGAAGCCGATAAATAAAAACGTCCGCGGGTTTTCATTAATTGAGCTCATGATCGCCATCACGCTTGGGCTATTTTTAGTAGGCGCGATCATCAGCGTTTATCTCGCGGAAACGCAGATTTACAAATCCACGAATTCGCAAGCGAGCATCCAAAATGCAGAGAATGCTATTGCGGGACTAGTCACGCCGGTCATACGCGCTGCAGGCTTTAATGGTTGTTCATCATTGACGCAATCTTTGTCCAACCTTAACGCCGGTGGCCCGCCGCCTTTGGGTACGCTGGGAACATCGATCAATGCGCTGTTTGGCTATGCTGGCAGCGGCGCTACCTTGACTATCGTGCAAGATAATAGTGCGAATGATGTGATCGCCACCGATTGGAGTCCGACGCTAGACGCGACGCTGACGGGCAAAGTCCAGGCGGGCAGTGACGTGCTGATTTTGCTGGGTGCAATGCCGAATACCCCGCCGGTAGGGGTGACCGTTATTCCGTTAGGTGCGGCAACGATGACCTTGCAGAATACAACAGGTCTGGCAGTTGGTCAGCTCGGAATCGTCTCTGATTGCCTGAAATCAAGTATTTTTCAAATCACCGCTATTGCCGGAAATACCATTACCCATGCGGCTACTGGAGGTGCGATTGGTACAAATAGTACTAGCGTATTCGCGGTCAACTATCAAACCGGTGCGCTATTTGTGCCCCTGCAACAAACTGCCTTTTATGTAGCGCAAGGTGTCGGCGGCGATCAAAGTGCGCTAATGCGATCGACTTATAACAATGGCGTCTGGACCGATCTGCCATTGGTGCCGGGGGTTGAAGCGATGCAGGTTTTATATGGGATCGGCACAAATAACATCCTGACCCAGTATGTTTCTGCCAATGCAGTAACAGACTGGACACAAGTCTATTCGGTGCGCCTGGGGTTTCTGATACAGGGCCAAGTTGGTTCGGGGACCACATCAAATGCGAGCTCCCGCCAATTTACCGTCTTGAATACCACTGTTACGGTGCCCGCCGATGGCCGTTTACGGCACGTCTATGAAATGACGATCAACCTGAGGAATGCGGCATGAAAACTCCCTCACGCTCTTTTAGTGTTCCACCTTTTAGCGCACGTGCTTTTCGCGGACAAAAAGCACGCGCGCAACGCGGGGCAGTATTGCTGATCACGGTTATGCTAGTGTTAATGTTGACCATTCTCGCCCTCGGATTGGTGGCGTTAAATAGTACCCAAACCCGCATCGCCACCAACAGTGCCGATGTGCAAATCGCCTTTCAAACCGCTGAAGCGGCACTGAATCAAGCCCAAAGTAATCTCCTCGCGGGTGCTTATCCGGTAGGAAATTTTCAATCTAATGGCAACGGCTTGTATTTGTTTAACCCAGCCAATCCGCCATTGTGGACCACCATTCTTTGGAGTGGTGCGGCGGTGATTTCAAGCTTTCAGGGAAACTCCAACACCGCCGCTGCCTACTTTATTGAGCTTCTGCCCTCAGTCGTATTGCCGGGTCAAAACATGAAAAAAGTCACGCGCGTCTTTCGCGTCACGGCGCGGGCAGTTGGGGCCAGTGGCGGCGCACCGGTATTGCTGCAGGCAACGGTACAAATTCAACAGTAGCGCTATATGCGCGCAAGATTAATTAAGTAACAAGTCAGCCGCCACTTCGCATCACTTACAGTAGCGCGGAAGAAATGAGAGGATCGACGTATGCAGCAACAACAAAAATCGAGGATGCGCTTGAAATACCTGCCTGCCATTGCTGCCGTAATGGCGGCGGCAGTCTTGCTAGCTTCGTCAACAACGATTCCTCCTGCAAACGCCCAGCCTAGCGTGACGCTCGCGATTTCTCAGGTACCGTTGACCGTATCCACACCAGCGCATCCGCAGGTCTTAATTGCGCTGGGTAACTCAGAATCGATGGATGGGACGCTAAGCGGCGCGATCATGATCGGGTCTGGTAGTGTGCCGAGCGGATTAGCCAGCCTAAAAAATTCCAGCTCCCCGGTAACCTATTTTGTACCTGCCGGTTTCACGCCACCAATACAGGCAGCCGACCTGGCAGGCAATGCGCCTTACACGGTCAGTCAGAACGGCAATCTGGCCGATAACGGGGCCAGTCGGCTGAACGTAGCCAAAGGCGGCATCCAGGCGATTATCCAGGCCTACATGCAAAATACCGACTTTGCGCTCCTTAACTACAGTACAAACAACACAAGGATTTATACAACGTGGGTGTATTACATGTCTCCCGCAACGAGCGGTTTCACCTTTACCAATACTCAGGTAAGCGGCAACCGTTATGTTACCAATCCATGTTTTGGTTACCCATCCGCAAGCGCGACGGTACAAAATAATTGCGCTTCGATTATAGGTTCCAGTTTGTACTCTGCCTCGGCGGTAGCAAACTCGCAGTATATGCAAATTGGCGCATCCAGCGACGACGCAACCATCAATGATGTTCTCTATGCCGGATCGCAGGCCAGCGTCTACATTAACTATGGAAATATTAGCCCCAGCACGCCATTTCCGCCAAATTACTCATTAGGTAATTACAACAGCGGGTCGATTAATGTTTCCTACCAATTTAGCGCCCCTTCTGCCAATCAGTCAACCGGCCCCACTAACGCCGGATACGTACCGTTTTCACGACAGGTCATGTATGTGCAGCGTGGATTTGGCTACGGTGGAGGCCAATCCGCCACCTCGGGAAATGTTGTTGTTCCAATGACTTCCGCGGGAGCAGCCCCGACCACCACCACAGTGACCGCTGCGGTAAGTGCTTTTTTACCTTATTTAGCGCCCGAAACCAACAACACTAACACCGCTGAGATCAAGGCAGTGGCTGGTCAGGCACCAACCGCCGGATTATTGGCAAAGGCGCAAAGTTATCTGGCGAGCGTAGCAGGATCAACCATTGCTTGTATCCCCAAACAATATGTCGTGCTCATTTCTGACGGGTTACCAACTCAGGATCTGGCCGGCAGATATTGGCCTCCATTAGGTAGTGCAGCAGCCGTCGGTTATGGCGTGACCGCCAATTTCAATTCGGATGGCTCCCTCAATACCGCCAATCCGGGCAATGACCAGGCGCTGATTGATACGATTACCAATCTTACCAACATGAATGCGGCTGGTATCAGCACTTACGTCATTGGTTTAGGGGCCGGAGTAGATCCCGCGGTAAATCCGCAAGCCGCGGCCACATTGCAAGCAATGGCAATCGCTGGTGGAACGGCTAACTATTATCCCGCCAGCAGCCCAGGTGATCTTGTCAACGATCTCAATACTATTTTAGTTTCGGTTCAAAAAGGAACCCAGTCAACGACCGCCGCCGCCGTCAATTCACCGTCTCTCCAGAATGGGACCGTGGTCGAGTATCAAGCCAGTTTTAATCCAAACGACACGCCCTATCAGGATTGGACCGGCAGTATCATCCCAACGGCGCTCGACAAAAATGGCATCCCAACCACCATTTCGCCATGGGGCGGGGCGACTACACAATCTTTATTGGATACGCAAGTTATTGGAACTGGATGGTCGACCGGGCGCGTCGTCGCCACCACCAACCCAGCTCTTAACTCAGGCGGCAATGGCGTGCCCTATCAATGGGTAAACCTAAGTCCGGCCCAACAGCTTTTGATGCAACCTAACGATAATCTTGGACAGAGTCGTCTCCAGTACATCCGCGGCAATACGGCTCTGGAAAAGCGCAACGGCGGCACTTTCCGCAATCGGTCACATATTCTTGGAGATATCGTCGATAGTCAGCCACTATATGTCGGCACACCCAACGCCGCGTATTTGACGACTAGTTATCTCGCGTTTCAGAAGGCTCAGGCCGCACGGCAACCTATGCTTTACGCCGGCGCAAATGACGGTATGCTGCACGCCTTCGATGCAACCACTGGTGCGGAAAAATTTGCTTTTATACCGAACGCTGTCCTTCCCAATCTGCAAGCATTAACGATCCCTATTTACAATCAAAACCATCTCTTCTTTGTAGACGGATCGCCACAATCTGGCGATGTCCAATTTCCCGATACAACCTGGCATACCATTTTGGTCGGTGGCGAAGGCGGCGGTGGAAAAAGCATCTATGCTCTCGATATAACCAATCCGCAAAGTTTGACGACCGAAGCAGCACTAGCAGCCAAGGTATTGTGGGAATTTACCGATGCCGACATGGGCCTCAGCTACAGTGAGCCTCAAATTGCGCCGATTACGGCTACACCGAATTTTGCGGTTTTCTTCGGTAACGGCTATAACAGCCCCAACAACAAGGCCGTTCTCTACGCGATCAACCCAAGTACCGGACAGACTATTGCCAAAATAGATTTATGCGCTGCCGTGTCGGGGGCGTGCAATAGCATGCTTGCGCAAGGCTTGTCGACCGTCTCGGTAGGAAATGCAGATGGTCTGCAATCTCAGCCTGTCACGCAAGTCTATGCCGGCGATTTACAAGGCAATCTTTGGGCAATTGATGTATCCAATGCTACCCCATCGAAATGGCAAGTACGGTTGTTGTTTCAGGCACGCGATGCGAGCGGCAATATTCAACCGATCACTGTCGCACCCGTCGTCACACTCCATCCGAATTATCCGCGCCTGCAAGGTCAATTCATCTTGTTTGGCACTGGCCAATTGCTGACCGTCGCAGATTTGAGCGATCAGTTAAAACAGACCATTTATGCCATTTGGGACAAACCGGGAAATACCACCGTCCCCCCCCGCAGTAATCTGCAAGTGCAAACACTGACAGTGGGCGCGGGAGGTTTGTTGTTTGATACCAGCACGCCGATTGACTGGACTAAAAAGTTAGGCTGGTATGACGACTTGCTGGTGGCCGGGCAACGCGTGGTCACGGCTCCGGGGTTGCTTGATGGGGCATTTATAACGACCTTGAATACGCCACCGGCGGCGAATACCTGCAATGCGGGGTTTACCGCCACGTTCCTGGAATTAAATTTTAAGACCGGCGGTGCCTTTTCACAACCACAACTAGATACAAACGGCGATGGCGTTATTAATGCGCTTGATTCAAATGCCGTCGGTCTTCCGCTTGGTACGGGCTATTCCAGCACCCCAATCCCAATCGGTCCGAATTCAAAAAATCAAATCATCAAATTGATTACCCAATCCGGAGGACAGCAGAAGTCTATTCGTGATCCGAACAACACACCACGACGCTTGACGTGGTGGCAACTTCAATAAAAGGCGCGCACTATGCGTATGCACACAACTCCATTTCATTTGTCGAGGCAACTGCAACGGGCTTTTACCCTTGTCGAACTCATGGTCGTGGTCGCGATTATCGGGATTCTTGCCGCTTTTGCGTACCCAAGTTATACGTCTTACGTGCTGAAATCACATCGCGCCGATGCGTTAAACGCGCTATCCCAGAATCAGGTCATACTGGAACGGTGTTACGCCCAGAATTTTACATACAATCAGGCGTGCGCTTCGCTCCCGGCCTTTCCTCTGGCGTCGCCACAGGCCTACTACACGATTACGCTTCCGATCCAGACCGCAACGGCCTTTACGCTCACGGCCACCGCGATTGGGACTCAGGTTCAAGATACCAGCTGTGCAACATTATCCGTTGACCAGGCAAATCAGCAAACCGCCTTCGACAATGGTGGGACCGCACAAACTGTGTGCTGGCATCCTTAACGCAACGTTCAACGCCTGTTCAATACCAATTGGATAGAAAAATTTTGAGGACAAAATAGACTCAAAGAAAAACGATCCTGACTTGCATCTAAACACCTGTAACATTAATTTAGGCAAGAAAAAGGCGCAAAACCAGGATGTTTTTATCCTCTGTTTTGCGCCCTCTTAAACCCTTTTCTGCCGAAAACAACGGCATCTCAATCGAACAATTCTTGCCAGAAGCTCTCTTTCTTTTTGGGGCGATGGCGATTATCGTACGATGAAGAATCTTTCTCATGATGTTCCGAGCGATAGTTCGGTTGCTGCCGCGTAGATCTGATCGGCGGCTCGATAACCGGTGTTATTTCAAGCATCGATTGCTCAATGATTTTATCGAGCTCACCACGATCAAGCCAGACACCGCGGCAACTTGGGCAATAATCGATCTCGATATTTTGACGCTCACTCATAACGAGCTCTTTCTCTTTACATACAGGGCAATACATGGAAACCTCCAATGGTTGACTATAAAAACCCTCACTGAAATAACCTCAGCGAGGATCGTGAAGTGATGATGTTTAACAAAAATATGCGAAGTAGAAATCAAATACACAAGCCACATACAAAGGTGCGATGCGTCGTCATTTTGCGTAGGTAGCGCACCTGGGCAGCGTACTTATTTATTCCTTGTTAGCGAATCCCAATAGCTGCAACAAACTGGTGAAAAGATTAAAAATTGACACGAACAGACTGACCGTCGCCATCACGTAATTGGTTTCTCCACCTCTTACAATATTATTAGTTTCATAAAGAATCATTCCTGACATCAGCAACACGAAGACCGCGGATACCGTCAGCGATAACGCCGGTATCTGGAGAAAAATTCCTGCCAGTGCGGCAACAAAAGCCACCAGAATACCCACCGTCAACATCCCGCGCATAAACGACAGATCACGCTTGGTGAACAACGCGTAAGCCGACATACCCAGAAAAATCGCCGCAGTACCACCCAGCGCCATCATCACCGTCATAGTGCCGTTTGGCATCTTTAAGTAATGACTAATAATCGGACCGAGCGTATAGCCCATAAAGCCGGTCAGAGCGAACACCATCGCCACACCCAAACCACGGTCCCGATTTTTGGTCACCAAATACAGCAGACCAAAGTATCCAGCGATCGTGATCAGAATGCCCGGCCCCGGCAAACGCAGTGCAGCTGTGACGCCAGCCGTGATTGCGCTAAAGCCAAGACAAAGCGATAGTAGTAGATAGGTGTTGCGCAAAACCTGCCGCGCCGCGCCATCCAGGACCGTGGTCGTCGAATACCTGGAGGCGCTATTTCTGAGTGTGTTGTAACGGTTATTCATGCATGATCCTTTCGTGAAAATAAAATAAATTAAATGAGCGTCGGCTCTGTTACTGGCAAAGCAATGTCGGCGGTCACCATGGCCGCAACAGTCGCGACGGTTGCAGCAAATTTCTTGTGATGGATCGATTTTGCCCGGGACAACAAACGGTCAATTGCCTGTGCGGCGCGCTGCGCAGCCTGATCCACCATAGCGGCAATATCGTTACCTTTTTCGATCACCACAATCGTAGGCAACCCTGGCATGGTTAAATGAATCTGGCAGTGCTTGTCCATTCCGCCCTTCGGACCGTTTTGATCCGTAATACGGACTTTCAAAGTCTGAATACTGTAGTGCGCGCGGTCGAGCGTCATGCGAAGACGATGAATGACATACTCGCGTAATCTGGCGCTGAGTTTTACCCCTTTTGCAACGATCGTCGGTTTCATAATGACTCCAATTCGTTTTAGGAAAAATCATCATAACGTTGCCCTAATCATTTAAAAAGCGAAGATAATTGAAGTATTACTTCGGAAAAACAGAACAATGAAATCAACAGGATTAAACTTTCGACATCTCCACTATTTCTGGGTCGTTGCCAAGGAAGGCAGCGTCACCGGTGCAGCCGATCGGCTCGGCGTAGCAGTGCAGACAATCAGCATGCAACTCTCTCTGCTCGAGCAATCAATCGGTAAGGCGTTACTGGCCCCACAGGGACGCCGACTGGTGCTGACCGAGGCCGGACGGATGGCATTAGGTTATGCCGATCAGATTTTTCTCTTGGGCGAACAAATGCAAGAGGCACTTGCCGCCACGAGCGAGGACCGCATGTTGCGGCTATCCGTTGGCATCTCTGACTCATTACCGAAGCTGATCGCATCGCGCTTGCTGGAAGCCGCATTGAGACTACCAGAGCGGGTCAAACTAATCTGTTACGAAGATAAATTCGAGTCACTTCTAGGCGACTTAACGGTACATAAACTCGACGTTGTACTGACCGACCGTCCTGTACCATCCGGCACCACGTTGCGTGTATTTAGCCATTTGCTGGGTGAAAGCGACATTGCGTTATTTGGCACGCCGGAACTGGCAAAGCGCTATCGCGACCAATTTCCGACCAGCCTCAACGGCGCACCGCTTCTGCTACCTACGCGCAACAATCTGATTCGCGGCCGCATCGACCACTGGTTTGAAACCCGCAATCTGCGCCCGGACGTGGTCGGAGAATTCGATGACAATGCGTTGTTGAATACGTTTGGACGGAGCGGATTGGGATTATTTCCTGCACCATCCGCGCTTGCAGCAGACGTTCAGGAACAATTTGGCGCAGAACAAATTGGTAAGCTGGATCAGGTCCATGAGCAGTTTTACGCCGTATCGAATGAACGTAAAATCAAGCATCCGGCCATCGAAGCCATTCTTTCAGCGATCCATGGCAGAGTGTTTACGCCGACCAAACGAAAATAAGGCAATTGTTGAGCAATATTGTGCATGACATCGCACAATACTTCTCATCTATACCACCTCCCGCTTTTCCACAAAGCGTCGCACATAATCGTCTACCGGATTTTGCAAAATATCGGTTGGCGTACCTTCTTGCACCAATTTTCCATCACGTAAAATGGCGATGCGGGTTCCAATCCGCAACGCTTCGTCAAGATCATGCGTGATGAACACAATTGTCTTTTGCAACGTCGCCTGCAAGTCCAGCAATTGCGTTTGCATTTCGCTACGAATCAGCGGATCGAGTGCACTAAAAGCTTCGTCCATTAACACAATATCGGTATCCATTGCCAAGGCACGCGCTAAACCGACGCGCTGGCGCATGCCGCCGGAAAGGGCATCGGGGTAATTGCCCTCATACCCAGTCAGCCCAACCCGCTCAATCCAGTCACGTGCGATAACCAGACTTTCAGCACGGTTGTCGCCGCGTACCAGCAATCCATATGCCGTATTCTCCAACACGGTTTGATGTGGCAACAAACCAAAATTCTGGAACACCATACTAATTCGGCGGCGGCGCAAGTCACGCAGCCCTGCGGCATCCAGCGTCAAGATATTTTGACCATCGATGAAGATTTCACCAGCCGTCGGATCGATAAGGCGATTGAAGTGGCGCACCAGCGTCGATTTTCCTGAACCTGACAATCCCATGATGACAAAAATTTGTCCTGCTGCGATTTGTAAGCTGACGTGATCAAGACCGACATTACAATTGTGCTGCTGCAAAATGTCGGCTTTGGTTTTGCCATTGCGCAATTGCTTCAGCGCTTCTTGTTCGTGAGGACCGAAGATTTTAACGATTTGGCGTGCTTCGATTTTGATCATTTCAGCGTTTGCTCTTTGGTCTGCGGTTGTTTAAGCGCAATACGCTGGCGGCGCGTCAGGCCATAACCTTGGCTGATGCGATCAATCACAATAGCCAGAATCACAATTGCTATACCCGCTTGCAAACCGGTGCCGGTATCGAGCGTCTGAATGCCCTGTAAAACGTCTTCGCCAAGCCCGCGCGCGCCGATCATGGACGCAATCACCACCATCCCAAGCGCCATCATGGTGGACTGATTAATTCCGGCCATGATGCTGGGTCGGGCCAACGGCAATTGCACACCGATCAGCAATTGCCATTTGCTGGTCCCGAAAGACCAGGCCGCTTCAGTCAGATCGGTGTCGACCTGACGGATACCAAGATCGGTCAATCGAATCAAGGGCGGCAACGCATACACCACCGTTGCAAAAATCGCAGGGACTTTGCCCAAGCCGAAAAGCATCAATACCGGAATCAGATAAACAAAGGTCGGCAAAGTTTGCATCACATCCAGCGCTGGCAATAATACCTTACGCAACCACGTGCTGCGCGACATCAATATCCCAAGCGGAATGCCCATCAATAACGTTATCAACGTTGATACCAACATCAGCGCCAGTGTTTGCATCAATTTATCCCACAAACCAAACGCGCCAATCAGGTACAACAAAGCCACCAGCAACAGACTGATCACAATACGTTGGGTTGCGTGCCACGCCATCAATCCCATTGCCAGAAGGATCAACCACGGCGGCGCTGCGCGTAAGGCGGTTTCCAGCGGAACCAGCACCCACGTCAATACCGCATCGCTGATTGCATGAAAATGATCGCCGTAATGGGTGACCAACCAATCAACGCCGCTATTAATGGCTGACTTTAAGGAGAGCGAAAAAAACATATTACTTCACACTCGCACTGATCTTGGCACCGACATCCACGGGTACCCATTTTTTCCATATTTCAGGATGCTGCTGTAGAAAAATCTGAGCGACTTGTGGCGGTGCCAGTTTCTTTTCAGCCATGTCGGCAAGCGACTTATTCAGCAAGTCGAGTGGGATATTGAACTTCGATAAAAACGCACTCAATACTGGGTCCTGCTTATTAAAAACAGTAGAAACGCCAGCCTGAATCACTGCCTCGGGCGCGGCTGAACCGCAAGGATTTGGCGTATCTTTGTTCGCAAGAGTCTTGAAGCATGCCTCATTAAATGCAGGCTCTTGTAATTTTACAAATTTAAATTTCCCCATCAGCGCAGTAGGAGCCCAATAATAAAACAGCAATGGTTTGCCGCGTTGATAATCCGACGTAATCGCCGCATCCAATGCGGGTCCGGTGCCGGGACGAAAATTTACGTAGCTGTCGGTCAGTTTATAAGCCTTGAGCTTTTGTGTGTTGACACCTTCGCACGTCCAACCGGTTGGGCAATTCAGAAAACGTCCTTTTGATGGCTCTTCCATATCCTTGAATAACGTTTTGTAGGTCGGCAGATCAGCGACTGATTTCAGCGTCGGTGCCATCGGTTTAATACCGCGACTTGCGTCGCCCTTTATCACGTACTCGGGCACGTACCAACCTTCACTGGCGCCCACGATGACTTTGCCGAGTGGCATCACGCTGCCAGCTTTCGCCGCCGTATTCCACGCATCGCTGCGTCCTACCCACTCTTCGGCCAGCACCTGAATGTCATTCTTCGACAGCGCTACTTCCATCGCTACCGTATTGCCGGGAACGCTTTCAGTCTTGCAGCCATATCCTTTTTCCATGACGGAGCGCATCACCTCGGTCAAAACGGAGCCGCTCTCCCAATTGAGTCCGGCAAATTTGACGATCTTGCCACTCGCACACCAAGGTGAAACGGTGGCGCCTGAAGCCGTAGAAGCCAGTGCGATGGGCGATGCTGCGGTCGCTCCATGAGCGGCTATTACGCATCCGCCGATCAATGTCAACCGCGCTAAAAAGCCGCGCATTCGCCGCATAGAGTGAATAGTCATTTTTGTCATTATCCTTATCAATTCCTATGCTAACCGCAGATAGCCTAGCGCAATCGCAAATTCTTCCATCGCCATGATAGCTTGATAGTCTTTTTCTACAGTAAGCGCCAAGCCAGTGATGCGCAGTGGCTCAGCGATCTGCCGATTTACACACACCTTCTCTAAGGCCTCTACTAATATGACAGACTGTGTTTGATTAAGCTGTAAAGACGCAATAAATGGTAGACCCGGAGCCGCCAGACTTTCTTGCAAAATGCGCAATCCAAAGACTTTATCTGGACAAGCGCGGGCGACATAAGCAAACGTCACACAATCAATTGCCGCCACATCTGCCGACCCATTTTGCACCATCACCAGACTGTCGAGGTGTGAGCCCGATACATGTACCTTATCAAAAAAATAGCCTTTGTGGGCAAAAGGTGCCACGGTATGGCGCAAGGCGTTCATCCCGCTATGGGAATTCAACTGATTGACAACGCCAGTACTTCCACGGAAATCAGCTAACGCGGGCATCGGCCGAAGCATTCCCGCATCCGAATCATCAGCCCGGACAACGAGTAAACTACGATAAGAAACGCCACTGCAACCGGGAACATCATAAGTCGGCGTACCTAGAAGTTGTACCTGACCGTGCAAAGAGGTTGTCAACGGATAGCCACAGGTTTGGCTCAGCAAGAGATCAGAACGCAGCCAGAAATGCTCCAGATCGTCGATATCGCGCACCACCTCAATCGCGTCTGTCCATCCGCGCGCGCGCAGCACCGCAATAACGGCCTCCAGAAAACGCTCGTAATCTGCGGTCAATGTTGGGCCGACGTTATACATCGGCAGCGCTACTTTCCAAGTCTGCATTTTTAAAATATTTTAGCGAGTTGCCCTATTTTAGAGCGTATGCGATTGGAAAGTCTTTGAATACTACAAGCTGAAAATCAATACTTGACCTCGTATAGGCATCTTTGCCGGTTAGTTAGCCAATTAGCCACCGCTGTAACGTGATTGATTTTGGAGTCAAAAAGATCTATTGAGGCCTGCGTTCGTCACTGTTCCGCCTCAATTCCTGGCAAGAAAATTCCGTTGCGAATTTAATCGGAGATACCTACTCGGCTAGCGCATTGAAAAAGTGAGTTGAAATACCCGCTTAAAGCGGACCAAGGCACGCCCAAATCCAGAAATACGCCGAGCACATTGCTGAAACGACCATTATCATTAGAAACGAATTTGGCCGTTCTACTATAACGCGCAGGGATTCGGGGGCAGCGGATGCAATGGATCGTCGATTGGGTTGAACCCATAATCCCGCATCAATTCACGGTATCCGTGGAGATGAAAACCACCACAGCGCGACAGATAATCAGCACGATCCTCCTGATACACGCGTGCGATCAAATACCAAGGCAGTCGCGGCAAATCGTGATGCACCAAATGGTAGTTATTATTGAGAAATAAGATGCGCATCAACAACCCCGCCTCATTGATCACGATCCGATGCTTACAATCAGCCGCTGCCCTATGTTCAAAATAGGATCGCACCATCGCCACCGACATGGCGGGATAGGCAATAAATAACAGGTAATACCACCAGGGAATATCGAAAAAATGCTGTATCCCGACCAACATACCAACAAGCAATCCTCCGTGCGTCAGCCACATCCGACCATGGCGCATATCACCATGCAAAATTTCCTCTATTGCGGTCCCCCACGTCGAGATGATTGCCATCAATGGCCCAACCAGCATCCGCCCCCAAAAAGTCTTGCGCCAGCGATATAAGGTGCGCATGAGGTGACCGCTTGCTTGCCATACTGCGGCATCAACATAATGGGTTTCCGGGTCAAGTCCCGGCACGGTCAGATTCGCGTCATTGTGATGTTGCAAGTGACTTTGGCGATAGAGCGAATACGGATACCAGACTGCCAGCGGTGCATATGCCAATATTTTATTTAGCCAGAGATAGCGCGTCGGATGCCCATGCATAATTTCGTGCTGCAAGGACATAAACCAGACACAAAAGCCAATCAATAACAGGGTCGTGGGCAGTAAAGTAAGGCGGGAGCGAAACCACAAAGTTGCACCCCAACCGCCATAAATGAGCAATACCAACAACCAGGTTGGCCACTCGGACCGTGCTATGCGATTGCTCAACAACTCGGCGATTTTTTGCTGTTGCCCATCACTCAAATATTCCGCCATGCTATGTCATCGCCTTGTTTGGTCTCGCTGGCCTTATAGTTGAAAAGGACTGAACAGCAGAACAGACTCTCACGGTAGCATGTCGCGCAAGGTTAAAAAACGAATCAAAATTTGTATCGTTATACGTTTTTTGAATTTGACGAAGGCCCTTCAATCAAACAGCCGATCATTTGGCTCACCATTTTTTAAGATGAAAATGGGCCAAACAATCACATTTATCCCATAGGGATAACATCACTCAAACACCACACTTGTTCCCTGCGAAACCTGTCAACCGGGATGACGGGATAACAGGTAGTGAGCAAATTCCACCATGAGCGATATTAGTCGCCATTATTAACAGTTTGAGTACACTAAATACATGTTAAGAATTTTCGTGATGCGTCCGCATCGACAACCCGTTTCAATACTCACTTTGGCTTGGTAATCGTCGCACGATATCCCACCGACCCCGATACTCCTGAAGGTAAGTATCCTGTAAATTCCCAGATCGCTGCCGTATCCGAGGCGGTTACTGCGCAAGTAATATCAGCCGGTATATCATCGCCGCAAGACAAATCTTCCAACGTCATACGTGGGTCAATCGGATCTCGTATTTCTTCCATCACAATAAAAGTATTGGATGTATTACTGAACTTGATGGTGTACGCAAGCGTATCGCCTTCATTAGCGCTTTCTTTATCGACGCGCTTTACCAGTTTTAACTCACCCTGATAGGGAACCAGCACTACCACGTCGGTATATCCCGGATCCTCGATGCCGTCCGCAGTGACGCCAATGTGGCTTTCGGGTGCTTTCACAGCATCCCATTTGATGCGTACAGGCACGCTGATATTGAGCGTCTCTTTCGTGTTGAGATGCGCACCCTCTGCCAGCATATCTGATTGATTTTTAGTGCCATCCCAGTTCGGATTTAGCGCCACAGATCCAGGCTTGCTAAGCGTCAGAACTGGCACACCGTTGCGTTCCAATTCATCCGGCAGCGTGTAGTTAATGTTAAGGCTCGTGGCTTTGCCTTTTTCACCAGTCACGGTCACGCTATACGAAAAAGTATCACCCGCAAACATTTCGCTTCCTGCAGACGCAATAGGGCGACTTCCTTTGGAGGCCGACGTCGCGAGTGGGTTCGATTGCTCGCGTTCATCCCGTGTACGGTGCCCGTCGATGGTCGCTGACTCCCAGTTCGTCCGCGTGACATCTAGTCTGATTACAGCTGGCTCGGCAAAAAATACCTGCTGCTTATTGATATTACCAGCGCGGTCGGTTGCCGAAATTTCTACTTCTACGGTCCAATTTTTGTCTAATTGCGTCGCAGTCAAACCGAACACAAAAGTATTAGATGACAACACATCGGCAGAGATCGGATTTGACCATTTCTGTTTTGAATCGGAGCGCCAGCGAATCGTAAGTGCTTTTTTGCCATCACCATTAACACCAAGGCCTGAAGCTTTATCCGTGACGGTTCCACCAAGTACATAGTTGCCCTCATCCGACATCGATTGCTGCAAAAGTGTGATTTCCGGCGCTACAGTATCAACCTGAAATCGTCGTTCCACGGATGCCAGAGATTCAACACCCCCATGTTTAATCCGAAAATTGACGTCATACTTCCTGCCATTTTGCCAATTCTTGCTATCGATTAACGGGAACCGAAAAATTCCATCTTCGCCAACCGTGGCAATATCCTGATCCTCCGTCCAGCCGCAGATTTTATGATCCTCGGTGCACCACCTGGCATTCATTTGATTAACGCCAGGCAAGGTCTTGCCGGAAATAATCAGGAGATTGTCACTCGACGGACTGAGCCAGCTATCGATACCCGGACTGACCCAGACTGGTTGTGGCGGTATCACGTGTATGAAGCGAGAAGGCGACCAATTTGCTGACGTCAGAAAATCCGCTCTCACTCTATATTGCAACTCGTATGACTGACCAATCTTCCAATTTGGGCTATCGAGAATCTCAACATTTTCAAAAATACTCTCGCCATTGAGAACGACTTTCGTTATCGATTCGGGGCCGTAAGTTCCACCCTTTAGTTTTGAGCGTACGATGACGTGCGTTACATCAGGATCGGTTTGTCCACTGATGCGCAACGACTTTCCCTCTCCGGGTGCGTACAAGCTTTCCACCGTCATGGGATTGATCCAATCCAGGCGCTTCGCTTCGTAAGGAACGTTAAAATTACGGATGATCGGCTCAGATGAAAGACCATCACGAATGACCGCGATTCTTACCTGGTAACTATTTTTTTGTTTCCAGTTAACACTATCCTCGATCGGAATATTTTCAAAAAAATAATTGTAATCGAGCTTAACGTCGAATGTCTTAGACACGCCTGTAGAGTCATTGCTCCCCTGCCGTTTTGAAAAAACGTTGACTTGTGTAACGCCGGTTTCGGTCACCGCGCTGATGCGCAATGGGTTGCCGACTGAAGGACGGTAGACATAATTTGCCGGAGGGGTAGTCCATTCTACTATTTTCGGTACAGGGCGCGCCGTCAGAACGCGTCGCTCCACAGAGACCAACGATGATACGCCATCTCGTTTGGCATAAAACTTTAACATATAGGGTAATCCAGGATCCCAGTTCAGACTGTCTGGAAGAGGCACGTTGCTAAAGATGCCATCTGAGCCGACCACAGGGATATCTTGAAAAAGCGTCTGACCACAAACAAGATGACTCTCTTTACACCAGGCTATATTGATTTGATTGACGCCGGGATCGGTCTTGCCGCTGATAGTGAGCGGTTTGCCAACTAATGTGTTGAACAAACTATCAGCGGCTGGACTCACCCACTCCACACGTGTAGGTGCTGGAGGAGGAACATTGATATGTCGTACCTCCGACCATCCTGATTCAAGTTTTCCGGCGTGGACTTTGAATAACACCTCATAAGTTGTATTTGCTTTCCAATTAACACTCCCCGCAATCGGAACATCGAAATTGTTATTACGATCTAACACCGTGCCAACCACAGGTTCATAAAAACTTTCAGTACCTGTCTCTCTCCACCCTACGCTCACCGCGTCCACTCGCTTGTCAGTTTTACCGCTAATATGTAATGGATTGCCCTGCACAGGAACATAGTCGCTACCGCTAGCGGGGCTGATCCAATCAAGGCGCGTCGGTGCTGGATACTGAACATATATCTGTCGTACTGCTGACCATCCTGAAGAAAATTTTCCGCTGTGGACTTTGAATTGCACCTCGTAAGTTGAATCTGCTTTCCAGTTAACACTTCCGGCAATCTGGACGTCAAAATTATTACTACTATCTAACACCGTACCAACCGCAGGTTCGTATGAACCAGTACCATCCGTACCCAATTCTTTCCACCATACGCTCACCTGATCCACTCCCGTATCAGTCTTACCACTGATGTGTAATGGATTATCCTGCACCAGAATGTACTGGCTGCCATTAGCCGGACTGACCCAGTCCACCTTGCTTGGCGCGGGATAAGTCATGTGAAATGTTCGGGTTATGGATGCATCGGAAAAAATTCCATCTCGTCGAACATACATTGTCACGTCAACGGTATCGCCTGGTTTCCAGTTATTACTATCAATAATATCAATTGTAAAAGCACCTCCGACAGAAAGCGGAGCTATATTTTGATTTTGTTGTACCGCAGGTTGGCCGTTTCTATTCGTCAACACCATTACGCCATCGACACCAGCATTCGCGCCAGTGGCAATCGCCTCGCCAGCAGCAGAACTAGAATTAGCGCCAATTTGAAATAGATTATCCGGTCTTATATGATCGGTATTATTCGCCGGATAACGCCAGACTGCTGGCTTTGGCTTAGCGCTCATTCGGAATTGCTTTGGTTCAGTCCAGTTTTTGGCGACTGAATTTCCCTCCCTCGGTTTATATTGGAGTTCAACAATCGTACCGGGAGACCAGCCCTTGCTTTCCTGAACGCCGACCTCAAAAATATTTAATCCAATATTCTCCGCACTCAGTATTTCCTCCCGAAAACCGCTCCAATTTTCACCAGGAATCTTCGTCCGCATTCTTACGCCAAATGCTGTGGTATTACTGCGACCAAAACCGCTAAATTTAAATATGGCGCCTAGCGGGTTATCAACCTGATGCGTAGGGCCGTCTGGTTTCAACCACAATCCATCATCCGGCCACTCGTTGCCCCAGTCGTCTTTTACACTGTTAAGGGTGACGTTCTGGTCGCCCACGTTTGCCGTTTCTGTCGACGTGCTTATACCTTTAGCCTGCGCCCACCCAGCGACAGACAACAACAACAACAACAACAACACGCTGCATAACACGACCCGTATAAGGGCTAATGGGACAATTGTTTTGACCAACTTAATAATGGTGGAATTCATATTACAAACTGCTTTCATCAAACTTGTAGCGCAGTCGGAAATACATCCCACGCGAGGTATTAGCTAACTGGCTGAACTCCCTGTCTTCAAAACCGAATACGTTATAGCCCACCGAAACCCAAAGGTCCTGGCTGGCCTGATAACCAGCTTCTACACCGATCGCGTGCAGTCGTTCACCAAGGCTGCTGGTAAAAAATGATCCGGCGATTCCGGCGTCCCATTTGGCAGTGATATCGCGTGCAAGCCGACCGGATAGCAAATGCCCATGCATAGCGCTGCGCTGTCCGTGACCGGTTTCAGTGACGTGCTTGAACGCGTACCGAGCGGAGACCGTCAATGCGTCGTACGGGCGATAGCTGGCGTGAGAAGAAATCAGATGCACATGCCGAGTGGTTGCTTGTATAGCAGCCAGACGACCATTTTCTACACGGTGTTCGTAATAAGCCAACGCATTAAGCTTATTGCGCTTGGTCTGGCGATACGCCATACCCAGACGTTGTCGCGCGCGCACGCCGTTAGTACTATTGCCGTTACGGCCGGTGACCATGTAGACGGCACTCTTCCCCAAAAAAGTCCAGTCATGATCAAGCTTGAACGCGAGACCAAGCGTATTCAACATCGCATCTTCCAGCGCGCTGCGACGCAACTCCAAGCCTGCGCCGCCCTTCCAACGCGTGTTAGCAAGATATTCGACCTGTCCGGTCACTGCGGTGGCTTCATCCGTGTTGCTCCCGCTAAGCGCTTTGGTACGTTCGAAGGTAGTATTGAGGCGCAAGCCGGGTGCGACATTCCAGCCATTGCGCAGACCGAATGCGTTCTGCGCATCGCGCCCATCAATGGCACTGCCCAGACGATATTCATTAAACAAACTGGCTTGCGGCATGTATTCGGTTTCTACCCCGATCACAGTGCGGTAATTACTGGTCTTTTGGTTATCGCCAAGTTCATAGATATTACCCAAACTCGATAGTGCTTCGTGCCGTCCGTAAACCTTGGTGCCGGGCTTTATCTGATACTCTCCACCGAAAGCCAGAAGGCGTTTATCGGCATCACGCATATCGCGCTCATACTCAGTATAAACACTGGCATTCGGCACACCGGGAACACGCGTTCCCAATCGCATGCGTAATGTATTCAGGTTCAAATCATCAGTGTCCATGTCGCCATCTGCGTTGACGCCCTGCGCCGTGCCACGCACCATCCTGGTCCCAATTTCTGCCCGTATTCCGCTATCGAATGCGTGTTCGATTCCGATCAGCGCTCCCTCCAGTTTGGTGTCGGGAGAAACGTTGGTAGATCCGCTACCCGAAGCGTTGCCGGTTTTTGCTAACGTTCTGGCATGCACCAGTTCAGCCTTTAGCGTATTCCGTTCGTCCAGCTTATATTCAGCACCCGCGCGCGCTTCGATCTGTCCGCCCGAAGTGGGCGAATTCAGGTTATCGAAATCTCCATCAACCTGCACCGCTGTTATGCCTGCTTTTAGTGCCGCGCTTTGATGCTTAAGCTCTACCCGACTACCGCGCCCAAGACCTTTGGCAGTATCGGTTTGCGCCAGCTCGCCGACCAGCGATGTTCCGCGCCCAAGATCGGCCTCTAACGTCAGTCCGCGCAGTGCACGTGGGTCGACTGGATTGCGGTCTTCTATCGCGACAGCACCAAGTTTTATAGCATCCGTGACGCGCACTTGCATGTCGCCGCCGTATAGCCAGAATTTGGCACCATTGCCGTCTGATTCGTAGGTCACGCGGATAGTATTGGGATTGAAGTTCGCATCGGTCGAGGGTTCTGGACTTTTAAACAATAGCGTCCCGCTCATGGTTTCAATTTCATAATCGGCAAACCGTGACAACACCCGCGTAGCAAGGATACGTGTCGGCATATTACGGTCTCGCGTGATGATCTCAATGCGTTCACTATTTTCGAGATAGTCAGCACCGAACACCGAAAATGGACCGGACGTGCCATTTGGACTAATTTCAACAACACGCTGAGTTAGGCTATCGCGGCTGGCAAAGAATGTGCCACTGACGCGCCCACCATCAGTTTGAAAATGCTGTTTGATACCGGTGACACCACGGTTGTATTGCGTCAGTTGACGCACGCCAGTTGCGTCTTGGGTAGAGAAATCGCCGTACAACAAATAGCTGTGACCTTTGTCAATCCGCAAATAAAGGCGGCTGGTAGATTGGGCATCAAAGCCACGCACCGAGGAATCACCATAAACGGGATAGTAGCGCTCGGGCTGAATATCGCGGAATAAGCGCTGCTTAACGTCCTTCTCACTGTCATACGCGGCGGTCAGGAGATACTCGCCTTTTACCTTGCCTTTAAGGAAGAAGGCTGCGCGACCGCCGGCGGTGATTTTGCCGTTATCCCATGTGCTGCTGAGGCGACTCAGTTCGTTTTCGAAACTATCACGCTCTCCTACAGGACGGATCAAACCGTTGCGAAGGCTCACTACGCCCTCAACGATACCGGTCGCTAACATCGGCCGCAGTGATGCAGCCAGTTGAATTTCTCGTGAGGCCTGAATCGGGCCACTGATCGCCCGCAATACGAGTGTGCCAGGTTGCTCTGGCGGAATGAGATCAAACGCGGCGACACCATCATTAATGATTCCTTTATAGACACTATCGCCAGCTAAACCAGCGGCATCCAGCCACTGCCCTGCACTAGCACTCAGCGTGATCCGAGTGGGCGCTGTTACAGGGATATCATTAGCGTCGGTGACGTGCACGCGCACGCGCAGTGGTTTTTTGCTGTCAGCTTCGGCATGGCCCTCAACTTCGATCATGAGATTTTGAAAGTCGCCCGGTGCCGTGATGGTGATGCTTTTCTGCTGCTCTCCTTGGCTTATCGTCAGATCATTTTTACCGGCTTTTAACGACACGCCGATATATTCCCATACAGCAATGTTGCGCGATGCAAGTTCACTGCGTGAGCCGACACGATCAAGTCCAATAAATTCACCATTCACTTGTAACCTTATGGCTTTTGCTGCTGCCCCGCCGACGGTCACACTCCCTTTGACACGAACACGCATCTGTCGTGTTGGCGTAATCTGCGCATCCTTCAGCTCTACAAAGTCGAGCGCTGCATCCATATTCCGTAGCTCTGCCTCAATCGACACAGGGACATCGCCAGATTCTATTTTCTGTAATGGTCGCTCTTGCTGTTCTGGTAAAGAACGGACAACATTATCGGATAAGGTCGTGGTCACCGAATGGCTGGAATCTCGAGATATTGGTGCGGACGGTGATGCTGGAGCTGTTGCTAATGCCGAGCTTGATGCTGATACGCCTTCGGTCATGTTGTGCGCCGACTTATCTAACGTCGCCAACGTCGATAACGTCGTCTTGGCCGCGCCGCCACCGATTCGTCCGGTAGCCGGAAGTGATTTAAGATTACCGCCCGTATTGTTGCCGTCTAGTGTGGATGGGTCGACATCAAAACGCCGCTTTATGACGGTTTCGATTTCTGAGATATTACCCGCCGCTTTTTCACGCCGAACCTGCACATCCGCCAGAGTTCCTGCGCCGCAACCGAGTGTAAAGTCACCACGACCGAGTTCCCCATTTCGCAAGTCAATAAACTGATTTTCACCACGCCCAGCATGACGATTGGTTGTCGCCAGCGGAATGGCTGAAACAGGTAATGTCGTGTTATCCAGCTTCAGCACATGCGTGAGCGGTTTGACGCCATAGATGCTGTATTTTCCATCCTGATCGGTCTCTGCGAAGGTACCATCTTCCAGATAAATACGTACACCTGGAACGCCCATGGTATTGGCAGTATCAGCGCTGCCATCGCCACCGGCATAATCCTGGTCACTACACATCAGTGTAACCTTGCCCAGAACGTAAGCGTCGCTGGTAAATACGCCACCGATGACATTAACAGAAACACTGGCTTGATTGGAACTCAGATTGCCCGAATGCGCGGTGGCGCGACTTTCTGCACGCACACCTTCGCGTGCATTCACGCCGACGCTGACACGGTACTGAATTCGCACTGGTGCGTCGCTCTGTAATACGGTATCGGCCGCCACAAAGCGTAACAGATTGCCACGCGTCTCTGGTTCAAGGGCAACGCCTGCGCCGTTCTCGGTGTCGCCGGTGCTAATACGCGCAGAACCAGGCACGTAAGAAAATCCTTGTGGCAATTGATCAGCGATATCGAAGCCTTTGCGCGCCACTTTTCCACTATATTTTAAGACTAGCGTGTAATTTAAAAAGTCGATCAATTCGACTTCCCTGCGATCCGACTCTTTGCGCAAGAAAAGCACGTCGCCAGCGCTAACATCAACCAGATCGATCGCCAATAGATTGTTCACCAGCCGTGATGCATTCGCTTCCCGCTGGATTTTGTTGTAATAGACGACCGGAGCGGTAGCAACCGGAATAACAGCGCTCTCCGCCGCACGGATTACCTGCGGAATTTGGCCCGTGGCGGATAGATGCATCGGCGTATCCAACGGTGGCAAAGCCCGTGAAAATTCCGGTTCATATCCAGCTGCTTCAACCGATAACGTATAGTTGCCAGCGGGTGCGCTTGGAGTAAAAGCGTAGTAAAAATAACCTTCGGCATCAGTGGTTATTGTGCCTTTTTCCGGCTTCCCGACGAGATAACTGGCAGGATCAAAGCCCCCGCCATCAATGGCAATACGCACGGTTGCTTGCGCCACCGGTTTGCGCGTCGTGGCGTCGAATACACGACCGCTATATGACACTGGTAGATTTTGTTCCGAAAAATTCTGGTTATCCTCGATACGTGCATATACAAGCTCGCCGGTTTCCTGATCGCGCTCCGCGTTCGCCTGTGGAGAGCCAATGACGCCATCCTGCGGCGTACCCACGCGTGCACCGCCTGGTGCGAGAAAACGCAAGCGATATGGACCACCGGCGGGGATACCCGTCAGACTGTAATGACCCTGAGCGTCGGTGACCGCCTCTTTAACGATAGGATCAGGTGCGCTAGTCACTACGCCGCGATAAGTCGCAACACTAGCAAGGCTGGTGGCTGTCTCAGTAATCTTCGCAGAAACCTCTGCGGTGCGATCTGTCTGAAGCTGGACACGCCATCCGGCTAACAACGTATCACCACTATCGTAGGTTCCGGTATGACCTCGGTCCATCCATACACTGCCCGCCAAGGACGCGCCACGTGTTGCTTTATTCTTAAAGTGAAGAAGGTTATTCGTCGTGTTGGCTTCTGGTTCGCCACCACCACTGACCGCCACCGTACCCGGCAGCCAGACGGAATTTTCTCCTGCAGGAAACGCAGTCTCATCAACAAGCACGTTGACAATAATATCGGTGCTGAATTGATTTTCAGCCAAAGATTGCAAGGTCGTGCAACTTAATAAACTGACACTGCTGATTTCACATTGCCATTGTTTACCTGCATCTACTTTGGCGGCACGAATGCCATCAGGTAGATGAGTGGTCAAGACCATGGGTTTATCGGTAACAGCGCCAGCAATGTTGTTCACGCGAAGTATGTACTCACCCCCATTACCTAAACCCACATCGGTAAATTGTATAAAAGGCACGATATCAGGTCTTGCCGTGATCGCCCGACGCAGCAAAATCGGATTACTTTGCGCGTTGGTATTAGCGGCCCAACCTTCACTTTGGAGTGTCAACGTGTCCGGTGCAGACGGCCCAACCTTCAACGTAAACGTCGCCTGCATAGCTGAATGTGGGCCAAGCGCATGCATCGCCAGCGCGATCTCTGCCACGCGCGGACCGGACACTGCAGAACCAGAGACGGTTGATTCACCAGATGCACTGGTTATGGCAGATGCGCCTGCGCCATCCTTGATAGTCCGATATTGAAACTGCGGATCGCTATCGTATCGATACAACCGTTGTATCGACGCATTTTCCGCAACTAGCGAAGCGGCTACGTAAGCGACTTCCGCGGGAATGTTTTGGCGCAACAAAACGACGGATTGTGCCTGCCCATCAATGATCACGGGAAGGCTATTCACACTACTCACTCCGGTAGCTGCAAACGCACCGATGTTTTTCGCATTGAGCGTCATTTTGACGACGCCGTCTTCCGCGTACCATAAAGGTGCAGCTTGCATCGCCAGTCGCAATAATGCACTGTCGGCAATTGCGGCCTTGATAGCGATACGTGCTTGCGCTTGCTGACGCACAGTGGTTGCAATCAATTCAAGCGCAGCGTTACCCACAGCGTCGGCTGGTACTTCGGCGACCATCAGCAACGCGACTGTTTCGTCTGCTTCCATCGTCAAACCAATTCCAGCAGGAGAGGATGGATTAAAGTCAGTAATCAAAGGCGCGGTGGGGTCAAACTCACCACTCTGCCGCACGTCACGGTATAGTTTTGGCGCACTCAGCGAAAACGCAGGTGCTGCATCGTTAACGGATACCGCGGAAAATGACAACTGAGAAGTAACATTCCCTGCATTATGCAAGCGCAGCGGAACGACTAACCGAATCCCTGCCTGCGCGAGCACAGCGCCATTCCCAGAAAAAGTGACATATTCTACGGGTGCGATCTTAACGCGTATCAGATTGGATACAACGCTACGCGCTAAACCAGTGATCCCCTCTTTATAGCTGGCATGGGCCTGAACACTGAGGACGGCATCCGCGGCAGGAGCACGACCATAGGACGCGCCGCTCGCCATAAAAAGCAATAGAAAAAGGCTTCCTAACAGAAGCAAACTATAGAATTGAAAAAAACGAATATGCATGTTGATACATCCGGCCGATCCGCTAGAACACGACGCGGCGCGTTAAACAGAAAATGAATTAAAAAATAGCGAGACAAAAAATAGCGGTACCTTCCACGAGCGAAATACATACCGCCCGCTAAATGAACCTAGCGAATGAGAAATATCTTGACAACCAACAGTAGGGCTTTATCAACATGACGACATGGCAATAGCTACTCGTACCGATATAACACCGGTGCGAGTAGCTAATGACTTACGAATTAAAGTAGGCCATCTATTTTTACGCGGTACTTGAGTACTGCTTTTTGTTGATTTTCGAGTGCATCAAGGTGTCCGTCCACTCGTCCGTTAGCGACTGCTGGCGCGGTCGCTGGCGTCTCCGCTCCATCTTTAGCAATAAGCGTCAATGTAGGTTGATTTGGTGCGTCCGTAGAAACCACAGAATGCATTGGCGCCGTATCTGTAATTGCTAGATCCGCATAATCCACTCCGCTTGTATTTTCTAATGTCAGGCGATACCAAATACATGCAGCTGGCTTGGCGATGATCTCGCTTTGTCCAAACAGTTTGCCATCCGGCAAACTGTCACAAGAAGCATCCAGCGCTTGTTCCTTGACTAGTTTTCCGTCAAATATGCCGATTAATTTATAGGTATTTTCACCGAGCAAACGCGTTACTGCGGTGTATTGGAATTGACCATTGACGGTCAGAATACTGGCTGTTTCGGTCGTCGGCACGTTTGCTGGCGCAGTGATCGTCAGTTGGATACGCACTTTTTCTTTACTTTCCAGTTCGATAGATTGAGCTGGCAATGGCTCTCCATCGACATCTACCAAGGTAGCCGTAACTGTCCAGCCGCTTTCCATCTTGGTGACGAGATCACTTTTAGTGATGGTAAGTTTGATATCGCTGGTATTGAGAATTTCGTGATAAAAGCTGACAACCCCATTTGGTTCAATCACTTTAGTCGGCGTTTGGTCCTGGATCGTCTCACTTTGTGCCACGTATAAATTCAGCGGCAGTTCAGCTTTGGTTTTTCCGTTGTGTTCAATCTTGGACACTACTTCAAGCACTATGCCTGCTTTAGTGCGGTTACCAAGACCACCGTTAGTGGCTGATCCGCTCACTTGCGCGCAAAGGTCTTTATCCGTCCCACCTGAGATCAATCCGGTATCGAATGACGATAAACTGCCAGCATCCGGTCCACATATGCCACCGGCATCGGCTGGATAAAGGCGAACACCTAATCCGGCTGACTCTTTTACGCCGACAATATAGGCTTCATGTGAGGCGACTTCAGTCGTGTTTTTAACGCGTATCTTGAAAGTTGTGCTTGAATCATTGGCTACAACGACATGATTAACGATTCTTTCTTCATTAGTTCCAGCAATACCGACCAGACTTACTGTGCGATCGCCAAGCGCCAATGTATACGAGACTTTCTTGGTAAGCGCCTCATCCTTATTATTTTCTGGCGTTGCTTTGATGGTGATCTTATGTGCAATTGCAGCCATGACTGATACGGCATCCTCCGTATTGGAGGGCGCTAGTTGAACCTGAAGTTCGATCACTTGTTTTTTTCCAGCAGCAAGCGTTATTGCAGGCGCATCTTTATCGTCATTCGGCGTCCCGGTAATCCATACCAGTTTCGTCTCTTTTGGCAGATCTGCGCTTTCACTCGACAACACAAAAGTATCTTCACTTTCGCCAGTGTTTTCGATCAATGCCTTAAGACTAACAATTTGTCCCGGTACAGCAGCGTGGTCTCCACTCTCACCGACTGGCAAGCTAAGCCCCAATTCACGACGCAGGATACCGGTCACATTGACATTAATTGGCGGTGTTTTTGCAGAATCAGCGCCAAGACCAGTAGCGCTCATGTCCGCAATTTTTCCCGTTTCAGCCTGTAGAATTCTAGAGCCTAATGCAGCGGTATCGTCTGCTAAAACCACAAATCGAAGTTGTGCTTTATCCGTTTTGGCGTTTGCAGGGAATTCTAGAGCGAGAAAGAATTTTTGGTCATCAACCTGTGTCAATTTGGCTTTATAACCTTCCCCCCACGGCCTCACTGTACCTGGTTCCAATGCTTCCCATACATTATCGCCATTATGTATTGAGACTTGATAACCGTTCTTTTTATCAAAGGACAGCCCTTTCAATGCTTCGCCGGAAAGGTCAACGGTCATTCCCATATATGTTGTACTGGCGTCTTTGGTATCAATATCAAAAAGGTAAACAAAATCTTTTGTATCTAACCCGCCACGTGCGATATCAATCTTCTTTTCAATTGGACGGATTGCAAAGGTGCCTATAGCCGGATCATATTCTTGTATTAGTTTGGCTGATGCATTCTCAGGACCGCTCACAGTGAGTGACACGTGCGCAGCTTTATCGCTTGCCACCTGAAGTATCGTCGCCTCAAATGAAAACAACTCTTCAGGCTCCAGACCAGTATCAGATAACGCTAAAGTAAACGATGGAGATGCAGCGGTCAGAATGGTCTCTTTACCCTCGCTCCAGACGGTATATTGAGAAACGTTCAAGAAGTCTGACGCTGTCAATGTGACTTCTTTAATAGCCACGTTACCCGTGTTGCGGATGCGGTTGTGGAATTTATTTACACCGCTAATCGTAGTGTCACCTTCAAGCGCCAAACTAAACACATTTTGAATTTTGGTGATGACCACATTGGAAGTCGCACTCTGTACAAGTCCTGAAGGCAAGGTATATTTCGCTGTCGCTGCGGTACCAAGTTGCGCCCCGCCCTCTAATATCCGTGATTTCGCTAGTACTGGCGACACGACGCCGCTTAGAAGTACCGCCGTCATCATCCAGGCAACAGCACATTGCCAGCGCGTAGAGTGCCGATCTTTAAGAGGGCTTATTGGTGAAAACATTTTGGTTAATCCTCGTTTATTTAATAACTAAAAAGCAAACATACTGACTGAGCTATCAATAAAAAATTGCGCAGATCACACTATGGATCGACGATAGATAAGGCAGTACCACTTTTTTCGATTGATATTTCTACTATTTTTATTACCCAACATTCCTAACTGACGTTGGTTGAACCCGCTTCTGAGGGTCTGACGTGCGATGTCAGAATTGAGCGTCAGAATGAGCGTTTGTGCCCGCCAACCATATCCAACAGCGAACCGCAACTTTCGCGCTGCAGTGAAAGCCGTTATTTCCAGGAGTTGCTTTGACATCGAATAATGCGCAGCTAATATCGCAGCAATTTTCAGCGAATCGTAGCGTTAAGACTCTCAGTGATGTAGCGCATGTTCTCGACAGATTTATTTCAAAATACGTAGAAAAAACTCTTCACTTGCTATTTTTTTACGTCTTGATTGAAATATTTCTTAACGTGAAAATTAGGTATTGAGTGCGTTATTTTTGAACTGATCTAATAATAAGAAAGAAAACGACAGAAAAACATATGATTTTTTTTACTTAAACATCGATTCAGTCCGCTATCACCAGACTTATCGCTACTGAGTTGATACCTTATTTACGCCATACATAGCGCCGCCGGGAACAACAATACGTGCACTGACTGTTTTACTTTGGCCTGCCGCTAATTCGCCAAGATTCCAGCGCAGTTCACGGTATTCAGAGGTTGGAACAATGATTTCTTTTGTCCGACCCGCTTCCACAATATTGCGTTTAATCGGCGCATCAGAAAACTCCGGCACACCTTCAATACGCGCCATGAAACTGATCGGCCGCGCACTTTCAGACTGATATGTAGCGCCTTCTGGAAGTGGCAACGTTGCCTGCACATCGCCGACCGCCTGCACGCCTGCATTACGGTATAAAACGCGGTATTCGATTACGTCACCCGGACGGGCATGAAGAGCATCGTCGGAAAATATTTCTTTACCGTCCTTGGTCTGCACTTTATGCGCACTTAGTACCGCATGCACGAGAGATTTTTCCGTGGCAGCGGTCGGCATTGGAGCGATGGGAGCCGCCGGCACTGCCTGTTGCGCATGTGCCGTGGTCATCAAAATGGCCAGCCACAGAGGCAGGACCGCGACGCGTAAGCCTGTCTTGGTAGTTGTCATTGCTTGCTTCCTTTTAAAGAAGTCTATTTTCCAGAAAAAAAGTTCGTATACCTACAAGAGAACTCTCTTTCTCACTAAGACATTCCTAATTCTTGATGTAGATTATTCTTGTAATACTTAGAATTTTCTTAGTAAGCGCATTGCCACCCACGCTTACGCTAAGACATAAATTGTTGAACTATTTTTACGTATTCCGTTGATGCATCGCTTGAGGCACGTGCAGGTACCATTGCACAAAAAGGGCGAGATTTTTTAGTTAATCGTCTGTTGTGCGGCGGCTAAGTAGATAGAGGAGAAGTGGAAAATCGAAAGACATTTCTCCGGTCACTTATATTTCATAAACAAGAAAATTAAGCCGGATGATAGTGATAGTGATGCTGATGCGGATAAGGAAATATCCGCGGATGCGCAGACTTTCAATCCTTAGCTAAATATGCCGACTAAACTAAAGATATAAGCCAAAATGAGGAGATGGATTGCGCTAAGCACTTCCTGGTAACTACATCGCAGGAATGGTATTTTTATGCCGGTTCAATTCAGCCATAAAATTCAACAATAAAATCAAGTAATAAAATCAAGTAAAAAGCCTCGGCAACAACATTCAATAAAAATCAACTACAGCAATAACGGTCGTACTAAACCGGTCAATGACTGAGATCGACGATATTACGATCAAAGAATCATCGTCATCGCCGGCTATTCTATATGGCGTTCTGATGCATCGCCCTGATACGGATGAGGTTTATTGTGAAGATTGTTCCGGGGCAAGGTTATCGTAACCACGCCACCGATAGAAGGCGATTGATGCCATCCAGCTAAATATGAAGAAGGCAATAATAGCGTATCCCAGACTGCCAAAATTTCCGGTCAAGGTATTAATGAAGTTCCAGAATTTTCCCTCCAAAACTAATTTTTCGCTGATCAATCCCAGCACTTCGATACCACCGATTGCCAGCGCAACAAATACCGACACCAACGTAATTGTCATGTTGTAGTACAGTTTTCGAATCGGTTTTACAAAAGCCCAGCCATAAATCCCTAGCATTAGCGTGCTGTCGAGTGTGTCGACCAACGACATTCCGGCGGCAAATAATAGCGGGAAAATCAAAATCGACCAGATTGGGATACCGTTCGAAGCCTGAGTCGCTGCGATTCCCAACAAACCTATTTCTGTCGCCGTATCAAATCCCAACCCAAACAAAAAACCGAGCGGATACATATGCCAGCTACGCGATATCATGGCAAACATCGGCCGAAAAATTTTGGCCAGAAAACCCCTGTTATTAAGTAGATGGTTAATGTCTTCTTCAACATATTCGCCACCGTTACGGAGATGCTTAAACACTTTATAAATTGACCGAAATACCATCAGATTGATGATACCGATAATGATCAGAAAAAAAGCCGATATCAACGTACCGATGATGCTACCGATTACTTTGAATTCTTCCATTTCTCCTGTGAGCGCCGACGCCGTCGCTGCGATGGCTATCGACGCCAGCAACACGACTGTCGAGTGTCCCAATGAAAAAAAGAATCCAACTGCAACAGGACGCTTCCCTTCCTGCATTAATTTTCGTGTGACGTTATCGATAGCAGCGATATGGTCGGCATCGACTGCGTGACGCAAGCCAAAACTGTAAGCAAGAAATGCGCTGCCAAGCAAAACCGGGCGACCCTGGAAGGCAATGATTGCCCAACCCCATGCCACAATATTGAAGACCAGCAAGAATCCATAGATACCAAAAAGTTTTATGCGGAGGCGTCGGTCAACCTTGCTGAGTACCGTTTTGAAAATCGTGAACATAGTTACTTTGTTTGATAGTGGATGGTGTGGCTTAATTTTCTTAGCAAAAGAGCTGGTACATGCGCGCTACAACTGGATTTGCACTATAGAACCGGCACGATAACCCAAGTTGGCGGAGATCAACGCAATTTTTCCAAAGCCCTTAATAGTGGGAGTGTTGCGTCAGCGATACGATCGATACTTGCCTCTCGCAGCGCCATTAGGTCGAGCGGCACTGCGTCCCCCAAACCAGCCCAAGCCAATACAGCGCGCAAAGCCTCGGGCGTGTCGAAAACCCCATGTAAATAAGTACCAAGAATCTGGTCATCGGCTGATCGAGCGCCTTCTGCCGCACTCCGTCCAGAGACTTCATTTGAATCATCAATAAAAAACGCAGGCCTGGAAAGTGCTGCGCCATGTGAAATACCCATGTGTATTTCATATCCACTTACCTTGGCATCTGCAAACGCACAGCGGCCCGCAACCTGCGTCAATTGCTTGTTGAGCGTCATTTCGGTCTCCATCTCCAGCAATCCGAGCCCGTCCGTCACGCCAGCAGTGCCTTCCACGCCATGCCGATCCATCACACTTTTGCCCATCATCTGAAAGCCACCGCAAATACCGATCACTTTGCCGCCGTAGCGCAAATGTCTCTGCAATGCCTCTGGCCATCCATTCTCCCTCAGCCATGCCAGATCACCACGCGTATTTTTGCTGCCCGGCAAAATAATCAGATCAGCGGGAGGAAGCGGCTGACCCGCTGCAATGAACCGTAAATCAACTTGAGGATGCGCACGTAGGGCGTCAAAATCAGTGTGATTACTGATGCGTGGCAACAAGGGCACAATCACGCGAAATGCGCCTTTCCCGTTTTGTTCCGATTGGATCGCATCTTCGGCGTCCAGGGTCAGGCCATGCAGATACGGCAACACCGCCAGCACTGGCTTTCCTGTGCGCGCCTCAAGCCAATCCAAACCGCCTTGCAACAGACTTATATCACCCCGAAAACGATTAATCACAAAGCCCACCACACGCGCACGCTCGCTATCGGACAGACAATCCAGCGTCCCTACAATATGGGCAAAAACGCCGCCACGATCAATATCCGCAATCAGCACGACCGGACAATCGACCGCCTCGGCAAAGCCCATATTGGCGATATCCCGCGCCCGCAAATTGATCTCAGCGGGACTTCCTGCGCCTTCCACGATGATCGCCTCATATTGCGCTGCCAGACGGTGATACGACTCCAGCACCGCTGTCATCGCCGTGGTTTTGTATTGATGGTAGTCGCGTGCGTTCATGTCGGCCCGCACATGCCCATGCACAATCACCTGCGCGCCGATGTCACTGGATGGCTTTAACAGAATCGGATTCATGTCGGTATGCGGTGGCAGTCCCGCCGCCAACGCCTGCAAGGCCTGACCGCGTCCGATTTCTCCACCACCCACGGTGACTGCGCTATTGAGCGCCATATTTTGCGGTTTAAAAGGCACTACCTTTATCCCGCGACGCGCCAGTAAGCGGCACAAAGCCGCTACTAAAGTGGTCTTGCCAGCGTCCGAGGTTGTTCCCTGAATCATCAGCGTTTTATAGGGAAAGATCATTTTATTATCACATTTTATATTCATACTTGATGCGACTTCTCGTCGGTTTTCCACTCTACCAATGCCTGTTGCAAACGTTCCCATCCAGCTTCATCCGATGGCAAACCAAGCCGGATTCCACCAGCGCCACGCGTAAATAGCCGCACCCATATTCCCCGCATCGCCATATGTTGATGGAAAGCTTGTGCCGCCGGTTCGGGCCACCATTGATACAAAGCGCTGCCGCTGCTTTCGATGTTATTTGCCGCCAATAACACATGCAGACGTTGCCCATAACTGCGCAATTGATCTCGCGTGTGCTGCTGCCATTGCGCGTCGGACAGCGCTGCAACACCAATCGTCTGCGCTGGCCCACTAACTGACCACGGTCCCAACTGATCCGCCAAAGTCGACAGCAGCGTTTTTTCTGCCGCTACAAAACCTAATCGCAATCCGGCCAGCCCAAAAAATTTCCCCACTGAACGCAGTACGATCAACCCCGGTTGATCAGACCATGCCGCCACACTGAGTGCTGACGTCGTATCAGCAAACGCCTCATCCACGATCAGCCAGCCACCGCGTGCCGCAAGCTGCGCGGCCCACTCCAGCAATATCTGCGGGGCAACCGTTGCGCCAGTCGGATTATTTGGATTACACACGACCATGACATCGCAATCGGCGACCACCGTTTCCAATTCTGCGTAAACAACCTCGCGCACTGTATGGCCTGCCCGCGCCCAGCAATGGGCGTGTTCCGCATAAGCCGGCGCTGCGACCACCACCCGCGATGTTGAGCGCAAACATGGCAACGCCTGGATCGCCGCTTGCGTACCGGCTACCGGCAGCATCGCCGGGGCGCCATAATAGTGCGCCGCCGCCATTGCCAGACCGGAATCCGCTTCAGGCAAGCGATGCCAGGCATCCAATGCCAACATCGGTACAGGATAGTGATGCGGATTGATACCTGTGGAAAGGTCCAGCCACTCACTCCGAGGGCGTCCGAAGTGGGCAATCGCCGCGTGAATATCTCCCCCGTGCTCAAGCATATTTACACCGCATGATCAGTTCTCAACATTAAAATAACAGCCACAATGGATAGCAGAACCAGCCACAAAATCGTCGTTCGCAATACTAATTTCCATGCTCTGCGAATATCTTCCGCGCAGGGTTCCACGCCAGCGCCCAGTGGCGGTCGGCTTTCCATCACCCCATCGTAAGACGCAGCGCCGCCAAGCGCCAGCCTCAGCGCACCCGCACCAGCCGACATGACAGGGCCAGCGTTAGGACTCGGCCAGTCGGGCGCTTGCGTCCGCCAGCATGTGAATGCCAGACGCGTTTTGCCCAGCGCCGCATACGACAAAGCGGTAAGTCTGGCCGGGACCCAGTTAAAGAGATCATCAACCCGTGCGGCAAAGCGGCCGAACCAGTTATATCGCGCGTTACGATAGCCCCACATTGCGTCCAGTGTGTTCACCAACCGGAACAACACGGCACCGGGGCCGCCAGCAACCACAAACCAGAAAAGCGTACCAAAAACCGCATCATTACCGTTCTCCAGCAACGACTCTACCGCCGCTTTGGATAGATCGACAGGCTGCGCCTGACCGGTATCGCGACTGACAATCCGCGACGTCAGATGACGCGCAGTTACCAGATCATCGGCGCTCAGTGCTTGCGCAATCGGCACCGTATGATCCCGGAGACTGCGCAAGCCAATACAGAGATAAAGAAGGACAGCGTGAACGATGAGCGCTACCATAGCGGGCAGGATAGACAATGCCCATATCGTTAGCAGAATGATTGGCAACACCGCCAATGTCCAGCCGAACACACCACGCAAAATACACCAGACAGCGGCGGGATGTTGACCTGGATGGTGAGGCGAACAAGCATTCAGCTTGCGTTCCAACAGCGTGGCAATCCGTCCAAAGCCGACCAGCGGATGCCAGCGCCGCGTCTCGCCCAATAACATGTCCAGCGCAACGCCAGCGATCGCCAACACTGCCAGCGTAGTCAATGATAGACCGCTCAACATGCCGTGTCTTTTAACATGAGCGGCAAACCGGCGGCGATGAATACCGCCCGTTCACAATCAGCAGCAACGGCTTGATTGAGGCGACCGGCCTCGTCGACAAACCAGCGTGATATCGCACCCTGCGGCACGATGCCCATTCCGACTTCGTTAGAAACCAAAATCACGTCACCTTTAGCATCGGCAAGTGCCTGTAAAAATGCGGCGCGCTCTTGATGGAACAATTCGGGTGGAATGACTTTGCCAATATCAGGATAGTTTTTTTCCTCGGAAAACAATAAATTGGCACACCACACTGTCAGACAATCGATTAATACAACGCGCTCGGGCGTACTCCATTCGGTAATCGCCGCGCCTAGCATCAGCGGCTGTTCCACCGTGTGCCACTGCGCCGGACGCTGGGCTTTATGCAGTGCGATCCGCGCCTGCATTTCACTATCGGTATGACTATCCTCGACGGCAGCGGTCGCAATATAAATCACCTCACGCTGCGTTGCTTGGGCCAGCCGCTCGGCGTAGGTACTTTTGCCGGAGCGTGCACCACCTAACACCAACGTTCGGACGACCTTGGAACGGCCCGATTTGTCATGCATCGTGTTTTCCCTCCAATGGTTGATCTGTCACCACGGGATGCGCCTCAACCCACGCATTTTCCGACACTAGGTCATGTAGCCGCTGACGCTTGGCCCAACCTTCCAGTTCAAGCATCGGACGTGGATAAAAAGCCTCGACATGACCAAGACACAATATCGCCAGCGGTTTGGCGTCAGCAGGAATATGCAATAGTTGGCGCAATGCCTCAGGATCAAATAACGATACCCAACCCATCCCAATTCCTTCCGCCCTTGCCGCCAGCCACATATTTTGGATCGCACACGAGACCGAACACAGATCCATTTCAGGCAATGTGCGGCGGCCAAAGATATGCGCGTCCCGACGATCCATTAACGCCACCACCAGCAATTCGCCGCAGTCGCGTATTCCCTCAACTTTGAGGCGCATAAAAGCATCTTCCCGTTCACCCAAAGCGTGAGCGGTATGGATGCGTTCCTGATCCACCAAGGCGTGCATCTTTAGCCGCAAAGCCGCGTCAGTGATGCGGATAAAGCGCCACGGTTGCATAAAACCGACACTGGGCGCCATATGCGCAGCCTGTAACACACGCTCCAATAAGGCCGCATCAATCGGATCGGGCAGAAAGTGGCGCATATCGCGGCGCTCTGCAATTGCCTTGTAGACCGCCGCTATCTCGGCATCATCAAATCGGTTCATCGTTGTTTATGGCAAAAATAGCTGCGCGGCCGCAACAGGGTTGGACGGAAAATAACAATGTAAATAACTGGCAACGAGATGACCTTGCTGAAATATCTTTTCTCCCGCAGAGGTATTATGCAGTCGTTCACCACGCGCAATCGGGATCATCTCCGTCTCGATCACCGAATGATGAAAAGTGTGTGCACGCAAAACACCGCCCGGCATTGCCGCAGACTGATAACCAAGCCCTTGCAAGCGCCCTTGCATAATAGCGTGACCGCGCAGCAAACCGACCATGTTGGCCCGCTTACCTGCTTTATCGGTCAACGATTCGAGAAGATATAACATGCCACCGCATTCGGCGAAAATCGGTTTGTCGTTGGCGTGATGTTCTCTCAAGGCCGCCTTCATGGATGGGTTGTCTTGCAGCGATTGCAGATGAAGCTCTGGGTAACCACCGGGAAAATACAGACTATCAACATCGGGCAGACTGTGATCGGATAGTGGTGAGAAAAAATGTAACGTTGCGCCCATCTCGCGCAAGCAATCCAGATTGGCAGGATAGAGAAAAGAAAATGCAGCATCCTGCGCGATACCTATTCGTACGCCACACAATGGTGTGGTCAAAGTCGGTAAAAGATCATCGACCTGGGATCGCTCAAATGTAACTGCCGGCGGCAAGTCTGCCAATTTGGTATTGCCGATCCCCTCCGCCGCCCGATCAAGCCGCGCATACAGATCAACCACTTCTGCCGCTTGCACCAAGCCCAGATGGCGCTCTGGCAACGCGAAATCTTTTCCGCGTAACAAAGCGCCAAAATACGGGATGTTCAAATCCGGACGCAACCCTTCTTGCAACATCTCTGCGTGCCGCGCACTGGCAACAGCATTAGCCAGCACGCCAGCAAACGGCACATCCTTGCGAAAATGTGCCAAACCATACGCCACCGCACCGAAGGTCTGCGCCATGCCGGTAGCATCAATCACCGCCAGTATGGGAACGCCCAGCAGAACGGCTAAATCTGCGCTACTAGGCTGACCATCGAACAGCCCCATCACACCCTCAATCAAGATCAGGTCAGCATCCTGCGCTGCATCCCAGACCATCTTTCTGCAAGCTTCTTCCCCAGCCATCCACAGATCAAGCTGATACGCCGGATGACCACCGCCAGCCGCCAGCGCCAGCAACATGGGATCGAGAAAATCCGGACCAGTCTTAAACACACGTACCCGCAATCCACGCAATGTGTGATACCTCGCCAACGCAGCGGTCACGGTTGTTTTGCCGTGATGCGAAGCGGGCGCGCTGATAAAGAGGGCCGGCACCCGATGGTGCGGCACTTGATGTTGCGGCGCATCGGGGAAGCGAATCACAGAATCAGACATAGTTAAAACTCAACGCCTTTTTGCGCCTTGATTCCCTGCGTTTGATAGGGATGCTTTACCGGACGGAATTCCGTCACCAGATCGGCGGCCTCAATCAGCGCATCCGAGGCATGCCGACCGGTGACGACGATATGTAACATCTCGCGTCGGGCGGCGAATACGGCGAGTACTTCGGTTAATTCCAGATACTGATATCGCAACACAATATTCAGCTCATCCAGAATCACCATATCGTACGATGGATCTTGTATCATCCGCACCGCTTCGGCCCAGCCAACCGCTGCGGTTTTCATGTCGGCGTCACGATCTTGCGTATCCCACGTGTAGCCATGGCCGACGACATGGAAATCACAATTTTCGTGTCCGCCCAGAATAGTGCGCTCGGCACTTTCCAGCGCGCCTTTAATAAACTGCACCACGCCCAACTTCATGCCATGACCGAGGATACGCATCCCCATGCCAAAAGCAGCAGTGGACTTTCCCTTGCCCGTGCCAGTGTTGACGATCAACAGGCCTTTTTCTTTTTGTGCGGCGGCCTTCTTTTTTTCAAAGCCTTCCTTATGCCGCTGGGTCATACGCTTATGGGATGCTTCGTCGGTTTTCATTGTATTTTCTCCGTATTCTGTAACTTCTATTTTGCGTCTGCTAACGCCATTATTTCCAGACAGTACCGGTCAAGTCGGACAATAACGCCGCCACCTGCGCGCGACGCAAGTGATAACCAATAAAGACCAGCTCAGACTGCTGAGTCGATGCTGTATTTATTTCAGCACGCGCCATTTCAGTCACGGTGACGCGTGTACGCACACCCTGCAATAGCAAGGTAGACGTAGAACTCTTGTTACGAATAAAGCCCTTGCTTCGCAGGATGGGCGTTGCGCGTGATACCGCGATTACAGCCGTTTTTAGCTGATCGGCCGATTGCTCGCCCGTGCTGCGAAGGGTAAACGACATCCAGCCCGGATCCTGCTCATGAAAGTGTTTATGCGTGGCAAGGCCGTGGCTGTGTGCCGCCATGCCAGAATGCACATGGCCGTTCAGCCGATTTTGGTGTGGCAACACCGTCGCATCCGACTCCGGCATACGACTGATCGGGGAATAAGTATGGCTGTGCGCCAGTTCTTTGGCCTGATGCAAACGCAACCCTAACGCAAGGCGAATATCGAGTTGCGCGTTAAAAGCTAACTCCAGAAAACGTACATTCGGTGCACGTGCACGCACACGGCTTTCTGCAAGCAGCAAAGCGCCCTCATCGAGTCCATCTATTTTGTTCAACACCACCACATCGGCATAGGCCAGTTGCTGGTCAAAGAGCGTCGCAATCGAGTCATTGGCTGATGCGCTTTTTAATCTCGTTGCCGCCTCATCCGCGCCATACTCAAACGCATCGTCCAATAATAACGGGGTGTCGACGACCGCTAATGTCGCATCCAGCACAAAGGTCGCGACCAGTTCCGGCCCTTGCAACAATTCCATCACAGCCGTCGGCAATGCCAGACCCGACGTCTCAATCAGCACATGATCGACGTTGGCACGGCGCTCGGCAATCTGCAGCATGGCAGGGATAAATTGCGCATCATTGCCATACGCGATCAGACCATGCGCAAAGTCATGGATACGGATGTGATCATCACCGCCATCGCTACCATCAACAACTTCGCGCATCAAGACACCGTCTACCGCCATCTCACCGAATTCATTGATCAGCAACGCCAAGCGGCGTCGATTACGTCGCTTCACCAGTCCACTCAACAACGTGGTTTTTCCCGAGCCGAGAAAGCCCGTAACGATGGTGACAGGAATCGGTGGCTGCATTATGGCGTCCTCATGCAATGACTATGGTTATCTGCATTCATCATGGCGTTGAAAATACCGCATCCCACTGCTGAAGCTGCACTTGCACTGCATCAAAAGTTGTCGCCGTAAAAGGATAAGACATAATTGGCCGCTGAACTACCAGCAACGGAATCCCCAGCGCGGCGGCGGCATCCACCTTAGCTTGATACCCACCCGCTTCGCCCGAGTCTTTGGTGACCACACAATCAATGCGCCAGTCACGCCACAATGCCTGATTGAAGTCTTGCGAAAATGGGCCTTGCATCGCGCAGATATGACTGCGTGGCATACCAAGATCAATGGCGCGTTGAATATTTTCAGGTTCAGGCGTAACGCGAGCGAACCATTGTGTGTTCTGTGCGTCAGGCGCTTGCAAAAAACTACCCAAATCCTTCGAACCGGTCGCCAAAAAAATCCGCTTGCCAATTGCCATAGCACGTTCCGCAGCTTCTTCCATCGTTGCGCACACTATGGCTTTTTCCGGTCTGGCGACAGCCGTTGCTAACGCATCCGTCAACCCGCCCGGCCGTTCATAGCGCAGGTAAGGAATACCCAATTCTTGCGACAGGCGCATCAACTGTTCGGAAATCAGATTGGCATAGGGATGCGTCGCGTCTACCAAGACCCGGGCGCGACTGTTAACCAGCGCTTGCCGACGCGCCTCAACCCCTTGTCGTCCCGCCCAGACGATTAGTCCCGGGCAATCTTGCAACGCTACCTCGCCGCCATATTCCGTCGCGGCAGAAACCACTACCGGCTTACCGTCAGCCGCCAGCAAACTAGCCAACGCGTTACCGTCACTAGTGCCGGAAAACACCCACGTCGCCTCCTTGGGGAAAGTGACGCCGCTATCCACGCCCGTATTATTATCGCTCTTGCGCGCATCTTCTGTTTCCGGCGCACGCCAGTCATTGTAGCCACGCGGCGTAAAAATCTGTCCGCGCTTGCGCTGCGTAAATCGATTGCCGATCACAATCGTGGTCAGCATGTCAAACTTAAGCGTCAGCAACTCTTGCAGCGAATAAATGGCGACTTCTTGCCCGGGCCGATAAGCATTCTTGACCACGCCGCATAGCGTTGTCGGCGCTTTGAATTCCAGCATCAAATTGAGAATCCGATAAACGCCTTCCTGCCGTCCTGCGCTCTGCACGTTATACAATACACAGGCCAGATCGGCCTGCGCGATGTGGCTTGCGCGTTGCTCGATCCAATCCCAAGGACATAACAAATCCGACAAACTCAGCGTCGCAAAATCATGCGATAGCGGAGAACCCAACAACGATGCACACGCGTTGGCTGAGGTGACGCCGGGAATCACGTTGACGGTAAAAGTATCGTCTTCGCGGATTTCGTCATAGGCCAGTGCGGCCATCGCGTAAATGCCGATATCGCCGCTGGAAATCAGCGCCACGGTCGCGCCAGCACGCGCCTTTTCGATGGCTAGCAATGCGCGTTCACGCTCCTGCGTCAGCGGCGGCGTATGGATTTCTTTGCCGACAATCCACGGCGCAATCCAGCGCAGATACAACTCATAGGCAACGATCACGCTACTTTCACGCAAAGCCGTTTCGGCACGCGGAATGATCAGATCGGCAAAGCCAGGTCCAACCGATACCAAATTCAAGACACCCGTCATTTCTCTTTACTCCTTCGGATTCAACTTCTTTTTATTGCATCTTTGCTACATTACGATGTGTAGGTTTTTATTAACTGATCTTCCACTACCGCTACCGCCACGCCATTGAGCGCCGTCTTCGGTACGATCAATGCACCACGCGGCGCAGCAATCAAGGCACATGGTTCGCACACGCCATCTAACCCAACATTCTGTTGTACCCATGCCGATGTTTGAGAAACCCATGCGCGGGACGCCACCGTTGCATGCGAAAAAATGCGTAATGGCAAAGCATGCTGATGACAAAATGCGAGCAAACCAGGTTCGTTCGCTTTCAGATCAACCGTCGCAATTTCTCTTACTTCCGCCAAACTGCGCGGACCCAATGCCAGCAACACAGCCGCGGCTATCTGCTCAGCCGAGACATCTTTGCGACAACCAACGCCAACAACGAGCGGCTTGATCGCCTCGGTCGCGGTGGTGATCACAGGCGTCGCGCCAATCGCCGCAGCGACGCGATAGGCAAGTTGATTGGCACCGCCTTCATGCCCAGCCAACAGCGATATCGCAAATCGGCCGGCCTCATCCACAACCACCATTGCTGGATCACTCAGTTTATCTTGTGGCAATCCGTCTAAAAAACGCACGGCGATACCCGTTGCGCCCATGAAAATCCATTGATAATGTTGACGATAGTGCGTCTCAAATAGTTTCTTCTGATTACTATTTTGAGTGGTGGCAGGTATTTCGGCGAGTGTATCCACGGATGTCAGCCAAGGTCGATAGCACACACCACCCAAATGCGATTGCAACACCGCAGCCAACGGTTCCGCCTCTGCACGAACTAACCAGATGCCCAGAGAACTGTCGGCAGATTTACTCAACGGACACCTGCTGTCCGACGTCCTCGTCCACTTGCTGATCTACTTTCTTGTTGGCTTTCTTTTTCCCTTCTTTACCACGCGGAACAGATGCGTAAACTCCTTTGAATACAAGCTTGATTCAACCTGCTCGCCGTGACCCAACGCTGCGCCCACCAACATCATCGTGGTCAGGTTCCAGCTGCCGCGTTTGGTTTCTGCCAGCACGGTCGCGAGCGTCCCTTCGTAAATTTTCTGTTCCGGCCAGGTCGCCCGATAGACCAGTTTCACTGGCGTATCAGCGGGATAGTGCAAACGCAAATCGGTCACAATTTTCTTCAGATGCGGACCCGACAAGAAAATACACATAGTGGCGCGATGCTCTGCCAGCTTGGCAATAGCTTCGGCCTCCGGCACCGCCGAGGCACGTCCCGATACCCGCGTCAAAATCACTGTTTGCGACACTTCCGGTTTGGTGAGCTCTGATTGCACCATCGCCGCCGCAGCAGTGAACGAGGACACACCGGGCACGATCTCGTAATCGATTCCTAATGCCTCCAGCCGCCGCATCTGTTCCGCAGTGGCACCATAAATCGCTGGATCACCGGAATGTAATCGCGCAACGTCGCAATTGTTTTCAAGCGCACGCTGATAACAGGCTTGCTGCTGTTCCAAATCAAGCGTCGCCGTGTCTAACAGTTCCGCATCGGCGCGACAATGCTGCAACATCGCGGTCGGAACCAGCGATCCCGCGTACATCACCATGCCAACTTTACCCAACAAATTGGCACCGCGTAAGGTAATCAAATCAGGTGCGCCCGGACCAGCACCAATGAAGTAAACTTTCATACTATCTCTTCTCCATACTATCTAGTTTCTCTCGGTGTTTTGCGAATCAGCAGCGTCGCCAGATATCCCATCGCTTCGGTCGCCGATAGCGTGGTCACGTCTGCTGCGATCAATTCGCCCGAAAGGCCAATCCGCCGCGCAAAGGCGCAATGTTCAGCGATACCCATGTCACGCAATAAGGCCAACACCCACGGTAGACGTGCGCCGACTTTCATCAACACCACGACATCATGCGTGTCGATCTCCTGACGCAAAGCCGCGGCATCTTCCGGGCATGGCAAGATCAACGTGCGCTCCTTACCTTCTCCAAGCGGCCAGCCCAGTGCGGCAGCGGCAGCGGCATAACTGGTAATCCCCGGAAAGGTGCGATGCGGCAAATGCGGCAATCGTGTCAGCAATGCAGCCAATACATAACCATAAGTCGAATAAGTCATGGTGTCGCCAATGGTCAAATACGCCACATTGCGACCGGCCCGAAGCTCCATGGCAATAGCGTCTGCCAGTTGCGCATAATGCTCGCTCAGCACATTACGATCCGGGTCCATATTAAATTCAATCTCGCGCAAACGCGGCGATCCAGGTTCAAGCCCTAGTTCGATCCCAGCCAGACATTGCAACGCCACCGAAGTATCCGCACTTCGTGCACGTGGCGCGTAAATCAAATCCGCTTTTTGTAGAACTTCCAGCGCTGCCAATGGCAGATATCCTGATGGTCCCGGCCCGACACCAACGCCCCAGAAAGTGCCGAGGTTATTTTCTTTACTAATTTTAGTCACCTTTAATTCGGTCAAACTTGACTCCTGCAATCCACATTCACGCATCGCGCTGCCCTAAAGCATTGCCGTGTAAATCAAACAAGCGCACTTCGACCCGATCTACCGCTGGCACGCGACTTTGTGCGCAGACAGCAATCCGTCGTTCCATATCCATCCACAACGCTTGCGCATCATGCGCAGTCGCTGCGCCCTTTAACCGTTCCATTGCCGCTTCCACTGTGTTGGCGTTCGCCAGCTCCTCCACCAAAGCAGCCGGATAACCGCGCTCTGCCGCCACGCGTGCCACTACGCCCATGGCCATATTGCTTTTACTGGAATGGGTATCCCAGACACCATCCAACACCTTTGCCAGCTTGCCCGGATGTCCAGCTAGCCATAACACCGACAATCGGCGACCTTCTTCTTCCAGCGCAGTTTGCGTAAAATCCAGTGAGTCGCCTAGAAAATTGGCGATCTGTACCGCACGTTTTTCCGGCAAACCCAATACGTCTTTAGCAAACTCACGCCCGATCTTGCCGGGCAAAAACGCCACGCTGTCTGCGTCGCCAGCCAGCGCCACGCGTACATATACTTCGATGGAGGCGATCCAGGACGCCATCGACATCGGCTCTACAATGCCCGAGGTTCCCAAAATTGAGATGCCACCGATAATCCCCAATCGGGGATTGAAAGTCTTGCGCGCAATCTCTGCGCCGTTCATGCAGCCGATGGTAAGATCGAAGCCTGCATCCGCTACGACGATGTTCGCCAAACCTTGCAATTGCATCGCCACTGCTTGCCGCATCATCGCGCGCGGCACAGGATTGATCGCCGGTTCACCGACTGCGACGCGCAAACCCGGTTGTGTTGCAGTACCAACACCTTCACCCGCAAAAAACCGCACTTCACCAATCGCATTACGTCGCACTTCGGCGAAGATTGTCGCCCCATGCGTGCTATCAGGATCGTCGCCACCATCTTTTAATACTTCAGCCCGAACGGTTTCTTGCGCGTCATCATCAACCCAGCAAACTTTCATAATCGGCACGATCAAAAAATGCTTACCGTCTGGCAAAAAAACGTCAACTTCCTGTACTTTTTCGCCGTGTAACATCAACCGCAAAGCCGCCGTGACTGCCGCCGTTGCACAACTACCGGTTGTGCGTCCACGCTTCAGACCATTTGGTGCCAACACGCCGAGATCGAACTCGGCGCGTTCGGCATCCGGTGCAGATGCGTCAGACGGGTACATACCCGGCAAGCTGATTCTGCGCGTCGATCATCAGACCATTGACCACGCTTGCGGCCCACGGCGATCCCCCGCGCGTGCCGCTATTCGTAATGCGTGGCACTTGCAAACAGCGGCGCAAATCCTCTTTACTCTCGCGGGTTCCCACAAAGCCGACCGGTAAACCAATCACCAATTGTGGTCGCCAACCGTGATCACGAATTAACCGCGTCACTTCCATGATCGCGGTAGGCGCATCACCAATCGCTAACACGATGTCATTACCAAACTTTTCAAACGCACGCCGCATACCTGCCGCCGAGCGCGTGATGCCTTGCGCAGCGGATAGTAAATGGGTCTCCCGATCATGGACGCCGCACCAGGTTTCGATACCGAGCTGTTCCAGCAAAGCGCGTTTCAATCCGGTCTGCACCATGGTCACATCCGTGACAATTTGCTTGCAGCGCAATAAAGCACGAATCCCGGTTTCAACCGCACCCGCCGACACAAAAATATTATCGACCGCATTAAAATCGCCGCTGGTATGCACCAGACGTTGTAGCACCGTGAGATGCGCAGCAGGAAACGCCGACCAGTCACGCCCTGCCGCGATGATGCGAAAACTTTCGGCTTCAATTGGATGCGGCACATACGGCATTGCTACCGCTGTCGTCGGCTCCGCCATAGTTTGCAGCTCTTTTTCGAGCAACCCGCGCACCAGCAAATGGTGGGCGCGCTGTGGTTCGCCGACTTGCTCTTCAAAGCCAACAATTTGCACCCGATATTTGCACAAGCTACAGTTCATATCGGCGCGGCCTGCGACCGCCTCACGCGCCCGTTCGATAATGACATCGGCGACGTGTTGATGTGCACCGAAATACCCGGCTTTCACGATATCCACATTCGACTCGCGGTGTTGCAGATCGTCCACGGCGGCGTAAATACGCTTCACCAATACACCATCAAACAAGAAGAAAGGCAGCACTACAAGCCGTGCGAATCCCAACTGTGCGGCAGCGCGGAGGCCATCCGCAACAAGTGGCTTGGCGGTCCCTGAGTAGCACACCATAGCGCTACCGAAACCCATGCCTTCTTCCAGCATCCGCGCCAGTTTGGAAACTTCACTATTAGCATCAGGATCAGTCGTGCCGCGCCCCACCAACACCAGACACGTATCAGATCGACGGATGGTCTGGGTGGATGTGGCCTCGGCAGCGATGATGCGCTCTTGCGCCAGCTGCAACAATTGCGGATGTAAATTCAACGGCGCACCGAAGTGAAAATCAATGGCCGGATAATCGCGCGCCATCGCCAGCACTTCGGCGGGCATGTCGTTCTTGGCATGGCGCGCAGCCAGTAACACGGCTGGTACGACCGCTATCTGCGTCGATCCTGCGGCCACATTGGCACTGACTGCCGCAACAAGTGCATCACCGATAGTCGGGCTGGAAAACTCCAGATAACCATGTGACACCGCATGCTGCGGCGCACGTGCGCGAACCAACGTGACCAAGGCCTCGAATTCGCGCACGGCGTCGGGATCGCGACTACCGTGACCGGCGATGACGATGCCAAAGCCGCTGACTGAGGATGCTGGAGGCGCAAGGTTCATTTGGCCTCCGGTGCCGCTTCGATCTGGCTATCCATCGGTGCCAACGTCCGTATCAACATAATACTCATGTCGCTGAACGTCTTGTGTGCGCATTCTGCCAACGTGCCATGCCACTCGGCCTCGGCGCGTGTCAGATTTTCCCAGACTTCGGTTGGATGTTGTGGATCAATACCTTGCTCCAGCAAATAAGTCGCAATATGCGGCGGCATAAACGAACGGGCGGCATCCCATGGACACGGAATAACAATCGCATTGCGCGCATCCTGAAGCACGTGCACCAGATGACGCTTGAACGGCGTCAAATCGCCACGTCGATGGAAGGTAATGAACGTGGTTTCGTCAAAACAAACCTTCGCACGCGAAGCCAGTATTTGTGCCGATGAAATACCTGGCAAAGTCTCCACAGAATGACCGCAAGCACGCTCAACCCGTTCCAGATACTGAAAACCGCTAAAGTGAATATCGCCCATAAACACCACGACGCAGCGTTTGCCTTCGTGATGCGCTTTGGCCACCAGATCCAGTTGCGCGACCTGATCACGATAATTCATGAGGACCACTTCGGCAGTCGCTGGAATGATGCTCTGGATAACATTAACGACCGCATCAAACCCCGCCACGACATCCGCAGCACGAATCAATTCTGCGCCACGCTGTGTGAGATAGCCAATGTCGCCGGGACCGGCGCCGATACAGATGATCATAAAAAACTTTCAATACAAAACAGCATAAATAAAATAAACAGTCATCAAGAGGATGACGATGACGGTGACGATTTTTCACGCTCTTTTTATTGCATGCGCGCCCTAATCGTCAACGCCAGATTATCGGCAGTGAGTTGCTCCAACGTCAGGCATTCAGCACCTAACGCTTCGGCCAATTGCGCCGCTCGGCCCAGACGCAAATAGCCATCTTCCGTATCCAGCACCAGCGCTGCAATGCCATTATCAAACAGTTGTGCGGCCAATTCGAGGGTCTCGCGCCATGGATCGCCGCCGGTGGTTAGCGCAACGTTGGCTTTGCCATCACTGAGAATTACCAGCAATGGGGTTGCCGCTGTGCTTTGTTGTGCGCGTCGTTGCAATAGTTCGCAAGCCAACTGCAAAGCATGCGGTAAAGGCGTGCGGCCACCGGTGGGAAGTTCACGCAAACTCTTTTCAGCAAGATCAATCCCACGCGTCGGTGCCAGTAACAATTGCGCGGACTGGCCGCCAAAAGTGATAACGGCGACTTCATCACGGCGCTGATAAGCGTCTGTCAATAAACTTAACACCGCGCCCTTCACAGCTTCCATGCGACGTTGCGCTGCCATGGAGCCGGAAGCATCGACAACAAATAAAATAAGATTCGCCGTTTTCCCTACCCGGACCTGCGCATGCAAATCTTGATTCGTCACTTGAAAGTCTTGCGGATCTCTTAGCGCGGCAGAGCGCAACGTTGCGGCAATCGCCAGACTACGCGGATGCGGATCAGGAATACTGCGCACCATACGTCCTTGCGAAGCATCTTGAATGTCGCTACGGCGACCGGCAACGACTGCTGCACCGTGGGCATTGATACCGGAGATCGAGAGTTGGCGGGCGTTGGCGGCTGCGGCGATGGAAAATACCTGATGCTGTTCGGCGTCGTTCGATTTTCCCGTGTCGTCTCCCGTGTCATCCTGCTGATCCGGATTATGTTCTGATGCATCGTTGGATGATGGCGATGGCAAATCAGGTGCCGTGGTCTGTTGCATCAACTCATCAAGCTTATTTTGATCCAAACCCGGCTGCTCAAAAGGCTTGCGACGACGACGATGCGGCAATACCAGTTGCGCGGCCTGACGGATATCCTCGGGCGTGACACTTGTGCGCCCTTCCAGCGCAGCCAATGCACGTGCCGCCTTGTGCATAACAATGTCTGCACGCAAACTGGCAACCTCAAACTCGCAGCAAAGATGGCTGATCAGATCCAGTAATGCATCGCTCATTTCGACCGTTGGCAGCAATTTTTGGGCAGCGGTGAGTTGGGCTAGCAAAGCTGTTTGCTGTACCGACCAGAGTGTAGAAAAGGCGGTCGGATCGGCTTCATACCGGATACGACGCCGTACTACTTCTGACCGAAGTGTTTTGTCGCGCGGCGCGAACACCTCAACCATGAGACCAAAACGATCCAGCAATTGCGGTCGCAAGTCTCCCTCCTCCAGATTCATCGTGCCAATCAACGTCAGACGCGCCGGATGCTTGACCGAAAGACCTTCCCGTTGTACCGAATTGACGCCCATCGCTGCCACATCAAGCAACACATCGACCAGATGATCGGCCAGCAAGTTGACCTCGTCAATATAGAGAATTCCACGATGTGCGGCGGCCAGCAAACCCGGTTGAAAAGTACGTGCGTCGCCCTTCAATGCGCGTTGCAAGTCCAGCGTGCCGAGGACACGATCTTCGGTTGCACCCAGCGGCAAGGTCACAAACGGTACGCTCGCCGACGTAACTGTCCGAGCCGAATCGATACACGCATCGCATAAACTTGACGGCTCATCGGGGCGGCAGTTAAAGGCACATCCCACGGTCCGCTCAATGCGCGGCAGAATCGCTGGCAAGGCACGTGCGGCGGTACTTTTTGCGGTGCCTTTGTCGCCGCGAATCAACACACCGCCAAGGGTCGGGTCGATCGCGCACAGCAGCAACGCGGTCTTCAACTGCGGTTGGTCGACAATGGCGGAAAAAGGAAAATTCAATATTGTCATAGCTCTATACTTATTTATCCGAATCCAGCAACGTTGCTGGACCTTTCTACATGGACTAACGCACTCAAATGCGCGCTCACATGAACGCTTACATCCCAGCTCGATGTGACTTCATTTTGGCATCAGCCAGCACGCGGGGTTTCGCCCCGCGCTTCCAGTAGCGTTTCGCTGCGCAGATACAGCTCCCGTAATGCGTCCAGTGTTTCCGGTTTTGGCGCTGCCCACATGCCTCGGCTGGCCGCTTCCAACAGGCGTTCGGCGATGGCATTTTGCGCCCATGGATTGGCCTCCTGTAAAAACTGTTGCATGGTTGGATCGAAGCCGTAAGTGCTGGCAACCTCTTCGTACATCCAGTCGTCCATGACCTGCGCGGTGGCATCGTAACCAAACAAATAATCAACGGTTGCGGTCAGTTCCAGACCACCTTTATAGCCATGCCGCTGTATGCTGGCAAGCCATTTTGGGTTCACTACCCGTGAGCGGAATACGCGCAGCGTTTCTTCTTTCAGGTCCCGCACTTGCGCTCTGGCCGGATCGTGACTATCGCCAAAATAATGCTTGGGCTGCGTGCCGGTAAGGGCGCGAATGGTCGCAATCATGCCGCCGTGAAATTGTAAGTAATCATCACTGTCAAAAATATCGTGTTCACGATTATCCTGATTATGCAATGCAACCTGTACACCGGATAAACGCACACTGAAGGCGTCGCGCTCATCGATCCCTTGCGCCTCACGCCCATACGCGTAACCACCCCAATTGACGTAAGCTTCGGCAAAGTCGGTATCGGCCTGCCAGTTTTTTTCCTGAATAAGCGGCAGAATTCCCGCACCGTAACTGCCCGGTTTGGCACCGAAAATCCGATACGTAGCGCGCCGTTTGGCTTCGGTCTCTTGCATGCCCTTGCCGAGCCAGCCGTCGAGTTCGTTCAGATAATGTTTGCGGATAAAATTGTGCGTCAGTGGCTCATCCAATATCAACACGGCGTTCACCGCGTCATCAATGAGTGTAATCAACTGCGGAAACGCATCCCGAAAGAAACCGCTGATACGCGTCGTCACATCGATACGGGGGCGCTTGAGTTGATCTAGCGGAATCACCTCGACGCCAGTGAGTTGACGGTTTTCCGGACGCCACAGCGGACGCACGCCAAGCAGCGCCAAAATCTGCGCTACGTCATCGCCATGGGTACGCATCGCGCTGGTTCCCCAGATGCTGATGGCGACACTTTCGGGATAGGCGCCGGTTTCGCGCAGATGTCTGCTTAGGACCTCATTCGCCAGTTGCTGACCCACGCGCCAGGCCGATTGCGAAGGTACGCTGCGAGGATCGACGGAATAGAAATTGCGCCCGGTCGGCAGTATGTGCGCCATGCCTCGCGTCGGCGATCCACTCGGACCGGCCGGAATATAGCCACCATCGAGACCATTGAGCAGATTATCGATTTCGTCTGTCGCACGGGCCAGATTGGGGACTAAATTGGTACAGGCGAAGGTGATGACCCGACGCAATCCTACAAAGCGCTCAGTCGTTTGGGATGAGATGAGCGATGCGGGCGCAATCTTGTTAGCTGGTCGCGCAACGCTGCTTTTGATCTGAAACTTTTTTGCCTGAGATAACATGCTGAAAGGACGTGCCGCAGTGACAACGAGGGTCGGTTGCATTAACGGCTGAGTGGCAGCTTCCGCGCCCGCGACGCCGCCGAATAACGCGGTCAAAACCGGTTCGATGGCGTCTGTGGAGAAGGCTTTTTCTTGCAGTGCGACGAACAGTTGGCGACATAACACATCAATCGCATCTAAGGCATCGGCGCGGGTCACAATCGCGCACTGCGCCAAACGTGCCAGCGCGGGATCGGCGTTTAGACGACGACCTTTGTTGTCGAGCAACATATCCATACTCAAGCCAAAGAGTTTGGCGATTTCTTCCTGCAAGCCCGGCACATCCTGATTCGGCAGTCGTACCAGCGAAACCAGCATGTCTACTAACTGATTATCGGCTGGACGCTCGCCGAGAATATGCAATCCGTCGCGAATTTGGGCCGCGCCAAGTTCGCACAGATAACCGTCCAGATCTTCGATTAGATGCGCAACCCCCGCACCGTCCAACGTACTGAGCGCGGCGGGTAGTTTGTCGTCGTGAGCATGGGGATGATCATGCTCTGCTTCATGATCATGGTGATCGTGTGCGCCGTTTCCATGACCGTGGTCATGGTCGTGGTCGTGGTCGTGGTCATGATCGTGGTGCAGCAATCTTGCCTGTAAATCAGAATCGAGATTGGTCTGTTTGACCAGTTCCCAAATTTGTTGCTGCAACAGCGGCAACTTGCTGGGGTCCAGTACTTCGACCTGATAATACTCATCCACCAATTGCGTCAACTGGGCCAATGCGCCGTATGTGTCGGCGGTGGTCATCGGTGGTGTCAGGTGATCGACAACGACCGCGTGCGCGCGCCGTTTGGCCTGTGCGCCCTCGCCCGGGTCGTTGATAATGAACGGGTAAAACAAGGGCATATCCGCGAGCAGCGCATCGGGAAAGCAATTTTCCGACAAGCCAACACCTTTGCCGGGCAACCATTCCAGCGTGCCGTGCTTGCCGACATGGACGATCGCATCGGCGCGCCATGTGTCACGCAGCCAGCGATACAACGCGTAATAGTGATGCGTCGGCGGTAAGTCCGGCTGATGATAGATCGCGTCCGGGTCCATCCCGTAGCCACGCGGCGGCTGCAATGCGACAAAGGTATTGCCTAACGCGATTCCTGCCAACACTACGTGATCGTCGTGCACATAGGCCGCACCGGGTGCTGCGCCCCATTGGGCGACCATGCGCGCTTGCATTTCTGGCGGCAAATCGGCCAGCCACTGCGCATATTGTGCGGCTGGAACGCGTCCAACCGCGTTGCGTAACTGCTGTTCGGTGAGATAGGTATTGTCGTACGCGCAGCGATCAATTAGGTCATGAATCAAGGCGGTGCCGTTCTCCGGCAACTCCCCCGTTTGGTAACCTCGCGCTTGCATAGCCCGCAGAATTGCCATCAACGAGGCGGGCGCATCAAGGCCGACCGCGTTGCCGATTTGGGCGGCTTTGCTATTGGCATTGGTAAAAATAAATGCCACGCGCTTATTCGCGTTTGGCGTATGTTTCAGGCGCGCAAATCGCTGTGCCAGTCCCGCCACTCTGGCGATGCGATCCGGCATCGGTGCATATTCCATCATCTGACCAGCGGCGCTGGCAGCTTTGGTCTTGAAAGAAATGGGGACGGTAATGATACGGCCATCAAACTCTGGCAAAACCACGTTCATCGCCGCATCCAGCGGGTTCATACCCCGCGCAGATTGTTGCCACTGATCTTGCGTCATGCCGCTGGTGATCGCTTGCAACACGGGAACGTTAAGTTGTTCCAGCACCGATACCGACCATCCGGCGGGAGTCGGTCCGCCCGGGGTAATCTCGCCCATGGCAAACGCGGTGGTGTTGATCAAGACATCGATTAGCGCTGATTTTTTTTCCCGTTTACCACTTTTTCCGTCTGCCGTGAAATACCGCAACGCGGTCGGCAAGTTGGATTCACCATCGGCGCCGCTGCGCAACGAGGATGTAAACACCGGCAAAACGTTCATGCCGCGTTGTTCCAGTGCCGCGATCATCGCGTCGATAAAGCGCGTGTTGCCACTCATCCAATGGGCGCGATAAAACACGATGCCAACACCCGGCCGGTCACATTTATCCTGCGCCGAGTGCACAGCCATCCAATCGGCTGTCGTCGCGCCCTCCGCCAGATCGGGGTGATAGATGCCATGGTCCGGCAAAGGTTGCGCTGGTAGATAGCCGAACCCGGTCAACATCAGATGATCCGAAAGGTAGCGCAACAACTGCGCGAGGTTGACACTGCCACCGGCATGAAAATAAGACAACGCTTGCTCTGCCACGGCTGAAGAGACGGTCGAGACGGCGGCGAGTTCAGGATCGGGCTCACCCGTGCCACTGATGGCAATCAGATAACAACCATTGTCACGTGCATGGCGTAGTAGTTCGTTAAAACCCGGCACGCCTCCCAATCGTCCCAACACACGCAAAATAATAATCCGCGTGCCAGCCAGATCACCCGACAACAGATCAGCGATGTGAGATTCTTTATCTAGCGTTTGCAGGTTGATCCCGGTCACGAGCGGAAAATCCTGCGGCAATTGGCTTTTAGCGCTGAGCAATACCGTTAAATCATTGGCGGTGTGCGTTAGCAACGCGATGGCAGAACCAGGAGAATAAGGTGGCGCGTCAGACATCGGTTTCTTTCTCTGTTACGACGTCGCCGCTACCAAGTCGATGAAACACCAGATCAGTCACTTCATGACCGTTTTCAAGATGCTCGGTGACGATGCGCTCAATAGCGGTCGCATCTTCGCAGCGATACCATATTCCTTCCGGATAGACCAACGCCAACGGGCCTTGATTTTTGCAGGCAACCATACAGTGGGTGCGCGTGCGCTTAACGCGCAACTCCGGCCGTGCATCAATGGCAGCGCCAAGAATGCCGAACATGGCTTCAGCACGCACACCATCTTCAGTACAACGTGGGCCGGTACACATAAAAATGTGTCGGGAATGGGTTCTCATAAGCTTTTCTTTGGAACATACAACAGCTAGTGCAGTTATTTCATAGAAGGACTATGATGATTGTTAAGAATGAGAGGAATCAAAAATTGCACATAAAAACAGCAATTGATCCATCAAACATATCCACAATCAGCTAGTTCCATTTAATTGCATCACGGTCAAAAATAAAACGTAATATTACGTAATACACTTGCTCGACTGCTACTTTTTTTGCGATAAATTTAGCCTTTGGGGTCGCCAAATTGACGCTTCAAAAAGCCGAAAGCGCCTCCCAAAGCAAGCCAAAATAGGCCGTTTGCAATCGCTGTTGCGACAATAAACGCCCTCGCTAACTCAGCTGGCGCTGCACCGCCGTGTATCTGCGGCTCTGGCGCACCCAATAAATGCGGCGTCAAAATCAACATTACAGCGAGCAATTTCAACGACCAATGACGCCCAAAAACGAGGAGAGCCAAAGAAATGGCTGTCAGCGTCGCTGTAGCAGTCCACCACAATTGCCGGTCAAGTAATGGCGCAGCTTGCGTCCCCGGCACTTCGGGGGCAAGGCCAAGTGAAGGGGCAACAAATACGACGACATATCCGGCAAGTCCCCACAACAATCCCTCTTGCCAACCGCTAATGCCACCACGTAGCAAAATCGCTGCACCCAATAAGAGTGCAAAACCGACCGCCATCGTCACGTTTGCCATCACGGTATAAAGCGTGCGCTCGATGCCGTTGGTCGGCTCCCATTCCTGCGCCTCGTGATGATGCTCTGTCGCGGAAGGTGGCAACGTTGACACCGATGACGCTGGAGGCAGGCTTGCTATCGCTGACGCTGGTTTGATTGCAGCCGCATGTGCAGCCGCTTCCTCGTAAACTTCCGCCTGAGCAATAATCGGCGTTACTTGTATTTTTTGCACCGCGGTGAGTACCAATCCGGCGAATAATCCAGCCAGCAGAACTGACGATATAAAGCGCTTAACCCCCGGCTTTATTGCTAAAAAATCACCAGTGTTAGTCCCGCTCAATGACATGGGAATCCAGCCGAATGACGACCGTCATGCGCCGCATTATGCAATGTCATGTTGTGAGAAAACCCCATCGCGTAAACCAGCAATAGACCGACTATTGCACTCAGCAATGCTGGAATAACGCGATCTTTCCAGGTGGCGGCAGGGGCTGCCGTAACAATGTGATCAATAAGACCAGTTGAGGATATTGCCATAGCGATCTTCCTTTTTTATAACTTACAACGATATGACTGGCACACGGCCTCCGCACCAGAACGGAGTGTGACCAGGAAGGCATAAAGGTGCAGCAAGAATGCAGAAAGCGCGACAGCAAAAGACGAGGAAATACAAGACGGGGTGCACAGGAAGGCAAGGCAATCCATCTGAATCGCCCGCCGCGACACAAACTGCATAACACTTTAGGCCGGTATCCGGGCTCACGAGGTGAAATCTGCTGACAGACTTCGAAGTTCGCGCCTTCCCATGCGTTGGCACAGTGGCGTACTGCAAACTTTTTACTCGCTTACCGTTGCGGGGGCAGCGTCGGATTAATGCCTGGGCACGCACCGACTTCCCGTTTAATTTTACGCACGACTGCACGCAAAACACCTAAAGCTATTGCTACCCGCCGAGTATAGGTTGCGACTTATCAAGATGCAAGTTGAAGCTGCTTTGTTTCTATTGGATGATCTAATAGCGTTTGCCAGTGTTACTGAAAGGTTTAACTGACACCGGTTAAGCTAATGTCAGTGTGCCTTTAGTTGTGCCGCGGTGCGGGAAGATGCGACAACAAGTTCGGCGTCACTCCACTTCGGGCTTTTAAAGACAGATTGTAATGAAATATTAACAACAGAAGCGCTATACAATTCATCCAAATATAAAGAGGAGAAACACCATGTTTACAGGATTTGAACGTCACGTCGCTGAGGTCAACGGTACGCACATAAATTATGTTCGCGGAGGCAATGGACCAGCGTTGCTTTTGTTGCACGGCCATCCACAAACGCATGTGATCTGGCATAAAGTGGCACAACAACTTGCGCAACACTTCACCGTAATTGCTGCTGATTTGCGCGGCTACGGCGATAGCGGCAAGCCAGTCGGATTGGCTGATCACAGCAATTATTCCAAGCGCACCGTCGGCCAGGATCAAATTGACTTAATGAAAACGTTAGGTTTCAAGCAATTTTTACTCATGGGACATGACCGCGGCGGACGCGTTGCGTACCGTATGGCACTTGACCATCCTGATGCGATTCTCAAACTGGTTTTGCTGGACATTGCGCCGACGCTGGCAATGTATGAAAAAACTACGATGGAATTTGCCAGCACTTACTATCATTGGTTCTTTTTAATCAGGCCCGCTCCCTTTCCCGAAATACTACTCGGCGCGCATCCCGAAGCCTATTTAGAGCACACCATCGGCGCACGCAGCGCAGGTCTCGGACCATTTACGCCGGAGGCGTATGCTGAATACCTGCGTTGTCTGAGTGATCCAGCCACCATTCACGGCATTTGCGAAGACTATCGCGCCAGCGCCAGCATTGACCTTGAACACGAACGTAAGGATCTCGCCGACGGCAAGAAAATTCAGTGCGATACGTTAGTTTTGTGGGGCGCGCATGGCGTCATCGAAAAGTGTTTCGATCCTCTCAACGAATGGCAGCTACTCACCAAAAACGTCACCGGCAAGGCCCTCGACTGCGGTCACTATATTCCGGAAGAAGCACCAGAAGCGCTCATGGCCCAGGTCATGCCGTTTTTTATTGAATGAAAAATGAAAAATGAGAATTGATAGCCACCTGGTTTGATAGGGGTTGAGCTGCTGGAAGAATGTGGGCAACTTGCTCATCGGCCACCGATGAAAGCCACAACTTAACGCTCAATAATTAGGCGAGGCAAACGTCGCTTACGTTGCCTAAAATCAACTATATACAATACCATCTGGGGTTATTTGCAAACAATTGTTACTGGGTCAACCAGTTTGGCTTTAGGCGCGTTTCTGTATTGCTATCAGACGTACATTTTTTGAAAAGGAATCATTATGCGATCAAAAATTATCTTTGTGCTGACCTGCGCACTCACCCTTGCCGGAACCTCTGGACTGGTCGAGGCCAAAGGCTGTTTGAAGGGTGCTGCAGTAGGTGGCGTTGCCGGTCATGTGGCGGGCCACCATGCCGTACTCGGTGCGGCTGGTGGTTGTGTGGTTGGACGCCATATGGCCAACAAAAAAGCTGCTGAACAAAAAAATCAAGCCGCAACGACACAACCCGCGCCATCAAAGTAAATCGACAAAATCGGGCTAGTTGTTGCATACAAGAAGGCTAACATTTTCCTCTTTTTACCTGATTTTTTTACTTTTCTTACTGTATAGGAACTTAAAATGAAAACTTTATTACTCTCCGCAAGTTTGGCCTTAGCTTTGCTGACATCGGCCGGAAGCTATGCCCAGGCACCGGCAGGCGCTCCCGCAGGAAGCACCGGCCTATGTAAAGATGGCACTTATTACTCCGGCGCAACCAAAAGTGGTGCATGTTCTGGCCATAAAGGCGTGAAGGATTGGTATGCGACCAAAGCCACAACACCAGCAGCGACACCGGCTGCAACACCAGCGCCAGCATCAAAACCAATGGCTGCCCCAAGCGCAGCGTCGACTGCTAGCTCGGCGGTCGCTCCCGGTGGCGGTCCCGGTTTAGTGTGGGCAAATACCAGCACCAAGGTGTATCACTGCCAAAACACCAAGTATTACGGCAAAACCAAAGCGGGTGCTTACATGTCAGAAGCTGACGCAAAAACCAAGGGCTATCACGCCGATCATGGCAAAGCTTGCGGTTAATGGGTTAGAAGTATTTCAAACGACATCCGTGATGGATGTCGTTTGCGTTGGCGGTAACCTATCGCCAGAATGTTTCGGATCACCTCGATAGCGCACTGCACAGGTAAAAAAATGACGCCCTCTTCAGTATTTCCATTTTAAAAAATAGTGGAAATACTGAAGAGGGCGTTGTGTCATCAATACAGTCAATCAAGATATTGGTCGGGTTAGCGTTTTGGATTGACAATGTTCCCTGAATATTTGCCATCCAAAGCATCAATCAAATTTTGCGCTGCACAGACCGCCATTGCGTGCCGTGTTTCATGCGTAGCCGAACCGATGTGCGGAAGCGCGACGACATTTTTCATGCGCAATAACGGCGAATCTTGCGGCAACGGCTCGCGCTCAAATACATCAAGCCCTGCGCCCCGAAGCTGACCGTTTTCCAGAGCGGTTATTAACGCCGACTCATCGATAATACTGCCGCGTGAAATGTTGACCAGAATAGCCCGGGATGGCATCAAGGCCAACTCGCGCGCGCCAATCATGCGTTCAGTTTGGGGCGTTAGCGGTACGGTAACACACACAAAATCGGAGGTCTTCAGCAAATCATCGAGCGGTGTAAGTTGCGCTCCGTAGGCTTTTTCGGCAGCGACGTTGGGCGTGCGGTTGGTGTACAACACCCGCATCCCAAAACCACATGCGGCACGTCGGGCGATAGCCCCGCCGATGCGACCCATCCCGATAATACCCAACGTTTTCCCTTGCACGTCGGTACCAAAACACGCCTCGCCGATACTACGCGTCCATTCACCAGCACGCACATAATCGGCCATTTCCACTACCCGCCGTGCAGTCGCCAGAATCAAAGCGAAGCCGGTATCGGCAGTGGTTTGTGTAAGAACGTCTGGTGTATTCAGCAACGCGATATTGCGGCGGGTCAGATCATCTACATCGAATTGATCGGTCCCGACCGAGATTGTCGAAATCGCCAACAGTTTTGGTGCAGCATCAAGGATCGCGGCATCGATTTTTAAACTCGCACCGATCATGCCTTCGGCGTTGGTTAATGCAGCGATGAACGCCTCCCGATTACCGTCATTGACGCTGTCAAATTGCAGTACTTTAGAGCGCTCTTGCAACATTGCCAGCACATCTTCCGGCACTTTTTTGTAGAGTACGATTATTGGTTGCATAGCTTGTATTTCACCTTGGATAGTTAGCGTGTTGCCGGTTGCAAATGACGCGGCGCGACCACTTCCACTGGCGGTTTTACCCATAGCATCAGCAACACCGACATCAGCAAACCACCTGCCATGAACAGATAGGACGCCAACGGACTTCCGGTTGCGCCATTGAGATACCCGACCACATACGATCCCAGAAAAGAACCGAGCGCACCCATGCTGTTAATCAACGCCATCGCGCCACCGGCAACGTTCTTAGGGAGAAGCTCGGGAACAATTGCAAAGAATGGACCGTAAGGCGCATACATCGCGGCACCGGCAATCACCAGTAACGTGTAAGACCACCAAAAGTGACCGGTCCCGATCAGGAACGAACCCAGAAAAGCACATGCGGCCAACAACAAAGCTGGCCATACAAACAGCTTACGATTCTGCAATTTATCCGACGCCCATGACGACAGCAACATGGCGATGATCGCCGCCAGATAAGGAACTGCGGATAACCAGCCGGTTTCGACCATACTGATAGACGACGCATTTTTAAGGATAGATGGCAGCCACAATACGAAGCCATACACACCAATACTCCAGCAAAAATATTGCGCACAAAGCTTCATGACCGCTGGCGACTTGAATGCCTCACCATAATTGCGGACCGGCTTCATCGCCGCTTGCTCCAACTCCAGCGCGGCTTTAATATCAGCCTTTTCTTGCGGTGATAACCAGGTCGATTCAGCCGGTTTATCCTGCACCACAAACCACCAGATAACCGCCCATATTACTGCCGGTATACCTTCAGCGATCATCATGTGACGCCAGCCGAAACTGTTGACCAGATAACCTGATAAGACCGACATCCACAACACCGTGACGGGATTGCCTAAGATCAAAAACGTGTTGGCACGTGAGCGTTCGGTTTTGGTGAACCAGTTACAGATATAAATCAACATCGCTGGCATCACCGCTGCCTCGACCACGCCAAGCGTAAAGCGGATCACCATCAGCATGGGGATATTGCTGACCATTCCGGTCATCGCAGCGCACGCGCCCCACAAAATAAGGCTCCAGAAAATCAGCTTTTTGACACTACCGCGCTGCGCATACATCGCGCCTGGAATCTGAAAGAAGAAATAGCCCAAAAAGAACAGAGCACCGATCAACGATGACGTGCCATGCGAGACGCCGAGATCGCTGTTAATCCCTGCTGCTGCGGCAAAACCGTAATTGGCGCGATCCAGATATGCCAGACTGTATGTGATAAATATAATCGGCATGATGTACCACCAACGCCGTACTGCTAATGTTTTTGTCTCCATGATTTTCTCTTTAGTTTTGAATCTATGTTGAGAGTGAATTTTAATTTTTGAATTACTTGTTGAATCTTGTTTTTTTATTCAGATCGGCTTCTTAAAAATCATCCAGCCTTCATCCGAAACAAATCAGATTATCGCCAACTCTTCCTGATCCAATCTGGCGCGGGTGGGCAATCCTTCGCTATCGCCGATGACTTGAATAGCCATGCCACCGATACGGTTACCGCGCTCTACCGCAAACGCCAGATCGCGCCCTTCCAGCAGGGCGCTGATCACGCCGACCGCAAAACCGTCGCCCGCGCCGACCGTATCGACTACCTTTGCGACCGGCAATGCTTCGACGGTTAACGCACGGTCGGCGGTGCGTACGTAGGCACCTTTTTCACCTAACTTGATGACGACACCTTTAGCACCGCCCGACAGATAGAAGTCTGCAATTTCACGCGGTGTTTGCAATCCTGTCAAAATCCGTCCTTCCTCTAAGCCGGGCATGATCCAGTCGGCATAGGCGGCCAGCTTATTCAGGCGTGCGATCATCACATCGCGTGAGGCCCATAAGGTTGGGCGCAAATTGGGATCGAAGCTGATACTTTTTCCTGCGGCGCGCATTTCCTGCGCGATATGCAGCGCCAGTTCGAATGAGGTTTCAGAAATTGCCGGCGCTACGCCGGATAAATGCAAATGACGCGCTGCGCCAAAGTATTCCGGCTTATAGTCGGCCAATGACAAATGACTGGCCGCCGAACCCTTACGGAAGTATTCGATTTGCGGATCGCTGCCATCGTCGCTGCGCGACTTTAATTGAAAGCCGGTGCGATAACGGTCATCAATGGTCACTGCACCCGTATCGATGTTCTCGTCGTTGAGTGTCTTGAGGATAAAACGCCCGAAGGAATCCGCGCCGACACGACTGGCCCAGCCAACCTTAAAACCTAAACGCGCCAACCCGATAGCGACGTTAAGCTCGGCACCCGCGGCCCGTTTGACAAAGGAAGTGACGTCACCCAAATCGCCAGGTTCGGTGGCAACAAACAAGGTCATGGCTTCGCCATAAGTCACAACATCAAGTTCTTTCATTACATTCTCCGTAAATCCTGATATGGCATTTTTAATGCAATCACATCTAAATTAAATAACGTCCAAAGGCAATAACCCTCAATAACCTTTATCGTCCATAGTCAAACCGACCGTAACTGTGCAACATGTTGCTTCGCGGCGGGCCCGATTCCCTGATCAGGCAGCGGGTATTCGATTCCACGCGGGACGGTCTTTGGCAATACTGCCAGACACTTGCGCCAGTAAGCCAGCGTATCTTCATTGGGCGCGGCCGCAAAACGCCGCATGCCTTCGCCCTCCACGCCTTTGCAATGGATGTAATGCACGTAGGGAGTTAATTGCTGCGCCGCCCGGAGCGGATCTTCGCCCGCCCATATCCAGTTGCCTATATCGAAAGTCATTCCGACAGGCAGTTTTGCCATACTACAAATGGCGAAGAAATTGGTGAAGTCGGCGATTCGTCCACCGGTTTGGAGTTGTCCGTTTTCGACTAATAACGCAACGTTGCTGGCCGCCAATGTGGCGCGCAACGCACTAACGTCAACGTCACCCGCGAAATGCCCGAGTTGGAGTTTGAGGGACGATGCGTTTAATGCTTCGGCCTCGCGCAACAGATCCGAAAGTGCATCCAGATTGAGCGCGCCATCGTCGAGAAATAACGGTGTGGGCGCGGAATACACAGCGAGCAACTGTTGACTATTGAGTGTTTTTGCCAGCGCTTGCAGCGCGTCAACGCTATGGCAAACGGCATCATGAAATAGCTCGCGCCGGATCTCAATACCATCCGCACCGGCAGCCACCGCAAGCGGCACGAGCGTGGCGTGGCCTTGTTTGATGACGGACTCTATGCCAAAAGATGAGGCGACAATAACGATCTTTGGTAACGGCAAAACTGTCTCCTGATTTGCTGACGGCGCTGTTGGCTCGGTGCAGCAGATGTTCGAATATTTTATTTTTTTACCCTGAATTTCGGCGTGACACGCTCCATTATTTTTCAATTCAACGCGATGGAACCGTTTCCATTTTATGACGTAAAAAATTGGTGACTAATTAATTTTCCCCATAAAGAAACAATTCATAAGGCAAAAATAGCTTGGAACCGATTCCAAGATAGCCGGTAAAAAATGCCTCGTCAAGGTTTTTTTTGTGATATCTCGTTGAGGGTTGAGCCCCGTATCTTTAACTCGCCCGGAAAACTGAGTACTCGCGCAGAAGTTGCCACACCATCAATACGCTGTATCAAAAATTCGACAGCGGCATGGCCTATATCGAAAGTTGGTTGCCGGATACTGGAAATATCCGCGCCCGCCAAACCTGCCCACTCCGGATCATCAAAACCGAGCAATCCGATATCCTTCGGCCATTGCGCGCCCAATTCACGTAAGGCAAGCGCCGCGCGTAAAAGCACGCGACCGTTACTTGCCAAAATGGCAGTCCGGTGCAAGGCAGTACTCGCCAGGCAGTGCCGCAATGCCGCATCAAGCGTAGCCGGTTCACGCAGATCAACTTCTGAGGTGACACTGAGACATTTTCCGGCGCTGGCATCAACCAGTGCGCGCATCGCGTGGTGGCGTTCCTGGCGACTACTGATCAGTCCGATAGGTTCGGTCAAAAAATGAATTGCCGTATAACCCTGATCCAGCAAATGTTGCGTCGCCAGCCTCGCAGCCTGGTCATTGTCGAGGCCAACCATATCGCATTTAATACGGCTGGCGCGACGATCGATCAACACCAACGGAACGCCAGTGCGCGTGATCGCTTCCAGATCTTCCTCCGGTAGCGCGATTGGATTGACCACCAATCCCTCTACCCGATAATTAGTTAGCAACTCCAGATAGCGTTGCTCAAGCTTCAGTTCGTTGGCCGAATTGCACAACATCAACATATAGCCGTGCTGCTGGCATCCAGCTTCAACACCGCGCATCACCTCGACCGAATAAGGATTGGTGATATCTGCCACGACCATGCCGATCAGACGCGTACGGCCTCGCTTTAAACCACGTGCCATCTGATTCGGCCGAAAATCGAGCTTTTGGATAGCGCGCGCTATCCGTTTACGCAACTCTTCCGACAACGCATCCATCTCGCCGTTCAGATAACGCGAGACGCTGGTTTTGCCGACCTGTGCTTCCCGCGCAACGTCATTGATCGTAGTGGTGCGCGGAATACTGGCGGATGCGCTAAGGTTATTTTTTTTGATCATGGTCTGGTAAGTGTCGGCAAAACAATTTTGCCGCGCCTATTATTCCATGCATGCTAGCGCCTGTGTAACCAATCACATCAGCGCCAGGTCGGCGCTATATTGATATTGCCGCCAGATGCGCATGTGCCGTATTACCGCAATTGCATCGTCAAAACCGAAAACGAGTCCGCATGAAACTGTGGATCTTGCTTCTTCAGGTCCGGCCCCGGAGCTGGTTGCGTAAAATCCATCGTGAACAAATACGCCTGACCGCGTTGAGGGTCGTAAGCCATATTGTGCGCCCAGGGTCGCGTGCCGACAAAACCCAATGTTCGATAGTCATTTGGCCCCGATTGCGCGATCACGGTCAGATTCGCATCTACACCGCTTGCTACCAACAGTCGCCGACGTTTTGCGTCGTAAGCAACTGCATTGACCGCATGCGTGATGGGCAATGATGCCTTTAACGCACCGCTGTCGAGATCGGCCACAACCAAAATAGGTGAGTTGCCGCGACAAGCCACGAACAACCGGCGATTTTGCGGATCAAGCGCCAGTGCGCTTGGCTGCGTACAGCCATCAAAGCGCCAGATTGCGCTAGTCTTCAGACTTGCTGCTGCAATACGCATGACCTTGCCTTCATCCCGCATCGGTAATAATATCGTGCCGTCACCTACAGCGACAAGAGGATCAATTTTCTTGACGTCGACATCTTGTTGCGCGACGATTCTGTCCTCTTTTGGATCGAGGACGAATAAAGTCGACTTGTCTGCACGGCGGCCGCTGGCGATAATCACCCATCCAGTGACGGGTTCGTAGACTGCACTATTCAGGTTTGCGTCGGCTACCGGAATGCGCTTCAGCGTCATCAGATCGGATAACCGCACGATCGTCAGAGAACCGTCCATGTTGGTAATGTAAGCCCGATCCACACTCGGCACGAAAACCACGGCATTTGCGCCCACACTGTTATCGAGAGAGCGTACTACGCGCTGTTTTTCAACATCAAACACCGTGAGTCCGTTTTCACGGCGGGCAATAAAAAGGTAAGGACGGGTCGGATCTTGTGCCGCAAAACCCCAACTATGACCACTGCCAGGCAGCGTAGTGGTGTGTGATCGCCGCTAACAAGCTATTTTCTTGCGCCAGCGCAGAATTGCCGGACAACGCGCCGCCAGCAAACAGGAGCGCTGCACCTAGCGCATTCAAGCCTCGCAGGGCCAGCGATGGAAAAGCATCATTAATCGTTTTCATAGGTCAGAAATCCACACTGGTGACGAACGAGACCTGACGCGCATCGCCGATTGAAACGAAGTACCGATTGACGCCGGACGGGTAGTAAGTCTTGTTGAACAGGTTCTTGATATTTAACTGAAACTTGACGGCCTGACCGCCAATTTTTGCGTCGTAAGTGGCAAACGCATCGGCAACGGTATAACCCGGCATTTCAAAGGTATTGGCAGAATCAATGGCCCGTGCGCCGACATAATGAGCACCACCGCCCACCCGCAATTGGTCATTTCCAAAAATCTGACGTGCATCGTACGCTGCGTACAGCGAGGCCGTTTGTTTGGCTACGTTAGCCAGTCGATAGCCAGCATAAAGCGGATCTTTTGTGGTCTTGGCATTGATGTAGGCATACGTGCCAATCAGACTCCAGCGCTCGGTTAACTGACCCGTAAGATCGACTTCGATACCGCGAGAGGCCGCCGCACCGTTGGTGCGATATTCGTTCAGGTTGGAAGTCGCGTTGTATTGCACAATCTGGACATTCTTCTTTTTTATATCAAATACTGCGATGGCTCCGGTCAGCGCGGTCGTAAAATCAAATTTGGTGCCCAACTCAAACGAAGTCGCCTGTTCTGGTTCAACCGAGGAGTCGATAATATTGCCCGAAAGCAGCGGCGCGATAGTCGACGTTGGCTTCAGCGACTTGGTATAACTGCCATACAACGAGACTTCGTCCGACACCTTATAAATCAGACCGAGACGCGGCAACCATATCGAACCGGTGGTGTTGGTATTTGCAGTAAATGGGCGACCACGACCCGCGATTTGGGACCAAGTCTGATAACGCCCGCCGCCCACCAAAATCCATTTTTTACCCAGATAAAGTGAATCTTGAAAGAATAACGCGCTGTTGTGTAACTGGTCGCTTTGGTCGCTGTCAGAGGCCGAAACGGTGGACACCGACTTGTCCTGACCATATACCGGACGCAAATAGTTGCCATTCGTGGTCGTGGTGCCGCGCAAGAGATCACCCCGGAAAATCCGTCGGTATTCAGAGTCGGTACCAAACTGGATATCATTGCGCAAACCCGCGATATCAACCCTGCCCTGCAAATACGCGGTGCCGTAACTATCCATAATTAACGCGCCATGGGTCGCATCGTGGCTGCGTGTTAGCGCACCTGTGATGATGTTGACGCCGAATAAACGCTGCTGTTCGGCATCATAAGTTTCGCGGTTATAGCTTAAACCGATATGCGCCTTCCAGACATCATTGATCTGGTGATCAACCGTCAGTTGCGCCAAATCCGATTGCCCTTGCATGCGATCATAAGGCTCATCCAGCCGTTGCGTGGCCGGAATATCCAGCGGTCGGCCGGTAGTCGGATTGATGGCTGTACCACGATCAAATGGATACAAAAACTGGCGGTGTTCGTAAGAGGCTACGACTTGCGTATCGCGTCCATACCAGGCTAACGAAGGCGCAAAGAGGGTTTCCCGATGCGTACCGAAATTGCGCCAGTAGTCCTCTTCAACCTGATCGAAGATCAATCTGTAAGCCAGATCACTATTGCCGAAAGCACCAGTCGTATCCAGCGTGACTCCACCGCCATTTTTGCCGCCACCGTAGGTAGAACCGGTGGCCGAAAGCGTGGTATGGCGCAACAGCTCCGGCTTTTTGCTGATCACGTTGACGACGCCACCCGGGTCCATAATACCGTAGATCAACGACGATGGCCCTTTCAATACTTCGATACTTTCAGCCGCGGCATTAAGCCCGCGGCCCTGCACTAACGGCATGCCGTTATGCATAATTGAACCATCACGATTGCCCCCAAAACCACGTTTCATGATCGTGTCCTGCGTGCCAGCCAAGGTATTTCCCTGTGTGATGCCGCTAACATTGATCAGTGCGTCGTCCATATTGCGCGGGCGCTGGTCGTTCAGAACTTGCGCCGGTACGACGTTGACGATTTGCGGAATGTCCAGCACCGGCGCGTCCGAGCGCAGCGTCGTTGAATTCGGTGCAGGACGATAGCCGCTGCCGGCGGATGCGTTGACCGATATTTCAGGTAATTCCGTCAAGGATGCGTCGCTCACCTGAGGCGCACGGATAATAATGTAGCCACCGTCGTTTTGCACCACTGCGGTCAACCCTGTGCCAACCAGCAACTGCTGCAAACCTTGCGGAACCGCCACATTTGCATGCAACCCCGAACTGGACTTACCTTCCATCAGACTGGCGTCCGCTGACAACAGAATACCGGCCTGACTAGCAAATTGACGCAACGCCAATCCCAACGCGCCAGCGCCAATGTCATAACTTTTAACCACTGCATTGTGTGTCACTGCGGCGGTCCCTTGCGCTTGAGCAGATATCGACGTCAACAATGGAACCGACAGCAGCGCGAACCCGCAGAGTTGCCATACAAAGGGCAACGGCAGCGGGTTCCGAAGGTTATGTAAAGTATGACGCTTATTTCGAGACCGGACGGTGTGCGGAGAATGGGATGTAGACATGGAAATCCTTAAGGTAATCATCAATGGCAACAACTGTTTATCCATTGCCAAGCGATATCCCAAAAGCGGAACCATTTTTATAAAAATATTTCTTAACAGAAAATATCAGAGCGCTTCTACAGTCACCCACCACGATGATCTGCGTCTGATATGAACCGGCAGCGTTGCTGCCAGCGTCGTCAGAATACGGTCAGTATCGGCCAGCGGATAGACGCCCACCAACCGCAAATACGCCACTTCGGGAGCGCATCCCAAGTAACCATGACGGTAACGGCCCAACTCTGCCAAAAAATCGTCGAGACGCATGTTATCCGGTGTCAGCAATGCATTCACCCACGCTGCGCGACTTTCGTCGCTGACTCTGGACGCACCGATCCAGCTAACACCGAAATCACGTGCGAATCCGGCTTGCGCCAACTGGATTGCGTTACTTTTAGCCAGACTTATCTCCACTGCTCCTTCGAACACAGCAACAGCCGACCCGGTTTCCTGATATCGCACGGTAAACCGCGTTCCGAGTGCGCGCACCTGACCGTCTGGCGTGGATACTTCCAGCGGACGGGCAGGAATTTGTGTGTCGTGTGCGCTTTGCACTAATATTTCACCAGCGCGCAATCGTATTTGCCGCGTAGAACCGGTGTAGTAAACATCCACCGCGCTGTCAGTGTTGAGCCACACGACAGTACCATCCTCAAGTGTCAGCTTACGCGTTCGCCCGATATAGGTCCGATATTGCGCTTTCATCGAGGCCAGATAAGTGCGCGCCGAATAGGTATCCAGAGCCGTATCACCAACAGCAACCATGACGCACAGCGCGACCAAAGACTTCACCAACGTGCGTCGCTGGCGCCCGGGTGCCGATAGCGCTGCGTGTGCTGGTACCGCAGACAACAACCCAAACTGTTGATTGACCGCCTCGACACGACTCCACGCCTCAGCATGCAACGGTGTGGCATTGATCCACACAGCCCAACGGCGGTGATCGTAGGCATTTGCTTTCTCGGATCGCAGCACGGCAAACCATTCTGCCGCTTCCTGCAACACGCTAAAGTCTTTTGCGCCCGAACCCGGCGGATTGGCGCGCGGAGGCGGCAGATAAACGCCTTTATCGATCATCCCGCCAACTCCACCAGTAATACGCATTGCAACATTGCCTGCGCCATATATTTGCGCACCATACGATCTGAAACGCCAAGTTGAATCGCAATCTGACCGTACGTCAGCCCGTCGAGTTGCGCCAACAAAAAAGCTTGCCGTGCCTTGGTCGACAACTTATCGAGCATCGTATCAATTTGAAATAAGGTTTCCATCACCAAGGCGCGCTCTTCTGGCGATGGCATTGCCATCTCTGGTCGCGCCGCCAGCGCAGACAGATAAGCCCGCTCCAATGACAATCGCCGCCAATGATTGACGACCAACCCATTAGCGATCGTGCTCAGATAAGCGCGTGGCTCAAGCAGACCTGTTGCAGATTTATTGGCCAACAAACGCACAAATGTATCCTGCGCCAGTTCCGCCGCGTCGTCTCTCGAACCAAGTTTGCGCCATAACCAGCTATACAACCAACCGTGATGATTGCTGTAGATAGTTTTGAAACTCGCAAGCGTATTGTTTAACGGAGTGCTGGAGCTGGACACGATCGGGACGCGATGACGCGCGGTTAACAAAGCTTGTTAAGGTAAAACCAGAAGGGATGAAAGTTGCGCAAGAGAAACGCTTCTTGGGCAATTATAATAGAAATGATTCGCATTTACTACTTGTTAACGATTTATCTTAGGAGCAATGCGAAATTTTCTTATCTTTAATTGAAGGCAAAGAGAGATGAATTGCCAACGTGGGTGTCTGAGGTGAATGGACTTCCCACATTGCCAATGATGTTAAAGGACGGCGGTTTCAAATACCAAGCGCAACACTGGGTTAATTAACAGTGTCAGTCGGATGTTGTAGCAACGCGATGTGCTGAGTATAAACGACGAGTGGCGACTCATAATCGAGCCTTGCTCTTGGACGCGTATTGAGCGACAAGGCGATGGCGTCGAGTTCGTCCTGAGAGTAGATCGACAGGTCCGAACCCTTGGGCATGTATTGGCGCAACAAGCCGTTGGTATTTTCATTTGACCCGCGCTGCCAAGGGCTGTGCGGGTCGGCGAAATAGATCTGAACACCGGTGCGCTCGGTGAGGATTTTGTGGCCGTGCATCTCGCGCCCTTGGTCGTAAGTCATGGTCTTGCGCATCGCTGCCGGCTCGCGGTTGAGCACCGCCGAGAAGCTGTCGACGACCGCTTTGGTGGTTGCGTTGTCCATCTTGGCGAGCACCACAAAGCCGGTCGTGCGCTCGACCAGCGTGCCCACCGATGAGCGGTTGCCGGCACCCTTGATCAAGTCCCCTTCCCAATGGCCGGGAATGAGGCGGTCCTCGACCTCTGGAGGCCGGATGTGGATGCTCTGCATATCTGGGATCTGACCCCGGCGATCGGTGCCACGGCTGCGTGGCTTACGGACCTGGTTGTGGTGACGCAGGCAGGCAATCAGCTCACGCTTGAGTTCGCCGCGTGGGTGCAAGTAGATGGCGTTGTAGATGGTCTCGTGGGACACAGATTTCTCAGAATTGTCGGGCCAAAGGGCCCTGAGTTTGCGCGCTATTTGCTGCGGCGACCAGAGGAGTTTTAGCTGATGCCGGACGACCTGGAACAAGGCCCCGTCCGCGTGCAGTTTGGGAAGACGTCGCGGCAGGACACGACGCGCCTGGCATTGTGCGTGGGCCAGATTGGCATCGTAGACGCCGGCACCGCTGGTGCGTTTGAGTTCGCGGCTAATCGTGCTGGCTGAACGGCAAAGGCGTTTAGCAATGGATCGGGTGGAGCACAGGTCGTCGCGCATGGTCATGACGACGGCGCGTTCCTGAGTAGTTAAATGTTTGTAAATTTTCGCCATGGCGGCACCTTACAGCAGAAGGTGTTGCACTTGGTCTTTGAGAACGCCGACTATTGTGCTGACTTTGACAGTCCGATAGGTTAAAACGCGCGCCAAGAACTTAATGTTATTACTTCAATCCGCTTCGGCACCAAAAAGTTTAAGCGGTGACGAAGCATGGATTAGGTCCTAACTTTTTACGGACGATCAGGCGCTTCGCATGGATACGCAGCCAATGCAGTAGATGGCGGCGCTACTTCAGGCTCCGCCACAAAGATTAGCTTTGCTGCAGGATCAATTTTTTTCAGGAAATGCGTCATTGACACCACGCTGACGATGTCAATTTGATCCGCGTATCGCCGCTTGCCAGGGTGATCGTCGAACGCAATATTTGCACGAAACAGGCGACCGCCTAGCCTTGTCATCGGACCAAGCGCCAACGTGGTGGGTTCATATTCCATCAACTTTAACCATTGTTGCGCTTTTTCACGGCTGTCTATTTTTACGTTTTCAGCAAGCATAACGGTTAGCAATTCCAATACCCATTGATACGAATTTTCATAACGGGTCGCAAATGAATAGGCCAGCATGTTGTAATGCGGGGTAAATAAAGCAAGATAATCGGCTGGATTTGAAAGCTTTGCCAGAATTTTTTTCTGCGCCGCCGGAGACGGAATCATTAACAGCGAATCGAAGCTAAATAAATCATCAAGGAAAAAATTAGCCAAACCCTCTTTCCAGATTGCCGAGGTAGCAGTACCGCATGCGTTGAGCAAATGCATGGTGCGCCAAGTACCAGATGCTGGATCTTTAAGAACGAAAGCAATGTGGGAATAACGTAATCCGTACTTAGACAAATCCGAGCCGACGCGGGCAATTAACGCAACTTGTGGCTGTTCCTTGTCTAGTGTTTTTGAAAGCTTGCTAGCGCTATTGAAGGCCATCCGGACAGAGCTGGGACTCGGGGTCGTTTCTGAACAGCTTTGGCCCGCAAATACCGCATTCTGTAATGCCAAGGTCAAGACCAAACCACTGATAAGTCGAAGGATCATACGGTCCTTTTTTAATGAGAAAGTTTAGTTTGATAGAGCAAGCTTTCATCAACGGCATTGGAGCAATCCTGGCCGAAGTTTTTTGTTGATCTTTGTCTAGACACGACATGATTGGTGCGGCGGGAAACTATCGTCAGACATTGCGGCGACGAGATCGGCGCGGAATGCATTTGAATTAGAGGCCGCCTGTGCACACGCACACCGACACGACATCAATCAAAAAGTCCGGTTCTTTGGTATTCGGCGCATCATCTTAGCGCTGGGTAAATCTAAATGGACAGCCCCTTCAACCAACTCGAATTCAATGGACTAGCCGACCAAAGGCGCGACGCAGTAATCCGCGAGTGGCACCAATAGCTGTGCCGAGTAAACCTAACATCATGAGGCTTGCGCCAAGCCCGAATTGGCGCGGCATTTCGCCGCTGGTTGGTGAGTCCGGAACGGCAAAGATCATACCCGTCGTCCCGACAATGATAAGCCCTGCGCAGGTTATCCAGTACCAGCGTCGGCGAACGGATCGACACCCTTTCCAGATAGAAAAAAACAGGCAGGAAAAGTAAAGCGAAGCAAACAGGCAGATGAAAATCATTTCCACACCCGTCCACGCATTGGGATTTGCCTCCGCACCTGGCAACATATATTTATCCTCGTTTGATCATAAATGCAAAATTAGCGACAACTGACTCGTCCTTCTCGGCATTGATAAGATCAATTGGTTAAAAGCAATACACATATTTTGTCCGAAAAAACTTCTTATCGAAACATTAAGCAAAATCCTGGACACACACTTTGACACACGGCTTGACTGCCGGTTCAGAAGCCGGCGACATTTTTAATATCCCCTTAAAGCCGTTGTCATAGCTGCTTATCTATTTATGATTTATTGCTGAAATTCAACTGTTTTTTGGTTACAAATCTTACTTACTGAGCGTTAGCATAGCGCTACATTGAATTAGATGGCCTTTTTGCAGCAATAAACACCGGCTGGAGGAATCGTCGGTAAGGAAATAATCGTGGCGCAGAGGGCGCTATGACATCTTAAAACGATGCTTCCTTAGCCGCTAACGCATTGCGTTCAAAAATATTAACAGCAGGTCCGGGACAAGGCTACGTCAGATTGCCGTTCCAAAAATTGGCAATCTGATTGTCCATACGTTAAAAAAAACAGGAGATGAAACAATGAAAAAAACCGATCAGGGCCTTCATCGTGGCTTGGGCGAACGCCAGATTCGCCTCATGGCACTTGGCGCAGCAATCGGCGTCGGGCTGTTCTTAGGATCAGCCAATGCCATCAAAATGGCTGGACCCGGCATTATGCTGGCCTACATTATCGGCGGTGCAGTCATATTTCTGATCATGCGCGCACTGGGTGAAATGTCCGTACACAACCCGGTTGCAGGATCGTTCAGCCGCTATGCAAAAGACTATATAGGCCCGTTGGCGGGATATCTGACTGGCTGGAACTACTGGTTTTTATGGCTGGTGACGTGTATCGCAGAAATTACCGCCGTCGGTATTTACATGGGTATCTGGTTCCCTGACGTGCCACGCTGGATTTGGGCATTAGCCGCATTAGCCGCGATGGGTTCCGTCAATCTATTAGCGGTGAAAGCGTATGGTGAATTTGAATTCTGGTTCGCATTGATCAAAGTGGTCACCATCGTACTCATGATCGTCGGTGGCTTTGGCATGATCATTTTTGGCCTCGGTAATCATGGCGTTGCCATCGGTATTTCGAATCTATGGAGCCACGGAGGATTCTTACCCCACGGCGTACAAGGCGTGCTCATGTCATTTCAGATGGTCATGTTTGCCTATTTGGGCGTAGAAATGATCGGCCTGACCGCGGGCGAAGCAGCCAATCCCAAAAAATCGATCCCGGATGCCATCAACTCGGTGTTCTGGCGCATTCTGATCTTTTACGTCGGCGCGCTGTTTGTCATCCTATCGATCTATCCATGGAATGGAATTGGCGTCCAGGGCAGTCCGTTCGTCATGACCTTTGAGCGCCTTGGCATCAAGACTGCCGCTGGCATCATTAACTTTGTCGTCCTCACCGCTGCGCTATCGTCATGCAACGGCGGCATTTTCAGCACCGGTCGGATGTTGTTTAATCTGGCAGAACAAGGTCACGCACCACGCGCATTTGCTGAAACATCGGCCAACGGCGTGCCACGCTGGGCGGTCCTGACATCGGTCGTTGCGCTGTTATTCGGAGTATTGCTAAACTATCTGGTGCCAGAAAAAGTGTTCATGTGGGTCACCTCAGTGTCAACCTTTGGCGCGATCTGGACATGGGGCGTGATTCTGGTCACGCAAATGCGCTTCCGCGCATCTTTGTCTCCAACCGAACGGAAAGCGCTCGCTTTCAAGATGCCTTTCTGGCCTTATGGCTCATGGATCGCATTGGCATTTTTAGCGCTGGTAATAGGTTTGATGGCCTATTTCCCGGACACCCGCGTTGCGCTCATGGTTGGTCCGTTATGGCTGGTACTGTTGACCATCCTGTATTACGCGCTGCGCCTTGCGCCGCACCACAATCAGGGCGTGAGTGGCGTCAGGGCGAGATAATTACCGTTGTTGCGCTGTGCAAGAGAGGGCGTTTGTTTTGCCCTTTCTTTGCTTACAGTGGCTTTTTTGTCGTTCACCAAAGTCACCAATGCCTATTCTTTGCATATAGTTTGGCTCAACACGCGCCATGATTTAAACCATGCGAATCGTCCGTAGAATAAATTCTCAATTGCTTGGTACAAAGGTAGTTTTGTCGCGATGTGAAGCGGCTTCCAGTGTAGAACGCCCCTCTAAAATTTCCCCTGCTTTCAAAAAATTAGCACTTTTATTTCCGTCTTGAAATAGTCGTCGCGACAAACATCGTCATAAGACATGACGTCAGAATCATAGCCGGTCGGGCCAATGACGGCGCACATCACCGCAACCATCTTTAAACGAATAAATCAGCGCTTCCCTGGACAAACCAGCGGCTTATTGCGGTAAACGCTCTCTGCGCCCTTGGCGTTCACCGCGTTCTCTGAGCTGGGTAAAAGGCGGTGATGATCGCCCATTATGGCTATCCCCAGCCGTTTGCTCCGAAAGCTTTGCGCACGTATTCGCCATCTCAAATATTTTCCTTGCAGGGTAGTAAATACGGCTATCCTCTACCATTCGATATTTAATTATAAACTTTCGGTCAGGTTCCCATGTCCATTCCAAATCAACTTAGCATGCACGATCTGGCGCAGTTTTTTACAAACGGGTATTTTCGTTTTGTTCAACCGAATGGACCGGAAGTTGTGGATCGAGTATTGGCTGCGGCCAATAGATTAAGAGCGGCATATCCCAATGGATTTGATCATTCTGAGGGTTTTGGATCGACAAAGATGCTCCCCCGAACAACGCCGCCCTTACCCAACGATCGCGCCCCTACGCTGATTTATCATAACGCTGGTTTTATAGAGCCGGATCTTTTTTTGCCTTTACAAAATCCTGCTGTTTATGAAACCATAGAGCGGGTCGTTGGCCGGGATTTTTATTTGTCCAACGTATGGCTACAAGTAGTTCCTCCGGGCACTGGAAGAATGGGCTATCACAAAGACGAGCATGGTTCTGTGTCTATCACGATGCCGTTGGACGATATTGGTTGGCGCAGCGGCAGTACCTGCCTCGTTCCTGGCACTCATCGGAATACGCCACCACCTGTTTTTTGCATGTCAAACATCATGCTTGATCACAAGCGCGAAGCCCAGTTGACCGGTGCAGCTGGCGACGTCATCTTTTTTACACCTGAAGCATGGCATGGACGCGCAGAAAATTCGACCGATACATCGACTTGTCGTTTATTTTTTAATTTTTATAGTCGTTCAAGTCGCGATTCGACCCGCTGGAGTCCATGTATCCCTGCTGAACAAGTGGCCCACGCAGCCGAAGTAATACCTTTCCCTTATAGACATATGTTTCGTATTGATCCTGCTCCACGAAGCGAAAATCTTCAGCAAAGCAAGTTCATGGCATGGGTGACCCATAACGGCTCATCTTCTTCCTCCTCTGCATTGTCTGCGCTTCTACGCGAGTATTTTTATTGGAAGGGTGCCGTCAAAGCGCCGATAGGCACGGATGCCCGTGGAACTGATCTCCCTTCTTATCGGACCACCATCACCGAAAGTGAAAGGTTTTCCGTCTTTTATTATATTCGGCATTTGGATCCAGTCCGAACAATCAAAAATACTGTGCGATTGAGCTTGGAGTATTGGATGTCGGTGTGCAGATTGCGGGCAAAACCATTAGAAAAAGGTGGAGAGTAAAGCATTGCTCGACTGGACCGAATCACTGACGATTGGGTTTATTGCACCAACGTTGCAAAGCCAAGGCATCTTCACACTTACCTCAATAAATTGGACGTGCGGATCGATTTAGTTTGAAAGATCGCTCTAGCATTTTTGGTGCTCGTAATAGGTTTGATGGACCATCTCTCAAACGCCGCGTTGTGCTCATGGTCGGTCCGCTATGGCGAGGTGGATTTTTCAGGTCCTTCAACACGCAAGATCGAGAAAAAGTCAGCGAGTCAGCGATGTAAATAAAAAAGCGAACCCGTTAAGGTTGGCGCTTTGTCAGTGTTGCAACGTTGGGTAATTCGACGACATAAAGCACTGGTAAACGAAAAACGACGCACGCGGCGACGTTTGAACGGCACCAGAAAAGAAGATCTATGCGTTTTGGTTTTTCGATGATTTGCGGCGGGATGCTACAAAACCGAAAAGACCTCGTCCAAGCAATGCCAGGCTTGTTGGTTCAGCAACGGCGTTACTTGCAAACGAAATGTCATCCATTCCAATTGTGTCGCCCGTGTTATTTCCGTTATAAGAAAACACAACCGAACGTATGTCATTATCAGAATCAGTGACACCCATAAACAGAGTTTATTATTCTGGAAATTTAGAATATCTAAAACCGATGTGTATCCGAGGTTCAGGCCCGTCCCATTGACTCCACTGTATGCTGTCAGGGTCATAGGGTCGGTGGATTGATCAATCATGCCAATCAGAATTCAGAGACTAGGAACAAATTGCTCAGTCTCTTCCCAAGACGCAGGATCACAACCCACTCGCGTAATGTTAATACTGGCCGCTGCAATCGCGTGTTGAAGTGCACCGCGCAAAAAATGTTGATCAACTTGGGCCAGTTCCCGGGATGAGGTCAACTTGTCCGAACGCCTTAGATAAGCGATCAATCCGGCATGAAAACAATCGCCCGCCCCGACCGTATCAACCACATTTAGCGCTCCTGGAGTCGGCAATTCGACCTGATGAGCACGCGTCAGCAATGCGGCACCTTGCGCACCGCGCGTCAATGCAATCAGTTGCAACGTTGATGCTTGAAATAAAATGTTGGCCAGTTCGGCAAGGGACGGCGCGCCAAAACCAAGAATCTCCAGATCCTCGTCACTGACTTTGACGATATGCGACTGGGCAATAGCGCGTTTGACGCCTTCAATATAGTCATCACGATGTGCCACCGCCAGCGGTCGCAAATTGGCATCAATCGACACAATGGCACCACGATTTTTTGCTTCGTCTATCGCAGTGAGGATCTTTTCCAGATCATCCGGGACCAATGCCAGTCCGCCCGTGTGCAGCAATTCCATGCCTTCTGGGAAGCGTGAAATCAACATCTCGGCGCTGACATCCCTATCCGCCACCGCTTCACGGTGAAAGGCGTAAGTCGGCGAACCTTGCGCATCAAGACTGACCACCGCGAGCGAAGTCGGCCACGAACTCGTTGCGTTTGCACCCAGATGGACGCCATTGTCGGTAAGAAGAGAATAAAATTTCTTCCCGAACTTATCTTGTGACAGCGGGTTGAGGTAGGCGGTGGGGACGCCTTGTCGCGCTAATCCCACCGTGAAATTACATACCGAACCACCAAGACAGGCTTGAAAACGCCCGTCCGGTTGCTCGATCAAATCCACCAGTGCTTCCCCTATTGTCGCTATCATAATATTCTCGTTATTCGCTCATTGATGATAAAACCGACTCGTTGCATTAGCCGGTGGCGTAACTGTGTTGGGACCTACCTTTTGGTTGCCAGCAACCACCTTCAGTGTCGAACAATGACGAATCCAGCAAGTGCTTTCAACGTTAATTGCTTAACTTGAGAAACAGATCCCGATCCGGGGCAAAGTTGGCATACAGCGGTAACAGCGCGCCACCTATTGCCCGGGCGTCCGAGCCGATAGTACCGGCGAGAATTTCCGGACGCATAACCCCTTCCCAATTGTAATAGCCGAGCGAAATTTCTACTTCTTCAAGGAGTTTTTCGAGCAGTGTTCGATCACAAGAGCCATCGATAATAATTTTGTCCAAATCCAGCAAACAGGTTGCGCTGTTAATCGCAAGTGCAATCGCACGCGCTGCATCGTCGAGCCAGGCGCGCGTATGCGTGACCCAAGGCGCTTGCAATGCGCGGGCATCAAAGCACGCAGCCTGGTCCAGCCCCGCGGCGCCAAATAATTGTTCCAGTTTGAACAGCGACGCATCACTCAACAGTTGATCAGGTGCCGTTTTGCTGTCACTTTTCGCCAGCCCGAGCGGGATCGAGGCAAGGGCGCCAGCGTTCCCATGAAGACCGCCTCGCAAATGACTGTCGATGACAAGGCCGCCGCCGATAAAGGTATCAACAAACACATACAAGAAACTTTTAATACTTCTGCCACGCCCAGCGACCAGTTCCGCAACACAGGCTGCCGCAGTGTCTTTGGCGAACTCGACCGGCAGGTTTGTCATTCCTTGCACGCGTTCCCTGATATCAAGCTGCTTCCATTTTTCGGCTTGCTCGGGAGGCATGCCGAGAAGCGTTTGCCACCCACCCAACGCCAACGGTGCTGCGATACCGATACCGCTGAGTCGCCCTGCGCGTCTAGGACCCAGCAGCCCATTCATATTCTTGAGTTGCTGTTCAATTTCGTTAAACAACACATCGGCGTCGGGAAACGCGTACGACAACGATGACCGCTCGCGTGCGTTTCCGACAAAGTCGACCAGCAACACGTCCAGACTACGGCGACCAATCTTGATACCAATAGAAAAAGCACCGTCCGGATTGAGCGCTATCGGGACGGATGGTTGGCCAACCTTGCCGCGCAACGGTGCAAGCTTTATCACCAATCCTTCTTCGAGCAGACGATTAATGATGATTGAGATCGTTTGCGTACTGAGCTTGGTGAGTCGGGCAAGGTCAGCTTTTGGCATACTGCCGTGAAATCGTATTGCTTGCAGTACAACGCGCTCATTAAACTGACTCATTCCAATCTGATTTGAACCACGCGGTCTGAGCCATTCGCTGTCGTCGTCGACTGGCTGGCTCACCGATGATTCCGTGTGTTCATTTTTCATGTTAATAGAAGCGGCGCTTTACCGCTTCCTTTCTGAGGTAAGAGTATGAATTTCTTGCGCATTATCGTCAATTTGTGCTCCTTGCAGGAGAGCATCAGCGGCATAATTACACACTTTTCCATCCGCGTGCCCGTACAACACATTTCCCTCGCAAGAGAGCACTTCTGCGTGACAAGGCATTCAGGTTTGCGCGACATGGAAGTGGTTAGTTTTCAGCATCGCCCTTGTGGGGTGCATCTTACCGTCTCTCAATGTGTCAACTTCAGTGTGCTGCTAATTGTTACGCTACTAATTGTCAGTTAATGACGCCTTTTTTGAAAATAAAATTGGCGTAAGATTGCATCTCACCCGTTTGCACAATCGCGTAAGCTTGCTTAACCCGCTCATAAAAACTGAACCGCTCCATCGCTTCGCATTGTTCCGGCCTAGCCAAATCGCCCACTTCCAACAACACAATCACCGATAACTGAACCGTCGACGTGAATCCGGCCGGGCTATCAGACACTTGCATGTAAGCGACCGGCTGCGTCACTGCGGCATCTAACGGAAATACCGACAACACGGCTGCACAGGTTCGATACAAATCGCATCCCGGCAACCTGACAATCGGTTTTCCCCGCCCCAACGACTCGGCAGTGAAGTTGGCATCTACCACCGCAACTTCATCCCCGTGCCCCATTTCACAGAGTATTTTCAGCAATTCCGGCGATAACAGCGCGTCGATACCTTTAAGCATGGGCATCTTTCGGCAGGTCTTCAGGATTTTTTGCACCGGTCATTACGGCAACCGTGTCTGACATGCTGATGTGCTTGGGATCGACTACTGCCACGCGCTTGCCTAACCGCTGAATGTGAATGCGGTCGGCGATCTCGAACACATGCGGCATATTGTGACTGATCAGTATCACCGAAAGGCCCCGATCCCGCACCCGTCGAATCAGTTCAAGCACCATATTGCCCTCTTTGACGCCCAACGCCGCCGTCGGCTCATCAAGAATCACGACGTGCTTGGCAAACGCCGTACTACGGGCTACAGCAACACCCTGACGCTGACCGCCGGATAAGGTCTCTACCGCCTGATTCATGGAACGGATACCGATTTTCAGATCCTGCATATGCTTGATTGCTTCTGCCAGCATTTTCTTCTTATCGATCACCTTCAGAAATTTTCCCAGAAAACCGGCTTTCAATATCTCACGCCCAAGAAACAGATTTTCAGCAATGGTCATCGCTGGCGCGACAGCCAAATCCTGATAAACCGTCTCAATCCCATAGCGACGCGCATCAATCGGCGAGCGAAACTGGACCCGTTGACCGTCCAGCAGCATCTCTCCGGAATCGGGAACGAGAGCGCCCGATAAAGCTTTAATCAGACTGGATTTGCCAGCACCGTTATCACCAATCACGGCCAGAATTTCACCGGCACGCAGATCAAAATCGACGCCATCAAGCGCAGTCACATGCCCGTACCGTTTGGTAATGCCACGTGCCTGAAAAATGATGGCTGAATTATTCGTCGTCATTTTCAACCTTTCTTGTGCGTGAATTGGTCGGTAGCAACTGCCAGAATGACCAGAATACCGGTTACCATCACCTGAAACACGGATGGCACGCCCATCAGGGTCAAGCCGTTGCGGAATACGCCCACAATCATGACGCCGATCAGCGTACCGCCAATCATGCCGCGTCCACCGAACAGACTAGTACCACCCAGCACCACCGCTGTGATGCTATCCAGATTATCGGTCTGGCCCGCTTGCGGATCGCCCACGCCCATACGGGCGACAGAAAGAAGTGCGGCAATGCCGTATAACAAACCGGCCAGCATATACACATTGAGTAATACGCGATCGGTCGCAATACCGGTCAGCCGTGCCGCTTCACGGTTATTGCCGACGGCATAAATATGCCGTCCTGGCGCAGTATCACGCAGATAAAACCACGTCAGCAGATACAGCCCCAACATCAGCACCGTGCCGTAGGTAATATTGGTCTGGCCGATATGAAAGGTATTGCCAAAGAATAGTAATGCGTCTGGCAGATTGGTCACTGTTTGCGCCCCGGAATACACCTGCGTAATCGCAAAGACAATATTCATCGTGCCGAGTGTGACAATAAATGCAGGTAATTTGACCTTGGTCACTAACGCGCCATTCAGGTAGCCAACCAACGTGCAGGCCATTAACCCGCATATCACGGCAAGATACGGATGCACGCCGTGTTCGGTAGCGAATTTGGTCATCACAACCGAACCTAACGCCATTGCCATGCCGCAAGACAAATCAATACCGGCCGTCAAAATAATTAGCGTCTGGCCTATGGCAATCACACCAACCACCATCACTTGTTGCAGAATCAGAGAAAAATTCTCTCCACTCAAAAAGCGGTCGGATTGCGTTGAAAAAAACAGACATGCGACTAATAGCGCAATACACGGCCCCAGCGAAGACAGCGGAGGCAAATGATCTAAGTAACGCTTCATAAATTGGTATCCTTATTGGTTCAGGAAATGGGCTGGCGGCGATTAGCTTTAAAAGCGACCTTGCAATCATCTGTTGGGTCGGCTTCTAAATACGCAGCGTTCAAATAAGCTGACTCTCAAATCGATCGCTTACTCGCCAGCCCCGGTTCACATTACTTCATGCCCCAACAAGCGTTCAGGCCAAATGCACTATCTTTGCTGTCGATATTTTTTTGCTTTTTATCGGTAATCAGCATGACGCCGGTATCAACGTAACCGCTGACCTTCTTGCCGGTTTTAATGTAGTCGACACCCGCGTCAACGCCGAGGGACGCCATCCGTAGCGGATACTGCTGGGAAGTCGCCGCAATTACCCCGCCCTTGACATTGCGCACACCGTCGCAACCACCGTCGACAGAGACGATCATCACGCTTTTTTCTTTACCTGCGGCTTTTAAAGCCTTGTAAGCGCCAGCTGCGGCAGGCTCATTAATGGTGTAGACAAGGTTGATCTCGGGATTCTTTTGCAGGTAGTTTTCCATCGCAGTCTGACCTTTAGCCTGATCGCCAAAACTATCCTGCATACAAACGATGCTTGCATCACCTTTTTTGATGCCAAAGCCTTGCAGGAACCCATCATGACGCTGGATGCCGACCGGATGACCAGGAAATAAATCCAGCGTGGCGATCTTGGCCGGTTTGTCACCAAAGGCTGCTTTGGCATATTGACCAACCAGAACGCCAGCCTTGAAGTTATCCGTCGCAAACAGCGCGTCCGCCGCATTTTGCGGGTCAGTCGGACTATCTAAGGTAATCACCATCACGCCTTGGTCACGCGCCTTTTTTAACGCAGGAACGATCGCCTTGGCGTCGCTTGGCGTGATCAGAATAACTTTTGCACCCGCCGCAATCATGTTTTCAATCGCCGCGATCTGACCAGCATTATCGCCGTCGGACTTGCCAGCGGCTGTCAGCAACTTAGCGCCTTTGGCTTTAGCGGCTTCTTGTGCGCCTTCCTTCATTTTTACGAAATACGGATTGGTATCAGTTTTGGTGATCAGCCCGATGATCGGTTGATCAGCGGCAGCGGCCAATCCTGCGACCATGGTCAAAACAGCTAGGGCAACGCGATTTTTAAGTTTCATTTATGTCTCCTCCGGTTCTAAACAATTAGATAGAAAGCAACGTCAAACAACGTTATCTAAAAAATATTTTATGTTTTATCGATAAGTCCTTTACCGCATTTCTGATTCGTAATATATTCGCATTTAATTAATAAATCAACTGTCTTTATTAATTGTTCGTTGATCACTCTCCTATGAGACGAAGCCTTGTAGGTGAGAAATATTTTATTTAATTGACAATAAAAATCGAGTTACTTAAAGCTCGGAATCGGTGTTTAACACCATGTGTTGTACCTAGGAGATGAAATGAAAACAATTTTCAAAATGCTGCTGGCAAAACCAGTCGTTGTCGCTGGCCTACTCGCTTGTGCTTGCATTGGCAACGCGCAAGCGCAAACCAACGTCACGATTTACGGCCGTGTCGTTGACGGCATTAATTATCAAAGTAACCAGCTTACCGGCAGCGTCAATGCCAACAACAAACCCATCGTTGGCGGCAAATGGGGTGTTGATGGCAATGTCTGGGGAACCAGCATGTTCGGCTTTCAAGGCAACGAAGATCTGGGCGGCGGTTTGAAAGCGCTGTTCCAATTGGAAAACGGCTTTGACGGCAGCACTGGCACGGTCAACGGTGGATCGGGTCTGTGGACACGTCGTTCGTTAGTCGGTTTGAGCGGCAGCCTTGGTACTCTGAAAATTGGTCGTGACCTGACACTTCCTAGCGATGTTGGGTATTCTGGCCGATCGTGACCACCGATTCTGGTCTATCGTGACCGACCATTCTGGCGCATCGTGACCGCTCATTCCGGTCTATCGTGACCGATTTCAAGCCCGACCAGAATCGGCGGTCACGATAGCAGAATCATCGGTCACGATACCGGAATGGTGTCGTACAGCACCGTGATGATGTTACGCATAGAGCAACCGAACGGGTACGCTTCCAGTTTGTCTGGAGACAACGTGCCCGTACAAAGGATCACTATGCGTAAGATAAAAGACGTATTACGTTTAAAACTGGATGCCAAACTATCGCACCAGCAGATTGCCGCAGCACTGGGGATTTCAAAAGGAGTCGTCACCAAGTATGTCGGCCTGGCCGCCGTTGCCGGTTTGGACTGGTCGGCGGTGCAAGATGTAGACGACACCGAGTTGGCGCACCGGCTTTTGGTCACGCCAGAACGGACCCGAGACCATGTCCAGCCAGATTACGCCAGGCTGCATCACGAACTGCGGCGCAAGGGGATGACGCTGATGTTGCTATGGGAAGAGTATCGTGCCGATTATGCCCAGCACCAGACCTATGCCTACTCACAGTTCTGCGTGAATTACCGGCAGTTTGCCAAACAGCTCAAACGCTCTATGCGCCAGATTCACCGGGCTGGCGAGAAACTGTTCATTGATTATGCTGGTCCGACTATCGGTCTCACTGATGGTAGCCGTGCCCACATCTTCGTCGCTGCTCTGGGCGCATCGAGCTACACCTATGCCTGTGCTACGCCGCGTGAGACGATGGCCGACTGGCTCACTTCGACAGCGCGTGCGCTGCGCTTCTTCGGCGGGGTACCGCAGTTGATTGTTCCCGATAATCCGAAGGCTATGATCGCCGACGCCAATCGCTACGAACCACGCAGTAACGACACCGTACGCGATTTTGCGCGCCACTACGGCACCTCCATCTTGCCAGCCCGTCCGCGTCATCCTCAGGATAAAGCGAAGGCCGAATCAGCAGTGCAGATCGTCGAGCGCTGGATCATGGCGCGTCTGCGACATCAGCAATTTAGCAGCGTCCACGAGGTCGATGTCGCCATCGCACCGCTGCTGAGCGTACTTAACGATAAGCCGTTTCAGAAGCTACCCGGTAGTCGCGCCAGTGCGTTTGCCCAACTCGATGTCCCGGCGCTACGGCCTTTGCCATTGCAATGTTATGAGATGGCGCATTTCAAGACTGTCAGGGTGCATAACGATTACCACGTTGAGATCGGCCGCCATCACTACAGTGTGCCGCAAGCCCTGGTCGGTCAGGTGCTGGAAGCCCGGATGACAGCGACGACAGTGGAAATCCTGCATCGCGGTCAACGTGTCGCCAGTCATCCGCGCAACAGTGGCGAAGGCGGGTTCACCACCGACACCCTGCATATGCCGGTGGCGCATCGTGCGCAATTGGAATGGACGCCACAGCGACTGATTCACTGGGGACAGACCATCGGTACGGCGACAGCGGAGGCGGTGACGCGTCTGATGGCCGAGAACAGACATCCCGAGCACGGCTACCGTGCCTGTCTTGGTCTGCTGTCATTGGCCAAGCGCTACGGCAAGCCACGTCTTGAAGCAGGATGCATGCTGGCCTTACAGCTCGGTGCCTGCCAATACCGCCACGTCCGTGACATTCTCAAAAATAACCGTGATCGCACACCGTGTGCCCCAGTTGGCGATTGGGTCAGTCCTGACCATGCCCATGTGCGTGGCCCTGATTACTATCAATGAGGATGTCAACGATGATGATGCATACCACTCTGGCCCAATTGCGGACCTTAAAACTCGATGGCTTAGCGACCGGACTGGAGGAACAATTGACGCAGGCCAGTATGGCGGCGATGAGTTTCGAGGAACGTCTGGCACTCTTGGTTGATCGCGAAGTCCATTGCCGCAATGACCGCAAGCTCCTGCGCCTGCTTAAGAACGCCCACCTGAAATACGCACAAGCGGCGATTGAAGACATTGATGCCCGCTCGGGGCGTGGCATCGACCGCCGTGAAGTGATGAGTCTGGCGCTGGGAGATTGGGTCAGTGCTGGCCACAGCATTCTCATTACCGGACCGACCGGTGCTGGCAAATCGTGGCTGGCCTGCGCACTGGCACAGTACGCCTGTCGGCGCGGATACTCTGCTGTTTATCAACGCGTACCCCGTCTACAGGAAGAACTACGCATCCGGCACGGCAGCGGCAGCTTTGGGAAATGGCTGCTCCAACTCGCCAAGATCGATGTCTTGGTACTTGATGACTGGGGCATGGGCGCGATCGACAGCACGACCCGTTCCGACTTGCTGGAGATGATTGACGACCGGGCGGCAAACAGAGCGACGATTATTACCAGTCAACTTCCTGTTGACCATTGGCATGCCTGGATTGGCGACGCCACTATTGCCGACGCCATCCTGGACCGCATTCTGCAGCGCAATCATCGGCTGACACTGACCGGCGATTCACTGCGTGGCGCAGAACGACCTAAAACCAGCAAAAAGGAGAAAACTATCGACCCATCGTGACCGCAGACATTACAATTTAACCGCGTAACAACATCGCAGGCGCAGCGGTCACGATCGGCCAGAATGAGCGGTCACGTTGACCAGAATACGCAGATGTGGTCTGGACGCTGGATTCCAGTGGACAACAAGCAATGGGCACGGCAACGCTGGTAAAAGGACGTAACTGGCCAACCTACAACAACGAAATCGACTACATCTCTCCAACCATTGGCGGCTTCACGGCCCAAGGCGTGTATGGCATGGGTGAAGTGGCTGGCTCGACCAAAAAAGGTAGCACTGGCGGTCTTTCACTGGCTTTCATTCAGCCAAGCTATGAATTGCGCGCGATGTATGACTACGCCAATGACGCGAATGGCCAATACTCTTCCCTGTTTCAATTCTCAAAAGAGTTGACACTAGGCGGTACGATCACAATCGACCGACTGAAGTTATTTGCCGGTTATCAAAATCTATCCGCGCCCGGCATGACCGGCAGCACGGGCAATCCTGACAAGGCGAACCAGATTTGGCTAGGCGCTAACTACCAGTTGTCACCTGCCCTGACCCTGATCGCTGGCGCGTATCACGTCAAGCTGAACCAAAATAGCGGCAGTGCCAACCTGTTCACGCTGGGCACAAACTACAGCTTGTCCAAACGCACTCTGCTGTATGCAAGTATCGGTACTGTACGCAACAGCGCACTCACCAGCTTTGCTGTAGAGACAGGTACTAGCGCTGTTGGCGTCAATCAGAACGCCTTCTATTCGGGCGTCAGCCATTCGTTCTAAGTATTGGTCAACCATTATTCGCCAGGATTATTAGTGAATTTTTGACTGGATTTTGTAAGTGTTTATATTGAAAAAGCCAACCGGTTCGGTTGGCTTTTTCAATTATTTTTCCGTCCTCAGCACACCATGCCGATTTAGATTATCCAACCCATCAATCCGGCTTGACGCAGCATCCGCCAACATCCGTAAAGAGGTGGAAGCCAGCCGCAGCAAACGATCCGTATCAGTAACATCCAACATCGGCGTTGTATCGCTGCCGCGATCCATCGTGCTGAAATGCGCCAGATCAATGCAAGTCTGGAGCCCTTGGCAGACGTCCTTGGTCATCGCAATAAATTGCGCGTGCGGATCGGCTCTGTGATGCAGCGGCAACCATGAAAATGCTTGATGGAGTGGCTCGGGTGCTGTTGACTGGGTCGGTTTGGATGCGTCGGTCATGATGACATCTCCCCAACGGCGTGACAGACTATATCGGATAGGTCTGGCGGCTGTTTAGGAATTCGTCTAATAACGGGTGAACAGAAAGGGTAAGACGTAATGTTAGGCATTATGTTTTCTTTGTGTGTAGTTAATCACCTCCCGTCGTCAAACGGGTGGGCGGTAAATAACAGGGTTGACGAACCGGTACACAAAAGAAAACCGGCAAGCCCGAAGGCTTCCCCACCACCACCGCCCAAAGAGGCACGATACGTACACACGAAAAAAAACCGGCATTGCGCCGTTTGTGTGCTTCTGTGTTGTCAGGTCGTCAAACCAGTTCCCCTTTTTCTAAGGGACTAAAGGAGTATAGAGCATCACGCCAAATTTTGTGAAAGTTGATTGCCGCATTGTGGATTCATGCAGGCCAGCAAAGTCGATTTATGCTGACTATGGTTGACAAATTAAGAAGAAAAATATATTTTGTCAACCATAGGAGATAACAATGATTGCCGATCGCATTCGACGCGCCAGAATTTTACGGGGTCTGAGCCTTGATGGCTTAGCCCAAAAATTGGGCGACGTGACCAAACAAGGGCTGAGCAAGTACGAACAGGGGAAAGTTACCCCGAACTCAACTCGCCTGATTCAATTGGCCAAAGCGTTAGAGGTAAAACCGGAATATTTTTTCCGCAAAGATTCTGTTTCTCTCGCTCCGCTGGAATTTCGAAAATTGGCAAAAATGCCGCGATATCGTCAGGAGCAAGTGGAAGAGCAAATCCGCGAACATCTTGAACGTTATATCGAACTCGAAAAATGTTTTGACGCCGCCGATAATAGCGTCCCGGTCATGGCTCCTCGATCTATCTCCGTTATCTCAGTTGAGGACGCAGAAAATGCAGCATCAACTCTAAGAGACCAATGGAAGATAGGTGGCGACGCCATCGCCAATCTCACCGAACTGCTCGAAGAGCATGGCATCAAGGTAGCGCTTTTAAGCGGTTGTGATGATTTTGATGGCGCCTGCGCGGCTACCAAAGATGAGGAACATGTGCTGGTGGCACTTAATGCTAGCCGTCCGGGTGAACGCATGCGTTTTACTGCAGCGCACGAACTCGGCCACTGGGTGATGGCACTTCCAGCCTCAATGCCCGAAAAAATAAAAGAACTTTGCTGTCATCGATTTGCCGGAGCGTTCCTCTATCCGGCAGAACGCGTCAAGACTGATTTCGGTCACCATCAGCGCTCTCGGGTTCATCCACGCGAATTGTTGAATGCCAAACAGTTATATGGCGTTTCCATGCAAGTCGTTTTGCGCCGTTTGAAGGACCTCAGTTTGCTCAGCGAGCCTGGGTACAAATCTATCAACATTCAATTCAGCGTGAATGGCTGGCGCAAGAATGAACCTGGTGTGTTCCTATCAGAGCGTCCAAGACGATTTGAATCGCTCGTTTTTTGGGGGCTTGCCGAAGATATTTTCACCCTCTCGCGCGCTGCAGAATTTCTCCAACAACCAGTCGGCACTTTTGACACCAGTTTGTCCGACCCGCTGGGGCGAGAATGAAGCGAATTTATATTAGCGATACAAATATTTGGATAGATTTTAGACATGCAGGGCTTCTGAGCGTGTTATTTCGATTACCTTTCACGCTCTGCTGCACAGATTTTGTACTTTTTGAGTTGAACGACTTTGATCATGAAGCGTAATTGAGCAAGGCCTTCAAATAGAAGTGCTGGACAGTGCGCTCATCTCACGTTTGTCTGAGCTCAACATCGAACAAAACAACAGTTCACTGGCTGACGTGTCGTGTTACCTTCTGGCGAAAGACACAGGTCGCCCCTTGCTGACTGGCGATGGGCAATTGCGACGACAAGCTCAGCAAGACGGTTTGCAGGTATATGGCGCGCTCTGGCTACTTGACCGTCTTGTAGAACATCTAATCATATCCGCCAGACAGGCTGCAAATGGCTTAGACGCGATGCTGGCCTCGGGCGCACGGCTGCCTCAATTCGAATGCAACGCCCGCCTGGCTAAGTGGCGAAACAAACCATAACAGCGCTTCTTGCGACGCGCTGCATTTGTGTATGCACCCGGCGCAACAACCCCCTTCAAGGCACCGTCACCACACGCCCAACAAAACGACGCGCCTCCAGATCATCTAAAATCTCGTTGATCTCGCTCATGGGTCGGGTTGTTACTGGTATCGCGGGCAATCGACCTTCTTGCGCAAATTGCAGCAGCGCTTTCAATTCGTCCAGCGTCCCGACGTGAGAACCACGGATGGTAAGGTTGCGCGGGGACAGCAGCGCCAGCGGAATCTCAAGACTGCCGCCCATCATCCCGACAATAACAATCACCGTGCCTTTGACTGCGACGGCCATTGCCAGCTCCGCGGTTTCCCTTGATCCGACAAAATCGATGATCCCGCGAATCGGTCCTCCGGCTGCCAGTTTGAGGGCGGCGGCGGCCTCGGGTGTGCGGGTATCGAATACAAGCTGCGCGCCTTGTTGCGTTGCCGCCGCCAGCTTGATTGGATCAAGATCGGCGACGACCAGCACGGCGTCCGTCACTAAAGGCGCAATCGCAATCGATGCCAATCCCAAGCCACCCGCACCGATGATCAACAGGCGATCATTGGCTGACATGTGCGGCATTTTTTTGAGAGCGCCGTATGCGGTCAGGCCCGAGCAGGCGAAGGTGGATGCCAGTTTGAGATCGACATTGCCGGTTGGCACGACATATCTGCCCTTCGGTACGATGACGTACTCGGCAAAACCGCCGTCGCGGCGCGTTCCCAGACTGCGTTGCGCCTCGCAATCGGTATCGCGTTCTTCAAGGCAAGCGGTGCAAACCCCGCAGCCTATCCACGGATAGACCACGACTGGCGTTCCGACTTCCGGGCCTACCGCTTGGGGGCCGAGTGCCGCGACCGTACCGGCCATTTCGTGCCCTAGCGTCAATGGCAATTTTGAGCCGAACTGCTCGGCGGTCAGGCGTCGCCCTCCTCCGAGGTCAAAAAACCCGTCGCGTATATGCAAGTCACTATGGCAAACGCCCGCTGCCGCTATCTTTACCAGGACTTCTTCCCCTTGCGGCTCTGGCTTTTCGCGCAGGCGCAACTGGAGCGGTTTGCCCCATTCAACGATTTGGTAGCTATTCATGGCATCACCTGATTCTGCGTTGTTATCGGTCATTTCACGGGTTTCGTTTTATTTTTACGCTTATCGTCAATCGATTCAACGAGCAGATTGATCTGATCGTTGAATCATTTTTTCCACCAACACGCAAGGTCTGCATGGAGAGGCTCAGTCCGTTCTGATCACTACCGACTTGGTGCTCAGGTAGTAGTCGAGATGCTCAGTGCCTGATTCACGTCCGTAGCCACTCATCTTGTAACCGCCAAAAGGAATCGCGGCATCCAGTTGCAGATAGCAATTCACCCAGACTGTGCCAGCTTGCAGCGCTGCCGCCATCCGATGGGCCTTGCTGAGATCGCGGGTCCATACACCAGCACCAAGACCATACGGTGTGTTATTTGAACGCCGGATTACTTCTTCGATATCGTCAAAAGGCATGGCGCTGACAACAGGCCCGAAGATTTCCTCGCGAACGATTTGCATATCGTCTTTGGCGTTAGCAAACACAGTCGGCTGCACGAAGCAACCGTTGGACAATGCGCCATCCAGTGCGCGCGCACCGCCGACAATCGGGTTGGCGCCCGCTGCAATACCACTGTCGATGTAACGCATTACCCGCTCCAGCTGCTGGGTCGATGCCAGCGGTCCCATTTCGGTCGCGCGATCCTGCGGCATTCCGACGACCATCTTGCGACCGATATCCGCGACCCGATGGATAAACTCATCGTAAATTTTTCGCTCTACAAACAAGCGGGTGCCAGCGACGCAAATCTGACCACAGTTGGTGAAAACCGCATTCGCCGCACCGATAACTGCGGCATCAAGATCGGCATCGGCGAACACAATGTTGGGCGACTTACCGCCAAGTTCGAGCGATAAGCGTTTAAGGTTCCCTGCCGATGCCCGCACGATCGCCTGTCCGGTTTCGGTCGAACCGGTGAAAGCAACTTTGTCGACGCCGGGATGGGCAGCCAACGCCGCACCCGCTTCACCAGCGCCGGTGACAACATTAAATGCGCCCGGTGGGAATCCAGCCTCCGCGATCAGCTCTGCCAGCAACAGGGAAGACAAGCAAGCCTGCTCCGCTGGCTTGAGAACCACGGTGCAGCCAGTTGCCAGCGCCGGCGCGACCTTCCAGATGGCCTGACTTAAGGGGCCATTCCAAGGAATGATGGCACCCACAACGCCCACCGGTTCTTTGACGGTGTACGACAGGACTGCGCCGGGTATCGAATTTTGGATAGTCTGACCATGAATGGCCGTGGCAAGTCCGGCGTAAAAGCGAATCATGCCTAGCACGCGCTGCTGACCCGCAGTGCTACGCGTAATCGGCATGCCCATTTCTAATGTGTCGAGCAGCGCAAATTGGGCGTATTCACGCTCTACCAGATCCGCCAGACGCAACAGCAATCGTTGTCGTTCGATCGGTTTGGTTTTACCCCATGCCCCTTCAAAAGCCTGCCGCGCTGCGATCACCGCAGCCTCAATATCGGCTGCGCCACCATCTGCAATATTTGCCAACAGCTCGCCAGTGGCGGGGTCGGTAGTGGGAAAGGTCTGCCCTGATTGTGCGGCCACCCAGCGACCGTCGATGAACAAGCGCTTTTCTGCCAAGGTCTCGATGAAGCGAGGGCGGGGCAGGATGGAAGCTGTAGTTGATGAAAAATTGGCCATTTTTAGTTACCAGGTGAGAGGGTAATCATTTGAAACTCAGGGCAGCGGAGTGAAACAACCGCCTGAAAATTTACATCTTGCATTCGGTATTCAGTTCGGGACTGATCTTTGCCATTGATTCCACCGATTTGAGCGTCAAGTCGCCCTTGCCGTCGCCCACCTTGGTGGCCTGCGTGATGACGAGAGAACGCAGAAGCTGGTGATCCGCTGCCCGCATCTCGACATCGCCCGCGATAGTGGCGGCTTTTAGGCCAGCCAGTGCTGTCCTCACGGCGGCGACGTCGGTGGACTTTGCCTTGAGTATGGCTTGGTTTAACAGTTCGAAAGAAAGGTAGGTATCGGCATCAACAAAGGTCGGTTTACGATTGAAACGGGCTTCGAAGGCCTTCACGAAGGCAGCATTGCGTGCTCCCGGCATGGACCAGAAGTAGCTTTGCGGCGTCAACATGCCGGCAGTGGCATCCCCTTGCGCGGCGATGATGGTTTCATTGGTGGAAAATACCGAAAATACCGATTTGTACTTAGCAAATAAACCGAATGGTTGCTGCTGCTTTGCCAGAACTATGCCAGCCGTGCCCGGTGCCAGCACCATCAAGCCATCGGCAGGCTTAACAAGTAGTTGAGAGATGTAGCTGCCAACGTCGGCCACGGATGGGGAAACAAACAGGGTTTTCTGGACAGTACCGCCGTTTTCTTGCACCAGCGCGGTAAAGCGTTTGGCGTAATCATGGCCTAGTGCGTAGTCGCCCATGAAAAGATCCCAGGATTTTGTTCCGCTATCTTTTAACAGGGCGCGCACGCCGTTGATGAAGGTGGTGTCATTGAGCCCGACGCGGAAATAATTTTTCTGACAATTCTTGCCGGTCAGATCATCCGATGCGGCAGTGGAGTCGAGGAACAGCACGTTCATGGCCGATAACTTTGGAGACAGCGCAAGTGACGTGCTTGAACTACTCAGCCCAGCGATAAAAGACACACCCTGCTGCTCGGCGAGGCGCGTGGCGGCCGCAATTGCGGTAGCCGGTGCGCCTGAATGATACTGGGTGACCAGTTCATATTTGCGTCCAAGTGCACCGCCCTGCGCATTGAGCGTTTCCACCGCAAGCGTCGCGCCATCCTTGACGAACGGCGCAAACACCGCGAATGGTCCGGCGTCAAAATTAATCAGGCCAAGTTTGATTGTCTCTTGCGCAAAGGCGCTGCCCTGCACCATCACCATTGCTGTCGCTGCAATTACCAACATTTTTCTTATCATGTTTGCGTCTCCTTGTTAAGTAGAAAATACAGCGTGGTCGCGTTGCGGCCACGTGCGTCATTTTGCATTCCTACATCTTGCATTCGCTGCTTGCCTCGGGTGCCGCTTGCGCTACCGGCTCGACTGACTTCAGGACGAAGTCGCCCTTGCCCTCACCTGCTTTTACTGCCTGCACCACTACCAGCGGACGCAACAGTTGATGATCGGCGGCACGCATTTCGACATCACCCACGATGGACATCATTTTCAAGCCAGCCAGCGCCGTGCGAACCGCCACCAAATCGGTTGACTTTGCCTTGGCAATAGCGGCGTTCAGGACTTCAAATGACATGTAAGCGTCCGCATCAAGATAGGTCGGTTTGCGCTTGAAACGTGCCTCGAACGCCTTGACGAAAGCCGCATTCCGACTGCCTGGCATGGACCAGTAATAGCTTTGCGTGGACACCATGCCAGCCGTTGTATCGCCTTGGGCGCTGATGATTGTGTCGTTGGTGGAATACACCGATAGCACAGACTTGTACTTGGAAAACAGGCCGAACGGTTGTTGTTGCTTGGCCAGCGTAATGCCGCCGGTTCCCGGATAGACCACCATCAGGCCATCGGCCGGCTTGACCAGTAATTGGGAGATATAACTGCCCACGTCGGGCGCTGTCATGGACGGGAATAGTGTTTTTTGAACCGAACCGCCTTTTTCCTGCACCAATGCCGAAAACCGTTTGGCATAGTCGTGACCGAGCGCGTAATCGCCCATGAGCAAATCCCACGATTTAGTGCCGCTCTCCTTGAGCAAGGTGCGGAAGCCTTTGATGTAGTAACCGTCACTGACGCCAATGCGAAAATAATTAGGCTGGCAATTTTTTCCTGTCAGGTCATCCGCGGCAGCGGTTGTATCCAGAAATAGGGCATTCATGGATGCCAACTTGGGCGCCAGACCGAGCGACGTGCTGGAACTGCTCAAACCTGCTATAAACGTAACGCCTTGCTGCTCTACCAGCCGATTGACGGCAGCAATCGCTGCGGCAGGTGTACCGACGTGATTCTGGGTGATCAACGCGTATTTGCGACCGAGTACGCCGCCCTGCGCATTCAGCGTTTCAATGGCAAACGTGGCACCATCCTGCACGAACGGTGCCAAAACGGTGAATGGGCCGGAGTCGATATTGACCAATCCGACCTTGATGCTCTCCTGCGCTAACACGCTGCCTTGCATCACCGTCGTGGCAACCACTATTGCCAACAGCTTTTTTATCATCGTTGTCCCCATTTTTTTTAGTTAAAAAGCCAGCGCAGCGCTGTGCTGCGCCGAGTCAATATTGTCGGTCTGACCACGATCAATGATTTCGCCCTTAGCCATCACCACGAAGCGCTGGCTAATCCGCCGTACCAGATTCAGGTGTTGCTCAACCATCAGGATGCCAGTCCCAGCGGCGCAAATCTGGTTGAATACCCGTGCCAGATCGTCCACCAGCACTGGCGATAAACCTTCAGAAGGTTCATCCAGCAACAACACGCGCGGGTTGCCCAGCAGGGCACGGCCCACCGCTAACATCTGTTGCTGGCCGCCGCTAAGCGCGTTGCCCATCTTGTCGCGTCGCTCCTGCAATATTGGAAACAGGCGGTTGACCGTCTCAACAGTCCAATGTCCCTTGCGCCCGCAGGCTGCGCCAAGCAATAAATTTTCACCTACTGTCAGATGCGGGAGGATCATGCGACCTTGCGGTGAAATCGTGACGCCCTGCTTGGCCGCTGCGTATGCCGGGAGCTTGTTGAGCAGACTTCCGCCGACCTCAATGGAGCCGCCACTGATCGTAGTAGCGCCAAAAAATGACATGAGTAAGGTCGACTTGCCTGCACCGTTTTTCCCCACTACGGCCACTGCCTCGCCCTCGTCAATATCGAGATCAATATCCCGCAGCACGACTGATTTGCCGTAGCCTGCGCGGAGGCCCCTAACCCGGATAAAGCTCATGCCGGGCTCCGGTGGACTGGCCGGATCGGCCTGAAAGCCGTGCTGATCATCGGATTTGATTTCATGCTTCGGTTCCAAGGTAGGCGGTGATGACACGTGGATCGGCACGCACTTCGGCAGGTGAGCCGGTCGCCAGCAATCTGCCGAGGTCAATCGCGGTGATGGAATCGCAAAATCGGAACACGGCATCCACGTCGTGCTCGACCACTACGGCCGTGACATTTCGCTCCCGTACTATCTTGACCAGATGTTCGAATAATATGATGGTCTCGGCAGTTGACAGACCAGCGGCGGGTTCGTCGAGCAACATCAGACTTGGCTTGCCAATTAGGGCTAGCGCGATATCCACCCGACGTTGGTCGCCGTAGGCAATGCTGTCAGCGATCTGGTCGTAGACTGCGCCCAACTGAAGCGTGTCAACGATGCCGCGCAAGTCGGTCTCACAGAGTTGCTTGCTTACCAGTTCCAGTTGCTCACCTACGCTGATGCCGGGAAAGATGCTGGTGCGCTGAAATGAGCGTGACATACCAAGACGACGACGCCAGATGACGGAGCGGTCAGTGATATCCTGCCCGTCAACAAATACGCGTCCGCGCGTCAACTTGCAGCGGCCAGTGATGGCGTCCATCAGCGTGGATTTGCCAGCACCGTTGGGGCCGATTATTCCATGTAGCACGCCACGCTGGGCGATGTCGAGGTTGATACCTTCGAGCGCCTTGACACTGCCATAAGAAACGCCGAGATCTTCAATGCGCAACATGATGGCGTCCTGTAATGCGACGTAAGCCGCGGCGAATAAATCCCATCATCCCTTCGGGGAAAGCAGCGATAACCAGCACTACGCTTATACCGGTCAGTAACTCAAGGTTACCGCTCGCGCCAAAGCGATCCTGTCCAACTACAAAGAGTAATGCGCCCAACACCGGACCACCAACGGTGGCTGAGCCACCGACAAGCATGGCAACCAGCGTATTGCTACCGGTTGCAAAGTCAAGCAGCTCGGGCGATGCAAAAGCCATATTCAAGGCCATCAGCAAACCGGAAACGGAAGCAATAAAGCCAGCCAGAGCGAAGGCGAATACACGTGGCAAGTAAGTGTTGAAGCCAGAAAACCGCATGCGCTCTTCGTTAGCGCGGGTTGCGCGCAAGATTTGTCCGGTGCGCGAGCGACCGACCACCCATGCCAGCAACATGACGCCGCACAAGGCGAGCCATGCCACCGGCCAGAAAGTGCTCGGTCGGGAAAGCTGCGCCTGATTCAGGCCAAAGAACAATCCGTCCCATTGCATCGTGAGTCCATCGTCACCACCCGTGACGGATCTGAAATCGGTCAGCATGACAAGAGAGCGCAGCATTTGCGCCAGCGCTAGCGTCAGCATCGCAAAAGGCAACGGTCGGGCACGCACCACTAATGCACCGATCAGCACACTCAATAGCGTAGCTGCAAGCAGACAAAATACTGCGGCCGCCGTGACGTTCCATCCGAACTGTGTCACTGCAATGCCGAACAAGTACGTAGCGCCGCCGGTGAAACCCGCAGCGCCAAACATGATGAGCCCGCATTGATGGGCCAGAAATCCAATCGATATCGCGGCAACTCCCAACACGATTGTATTGATCATCAGCCCCAGATAAAAGCTGCTGCTGACGAGCGAGGGAATGAACAAGCCCAGGATGACAAGTGCCGTCACGATCAAAGCCGCCTTCAGCGATCCGGATAGCGTATTGCGCGGGGCGATCGCTGGCAATTTAACCTCGACGCCCAATGTTGGTGTTGAGCGCGTCATGCGACCCTTCCTCGTCCAAACCCCTGCGGGCGGCATAGCAACACAAAAAATAGCAGTAGGTAAGGCGCTAGCACAGCCAGTGTCGGTGAGATGACCGCGCCGATGACCTGGATAAATCCATACACCACAGCCGCAGCGATTGCACCACCAATACTGCCTAGCCCGCCGATAACGACGATAATCAGACAACTGATCAGCACGTTCGCGCCCATACTGGGATCGACCGAAAGATAAGGTCCGGCCAGCACGCCAGCCAGTCCGGCAAAGCCGGTACCGAGGCATACCACAACGAGTCCAAGACGATCAGTATTGACGCCCATCATGCGAGCAACCAGTGGTTGCTGACTGACGGCACGCACATGCATGCCCGAGCGGGTCCACTTAAGCCAAATAGCCAGTGCCAGACACGTACCAAATCCCACCACAATCAGGAATATTCTATAAGCCGGATAAGGATGACCGAAAAGGTCGATGGCCTTCGACAGTGATAGTGGTGCTTGTACCGACAGTGGTGAAGTACCCCAGATGCGCGTCACCAGCTTGACCAGGATCAGGGCCAGACCAAAAGTGACTAGCGCCACCTCCATCTGCGAACGATTTTTAAATGCGCGCATGACACCATACTCAAATGCTAGTCCCACCAGCGCCAGTAGAATCGGAACAATCAAGAGTGCAACCCAAAAACCGAACAAGCCCGAGAATGTGTAGCCGAGGTAAGCACCAAGCATGTACAGCGCACCGTGGGCGAAATTCATCACGTCACGCAAACCGAAGATCAATGCGAGGCCGCTGGCCAGGATCGTCAACAATGATGACAGCGCGAGCGCATTACCCAACTGAACCACATTAAAAAGTTGCGATAATTCCATATCAGCTGCGGTACGCGGCAAACGCAGTGGCAGCAACGGCAGACGAATGCCTCACGGAAGCGCTTGCTAAAAGGGCTGGAATCACAAGATGCCGGGCGAGCCGAGCGGAACATAACATAGCGTCTCCTTTCTCATTTTTATAGTTTTCTGGACCAATTCCGCAGTGCGATTGGGATGCAGTGAGTCCTGTGCCAAAATATTACTGCCGTCCCTTTACGAAAACAAATAAAATAATCTGAAGCATTGTTCAGTTTTTATGTTTTCAATATCGGCGTTTGAGAGCGCATCATCAGCAAGCCGGAGACACCGTTTTAGAGCTAAAAGACTTCCCCGACTCATTAGTTAAGTTTAATAATGCTTCGCATTATTTGACTTGTTGCATGGTCACGCTAAACTTATCATTTCGCATCACGGCACAGAGCTACTAGACGATTCCACCTGAATCCCGGTTCTCGCACGTAAAGGAAATCAGCCATGTCAGTCATTCAATACGAGGTTCGGGATAACATTGCCGAGATTCTGTTCAATAATCCGCCGGTCAATGCCATTACGCGGGAATTGATGGACAGTTTTCTGGCAATGCTCAGGCAGGCGGGACAAGACAGCGAAGTGCGGGCTGTCATCATTGGTAGTGCCATACCCGGACGGTTTTGCGCTGGTCAGGATTTGGGTGATTTCCTGAGAAGTTCTCCGACGCAATTTCATGAAGCGGTGCAAAAGCTTTACGTCGAGTTGTGCGATGTACAGTTCAATCTGGGCAAGCCATCGATTGCGGCGATTGCGGGTACGACGCGCGGCGGTGGCATGTCCGTGGCGATCACCTGCGACATGATTGTTGCAGCGGATACTGCCACCTTTGGCTATCCGGAATTGGATATCGGGTTGCTACCCGCTGTCCACTACACCCATTTGCACCGGCTGGTGGGACGCTATCGTGCATTCGATCTGCTGTTCACCGGTAGATCGTTTGATGCACAGGAAGCCTTGCAACTGGGCTTGGTTAGCCGCATTGCTCCGGCCGCTGATTTACTAAACGAAGCACGCAAGCTGGCAAAGGTGTTGGCGGACAAATCACCAGAGCTGATGAAGCTCGGGAAAACCGCGTTCACCCGCGCCATTGATGGCGATTACCGACAAGGCGTGGCGGCAGCGGTGAATCTCGCCTGTACCGTCTTTGGCACCGACGATGCGAAAGAAGGCCTGTCTGCATTTGTAGAGAAACGCAAACCAGTGTGGAAAAAGCCATCATCAGGTCGCTAAATAAGCAGCTAAACGACGACTGCTGATGCATTGTCAACGAGCTTAATGGTCGCCTGCATCAAGTACCCACCCCTTTTTAAGCCTTTGGTCTGCGACGGCAATTGGTCCATCTATAAGTTCTTCGAGCAAAGGCAAGCATGAAGCAAGCTGAAAATTCCTCCACCGGTGCTAAAGGCGCGCTTGATGGCGTGCGCGTCCTGGATCTGTCACGGGTTTTGGCAGGACCGTTGTCGGCGCAGGTGCTGGCCGACCTCGGCGCGGATGTGATCAAGGTCGAGCGTCCTGACAGCGGCGACGACTCGCGCCAATGGGCACCTCCTTTTGTGGCAGGTGCGCCGCAGACACCACTCGATGAATCGGCTTATTTCTGGTCCTGCAATCGCGGCAAACGCTCCATCGGCATCAATCTCGCCACGCAAAGCGGCCGTAAGCTGATTGCACGCCTTGCAGCCGAAAGTGATGTACTCATTGAAAATTATAAGGTTGGCACGCTGGAGCGTTACGGCTTAGGATATGCCGCTCTGTCAAAGATTAATCCCAAACTTATCTACTGCTCCATCACTGGCTTCGGTCAGACCGGCCCGTATAGTGCGCGGCCCGGATATGACACCATCGTGCAGGCTATGGGCGGATTGATGAGCCTGACCGGCAATCCGGACGGCACGCCGGGCGCTGGCCCGCGTAAGGCTGGTGTGGCGGTCTCAGACCTGATGACCGCCTTGTATTCTTCCGTCGCCATTTTGGCGGCCCTGAACGAGCGCCATAGTTCTGGCCTGGGTCAATACATCGACATGTCACTACTCGATGTACAGGTTTCGGCGCTGTCTAATCTCGGCATGAACTACCTGGCCACTGGCGATGTGCCACAACGTGCCGGCAATCGACTGGCATCGGTGTACCCGAGTGATAGCTTCGCCTGCAGTGATGGGGACCTGATGCTAATTGTAGGAAACGATGGGCAGTTTCGAAACTTTTGTAAGGCAATGGAAATGCCGGGTGTGGCCGAAGATCCCCGTTTCTGCAGAAACGAATTGCGTATGCGCAACGCAAATATCCTATCCGGACTGGTTTCCGCAGCAATGGCCAAACGCACAATGGCAGAATGCCAGGCCTTGCTGGATGCAGCCGGTGTTCCGGCAAGTCCGATCAATAATTTAAAACAGGTTTTTGCTAATCCACAGGTCATCGCCCGCGAGATGGTGCGCGACCTTAGCACGACGGATGGCCGTCAGGTGCGTGCGATAGCGAGCCCTATCCGGATGTCACGCACGCCGCCGACGTATCGCCGCGATCCGCCCAAGCTCGGTGAGCACAACGCTGAAGTTCTTCGTGACGTACTTGGATTGACAGAGCAGGAATGCGAGGACTTAAAGCTGGATGGGGCGATCTGACCGATATCTGGCATCAGGCTGCTGCCTGAGGCCAGATCAACGAATCAAACCGGTCCGGGACAAATCCGCATTCATTCTGCTTCGTTAGTCTACGCTGGCTCGCTCAAGCTATGTCAGCCGTGCCTGTAGCGATCACGATTGTATTGCGATCAGGTAGAAGACAGCGATAATGCAAAACGTCACTGTCTTTCCATATTTCAGTACGAATTGTTTCTCCGGGAAAAACCGGTGCCAGAAACCGAATTCCGAGTGTCTTTAAGGCATCCGCATTGTTTTCGCAACAGACGGCCATGATCGCTCTGGCTACGATTCCATACGTGCAAAGCCCATGCATTATGGGACGCGAGAACCCGGCTGCGCGTGCAGCTTGCGGGTCAGCATGTAGCGGATTCGGGTCTGCACTAAGCCTATAAATCAATGAAGCCTGTGGTAATGAGGCAATGTCGACGGAATAATCGGCGTCACGTTGCAGCCATGGAGCGGTGGCAGGTGACTTCGACAATGGCGAAGGCGCAGATGCTACGGGACTGTGCAAATTGGCTGAATTTGTCGAAAATCCACCATCCGCCCGACACACCGTCCGATGCTCAATAGACGCTAAAAGAACACCGGTATCATCGTTATAAATATCACGCTCAAAGATAAGTAAGGCACCTTTTTCCGGCCCCTTATCAATCAAATCAACGACGCGGCTTTGGCCACGGACGTTTCCTTTTGCAGGAAGCGGCGCATGAAAAATGACTTTGTGTTCGCCATGCACCGCTTTTGAGGCATCGATACCGGTGCGGGGATCGGTGATCCAAAAGCCTGGATAACACAACGTCGTTGCCAAAGTAGGAACCGCCTGCATCCCTTTTTCATACACAAACCGTAGCTCGTCAGGACTATTCGGCTGGCTGCCATACCCTAATGCCAACGCATACAGGATGGCGTCCTTTTCCGAGTAAGTCTGCCGCACCACTGGCGAGGACCAATTTTTTACGAAATCAACGTTGATCGCCATGACAACTCACTTTCAGACCGGGTCCCAATCGAACACATCTTGCGAACGGTCCAGCTTATAAAAGCTTGGACGCATTGCCGGGATCACGCGGTCGGCGAGCGTCTGTGGCGTCCAGCCTTCTTCGGTGTGCATGGATCGCAACGGACGACTTTGGCTCATGAGAAATATCTCGTTCGCACGCACCGCAAACACCTGACCCGACACATCGACGGCATCATCGCTGGCCAGATAGACAGCCAGTGGTGCAATCTTTGCGGTATCCATGCGCTGCAACCGCGCTACGCGTGCCTTCTGTTCCTCTGTCTCAGTTGGCATTCCATCGATCATGCGGCTCCACGCGAAGGGAGCAATGCAATTGGAGCGCACATTAAACCTTGCCATATCCATGGCTATCGATTTAGACAGTGCAGCCAGACCTAGCTTGGCTGCAGAATAATTTGCTTGGCCAAGATTGCCGATCAGGCCCGAGGTTGACACCATATGAATATAAGAACCCGACTGCTGGCTTTTGAAATACGGTGCCGCGGCGCGCGATACAAAAAATGGTCCATTTAGATGAACGTCAATGACCGCGAGCCATTCTTCCTTGCTCATGTTGAAGAAAAACTTATCACGCAAAATACCAGCGTTATTGATGACGCAGTCAATCTTGCCGTAGGTATCCACCGCCTGCTGCACCATGGCATTCGCACCGTCCCAATCGGCAACGCTGTCACCGTTGGCAATGGCCTCGCCGCCAGCGGCAACAATCTCGTCGACTACCGATATTGCACGTGACAAGTCACGGCCCTCGCCTTTAACGGTTGCACCGAGGTCATTCACGACGACCTTCGCACCTTCACGGCCCAGTGCCAATGCAAAGTCGCGACCAATGCCGCCGCCTGCGCCTGTTACCAGTACTACTTTATCTTTAACAAAAATACCTGCTTGCATGTCGCGATCTCCTTCTGTTTTTTTATCTTTTAATTTATCTTCTGAAGACCGCCGCTTACTCCGGCTCAGCATCCGGATTCATATGCGCCGTGGCACGCGCTTCGATCGAATGCCATATCTCTTCAGACATCGGGTTGCGCGACTCTTCGAGGATGTGTCCGACCAGTCCAACAGCGCGACCCATTACGCCCAGACCACGACAAATTTTCCAGTCAAATCCCATTTCGCAGCACAATGCGCCAATGGCACCGGTCGCGTTAACCGGCAATAGCTTACCGCTACGCTGGGCTGCCTCCTCGGCAATCGCTACAATTAGCTTAAGATAAGGACCATCAAAACCGGTCTCGCGGGCTAGTTCCATGAGTCGTGGCGTACGTGGATCAATGGGTTTATGAAACGGGTGTCCAATCCCTGGCACGATACGCTTTTGCGCACGGAACGACGTCACTGCTGTGACTGCTAACGCTGCAAAGTCAGCCTCTGCATCGGGCACGGGCATGCTTTCTGAAAGCATTTTTGCCGCGCCTTCTATACTGCCCACAAACACGGACCCCAGACCATTCAAACCCGCCGCGACAGCGCCTTGCAGCGATTCCGGTGCGCCCAGATACGTCATGCGAGCGACGATCGAACTTGGCGTAAGACCATGTTCTACCAGCGAGACCACCATCGCATTGAACATCCGCGATTCATTGGGATTAGGTATGCGGCCGGTCAGCTCCAGAAAGCCCATATCGCCCAGATTGAGATTTCCCAGAATCTCGGAAACAAAGTCTTTACCAAACAAGGTAATGCTGCTGGCGTTACTCCACCCGATATTGGTGCTGATTGCCTTCTTCTTCCTGCTCATGCTGTTCCGATCTGGGTGTAGGTTGACAATATTGAGGGTCAAATGATGCTATCAGAACCATAGAGTGGTCACAAATCAAATAATCTTACCGATACTTCAAAAAAGACGAGTAATGGATAAGGCTAATTACCACCTGTGAAGTTGCGTACGTCCCAAAATAACTATTCAAGATAACTGAGCAATCCCTAACATAATTTGATTGGACGTAGCCGTAGCCTATTTTTAACATGCATCATCGTCGCGCTAATGCGACACCTATGATCCAAGGATGACATGGCTAATAAACAAATGGCGTTGGTTGCATTCCTACAGGCGCAGAACTGCTCGAATCTGGTCGCCTCTTGGCGCCACCCTGAAACCAATGCCGGATATCTGACACCTGAGTACTATCAAGACATCGCACGCACGCTGGAAGCGGGAAAATTTCATCTCGCGTTTTTCGATGACCGACTCGCAATGCCAGATGTCTATGGCGATAGCCATGCCGACACGGTGCGTAACGGCGTGCGGGCGGTAAAACTGGACCCGGTAGTTGTGCTCACCGCGATGGGTCTGGCGACCAAACAGTTAGGACTCGGTGCGACTTATTCAACGACTTATTACGAACCGTTTCATGTCGCTCGTGTGTTTTCCACACTGGATGCCATGACGCGCGGCCGGGTGGCCTGGAATGTCGTTACTTCGCTCAACGATTCAGAAGCCAACAACTTCGGCGTGAGCAAGCATCAGGAACATGATTTGCGTTATGACCGTGCCGATGAATTCCTCGAAGTTGTGCTTGGTCACTGGGACACCTGGCATGAAGGGGCGCTGGTGGGTGACAAGGCAGCAAATCTGTTTGCCGATCCGGACAAAGTGCGCCGCCTCGACCATCATGGAGAATTTTTCAACTCGCGTGGACCGTTCACCGTACCACGTTCAGAGCAAGGGCATCCGGTATTGATACAAGCTGGCCAAAGTGGGCGCGGTAGTGAATTTGCTGCACGCTGGGGCGAGCTGGTATTCGTCATTCAGCCCAATATCGAGGTTGCGCGCAAACGGTATCAGGAATTCAAAGCAAAACTTGCCGCGCATGGCCGGGACCCGGACAGCGTGAGGGTTGCTCCCGCAATTTATGCCGTGGTCGCATCCAGTAAAGCCGAAGCCGAAGACCGGCGTGCTGCAATTGATGCGCTGGTGCAACCGATCGATTCGCTGGCACTATTATCCGAAGTGCTGAATTTCGATTTCTCAAGCAAGCGGCCGGATGACCAATTTACCGATGATGAACTTTCATCGATTTCGGGATTGCGCGCCATTTTGGATCGGGTCATTCTGGCGAGTGGCAAAAAGAATCCAACGCTAGCGGAATTCCTCAAATTTAGTGGCCGTGGAACCACCAAGGAATTGCCAACCTTCGTGGGCAGCCCAACGGATGTCGCCGACCAGCTCGAAGAATGGTTCACTGGCGGTGCATGTGATGGTTTCGTACTAGCCGCTACGCACATGCCAGGAACCTACAGAGAATTCGTGCAGCTGGTGGTACCAGAACTGCAACGTCGCGGATTGTTCCAAAAGGAGTACGCAGGCACGACGTTGAGGGAAAATCTAGGCTTGTCGCGCCCTAACTCTGGTGACTGGAAAAAGATGTATCGCTAGATTCTGCGCTCAGCAATCGTGACCGCAATTGCGGTCACGTGAAGTGCGTATTCCGTATCCGCATATTGCCGCATTTTGTGCTTCTTACAAAGCCACACCTTCGGGCAAGCTGGTAAATTTTCCACGAAAATAAACAAGCGGTTCGTCTTCCAGGCCCTTGCTGCAAGCACGTACGCGCCCAATGAAAATCGAATGCGTCTCGTACTGATGTTCATTGATCAGTTCGCAATCGAGACTCGCCAACGTATCGGCGAGTACCGGTGCGCCGGTCTGCAACGTGGACCAGGTTCCGAATGCAAAACGCGCTTCGGCTTTCAAACCGGTCCCACCCGAAAAGCAATCCGCGATATCTTCCTGTTGCGCCGACAGAAAGTTGACCGAAAAATGGCCCGCACTTTTAATCAGGGCGTGTGCACTGGCGTTTTTATTGACGCACACCAGAACCATCGGAGGCGTATCGGACACGGAGCAAACGGCGGTGGCGGTCATGCCAGTGCGGCCACCGTCGGCACCGGCCGCGATCACCGCAACGGCACCAACCTGCTGTCTCATCGCCTGACGAAAAATGGTAGAGTCCATCGCATACCTTTCAAACTGGGTTAATGCATCCATGTTAGAAAAGTGCATTCAATAAGTCTAATCAAATTATGTAAGGCATTCATTAGCTTAATTGAATAATTCGAAATCCCGCCGCGATCTACCGGATACTGAAAACACACTGAACACCAAGACGACATGGATGTTTGTAATGATTACTTAGCGTTCGCGTCATCCATCGGAAGCATGCGTTCGACGAACGACACCAACCGCGTGGCCGCAGGAGAAAGCGTGTGCGCGTTGATCGAGATGATACCGATTTCACGACTGATTTCCGGCTCGACGATCCGCAATGCGCGCAGTGTCGAACGCTTAGGAAGAGAAATTTTCGGCAACAGAGCAACCCCTAATCCCACCTCCGCCATGGCGATCAGTGTCGTCACTTGCATCATTTCAAATTTTGTTTCAAGGTCAGGAAAGCGCGATTGCAACACCATATCAATATGCCCGCGCAAAGCCGAACCGGCACTTAACTTCAGCAGTGGCAACTTCCCTAACTCTTCAACTGTGATGCGGGTCTTGCGCGTGGTTTTGTAATTTGGTGGAACCAGCGCAAAGTATTCATCCTCAAGAATCGATTGAAAATTAAAGCCATTCATTTTTTCGGTTTTCGGACCAATCCCGAAGTCGACATCACGGCGTCTCACGGCCTCCATTAACTCTTTTGCGGCAAGCTCTCGCAACGTAATCACGATCCCTGGATAAGCCTCCGCAAAGGCAGCTAAGATCGCGGGTAAACGCGTACTAGCGACGGTGGGGACGCATCCAAACGTGATTTGGCCAGTTTGAATATCCACGGCGCTTTTCAATTGCATCAGTCCCGCTTCGATTTCTGCCAGCGATTTTCTCACGCTAATGACCAAATGCTCACCTTCACGCGTCAATTCGACGCGTCGCGTAGTGCGATGGAACAACACCACGCCGAGCTGACTCTCCAGCTGCTTGATTTGCATGCTGATAGCAGGCAGTGATCGATTCGCACGTTCGGCCGCTTCGCGGAAACTGCTATGGTCAGCGACCAGCAGAAATGAGTGAAGCAGCTTCAAATTAATATTCATTTTTTCTTATTAATGTCTCGGATTAGCACTATTGTAATTGATACTGAAGTTTTAGATGACCTGCGTGATAAGAGTCTTTAGTTGGCGGAAACAGTGATTTATGCGCCTGTTCCTAATCCACACCTCGATCCATCCCATTGTTAAGAAAATCTTCAGAATCGATCAGTTAATTGCGCTTGTCTAAGCAAGTCGGCTGTTCGTACACTTGCAATGAGATTCCGGACCGGTATTTTGTTGCGCTTGTCCGCCTGTTCACATTGCACTGCTAACCGCCGCTGAGTGACGCTATGGCAGCTTTTACGCATCGGCCGGAATCAATTTCAAACCCAGTGCCTTCATCGATTCGAGGAAAATATGTCTGCAACTATCATCCAGCCCAGAACCAAACGGCTGCAACGCTCTGAACTGGCTGTTCCCGCCACGTCCGAACGATTCTTTGTAAAGGCGGCAAATAGTGCAGTCGATACCTTATTCCTCGATCTGGAAGATGCGGTGGCCGATCATCGCAAGGATGAAGCCAGAAAAAATGCAATTGTGGCCCTGAATAACATCGACTGGCGTAACAAGACCGTGGCGGTGCGCATTAATGGTCTCGATACCCCATGGGCATTGCGCGATTTGATCGATATAGTGACGCACTGTCCACGCCTGGATATGATATTGCTGCCGAAAGCTGGTTCTGCATTTGATGTCCAGTTTGTAGCGCAAATCCTGACCGCAATCGAACGTGAACAGAACCGCGCCAAACGCGTCGGTATCGAAGTATTGATCGAAACATCACAAGGTGTCGCCCATGCCGAAGAGATCGCGGCCTCCTCCGACCGGCTTGAGGCGATGATTTTTGGGGTCGGCGATTACACCGTCGATATGCGCACTAACGATGTGGTGTTTGGCACGTCTAGTCCAAATTATACGGTCCTTACCGCGCCCGATCAGAATGGCTTGCGTCAGCGCCACTGGAACGACCAATGGCATTTTGCTCTAGCGCGCATCGCCAACGCCTGCCGTGCCTACGGTTTGCGGGCGATCGATGGGCCTTATGCAGACTTTGGCGATGTTGAGGGTTATCGGGCATCTGCCGTGCGCGCGACAGCGCTGGGCTTTGAAGGTAAATGGGCTATCCATCCAAGCCAGGTCGACATCGCAAACGAGGTGTTTTCTCCTGCCGCTTCCCAATTATCCTGGGCCTCCAACGTGCTTGAAGAGCTTGCGCTGTCAGCGGCCCAAGGCAATGGTGCTTTCGGCTCGAAAGGCGTATTGATCGATCTGGCGCATGCAAAATTAGCGCGTTCGATCCAGCAACGTGCGGCTTATATTATTGAGCAGGCCTCTCCTGCAGTGAACGTCGCACGATGAATACCGTAAGCAACGCTGGGGCTAACAGTCAATCGCAACCGATGCAAGGCATACGCGTGCTCGACATCGCCACGTTTCTCGCCGCCCCTTTCACCGGCACGATATTGGCGGATTTTGGCGCGGAAGTGATCAAAATCGAACAACCGGGCACTGGCGATCCGCTGCGCAAATTCGGCACCCCGACCGAATGCGGGGATACGTTGATCTGGCTCAGTGAAGCGCGTAACAAACGCTTTGCAACAGTCGATTTACGGATTCCCGAGGGTCGGGACCTGTTCCTGAAACTGGTCGAACAATCCGACGTTATTTTGGAGAACTTTCGTCCCGGGACGATGGAAAAATGGGGCCTCGGATTTGAGGTTCTGCGTGCGGTAAATCCACGCATTGTGCTACTGCGTGTAAGCGCCTATGGCCAGACCGGACCGTACCGCGAGCGGCCGGGTTTCGCTCGCGTCGCACATGGATTCAGCGGACTGGCCGAACTGGCTGGCATGGCCGACGGTCCGCCTGTGGTACCCGGTTCTACCTCGTTAGCGGATTACATCAGCGGCATGTGGGGCGCGATTGGCGTTCTACTGACATTGCGCACGGTCGAGCAGTCCGGCATCGGACAGGTTATCGATGTCTCTTTGTATGAATCGGTATTTCGCCTGCTCGACGAACTGGCACCGGCGTATGCAAAATTCGGCCACGTGCGCACGCGCATGGGTGCGGATGTCGGGCACGTTGTACCGCATGGCCACTGGCAGACCAAAGAAGGTAAGTGGGTGGCACTGGCCTGTTCAAGCGACAAGATATTCGAACGTCTGGCAATCCTGATGGAACAACCTGAGTTGGCGCGGCCGGATCGTTATGCGACCAACCCCCAAAGGCTTGCCGGACGCGGCGAGATCAACGCCACCATTGCACGCTGGATCGGCGACCACAGCTTGAAAGACGTGATAGCGCGATGCGACGGGGCGGGCGTGCCTTGCGGTCCGGTAATGGGTATTGATGACATCTTTTCAGATCCGCAATACGCTGCCCGGGGCGATTTGGTCACCGTTAATGACGCCCGCGTCGGGGAAATCGTGGTGCCAGTGTCGGTACCGATGTTGTCGGAGACGCCGGCAGTTTTGCGTCACCTCGGTGGCGCTTTGGGTGCTGATACAGACACCATCTTGCGCACTTTGCTCGGACTCGACGCGCGAGCGATTGCCATGCTGCGCGAACAGCGGGCGATTTGAACGTGACTTTGAACGTAATGGCGAAGTGCACAAACGTAATATTTAATTTATCGACGAAAGAATAAAAGATGGAATCTTCCATGCAAGCTGACCAAACTAGCGTCAGTATTGCCGCGCATCCTGCCACGGCATTATTTGCAGGTGAAAAGTCTGCACCGGTCATCGCGTCCTGCGAACACTATGCTGGCAGCGAAAAGCTGATGGTCAAAGCGCTGCAATTGCAGCAAGACTATGGACCGGTATTCGACGTCACCTGTGATTGTGAAGATGGCGCCGCTGCGGGAGAGGAACAAAAGCACGCGCACATGGCCGCTAGCGTCATCAATTCGACGGCCAATCGCCATGGCATGATCGGTGCACGCATCCATGATCCGTCATCACCGTTCTGGCGCGATGATATTGATATTCTTATCGGTGAGGCCGGTGAGAGGCTGGCCTATTTGACTTTGCCGAAAGTAGGCAGCACCGGCGATGCATCCAGAATGATCGACTATATCGAACAACGCCGTGCTGCGGTTGGCTTGCATCGTGATATTCCCATCCATATTCTGATCGAAACGCACGGCGCTTTGCGCGATGTATTTGGTATCGCCGCGTTGCCCGGCTTGCAGGTGCTGGATTTTGGGCTGATGGATTTCGTCAGTGGACATCAGGGCGCTATCCCGTTTTCTGCAATGCGAAGCCCGGAGCAATTCGAACACGCGCTGGTAGTACGTGCCAAATGCGATATCGTCGCCGCTGCTTTGTCGTATGGCGTAGTGCCAGCCCACAATGTGTCGTTGTCGATACGCGACCCCGCAGCAACGGGACAGGATGCCCACCGCGCTCGCCACGAATTCGGTTTTTTGCGCATGTGGAGCGTACATCCCGGACAAATCATGCCGATCGTGACGGCTATGCGTCCAGCATCGTCGGAGGTGCAGAAAGCCAGTGATATTTTGCTCGCCGCCAGCGACGTCGCGTGGGGACCAATCAGCCATGAAAATGAATTACATGACCGCGCAACCTACCGTTATTTCTGGACCGTGCTTCAGCGCGCCCGGGCCAGCGGGCTTCCGTTGCGACAGGAAATCATTGACCGATTCTTTTCCTGACGATCCGATGTGCTTTTAAGGTTGAGGATCGGTTGTATCAGTCACTGAGCGGATTTTGTCAGAGCGGTGCTTGCGTTGATCAATTCGGCTTTCTGCATCGTTCGCCAGCATCTGAGACGACATAGACACTAGGCGCAGCAAGCGGTCCGTATCTGCAATATCCAGCATTGGCGTTGTATCGCTACCTCTATCCATCGTACTGAAATACGCGAGATCAACGCAGGTCTGAATGCCTAGGCAGACATCCGTGGTCATCGCAATAAATTGTGCGTGTGGATCGGCTCTAAGGTGGAGCGGTAACCATGAAAATGCTTGATGGAGTGCCTCGGGAGCAGTTGACGAGGTGGGTTGGGTTGGGTTGGGTTGGGTTGGGTTGGGTTGGGTTGGGTTGGGTTGGGTTGGGTTGGGTTGGGTTGGGTTGGGTTGGGTTGGGTTGGGTTGGGTTGGGTTGGGTTGGGTTGGCATGTCTGCTTCTTGGATAATGTTTACTCCGCGCCCTGCTTCCAATTAGGGTGGGCGGCAAATAGCGGAGTTAGAAGACCAGTATCCAAAGCAACGGGCAGGCCGAAGTCTCACCACTATTGCCACCCGTAAAAGGCGCAACAAGTTGAACGTACGTTAAATGACCCTTTCGCGGTCTGTGCGCTTTGGATATATCAGGCTTCTAAACCTGTTCCCTTTCTCTATAGGGCCAAGAGATTATGGACATCACGCGCTATTTGGTGAAGGTTGATTGTCGCGCGATGACTTTCATACAATGATCCATCGCAGAGCTTGTGCGATACGGGCTTTTACCGATAGCGGTGACGAAACTTCAATCAGGATCATATCTTGCCCACGTTGTTCCTCATCCCGCTGTGCATGGTGACAACATTAGCCTTGATTGTGCTGCAAAGCATTTTTATAAGATACCTTTAAGATACTTAAAGAGTATCTATTAAGTAGCATAACGGTATTTAGTATAATGATGATGCTCATCATTCACAGGGAGGCCAAAATGGTTAAAGAAGTACAAATGTCAATCAAAATGGAGTCCGCATTACGGGACCAGTTTATGGCTGTCGCGGCAGATCGTCATCGTCCTGCCGCCCAAATTATTCGGGATTTGATGCGTCTTTACATTGCTGACTATGAAACCCCAAATGCGTTGACCGCTGAAACGCTACGTAAAAGCCAAAGAGGCGAAGATATCTTTAGCGCGGCCGATGCGACCGATCTGTTTAAACAGCTAGGTATTTAATGCGGCTGCCAAAGTATTCCGGACAATTCAAACTAGACGTAAAACAAGCGGAAAAGCGCGGCAAGGATATGCAAAAGCTACGCGATGTCATTACTTTGATTCTTTTGGGAGATACTCTTCCGCGAGAACTGGGTGATCATCCTCTAAAAGGTGAATGGAAGCCAAACCGTGACCTTCATATAGAGCCGGATTGGGTATTGATTTACACCCCAAACGCTGAGGCGGTTTACTTCGAGCGTACCGGCACGCATTCCGACATTTTTAGTAAGTAATGATCTTTGTGAATGCGACCCTTCTGTAGGTCGAGGTCACAATAGCAAATTCCTTGAAATATTCGAAAACGAAGACCTTTCTGCAAGAAAATCAAAACAGATTCGTAAATAATTTTATGTTCCAAAAAATGGGCTGACTCTGACCGTGAGGCACTATTGATAGGACCACCACTTCTGAATATTTGTAGTTAAACCTGCTCAAACATAGCGGAAAGCCGATCCCTGCAATTAAGGGGTAAATTAGTTGATGGCAACAGATACCCGCAATCAAAGCCCCAGACAAATCGCCCCAACCGCAACAATCACGCACGCAAACCAGCGCTTGCCATTGACTGCTTCCCCCAGAAACACGCGCCCCATCAGCACGGCGAACACCACGCTGGTCTCGCGCAATGCCGATACCGCGCCCATCGCACCGGACTGCATGGCCCAGATCACGATGCCATACGCCGCGATTGACACCAGGCCGCCAGCGACAGACGAACTGACCGACATGGGTGCCGTCCGTAATGGCGTCCAGATCGCCGCAAGCCCCCGCTTTGCGACGAACAGCACCGGCATCATCCAATAGAACAGGAACATCGCCGCAGTATAGGCGACCGCGTGGCCGTCGGATAAGCGCACGCCGATGCCGTCGATCACGGTGTAGAGTGCGATCGTCGCGCCAGTTGTCAGCGCGGCCAGCACACCCGCGCGCGACACGTGACGCCCTTGCAGCGCGAGCGCGATGATGCCGCCCGATATCATCACAATCCCGAGAACGTGCAAAGGGCCAATGGCCTCGTGTGCGAACAGCGCCGCGCCAAGCGTAACAAGCAATGGCGACGAGCCGCGCGCAATTGGATACGCTTGCGCCAGATCACCGTGGCGATATGACCGCACAAGGCTGACGTTGTAGGCGATATGCACAAGCCCCGATGCGACGATGTACGGCCACGCTACGACGGGCGGCCATGGCATGAACAGGACGACAACCGTGGAGACCGCTCCGATGGCGATGCTCATCCACGTCATGGACAGGAACCGGTCACGGTTGCCGTGCAACATCGCGTTCCAGCTCGCGTGCAGCAAAGCAGCAAAGAGGACGAGACCACCGGTATAACTGAGCATGCGGGTTCCTGAAAAAAAGAGCGCGCTGGCGGGTGCGCCAGCCGTAAAAGTGCCATCAATTAGCGCGAGATAGCTGCGAATGAGCCGCGAACGCAAGGATGTCCCTCCGCTTTCTTTCGCCATCTCATCGCTATTTACGCCGATTAGGCGTGATGTAAGTAGGATATCTATCTTGCAGCAAGCTGACAAACCAGATAAATTGGACGTTCACGTTAAAAAAACTATCCTGAATGAAGCGAATATTGCCTCCACTCAATGCATTGCGTGCCTTTGAGGCCGCAGGTCGGCTCGGTAGCTTCAAGGAGGCAGCTACGGAATTGCATGTGACGCAAGGTGCGATAAGTCAGCACGTGCGCCTGCTGGAAGAGTGGCTTAGCGCACCATTGTTTGAACGACACAACCGGCGCGTGGTGCTCACTCCGGCGGCGAAGACCTATTTAGCGGAAATCGGCCCCTTGTTCGAGCAGCTTTCACGGTCAACCGCACAATATGGCTTTCCCACAACAGCCTCCCGCACACTATCCGTGAATGCATCCGCGACATTCACGCTGCGCTGGCTGGTGCCGAGACTGGCCAAGTTCGGCGCTGAGCATGTCGACGTGGACGTTAGGGTAGAAACGTCGAACGAGTCAGTGGAGAGTCTAAAAGATATCTACGACATCATCATCCGCGGCGGTCCGGATACCTTTTATGGCTACGCAATGCGACCTTTTCTGTCCGAGGAGAGAATGCCGGTTTGCAGTCCGGCACTTTTGCAGCGACTGCCGCTATGCATGCCAGAGGATTTGCGGCAGCATACGTTGCTGCACACGTCGAGTCTTCCGCGGCTGTGGCCGGACTGGTTAGTGAGCGCACAGATACCGGCGCTCAAGCCCGCCGCCACGCTGACCTTCGACCACTTCTATCTGACATTACAAGCTGCCATCGATGGAATAGGCATCGCAATGGGACCGACGGCGCTGGTATCAGGCGATCTCGCCGCTGGCCGACTTGTCGCGCCGTTCACCGGACCGCGTTTGCCGTCGCGCAGCTATTGCACCTATGTTCCGGATGGGAAATCCGCAGATGATCTTGTTATGTTGTTCCGCTCATGGCTTGAGAGTGAAGGGGCGGCGGTGTGAATGGAGATGGACCAAAAGTAGGACCATCGGTCAATCATCACTTTTGATCACTAACCACCTTCAGCCAAAAGAGAACCGTATAGGAACATATGCCAGCAGAGAAAAATTCGATCAGCAGTAATCAAGCACTGCCACAACCGCGTGTATCGTCACGGTTGCCACCTATGCTTGCATTAAACGCCAAGACACCAGAGGACGCTATCGCAAAAAAGCAGGCGCAAGAGCGCAAGGATGCGCTGGTTCGCGGAATCACGTCAGTACAAGAAGTGCGTGACGCGATACGGCGCATCGGACGCGCGCTTCCGTCTATTTCCGCGGTGCCTCGAATTGGCATACTTGATACTGCGGCGTTTCGCACGCGTGCCGCACAAGGCTTGCCATTTGTGATCACGGGACTTGTCCAAAGGTGGCCTCTGTCGGCTCTCACACCGCAAACGTTGCGCGACCACTTTGGCGACTTGCCAGTACGCGCCAGGGTAGGCGACTATGTCAATACTGCATTCGCGCCTGATCGGGCCATGCAGGATATGTCTATGCTTGCGTATCTTGATCTTGTCGCCACTGACCCGCAGGACCTGCCGCCCTATTTGGGTAATTTGGAATTACGCGCATTGAATAAGCTGTGCTACTGGCCTGCCTATTTTGGCAAGATGGGTCCGCCTCGCTTTTGGCTTGGCCCTCCAGGAACGGTGACACCGCTGCATTGCGACTACGACGATAATATTTTTGCGCAGATATGGGGCACCAAACGGATTTTTCTCTCCCCGCCGCATCAAGACGAATTCCTTTATACCAGCGAGGCAAATGCGATCCTGGTCGGCTCGCCGTTTAACCCAGAAGCACCGGATTTCGACACATTTCCGCTAGCGCGTAAGGCGACAATGATCGAATGCATTGTCGATGCTGGCGAGCTCCTGTATGTGCCAGCCGGGTGGTATCACCAGGTTCGCTCGCTGACGTTTTCGCTTTCCGCCAATCGCTGGGCCCGTGCTCTGCCGTTTGCACTGAACGGCGACCCATCCCTTCTGCGCCAGGCCTGATAGCAAAATACTGTCAGCAGACTGTTGCACGCGCTACAATAGCGCGAGCCATTTTCTTAGGTTCGTGCGGGTATTTCCTGCGGCGTCTGTGGGAAATACAGGCTAAAACGGATCAGTCCCGCCGCTGAACAACTTACCTCGGCCCTGCCGCCGTGCACCAGCATGATGGCGCGTACAATCGCCAACCCGAGTCCGTTCGATTCCGTAAATTCACTGCGCGATTTGTCGCCGCGATAGAAACGGTCGAACAAGCGGTCCAACTGTTCTTGCGGGATCGGATCACCCTGATTTTCCACTTCAACCCATGTTCCCTGCGCTTGCGGCTTGCTGCTAAGTCGCACAATACTTCCCGGCAGCGCATAGCGCACCGCGTTCACAGCGAGGTTGCTGACCGCGCGACGCCACATTACCGGACTGACTTGCAGCTCTCCACTCGCGTCCACCACCAGTTTGATATCGCGCTCTTCAGCCATACCCTCAAAATACTCGGCGATCTTGTGCAGCTCATCGGCCAGTACCAGCGGTGTTTTTTCGACAGCGAGACCAGCATGGTCCGCATGCGCGAGGAACAGGATGTTTTCCACAATACGGCTGAGGCGCTGTAGTTCTTCCAGATTCGATTCCAGAACCTGCTGGTATTCACTGACACTGCGTACCTTGTTCAGGGTCACCTGAGTCAGTCCCATCATGGCGCCGATCGGCGTACGAATCTCGTGCGCGAGGTCGGCCGAAAACTGCGACAGGTGTTCATAGCCGTCGGAAAGCCGATCCAGCATGGCGTTGAAAGATTGGGCTAGCCGCCGCAACTCTTGCGGCGCGTCTTCTTCGCGCAGGCGTACGGCAATATTGGTCGGACTGACTTCGGCAGCGCGCCCGGCCATCGAAGTTAACGGCTGAAAGCCGCGCTTCAGCACCAGGAAGCTGAACAGCGCTGCCAGCAGCACCGATGTTGCAGCGGCACCGATCACCTGCCAATAGTATTGAGAAAGCATATGCGATTCTTGCGTCATCACATGGGCACCGACGATCACTACTTTGGTGCCCTCACTCCCTACTTCTGCCTCGGCCGAGATCCAGCGTACGCGGACGCCATCGGCGCGTTCACCTGTTTGCAGTGCTGGTAATTTTAAGGGTTGATTCAAGCCCACCGGCGACATTGGCGGCGGCGTCATATTATCCGGATTGACACGTACGAACGGTGCCTGACCCGGATAGGCAAACATCAGTACATCATTCTCGCTACCCAGCATGGTTTCAAACAATGTCGGTCTATCTTCCATCTGCTTGACGTTGTAGAGATCGTGCAGCAGCGTGCGGAAATGCTCTACTCTGCCAATCAGCCCATAATCGGCACGGGTTTCCAGCGCCTGTCGTGCCGACGAATATAAGTACATGCCGAGACTGGTAACAATAGCGCAGGCAATCAGCGCGAACAGAAAAGAGACGCGTACGGTCAGTGAGCGGGTACGCCAGAGATTCATGGATTTTCAGAAAACATATAGCCGATACTACGCACCGTGTGGATCAGTTTGTGATCAAAGGGATTGTCGATTTTTGCGCGTAGCCGCTTAATGGCGACGTCGACCACATTGGTGTCGCTGTCAAAATTCATGTCCCACACTTCGGAAGCGATGACGGTGCGCGACAAGGCTTCGTCCTGGCGTTTGACTAGCAGATGCAATAGAAGAAATTCCTTGTTGGTGAGGACGATATCGACACCCTGACGCGTGACCTTGCGGCGCAACAGATCAAGCTGCAAATCGGCAACCTGAAAAAAATCCAGCGCATGCGCCTCACGCACCACGCCGCGACGCAGCAAAGTGCGAATCCGCAGCAGCAGTTCGGTAAACGAAAATGGCTTGACCAAATAATCGTCGGCGCCCAACTCTAGCCCGCGTATACGGTCGTTTACATGGTCGCGCGCGGTCAGGAAGATGACCGGCAAATCACGGCGAGCGCGGATCGCAGTCATGATCTTCCAGCCGTCGGTACCGGGCAACATAACGTCCAGCACGACCAGGTCATAGGAATTCTCCAGGGCCATGTGTAAACCGTCGCTGCCATTGCGAATCAAATCGACCGCATAACCTGATTCGCGCAGGCCTTTTTTGAGGTAGTCGCCGGTTTTTGGATCGTCTTCGATGACGAGGATAGCCATGCTAATTCCTTGATGGTGATGCCACTATTCTATCAATTCGCGCGCCACGAATAATGACAATATTGTCATTCAACTGTCACCGATAAGACACTTCGGCACGCCTACTATGAACTTCCCAGCAACTACCGAGACTATTCCCATGACAACTGCACAATTTTTACGTCGGCTTGTTCCCGCCCTGGCTGCAACGACTTTGCTCGCCTATGGCAGCGTCGCCATCGCCCAAACTACCGCTGCGGCAGCGCCAGTGCGGGTACGCGCCACAATTCAAAAAGTGACGCCAGACACTCTCGAAGTCAGCACCAAAGCCGGTAAGAAACTAACCTTAAAACTGGCGTCCGACCTGGCGGTGATGTCGGTCAGCCATGCCGCCATCACTGATATCAAATCAGACAGTTTCATCGGCAGCGCCGCCATACCGCTACCTGATGGCAACCTGAAGGCGCTGGAAGTAACCGTCTTTCCGGCGGGGATGAAATCGGGAGAAGGTCATTACGCCTGGGACTTGGGTAAGAAAAGCACTATGACCAACGGTACTGTCGGCGATGTCGTCGTCACCAGCGGCCGCACCATCACCGTCAAGTATCCTGATGGTGAAAAGAAAATCGTGGTACCGGCCGATGTCCCAATCGTTAGCCTCAACAAAGCTGACCGCAGCTTACTGGTTGCTGGCGCCCATGGCGTATTTGTTGTTACCAAAGCCGCCGATGGTAGCGAAGTAGTAAGTCGCGCCCTGGTTGGAATCAACGGCGTAGTGCCGCCGATGTAAAGCTGTATCGCGGGAAGTCGGCGGTCCGGCGACCCGCCGACCCGGCAGCCGGGCTGGCCAGCTGACCGTAACGATTTTTGATAAGGTGTATTCATGGCGACTGCCGATAACCCCCGCCGCATCATTCATCCGTTGCTGGTGCGCATAGTGCACTGGATCAACGCCTTCGCCATCGTCTGTATGGTAATGAGCGGCTGGGCGATTTACAACGCCTCGCCGCTGTTCGGCTTTGGTTTTCCGCATTGGGCCACTCTCGGTGGATGGCTGGGCGGCGCGATCGCGTGGCATCTGGCGGCGATGTGGCTGTTGGGTGTGAACGGCCTGATCTATCTTGGCTACGGCCTGCTCGCTGGTCATTTCCGCCGTCATTTCCTGCCGCTACGATTCAGTGCCCTGCTGCGCGATGTAAAAGATGCGTTGACCTTAAAGCTGGCGCATCAGCCAGGCGTCTATAACACCGTGCAACGTCTAATGTATATCGGCGTGTTGCTGCTTGGCGTGCTGGTGGTAGCGTCCGGTTTATCGATCTGGAAACCGGTGCAGTTGGATGGTCTGGTCGACCTATTCGGCGGCTATGACATTGCACGCCGCGTGCACTTCATCGCCATGGCCGGTATCGTCGGCTTCGTGGTGGTGCATCTGGCGCTGGTGCTGATCGTGCCGAGCACGCTGCTGCCCATGCTAACCGGACGGGCACCCCGCCACTCCAGCAAAAAACTTATCAAGCAGGAGCAGCAATGATGAGCGAGAAAAAAAACAAACTGCTGAAAAACAGTGAGCTACAACCTGAACTGGTGCAACTGCAGCGCCGCCTGTTCCTGCGTTCGGGTTTGTCACTGGGCGCGTTATCGCTACTAAGCGGCTGCAACCTGCAGGATGGCGATCAGGTCGACAAGGTATTGTGGGCAATGTCACGCTGGAATGATCGTGTGCAAAGTATGTTGTTTCGCGCCAATCATCTGGCGCAAACCTATCCGGCCAGCATGATCACCAAGCCGTTTCCATTCAATGCTTTTTATGACGCAGATTCCGCACCGGAGATCGATGGTGATACCTATAAGCTGGAAGTCTCTGGACTAGTGCGTAACAAGGACAACTGGAACCTGGCGCAATTAAGGGCATTACCACAGGAGTCGCAGATCACGCGCCATATTTGCATCGAAGGCTGGAGCGCCATCGGCCAGTGGGGCGGCGTGCCGTTTCGCACTTTCCTGGCCCATATCGGTGCTGATACGACGGCAAAATATGTCGGCTTTAAATGTGCCGACCGCTACTACTCCAGCATCGACATGGCAACCGCATTGCATCCGCAAACTTTGCTGGCATTAGATTTTGGCACTTCACCGCTACCAACCGAGTATGGCTATCCGTTAAAACTGCGGGTGCCGACCAAACTCGGCTTCAAGAACCCCAAGCACATTGCAGCGATCTTCGTCACCAACGAGTATCCCGGCGGCTATTGGGAAGACCAGGGGTACAACTGGTACAGCGGTTCTTAGCCTGTCACCATCGTACCAGTTCAGCGAGACTTGCCCTAGGTGGAAGGGGCAAGCTTGTCTTCAGTGCGGAGGTCGAAATCGCTGGCGTCATGACGCTCGAGTAGTTGGTCGGAGGGTTCGCCCCACGCGCGGTTAACCTTGCGTCCGCGCACGACAGCTGGACGCAATGCAATCTCATCGGCCCAGCGCAATACATGCTTGTACGCATGCACGCTGAGGAACTCACCGGCCTCGTAAAGTTGACCTTTGACCAGCGCGCCGTACCATGGCCATACCGCCATATCAGCGATCGTATAGTCGTCGCCCGTCAGGAAGCGGTGCTCTGACAGTTGGCGATCCAACACATCAAGCTGACGTTTCACTTCCATCGCGTAGCGGTTGATAGGGTACTCGAACTTTTCAGGTGCGTAAGCATAAAAATGACCAAAGCCTCCGCCTAAAAAAGGCGCACTGCCCATTTGCCAGAATAGCCAGGACAAGCATTCGGCCCGCGCCGCGCCGCTGCTGGGCAGGAAGGCACCAAACTTCTCGGCCAGATACTGAAGAATGGCGCCGGACTCAAACACCCGCACCGGTGTTTCACCACTGTGATCCATCAGGGCCGGGATCTTGGAGTTGGGGTTAGCCCCAACAAATCCACTGCCGAACTGATCACCATCATTGATACGAATCAGCCAGGCGTCGTATTCCGCACCGGCGTGGCCCAAGGCCAGCAACTCTTCAAGCATGATCGTCACCTTGACGCCATTGGGTGTGGCGAGCGAATAAAGCTGCAACGGATGGCGTCCCACTGACAGGTCCTTGTCGTGCGTGGCACCAGCGACAGGGCGGTTGATGCTGGCAAACTTGCCGCCGCTTTCCTGATCCCAGGACCAAACTTTGGGTGGGATGTATAAATTTGCATTGCTCATTAGATAGCCTTTATAAGATCGCGCAGTTGGGGCGCGGAATACTGTTTAGTGTACCCGGTAAGTGAAGGTGCCTCCCGAAGTGATCGATTCGTTGAGCTATGACTCATTCGAGCGAATATCGCGGTAGTGGGTTGGACTGCGTATTCTTTCGGTGCGAACGCGGGATCTTCAAAATATTTAACGATACGCTAAAAATCTTCGTCGGATCAGCGCCCTGAGCGTGGTCAAAGGAACAGAGATCGACGGCGGCGATCTTGTCATTTAAGTCTAGCCGCGCCAACCCGAGTTTCTCGCCACGATTGTCATAAACTAACTTGACCGTGGCACCATCCTCTTCACTGCGCTTGAAGTCGTATCGCGAAACATAGTCACCAAAAATACGCTTGGTTAATTCATCGTGTTTGAATAATGGCGTACCAGCGGAAACTCACCGGCACGCCATCCCGTATTAACTTGTAAAATGCCTGATTATGCCGCAGCAACGTGCGCGAAAAATCGTGGTGAGAGAGCTTAGTAACCGCCTCATTAATCGCATCGGGCGGCAGTTGTGGATTGAGCCTGGTCAGCGCCGTTCGCAGGTCACGCACAAACACTATCCCAGCCGAGCACTTTTTGCAGATGGTCGGCAAAGGTGGCTTGCACCAGACGGTCCTCGCTGTTGATGTCTGTGTAGGCCATCAGCTTCTTTCTATTGGACAAACTATCGAATCATAAAGGACACAGTACGGCCATGTCCTTTATAAAAGTGTCATGTTATCAGTAGATTGCAAGAGGTAGAGCAGCATAGAAAAGTTAGCGCAAGGAAATTAATCGCTCGTATATCCTTTAGATCCTTCGATATTTGATTGATATCGGCGCCAGCGGCGCTCACCCTGATGAGTCACTTGCCTAGCGTCCGTTAAAACGTCTAACGCACATTTAACTGTCTTTGCTGAGATTTCAGCGCCAATACGTCTGTTTATATCCGCAAATGGGCCATTACATTGGAGAAGAAATCCTGGAACGCGTCTCCATTAGATTTTCGAAGTTTTAATTCGAGCGCGATACGCCAGTGGTAGCGCTATTCCGCTGATATTGGTTCAGTCTGTTCCATAAGCGCAATGTTGGTTCGGGTGGATTCGTATTTGGTACCGCGCACATTTCCTGAGATGACTGCGGCCCCCAAGGCAAAAAAGCGGCTTGACCGTCACATCTATCATGGTATGCCAAACTCATTCGGCGGAGCTTAATTTCGCTCTTCTGTGGCAAATCCAAGGTGCCAAACTACCGCAAACGGTCACTCACTCGAATCACGGGAACCTATCAGACTCCAAAAGTGGAAAAACCAACCTGTTGGGTTGGTTTTTCCACTTTTTACGATTTTCTCACTATCTGTGTCACTACTATTTCACTTACTTGGCACAAATTTCACTTTCCGTGTCACCCGACAACATCAAACGTCAATATTCCCAGCCTGCAAAGCATTCATCTCAATAAACGCACGACGTGGTTCCACGTCATCGCCCATCAACGTCATAAAGATTTGATCGGCGGCAATCGCGTCGTCGATCTGGACTTTTAGCAAGCGGCGTACGGTTGGGTCCATGGTGGTTTCCCATAGTTGGCTTGGGTTCATTTCGCCCAGCCCTTTATAGCGCTGCTTGCTGACGCCGCGCTCGGCTTCGTCGCGCAGCCATGCCATGGCTTGATGGAAGTCGGTGATGGCGAATTCTTTGACTTTTTCGCCGGTTCCGCGACGGACCATTGCGGCCGGGCCAATGAGGCCTTTGAATGTGGCAGCGGCGTTGCATAGAACTTTGTAGTCCGAACTGGCGACAAAATCGCTATCGATGATGCTGGCTTTGACATTGCCGTGATACATGCGCTGGATACGTAACTGATGTTTTTCTGTTAGCTCGTCGGACCTGACGACGACTGTGACCGCAGGATCGCCGATTTCTTTGGTGAGCGCCTGCGCTGAAATTTCAGCATTTTCTACGGTGTCGAGTTGGAGCGTGACGCCGGTCATGATGGCGGTCAGGGCCGCACCGTCAATGGCGCGGGTCAGGCGCGTGATGATGGCGTTGGCGGTGTTGTATTGACGGACCAATTCTGTCAGGGCTGGGCCGCTGATTGGATCGGTGCCGGTACTTGGAATCAACGATGCATCGTTTAAGGCGACTTGCATCATGTACTGGACTTCTTCAACGTCATCTTTCAGATAACGTTCGTCTTTGCCGTGCTTGACCTTGTACAACGGCGGTTGCGCGATGTAGATGTGACCGCGCTCGACCAGTTGTGGCATTTGCCGATAGAACAATGTCAGCAGCAAGGTACGGATGTGGGCGCCATCGACGTCCGCATCGGTCATGATAATGATGCGGTGATAACGCAGTTTGTCGGCGTTGAATTCGTCTGGTCCGATACTCGTGCCTAAGGTGGCGATCAGGGTGGTGATCTGTTCAGACGAAAGCATTTTTTCGAAGCGTGCTTTTTCGACGTTCAGGACTTTACCGCGCAATGGCAGAATCGCTTGAAATTTACGGTCGCGGCCTTGCTTGGCTGATCCGCCCGCTGAGTCACCCTCGACGATATAAAGTTCGCAGAGTGCTGGATCTTTTTCCTGGCAATCGGCCAGTTTGGATGACAAGCCGAGTCCGTCCATGACGCCTTTACGACGTGTCAGTTCACGCGCTTTACGCGCAGCATCACGCGCGCGAGCGGCTTCGACAATTTTGCCGCAAATAATTTTGGCGTCGTTTGGTTTTTCTTGCAAATAGTCGTTGAGTGTTCTGGCGACGATTTCTTCTACAGGCAAACGGACTTCGCTGGAGACCAGTTTATCTTTGGTTTGCGAGCTGAATTTTGGCTCTGGCACCTTGACCGATAAGACGCAAGTTAAGCCTTCGCGCATATCGTCGCCGCTGGTTTCAACTTTGGCGCGTTTGGCGAAATCGTGTTCTTCGATATACTTGTTGAGCACGCGCGTCATTGCTGCGCGTAATCCGGTCAAATGGGTTCCGCCATCGCGTTGCGGAATGTTATTGGTGAAGCATAAGACTTGCTCGTTGTAGGCGTCGTTCCATTGCATGGAAACATCGACTGTTACGCCCTCTTTTTCGCCGGTTGCCTGAAAAATCGTTGGATGTAATACGCTCTTGTTTTTATTGATGTATTCCACAAAACCACGCGTACCACCTTCGAAGGCAAAGAGTTCTTCCTTACCGGAACGTTGGTCGGTTAACTTGATGCGTACGCCATTATTCAAGAACGATAATTCGCGGATACGCTTGGCTAGAATTTCATAGTGAAATTCAACGTGCGTGAAAATTTCTTCGTCGGCCCAAAAGTGAACTTCGGTGCCACGTTTGTCGGTGTCGCCAATGACTTTGATCGGCGATACGATCATGCCATTGATGGTTTCGATTTCACGATCTTGTGGGACGCCACGGACAAACTCCATGTAATGCACTTTGCCATCGCGACGAATCGTGAGCTTCAATAGCTTCGATAAACCGTTGACGCAAGAGACACCCACGCCATGTAAACCGCCAGAAACTTTGTAAGAGTTCTGATCGAATTTGCCACCCGCGTGTAACTCGGTCATGACGATCTCTGCGGCGCTGCGCTTAGGCTCGTGCTTGTCGTCAAACTTGATGCCGGTTGGTACGCCACGACCATTGTCGGTGACGGAAATCGAATTATCAGAGTGAATCGTGACGTTGATTTCGGTGCAATGACCGGCTAACGATTCATCAATCGAGTTATCTAATACCTCAAATACCAGATGATGCAAGCCGGTGCCGTCTGAAGTGTCGCCGATGTACATCCCCGGACGTTTTCGTACTGCTTCCAGACCTTCGAGGATCTGAATTGAGGACGCGCCGTACGTATCTGGTACCGGCTGATTGGTGTTGTCTTGTGGGATTGATGACATGGCTACCTTCTGAATAGACTGCTACAAAAACGTGAATCCAAGCGGAAATCCGCAACGTGCAGATTTCTTAAATGTGGCAAAGGGGCCGAAGCCCCAACGTCACGATGGCATTACTTTGACGATTTTTTGCGACCCGATATAACTTGCGATGCGACTTGTGATATGACGCGATATCGCATCATTTCACATAATGCTAAGTGGCACGACGCCACAATATCCTTTGCAGACACTAAATCCGCATTGGCATCACGACATACTTAAAATCAACATTTTCCGGGACAGTGATCAGCGCGGATGAATTAGCGTCACCGAGGGCAATATTAACGTTCTCGCCCTTCAAATTGTTCAATACGTCGAGCAAATACGTGACATTGAAACCAATGTCCACACTGTCTCCGCCGTAGTCGATTTCTAGCTCTTCAATCGCCTCTTCCTGATCGGCATTGGTTGAGCTGATTTTGAGACTGCCTGGTGTGACAACCCAACGCACGCCCTTGAACTTGTCGCTGGTCATAATTGCAGCGCGTTGCAACGAGCGCAGCAGACGATCGCGGCCGATGGTGAAATCGTTCTTATAACCTTTTGGCACCACGCGGGTGTAGTCAGGAAATTTACCTTCAACCAGTTTCGAGATCAACTCAATGTCAGCGAACGATAATTTGACCTGATTGTTGGCGATTTCCAACTGAACCGGCTCATCGGTTTCGTCCAGCAGGCGTTGCAACTCAATGATGGTTTTGCGTGGAATGATGACTTCCTGACGGGCAAACTCTTGCTCTGTCGCGACCTGGCAAAACGCCAGACGGTGACCGTCGGTGGCGACAGCGATGACATTATTGCCATCCAGCACCAATAGTAAACCGTTGAGGTAATACCGAATATCTTGCTGCGCCATCGAAAAATGGACCATGTTGAAGAGATGCTTCAAGGTCTTTTGCGGCAACGTGACGGTGGCGTTGTAATGCTCAGCTTGGGCGACGGTCGGAAACTCTTCAGCTGCCAACGTTTGCAATGCAAATCGGGACTTGCCGGATTGCACTGTCATCCGCTTATTGCTCAGTGTCAGCGAGACTTCACCGGACTCCGGCAATGCGCGCAGAATATCGAGAAGTTTACGTGCAGCAACAGTCGTTGCGACAACTTCTGAGCCAGTGCCAACATTTGCATTGGTCGTAATTTGCACTTCAATGTCAGTAGACAGAAAAGAGACTTTTTCGCCGTCCTTGCGAATGAGGATATTGGCCAGAATCGGCAATGTGTGCCGACGCTCGACAATACCACTCACGATCTGCAGTGGCCGGAGAAGAGTATCTCGGTTAGTTTTGACCAATTGCATAGCTATATCCTTATTATCTAAAATTCAACAAATATCGCTTCATTTTAACCATTCTGAGTGGCCTTGAACCAACCTAACAATGTAACTTACTTCGACTACTTATGAATGACATCAATAAGAAAAGTATCGGAGACTTGTACATTATCATCCGGTTTATGGTGCTATTTTACGTTTCCGACAGGAAATTCACCCACACTTATCGATTTAAAATCGCACTTTTGCATTTTTTCAATGAGATTGGAGCAGTATTTCGCACTGTAAAAAAACCACACTTGCGCGGACTCTACCATCACTAATCTCCAGGTTATCCACAGGCTGAAAGGCACAAATGTGGATAACTCGCCAACTGCATCATTATTCGTAGCCCTAACCTTTTAAGGTTTGCTCTAAAACGTGCAGTTCGTGGTTGCATTCGGGATTTTTGGTCCGGTCGCCGGCGATTTTGCGTACGGCGTGCAATACAGTGGTGTGATCCCGGCCACCGAAAAGTTCGCCAATTTCTGGCAAACTTTTTTGCGTAAGCTCTTTTGCCAGATACATTGCAATCTGACGTGGCCGCGCAATGTTCGCAGGGCGCTTTTTGGAATACATGTCGGCGACCTTGATGTTAAAGAAATCCGCGACCGTCTTTTGAATATTTTCGACAGAAATTTGGCGATTTTGTACGGAAAGCAAGTCTTTCAACGCGTCTTTGACGATGTCAATGGTGATGTCTTTGCCATGAAAACGTGAGTACGCCAAAATCTTGCGCAGCGCTCCCTCTAGTTCACGGACGTTTGAGCGCAGATGTTTTGCAACAAAAAAAGCAACGTCATCCGAGAAGGTAACGCCTTCAGATGCCGCCTTCTTAAGCAAGATAGCGACACGCATTTCTAATTCCGGTGGCTCAATGGCTACCGTCAAACCGGAGTCAAAGCGCGAAATCAAGCGATCATCCATGCCTGTGATTTCTTTTGGGTAGGTATCACTGGTGATAATGATTTGTTTCTTTGCTGCAATCAATGCTTCGAAGGCGTAAAAGAATTCTTCCTGCGTGCGACTCTTGCCGCCGAAGAATTGAATATCATCAATCAACAACAAATCGAGAGAATGATAGTAACGCTTGAAGTCGTCAAAACCCTTACGTTGGTAAGCGGTCACTACGTCGCGAACGTATTGCTCAGCGTGGATGTAGCGAATCTTGGACGAGGGATTATCCGCTAGAAGCTGGTTGCCGATCGCATGAATCAGATGCGTTTTACCAAGACCGACACCACCATATAAAAACAATGGATTATAGGAAACACCCGGATTATTCGCCACCTGGATCGCTGCGGCACGGGCCAGCTGATTGGCTTTGCCGGTTACGAAACTATCGAAACTTAACTCCGTGTTAATCCGCGATTGGTCGCGACGCGCTATGACGGCGCTCGATTCTGCCTGCGCTTCAGGCATACGATCAAAGTGGTTGCTGCTGCCACCATGTCCAAATGTCGGCGACGAATTCGGATGCGCACCGTCCAGCGCTACCGGCATCGTCGAAACACTTGGTTTGCGGGCAACATTGGTGCGCGGGTCCAGCATGAACTGAACATCAATAGGCGCCTCCCAAAATTCTGCCGCCAACGTCGTGATGCGACTGGCGAATTGTGTTTTGACCCAATCAAGCTTAAATCGATTTGGCGCTGCGATACGTAGCTTGCCATCCTCATAATCAATCGGGGATAACGGTTTTATCCACGCACTAAATTGTTGAGGCGTCAACTCCTGCTCCAACTGAGCGGAGCAACTTTGCCAGAAATTTTCCATGAATCGTCTAAGTGAAAGAATGTGGAAGGAAGATCATTGCGCTCCAGGCCGGACCTTTTAATACCTGCTTTGGATCCTAGCCACAACCATGATCGGGACTTCTGTTCTATACGAACCAATATTTACGTTGGTAAATGTCGGTTCCTGTGTGGCTCTTTTTGCTCTATCGACGGCTGCTTTTACTAAGCGCGCAGTAAATAAGCGAGTGATTAAGTCAGATTCAGCCCATTATAGGGTTCTGAAATATCGCCAATAGAGAGAGCGCATGCCACAATAAGCTTCTATTCTACCCTTGCTGAGGAAAGTTATCCACAGGCACGGCGTTTACTTTCTGCGTTGTCGGGTCAACGCGTTGCGCATCAAAAATACGCTAAGTGATTGACAAACAAGCAGAAAATGCGTTCTAATCCAAGGTTCACCGCACGTTGAATTGCGAGATTGCAAACTTAACTGCTCGAATTGACTGCTCCGACACTGCGTTAAAACAGTAATTCGGTTCGGACCAGCTCGAACGGCTGGCAACGCGCAAAGTGTAAAGATCCGATTTCCGATTTATTTCTGCTGATTAGCGAGACCATAATGAAACGTACTTACCAACCTTCCGTCGTACGTCGTAAACGTACCCACGGCTTCCGCGCACGTATGGCAACCCGTGGCGGCCGCGCTGTGCTGAATGCACGTCGCGCCAAAGGCCGCAAACGTCTAGCAGCTTAAGCCGTATTCTCGGCGCAGCTTGCGTGACAGGCGACCGTTCAGAGAACTCTTCATCGAGTTCTATACTGAGCTTTCCCCGTGACCGACGCATCGTTAAAACGGATGAATTTTCATCCGTTTTTCGTTTGCGCCCAGTCTATAGGACTGCCCATTTTGTTTTGTACACACGCGTCAATCCCTTGCCTGATGCTAAGGCGCGATTAGGCGTAGTTGCCGCAAAACGACTGGCACCGAGAGCTGTTACGCGTAACACCGTTAAACGGGTTACGCGTGAGTTGTTTCGCCTGACATCTTTGCCGCCCATCGACTGTATTGTGCGTTTATCCAAACCGGTAAACACCAAAGCAGGTCCTGCCACGACTGCAAATCTGAAGCGGGAGTTGCGGAGCGAATTAGTCAAATTATTCGCCTCACAATGTATTGTCACCGCCGCTTAATAAATAGGCGACGGACGACAGACGATGGGCACGCGATGCGCATCTTAAGATTCAAAAGTGCTACAAAATAAGATGCCGAAAGAGATGCGGAAAGCAATCATGAAAGCGACTTTACTGTTCCTGTTGCGATGTTACAAATTGGGAATAAGCCCATTTTTGGGCCAGAACTGTCGTTTTTATCCAAGCTGTTCCGATTACGCTGCCGAAGCAATTCGTACACATGGTGCCTTAAAGGGCAGCATTCTGGCCGCCTGTCGGCTGGGAAAATGTCATCCATGGCACGCTGGTGGAATCGATCCGGTACCATCCTCTCCGTCTGCGTCCGCCGCATCCTGTGCATCCTCTGCCAAACCCTCTGCAACTTCCGCTGAACGACCATGCGGATGCAGCCATTCCTGAATCTTAGAGAACTACTCTTATGGATATCAAACGTACCGTCCTGTGGGTTGTATTTTCCCTGTCGCTGCTGTTCCTTTGGGATAACTGGCAACGTCATAATGGCAACGCGTCAATGTTTTTTCCGAACGCGAATCCGACAGCACCTGCTGCGGGCGCTGCCGGTGCTGCCGGCTCCACACCGGTTGCTGGTGCAACGACTCCTGGCGCGGCTGGCAATGACGTGCCACAAACTGCCGGTGTTGCCGGAACCGCTTCACCAGCTAGCGCTGTGCCTGATACGGCAGCCGCTTCAAAAGGCGAAACGATCACCATCACTACCGATGTTGTCAAAGCCGAAATCGACACAATTGGTGGTCAATTAAAGCGCCTCGAGTTGCTCAAACAACGCGACACGGTTGATCCTACCAAGAATCTAGTGTTGTTCGATTCAAGCCCTACGCGCACTTACCTGGCCGACACTGGTTTAATCGGTGGCAACTTCCCCAACCACAAATCAACTTTTGTTGCTTTGCCCGGTGCCCGGTCGTTGGATAATGGTAACCAGGTTCAACTGGTGCTGGAGTCCACGCAGGGTGGCGTCAAGCTGACAAAAACCTTTACATTTAAACGCGGCGATTATGCGATTGATGTGAAACACACGATCACCAACGAAAGCACTGCAGCAATCACGCCTTCGTTGTATCTGCAATTGGTACGTGACGGTAACAAGCCCGAGGGCGAGCAACGCTTCGTCAACACCTTCACTGGTGCGGCAGTCTATACCGAAGCGAACAAGTTTCAGAAATTTGCTTTCGAAAAGATAGAGGAGAAGAAAGCAGAGCATGCAACCAAGTCTAACGACGGCTGGTTCGCTATCATGCAGCACTATTTTGTTTCAGCATTTATTCCACCAGAAAACGCACCACGCGAAATTTTCACCAAAAAAGTTGCTACGAATCTGTATGCAATTGGTAACGTTCTGCCACTCGGCACGATTGCACCGGGTGCCAGCGTCACCATGGATTCACGCTTGTTCTCCGGACCTGAAGAATCGGCTGTGCTTGAGGCCACTGCCCCAGGCCTGGAACTGGTGAAAGACTATGGCTGGCTGACGATCATCGCTAAACCGATTTTCTGGTTGATGACGAAGATCCATAAAGTCCTGGGCAATTGGGGTTGGACCATTATCGCGTTGACAATCATGATCAAGCTATTGTTCTTCCCGCTGTCGGCGGCAAGTTATCGCAGTATGGCAAAAATGAAAAAAGTCACGCCGAAAATGACGGCCATCCGCGAACGTCATAAAGGCGAGCCGCAAAAAATGAATCAGGAAATGATGCAGTTGTATAAAACCGAGAAGATCAATCCACTCGGCGGCTGTCTCCCGATCGTGATTCAGATTCCGGTATTCATTTCTCTATATTGGGTATTGCTCGCCAGTGTGGAAATGCGAAATGCGCCGTGGCTCGGCTGGATTCATGATTTGGCTGCACCAGATCCTTTCTACATTTTGCCGGTTGTGATGGCCATTTCCATGTTCATCCAAACCAAGCTGAATCCGAAACCGCCTGATCCAATGCAAGCTAAAGTGATGATGTTCATGCCGCTGATTTTCTCGGTTATGTTCTTCTTCTTCCCATCGGGTCTGGTGCTCTACTGGATCACCAACAATGTGCTGTCAATTGCGCAGCAATGGGTGATTACCAAAAACATGGAAAGCAAGAGCTAAACCAAAGCAGCGGTACGCTGAGCATGATTGTTAGCGACACACTGTCGTAAAAAAGCCCGTGAATATTGATTCACGGGCTTTTTTGTTTCTGCGAACCACTATCGGCCAAGTATCAAACGTACAATCCATCAATGTCACTAAATTCCTCTCCTATCGCTGCAATTGCTACCGCCCCTGGCCGCGGTGGTATCGGCGTCGTCCGCATCTCCGGCAAACAATTGGGCACAATCATACAAGCCGTCTGCGGCGTGGACGAAGCCCAATTGATGCCACGTCACGCCACCTATCTACCATTCAAAAATGCCGAAGGCGGTATTATTGATCAAGGGCTGGCGATCTATTTTAAAGCGCCACACTCTTATACCGGCGAAGACGTGCTGGAATTGCAAGGTCACGGCGGACCGGTCGTGATGCAGATGTTGCTGGCGCGTTGCCTCGAAGCGGGCCAGGAAATTGATCTGCGCATGGCGGAACCGGGCGAATTTACACAACGCGCCTTTCTGAACGATAAGCTTGATTTAGCGCAGGCAGAAGCTGTTGCCGACCTGATCGAAGCATCCACAGAAGCGGCGGCCAAATCGGCATCCGAATCGCTCTCTGGTGCTTTTTCCAAAGTCATTCATAGTCTGGTGGAGCAGGTTATCAACCTGCGAATGTTGGTCGAAGCGACGCTCGATTTTCCTGAAGAAGAAATCGATTTCCTCGAAAAATCCAATGCACGCGGCCAGTTAGAAAATATCCGTAGCACGCTTGATAATGTCTTCAGTCAGGCCGCCCAAGGCGCATTGCTGCGCGATGGGTTGAATATCGTGCTGGCGGGTCAGCCTAACGTGGGTAAGTCATCACTACTCAACGCGTTGGCTGGCTCGGACGTGGCCATCGTCACACCAATCGCCGGAACCACGCGCGATAAGGTGACAGAAACCATCCAACTCGAAGGCATACCGCTCAACATTATCGATACCGCCGGTATCCGTGATGCAGAAGAGGCCAACGATGAAGTCGAGCGCATTGGTATCGAACGTACCTGGACGGCGGTCGAAAAAGCCGATGTCATTCTGCATATGCTGGACGCCAATCACGGCCCGGCTTTGGCTGACGAGCGAATTGTCGCGCGTTTTCCTCAGGCCGTACCTGTGATTCGAATCTGGAACAAAATCGATGAGTCGGGACATCGTCCGGCAGTCGATCTGATGGGCGATACAACGCACATTTACCTCTCTGCAACAGATAATCTGGGCATGGATCTGCTGCGCATAGAACTACTTCGCATTGCTGGCTGGCAACAAACCGGCGAGTCGCGCTATCTAGCCCGCGAGCGCCACCTGATCGCGCTCAAAGCCGCCCGCGAACATCTGAAGTTCGCCTCGGAACACGCTACTTTAGACAACGCTGTCAGTGATCAATCGCTGGATTTATTTGCCGAAGAGTTGCGATTGGCACAAGATAAACTGAACAGTATCACCGGCGCCTTCACGCCTGACGATTTGTTAGGCGTTATTTTTTCACGATTTTGTATTGGTAAGTAATTGTTCAAGGTTGCCGTAAATCTCGCTTCCTGGACTATAGTTCCGCCGCTTTTCCAATGCTCACCAACATCACCTCTGCGTCCGTAGCAGAAAGGATGAGTTCGTCGTCTTGTGTCGTCAGCAAAACAGCATCGCCGGGTGCCAATCGTGATATGACTTGCGTTGGATGGTCGATATTTAGCCCACCTCGCATTACATACACAACGTTAATCTGATCAAGATGAGGGGCGGGAACGCGAAGCTGACCTGACACCGCGAGACAGATTAACTTGTGCGTGTGCTGTTGTCGTCGGGTCATGACATTAAAATCAGTCGCTGGCCCCGCAGTGAGCGACGAATCCACCTGCTCTTCCCATCAAATTCAAAAATCGGTGCCTTGGCCATCACCACAACAATGTCCGCCACCTCGCGCGCAAAACCCATTTCGTGCGTGACGACCAGCATTGTCATGCCTTCATTAGCGAGCGCCTTCATGACTTGCAACACTTCTCCGACTAATTCTGGATCAAGCGCTGACGTTGGCTCATCGAACAGCATGACTTCAGGCTTCATGTCTAATGCGCGGGCTATCGCAACCCGTTGTTTCTGACCGCCCGATAAGGTCGCAGGCATCGCGTCGGCCTTGTGCGCAAGGCCGACTTTTGCTAATAGTTCACGGGCTAACGTTTAGGCGCTGTGGTTATTCATGCCGTTGAATTTTGCGCGGCCCAACCGTTACGTTTCCCCGTACGGATAAATGCGGGAACAGATTAAACGATTGAAACACCATCCCGACTTGCTCTCTGAGATGGTTAAGATCATGGTTCGAAAGCATCTGGCTATCGCGCAACAGTTTTTTGCCGCAGATTTCAATATCGCCCTCTCTGCTACTTCCAAACCGTTGCAGCAGCGCAGTAAGGTACTTTTCCCTGAGCCGCTCGGCCCGATGATGACGATCACCTGAGAGGGCTTCACTTCAAGATTGATGCCATGCAAAATGCGATTGCCTGAGAATGATTTGGCTAAACCATTTAGTTTGATGATGGATGTCATTGCACTGCCCCTCCAGCTCTTAGATGACGTTCAATCTTTTGCAAGGCCACGATGGTGAGACTGGTTAGCACCAGATATACCAGCGCGATTGCCAAATACACTTCCAGCGAACGATACGAGACGCTGATAATTTTTTGCCCTTCGTGCATCAGGTCGGCGATCGTCAGCAGCGACACTAGCGCCGAGTTCTTGATCAATGCGATGAACTCGTTACCCAAAGGGGGAATCATGCGCACGACGGCTTGTGGCAGAATAATGGTGCGCATTGCCGTGGCGGAAGACATGCCAAGCGAACGGGCGGCTTCCATTTGCCCCTTTTCAATCGATTGAATCGCGCCGCGAACAATTTCCGAAATATAGGCGCCAGAATAAATGCCCAGCCCTAAAATGCCGCAAGCAAAGGCCGGTAGCAGGATATTGAGCTCAGGCAAACCAAAGAACAGCAGAAACAATTGAACCAGCAATGGCGTGCCCCGAATGACCGTGACATAGGTTGTGCATAATCCATAGCGGAGTCGTTTGCTCCGATCAAGTCGCCCCATTCCGACCAATAACCCAAGTACACAACCCATCAGCAGCGACACTGCCGTAATTTCGATCGTGACCAATGCGCCACGCGCCAAATCAGTCCACCCGCTCAGCACTGGTAAAAAATCAAGGCTCAATGGAATTTCTCCTGTATTTCAGTCTGCATTTCATTTGTTATAAATTTGTTTGGCTTGCTGTTATTGCTTGCTGGGCATAACCAACCATTTTTTGACCAATTTGTCATAACTGCCATCCAGCTTCGATTTCTTGAGTGCAGCGTTCAACGCCAGCGTCAATTCCGGCAAGTCTTTCCGCACCGCGAAACCATACAATTCGACGCTGACCTGCTTATCGATGACCTTCAAACTCGGACGTACTTTGACGTATTCCAACGCGGCCGGTTTTCCTGTGACCGCTGCATCGGCGCGTCCGATTTCGACCAGATTAAACATCTCCTGATTTTTCTCGACTTCAACGCGCTGCGCCTGCGGATAGTATTCCTTGAGATAGTTCACCGATTTCGTCCCTACCTGAACCGCGACTTTCTTGCCTTTCAGATCGTCTGGTTTAAGAATGCGGTTGTCGCCGCTCTTGACCACCATGACTAACCCGCCAGGATAGTAAGGGTCCGTCAAATCGACTACTTTACGTCGTTCACTAGTGATATAAATCGCCGAGGCGGCAACATCGAAGCGTTTAGAAATCAATCCCGGAATCAGGCCTTTAAAGTCGATGTCGGTCCATTCGACTTTCTTACCCATTATCTTGGCCAGCGTTTCTATTAATTCGATGTCGAAGCCGGTTCTTTTTCCGTCCTTGAAAAATTCAAAAGGAGGAAAAGTCGAATCGGTAACGACACGAATAACAGCTGGCGATTGGGCGCTAGCCAACGTTGGTACGATAAAATTAACTGCGAATAAAAGTGCGATAAAGAAGCGACGATGATGCATTTTTTCCCCTATAGAAATACCTGTCAATACAACTTTAAGCGCTCGCTGATCGCGATCGCGGTCTTGACCGTCAACCCCAATCAATTTTTGTTGCTGGTCCTCGGCGCGGATGGCAGGCGACATCAATGTGATCGTGCCGACCATGTGATCTGACTTGCTAAAAATGGGCGTACTAATACCCCAAACGCCCATATCGCCCTCTCCTTCACTTACGGCATATCCCTGAGCGCGTATTGTCGATAACTCATCACGTAACCGGCTCTCTTCTTTTGGTTGACCAGATAACTGCACAGCAATGACTTCATCGACTATCGACAGCGGCAAATGCGCCAGCAAGGCTTTGGCGGAGGCACTGCGCAGCAAAGGTTGAGAGCGCCCTTTAGAAAAAGAAGAGCGCAGGGATTGCAGGCTCTCCACCATGTCGAGACACACGACCTGATTATTGACGGCAACCATCAGCCCAACACTTTCGTCACACAGTTTCATCAACTTCTCCATCTCGGTTCGCGCATTGGTGACGAGATAAGAGGTGAGATTGAAGCCCCATGCAAGTTGCACACTGAGTGGACCGGGAGCGTAAAGATTGTCTTGCTCTTGTATTAATTCCCATTTTTTTAGAGGAAGTAGCAGGCGGTATAGCGCCCTTTGCGGTAGTTTTGTTGCTTCCTTCAATTCCTTGACGGTAATCGGTTTTCCGTGCCATGCAATGACTGACAGCACCATTAATGGCCGCTCACGCGTCGCCGCAGCTTTCGGCGATGAAGTGGACGGTTGATTGTCAGGGCCAGGGAGGAAAGTTTCACTCATGCACTAATCATTGACCAAAATTCTCAACTTTCAAAATATTATTCCCAAATAATGGGAGCGCCATATTCCTCAGATCAAAACATCGGCATCAACAAGCGCGCTTCAGCATATTTTGTGTAAGAAAAATAATGAAAAACACTATTACAAGCTTGAGGTATTGGGAAATTTGCTGCGATAAGCCAGTGACTTGCTGGCGATGGCCGGTAATTAAACGACCAACCAATAACGATTAGCGTTTTGGTACTGTACGCAAAAGCGTCAGATTGGCCTCGAACGATCGGTCAGGCGAATTGGCGTTGGCCTTTGGCGTGTTGTATTCCAGCTTTAAGTTGTTATCGGTAGAAATCCATTTCTCACGCTGCACGCTGAAGCGGTTCAACAATGTATCCACCATATTTGGCGATAACAACAGGTCATCGGCAATACTGGCAAAGTGCCGCCCGGCCAATTCACGCACTGACTGGAGCTGCGGTGAAGTGTCGAGCGCAGCCGTGATGGCCGGTGATGCGTGTGACCGGGCAGCATCGTTGGTAGCGATTAAGATCCCCTGACCACCCACTACGTATAGCGACACGTAAGAAAATTCAGCGCGGAGCGTGGCGATGATGGTTAGCAAATCGGTCGACGCCATGTGGTGCAGTTGTACCCATTGCTGCAGAACGCCTTCAGGACGTAACCGTGAGCGCGCCAGTTGATAAAACTCACGGTTATAGAGCGACGCCGCGCCAGCGAACCAGATCGAGGTAATTTCAATACTAATAACGTCATACTTTCTGGGCGTTAGCAATAATAAATTACGACCGTCGGTAATGTGCGTCTGGACCCGCGCCAAATACGACACGCCACCGTTAACACCCGAAAAATAGCGATTAGCCATTGCCACGACATCACGGCTAAGCTCTGCGATATCGATGTGCGCAAATCCGGCGTCATGTAAAACCCGGCTCGTGGCACCAGTGCCGTAACCAATGACAAGGGCGTTGTTTCGCAAATTCTGATGCAACAAAGGTAAGGCAGCAAAGCCTATTTGGGCCTGGACTTCGCCCTTCTTCGCATCGTTTCCCTGAAATTTTCCATTGGTCAGCAATGTGGTCACCACGCCACCATTTATGGCATGGTTGGCGTGACGGGTTACCATGGTTAAGCCGCCATCAATACTTTCAGCGTGATCAATTACAGTGCCCCAGTTTTGCGCGGTAAAGTAGACGTTGGCACCTTTACTCAACGTGTTGTAATCCAGCCGACTCGGGCTGATCAAGATCAGCACGATAACGACCGCCAAGCCCGATCCTAAACGCTGTCGCGTTCTATGTGTGGCAACAGATACGGTGACCACCGCCGCAATCAGGAGCGCACTTCCAGCGACTATTTTGCTCACTACCAAGCCGCCAAGCCATGGCAACAAAACGAAACCGAACAATAAAACGCCCGCGATGTTACCAAGCGTATTGAGCGCCGCGCTCAGCCCGAGCATGGTGATACCACGCCGTGAGGACGTGGACGAAGTAGCAAGGTCCATCGCCAGTGTATAACTTGCGCCAATGCAGACCGTGGGAGGAATCATGACCAGCGCGCACACCAATCCCCGTACGATCTCACGCGATTCAAAAGAAGCGAATGCCGGAATCTGACCAAACCCAATAAACCATACGGGAATCATGTCCCAACCCCACGCTCCCAGCGAAACCGTCGCTGCTAATGCAATCTGGGTCACGGCAAGCCATGCCGGGCGATCAGTGCCAGAGCGTTCCAGTAACCGTCGTCCGCATTCACCGCCGATTGCCAGGCCGACAAGAAAAGTCGCCAACATCAGACCAAATGCATACACACTGTTGCCCGCGACGATGGATAGCAAATGCACGTACACCACCTCAAGCCCGAGGGAAAGTACGCCACCGAGACCCAACGCCACTAACGCACCGGCAAGGATGCCTGAACCGACAGGGACAATGTCTTGATGCTCGCCGGCTTTTGCAGGATGCGTTACATCACTGTTTGGTGTGTTAACAATGGGTAGAGCACGAGATGCCGTATGCAGCTTTTTTGCGAGTTCGAGTGCCGCCAGTGCCACCAACAGATTCAAGATAGCGGCGATGACTGTTGTCATGCGCACCCCAAAAAATGGAATAACCGCGTAACTGGTCAACAGCGCGCCGAGTGCTGCACCTGTCGTGTTGCAAGCGTAAAGCCAGGCCACCGCTTTACCCAAACGGTCACCTAGGGGATTCAGCGCCTGCGCCAATAAAGGAAGCGTGATACCCATCAACACTGTGGGTACCAATAACACCCCCGCACCGAGTCCTACGCGAAGCACTAACAAGCTCGGTGCCTCCGGTGATAAATCGGTAGCCAGCGCCACATAAATCCATTGAATGAAAGAAAATAGTGTTGGTGTGGCGACACAATAAACCCCAATTGCCAACTCGACCAAGGCGTATACCAACACGGGGCGCTTTACCCGCGCAGCAAGTGCGCCTCCAATCAGAGAGCCAATTGCCATGCCGCCCAAAAAAGTTGCTAACACGGTAAAGGTCGCCGCCGCAGTGCTGCCGAACACGAGCGCCAACTCTTTGGCAAAAAGCACCTGATACACCAGCGCGGCTGCACCGGAGATAAAAAACATCAAGCCCATCCGGCGCGACAATCGAAAGTTCAAGTTGGCTGTCATGAAACTGCGTGCATCCTATAGTTGGAAATATCGACGTCGGAGTGTTCCCAACATCATGATCACCGACTTTGCTCTTTTTTCTCGATACAAAAGAGGGAAGGCAAAGTGATAATGCCATAGCAACACGCATTCCTCGCGAGCTTGATTGGATCGCCCTCTTCTTATTCCCCTTACTCCCAAATCTGGAGCAAGAATACGACTACAGCACAGGACTAATAGGGTCGGAACCGCGCTGATTATCCAAGATGGGATGCCGTGATTCTTTGCATCACCCCCCGTAATTACGTACGAACAACTGAGAAAGATGTTTATTTTTAGGAAGCTTAATTGGTGTTTTTCGAAGATTGTGACGCACGATGTTATCCTATCGCTATGGCAAAGATGTTGAACCGCATGGACGGACTATTGTTCCGGATCAACTATCCCTGATAAACAATGCAGGAATAAACGACTAATTTATCGAAAGCAGAAAAATGAAAAAACTTTTTGCAGCTTGCATTGCAGTACTCCTATTAGCCAGTTGCACGACCGGAAACGATTGGCAATCTCAACCGAACGACAGTGGCCTGAGATTTACGGCCAAGGCGCGCTCATACGACGACGTATGGACCGCAGCGATCCGTAGCGTGACACGCAACCTCACAATAATGGATGAAAGCAAGGCTCAGGGCCGCATTCGCGCTCAAAGTAGTTCCGGGTTGATGAGTGGCACAGAAGTGATCAGCGTGACGATATCGCCAGCCGGACGCAATGTGCCTTCTTATTTGATTGAAGTACGAAGCAGTCGGTCGAAAAGCTTGATTTCCGGCCCCGATCAGACCCGTAATATTGTCGCCAGCATCAAAGCCGAATTGGGTGATATGGCTAGCGAAGCACCGGTATCAATCAAGGATTCTCTCAGCCCATCGGAAGAAATCATCACGATGCCGCTACCTGACCGCTCCAGTCAACCAAACACGACCAGTGCAACAAGTACAGTAACTTCAGGCGAAATGGGGGCGCAAGTGGAACGGTTAGCACGTCAGAGCGGCTGCGAGCCGACAATGAGTGCTAAATTAATCGCCAGGACAACGGGTGTTGAGACATATCAAACTTCCTGTCAAAATGGACAACAGGCGCTGTTCAAATGTGAAATGCGCCAATGTCGACGATTGGACTAATTCCAGCTTCAGCTCAACCTAAAGGGGAACCGATTATGAAGGCTACATTCGCTATTTTAGTACTGTGCTCCCTGCTGACTGGTTGTTCAGCGGCCCATTTTCGGTGCGACGATCCCGATGCCCGCCCGGCTTCGTGTAAATAGATAGAAAGTCCGCACTTTATGACTGGTGAAATGGCGTCTTCTTATTCGCATAGCGGGTGTAAGTATCAGCGAGGATGCGTGGGTCGCACCAAAAGACATCGCATGCTTTAAAACGTTGACGTTAAATTTTTAATAACGATCTGGAGTCAATAAATCATTCGCTTAGAGGTTCAAGCCATTTTGATCCCGCATTGCTAGCGGTATTTAGTCGAACGATAAGAGGGAAGAAGTGGGGAGGTGTTTCACCTCCCTGAGAAATTTCTCTACTCCCATTTTCATAGTTTATTTTCAGCAATCTGAATAGTGCATGATCACATGTGACACGTTTCCACTACTCAAGCAATTGTGCCGACTATCGCTGTAATGTGGCGTAACGAAAGACTCTTTTAATACCTGCTATTTGCGCCAGCCTTAGACAGCATATCGACTGCTCTTCGCATGATTTTATTTAGCGATGTTTAAGTTTCGTCTTTAACCAGCGCACTCAGCTATCGGCTATGAACCATTTAATTGCTGCCAGCTTCGAGGACCACCGTCGCCGTGGCGATCATCGAACCGCCTTAATACGGCTTCACGCACGGAATCTGAAAGACTGGGATATTTATCACCCTGCTCAATGGCAGCGTATTCCTTGCCAGCTTTTGAAAGATCATCTGAAATGTGAAAGCCAGCAACAAAATCCTGCTCCCATTGCTCGGTAACCTTCTGCACCAGGGCTACGCGTCCGGGATGACTTAAAAGTCCGAACTCGTCGGCCCCGGCATTAATTTTTTGTACGGTCTCGGTCAATCCCTCTTCGGTCGGCGGAGCCTTTGTAAACTCATTGACTGCATGTGAACCACTAGTTTTCGACATTTCACTCTCCTTAAATAAATGGCGCGATGGGAACGCCACTTTTCCAAAAAAACTGTACAGCGATTCGATAAAGCTATTACGTTCCTAGGTTATGAAACCTAATACTAGTGAGCGTCGGGATTGTCGAGATTAAAATAAAATATCTTTTATCCAATACATTACTTTCGACGATTCCCCGTCACTCTACAACAAAGTTAGCTTTCAACTTGTCCGACAGGCAGTGTAAAAAATCGTTCCTGCATTTCTTCCAACCCGAGAGTCTGCAACACTTCTTGCAACCGTTGTATGGGTCGAGCACGCGGTAAATCTTTGTAAGTCGCGATAATTAATTCATTTTTCATGGAATGCTCCCAACCGACAAGCTCTGTCACGTTGACCTGGTATCCATGCGCTTCCAGTTGAAGACACCGTAAAACGTTCGTCACCTGGCTTCCAAATTCACGTGTGTGTAATGGATGCCGCCAAATTTCTGTAAGCGCTTCCTTGCCGAGAGATTTGCCCTTATTTTTCTTCAATACCGCGGCCACTTCGGCCTGGCAACAAGGCACAAGCACCATGAAGCGGGCCTTCTTTTTTAAGCCGAACTGTATTGCATCATCTGTCGCAGTATTACATGCGTGTAATGCGGTCACCACGTCAACGCGCTCGGGGAGCAATCCCGACTCGGTTGAGTCAGCCACGGACAAGTTAAGGAACGACATTCCAGGAAATGCCAATTTGCGTGCTAATTCTTGCGATTTTATAACGAGCTCTTCACGCGTCTCAATGCCGTAAATATGCGAGCCGTCCTTCAACGTCTTAAAAAATAAGTCATACAAAATAAATCCAAGATAGGACTTACCGGCGCCATGATCCACCAGTTGAACACTCGCATGCTCACGTTGGATTTCTTGCAATAAAGGCTCGATAAACTGATAGAGGTGATACACCTGCTTGAGTTTGCGACGACTATCCTGATTCAACTTGCCGTCGCGGGTCAAGATGTGCAACTCTTTTAACAGTTCAATGGATTGACCAGGTCGAATCTCATGCTTGGACTGCGACTGTGATTGACTATTCGATGCGGAATCTTGCTTGATACTATTCATTTAATTCTGATTTCCTGGCTGCTCGATACGACGATTGGACGGTGTTAACCAAGTATAGCGATTTCAGCGAGGGTGAGAGCCAATTTACGCGTCGCCCACCTAGTTGCTTAATTAGTTGCCCACTTTATCGCTTACTTATCCGCTTGCTTATCTACAGTCGCAATCAGTGATCAAGCCTCCGGCACAGGAATTTTTTAAGCTGACACGAACTTGCCTAACTTAACTTATAGACAACCAAAATTCATACCGCATCCATAAAAAATCGTCGGTTAGCAATACATTAAATGAAGTTGTCAGGGGTTATCCCGCCACTTGAATAGCGTCCCAGTTCCACGTCATTACGCAGACCAACTTTTCGCATCGCAGAGGTTTTTTGTAAGGCAATGGTTTTCACACTTTTGTTCAAGCGTAGCGCTATCTCCTGCATTGTATGGCCATCGGCATACATTCTTAATACTTCCGTTTCGCGCTTTGTTGGCATTTGCCCAACCGGACCACCACGCAAAATCTCGCGCACTGATTTACCGATATAGCGCGTGCTATTCGCGGTCCCCTCGATTGCATCCCGGATAGATGAAATTTCATCATTCATATGCAATACAGCGTCAGCGCCGCTTTTTATAATTTGATACAACACGGCTGGCATCATATTCATCGTAAGAACGATTAAACATATCTGCGGATGATGCCGCTTAATGTAGGAAAGTAGTGTCAAACCATCACTCATACGGCGCATCGGCATTGAGATGTCGGTGATTAAAATATCGCATTCAGTATCCTTTAATCGCGCCAGTAACTGATCAGTCGAATTAGCAATTGCGGCCACCGAAAGATCTGCACAGCGATCAATATAGCCACGCACGCCGGCAATAATGACGGGATGATCGTCGGCTAAAATTATCTGTTGTTGTCGCAGTCGGATCTTTCGCATGCTTTCTCCTTAAAATCAAACATTGAAAATCAAAGATCGCTTCGATTTTCCAAATAAATATCAAATGGATAATTTTGTGACTATCCGTTTTAATATTGATTTCCTAGGAACTAAGGTTAGCTATAGATGCGCCTCCGAGATATGAGAACTTTCCCAAAATGAGGGTAACAATTCTGATAATGATGCTTAAGCGGGCAATTTTAAGAAATTTCCGGCCTACTTTGACAACATTTCATACCAAAACGAGACGGTGGCGGGATGAAGCAAGGTACATTCAGTATCGCTTACGCATTTAATCCGGCGGAAAATTGGGATAGGTTGGATGCGAAACGAACGGATAACCGGTGCTCAAGTAAATTGAAGAGTCGATTGAACACTGCATTTTGATATTAATACGACATCATTTATACTCGTTAGATGTCCACCGGATCGACTTCCAGCGACCATTTGGCGCGCGTCTTGATGGTCCGCAAGACAGCCATCCAATCAGTAAGAAAAGCTTGTAAGCCCGGTCTTGAAGGGCATTCAATCAAGAGCTGCGCCCGATCCACATTAGCAACACGCGTCATCGTCATGGGGATCGGATCATTCATCGTAATACCGCCATGCTCCAGGCAGGTTGCGGCCTCTTGCAAAAACGCTATCGCTGTTTCAAGCTCCTTTGCCTCAGCGCGTAATAGCGCTTGATAAATATACGGCGGCAAATGCGCTTGTTGCCGCTCAGCCAAAAGAGAGCTGGCAAAGTGATCATAATCATGCGCGATCACTGCCGAATACAAAGGATGCTGCGGATAACGCGTCTGAATCAACACCTCACTGACGCTGCCACCCTCTTTTTGTGCTGCCCTACCGGCGCGACCGGCAACCTGCATTAGCTGGGCAAACAAGCGCTCACTGGCGCGATAATCATGGGAGAACAAGGCCGTGTCAGGATTCAAAATTCCGACAAGGGTCAGATTTTTGAAATCATGCCCTTTAGCGACCATTTGCGTACCGATCAAAATATCGACCTCGCCCCGATGCACGCTATCGAAGGCGCTTTGAGCGCTGCCTTTGCGACGCGTTGAATCAGCATCAATCCGCAAAACCCGCGCTTCCGGAAACATCGCCTGCAAACCCTCTTCCAGACGTTGCGTCCCGCGCCCCAATGGTTGCAAATCAACATTGCCACAGGTCGGGCAAGACTTGGGGATGCGCAACTCGAGGCTGCAATGATGGCAGCGTAGTCGATGTTCAGGCTTGTGCAACACCATATACGCAGTGCAGCGCGTGCAGTTGCTGACCCAGCCGCAAGCATCACAGGCAATCACCGGTGCGTAACCACGTCGGTTGAGGAATAACAGCGATTGCTCACCACGTTGCAAGCGCAGCTTTAAAGCGCTGATCAACGTAGAGGTCAGACCCTCAATCGGTTTGTCGTGCTCCATATTCACCAGTTTCACAGCCGGCAAAACAGCATTCTTCACTGCGCGTTCACGTAATTCAAGTTTTCGATAGCGCCCTGACTGCGCGTGATGCCAGGTTTCCAGCGAGGGTGTCGCCGAGCCTAGAACGATAGGAATTTTTAACTGGTGTGCACGCCAGACAGCCAGATCGCGAGCCGAGTAACGCAAGCCTTCCTGCTGTTTATAGGATGGATCATGCTCCTCATCAATAACGATCAGGCGTAAATGCGGCAACGACGCCAGCACCGCAAGTCGGGTCCCGAGAATGATGCGGGCTTGCCCTAAATGAGCAGCGAGCCAGTGTCGCATGCGCTCGCCTTCAGCCAGTCCGCTATGCAATGTTGCGACCATGACACCAGGAAATCGCGCACGGATATTGCCCTCTAATTGCGGCGTCAAATTGATTTCAGGAACCAGGATTAAAATTTGGGCAGGATTGTTCTCACCATTACCATGCGACAATATTTTTTCTGCCGCCTGCAAATACACCTCGGTTTTGCCACTGCCGGTAACGCCATACAACAATGTTGGCGCAAAGCCGGTAGCACTGGCAATTGCGTCGGCGGCGCGTTGTTGCGCTGGGTTCAACGGCGGAACATCGATTGGCGTAGCATCGTGCGCAACGCTGACCTGATGTAGTTTCTTTAAGCCGCGGTCAAGCGCAACTGTGGTTAAAGCGCGCAAATTTTTCGGCAAACCCGGCAACGCCACCTCTCCCAATGGACGCTGATAATAATCGGCCGCAAATTGACATAAAGCCAACCAATGAGGCGACAGCGCCGGCAACTGATATCGTACGGCTTGCACATCCTTTAATTTCGCGGCTGGAACCTCACTATGCGCGCTGCTGCCAACGATCATCCCAACCACCTCACGTCGACCGAACGAGAGTTGCACAAGTTGACCTATCTGCGGGCGGGCGTCTGCATCACTCGTTGACTGCCAGCGATAGTCAAAACTGCTGTCAAGGGGGGTGTCAAGGACAACCTGAAGAATGCATTGTTTCACGAAGTTAATGTGAATCCTGAGGAAAGAAGCTAACTGCCGGTTTCATAAGCGCTTTTAAAACTATCCACAGGTTCTGTGGATAACTTTGTGGATAACATCCACTTGACAGCCGCAAACGCAGTATATACGCGGGACTCGATGAATTGCCCAAACTGAGTGCACTAAAAATGACCTTAAAAATCAATGACTTACAAAGTCCTCGATTCACAAAAAATATATTTTTATATTTTTTCCCAACATCCACCGCAACCGATAATTTGTGCACAAGTCCACTATGTTCGCAATAAAAAAGAACCGAACTGAATAAAATTGCAAGCACGAATAGCGCATATCAATATCAAGCTCAAAAAAACTTGATGGCTAACACCGCGACCATCGCATCCAGATATCTTTTCGGTCTTGTGTGCTTACCTCATGCAAAACATGAGGAAACGCGTTAAGTACTGGTTTCATAAGCACTTTTTTTTAGTCACGCAGTGCCTGTGGATAACTTTGTGGGTAACCCTTCTAAAAAAGGTCCTAGCGTCATATCCCGCGCCAGTTCTCACAAATAATCGAAAGTAATTGCAAAAAAAACTTCTTATAATTCAATGACTTACAATTTTAAAAATACGGCAAATTAAAAATATTGATACGCAAAATTTCTGCGATGCAACAAATAATTATTGTGCATAACTAGTCTAATTCGACGCTAAATCTGTGTTAAGGAAAAATATTTCTAGCGTAAAACAGCACCAAACCAGAGCGCTGACTATCGCTAGCCACTAAACCAATATCCTGATCGGGCAATTTAGTCGTTCACAATGTACAAGGAAAGAATGACTGGTTCGCGTAAAAAAGGCGTTCGAAATTTTCAATCCCACACACCCTTGTCTTGACGCTACTTATCAGCGCATCTTACGACTCATCTCGTGCACCGCCTCGACCATCACGGCGACTGATTCCGGCGGTGTGAACTGGGAAATACCATGACCGAGATTGAATACATGTCCATGCCCAGCAGAAGGCGGTCCATAAACCGATAACAAACGACCCACCTCAGCGCGAATCTGTTCAGGATTCGAGAACAGGACCACCGGATCAAGATTGCCTTGTAGCGCTACTTTATGTCCTACGCGAGCGCGCGCCTCGGCCAAATTGACGGTCCAGTCCAGTCCGACCGCATCAGCCCCGATATCCGCGATCTGCTCAAGCCACAAGCCGCCGCCTTTGGTAAAGACGATTGCAGGAATAGGCACACCATCTTTTTCCCGCTTTAACTGACTCATCACCTGACGCATGTAATTTAATGAAAACGACTGGTATGCACCATCTGCAAGCGCGCCACCCCATGTATCAAAAATCATCACAGCCTGCGCACCGGCGTCAATTTGGGCGTTCAGATAGGTTGCCACAGCAGCAGCGTTGATCGCGAGAATGTGGTGCATCAGATCAGGGCGGTTGTACAACATCGTTTTAACCGTGCGGAAATCATCCGAACCGCCGCCCTCAACCATATAACACGCCAGCGTCCACGGACTGCCAGAGAAACCGATAAGTGGAACCTTGCCGTCCAATTCCGTCCGAATTTGCGTCACAGCGTTGAAAACGTAGTCAAGACTGCCCATCTCGGGAGCAGACAATGCCATCACCGCTTTTTCATCCCGTAACGGACGTTCGAACTTTGGCCCTTCGCCATCGGCAAAGAACAATCCCAAACCCATTGCGTCCGGCACTGTCAAAATATCGGAAAATAGAATCGCAGCATCGAGAGGAAACCGATCCAGCGGCTGCATCGTGACCTCGGTGGCATAGTCGGGATTCTTTGCCAGGCCCAGAAAAGACCCTGCGCGCGCGCGCGTTGCGCGGTATTCAGGCAAATAGCGTCCCGCCTGACGCATCAGCCACAACGGCGTGTAATCCGTTGGTTGACGCAACAATGCACGTAGGAATGTGTCGTTCTTAAGAGGGGCAAATTGGGGCATCGAAGGCAATCTCAAGCTTTTGGAATGCGGCATTATCTCATTCTAATCACAGCCTGCGGCATTGATGCTGAGGTTTTCTGATACGTTCACTGACCAGCTAGAAAGGGGATGACCGTCAAATGCTGGCTAAACTAGTCGCCAGCAGTCATTGCCAAACCACTTGTGCGTCCAATAGATGCTGACCACAGCGTAAGGGCGAGCGCCATTAACACCATGACAACGCCGGCATATGGCAACACCGTTAATTGAAAACCGGCCCCAATCGCCATGCCGCCAACCCAGGCACCTGTCGCATTGCCAAGATTGAATGCACCTTGATTCAACGTGGCCGCAAGATTGGGGGCTTCGCTGGCACGATCCACGACTAACACCTGCAACGGCGGTACGATGGCGAAAGCCAGTACACCCCATATGAAAATCGTCACTACCGCTGCAACCGGCGTATGCATGGTGACGGAAAACACGGTCAGCACAATCGCCAGCGCAATCAAAAATCCAATCAAAGAGGGCAACAAACGCCAGTCTGCCAATTTGCCGCCCAGCGCGCTTCCAACGGTTAAGCCAACACCAAAAATCAACAACACCAGCGTTACCGCATGCGGTGTTAAGCCTGTGACATCTTCCAGTATGGGCGTAATGTAGGTGAACACCGAGAACAAACTAGCCGACGCCAGCGCGCTAATTGCCAGCACCATTAATACCTGGCGATCAGCAAGAACCCTAAACTCTTGAAGCAAACTACTTTTTTGCATAACGATCTGCTTTGGCAGCCATGCTGCCAGTGCGATCACCGCCAAGATCCCGATGACCGTTACCGCCCAGAAAGTTGACCGCCAACCCAACAACTGGCCGAGAGCGGTGCCGAAAGGCACGCCCAACACGTTGGCGAGAGTTAGTCCCGCAAACATTAACGCAATCGCCTGCGCCCGCCGATTCGGGGCAACTAGGCCAGCGGCCACAACGGAACCAATACCGAAAAACGCGCCATGACAAAACGCAGTGACTACGCGCGCGACCATTAACACTGTGTAATTTGGCGATAACGCGCACAACACATTGCCGACAATGAACAAACCCATGAGGCTTAACAATGCGTTACGGCGCGGCATGTTAGCGGTAACAATGGCGATAATAGGTGCGCCGATAGTGACCCCAAGCGCGTAGCCGGTGACCAGCATTCCAGCAGCCGGAATCGATACCCCCAGATCCCGTGCCACGTTGGGCAGCAATCCCATAATGACGAACTCAGTGGTACCGATACCAAAAGCGGCAACGGCCAGGGCGAATAAAGGCAAGGACATCATGTGAGGATCAATCTGGAAACGGGGTCACAATGATAAGTAACGCAACTGGAAACAATGATCGCGACCGCCGAAGGCACACCAGGAAATTGGTGTAAGGCACGATTATAGCAACGCAAAAAGATTTCTGCTGCGCACGAAAATATCATTTATGGAGTGGTGCTATATCAACGACATGACCTTGATAAAATGAATCAAAAAAGGATCGACAAATCGATCCCATTTTTTCCGGATTATTAGGATACGTATTTCAACGAATCACATTCCGCCCATGCACAAATACTTGATGACCTGATAGTCTTCGATACCGTATTTCGAACCTTCGCGGCCCAGACCGGATTGCTTGACGCCACCAAATGGCGCGACCTCGGTAGATATCAGGCCGGTATTGATACCGACTATGCCGCTCTCAAGCGCTTCTGCCACGCGCCAGATACGGCCGATATCGCGTGAATAAAAATAGCTGGCTAGTCCGAATTCGGTATCGTTGGCCATCGCCACCACTTCATCGTCAGTGGTAAAGCGAAACAACGGTGCCATCGGGCCAAAAGTTTCTTCACGCGCCACCACCATATCGGAAGTGACATCGGCCAAAATCGTTGGCTCAAAAAAACTATGTCCCAACGCATGACGCTTGCCACCCGCCAGGACGCGCGCGCCCTTGCTTAATGCATCGGCAATGTGCTGCTCAACTTTTTCAACTGCTTTTTGATCAATCAACGGCCCTTGTGTGACGCCCTCTTGTTGACCGTCACCGACTTTCAACTTGGCCACTGCAGCTACCAGTTTCTCCGCGAATGCATCGTACACGCCAGCTTGCACGTACAAGCGGTTGGCGCAGACGCAGGTCTGTCCGGCGTTGCGGTATTTGGACGCCATTGCGCCCTCGACGGCGGCATCCAGATCAGCGTCGTCGAAGACGATGAATGGTGCGTTTCCACCCAGTTCCAACGATAGTTTTTTAATGGTTGGTGCACATTGCTCCATCAACAAACGTCCGACGCCGGTTGACCCGGTGAACGTCAGCTTACGCACAATCGGATTGCTGGTCATTTCTGCACCGATGACACGGGCAGCGCCTGTGACAACGCTAAACACACCCGCTGGAACACCGGCGCGCTCCGCCAGTACTGCCAGCGCCAACGCTGAGAAAGGTGTGGATTCCGCAGGTTTCAGCACCATCGGACATCCCGCAGCCAACGCCGGGCCCACTTTGCGGGTAATCATCGCTGCGGGAAAATTCCAAGGCGTAATCGCCGCGCAAACGCCAATCGGCTCCTTGATCACAACAATACGATTATTTGGCGAGGTCGATGGAATGGTGTCACCGCCAGCGCGTTTACCCTCTTCAGCAAACCATTCAATAAAAGAGGCTGCATAAGTGATTTCACCCTTGGCTTCAGCCAGCGGCTTGCCTTGTTCCAATGTCATGATCAGCGCCAGATCATCCGCATTCGCCAACATCAGATCATTCCATTTACGCAAAACCACGCTGCGCTCTTTGGCCGTTTTACGACGCCATGATTTCCAGGCCGCGTTAGCGGCAGCAATCGCACGTCTGGTTTCGGTCGTACCCATTAGAGGAACCGTGCCGATAGTCTCGCCGGTAGCGGGATTAGTGACAGGAAAAGTCTCACCGTTATCGGCATCGGACCAGACACCGTTGATATAAGCTTGCTGGCGAAATAAAGAAGCGTCTTTTAATTGCAACATAATGAACTCCTGTCAGGAAATGCAGGTGCGTTGCCAGCCGCAATATTAAACATTGCGATCACAACAGCACAAAAGAATAACGTTACCACGACCTTACGTAACGAGTTGGGTCACACCAATTTGCGCAGTAGACAATGCAAAGAGTCAAATAGGAATCGCACAACGCGCTAAAATAGTTTGCATGGTTTTAATTGGCAAGGAACCAGTTGTTTATCTCGCTTTTTTTCTACTTCTTACCTGTCAACGATATGCCCATCACTCCGGAGAGTTTGTGAAAAAAACGTATTTTTACGCACTGACGACATTTACTGCAATGGTTGCCATCTCGCTGTCAGCGTCCGCATTGGCTGCGCCCGATACACCTCCATCACGTCTCGATCAAATTTTGCAGACCGGCAAACTGCGCGTATGCATGACTGGCGACTATAAGCCATTCACGTTTTACAAAACCGACCAGACCTTCGAAGGAATAGATGTTGATCTGGCGCAATCATTAGCAAAAACTCTAGGGGTTCAGGCCCAATTCGTCAAAACATCCTGGTCAACACTCACCAACGACTTTCTGGAAAAATGCGATATTGCGATGGGCGGCGTTTCAGTCACATTTGATCGGCAGAAAAAAGTCTCGTTTTCAGTCTCTCACATGGTCGATGGCAAATCTGCGATTGCACGTTGTACAGATGTGGCGAAATTTCAGTCGCTGGCGGCAATAGACGTTCCCGGGACACGCGCTATTGTCAATCCTGGTGGAACCAATGAGCGCTTTGCCAAGACCCACTTCAAGCAAGCCCAACTCATCGCGCATCCTGACAATGTCACTATTTTTGATCAAATCGTCGCGGGAAAAGCGGACATCATGGTAACCGACGCCAGCGAGACTTTATGGCAGTCAAAATTACATCCTGAGTTGTGTGCAATTAATCCCGACAAGCCACTCCAGTTTGCCGAAAAAGCGTTCATGCTGCCGCGTGGCGACGTGCCATTTAAAGAGTTTGTCGATACCTGGATGCATCAATTGAAAGCCACTGGCGACTACGATCAGATATCAAATCACTGGCTCAAATAGAACATTTTTTGCCCTGCACAGACTTATTTTGAGAACTGCTGCGGACAAGGTAATGCTTAAAAAAAACCGCCTTACTCTGCTCCGTTGGCTGTCGCCACTTCCGACGTTTTTTTACTCCGATATTGTAGACGTGGGGCCACCGCGGCAGCTAACTGGCGCCCCCAAGTCGCAGCACCGATGACCGACGGATGCATCCCATCAAACGCCAGCAAAGCGGGATCGGTCATATTTTTTAAAGTCGGCACGCGTGTCACGTTCATGTGCGGCGACAATTCGACAACGATTTTCTCAGTCGCAATATCCAATTCTTGCGCTTTAAGGCCAAGCACAAAGCGTAACGGTTGCGGCAATGCGGGAAATAAATGGAGCGGCGGTACGCCAGCCACGACGATTAGACGCGGTGATAAATGCAGTTGTAGTTGCAACAAAAGATATTTCAACTCAGCCGCGTAACGACGCCGCGATCGAAACGCTGTGCTGTCATTAACGCCAAATGCTATGAGCACCACATCGACATGTTGCAGCGCCGTTCTTTCGGTAATGCGAGGTAATAAGATTTTGATGGCGCTATGCAACGTCGCCCCATTCTTTCCCATCGCCTGCCATGCAACCGGACGCTCCAACCGTATCGCCAGTGCGGCAGCGAACTGGCCGGTAATGGCCTCATAGTGAGTCGCAACGCCGACGCCAGCTACCGGTGATTCGCCAAAAGACAGTAACTGCAAGGCTGGTGGTCCCGGCTCCGACTGGTTGCTGGCAAATACTTCTGACTTTGCCAAGCCAGTGGTCGGACCGACCGCCTCTGGCAAACGCGGCGTAATCTTGCGCGTACGTCGGCCTTGAAAAATCAGCCAAGGCAACAGCGGCAGCGCTACTAATTCGGGTAACCATCGTCGCACCTGGATCCTCCTGAAAGCAACACCCTACACGATTTTGAGGCCGACCAACGCTGGATTGGCTGCGGGTGGTTTAAGTTTCAATGTTTGTAACGTCTCAAGCACGATACTCGCTATCGCCACATTACGGTGGGTCTTGGAGTTGGCTGGAATCACATACCACGGCGCGTGATCGGCATCAGTTGCCTGAATAGCGCGAGAAAATAAATCCTGATATGTATCCCAGCTTTTCCGCTCCTCCATATCTTGCAGATCAAATTTCCAGTTTTTTGCCGGATCATCAATACGCTCTTGCAATCTACTAGCCTGTTCGTCCTTCGAGATGTGCAACAAAAATTTAATAATGGTCGTGCCGGTCTCAGACAACATCCGTTCAAAATCGCGAATATGCGTATAACGCCGTTCGCATTCGGCATCATCAATCCAGTCGTGCACCCGCGTTATTAAAACATCCTCATAATGACTACGGTTAAACACCGCTATTTCGCCGGATGGCGGCACTTGCTGATGGACGCGCCATAGATAATCATGCGCTTTTTCAATCGGACTTGGTGCTTTAAAGCTAACAATATTTATGCCCTCAGGATTGACCTCGCTGAACACACCTTTAACCGTTCCATCTTTTCCGCTGGTATCAATTCCCTGCAAAACAACCAGCAATTTGTGATGTTGACCGGCATACAGCAAATCTTGTTGCAGGCCGATTTCAGTCGCCAACGACAGTATCTTCTGCTTGTCTTTATCCTTGTCACCGCTAGAAAGCGGCTTTTTGCTGGCATCCCCATCTTTAAGCTTAGTCTTTTTACCAGCGCGAAATTCACTCTGAGCGGACATCGAATACTCCTTTATTACGCCATATTCATTTTATATAAACGAGCAGCACACTTCAGACTGCCGCATTTCATTCCGAATCCGGCGGTCATCCAACCATAATCGTTGATTTAAGGAAAACATCCAGGTCTTTAATAAAGGCCCGATACCAACAGTAAATTAATTTTTTGATATTCTAAAAAAATTACAATACGCCGTGTAAATTACCCAAGGCATGCTCGATCTTAATACAACGATCCATCACAACGGTTAATCCAGCCTTGATGGCTTTGTCGGCGGCATCCTGATTAACGATGCCAAGTTGCATCCAGATGGTACTCGCCCCGATCATGATAGCTTCACCAACAACGGGGGGAATATCATTCGCTTTGCGAAAACAATCAACAATATCGATCTTTAAATTGTCCATGGTTAAAGCGCCCGCAGCAGCATAAAGATCTTTATAGCAAAGCTGTCCAAGGATGTGAGTACCTACATACATAGGATTGACCGGAATAATCCGATAACCATGCTCTTGCATATAGCGGGCTACACCATAACTCGGGCGATCAGGTCGATTGGACATGCCGACTATCGCAATGATGGGTTCGGAAGACAGGAATAACGATATGGGTGCTGCTGGCATGGAGGATTTTCCTCTTCAGGTTAGCGCGCTGATGGCATCGAATGCTGCTACTTTGGTGCAACAACTTTAATACGGCGTGAATCCAGCGTTAATCGGGATTTCTCGTTATATCTCGGCATATCTCGGTATATTTTAGACAAGACAGTGATGACCCTATCTTACTTGAGTCTGCTCTTATCTGTATCGGGATAGAAACACGAAGTCTATTTCGCGCCCGATGAATACTTACCGCTCATTAGCAACCACATTGCGTGCAAGGCACGGGCAACAAAAAAGCAGCCGAAGCTGCTTGTTTGCTACCATCGTCCAAATCGGAACAATCTCTTGTACCGATTGCTGAATTAACGGCCTTTTGAACGCAATCTATGGATCGCTGCCAACTGCGCAATTGCTGTCGTCAATTCTGACTGGGCTTTTGCATAATCGATCTTCGATTCCTGATTGGTTAATGCTTCTTCTGCCAAACGCTTGGCTTCTGTCGCTTTCGCCTCATCCAGATCGGCACCGCGAATCGCAGTATCGGCCAGAATGGTGACGGTATCAGGCTGCACTTCCAGCAGGCCACCAGCAACGAATACGAATTCGTCTTCCGCCTGACCTGGCACCTTGATGCGTACCGCACCCGGCTTGATACGCGTGATCAGCGGCGTATGACGAGGATAAATCCCCAACTCGCCTGACTCACCCGGCAACGCGACGAATTCAGCCTCGCCAGAAAAGATAAGCTCTTCCGCCGAAACCACGTCAACGTGAATAGTGTTTGCCATGTTAGACCCTTATGTATAGAAGTTGCACAAAATCAGCCCGGCGGCGTTGTGCTGTCCTCGCCGTACTAGCGTACTGTCTACGTCCGCGCGTCTTGCCGGGACAATTTTGCGTCAGTCCTCATTTACCCGTTCAATCAAACTGTCATAACAGATGCCAACTACGTTACTTACACGCTTACACTGCGCAGACATCGACCTTACGGTCAATCCCTGTGTTCGAGTAACGTCACGCAACCAACATCGCTATGCTTTAGTTGATTTTCTTGGCTTTTTCGATTGCTTCTTCAATTGTACCGACCATATAGAACGCTTGTTCCGGCAGGTGATCGAGTTCGCCGCTAGCGATCATTTTGAAGCCCTTGATCGTATCTTTTAGCGAAACGTATTTACCTGGTGCACCGGTAAATACTTCAGCAACGTGGAACGGCTGCGATAGGAAACGTTGCATTTTACGTGCACGTGCTACCAACAGTTTGTCTTCCGGTGCCAACTCATCCATACCTAGAATCGCAATAATGTCGCGCAATTCTTTGTAGCGTTGCAGAATACCTTGCACAGCACGTGCTGTGTCGTAGTGTTCCTGACCAACCACGAGTGGATCCAACTGACGCGAAGTAGAATCAAGCGGATCAACCGCTGGATAAATACCTAACGAAGCGATATCACGTGACAACACAACGGTGGAGTCCAAGTGAGCAAACGTCGTTGCTGGCGAAGGATCGGTCAAGTCATCGGCAGGAACATACACCGCTTGAATTGATGTGATCGAACCAGTTTTAGTCGACGTAATACGCTCTTGCAAACGGCCCATTTCTTCAGCCAGTGTCGGTTGATAACCCACAGCAGAAGGCATACGACCCAACAACGCAGATACTTCGGTACCAGCCAATGTGTAACGATAGATGTTATCGACGAAGAACAACACGTCTTTACCTTCGTCACGGAAGCCTTCGGCAATCGTCAGACCAGTCAACGCAACGCGCAGACGGTTACCCGGCGGCTCATTCATCTGACCGTAGACCATGGCAACCTTAGAGTTCTCTGGATTTTCCAGATCGACCACTTTTGCATCAGCCATTTCGTGATAAAAGTCGTTACCCTCACGAGTACGCTCACCAACACCGGCAAACACGGACAAACCACTGTGCGCTTTAGCGATGTTGTTAATCAATTCCATCATGTTGACGGTCTTACCAACACCAGCGCCACCGAACAAACCAACTTTACCACCCTTGGCAAACGGGCAAACCAAGTCAATAACCTTGATACCTGTTTCCAACAACTCTTGCGATGGCGACAAATCGTCATACGCAGGAGCTTTACGGTGAATAGAAGCTGTTGTCGCGTGACTTACCGGACCGCATTCATCAATAGGATTACCGAGTACGTCCATGATGCGACCAAGTGTTGCTTTACCGGTAGGAACCATAATTGGCTTACCAGTATTCTTGATCATCATGCCGCGGCGCAGACCATCAGAGGTGCCCAACGCAATAGTACGAACGATACCGTCGCCTAGTTGCTGTTGTACTTCCAGTGTCAGTTCCGAACCTTCCATCTTCAAGGCATCGTAAATCTTAGGCATCGCGTCACGTGGAAATTCAACGTCCACAACAGCGCCGATACACTGAACGATTTTGCCATCAGCCATTTTCGTTCCTTCAATATATAAAATTAAATTCAGTTGAACGCTTGCGCGTTATGGTCGTTGCGTGCGGCGACCTCTAAAAACCTGTTACACGAACCAATGTCGAACCTGCGATCCTCACCGTGCCCATTGCGGCTTCCGGATTTGTTGCATCGACGACCTGACTTTGATTCGTTCACTGCGGCTTTTTGAGGAGCCCTTAAAATCGTTGACTGTGTGACCTAAACTGCCGCCGCACCGGAAACGATTTCCGACAATTCCTTAGTAATCGCAGCCTGACGAGTCTTGTTGTAAATCAACTTCAACTCACCAATCACGTTACCGGCATTGTCGCTTGCCGACTTCATTGCGACCATCCGCGCTGATTGCTCAGACGCCATGTTCTCTGCAACCGCTTGATAAATCAGCGTTTCTACATAGCGCAATAACAAATCGTCAATAACACTTTGTACGTCCGGTTCATAGATGTAATCCCACGCGTGGGCACCATCATTGTCGGCCGCGAGACGTTCGTTTGACAGAGGCAGCAATTGCTCTAGTCGCGGTTCTTGTCTCATCGTGTTAATGAATTTGGTGTACACCAGGTACACCGCATCCAGACGACCTTCTTCGTATGCATCAAGCAATACCTTGACCGGGCCAATTAACTTGTCCAGATGCGGCGTATCACCGAGTTGCACCACGTGCGATATGACTTTTGCGCCAACCCGGTTCAGAAAACCCAGGCCTTTATTACCAATTGCGACTGCTTGAATCTGATTACCCGCTGCTTCCAGTTCACGCATTTTGGCAGTAACAAGACGCAAGGAGTTGGTATTCATACCGCCGCACAAACCTTTATCGGTTGTGACAACGATAAAACCAACCGTCTTGGCATTGTCCTGCTTAGTCATGAACGGATGCGTGTATTCCGGATTCGCTTGCGACAAGTTAGAAGCAATATGACGAATCTTCTCACTATAGGGACGAGCCGCCAGCATCCGTTCCTGCGCTTTACGCATTTTGGACGCCGCGACCATTTCCATCGCCTTCGTGATCTTTTTCGTATTTTCTACGCTTTTGATCTTGCCGCGTATCTCTTTGCCTGTAGCCATGAGTTATTACTCCTTATAGCCCCAGAGAATTAATACGCGTCGGATTTTTTGAAATCAGCAACTGCAGCAGACAACGCAGCTTCAGCATCTTTGTCGAGTTGCTTGGTTTCTTCGATCTTTTGCAACAATGGCGCGTGGCTAGTTTTCATGAAGTCATGCAAAGCTGCTTCGAATGCCAGCAATTTCTTCACTTCAACATCATCCAGAAAACCCTTGTTGACCGCGAACAACGTTACTGCCATTAACGAGATCGGCAATGGCGAGTATTGTGCTTGCTTCAACAGTTCAGTCACACGTGCGCCACGATCCAGCTGTTTGCGGGTTGCCGCATCCAGATCAGAAGCAAACTGCGCAAACGCAGCCAATTCACGATACTGTGCCAAGTCGGTACGAATACCACCGGACAGGTTCTTGATAACTTTAGTCTGAGCAGCACCACCAACGCGCGATACCGAAATACCAGCGTTAATCGCAGGACGGATACCAGCGTTGAACAACGACGTTTCCAGGAAAATCTGGCCGTCAGTGATCGAAATAACGTTGGTTGGAACGAAAGCAGAAACGTCGCCAGCTTGTGTTTCAATGATTGGCAAAGCAGTCAATGAACCAGTCTTGCCCTTGACTTCACCTTTGGTGAAAGCCTCGACATAAGCTGGATTCACGCGTGCTGCGCGCTCTAGCAAACGGCTGTGGAGATAGAACACATCGCCAGGATACGCTTCACGACCCGGTGGACGACGCAGCAACAACGATACCTGACGGTATGCAACAGCTTGCTTTGACAAATCATCATAGACGATCAGTGCATCTTCACCACGGTCACGGAAGTATTCACCCATGGCGCAGCCAGAGTAAGGCGAGACGAATTGCATCGCGGCCGACTCAGAAGCCGACGCTGCGACAACGATTGTGTATTCCATCGCGCCGTGTGCTTCCAGCGAGCGTACGATGTTTTTGATCGATGATGCTTTTTGACCAATCGCAACATAAATACATGTAACGTTTTGACCCTTTTGATTGATGATGGCATCAATCGCAACAGCAGTCTTACCAGTTTGACGGTCGCCAATGATCAGTTCACGTTGACCGCGACCAATCGGGACCATCGAGTCAATTGACTTGATACCGGTTTGCATCGGCTCAGAAACTGATTGACGGGCAATAACGCCTGGTGCAATCTTTTCGATTGGCGCTGTCAACTTAGCGTTGACCGGGCCTTTGCCGTCAATTGGCTGACCCAGCGCATTGACAACACGACCACGTAGTTCAGGACCGATCGGCACTTCCAGAATACGACCAGTACATTTGACTGTATCGCCTTCAGAAATGTGCTCGAAGTCGCCCAAAATAACGGCGCCGACAGAATCACGTTCCAGATTCAGTGCCAGACCAAATGTATTGCCTGGGAATTCCAGCATCTCGCCTTGCATCACGTCAGACAGACCATGGATACGGCAGATACCGTCGGACACGGAGATAACCGTGCCCTGATTTCGAATCTCAGCGGTATCGCCAAGGCCTTGAATCCGGCTCTTGATCAGTTCGCTGATTTCAGACGCGTTGAGTTGCATACTAACTCCTAAAATTTTTCTCTTTGGCTTACGCTAAGGACTCGGGCCACTCAGTTTGACGCAATTGATGCAGTTGCTATAGTTTAGCTACCGCGGCTGTTACCGCAATAGACTTTTTCGGAACCTGCTGCGCCTCGCGAATAATGCGTTGCGCGGTGCTCACAATCCTCATGGTCTAAGACCGTTCCGGTTGCTCCACTCCGTGCGCCCTATCTTCACCACGCTCGCTAAGGCTCAGTAAAAAGTCTGCTGTCTTATGCCGTTAACGCGACATTTAACTGTTGCAGCTTGGCGCGTACCGATGTGTCCAGCACTTCATCGCCAACCACCACGCGCACTCCACCAATTAACGTACTGTCAACCTTGACAGAAGGGTTGAGCTTGCGACCGAATTTCTTTTCCAACGTGACCAGCAGTTCTTGCACTTGTGCAGCAGACAGCTCAAAAGCACTGGCGATTTCAACATCGGCGGCACCTTCCTCGGCATTTTTCAGCACGTGGAATTGTTCAGCGATTTCTGGCAATGCTATCAAACGGCCATTGGCAACCAATGTGGTGACGAAGTTTTTGGCTTCGACAGACAATGGTGACGTCAATAACGAAAGAAAGATGTCAGTAACTTGCTGATGTGTCACCGCAGGATTACGCGCCAGGGTAAGCACATCAGGATGGGCGGCAACTTGCGCCATCTCAATAATCAAACCAGACCACGCAGCCAAATCTTGCGTTTTGGCTACACGGAACAGCGCATCTGCGTAAGGGCGGGCAATCGTTGCGATTTCAGCCATGATTACAGCTCTGTTTTCAGTTGATCCAACAAGTCGGCATGTGCCGCTGCATTGACTTCACGCTTCAAGATCTGTTCTGCACCTTTGACGGCCAGAGTAGCAACTTCGCCGCGCAAACCTTCACGCGCTTTGGTTACTTGCTGATCTGCATCGGCTTTGGCATTCGTGATAATACGCGCCGCTTCGTCTGAAGCCGTTTTTTTGGCTTCATCAATAATTAGCTGCGCACGCTTTTCGGCTTCGCCAATACGCTTCTGACCTTCGTCACGCGCTGTCGCCAGTTCTGCCTGTACCCGCTTTTCAGCGGCTGCCAGATCTGCCTTGCCGCGATCAGCGGCTGCTAGGCCGTCCGCAATCTTCTTGGTGCGCTCATCGAGCGCTTTCATCAACGGCGGCCACACGAATTTCATCGTGAAGCCGGCGAGGATAAAGAAGACCACGAACTGCGCAAACAATGTTGCATTTAAGTTCACGGTAATTTCCTTCTCAGAATAACGTGTGCTGAAATAATTTCAGCAAAATGAGAATCGGCTATGTTGCCCGAATTACTTAGGGACGAATGGATTTGCGAAAGCGAACAACATGGCGATACCAACACCGATCAGGAACGCAGCGTCGATCAAACCAGCTAGCAAGAACATTTTAGTTTGCAAAGTGTTCATCAGTTCTGGCTGGCGTGCGGATGCCTCAAGGTATTTACCGCCCATGATAGCGATACCGATACAAGCACCGATTGCGCCCAAACCAATAATCAAACCACAAGCCAAAGCAACAAAAGAGAGATCCGTCATGACAATTCCTTCAAAGTTAAAGTTAATACAAAAGGCAAATCAAAAAAATAAAAACTACAAAACCTACCAACCGATGTGGATCCCCGCTCGTGACGCTTGGCTAAATGCCTGCGCGCCTAGAGCGGATTTAACATCCAAAGCTTAATGTTTTTCGTGCGCCTGGCCGATGTAGACCAACGTCAGCATCATAAAAATAAATGCTTGTAGCAACACGATCAAGATATGGAAAATCGCCCAAATCGAACCGGCAATTACGTGTCCGACGAAACCAAAAGTGGTCGCCGCAGAACCCAGCAATGCAATCAACAGGAACAACAATTCGCCGGCATACATATTGCCGAACAGTCGCATCCCCAGAGATACGGTTTTTGCAGCGAATTCAATCAGGTTCAAAAGTAGGTTAAACGGGGCAAGCCAAATACCGAACGGTGCAGCCAGCAATTCGTGCACAAAGCCGCCAACGCCCTTGATCTTGACGCTGTAATACAACATCAGAACCAGAACGCCCAACGCGATACCCATTGTGCCGTTCAAATCGGCAGTTGGTACGGCGCGATGGTGGGAAATAATGCCATCCAGACCAACCAGTTTAAAGAAGCTCGAAAACATATCGACCGGCAAGAAGTCGAGCGAGTTCATCAAAGCAACCCAAACGAATACGGTCAATGCAAGTGGCGCGATAAAACTGCGATCACCGTGGACGATTTCTTTCGATTGGTTTTCTACCATCTCAACCATCATCTCGACGAAAGCCTGAAAACGTCCAGGTACACCGGCGGTCGCGTTACGCGCTGCCAGAAACATCAGCACGCAGCCAACGACACCCGCAAAAACGGACCAAAAAACGGTGTCGATATTAATGATTGAAAAGTCCACAATCTTGGATTGGTGACCGGTGGCAAGATGTCCGAGGTGATGGACAATATATTCGGAGGGGGTAAGTTGTGCGTCGAGTACAGCTGCAGTCATGATTGGCGTCTAAATAGTAAGATAAAGTAACTTTTCAGCACCACGATGAAGCTGACGACAAAAGCCAGCCAATTAACACCGTGGTACAACCATACAACTGCGCCCAAGAGCGCAACCGTCGTAGCAATTTTGATAAATTCACCGATAAAAAAGGATATCGGATCAGCGCCGCCAGGTTTCCGCGCGCTGAAAAAAAGTCGTAATGCAAATAGTCCGTTCGGTACCGCGCAACACAATCCACCGAGCAGTGCAGAAATAAATCCCGTCATACCGCCCAATAATCCTGCTACACCTGCCACAAACACAGTGACAATAAATTGCAAGAGCACAATACGCAACATATTGATCCCATGTTATTCAATGCCGTGCGTCAGAAAGGTGCGCTTACGGCAATTTTAGAAACCCGCGGATTATACGATCAGCGTGTTGTTTTCGTCAAACTTTTGCAAAAGAATCATGAGCTTATATGATTCTATACAACAGATTGCATGCGACCAACTTGCGCCAACCACGTCCGACCTTGTTGCCAATCACGCAACCCGCTCGCCGCGTTTAGGTGACCAAGTGCACCAATATTGTGAAACGTGGCCTTCCAGTCGACCGAAAAACTTTGTATTTTGGTTATTTCACACCAAGAATCGTTGTCCGATCCAACGACGATGGTATCAAACGGCAACGCCATCCTTGGCATCCGCCCGAAGTCACGTACCGAGGCTGGGAAGTCGGCGCGCTCCACGTCCGGCGGCGCGACCAGCAGCGCACCTTTGACCATTGCTGCACTCCCTTGGCAATTACCATGCTCCGCTACCCACCACGCCACCAGTGCACATCCCAGACTGTGTGCAGCTAAAACCACGGGACCGTTCGATGCCTGAATTGCTGCGTCCAGAGTATTAACCCAATCTTGACGGCATGGGGTGTCCCAATCTTGCTGCTGCACGCGTTGAGCAGTTGGCAACATCTGCTCCCAATATGTTTGCCAGTGACCATCGCCAGAATTATTAAGTCCCGGCAACAGAAGAATGGTTGGCGCTGCGGCAGCTGATACGGCGGATGGCACGGGCATAATAAAGCCACTTCTTTATCAAGACTAGAATGCAGGATATTAAATGGTAAACACGCAATACGACGATCACTATATCCAAGAGACACCGAAGATACCGAAGATACCGAAGATATTTTTATTCGGGGCCTCTCAACCGTGCAATTAATCCATCCAGCGTATCAAGATCGGAGAAATCGATAATCAATTGGCCACGATTCTTTGCACCGGTCTTGATTGCCACCGTCGTGGCAAGCATATCCGACAGTTCTTCTTCCAGCCGTGCGATATCGCGAGATTTTTCCTTGCCTTTGCCGACCGGTCGCGCAATAGCATTCTGTTCGGCTGTCGTGCGCGTAACCAGTTTTTCCGCGTCTCGCACCGACATCCGCTTGGCCACGACCTGATTCGCCAACGTAATCTGTGTAGCGGCGTCGACAGCCAGCAATGCACGCGCATGGCCCATGTCAATGTCGCCCGCCATCAGCATGGTTTGAACCGGCTTGGCGAGATTGAGCAAACGCAGCAGATTAGAGACCGCACTGCGTGATCGGCCTACCGACAGCGCCGCCTTTTCATGGGTGAAATCAAAATCGGTAATCAGACGATGGATACCTTGCGCCTCTTCTAGTGGATTCAAATCCTCTCGCTGGATGTTTTCGATCAACGCCATGGCTGCGGTGGTCTGATCGTCGACATCTTTGACCAATACCGGCACTTCGGTCAGACCAGCAATTTGCGCCGCACGAAAACGTCGTTCACCGGCAATAATCTCATAATGCTGCGCACCATTGCGCAAGGCAATTGGCCGCACCAAAATCGGCTGCAGCAAACCTTGTTCTTTTATCGATGCGGCCAGTTCGGTCAGTGCGCCTTCGTCCATGCGGGTACGCGGCTGATACTTACCGGCCTGCATCACCAGAACCGGCAGCACCGAGGGCGCGCCTGCGATGGTTGGCACCGCTTCGGTAATATCAGTGGAACCGCCTAGCAACGCATCCAGACCGCGCCCCAAACCTTTTGATTTTTTCGTAACCATATTAATTTACCTTGCCAATCACATTGTTTTGATGCGCTCGACCATCTCGGCACCAAACGCAATATAAGCTTGCGCACCTTTGGAGGCGGGATCAAAGCAAACACCGGGCATCCCATACGATGGCGCTTCGGCCAGACGCACATTGCGCGGAATTACCGTTTTAAAAACTTTATCGCCAAAGTGTTGCTCAAGCTCTGCCGACACCTGCTGCGACAACGTCATACGCGGATCAAACATCACGCGCAACAAACCGATTATTTTTAAATCGGTATTCAAATTGGCATGCACTTTTTTGATGGTATTCACCAAGTCCGACAGCCCTTCGAGGGCATAGTATTCGCACTGCATCGGGATAATTACACCGTTTGCTGCGCACAGTCCATTTAACGTCAACAACGATAGTGCCGGTGGACAATCAATCAGAATAAAATCATAGTCATCCGCAATGCTGGCAATCGCATCCTTGAGACGCTTTTCACGATTTTCCAGCTCAACCATTTCGACTTCGGCACCAGCTAACTCGCGATTGGCGGGCAGCACATCAAAATTGCCGGTTTCCGACACAACGCGAACACTTTTGATATCAGCCATCCCGAGTAATACCTCGTAGATCGATCCTTTTAGCGTGCCTTTGTTGATGCCAGCACCCATTGTTGCATTGCCTTGCGGATCGAGGTCAGCCAACAATACACGCTGATTTAGTTGCGCCAGGCCAGCGGCTAGGTTCACAGCAGTGGTGGTCTTGCCAACTCCGCCTTTTTGATTGGCGACGCAGAAAATTTTTGCCATAAGGTGATATTTTTTTAGTATGTAGTGCGTTAAGGCTTGCGCAAAATTGTTCCGACAACGCACTTGTAAAATTGCATTAACTTGGATCACCTATAAAAAACATCCAGGCCCGGTCAAGGTAACAATCCGACTATCGTTGCTGGAGCAATTTTGCGTACGTCCACAAAATGTATTTAATTCGTCGTGATTTTAATGCCAAAACCTATCAGAAAAATCCCTGCCGTTTTGGAAGCAAACGCAGCGAGAAGGCGGTGACGCGCCAAATGTTTAGCCGCTGCATTTCCGACTGCCACAAGTAGACTACCGTAAATCAAGCTGCAACTGGAAATGATTGCAGCCATCGTCAGAAAAGTAATGCTGCCACGTTGTGAGACCGGATCAATAAACAACGGAAAAAAAGCCATATAAAAAATGATCGCCTTTGGGTTGATCAAGGTCACGAAAAACCCGCGACGCCAATCCACGGTATGGGAAAAAGAAACACCGGCATCGACAGTCACTTTTCTACTTTCGGGCTCGCCCTTCCCTTTTGCGCGCAATAATTTAATGCCAAGATAGACAAGATAGATGGCCCCAATAGCTTGCACGCCTTTGAATAACAGCAGATTCGCGTGCAACAATGCCGCAACCCCGATCGCCGCCAAAAACATCAGTACCGCATCGCCCACCATCATCCCGATCAAGGCAGCAAATCCGCCACGCAAACCATTCTTGGCAGCGCTCGTCAGAATGCAAAACGTGCCTGGTCCCGGCAACATCAAAAACACCGCCATCGCAGCAATTAAATGCCACACTTCAGTGATACCAAGTAGGTGAAAATAAGCGTTCATAAAGAGCTCAGTCTTGCTTGGTTTTAACGAGTTGGCTCACGTCGAACCCTTGCCTCGCAACCTTCTGAATCGCGGCCTGATAACTGGATTCTGGCAAGCTGGGTGATCGCGAAAGTATCCATAAATAATTACGCCCGGGTTCACCCACTACCGCATAAGAATAATCGGGTGCCAAATCCAATACCCAATAATCACCCCAAACAAACGGCAACCATGACAACCACGCTGGCGCAAAGCGCACTTTTAATTTGGAATTGGTAGCGCTACCTGAACTATCTGCGAGACGAGCAACCCCAATGGCTTCATCCACCGAGCCATCATTTTTTTGACAGCGATTTATCACGTCAATACGCCCGTCCACGCGCGTGCGATATTCAGCGGTAACGTTACCGGCACAGGACTTTTGAAAGCGATTCGGAAAACGTGCAATCTCATACCACTTACCGGCGTACCGATTTAAATCGATGGACGGCACCGCCACCACATTTTGGGCGAGGGTTACTGAAGGTGTTAATATGGCAAAAAATGAAAAAGATATTGAAAATATAATATTTCTCATCATCCTATCGCTCGCTTAATGGTAATCAAATGACGTTCGGCGTCCAGCCCCGGCACTGCGATCCGACGTACCTCGACGACTTCCCATCCTGCTGGTAGCCGCTCAATCTCTGCGGCTGGTTGCAGACCTTTCAGGGCGATAAACTGACCACCGTCTGCCAATAAATGCGCCGACCAGTTGATAAAGTCTGAAAGCTCGGCAAAAGCACGCGAGGTAATGACATCAAACTTTTGTGGTACTTCAAGTTCTTCAACTCTGGCAGTGTGAACACGGACATTTTTTAGTCCCATTTCTGCCTTAACTTGCGTCAAAAATGCCGTTTTTTTATGTACCGTATCGATCATGGAAACGCGCATATCCGGCTGCGATGTCATCGCCCAAATCGCCAATATCATCCCAGGCAAGCCACCGCCGGCCCCAACATCCAGCACGTTTTGTGCACCAGAAAAGGCAGGAACCACCGCCAGTGAATCCAGCAAGTGATGCGTCATCATCTGATCCGGCTCGCGAATCGACGTCAGGTTATAGGTTTTATTCCACTTCGCCAGCATCGCCAGATAGGTCAACAATTGCGCTTGCTGAAGGCCATTGAGCGCTATGCCCAAAGTCTTCGCGCCATCCCGCAAAGTGGCGGCGAGCGCGCCGCCAGCACTGGTATCTACTTCACTCATCCTGACATTCCTTCAGTATCTCGACCATGTTGCGGCAATAATGCATAGCGATTAAGCGTGAATCAAGCATTAATTCGGCGTTAATTAAGCCATAAGTCCTACGCCGCCTGATCACTTTTATCAGCTAGCTTGTCCATTTTTTTCATCGTGCCTTTTTTTACGTGTACCAGCAACAAGGACAATGCGGCAGGCGTCACGCCTGCTATGCGAGAGGCCTGGCCGAAGGTTTCCGGACGATGCTGATGCAATTTTTGGCGCACTTCCATCGACAGCGACTGCACTTGCATGTAATCAAAGTCTGTTGGAAATTTAAGATTTTCACTATGCTCGTGGCGCTCTACTTCACGCGCCTGACGGTCAATATATCCAGCATATTTGAGTTGAATTTCGACCTGCTCTTTGACCGTACCATCCGCAACGCCGGGCCCACCCAAGTCCTGACCGTCAATGCCCGTTAGCGTCATTAATGCATCGTAAGAGACGTTGGGACGACGCAGCAAATCCGATAGCGCGTACTCGCGATGAATTGCCACTCCGACAACTCTCTCAGCTTCTGCATCGGATAAAATGCGTGGGTTCACCCACGTAGAACGCAGCCGCTCCATTTCAAGCGCGACGGCTTCGCGTTTTTTCTCGAATTGCTCCCATTGCGCATCACCAACACAACCCAACTGACGGCCAATCTCAGTCAAACGTAAATCGGCATTGTCCTCACGCAGACTTAAGCGATATTCGGCACGGCTGGTGAACATACGATACGGCTCAAGTACACCTTGCGTAATCAAATCGTCGACCAGCACGCCTAGATAAGCCTCATCCCGTCTTGGGGTCCAGGCATCACGCTCTTGCGTCTGCAAAGCCGCGTTTAAGCCCGCCAGCATGCCTTGGGCGGCCGCCTCTTCGTAGCCTGTTGTGCCATTGATCTGACCGGCAAAGTAGAGTCCGTTGATGAGTTTTGTTTCCAATGATGCTTTAAGGCCGCGTGGATCGAAATAGTCATATTCGATGGCGTAACCGGGACGCAAAATGTGGGCATTTTCCAGTCCCTTCATTGATCGGACCAATGCCAGCTGTACGTCAAACGGCAAACTTGTAGAAATCCCATTCGGATAATATTCATTGGTCGTCAAGCCTTCTGGCTCCAGAAAAATCTGGTGCGAGTCCTTGCCTGCAAAGCGATGAATTTTATCTTCGATCGATGGGCAATATCGCGGGCCGACACCCTCAATGACTCCGGTGTACATCGGGCTACGATCAAGGCCAGCACGAATAATGTCATGCGTCTGCAAATTGGTGTGCGTAATCCAGCAAGGCATCTGAGCTGGGTGCATTGCCGCGTTACCCATCACCGAAAACACCGGAACGGGATCCAGATCGCCTGGTTGCGGCTGCATGACCGAAAAATCGATTGTGCGGCCATCAATCCGTGGCGGCGTACCGGTTTTTAGCCGGCCTTGCGGCAGCTTCAATTCTTTCAAGCGAGCTGATAGTGAAATCGCAGGAGGATCACCCGCCCTGCCCGCCGCATAGTTATTTAAGCCAACGTGAATTTTTCCATCGAGAAACGTTCCGGTGGTCAGAACCACAGCACGACTAAGGAAGCGAATACCAACTTGCGTGACCGCACCTATCACACGATCGCCTTCAACGATCAGATCATCAACAGCCTGCTGGAATAGCCATAGATTCGGCTGATTCTCGAGCCGCGAACGTATCGCCTGTTTGTATAGTATGCGGTCTGCCTGAGCACGCGTGGCGCGCACTGCTGGGCCTTTGGATGAATTTAATATCCTGAACTGGATACCAGCCTCATCGGTCGCGATCGCCATCGCCCCACCCATTGCATCAACCTCTTTTACGAGGTGGCCTTTACCAATGCCACCAATGGAGGGATTGCATGACATCTGACCCAAAGTCTCGATATTATGGGTTAGCAGCAAGGTTTTTTGACCCATACGCGCAGAGGCCAAGGCAGCTTCGGTACCGGCATGACCGCCACCGACAACGATTACATCAAAATTTGTAGGAAAGAGCATAATGCGCCTCGATGAGAGGGTGAACAGAGGCGTGATTATAAATCCATTTCACGTTGACCGCCCACTTGTTGACTCGGTTGTGGTAAAGCAGCCGTGTTCCCACGACACTTGAGCTTTTACCACAATTCAAACATTAGTAAGTAACAAACTTATCCGAGAGATATGTTCAAACGATTCGCGAAAATATGTAAAGGCGGATTTACGGATGGTTCCACGTGAAACAATTGCGACTCGTTTTGACGTTCACTATCTTAAACCAAACAAATCTTTCGTTTTTGAAACCCCGTTGTTCCACGTGAAACCATTTATTATTTTAAAAACGCATCGTAAGCTGTTTTTAATATTAAGACCGATACCACCACCAAAAATAATTTACGAACAAATCCACTGCCGTGCTTTATGGCCAATCGCGTACCCACTAGCGAACCTGCGACATTACAGATCGCCATTAGCAACGCGAGTTGCCAAAGAATATGTCCGCTGTAGCCAAACCAAAGCAATGCCGCAAAATTGGTCGCGGCGTTCACAACCTTTGATACAGCAGAGGCAGCGAGGAAGTCAAATCCAAAAAACCGCACAAATAAGAAAATCAGGAAGCTACCTGTGCCAGGACCAAAAAGACCGTCATAAAATCCGATTCCACAACCAATCAGTATCGCAATGACCAATTCTTTAGATCCATTATGGCGGGGCGCATGAATACTGCCGAAATCCTTCTTGGCAAAGGTGTATGCCGCAACCGCTAGCAAAATAAATGGCAGACTTTTACGGATCGCATCCGTCGGTATATGAGTGACCGTATATGCACCCAGAAATGCAAATACAAAAGCGGCACCTGCTGCGGGCAACGCTGCCCGCCAGGCCAAACGAACTCTTCGCCCATAGTTGATGGCAGCAGCAGTCGTGCCAAAGATACCGGCCAACTTGTTGGTTCCAAGTACCGTCGCTGGCACGGTGTTAGGCAACATGGAAAATAAAGCCGGGATTTGGATCAATCCTCCTCCACCCACCACGGCGTCAATTAATCCAGCGAGAAATCCGGCTATGGCGAGAAGCCCAAAGTTAAATATTAAGTCAGGCATGTTCAATCCCTATTGTGGCCGCGATTTGTCGCATGATACCGATATAAGATGATCCAGTACACGGCACGTAAATGTAAATGTAAAAAATCTTTACCAGGTTACAGCCCACAATTTTACCTATACACAACAATAACCGCCCTTCTTTACTGCCCATTCATTCAAAGTTGATGCGGCAAGCAGACAATCACCTGCCCCAACCTGACCGACTTAACTTCAGGTCGCCACGGACAACGGAAACCTTGCAAATAGGAATTATTCTCATCTATAATGATTCTTCATTAGTCTTGTAGCGACTTCCTGCTCACGCAAGCTTCCATTCCCGCAACTTATCTAAGCCAGCCGCAACATACCGTCGCCAGCCAATAAGCTTTTTATTGACCTTGGAGTACGTATGTTTGCCTCTTCATCCCAGCTTCCTTTATCGAAGCCTACCGCCGCCATGCGCGCGGGCACAAGCCCTTCTACTCGCGCTGTTATTCGCTTTATCGCTTTCGTTGCCACTGTTTACTCGTTACCGAGCTCAGCGCAGTCGCTGCAAACAAGCCCCGCCACAACATCAACGCTAGCCGCCTATAACTCTCATCCCGATCTTGCTCTGGAAGAAATATCAGTAACAGCTTCACGATCCGAAAAGCCTTTATCCAGAACGCCGAGCAGTATTTCAGTCATAAATGCCGCCGCCATGGAAGAGCAGCAAGCCAAGGATATTAAGGATTTGCTACGATACGAACCCGGTGTTACGGTTCGACGCGGGCCCTACCGCCCCGCATCCGCAGCCACTGCTGGCGGTCGTGGCGGCAACGAAGGCATCAATATTCGCGGGCTAGAAGGCAATCGTATCTTGCTAATGGAAGATGGCATTCGTTTGCCGAGTGCATTTTCCTTCGGCCCTTTAGAGGCCGGGCGCGGCGACTATGGCGAGATGGATCTCTACAAACGGGTGGAAATATTGCGCGGACCCGCCTCGTCCATGTACGGTAGCGATGGCCTGACCGGTGCGGTCAACTTCATCACCGAAGACCCCGGCGACTTTCTTGATATCTTCAAAAAACCAACATATTTTTCTATCAAACCATCCTACAATTCCATTGATGGCAGTATCTCTACTACGGCGGTAGCGGCGTTCGACGGTGAACGCTTTGAAGCCATGTTAATCGCCAATAAAAGACAGGACCATGAAGTCACAAACCAGGGCCAACGTCATATCCTCGGGCCGAATCGTGATGCCGCAACTCCTCAAGACAGTGACAGCAATTCATTACTCGGCAAAGTGGTCTTCACAGCAAGTCCACGCGACAAATTGACCCTTACCCTTACCCATCAAGAAGGGAAGACTACTTCAGACGTCTTGTTAGCCATTACGCCGACCACTTTGGCCCTGCGCGCAAAAGACAGCGTCGAACGCAATCGTGTCAGCTTTGATTACGAATTCAGCGATAACAAAGAAAATGGCAGTTGGCTGCTCCAGAACGCCCACGTGAAATTCCATTATCAAGACGCCAACAATCATCAAACTTCGTATGAACAGCGCAGACCTACTGCTGATCGGACCCGCGACAATATCTATAAAGAGAACACAATCGGCGGTTCGGCCCAGGCAAAAAGTGGATTCAGCACGGGCAGCCTGCAGCATAACTTAATCTAGGGCGTCGACACCAGCATGGCCCGCATCAGCGGTGCGCGTAACGGTACCGTACCGGGCGTTGGAGAGGCTCCTTTTCCAAACAAAGCCTTCCCTGACACGGACTACGGATTGTTTGGCGTTTTTTGCAAGATGAGATTGCACTCACTCCATATGATGGTTTGACGCTGGTACCTGGATTGCGCTTTGATTCCTATCGGCTAACACCCAAAAGCAACGATCCGGCTTACACCGGTCACGCCACGCCCGCAAGCGGCAACACCATCTCGCCGAGACTGGCTTTGATGCTTGAAATTAATCCAGCACTCGTACCCTACATTCAGTACGCACGCGGCTTCCGCACTCCGACGCCAGATCAGGTCAACAATAGCTTCGGAAATCCGATGTTCGGTTATGCCACTGTCGGCAATCCTGATCTAAAACCTGAAACCAGCACTACGATAGAGATTGGGTTGCGCGGCAAAATCAATAGCGACTTAGGCAACGTGCTGCGTTACAGCACGGCCGCATTCACTGGCCGGTATCAAAACTTTATCTCACAGGAAATTGTCAGCGGCAGCGGTCGTCCCTACGTCGATCCTTACATTTTTCAATACATCAATCGCGGTGAGGCCCGAATTAGCGGATTGGAAGGAAGACTCGATTGGCAGTTTTCGAACGGCATCGGTATCAAAACCGGTATGGCTTACACCAAAGGTTCGACGCGGTCCAACGGCCAAAGCAATCCGCTCGACACCGTCAATCCCTTCATGGCGGTGCTCGGATTGCGCTACGAACCAAGCGAACGTTGGTTTGTGCAGGCAGACATCAACTATCAGTGCGGCAAGCGCCGTAAAGATATTTCTACGCCGACCTATTTCGCGCCACCCTCCTCTACTATCGCCGACCTGCGCGCCGGATTGAACTTCAGCAAATTTGCCACGCTGTACGCAGGAGTAAGCAATTTATTCGATAGCAAATATTGGAATTGGTCAGATGTACGCGGCTTAGCAGAAAGTTCCAATGTGAAAGACGCCTATACCGCACCCGGTCGCAGTTTCACTGTCGGACTTAAATTGCAATAATAAAAAGAAAAATAATCATGCGCGACTCCATTCAATCCAAGCAGACTACGACAGCGTTTTTAAACTCCGACACATCTCAGGCAGAAGTGATTTCCAATCATCTGCAATAACTGCAATAAAAATTACGTCATCGCGAAGCGGCAGCGGCCATCGGTGTTGCCAGGTTCCAGGCGGCATCGAACGGTATGACTGACAAGCATCAATTTTTCAGCATACTGCGTGATGTTGGTCTGAGCCGCACGCAAGCATACCGTCTGGCAGCGCGGCAAACTGCACGTCAGGTCGACAATGGCGCATTAAAAGTAATCTTAACCGCCGCCGCTGTCAGCGCGTTACCGATTATGATTTTCGTCGGTAATAACGGGATGATTCAAATCCATTCTGTCCCTATTTCAAAGGTCAAAATAATGGGAACCTGGACGATGGAACGATACTGGTACAGGATGCGCCCACCATTACCATGACCTCGGAGACGGTCGAGACTTGTCTCGGAATCCAGGTTGAAGTCATAAAGCAAACGGGCAAACCGCCTTTTGCGATACCCATCAAATACCGATAAAAAAATCATCGACACAAGCTGGTAGCAGCAAACTGACGACCGCACATATCGTAACAATATATCGTGACAATAACAGAGCAAACAGAAACTAAAAAAGCCCGCGCAACTACTCTGCGCGGGCTTTAAACGGTGCAACAGTTTTGTCACCAAAGCTGTTCTGAAACTGTTTAATTATCAGCCACCCGGCGCTTAAACAACGCTCCGATTTCACCGACAATCCCGCGCCGGAACACCAGCACGCAGACAATAAATATAAAGCCAGTCACAATCGTCACCGATTCACCTAAACCATTAAACCAGTCGACATGCGTCACTACGGCCAACCAACTGCCGATATCACCCAGCTTATTTTCAAGCACAATGATAATCACAGCGCCGACAATAGGCCCCGTCAGCGTACCAAGGCCACCAACCAACGTCATCAATATCACAAGGCCAGACATGGTCCAGTGCACGTCTGTAAGCGTCTCAAAGCCCAACACAAGCGTTTTGGTTGCACCCGCCAGCCCAGTAAGTCCCGCCGATAAAACAAACGCCAGTAATTTGTACCTGTTCACATCGTAACCAAGTGAAATCGCACGCGGTTCGTTTTCCTTGATGGCTTTCAGCACCTGACCAAAAGGTGAATTAATCGTCCGTACTATCAATGCGAATCCAAGCACCGCAATCGCCAGCACAACGTAATATAAAGTTAAGTCACTATCAAGACTGATCAGGCCTAACAACTTGCCGCGTGGTACGCCTTGCAGACCATCTTCACCGCCAGTAAACGGCGCTTGCAGGCAAACGAAATAAGCCATCTGTGCCAGCGCCAGGGTAATCATCGTGAAATAAATACCTTGTCGCCGAATCGCCAGACTACCCATGACCAAGCCAATCAATGCGCCCGTCAAGGTGCCGAGTATCAGCCCTACTTCTGTTGGCAAGCCCAATTTCGTCAACGTATAACCAGCAACATAACCGGCACCGCCGAAAAACGCAGCATGACCGAACGACAGCAAACCAGTAAAACCAATCAGCAAATTGAAAGCACATGCAAACAATGCAAAGCACAATACTTTCATCAAAAATACGGGATAGATACCAAACGGCGCTGCCAGCGCGGCGATCAATATCACACCATAGAAAACTTTTTTATTCATGCTGACCATCCTTGCATACGATTAGCGTCGTTGATAACTTGTTTGTTATAGCGTTTTTTTACCGAGAGGTAATAGCGCACGGAATAGCTCATTTTCTATTTTTCCTTGCCGAACAAACCAGCAGGACGAATCATCAAAACGATTGCCATGACAATAAAGACCACGGTAGCCGATGCTTCGGGATAAAAAACACGCGTCAGACCTTCAATGACACCCAACGCTAATCCAGTAATGATAGAGCCCATGATTGAACCCATGCCGCCAATCACTACCACCGCGAAAACAACGATAATAAGATTGGAACCCATCAACGGAGAGACTTGAATGACCGGCGCCGCCAGCACGCCGGCAAAGGCAGCCAACGCACCACCGAAACCGTAGGTGAGTGTCACCATCAATGGCACGTTGATACCAAAAGCCTCAACCAGTTTTGGGTTCTCCGTACCAGCACGCAAATAGGCGCCAAGCTTAGTTTTTTCGATGACAAACCAGGTCGCAAAACAAACGACTAGCGACGCAAATACGACCCACGCACGGTAGTTTGGCAATATCATAAATCCGATATCAGTCGCACCGCTCAGCAAGTCAGGGACCGAATACGGTTGACCGGAAACCCCGTAAAACGAGCGAAAAATACCTTCTACCATCAACGTAATACCGAAGGTCAGCAACAGACCATAAAGATGGTCAAGTTTGTACAGCCAGCGCAACATGGTTTTTTCGATGATGATGCCGAAAACACCAACGATCAACGGTGCCAGACCGAGCATGACCCAATAGTTCAGATTAAAATAAGACAATCCGATCCAGGCCAAAAATGCGCCCATCATGTACAACGCACCGTGCGCAAAATTAATTACATTAAGTAAGCCAAAGATTACCGCCAGGCCGAGCGATAACATGGCGTAAAAAGAACCATTGACCAAGCCCAGCAGTAGCTGACTCATCAAGGCTTGCAGAGGGATGCCGAACAATTCCATGGCAATGTCATCATAAAATCACACTCAATTCGGTCCTGAATTTTCGTCAAATTAATCGAGAATATACCTGACAACAGGTTACTTACCGATTACTTCAGCTAACAGTATCCTTGCTGACGCCTAAGCTCACTTTAAGCATGACGGCAGAAGAATTTTGGACAGAACTGGAATAGTGATGAATCATAAAAAAATACTCAGGCATATGTTTCACGACGCATATTGCGTCAGGCAAACGACATGCCGTGAGTGACGGACTTAGTTGTAATTCAGTTGCAGCTTATTCAGCGACAAAGAGCATCGTATTAACAAATATCAAAAATCCTGCTACCTGCTAATATCAACTACATCAATTATTTCCAAGTCGCGCATTTAGAATCTGCTTTAGACATAAATGCTTTTTCCGCAGGGATTGTTTGAATTTTATTGAGATAATCCCATGGATACTTTGACTCTGCCGGTGCCTTAACCTGATACAAGGTCATGTCATGCACCACGCGTCCGTCAGGGCGCAAGTAGGCGCCTTTGGTGTACATGTCGTTAAATTTTGTCTTGCGCAACTGTGCCATCACTTTTTCACCATCATCGGTACCGATGGCTTTCACTGCATTCAGATATTGCGTGGCCGCAGAATAGTCGGCTGCTTGCAAGCTCGATGGCTCTTTTTTCATTTTTGAAAAATATCGCTTGGCCCAGGCACGTGATTCATCGTTTTGATCCCAATACCAACTATCGGTCAAATACATTCCCTGGGTCTGCTTCAATGTCAGCGAATGAATATCATTGATAAAGACCAGTAAACCTGCCAGTTTGGCAGTCTTGGTAATACCAAATTCGTTTGCTGCTTTGACCGCATTAATGGTGTCGCCACCGGCGTTTGCCAATCCAATAATTTGCGCTTTGGATGCTTGTGCCTGCAACAGGAATGAAGAAAAATCAGATGCATTTAACGGATGCTTGACTGCACCTAAAACAGTTCCGCCTGATGCCTTCACCACGGCTGTTGTATCTTTTTCCAGCGAGTTTCCAAACGCATAATCAGCGGTCAGAAAATACCAGCTTTTACCGCCTTGCTTGACGACTGCAGAACCTGTTCCATTAGCCAATGCATAGGTGTCATACGCGTAATGCACCGTGTAAGGCGTGCACTCTTCGTTAGTCAAACGTGTGCTACCCGCGCCGATTTCAAAAAATGGCTTCTTCTTTTCAGCAGCAATTTTTGCCATCGCCAGCGCAGTGCCGGAATTGGTCCCACCGATCAACATATCCAGGCCTTGCTGATCAAACCATTCGCGCGCTTTGCTTGATGCAATGTCCGCTTTATTTTGATGGTCGGCCACGATTAATTCGATTTTTTTGCCGTTAATGCTTCCACCCATATCAGCGATAGCCATTCTGATTGCTTCTGCACCGCCAGGGCCATCAATATCCGAATACACACTCGACATATCGGTAATAAAGCCAATCTTGATTGTATCGCCAGATATCTGTGCCGTGGCAGATCCAGCGACGCCAAACGCCAGTGTGGAAAATACTGCGAGTGATACTGCTTTCAATTTAATCTTCAATTTGCTCTCCATTTTTACCTGACAATCACGCATTTAGTGTGATCAGCTTATGTATTAGTATTATTTTTACTTTATTGTTTTTGCTTTATTATTTTTGTTTTTTTGTATTGACTACTATTTTTTAAACACCCAGTAACGTATTCAATACGGGCATTTTTTCTTGTAATTGTGAGGCACCAAATGTTTCCACTATCTGTCCATGTTCCATCACATAAAAGCGATCAGCTAACGGCGCTGCGAATCGAAAGTTCTGTTCCACCATAACGATGGTGTAACCCTTCTCTTTCAACAATAAAATCATACGCGCTAGAGTTTGAACAATCACCGGTGCAAGGCCCTCAGAAATTTCATCAAGCAACAGCAGCCGCGCGCCCGTACGCAAAATACGCGCCACCGCTAACATCTGCTGTTCACCACCAGACAACCGGGTTCCCTGACTATTTTTACGCTCCTCCAAATTAGGAAACATGTCGTAAATTTCTGCTATTGACATACCTTTGTCAGTTTTCGAAACAGACGGCGGCAAGAGCAAGTTTTCTTCGGTAGAAAGCGAAGAAAATATACCGCGTTCCTCAGGACAATAACCCAGACCAAGATGCGCAATTTTATGCGTTGGTAAGGAGATAGTTTCAACACCACCGACCTTTATAGACCCTTTACGCGTACCTGTTAATCCCATGATCGCGCGCATCGTAGTCGTCCGCCCAGCACCGTTACGGCCCAGTAAAGTCACTACTTCGCCGGCATTTACCGTCAAATTCACGCTGTGTAAAATATGTGATTCGCCGTACCAAGCTTGCAGATCGGTAATGCAAAGCGCAGGTGGTTTAACCGAATTACTGGATTTTTCCACTGTATTTTCAGAACCTTGCTGAGACATAACAGACGGCATTAATGCGCTCCTTCGAGTGTGCTTGCTTCAGTACCCATATACGCTTCCATTACAAGTGGGTTAGTTGACACGGTTTTGTAGTCGCCTTCTGCCAAAATCGCGCCGCGCTGCAAGACGCTGATTTTGTCGCAAATACCGGCAACTACGCTCATATTGTGCTCAACCATCAGGATGGTTCTACCTGCCGAAACTTTCTTAATCAACGCTGTAACCCGATCCACGTCTTCATGTCCCATTCCCTGCGTCGGCTCATCAAGCAACATTAGTTCCGGATTCATACTTAGTGTTGTCGCAATTTCCAATGCCCGCTTACGACCATAAGGAAGATCAACGGTTAAGGTATCAGCGAATTCCGTCAAATCAACTTCTGCCAGCAGCTCCATTGCACGATCCCGTAACTGGGAAAGACTTTTGCTACTTTTCCAAAAGTGGAAAGAGGTGCCTAAATTGCGTTGCAAACCGATGCGAACATTTTCCATCACCGACAAATGCGGAAACACGGCTGAAATCTGAAAAGAACGAATAATCCCTTGTCGCGCAATTTGTGCAGGCGCAGAAAGGGTGATATCACGATTATTGAACAAAATTTGTCCGGTCGTCGGAATCAAAAATTTAGTTAGCAGATTAAAACAGGTCGTTTTGCCAGCACCATTAGGACCGATCAAAGCATGAATATGGCCGCGCTCAACTTGTAAATTGACATCACTTACCGCCGTAAAGCCTTTAAATTCTTTAGTCAGGCTTTTCGTTTCTAAGATGAAATCGCTCATCCTGTCTCCTTAGGGTTTTTCTTTGCGCCGTGACAAGCCATCGGTACAAATTTTTTATTAGGTTGATAGCAACTGAAACTGGTTTGACGGATAGTACAGAGGACCAGAACACTGAGCAATACGTATAAGTACTAAACTCAAATCAACAACATTTTATGGTAATTTAAGCCACAGAAAATCGCGTGGTTACCAAGATGTTGGTTAAACTGTCGGTAACCCTGATTTGGCAAATCTAGCCGTAAGCCCGATCTATTCAGAAACCTTCTCCAAAATAAATTTAGCCGCCATTTCGGCAATCATAATAGTTGGTGAATTTGTATTTCCTGAAGTAATCGTTGGCATTATTGAAGCGTCTGCTACACGCAGTCTATTTACGCCAATTACACGTAATTTACTATCAACTACCGCTAATTTGTCTGTTACTTTACCCATCATGCAAGTACCGACGGGGTGAAAAATAGTCGTACCCACGTTGCCCGCAGCGCGAATCAGGTCTTCTTCGGTTTGAAAATCGTTACCCGGCATAAACTCTGCTGGTGCATATTTTCGCAATGCGGGGGCCGCAGCAATCTTTCTTGTTAACACTACAGAAGCCGCAGCTACTTTACGGTCAAGCTCGGTAGAAAGGTAATTTAACGTGATTTTCGGGGCAACCATAGGATCACCCGACGCGACCCGAATATGACCACGAGACGTTGGTCGCAAATTACAAACGCTGGCGGTAAATGCAGGAAAATTATGCAGAGGATCGCCGAATTTTTCCAATGATAATGGCTGCACGTGGTACTGCAAATTAGGTGTTTCCTGGGTGGAATCGGATTTAGCAAACGCACCTAACTGCGATGGCGCCATCGACATTGGACCGCTGCGTGACAGCAAATATTCAAATCCAATTTTCATTTTCCCGACCCAATTGCTCGCCATCATGTTGAGCGTCTTCACGCCCGAGACTTTAAATCCCATGCGAATCTGCAAGTGATCCTGTAAATTCTCTCCAACACCCGGCAAATCATGCACAACCGGAATATGGTTTTGCTGCAAGAGCGTGGCTGGGCCAATTCCCGAAAATTGTAAAATATGCGGCGAACCAATTGCTCCAGCACACAATAGAACTTCTTTAGCTGCTTCTGCCGACCATTCTTTGCCACCGCCTAAAAATTCAACACCTGTGCATTCCAAACCATTTTCACCGGCATTAATTTGAAGCCGTTTTACATGACAACCGGTCATGATTTCTAGATTTCCGCGGGTCGCTGCGGTACGTAAAAATGCTTTTGACGCATTCCATCGAATTCCACGCTTTTGATTGACATCAAAATAACCTACACCCTCGTTATTACCCTGATTGAAGTCATCCACTTTTGGGATACCCGTCTCAGCGGCGGCATCCCGAAAAGCATCCAGAATTTGCCATGACAATCGCTGTTTTTCCACTCTCCACTCTCCGCCCACTCCGTGAAAAGCGCTCGCTCCATTGTAGTGATCTTCACTTTTCTTAAAAAGTGGCAAAACATTTTCCCAACGCCAGGACGTATCACCAGTAATTGACGCCCATTGATCATAATCACGGGCTTGGCCTCGCATATAAATCATGCCGTTAATGGAAGAAGATCCACCAAGCACCTTTCCGCGTGGATAAATCAGGCTGCGATTGTTCAGTCCAGAATCAGGCTCAGTCCGATACAACCAATCGGTACGTGGATTATTAATGCAATAAAGATAACCTACCGGGATATGTATCCAAATGTAGTCGTCTTTTGCTCCCGCTTCAATCAATAGCACATTGACATTGGGGTTTCGTGTCAATCGATTAGCTAATACACAACCCGCAGTTCCTGCTCCAACAATAATGTAGTCGTACTTTCCTGCTACTTCCATTTGTCATCCTCATTTATAAGCTTGGTCGCTTAGTCTTTAAGACTCGTCCATCAGTTTTGTTGGCGGGCTTTTTATAAGTGGATATTAATTATTTTAATAATATGTTGCAATTAAGAAATATTATTTTAACGACAAGTCAAAGAGACTAATTTGACTCGACCATCAATTTGTAAAATCACATTCATACGATTTGGCAGGCCATCAAGTGTCATGTTTAAAAATCACTAACTTTTCACCTAAAAGAACGTGGGCTCATATCCTGTTTATTCATAAATGCTTATTTATCCACTTTGTTGCTTACTAGGAGCTTACCGACAACAAAAATATAGGCAAGCTATCCTTCTATTGGCAATAAGAAATGATTCCTTAAAGGAATAAATTGTTTTTTACAAACGGAATAAATGCTCGTTTTTGTTTTAAACGTTGCCAAAAAAAGTCGCTTTTACTCTTTTTTTCCTTATGTTTTTAATCTATAGATTTATATATATAAATAGTAGTAGTAGTTAACACCCTACTTTTCTGTGTACAAGTCAGAAATCTCATTTAAAAACAATGACTTAGGATAAGGATAAGTCCCTCTTAAACAATGTATTCATTAACCATAACTGGTGGATAAAAAAATGTTTATTAAGATTTAGTAGGTTGTACCCAACTTATTCATCTCGATATCCAAAGACTTATCCACAGACCTTAAAGCACTGGACCGATATAAGTTGATTCGCTTTCATGCGCTATTACGAATTCACTTAACTTTAATCTTGCCAGACATTTTTTGAACAGACGTTTTTGTCTAATCTTCGTCTTATATCGCTTACTTCAAAGTCGTATTAGTGTTTACTTGTTTATATATATAAATAGTAATAGTAGTTAACGACCACCTTTTCTGTGGATAACGTCAATTTTCTTTTTGTAAACAGCAACGTAGAACAAGGATAACGTCAGAGTAAACGCTGTACTACTTGAGAGCATCTGTTGAATAACAATTGCATATACCAAGAAACCCTCATTTTCCACAACTTATTCACTTGTTATCCACAGCTTTATTCAGAAAATTGCTTTTTTAATCCGGTATTAAGCTGAAAAATGTTTTTTTGATGTCGCTAAAGAAAATTTTATTCTTTTATCCCTTTTTCTACCTCTTTCAAAGCTAGAACAAAGCCATCTAGCGTTTAACTTGCACGGGCTACAGACCGATCAAAGCCAAGCTTTAAGCATATTTGCGAGTAAAACACATTTAAACAAACAGCTTACAAACAACTATTTGCAGAATTAAATTCTCAATAGGTCAGTTAAACGGATTTAACTGAGTGAAACACCTGGTTTTTGCTCTATTTTTTTGAAAAAATCTTTTTTATCTCTTTAGTTAACGATTTATAGATATAAATAGTAGTAATAGTTAACGACGACATTTTCTGTGGATAACAGCATAAATCTGTTTGTAAACATACTGTTAAAGAGTGAATAAAGCTTGAGTAAACGTTGTATGAGTAAAGGATAGTTGCTGAATAAAAAAGAAATGCGTCAACAATAACGAGATATCCCCATTAATAGATCGACATATCCACAGCCTTATCCACATTACTTCTATTCATTTAAAATATTAAGCACGACATCAGCCAGCACATCTGGTTAGTTCGCGTACGGCATATTGCATGTCAATTTGGGCTATTGGGGCTTTACCCAATGAGGCACTTAGTGCATAAAATCACCTAAGGCGATTCACATTTGGTGCAAATTTGCGAAGTAAGGAATCAAAATAAGGAGTCGAAATAGGAATGAAACGCTATAGAAGCCAGAATGAACGCTCTAAGCATCCGGGACGAACGATACAATCGCTTTTTGCACCTCAAGAAGCGATTGTCGAGCATTACCTGACCTTGAATTGCGCTCCGAATAGGAAAGCGCCTGACCGTCCGAAGGAAGCGCTTGGCGCGGAGGGCGTTTGCTGCAATTTTTGAAGGCGCTTAATGGAATGATTAGCGACTGCTATTTATAAGCCGAGTAAAACATGCTTAGACATCTAGTGAAAGTCTAGTTGTAAGTTTCAATGTGCTGACGGAGGTATCACAGGTTTAAGTTTGACTTCTGCAAGTAACGACGCGCAATCTGTCTGCTGGGTAGAGCCGATATTCACCAGTGGCAAGATCGCTGCGACCGGAAATAGAACGCCAAGCGCAATCGCGCTGCCAGCCTTTAATGCCAGGATACCCTTATCAACCCCTACATCTGGGTTTTTGAAGGTCCCAGCGACGTATAGAGGCGATCTGAAGGAAATTATGCGTAGACCTTTGCTTTTTGGTTTGACATTCAGCGCCATAACCTCGGTCTTCAGATTAATCTGACCATTGACGGTAATCATTGCATCATCCGTATCCAGTAGGAATGTTCGTGTCTGCATGACGCCATTGACAATCACAAAGTCGCTAGCCAGGCAATTGAGCTTTACCTGTTTATCGCCGAAGAGTTTAGACAGGACAACATTACCGACGTTCAGACCGGCTGCCTCCAGTATGAATTTACTCAGGGTTCCTTGGTTAATCAACGTTTTGAGTTCGCCGTTAGACGTCGCCATTAGCGCTGCAACAGAATTGCCCGTACCCATCAAGGCAGCATCACCATTGATCTCACCAAGGCTGGCGCGGGCTGACTCAAGGGTTGGGAAAAGACGATTAATTTTCAGGTGCCGAGCTGAAAGCGTTATTTTGGCCTTCATAACTTTACCGCTACCGTCCAGCCTGATGGTTGAAATCAGGTTTCCACCCGCTATACCGAAATCTAACGGCGTCAGTGATAGTTGGCTGTCTTTTAAATGGATATTCGTTTTGAGGTCTTGAATAGGCAGGGCCTCAGACCGGATGATTTTTTTAGCGGTAAATTTTACATCAGCATCGATACTGCCCCAACGAGATGTATCAAACTGCTCAGTCGGAAGCACTTTGTCGGCGGGTTGATTTGGTGCTACGCCTCGGTTAGCTTTACTTGCATTGGAATCTGCCCCGATTAACGGACCCAGGTCGACCAGGCGCAACTGATTTGATACCAATGTGCCCTTCAATAATGGTCTTGGATCTCGTGCCATATAATCGAGTGTCCCGGATAAATCGCTTGAACCGACGTGACCGTTAAAATTCTCGTAACGCCACTCGCCGCCGCCAGGCTTGACGTTGCCGATCAAGCGTCCTTCTGTGGAAAACGGAGGTGTTGCTGGCAATAAAATACCAGTCAACGGATACAAATCAGCCATACTTGTTGCGGATAGTGTTAAACGCAAATCGAGCGCGGCCAGATCGCTCGGTTTGGTTAAACTTCCTTTGATCGCGATGATGGTTTTTCCGATGTGCACGTCCGCTTCTAGTGGATAGGGCGCATTCACATTCTCCAGCGATAATACTGCGCCGGCTTTGCCTTTACCGCTGACTGCTGCTTTGTTAAAACTACCTTTTACACTCCAACCTAACCCATAACCCTCTTTTGTAGTGGTCGGCAGAGTCGCAATATGCGCGTCGATATCAATTTTTTTTATTGGACTCAGCAACCGTATCGTGCCTTGCGTTAACACCACTTTTTGCAGGTTTACTTTCCATTGGCTCGGCCCTGTTGAAGGAAAGGTCCAGTTATTCTTACCATCCGCAGATTGTTCAAGCATGACGACCGGCGTATCGAGTTGCAGGTTCGGAATGATGATGCGTTTTTCAAGTAGCGGTAGCGGCTGTAACGTAAAGGTGACCTGACCCACTTCAACCATATGCAGACCGGTTTTTGCCCAATCGGGGTTGGCCAGCACAATATTTTGCGCCGTAAGTTGTGGCCACGGAATCCATTTGTGCCAACTGGTTTCTTCTGTTTGCGGATTAAACCAATGTAATGACAAATCACCGTTAATTGCAAAGGGGCGGCCTGCAGCATCGCTAACGCGCTGATTTAGCCATGGGCGTGCCAGATTCCAATCGAAAGTCAGCATAAAAACCACGCATAACGCCAGCAGAATAAATAAGCCGCCGAGACACCATGAAAAAATTTTTAACAGGCGAAATTTGGTAGTAGTCATATCAATATGGGGATAAACATATGGGGTTAGACATGCTGCAAATTTCAATCGGAGAGTAAATCGTTAGCGTGGACTTATCACGTGAAAACTAGTCACTTGGTCGATGTGCACACATCAAACTCTCAGGCAGCGAATGCAATATATCTTTCAGCACTACCATGTTAAAAGCATGGTTTTTTGCGGTGCCGTCGTGCGATGTTAGGTAGTAAAAAGAGTATTTTGAGTCTTTATTCAGCCTATTTAACCAGATTAATAGCTTGAAGAAAAGCAATGTTTACGCATGAACCTATTACGATAATATCGGATGTCTACGAATTTATACATGCCTAAATCAGAGATTAGTGTCAGATGGCGTCGCTAAAGTGATTCATAAAAAGATGATTAGCATCGATTCACGCCGCTTAGGTGCATAGCCAGTAAAACAGCGCGGCAATAAAGTTCACGTTTAAAGATGAATGTCACCAATGCCTAATATCGACGTTCTGTGCAATTTCACAAATAAAAAAGGCCATCGCTTTAAACGATGGCCCCGCGAGCACGCAATAAAGCCAGAAGAGGTTGAAGCCTTAAGCTTCTAACGTCATCAAACTGGCATTTCCTCCCGCTGCGGTAGTATTCACGCATAGGGCGCGTTCGGCCACTAATCTCCACAATGGAATTGGTGCATATTCCGATGTTTCAAGTACTGGCACAAGAGCACCTTCGCGGGCAGCCAATAACGGATACAGTCGCTCCAGATCGGCAGCATCAACCAGGGCAAAATGTAACGCGATAGTATTTTTATCGGCACGGTCAGTCGTATTGCTAACCGTGTCAATGATACGAATAGTGTCGTGTACAGCTTTTGGTAATCCGCTTGGTATTAAAGCATATGATGCCGCTTCGATGATTGGTGTGTTGCCAGTAGCAAGTACGGCTGCGAGCTGATTTAACATGACTGCGACCGTCCGTGCACTGCATAACACCGCACCGCGGGGTGCGAACGACAGCGTATTACGCTCACCCGTTGGTCCCGGCAAGACCATCGATGTTCCAAGCCAGCTATGATGAATATATTCCTGACCTAACGCGGCAATACGTTGATGGCCGTGCGTTTTTGCCCAGCCCAATAAGGATTGCAATGCTGACGTGCCTTCTTGAACAATCGTATTGGCCTCGTGAATGGTATGCGCGCCTAAATTAGCTTCGGCGTTGCGCTGCAGACGTTTCAGGTATAACGGGCCACCCGCTTTTGGACCGGTCCCTGATTTACCTTCTCCACCGAACGGTTGCACGCCCACTACTGCGCCAACAATATTCCGATTGACGTAAATATTACCGACATGTGCACTGCGTGAAATGAAATCGATAGTTTCATCAATGCGCGAATGCACCCCAAGCGTGAGCCCATAACCGCTCTCATTAATCGCGTTAATGAGCTGCGGTAACTGTTCGCGGGCATAGCGCAAAACATGTAATACCGGACCGAAAACTTCGTGTTTCAATTCACCCAGCGAACCAATTTCAATCAAAGTTGGGGATACAAATGTGCCATGGTTTTCTGCCTCAGATAATGGCAATTGAAAGAAGTCTTTTGCTGTCACCTTCATCTTATCAATATGCACCAATAATTTTTCTTGCGCTTCAGCATCAATAACTGGGCCGATATCGGTAATCAGACGATCGGGATTGCCAATACACAATTCTTGCATTGCACCTTTCAGCATATGGATTGTTTTGTCTGCGATATCATTTTGCAAACATAAAACGCGCAAGGCAGAACAGCGTTGGCCAGCGCTATCAAAAGCCGAACTCAGCACGTCAACCACGACCTGTTCCGGAAGTGCACTGGAGTCCACAATCAATACATTTTGACCGCCGGTTTCAGCAATGAATGGCAGATCAACTTTTTCCTTCGTTGCGCGATCTGCAAGCGTGCGATTAATCAATTGCGCAACTTCCGTTGACCCAGTAAAAATAACGCCTTTTACACGTGGATCAGCGGTTAATCTGGCACCCACGGTATCACCACGACCCGGCAATAATTGCAGGGCAGCACGTGGAATACCAGCTCGATGCAACAATTCTACTGCTCGTGTGGCGATCAATGGCGTTTGCTCAGCCGGTTTAGCAAGTACGACATTTCCTGCTGCCAGCGACGCGCTGATTTCACCAACAAAAATTGCTAATGGGAAATTCCATGGACTGATGCACACTACTGGACCAAGCGCCAACGCGTTTTGCGTATGACGAATTTGGGCGGCGTAATAACGTAAAAAATCAACCGCTTCACGCACTTCAGCAACGCCATTGGGTAACGATTTTCCAGCTTCACGGATAGCCAGCGCAATCAATTCAAACTGATTTTCTTCAAACAAATCGGCAGCTCGCATTAACACCTCTGCCCGATCTGCGGGCTTCCTTGTTTGCCAGTCCATGGCGTAAGATGTTGCTACATGCAGAGCGGTTTCAATGTCATCAGCGCTAGCCTCGACTACGGTACCAACGATATCGCGATGATCGGCCGGATTCAAAATTTTCTGGGCTTCGCGTGTTGCCGTAACTGTAGTTTCCTCACCAACTTGATCGACGGCAAGTAAAGGTTTGGCTTGCCATTGATTGCTGCGGAATTGCTGAAATGCGGTATCGATGTCACGCAAAACATCTTCGTTGCTGAGATCAACACCAGCCGAATTTTTTCTTTCAGCGCCATACAATGCACGCGGCAATACGATATTGGCATGCGGTTCACCGCCGAGCTTACGGGATTCTTCCAATGGATCAGCAATCAGCATATCGATGGAAACATTTTCGTCCACGATTTGATTAACAAACGACGAGTTCGCACCATTTTCCAGCAAGCGACGCACCAGATAAGCCAGCAGTGTCTGATGCGATCCGACGGGCGCATAAATTCGGCATGGTTTGTTCAGATTTTGTTTTCCCACGACTTGATCATAGAGCGTCTCACCCATACCGTGCAGGCATTGAAATTCATAATCGTTAATCCCTTTTTCTTCTGCCCAGCAATAAATAGTCGCCAATGTCCGCGCGTTATGTGTGGCGAATTGTGGGTAAAGTACATCCGTTGCAGCTAATAATTGTTGGGCGCACGCAAGGTAGGAAACATCGGTATAGACCTTGCGGGTGTAGACCGGATAGCCGGGCATGCCATCGACTTGCGCACGTTTAATCTCAGCGTCCCAGTACGCGCCCTTAACTAGTCGTACCATAAACTTTTGACCGCTGCGGCGCGCCAGATCAGCCAGATAATCGATGACGAACGGGCAGCGCTTTTGATAACCTTGTACGACGTAGCCAATACCCTCAAAACCGGCAAGGTCAGGATCGAAAGCCAACGCTTCCATTAAGTCCAGAGAAAGTTCAAGTCGATCAGCTTCTTCGGCATCAATATTCAAACCAATGTCGTATTGCTTGGCTAACAGCAACAGCTTTTTTAGGCGTGGCAGTAATTCAGTCAGCGTGCGATGCTTTTGAGCACGTGAATAGCGTGGATGCAGGGCGGATAATTTTACCGAAATCCCTGGACCATCTTTGATCCCACGACCATTCGAGGCGCGGCCGATAGCGTGAATCGCTGTTTCATAGGAAACATAATACGCAGCCGCATCTTCTTCGGTTAATGCGGCTTCACCCAACATATCGTATGAGTAGCGATAACCGCGTTTTTCATTGTCGCGGCTGTTGACGAGCGCTTCGGCGATGGTTTGCCCCGTGACAAATTGGTTGCCCAGCATTCGCATAGCGACGTCTACACCCTTGCGGATTAGCGGTTCACCGCCTTTGCTGATGAGTTTGGTCAGCGCCGAACCGAGACCGCGCTCGCTATTGGTGCTGACTAATTTGCCAGTGATCAGAAGGCCCCAGGTGGCTGCATTGACGAACATTGATGGCGATTCGCCCAGATGACGACGCCAGTCACCTTTGCTGATTTTGTCGGCGATTAATCGGTCTGCGGTCTGATGATCGGGAATGCGTAATAACGCTTCAGCAAGGCACATTAGCGCCACGCCCTCTTCTGACGACAATGAAAATTCATGCATTAACGCGTCTACACCCGACGCACGTGTACGTTTGTCGCGCACCGATTGCACCAGTTTGCTCGCCAGTTGGGCACTCGCCACTCTTGCGCTCGAACTATCTTCCACCTGGCCTAGCAACCATTGCACCGCAAGCGATTCATCACGGCGATAGGCGGCGGTGATCGCTGAACGCAAAGGCGATGGATTGCGAATCACTTCAGCATGAAATTCGGTGAAGGGGATTGCGCCCAGCGAGGAAGTCAACGTGGATTGCGTCGGCATGGTATTTTCTCAAAATAGGTAAAAAAACAATAAAATAAGGGAGGAACGGGTAGAATTGCTGAATAATGCTAAGTGCAGGCGAATCGTTCGATTGTAGGCGGCATCACGATGGATTTATTCTGGTAATACAGGTCTCTATCAAAATTTTGTTATTAATGCGAAAATTTAACCGAATAAAATTCTTCCGGAAACAAGCAAAATGCTAGATAAAATAAGCAAAAAAATTCTATCCGAATTGCAAAACGATGGCCGGATTAGCAATGTAGACTTGTCAGGGCGCGTCAATTTATCACCAGCGGCTTGTCTCGAGCGCGTACGTAAATTGCAGGATGCTGGTTACATCATGCATTACACGGCTCAACTCAATCCCCAACTTCTGGATGTCGCGTTGCTCGTGTTTATTGAAGTGGTCTTGGATCGTACGACCCCGGAGGTGTTTGATGCCTTTAGCAAAAGCGTACAGGTAATCCCAGAGGTTTTAGAGTGCCATATGGTCGCCGGCGGCTTTGATTATCTGGTTAAGGCGCGGGTAAAAGACATGAACGCTTATCGCGAGTTTTTGGGGAAATCGTTATTACAGCTGAAAGGTGTGCGTGAAACCCATACTTACGCAGTGATGGAAGAAGTAAAACATACCACAAAGTTGCCAATTCGATAGTCTTGATACTCTCAGAACTTATGCTAAAACGCCCTGGCGGGGGGCTTTCCCAAAGCACCCACGCTGGCGATTTTTCAGGTGCTTCCTCTAATTGCCAGTTCAAAGCCGAGATCTATTCGGGCTTTTTCTATCGGTTTGCCTTTTAACGTTTTCAGTAAGAGTTCGGCGGCGACGTAACCGATGTCGTAGCGTGGCGTGACGATTGTGGTAATTGCCGGAATGGATTGGGCGGCCCACGGCAGATCATTAAAACCAACGATGGCCATTTGCGCTGGCACTGCAATGCCACGGCGCTGACATTCAAATAGCACCCCAAGGGCCAAGTCATCGTTGCAACAAAATACCGCGTCGCAATTCGGGGTCTGCGCCAGAATTTTGGCGAGTAACTGCGCGCCAAGTTCGATGGTCGAAGGTACTGGCAACAGAATTTCCAGATTCGGATTCAGTCCAGCTTCCATCAAACCTTTTCTAAAACCTTCGCGCCGTTTCATTGACCTGGGATCTAGCTGGGCTGCCATAAACGCGGGACGTTGATAGCCGCGCTCGATGAAATGTCTGGCAACACTGTAGCCCGCTTTTTTTTGCGAAAAGCCGACGGTCAGATCATGACTGCTTTTGCTAAGATCGTACATTCGGACTGCCGGAATATTATTGGATGCCAACATCACTCGCGCAGATTCTTGCTGCTCAATACCTGTGAGCAAAAAACCGTCTGGCGCATGCGCCATATAGGTTGCGATCAGTTCACTTTCTTTATCGGCAGAGTAGCGACTCTCTCCAATTAAAAATTGATAACCTGCTTGTCCGAGGCAATCGCGAATTCCACTGAGCGTATCGATAAAAACCGCATTGGTCAACGACGGTACGATGACACCGATTACGTGCGACTTCGATGACGCCAACGTGCTTGCGGCCTGGTTCGGCACATAACCTAGTTTTTTGATTACGGTGGTAATGCGATCACGTAAATTTTGCTGGACAGAAGCAGGAGATTTGATTGATCGCGACACCGTCATTGGGCTGACATTCGCAGCCTTTGCCACGTCCGTAATGGTCACTCTGCCGGTGGAACGTCCGCGACGTGCGAGGTTGATTTTTGCACTCACCGCTTCCGTATCCTGTTTTGTGGTTTGTTTTGTCGCTTGTTTTTTTGTACTCAAGATACTATTTTTTTCGTTTTTACCTATTATCAGGGTTTCTGCTTTAGTCATATAGTGCGTTCTATTTCTGTGAATTGACCGGTCCGCGCTAACAAGTTTTTTACTTAAAAGTTGATCTTACGCGCTTTAGCACTGGCTTTATCGTCTATTTTCGAGTGTTGTGATGTTGTTGTAATTTTCAGGATTAGATAAATTTTAATACCTGACCAAGAAACGCTTATCGGGGTCATTGAGCGAGATCGGTTTTGTTTTTTATAAGATTCTCTGGAAAGCAAATTAACAGAGAAAATAACCAAACTATTTTCGGACACAATTTGACAGAAAATAACGAGTCGTCCAAGATACGCCATTAAATGATAGCGCTACCAAACTGTTCATTAGTATACATTTTAGAGCCTATCGTTTTGACCGCAACACAGGTTAGAATTGTTTGATGATGGCTTTAGTGATAGTAATGTTGATAGCAATGGCGATAGTTGACCTGAAAGTAACGGCTATACCATCCGACGCTATTGGTTGAAGTAGATGCTTTTGTGCATTATGAATTAAAGAACAAATTCCGAGGAAATACGATGTCACTCCAATCAACACAGAACACAGCACCTATGGTGCAACGCAATATTAAAAATAATCAAAGAAGTGTTGAGGAAAATACTCAGGAATTTATGCTCGGTGTGGATATCGGCACGACCAGTACCAAAGCCGTGTTGTTCAGGATAAATGGTCAAGTTGTGAGCCAATTTGCGGTGGAGTATCCCTTAATATCAACAGCAGCAGATATGGCCGAGCAAGATCCGGCACAAATCTACGCAGCCGTCTTGACCAGTATCGCGCAGGCCGTCAAACAAGCCGGGATCAGCGCGCATGTGCGTCCTGCGGAAATTGTTCTGGTCTCTTTTAGCGCTGCCATGCATAGCGTGATTGCGATCGACAAAAATGATCAGCCGCTGACCAACAGTATTACGTGGGCCGATAATCGGGCTGGCGCATGGGCCAACAAAATTCGTGACGAAATGGACGGTCATGCGATTTATTCTCGGACCGGAACGCCGATTCATCCCATGTCGCCGTTATGCAAATTGATGTGGTTGCGGCATGATCAGCCGGATGTTTTTTCGCGTAGTGCACGTTTTGTCGGCATTAAAGAATACGTGATGCATCGCATGTTCGGACAATGGCTGGTCGATCATTCCATCGCCTCTGCGACCGGTATGTTTAATTTGTTTGAGATGGATTGGGACAAGGCTGCGCTGGCATTGATCGGGGTTGACAGAGCACAACTGTCGCAACTGGTTCCGACTACACATCGTTTAGACGATTTGCCAGCAACCTTGGCACAGCAACTCGGCTTAATGACCACAACGCCGTTTATTATCGGTGCGAATGACGGCGTTTTGTCCAACCTCGGCGTCAATGCGATTGCGCCCGGACAGGTTGCGGTCACTATCGGCACATCCGGTGCGATGCGCACAGTGGTTGAGCGTCCTGTGACCGATCCGGCGGGCCGTACTTTTTGCTATGCATTGACCGAAAACCATTGGGTAGTTGGTGGACCGATTAACAATGGTGGCAGTATTTTACGGTGGGTGCGAGACGAGTTAGCGACGCAAGAAGCGGCCGAGGCATTGCGTTGCGACCGCGACCCTTACGAAGCGTTAATGGACATCGCGCAACAAGTCAGGGCTGGTGCTGATGGTCTGCTATTTCATCCCTATCTGGCTGGTGAGCGCGCGCCATTATGGAATGCCGATGCCCGCGGCTCATTCTTCGGATTGGCATTGCACCACGGTAAGCCGCAGATGATTCGCGCTGCATTGGAAGGCGTCATTTTCAGCTTGTATAGCATTTTGCCGGGAATCGAAGAGTTGATCGGACCGACCAGGCGTATGATGGCGACCGGTGGTTTCGCCCGTTCTGCGCTTTGGCGCCAAATGATGGCAGATATTTTTGATCGGGAAGTGGTGGTGCCGGAAAGTGTTGAGTCGTCGTGCCTCGGCGCGGCTGTATTGGGTTTATACGCGTTAGGCCGCATATCCTCGCTTGAGGCGATTGCCGATATGGTGGGATCGACCCATCATCATCAACCGCATCCCGAAAGTGTGGCGATTTATAAACAATTATGGCCGATTTATGCCGCTATTCCACAGCAACTTTCACAGCAATATCGTCAACTGGCTGCGTTTCAGCGGCAATAACGGTTGCGGAGTAATTTGTATGACGATTGGCTTGGTCGGATGATGGATGATGGATGATTTGGAGGTCGCTCTGTACTGTTCGGCGTAATTAAATGGGAACGAGCGACTGCCGAATCTTTACCATCCGTAGGGCAGCTTTATCGTCGATATTCACTGGTCAACTTACTCCGCGCGATGACATACCGCTTCAACGCGATTGCCTGCAGGATCAATCAAAAAGGCGCCGTAATAATCGGGATGGTAATCAACCCGTAAACCTGGTGCGCCATCATCACGACCACCCTGTTCCATTCCTGCGTGGTAAAAGCCACGAACTTGCTCGCGGGTCTTTGCCTTAAAGCACCAGTGGCGTTTGTTATTGAAGTTGGCATCTGGCTATAAATAAATAGCGAGATAGGTGTGAGAATCTTCGCCCGCATGGCAACGTGTTCCATAACCCATGGCATCGTCGAGATCGTAGACCTTCTCGACGCCTAAGGCACACATGATCGCGTCGTAAAAAGGTCTGGCAGTAGCAAAGTCGGGAACCGCAATGGAAACGTGATCTAACACCGACATATTGACCTCAATCTCTTTTGCCTCAACTATTGCGCGAACAAATAGATCGCTTTTATTTGCTCACTATTGTTGCAATTTATTTGCAGTTTATTTGCAATTACTCGCTATTACTTTTTCTCGACAATTTCCTGCGTAAATTTCGCGTGAGCTGTTGCCGCCAGATGGGCGCGTAACCATTTGTGCGCAGGATTGCGCACGTCGCGCTCATGCCAAAGCATGTCGACATCCACGGCCGGCGTGGCAAAGGGAAGCTCACGTGCCACCAGCACGTCGGTCATTCCGGTGGCGCCAATTAAATGGCGTGGTAATACGGTAACAAGATCTGAACTGGCAACTACCCGGCCAGCCGTGAAAAATTGATTTACCGTGAGCAAAATCCGGCGCTTGCGATTTAAGCCCGTTAATATTTCTTCGATCAACCCATGCGCCCGGCCAGAAAAACTGACCAGTAGATGATGCGCCTCGCAATACCCATCCAGCGTGAGCGGAACTTGTGCCAGCGGATGATCCTTACGCATGACACACACGTATTCGCCCGTATATAAGCGTTCGTGGTGCACCGGTGAGGCAGAAGTGGTCTGACTACCGGCTAACTGCGCTGTCACGCCGGGGAAAAAACCAATTGCCAGATCAACATCACCACGCAATAACATTTGGCGTGGATCACGTGTGGTTAGCGGGACCATTCTGATATTCAGTTGCGGTGCTTCTTGTTCAATGGTGCGCACCAGCGACGGCAACCATAGTGCTGCTGTTGCATCAGCCATTGCCATTTGAAAGGTAGTGTGCGCCCGCGAGACGTCAAATGTTTCGGGGGTAATTGCCGTTTCCAGATCAGTCAGCGCACGTCGTACCGATGGCCATAGTTCTTCTGCATATTGGGTCGGTTTGACCCCGTGTGCGGTGCGTATCAGCAGTTCGTCATTGAGCGAATAGCGCAAGCGCTTGAGCGCGTTGGAGACTGCTGGTTGTGTCATTGCCAGACGACTGGCGGCCCGAGTGAGATTTTGCTCAGTCATTATTGCGTCGAATACGCGCAGTAAATTTAAATCAAGCGTCAGAAAGCTCATGTTCGGGCCAGGGTCAGTTATCGAGTGTCAGTAATGATAATCCGGTTAATAGCGGGCTATCGATAGTTTAGATGCAAAATAAGTGCATTCATTAAGTGTATAACTGTTGAGAAAAAGGGGCTAATACAATTTCGAGAGTTTTATAAATATATTGCGATGCAATATGATGCTTATCAAAAGTCTAATATGATTGTTTGATCATCAACGGACTGATGAAAACCTATTGGTGAATTTCTACTTTTCAGCGAAATTTTGCTTAAGAAGGTATACGCAAGAGACATAACAGATATCCAAAATCACGATTGGATCAGTGGTCCGGCAAATAATATACTGCAATGCACAAGATCAATATTATTAACAAGCCAGATATCATGTCATTTTTAGCCTTTACTTCCTCCGCCGCTTTATTAGATTCTCCGTTGATGCGCCTTGCCGGAGAAACCGCCAGCACGTTGGTGTGGCCGATCATCGGATTGTGTGTTGCGATAGTGCTGGGCATGATATTTAAACCGTTATTACGCGGCCTTTTTCGCGCGGCGTTGTTACTAATCAAGCCACGCAAATCGTTGGAAAGTCGCATAGCAGAAAACAAGATGGTCGGCCGCAAGTTGGCGCGGCGCATGGCAAATGATGAGGCGGGTAGCCAACCAAGTCTGGCCGCTGAACTACGTTTGTTAGCAAGTAGTAACTAGTTCTGGAGGCGATATGGGGCGGCACACCTATTCGGATCGAGAGCAACAGTTTGCCTCGATAGATAAGCGACAAATAGCAATTCGCCCGCCCAAGCCTAACGCTAATGCGTGGCCAAAGTCTCGCAGTCTGGCGTCAATGTTGCCTTCTTTTGTTTTATCCTGTGTATTGACCGGCTTAATGTCGGCTTTGATGCGGTTGATGTGGTTTGGTGTTGAGGGACATTTTTTCAGCACCTGGATCGAAAATTGGCTGACTTTATGGCCAATCGCATTTCCGATCATGTATGTGTTGCACGCGCCGTTGCAGAAACTGGCGGCGTATATCTCGCCCCATTCGACAGTCTAAGTTGCTGTTGTAGTAATTTTGGAAGCGTAATTTTTTGATCGTTTTTGCATCATCGTTTTGTACGGTATCTGGCACAACCCTAACACTTTTTTTGCCTCACCGAATGTCTCCTCCATCCTCCCCGGGTGGATTCTACCCACCACGCGGTGCGCTGGTGGGTTTTTTTTGCCCGTCTTGCAAGTGTGCGTTGTGATGTGAGAATTGTGGTTTAAGTAATATTTAGTGAAAATATATTAAAAAAATATATATAGATCCCTTTAAAAAGCAAAAAAGCGCAACCGGACCTCGATTGCGCTTATGGGATTACTTTGGCACAGTGGATGCCATCAAACGGTTACTGCGCGAGACGTTTTTCTAGTGCCGCTTTGACCTCTGCCAGTTCCTTTGGCAGGTGATACTTCAGTTTCTCGAATAACTCGGTGTGCAGCGCAGTTTCGGCCTGCCATGCAGCTTTATCTATCGATGTAATTCGATCGAATTGCTGTTCGCTAAACGCAAGACCATCCCATTGCAAATCGCTAAACTGTGGTGTTGTTCCGAATAGATGTTCCACGCCGCCAGCATTGTTATCCAGGCGGTCCAGCATCCATTTCAAGACTCGCATGTTGTCGCCAAATCCAGGCCAGATGAATTTGCCGTCGTCATCGGTTTGGAACCAGTTGACGCAGAAAATCTTCGGCATCTCCGCTGGAGAAGCGGCAATCTTGCGCCCCATATTTAACCAATGCTGGAAATAGTCGCTCATGTTGTAGCCGATGAACGGCAGCATCGCAAACGGATCACGGCGCACCACGCCTTGCTGACCGACTGCCGCAGCAGTAGTTTCCGAGCCCATGGTAGCCGCCATGTATACGCCTTCGACCCAGTTACGCGCCTCTGTAACGAGTGGCACGGTAGTCGAACGGCGTCCACCGAAGATAAATGCAGAAATCGGTACGCCGGCAGGATCATCCCAAGCCGCATCAATGACCGGATTTTGTGTCGCAGCGACCGTAAATCGGGCATTCGGATGAGCGGCTTTCGCGCCAGTTTCTTTGGCGGTTGCCGGTGTCCAATCCTTACCCTGCCAGTCGATCAGATGCGCCGGTGCTTCTTTGGTCATGCCTTCCCACCAGACGTCGCCATCGTCGGTTAAAGCGACGTTGGTGAAGATGGTGTTGTCTCGCATTGACGCCATGCAATTGAAGTTGGTTTTTTCGTTAGTGCCGGGAGCGACGCCAAAATAACCCGCTTCTGGATTGATGGCATATAAGCGACCATCGGCACCCGGTTTGATCCAGGCGATATCATCACCGATAGTGGTGACTTTCCAGCCCTCAAAACCGACCGGTGGAATCAGCATTGCAAAGTTGGTCTTACCGCATGCCGATGGAAATGCAGCGGCCACATAGTGTTTTTTGCCGGCAGGAGACTCTACGCCAAGAATGAGCATGTGTTCTGCCAGCCAGCCAGCATCACGCCCCATGTTCGAGGCGATACGCAGCGCAAAGCATTTTTTGCCGAGTAAAGCATTGCCGCCGTAGCCTGATCCATACGACCAGATTTCACGCGTCTCAGGGTAGTGAACGATGTATTTTGTCGGATTGCAAGGCCACGCCACGTCCTTTTGACCGGCTTGCAGCGGCGCGCCAACTGAGTGCACGCACGGTACAAATTCGCCATCGGTGCCCAACACGTCGTACACCGCTTTGCCCATGCGCGTCATGATGCGCATATTGACCGCCACATACGGGGAGTCGGAGAGTTCAACCCCGATATGGGCGATATCAGAGCCGAGCGGACCCATCGAAAACGGCACCACGTACATAGTCCGACCTTGCATGCAGCCCTCGAATAAGCCTGCCATGGTGATCCGCATTTCAGCTGGATCGGTCCAGTTATTGGTCGGACCGGCATCTTCTTTTTGTGCAGAACAAATAAAGGTGCGATCTTCCACGCGGGCGACATCCGAAGGATCGGAACACGCCAGATAACTATTTGGTCGCTTGGCCTGATTCAGCTTTTTCATGGTGCCAGCAGCGACCATTTCAGCGCACAGTTGATCGTACTCTTCTTGAGAGCCGTCGCACCAATGAATGGCTTCTGGTTTGGTCAGCGCTGCAATCTCGTTTACCCAGTTAATCAGTTTTTGCTGTTTGACAAAGGCTGGCGGCGTAACGGCCAGGGCGCGTAATATGTGAGCGCTGTAAGGGTGATTCATAAAACTACCTCCAATATAGAAATTTTAGAAATGTTTGGGTGCAATGGCAGGCCGCCGCTTCATGATCACTGGCCGGCAATATTCTCGGGTTGGCGGCGACGCTACTTAACTTTGGTTTTTTATCTTTTAAAACAAAAGCATGTGTTTTATCTGTGTTCTATATTCGGTAAAAATGGACTCTTTTCAAACTTGCCGAGCATTAAACTGTGATGCTGTACCATCCCTTTATCGGTGTGTTTATGTTATTTTTCTATGGTGCAGATCGGCAATTACTGGCAAGTAGGTATTAATTGTACACTCGAATTGTAGTAATAATGACCAACTAATGTAGTAAGGTATTTGCGGTTTTGCGTATGCCGTTGCTTTATTACGAGATCGTGAATTTATGACTCCCTCAAATCTTTCCTCGCGAAAAATAATATGAAAATAGCCATACTTGACGATTATCAAGATGCCGTCAGACATCTCGAATGTTTTGCATTATTACAAGATCATGAAGTGAAGGTATTTACCAACTCTGCGCGTGGAAGCGGCCAGTTAGCGATACGTCTCGCCAGTTTTGAGGTTTTGGTTCTCATTCGTGAGCGGACGGTACTTTCTAAAGCGCTACTACAAAAATTACCCCATTTGAAGCTCATCTCTCAAACCGGAAAAGTAAGTGGTCACATCGATGTAGACGCCGCTACAGCGTTAAATATTGCCATTACAGAGGGATCTGGTGACCCGACTGCACCAGCTGAATTGACTTGGGCATTAATTATGGCGGCGGCACGACGGATACCGCAATACGTGCATAATTTACAACAAGGTTTGTGGCAAACGGCATCGTCAGAACCGCAATTCAACGGTCTCGGTGTTGCCTTGAAAGGGCGCACGTTAGGGGTGTGGGGATACGGAAAAATTGGTCGTATGGTGGCCGGTTATGGAAAAGCATTCGGTATGCGCGTGATGATCTGGGGCCGCGATGCCAGCCGTGCTGCCGCGCTGGAAGATGGCTATCTGGTCGCCAGTTCAAAGGAGCAGTTCTTTGCCGAAGCGGATGTTTTGTCGCTCCATCTGCGCTTGAACGAGGCAACCCGTGGAATCGTCACAGCAGAAAATTTAGCAGGTATGAAGCCGACCGCGATTTTTGTTAATACTAGCCGTGCCGAATTGGTGGCGACTGACGCTTTGTTGCCAGCACTGCAACAAGGACGCCCCGGTTTTGCGGCGCTTGATGTGTATGAGTCCGAGCCTTTGAAGCACGATAGCCCTTTGCTAAAAATGGACAACGTGTTGGCCTCGCCGCATTTAGGATACGTAGAAAAAGACGGGTATGAATTATATTTCCGTACTGCGCTACAGAACGTCGTGGACTTCGCTAACGATACGCCAGAGAACGTATTAAATCCTGCTGCGTTAGCGAATCGCTAACTATAGACCGCCGCGCTTAATCGTAAAGCTTAAGCGTGATGATATTGTTCTGTATCTCGGTGCGTCTGGCGCCGTGCCACAACCTTGCCCATCCTGGCGGCCACGGCAATGCCGGTCCGCTGTATTCCGGTACTCCGCTACGGACCGGGATAACCGGCAAGCTATCCGGCATGCTTGCAGCCTTTGCCGCGTGCCCGCCTGCGCCGTTCGCATCCCAAGCCAGACTAAACGCATAATCCGGCAATAACGCATCACAAATCGTGGCGAACCAACGCGTGTGCTCTTCATCATCGCCCAACGCTTGTGCAAAGCCTTGCGGGTCGAATTGCGCCAGTGAACTGGCAAGTTCACTGGCCGAGGCTCCGGGATTGTCGCCCCATCCCAGAATCGGATTAAAGTTGTAATCAGCGCCCGAGCCATACCATCCCTCGCGTCGTGGTCGCTCCAGCCAGTTATGGCGGCCACAAAATAAATGCCAGCGCCAATGCATGCCGGAGGGTTTCGGCCAAGTGTATAAATACAAACGCTGATAACCGGCGTTGTGTAACTCACGCAGCATCGCCATCAGGCGCGCATGCGGCATCCGATCCGGCGGGGCATGTCGAAACAGTATCGGTTCGCCATCTGCATGTTGGATCTCGTCCGAGGACAAATTTAGATCAAGCGTGCGTATTTCGCTACCGAAACGCGCCGAAATCCAACCGGTCAGCAAATTGACCGTGACGATAACGCCATATCCACGATAGCGATGAAAGATGACTGTGCCGGGGGCTATAGGTTTCATGAACTAAATTGCATTAATGAAAGTCAAAGGGAAATGTCATCTAAAAATGTTAGCAAAAGGTCCCGCAATTAAAAAGCTCCCGTCAGTATAATCGGATCATCCACAAGGCAGAAAGGACTCGCCACATGAAGCCACGTCCAGATCACTCAATCGACCAACGATCAAGCCAACACGGCACGCCAGCCAACAATCAACCAGACGGTCCATCCAATAGTCATTTTGATAATTCGGATAATAATCGCGCTTACCATCAAGGTAGCCATCAAAGCGACCATCAATTCCTCAAGCGTAACCTTCCTGGCGACACGCATGCAACCCCTTATAATGATTTAAGCGTTACTACATCGCCCTATCGCCTTAATCGACGCGATCTGTTTTTGCTGGCGGGTGCAAGCTTTGCCGTGATAAGTCTGCCACGCTGGTTACAGCAAGCCTCGGCGCAAACAACAACTAGCGTCACCACAGCACCTAATCTGAAAACTCAGCAGCAGAGTGATTTTCTTGCCTTATCTGCATTGCTTACCGCCAAACTGAAACCTAATTCGGCAGTCAGCGCGCGCCTTTATGCGGTGCTCAGTGCGCAATTCGTTGAGTTCGAAAAGCATTCCGCTGATCTATGGCAATTTGTGCAGATCAAAAAAATCAATGATGTTGATGCGTTGGTTGGAGCGGTTGCTGATAACGCTGACCTGAGCAAGGTTTTGCATCAAATCGTCAGTGCCTGGTATTTGGGTGTCGTTGGTAGCGGCGTGCAGGCAAAAGTGATTGCATTTGATCAAGCCCTCATGTTTGATCCGGTACGCGATGCCGTGGTGGTGCCGACTTATTGTCGTGCTGCTCCCGGCTATTGGGTGAAAAAGCCCGCGCAACTAGTGGCCATGAAAGCGAGGGTATAAGGATGGCTGATAATTTATCTGCAGACGTCGTCGTAGTCGGTTCCGGCGTGGCTGGCGCGCTGGTCGCGCATCAATTGGCGAAGGCTGGCATCTCGGTGCTGGTGTTAGAGGCCGGGCCACGGCTGGAGCGTTGGCGCATTGTTGAAAACTATCGCAATACTGCCAGCAAAGATGACTTCATCTCGCCTTACCCTTCGACCAAATACGCGCCGCATCCAGAATACTCGCCAGAAAACAATTATCTGATCCTTAAAGGCGAGCATAAATACAACTCGCAATACATCCGCGCGGTCGGCGGTACGACATGGCATTGGGCGGCGGCGGCATGGCGTTTTTTGCCTAATGATTTCAAGATAAAAGATCTTTACGGCGTGGGTCGAAACTGGCCGATCAGCTACGACGAATTAGAGCCTTATTATTATCGTGCTGAAGTAGAACTGGGCGTTTCCGGCCCTAACGATGGCACCGATCTTGGCTCCCCGCGCAGGCAGCCGTATCCAATGGATCATCTGCCGTTGTCGTGGAATGACCAGCGCTTTAGCGCCGTCGTCAATGCTAACGGTCACAAAGTGGTGTCTGAACCGGTGGCACGTAATAGTCGCGTCTATGACACACGTCCCAACTGCTGCGGCAACAATAACTGCATGCCGATTTGCCCGATTGCCGCTATGTACAGCGGCATTATTCACGTCGAAAAAGCGGAGCAAGCTGGTGCCAGAGTGCTACCGAACGCCGTGGTGTACCGTATCGAAGTCGATAGCAAGGACCATGTCACGGCGGTGCATTACAAAGATCCCGATGGCACGACCTACCGAGTGACGGGAAAATATTTTGTGCTGGCGGCAAATGGTATTGAAATTCCAAAGTTAATGCTGATTTCGACCGATGATAAACATCCGAATGGCATGGGCAACAGTTCTGATCAGGTTGGTCGCAACTTGATGGACCATCCCGGTACGGGTGTTACTTTTCTTGCCAACGAAGACATGTGGCCGGGACGTGGGCCGATTGAAATGACGTCCATAGTCGATATGCGAGATGGCGCTTTTCGATCAGAATATGCAGGTAAAAAACTCCATTTAAACAACATGGCGCAGACCAATCACGCAGCGCAGGCTGCGTTGCAGCAAGGATTGGTCGGCTCAAAACTGGACGCAGAAATTCGTCGTCGGGCAGCCCGCACTGTCAATCTCAACAGTTTCCACGATATTTTGCCTAATCCCGATAACCGCATACGCGCCAGCACTGAAAAACGCGACGCGCTTGGGATTCCGCAACCTGAGATTACCTACGCCATCGATGATTATGTAAAAAAAAGCGCGGTCCTGACGCATGAAACCTATGCCAGTATCGCCGCCATGTTTGGCGGAACCGAGGTCAAATTCGAGGATGATTTCGCCCCGAATAACCATATTATGGGTGCCACGATTATGGGCGGCGATCCACGCGATTCGGTGGTTGACGCCCATTGCCGGTCGCACGATCACGAAAATTTATTCATCGCCAGCAGCGCCGTGATGCCGGTTGCAGGAACAGTCAATTGCACGCTGACCCTTGCCGCCTTATCGTTGCGCATCGCTGATACCTTGAGGACAGTCCTATGAAAACGGCTCCTTATGTTAAATCCTTATTAGTGTCGTTATCGATGAGCATCGCTTTGGGTGTGGCAACTTACTCAGTCTTGCCTGTGACGATTGCGGCTGTCGTCACGTCGGTACCGCAGGTGGCGGCCGATGTGGTGGTGTCTGACGGGACTTCACGCGCATCGGCGGCAGCGATGGCTACGGCGACCAATCCGGCCAGCAGTGCCGATCAGATCAAGCGCGGAGAGTATCTGGCGCTAGCTGCTGACTGTATCGCCTGTCATACCGTAGACAAAGCCAAGCCGTTTGCCGGTGGCTATCCGTTAGCGACGCCATTCGGCACCATTTACGGGCCGAATATTACGCCTGACAAAGAAACCGGTATCGGCACCTGGACTGACGAAGAGTTTATCCGTGCGCTGCATCTCGGTATCGGAAAGCACGGCGAACACCTCTATCCCGCTTTCCCGTACACCTCATTTACCAAACTTTCACGCGACGATGTTTTAGCAATCAAGGCGTATTTATTCAGTTTGCCCGCCATTAACCAAAAAACACCGGAAAACAAGCTACCGTTTCCACTCAATCAGCGCGAATTGCTGGCGGGCTGGAATTTGTTTAATTTCACACCAGGACGTTGGCAGCCCGATCCCGCCAAAAGTGTGGAATGGAACCGTGGCGTGTATTTAGTTGAAGGACTGGCGCACTGCCAGGAATGTCATACCCCGCGCAATATCACGATGGGCGTCAATAGCAAGCTCGCCTTTAGCGGTGCCCAATTGGGTGGCTGGACAGCCTATAACATTACGCCGGATGCCGTCAGCGGTGTGGGCGGCTGGAAGGACGCCGAACTGGTGCAATATTTGCAAACCGGCGTGGTGCCAGACAAAGCTTCCGCTGGCGGTGGCATGGCCGAGGCGATCGAACACAGCCTGCAATATCTCACCGATGCCGATGTGAAGGCGATAGTGACTTATTTGCGCAGCGTTCCGGCGATCCATAATGAAGGCGATCTCAAGCCGCGCTACGCGTGGGGAGCGCCATCCCAAGATGACGCAGATTTACGCGGTATCGCGCTAGTATCGAATAGTATTGTCGCGTCCGGTGGCGCAGAGTTGTTTAGTGGAAATTGTGCGAGCTGTCACTCAGCCAGCGGTTCCGGCGTAGTGGGTGGTTACTATCCATCGTTATTTCACAACACCGTGGTGGGCGCGCGGGACCCGAGCAATCTCCTCATGGTGATCCTTAACGGCGTGTCACGTAACGGAAAGAGCAACGGAAAGAGCGACGAGGCTTTCATGCCGGGATTTGCCCAACATCTGACTGATCCGCAGATTGCCTTATTGAGCAATTATGTTCTGAAGCAATACGGCAATCCGGACGGTGCGACGATAACGGCAGATCAGGTAAAAATACAACGCCAGGGCGGTCCCACGTCACCGATAATAGCGTTGCTGCCGTGGGGAATGGGTCTCGGCGGTTTAATATTGCTTTACCTGATTTATCTGTTCTCACGGCGCGGTGGACGTAAAGCCGGTCGTCGTGAAATACAGCGCACTAATACCAATGACCAACATACCCAGCCACCAAAAAAGGAAAGTTAACGCGTATGGCACTCCGCATCATCGCCACCGGCGGCACATTTGATAAGCACTATGACGAAATCGCTGGCAAGCTGACTTTTGCCGCCAGCCATTTACCGCAAGTGATTGCACGCGCGCGCATCACTGCAGACCTAGAACTGGAAGAATTGCCATTGCTGGATTCGCTCGACATGCAAGACATTGACCGCCGCCGGGTGCTGGCGTCATGCACGCACGCGGTGGAAGAGGCAATCGTCATCATTCACGGCACCGACACCATGCAGGATACCGCCGCGGTGTTGGGTGCTGCCAATCTCGCCAAAGCAATCGTGGTCACGGGTGCCATGATTCCGTACGAGATTGCCAATTCGGATGCGCTGTTTAATCTGGGATTTGCCTGTGGCGTCGCACAATTTTTGCCGCATGGCGTCTACGTGGCGATGAACGGCAAAGTATTTGGCTGGGATAAGGTTCAGAAAAATCGCATTGCTGGCGTTTTTGAATCGATTTAAGCGGTATTTCGCTCCGCCAATCGTCAATTGGTAAAGCCCGATCAACCTACAACCGGGCTTCCATCAGATACTATAGAGTCAGATTCAAACACTTTCAAAAACATTAACCGTGTTTTCCAGCGGAAGAATTATCTGTTTGATTGGTTTTTAGAAGCGATGTTGAATACCGCCAATCACGCCGGTCTGACTATTACTAAATCCAGCATCGTCGCGAGACACCCCAACCAGTTGGTTGTTTTTGGCTTTGGCGTAAGCGGCGCTAAGGTACAAGTCCGTACGCTTTGACAAGGCATACTTGGCGCGTGCAGAGTACATAATCGGGTCGGCATCTTTGCCGCTCGCGACATTTTTAATATTTTGATAGTAGATTTGACCAATCAGGGTCCACACCGGCGTCACGCGGTAGCTGGCGCCGCCCCAAAACATGTCGCTACGCAAATCCGCACCGTTGTTGGCCAGTGTTTTTTTGTAATTGCGATAGCCGAGGTTCATTTTCCAGTCGTCGTTCAATTGATATAATCCAGCTAGATGAATGCTGGTGGCTTTGTCGTAATCGTTCCGTAATGCCGGAACGGCAGCACCGTTCGAGCGATCATAAGCCGCTGCCAGACTGATCGGGCCAACGACATAACCCACGCCAAGTGCGTATTTAGCGCTATCGCTATTATTGCCAGCGACTTCGCCGAATCCATACGTTGCGCCGAGTTTGACGCCACCAAAAGTACCTTGGTATTTAATGATATTGGCCGCGTTGGTAATCATCCCATCTTTGCGACCACCGGTTGCATTGCCGGACGTAACCCAGGAATATTGGCCCGAGTAACCCATCAAATCGAACGGCAGAATAAAGTCGTACGTCGTCGTGTATGAACGACCGGCAATAATCCGACCAAAGGCGCCTTCCAGACCGACGTTTGCCTGACGACCGAACAATGTACCTGGGCTATCAAATTCGCCGGTGTCGACTTTGAAACCACTTTCCAATTGGAATATGGCTTTCAAACCGCCGCCTAAATCTTCAGCACCTCTAAATCCAAGGCGCGACGTGTTCATGGCACCCGAGCTTAGACGGACGACGCCATCTTTTTTTGCATTGGCGTTGTTGGTGTATTCCACACCAGTATCGATCAGTCCGTACACGGTAACGCTGCTTTGCGCATAAGCGGTCAGCGCACAGGTATTGAGTACAACTGCGGCGAATAAACTTCTTTTCATTTCGTCTTCCTCTAGTGATTTGCTTAAATTTCTTGCCATCTACAGCGGCAATGATGGGACAACGGTGGGACTACAAAAAAGCTTCATAACATCTAAGGAACCGACAAAATGTCATTTCATTAGCGGCCCTGATTAACAGCGCTCAGTCATTAAAATGCCCACAGCGCCTCTTGCGGCAACTGCAACCAGTACTCGCCCGGATCAAGTCGGTGGTTGGCGTAAGCACGCAGTCCTACGGTGTCTACGGCGTCACCATTCTTAAACAGACATTCCCAGCGATCACCCAGATACATGCACGTGGATAAAGGTAGTTTGATGGCGTTTTCGACTGGTTCGCTGGAGATGCGCACCTGCTCAAGGCGAATGATCCCGATTGCCTCTTTGCCGTTGTTGCTACCACGTGCAGTGGCTTTTACCGTGCCGCCCTCCACTTCCAGCAGCGCCAGATCACCGTCACGCTGCAGCACTTTTGCCGGCAATTGATTATTGCTACCCATGAATTCGGCGACGAAAAGTGTATCCGGGGTCTGATACATACTTTGAGGCGTACCTTGCTGTTCGATCTTGCCGTTATTGAGTAACAGGATGCGATCCGAGATCGCCATCGCTTCGGCCTGATCATGCGTGACCATCAGCGCAGACAGGCCGAGTCGCACGATTAGCTCGCGCAAAAATGCACGCGCCTCTTCGCGCAGCTTGGCATCCAGATTCGATAGTGGTTCGTCGAGCAAAATAACTGGCGGGTTGTAAACCAGAGCGCGCGCAATCGCTACCCGCTGTTGCTGACCACCGGAAAGTTGATGCGGAAAGCGTTCGCCAAGATGACCCAGACCCAGTTGCGTTAAGGTGTTGTTAACCCGCTCGGCAATGTCGGTTTTACCCATTTTTCGTAACTGCAAACCGTAAGCGACATTGTTAAATACGGTTTTGTGCGGCCACAATGCATACGACTGAAATACCAGACCGAGATTACGTTCTTCGGCAGGTATTTCCAGCTTGCCGTTGCCATTAAAAACGGTACGTTCACCGATTTGAATCGTGCCGGATTTTGGTGATTCGAGTCCCGCGACAGCACGCAGCAATGTTGTTTTTCCGCTGCCGGATGGGCCCAACAACGCAACGACTTCGCCGCGTTGTAATTCCATCGAAACACCTTTTAAAATCTGATTGGCACTGGCTCCGGTGCCGTAGTCCAGATAGAGATTGTTGACACTTAATTCGCTCATGATACGTTTCCTGAATAAGATGGTTTAATCGTGCAACTTGACGCCGAAGCGCAGCGCGATACCGAGGCCGATAGCCACTAAAAATATATTGATGAAAGAAAGCGTCGCCACCAGATCGACCGAACCCGAAGCCCATAAAGAGACAATCAATGCACCGATCACTTCAGTACCCGGCGACAGCAGATAGACGGCAGTGGAATACTCGCGCTCAAAAATCAGAAACACCATCAGCCATGCGCCGAGCAAGCCGTAACGTACCAGCGGCAGTGTGATATGACGGGTGACCTGACCGCGTCGTGCGCCGACTGCACGTGCGGCTTCTTCCAGCTCCGGTCCTACTTGCAATAGCGCTGTGGTGATCAGGCGCATGCCGTAAGCCAGCCATACAACCGAATACGCAAGCCATACTGAAAAGATCGTCGAGCGTAGTTCACGCATGACCGGAATCACGCTATCTACCATCCAGTGCGCAAAGAAGTTATCGTGACCCTTGAACACATCATTGAGCGCCGAAGGCACGAACAGGAACACCCACAAAAATGCCAGACCAGCCAACAATCCCGGCACGGCGCGTGGGACCAGTACGCTGTAATCGAGAAAGCGTGTAATGCCGTCCGGCTTGCGATGCATTGCCAATGCAATGCAGCAATAACAGGCCACCGTGATACCGCCGCCAATGACGCCGATCAATACAGTATTAAGAATTCCGCGCATCAACGATGGCTGCTCAAAGACATCGATGAAATGTTGCACAGTAAATGCGTCTACCAGCGAAACGCCGTAACCCCAATGCGACACAAATGCACGTAAGGCAATACCCGAAAGAGGTATCACGATGGTGAAAATGATCCACATCGCGATGAGTGCAAACGCAGGCCATTTCCACTTTCCAAGTGGCAGCGCCTTCTGGCGTGCGCCCTTCCCTTTTATAGAGACATATTTGTTGGCCGAACGCAGCAACCAACGCTGCATCATCACTAATGGAAACGTAACCGCAACCAGACACACGGCGACTGCCGCCATCAAATGATAAGACGGCGTTCCGAGCTTGTTGGTGAGTTTGTATAAATACGTTGGCAATACCAGATGACCTTCAGGATCGCCCAATACCAGTACCAATCCGAATACTTCAAAGCCCAGGAAAAATACCAAAACACCGGCATACGCCAGCGCTGGCGTGATCATCGGAAGAGACACATTCAGCGCAACCTGAAGCGGCGAGGCACCAGCGACGCGGGCTGCTTCTTCGACATCTGCACCCAAGCTTTTGAGTGCTGCGGACGCATACAGATAAACATGCGGCACATGGGTCAGGCCAGCGATGATAACAATGCTGGGAAACGCATACACATTCCACGGATCGCCTTCAAATCCAACCAGACTCAACAGGTTTTTGACCCAGACGGTATAAAAGCCAACCGGCCCCATCGATACGACATAACCGAAACCGATCACCATCGGCGAGACAAAAATAGGAACAAGCAACAACGGTGCGATCCAGCTACGACCGGGAAGGTCAGTACGGATCATCAAAAACGCCAACATGCCGCCCAATGGCACCGCAATCAACGCAAGACCGGCGGCAAGCATCATGCCATTAGCAAATGCCTGCCGAAAATCCGGATCGTCAAATATAAAGCGATACGGCTCCAGACTTAATTCTTTTATCGGCGCAAAAAAGGGTGCTGACAAGAAGCTTTGATAAAAGATCAGTGACAGCGGGACAAACACGGCCAGCGCGGTCAGTGTCACCACCAGCCCGCGCGGCCAGTTCAGGCGAAAAAGCCACGCTGCCCACGTGCGGCGCGCTAGCGAATGTGAAGCAGAAAGAGTGTGCATAGTGTGTACAGTCCAGATCAGAATGCAGATAAAAAATGAGTGCCAAAAAAGCGTGATCCCCGTGCGAACGGCGTGTGAAATCAGCGCAAATACCAACCGCTCTTCAGAATTTAGACGTGAAGTGACCTTCCGTCCTGCGCCTGGTAAGGGACACGACAGTTGGTCGACTTTCAGAAATCAGTTAGATAGAGTCAGTTAGAGAAAAGTAAAAGTTGGCAAAGGCGCGAGATACCGACCGTTAGCGCAGTTTGCTATTAAATAGTTTGAACAAAATGCTGCGAACAGTCACATTCCAGAGATTACTTTTTACCCGCCGCCGCTTTCCATTGCTTCAGAAAAGCTAGACGTTTGGTTTGATCCAGATATTGCAACAGCGCTGGACTAACAGGAATCGGTTTGAGTGCCGTGCCAAGTTGCTTGGTCAACTCTGACATTGTTGAGGGACCGGTTACGTCGCTACGAATCGCAAATAACTGTGCTTCATTGGCGACGATAGTTTGTCCTCGTTTCGACAATAGATAATCGAGCCACAATTTAGCCGCATTGCTATTTTTCGCCGATTTGTTGATAAACGCCACGCGTGACATCACCAGGTTATAGTCGGTGGTGAACGCCACCCCTAACGAAGGGTCTTTCTTTGCACGGCTGAGCGCGTATGAACCCAACATGTTGTAGCCGATCAGATTTTCACCCGATGAAATCCGTTCCAGCATCGTGCCGGTAGAAGACTGAACCCGCACCGCAACATCGCCAAGTGCCGTAGCAAGTTCCCAGAATTTTGGATTATCTTGTGCGTCTTGGGTAATGAAAGAGAAACCAACGCCCGATTTTTCGATGTCGTAAGTGGTGACTTTATTACGATATTTATCCGCTTTGGTGGTCAGCAGTTTTGTGAATGCCGCGTGTGAAGTAGGAACTTCATCGGCCGGTACCAGACGCTTGTTATAGACGATCGCGATTGGCTCGTAAGTTGTGCCGTACGCCGTGTCTTTATAGTTCGCCCAAGCTGGAATCGCACCCACTTCCGGCGATTTATACACAGCACCGTAACCTTCGGACACTAGTTTGACTTGCAGATCCATTGAGGATGACCACAGCAGATCCGCGGTCGTGCCGCCCGCAGCGGCCTCGGAGATAAAGCGGTTGTAGACTTCGGTCGAATTCATATCGTTGTATTCGACTTTAATACCTGGATAAAGGGCACTGAAATCCTTGATCAGCGGTTCGGCTGCTTTTGAATCAGTGGCGCTATAAATCACCACCTTGCCTTCTTTTTTTGCCGCTTCAATGATCTTGTTATAGTCCGCAGGATATCCAGCGGGCGTCTGCGCCAATACGCTTCCGGTGGCGGCTAGCGAGATTGCTGTGACCAACAAGGTCAACGATTTTTTTGGTGTAAGCATAGGTGTTATCTCCTGATTATTGGTTGTGTAGGCATGGGTGTACCGAGCGAGCATTGTTGCTATTGCAAAAACGATATTTTCTGAATAACTATCAGCCGACGAACTATTGTCCGACGAACTATCAACTGACTACCGCATCAACCCCAGCGCGGTTGCCTGTTGTCCGTATTGATCTACCGTTTTTTTGACATAGTCGGCGAGTGCTTTTCCGGTCAGGGAAAACGGATAAAGTCCGCTCTCAGCGCGCAAACGATTGAATTCAGGCGCCGCCATCATCTGGTCGAAAGCGGTGACCCAGTGCTGATAATCAGCATCGGATATGTGCGGGCCCATATAGACCCCGCGAATGATGGGCCAACTCACATTAATGCCTTGTTCCCGCGCTGTTGGTACGTTCGCCAATGCGCCGGGCAAGCGGTTGTCGGACAGTATCGCTAGAATGCGAATCTCGCTATCCCGCGCGTGCAGCGTCGCTTCTGACGCATCGCCAGATACCACCTGAACATGACCGGCGCGCAATGCGGTAAATGATTCACCACCGCCTTCGAGCGCGACAAAACGTAAGGTTTTCGGATCAATTTGACGTTGTCTGGCGAGTAAGGATACCTTCAGCCAATCTTGACTACCGACCGTGCCAGAAGCACCAATGGTGACCTTGGATGGGGTGTCTTTTAAGGCTTTCATCAGATCGCCCAAATTCTTATAAGGCGAATCACTACGCACGGCAATCATGCCATAATCGGCACCGACTGCCGCCACCCAGCGCACGTGGTCGGGGCTGGCGCGTCCATATTTTCCCTGTGCCAGATTGATCAGCGAACCACCAGAAAATATCACCAGCGTTTGCGCCTCGGCGCTGCGTTGCGTCACGATTGCGTTCCACGCTACTGCACCGATTCCGCCAGGTATATAACTGATACGTAGAGGAATATCGTTTTTCTGATTTTTATAATGAATAGAAGGAAGCAGCAAGCCCTTTTGGATAAGCTTGCACGATAGATCCATGCCACCGCCTGGTTTGGCCGGCACCAGACATTGCGTACCGCTTGGCAGTTTTGTTGACACAATGGTATTGGCAGACACGCCAAAAGCGGTCGATAGCAAGCAGACCGCACTGGCGTATGCCAAAGTTGTTCGAAAGTTCATTGTCTCCACCCACAATCTAGTGTTGTCATCGCATCTCTGTCGCTATTACACCTTCTGGGTGTAAATACAACCGACCTTATTTAAACTTCAAGGACGATTAGGGCAGAAATGGAACAAGGGGTTTTTATAATTAATTGCATCATAGCCGGTCGAATCTTTCAGTTTCCTTTCAGCGCTGGATCGAATCAAAAATGTTGTATTTTTATGCGCCTCTCTGCGCAATACAATATCGGTTAATACTGATGCGCGCTTTTTTTAACTTTTTTCATAGCTAATAACTGCGTTTTGCCAAACTGACCATTCTATGTAAATATTGGCGACTCATTCAAACGGCTTCTGACGATTATGCGTATTCTATTAATTGAAGATCACGTGGAATTATCGCGTTGGCTCTCAAAGGCGTTGCGAGATGCGCATTGGACGATCGAATGCGCGATGAACGGTGCCGACGCGGATTCTCTCTTGCATACACAGCAATACGCGCTGGTAATTTTAGATTTGACCTTACCAAAGATGGATGGACTAGAAGTCCTGAAGCGTCTGCGTGCCCGCGGCAGCAAAGTTCCGGTCTTGATTCTGACCGCGCGCGGCGATGTACAGGATCGTGTGCAAGGTCTGAATCTGGGCGCGGATGACTATCTGGCCAAGCCCTTTGAGCTGGCAGAACTTGAGGCGCGGGTAAAGGCCTTGGTGCGGCGTGCGCAAGGTAACGAAGGTTTGATTTATAGCTGTGGCGCGTTACAGTTTGATACCGTCTCGCGCATGTTCACTTATGGAGAATCGCTTTTAGCATTGACCCCGCGCGAACATGCGGTGCTGGAGGTATTGATGACGCGTGCTGGTCGCGTGGTGTCGAAAGAAAAGCTTTTTGATGAGGTTTTTTCACTCGCTGATGATGCCAATCCGGATGCGATTGAAATTTATATTCATCGACTACGCAAGAAGTTGGCAAGCGATCAAACCGGTCAGGTCGCCATTACCACTTTGCGCGGTTTGGGATATTTGCTGGAGGCGCAAGCAGAATAATGCGTCCGCCAATATTTTCTGCAGCATCCGCTGAAAAAGCGTCGAATAAAGCCTCCCAAAAATCGCTTGGGACCTTGCGTAGTCAATTATTACGCTGGCTTCTTATCCCGTTGTTATTGCTGGTAGCGCTAGACGCTGTCTCGGTGTATCGCAATGCGCTGGATGTGGCTGATCTGGCGTATGACCGGGCTTTGCTGGCCTCGACGCGAGCGTTGGCCGAACGCGTGTCGATCGTTGATGGCAAGGTCGTGGTTGACGTGCCATACGTTGCGCTGGATAGTTTTGAGACCGACACGCTGGGACGGATTTATTACAAAGTGACCGGGACGAAAGGTGAATTTATTTCCGGCTACGAAGATTTGCCAGCGCTTCCACCAAACATCCCGCGTTCAGAAATTTATCCTGCGCTGGTGCGTTTTTATCACGCGATCTACCGTGGCGAACCGGTGCGCATAGCCGCACTTTACCAGCCAGTGTATGACGATTCGATGCGTGGTATCGCCCTCATTCAGGTAGGAGAAACGATGGATGCGCGGAGTGCGCTGACACGACAAATTTTGTTTGGTACTTTGTGGCGGCAGGGCTTGTTGGTGACCGTCACTGCGTTGTTAGTATGGTTCGCGGTCAGAATAGTGCTGCGTCCATTAATGCAATTGAAGACAGCCGTTGAAGGCCGAACGCCGACCGATCTGACTGATTTCGATGCAAGTCAGGTACATACGGAAGTCCGGCCGCTGGTCGCTGCGATGAATGGCTATATGGGACGTCTACAGACCTTGATTACCGGTCAGCGCCGTTTTATTGCCGATGCCTCGCATCAGTTGCGTACTCCGCTTACCGTATTAAAAACGCAGGCAGAATTGGCGTTGCGAGAACTTGAACGAAATCCACAGGACCCCCAATCGATACGTGATATTCGTGAGATCGTCCACAGCATGGCATCGACTACTGATGCAACGGTACATCTGGCGAATCGACTACTGACTTTGGCGCGCGCGGAGCATGGTGTTGCCGAAGGTGGGATGGTACCGCTGTCGCTCACCGCCGCAGTGCGTCAGGTCGGTGTAGAACTGGCACCGCAAGCGGTCAAGAAGCAACTCGATTTATCATTTGATGCTGAAGAAGATGTGTCAATCAACGGCAATCCTCTGATGCTGCATGAGTTGATCACGAATTTGGTAGATAACGCCATTCGTTATACGCCACCGAATGGAAAAATTATTTTGCGCGTGCGACGTGACGATCAAACTCAGCACGGATTATTTGAAATCGAGGACAGTGGCAGCGGCATTCCTGAAGCGGACCGCGAGCGTGTTTTTGCAGCCTTTTACCGCGCACCTTCAGCCCAACAATTGAACCCAAGCGGGGCTGGATTGGGATTGTCGATCGTGCGTGATATCGCTGCGGCGCATCATGCGTCGATTCTGCTTTCAGCGCCATCAAAAAAAAGCGGCTTAAAAGTGTGCATCACTTTTCCGTTACGTCTTGCGGCAATTGATTAGGCTTATTGCCGGATACAATTTCTGAAAATTTATGTGCGTTTTTTTGCAGCTGATTATGAACTCTGCTACGAAAATATTTACGAAACAATGTCAAAAATAGTTTATCAAGCAACGTTCTAAGTATCTGATTAAGTTTTTTTTCAAACAAAAAACCTTCATCATTGCCTTTAAATTCTCTCCTGTTTTGCTATCACACCTAAGTTTTTTTCTAAAAAAATATGCACTTTGAAGCCTAATATTTTAGGTCTTTTACTTATTGGTTATATCAACCTTCAATGGCTATAATTTCGACCGACCGGTTTCAAGGTTCTTAAGAATAGTCATATTGTTGCATTGATAATTTATGACTAATAGCGTCGGAAGACAAAAAAGCGCACTCAATCGGTCCTCTATTCAGCTCCAAGAACATATGACGTCCGATTAAACGACATCCCGTTTGTGCGAAGTCTCGTCTACACCGTATTAGCTCTAGTAAAGGCTCTCCAAGCAATTCATGAAAAAAAGTATTTGTCTCAAGCAAAGTGATGTGCGGTTAAGCATAGTTAAATACAGTATCGGTTTATTTTTATTATTCACAGGCACTTTTTCCGACGCCAATAGTCAGGCTATCCAAACTCCCGCCAGCGAAGAGCAACGTCGGCGCAGCCAGCTTGAGGCCGCTGAGCGCGTGCGCCAATTGCAAGCACCCAATGTGGTGTTGCCAACAGCTGTCGCCACTGGATCTTTAGCAGATATTCATTCGCTGACGCTACCTGACGAGTCACCTTGTTTTCAGATGAATCAATTTGAATTAGTCGTGCCATTGCAGCTATCACCTGCCGCCCACGTAGCCGGTGCAAGTCAGCTGGCTTTCGATCCTTTTCGTTTCGCACAAAACTACCTGAATCAATACAGTGGCCAATGTATCGGTCAACAAGGGTTGAATGTCATTGTGCAGCGCCTGACCAACCTTATTATGCAAAATGGTTACAGCACCACGCGGATTGGCATTCCTGAACAGGATTTATCAGCAGGAACACTCACACTGACCTTGGTACCTGGCGTGATTCACGCCATCCGTTATACAGATTCGGGTTTGCATGGCACACCACGTAATGCGTTTCCAACCGGTGCGGGTCAATTGCTTAATCTGCGTGATCTCGAACAGGGTTTAGAACAACTTAAGCGTGTGCCGAATCAGGATGTCGATATGCAGATCGTACCGGCCGATGCACTTGGCGAGAGCGATGTGATGTTAGACGTCAAACGCACTAAACCCTATACCTTGAGCGCAAATTTTGATGACGGTGGCGCAAAAGGCACTGGGCAATATCAAGGTGGCTTTAATCTGGGATTGAATAATGTACTGGGTGTCTCTGACATTCTCAATCTGGGTATTAGTACCGACGCTGATCGTCAAGGCGACAATCATGGTACGGGCGGCCACAGTTTGTATTACGCAGTGCCGATGGGATATTGGAATTATGCACTTTCTGCCAGTGACTATTCCTATCACCAAAAGATTGCTGGTAATAACGAAGACCATATCTCTAGTGGCAAATCAAAGAATCTCGAATTCAAAGTCACACAACAATTCCAGCGCGATCCATCGCAAAAAAATAGCTGGCAGTTCAAAGTCGGTAAGCGATGGAGCACTACCGCAATCGATGATGTCGACATTGGCGTTCAAAAGCGCAATACCGCGTTTGTGGAACTCGGTTGGGTGCATACCCATTACATCGGCAATGCCCAGCTTGATGTCACCTTAGCTAATCGGTGGGGCACATCTGCTTTTGGTGGCATGGGCAATCCAGAAGGCCGTTCATCCGATTACCCCACGTTTATGTACACGATGCAAACCGTCGATGTAACCTTGGTTGCGCCATTTCAAATGGCGTCGCAACCTCTGACCTACATCGCCACCTTCCGTGGGCAAAACACCCGTTCTCCGCTCTATACAACAGATCAGTTTTCTATCGGTGGCCGATACACCGTGCGCGGATTCGATGGTGAATTAACCCTGACCGGCGAGCGAGGATTTTACCTGCGCAATGAACTCAGTCTACCGATTGCCAATACGGCCCAGTCGGTCTATGTGGCGGTCGACTTCGGCAAGGTTTATGGACCATCGGTCCAGTATTTAGTCGGTGACACCCTGGCTGGCGCAACTGTGGGCGTGCGTGGCGGCTACAAAGGTTTTACCTATGACTTGTTTTCGGGATGGTCTTTGTACAAACCTGCGCAATTTAAAACGGCTACACCATCCATTGGCTTTAACGTGACATATCAATATTAAAAAACGGGTCCTTCCTGTTTTTTTCCACTCATCATTTACAGATCAGACCAGATTTGTTGCATTGGAGTTGTCCCATGAATAAAAACGCCTATCGCACGCTGTTTAGCCACGCCTCCGGCACGTTCATAGCCGTGGCCGAGAACACGCGTAACCGCGGTAAAGGCGCAACCGGTGGCAATACACCGGCAAATGACTCCTTCCCGCTGATGCGTTTTGCACTTTTGAGCGTGTTGGTGGCGGCGGCCTTTGGGCAGGTGACGACGGTGCACGCACAAATGATTGCCTATAAGAATGGTGGCCCTGCGCCCATCATCGATCGCGCTGGCAATGGCGTACCGGTCGTGCAGATTGTGCAGCCGAATGGGTCCGGTCTGAGCCACAATCGCTACACCGATTTTAACGTTGATCGCAACGGCGTGATATTGAACAATAGTCCGACATCGGTCAATACCACACTCTCAGGATACATTCAGGGTAACGCCCAGATCAACACGAGTGCCAACGTTATTTTGAATGAAACGATGGGTGTAGCGCCGAGTCATCTCAATGGCTACATTGAGGTCGCCGGTCAACGCGCCGACGTCATTATCGCCAATCCGAACGGTTTATCCGTGAATGGCTTCGGCGTAATCAACGGTGGCAATGTCACCCTCACGACCGGTGTGGCGCAGTTCGGCGGTGACGGCAGCCTGGCCGCTTATCGCGTCACACGCGGCCAGATCGCAGTCGATGGTGACGGTATTAACGCCCTACAAAACGACAGCCTCTCGCTGATTTCACGCTCAGTGGCGTTCAATGCGCAATTACAAGCCCGGAATCTGGGGTTCGTCACCGGTGCCAATAGTGTCACGCCTGATATGACGGGTATTGAGGTCATACAAGGTGACGGCGAGCAACCGACCGTCGCCATCGATTCCTCTGCGCTTGGTGGCTTATATGCGCAAAAGATTAAATTGGTGGGTACGGAAGCGGGCGTCGGCGTAAGAACGTATGGCGACATGGCTTCTTCCGGCGACTTCGTATTGGATGCGGCTGGCAAAGTATCGCTCAACGGTAAAACCCATGCTGGTGGCCAGATGACGATACGCAGCAACGACGATATCGACAACACCGGCACTCTTTACGCACAGCGCGCCAGCATCAACAGCACGGGGCAAGTCGTCAACAGCGGCACAATGGCATCGCAATCCGACCTCAGTGTTGTAGCTAACAGCATCAACTCGACCGGCATTTTAGCTGCCGGTATCGATGCGAACGGACAGGCTACGCAAGCCGGAAATCTGGTACTGAATGCCAACGGGCAATTAACCGCGACAGGTCAGAATACTGCTGGCAATAATGTCACGATGACGGGCGCTAGTGTGAACCTCACTGGCGCACACACCAGCGCGAATGGTGCGACGACATTGACGGCAACGAATGGTGATATCCTCCATGCTGGCGGAAATATTCAGGCGGCAGGCGGCACGGTATTGCAGGCGACTGGCACGGTAGTCAATGACCATGGCGTCATTAACACTTCTTCGTTTAACAGCACTTCCGGTGCGTTCTCCAATATTTCTGGGAGTGTCACGCAGTCCGGTACAAGCGATACCAACATCATTACCAGCGGCATAACGAATAACACTTCTGGCGTCATCGCCACTAATGCCAATAATAGCAATCTGCAATCAGCTAGTTTTATGAACGATGCCGGTGTTGTTACCCAAGCTGGCGGCGGTGCATTAACCATTAACTCTGGCGCAATTAGCAACGTCAATGGCCGCATCGCCACCAATGGCGCGTTACTGCTTACTGGCACTAGCTTGAACAATTCTCGCGGATCGCTGATCGCCAATCGTGATGCAATGCTCAAGCTTTCAGGTGACCTGCGCAATACGCAAGGCACCCTACAAGCGGCCAACGCCTTAACAGCCAGCGCCGCCACTATCGACAACACCGCTGGCCGCATCACCTCGCTCGACGCCAGCGGACTATCTTTAGACGCAAGCGGCGTATTGCGCAATATCGCGGGCACGACAGCCGATGGCGCACAAGGTGGCGTCATCGGCGGCAATGGCGATGTCGCGCTTACCGCTGCAAATGCGATCAATAGTGGCAGTATCACCGCTGGAAACAACCTCTCAGCGCACATCGGCAATCAACTCAATAACGATGGTGGACGGTTAGCGGCCGCCAATACGTTAGCGCTACAAGCAGCATTGCTCAATAATGCACAAGGTACATTGGACGCGGCGAAGATCAATGCGACCATCGCGCAACTCAATAATAACAACGGTAAAATCAACGCCGATCAGCTCACGCTTCACGCCACCAATCTCTCGAATCAAGGCGGTCATATCGCCCAGTTTGGCAAAGACGCCAGCATTATCGACGTCACCGACACACTCGATAATGCCAACGGTGGTGTGATACAAACCAACAGCACCGATCTGACTCTCACGCCACGGCAGTTGAACAACAACGGTGGCACTATATCTTTAGCCGGACAGGGCGCACTCACCATTGACGTTGGCGAGAGTGCTTTACAAAATGCGGGCGGCACCATCGGTTCCAATGGTGCGACGCAGGTGCATGCCGGTAGCGTCCATAATGCCGGAGGCAGTGTATTCGGTGCAGGGGCAACCACGATTACCGCGCGCAACGGCGATATCGATAATTCCAACAGCGGTTATCTCGGTGGAGACAGTCTTGCGTTACAGGCGTTCGCACAATTCAACAACGTCAGCGGCAAAGCCGAAGCCATGAAGAATGGGTTCACGGTGCATGCCAACAGCCTCAATAATGCGGGCGGGACCATTCAAAATCTCGGTACTTCGGCATTAACTATAGCCCTGCAACAAGGTTTGAATAACAGCGCTGCCGATGGCGTCGGCGGCTTCATCGGTAGTGCCGGTAGCGCCGCTATTCATGCAGCGGATATCGGCAATGCTGACGGCACGATCTACACCAAAGATGACTTGTTATTGAACGCGGATAATGTGCTGAACAACAATGCTGGTGTCATTCAAAGCGACAATGCACTTGTTGCCCATGCCGGACAGGCAATCCTCAATCAGAATGGTCGCATTGAAGCGAACGGTGCGGGTGCAACACTCACTCTTTCTGGTGCAAGCATAGATAATTCGGCCGGACGTATCGCCAACAGCGGTTCGGGGGCAACCACCATCAACAGCGCTGGCAACATTGCCAACGATGCCGGGACCATCAGCGGAAACGGTAATGTGACACTTGCCGCAAATTACCTGACCAATACGCAAGGTCACGTCATCTCAGCTAATGATCTAACACTCGCCATTGCCAACAGTATCAACAATGCGCAAGGCAGTCTGTATGCAGCACGCCATCTCAAGGCTAATCACGCCAATGCAACCTTCAACAACAACGCCGGTAAAGTCAGTGCGGGTGGCGATATCGCCTTGACGCTCGCCAGCCTGGATAATACCAATGGGCAAATCGGTAACACCGCTGGTGATGGTGGCAACATTGCGCTCTCCACCAGCGGCAACGTGACCAATGCAGCGGGCAATATCGGCAGCGACAACAATACCACCATCAACGCCAACACCATCATCGGAGAGGGCAAAGTAATCGCCGGTCAGGATGCGACCATCAATCTGCAAGGGGATTACACCAATACTGTCGGCAATACGTTCACGGCCAATCGTGATCTGCATGTCTCCACCACCGGCACACTTACTAACGCAGGCAATCTCGAAGCCGTGCGTCATCTCGGTTTGTCAGCCGCCAACGTCACCAACCAGTACGGTGCATTGATCAATGCGGGCAATGGCAATACCGTCATAAGAGCGAGTAACGCGGTCTATAACCTCGGTCGTATCTATGGTGATGACGTCGCCATCGGTGCGCAAACGATGACCAATGATGGCATCTTAAATAGCGATGGGTCGACTTATCAAGCCGGTGTCATCGCTGCACGCAACGATCTCACGATTGGCGCGCACACCATCCTCAACCGCGAACACGCCACCCTCCAAAGCTTGAATAATATGGTGCTGGGTGGCGCGTTGGATGTGGAGAACAAAGCAATAGGGAATGCAGCATCGATCATCAATGCTTCCGCCACTATCGATGCAGGAAATGACTTAACGTTCCAAACAGCCACGCTCACCAACCAGAACAACCATTTCACCACTCATCTGGTGATCGATCCCGCACAGACCAGGCGTGTCACGCAATACCGCGCTTACGGTTCCGACATCTGGTACAACGCCGATCAGATCACGTGGAGCGACAGTGGCGATGGCGGCATCGTCTTGGTATTGCCGGACGGCAACCGCTTTGAAAAGTTCTACAAACAGGACTATACCCAGATTGTTCAAAAAACCACCGTCACGTCCAGCGATCCCGGTAACATCACCGCCGGTCGCCACATGACCTTATCGGGCGATGTCACCAATGACAAAAGCACCATCATTGCTGGCGGCACGTTAGGCGGTCAGGTCGGCAACATCACCAACCTCGGCGCGCCCGGCGAAATCACGACCACCAACCAGATGACCGCCGGTCACAATTACTATCACTGGGTAGACGGACACCCGCATCAGAATCATTACATCTACGATAACAACGGCGAGGCCTACGATGTCAATTTACCTTCACAGCAGTTTACGTTACCGGTCTGGACGGTACTGGATTTAACCAAGCCAAACCAGGGCGACAATGGCGCCGTTGGCACTGGCGTCGACAACAACACGGTGCCCGCAGGGGACAACAGCACCATCGGTGGCAATCAAGGCGGGCATGACTTAGTCGGTGACGGTCAAACGGTAGGCGCAGCCGATGGTGCTGCGGGCGGCAACACCGGCACATCCGGCACGCCCCAAACAGTCGGCAAACCAGGCGTGCCCGTACCGAATATCAGCATCGGCAATAACCAACTGTTCCCTATCGTCCAAAACCCCCACTCGCCCTTCCTGGTTGAGACCGATCCCAAGTTCACCAATTACAAAAACTTCATCTCCAGCGATTACCTGCTAGGACGTCTCGGTATCGATCCGATGACCACCCAAAAACGGCTGGGTGATGGCTTCTATGAACAAAAGTTGATCAATGATCAAATCACGGAGCTTACAGGCAAACGCTTTTTGGGAACCTTCGCCACCAACGAAGAACAATACCAAGCCTTGATGGGCAGCGGCGTCGCCAGTGCCGAGCAATTCCAATTGACGCCGGGTATTGCCTTAACCGCGGCCCAAATGGCCGCGCTCACCACCGATATCGTCTGGCTTGTCTCGCAAAATGTGGCATTGCCCGATGGCAGCACGCAAAGCGTCCTGGTTCCCGTGGTGTATCTGGCAAGAGTGGACGCCAGCGATGTCAGTCCTACCGGCGCCGTCATGAGCGGTCGCAATATCGACCTCAGCATCAACGGCACGCTCGATAACGGCGGCACGTTGCAGGCATCCAACAACACCTTAATCCACGCCACCGACATTCACAACACCGGCACGCTACGCAGCGATGCCAAGACCGGCACGACCATGTTAGTCGCCGACAACGACCTCATCAACAACGGCGGCAGCATTGCTGGCAACCGCGTCGGCATCCTGGCGGGGCGCGATGTGTCCATGGAAAGCATCACCTCCAGCGCCAGCAGCAAAAATGGCGTCAACGTCGGCATCAGCAAAGTTGCCAGCGTCAGCGCTGATCAACTCAGTATTCAAAGTGGGCGCGATATCAACTTAAAAGTTACGGCGATCACCACCACTGGCGACGCCGCCATGATTGCGGGTCGGGATATCAATCTGAGCACCGTCACCACGCAAGCCACGTCGAATGTCACGTATGGTGACCAAAACCATCTCAACGAAAGTCAGACCCAAGTCCACGGCACACAGATAAACGCTGGCGGCAACCTCACCCTTGCCGCGGGACAAGATATCAACGCCCAGGCGTCCACCCTGCACGCTGACGCGGCATTGACTGCCGCAGCAGGACGCGATGTCAACATCGTCGCCGCCGCACAAACCACCACCAAGGATCAGGAGATCTACACCAGCAGCAGCGGCTTCATGTCCTCCAGCAGTTCGCACATGCAAGATCAACAGCGTACTACCCAAGTCGTTGGCAGCAGTGTGACCGGTGACAGCATCGCCATCGTGGCGGGGCGTGACGCCACGCTCCAAGGCAGCCAGATCATTGCGCAACACGACGTCACGCTCAATGCCGGGCGGGACCTGAACATTGTCACGGCGCAAGAAACCAGTCAAACGCGCTACGCTGTCGCAGAAAAGAAATCCGGCTTCTCTGCCAATCTCCTCGAAGGCGTCAGCTATGGCAACAGCGCCCAGGATCAACAACAAAACGGGACCAGTACGCAGCAGATTGGCAGCAGCATCAGCGGTGCCAACGTCAACATGGTCAGTGGCCGTGACACCACGATTGCCGCCAGTGCGATCACCGCCGATCAGGATGTCGGCATTTACGCCGGACGCAACGTCAATGTCCTCGCCGCTGCCAACACCGACACCTCGGCCACAGCCAGCCACAACAGCGGCACCAGTTTCGGCATTCAGGGTGGACTCAATGGGCGTTTTACCAATTTCAGCAACACCAGCGCCGCCCAAACCGGCTCGGGAAACGCCACCACCCAGAGCACCAGTCTGATTTCTGCCAACGCTGGCAATTTGAATCTGCAAGCAGGATTAGACAATCACTACAAGGGAACAGGGCAAGGCAACGTCATCACCCAAGGGGCCGAATTGCTGGCTAAGAACAATATCACCCTCGCCGGTAACGCCGTTGATCTGCAAGCCGTGCACAACGCCACCGCCAGTAAAACCCATGCGGAAACTCACAGCGTCACCCTGGGCAGCAGTTTAACGGGCAACATCGGCGGCGCCATCACCCGCATCGGCGATCAAGTCACCGAAGCGCAACATACCGACAATGATCGATTAAAAGGCGCGCTGGCACTCAAATCGGGGTACGACGCCTACAAACTCGTCAGCGGCGGTCAGATCAGCTCCACCACTGCCGAATCGCTCAAACCGAATCCGCAGAACAAAAGCGGCGGCGGCTTCGGTGTCAGCGTCAGCCTCGGCACCAGTCAAAGCAAACAGGACAGCAGCAACAGCGCCACGCAAGCACGCGGCACCACCCTACAAGCCAACAACATTGCCATCACCGCCCGGGAAGGCGACATCACCATGGAAGGCGCCAAACTGCAAGCGCAGAACATTGCGCTCGATGCCGCCAAAAATATCAATTTACTCGCCGCCAAAAACACCGCCACTCTACAATCATCGAATAGCGGCAGCAACGCCGGCATTGGTGCGACCTTGGGTTCCAACGGCGAACAAACCGGCCTCAGTTTCCAGCTCGGCGCATCCCTGTCCAAAGGCCACGCCAACGGCAGCGAAACCACCTATGACAACACCCAAATCACGGCGACCGATCACTTAACGATGAAGAGCGGCGGCGACACCAACCTGATCGGCGCACAACTTGCGGCCGATAAAGTCAAAGCCACCATCGGCGGCAATCTCAACATCGTCACCCTGCAAGACCAGAACAACTACGACAGCAAACAGGAAAACGGCGGCTTCAGCGTCAGCCTCTGCATTCCACCGATTTGTGCCGGCGTGTCCACCGGCAGTGTCAACTACGCCAAACAGACCGTTGAACACAACTATCACAGTGCGGTCGGGCAAAGCGGAATCGCCGCTGGCAGCGGTGGCTTTGACATCAACGTCAAAGGCAATACTGATCTACAGGGCGGTGCAATCACCAGCACCGCAGAAACTGATAAAAACACACTGCACACAGCCAGCCTGACCAGCCGCGATCTGATCAACCAGCAACACACCGCCTCCGATAGCCTCAGTGCAGGCTTCTCCAGCGGCGGCCTGATGAGTAATATTGCAGCCAACGTCCTCGGCAACCTCAACGGTGGCGCAGGCATGCCGAAAGACAACGATGAAACCAGCCAGACGAAGAGTGTCATCAGCCCCGCCACGGTAACGATCACCGGCACGGGTGATGCAGAGACCGACGCGCAGAGTCAGGCAAATGCCGACACCCTCACCGAGCGCGACGCCAGCACCGCCAATGCAACCCTCGCCAATACACTCACCCTGCAACAGGCGCAAGAACTGCAAGCACAACAAAAGAAGGCGCAAGAGAATCAACGCGCCGCCGACCTCGCTGGCGCGGCGTTAAATGGCATGGTCGGCGACATCGCAAAGAGTTTCAAATTTGCAGAAGGCTCCCCACAAAAGATCGCCATGCACGGCATCGTGGGATTAATCCAGGCCAAGCTCGGCGACACCAGTATCGCGGGTGGCATGATCGCAGGCATGGTGGTGGAAAAGATGTCACCGATCATCAGTGACTATCTGCTGAACAATGGTTATGACACCAGTACCGAAGCAGGATTGCAGGCTTATAACGATATGATGGGACTGGGAGCGACCTTGATCGGTGCTGCTTCTGGGGCATTGGCGGGAGGTGGTAAGGAGAGTGCTGGCGCTGGCGGCATGATTGGGAAGAATGCCGATACTAACAACCGCTCCCTGCATCCTGATGAAAAAACACTTGCCAAGCGACTGGCCGCGAACAGCGATGGAAAATACACGGTTGAGCAAGTTGAAGAGCAAATGCGGGGCATGTCGATGACAAAAGATGGTCAGACGGAAGGAGCTAGTCCAGATACGATCATTGGTACAAATCTGGGCGACGGCACATGGATGAGAGTTGGAACAACCGCAGAGGGAGAACCCATCTTTACGCAACAAATTGCACCGGACGATGCGGCATTACGTGCCTATATTGTAGGCAATACCAATAATAATGTTGTACCGAGTTTGATCACGTATGCTGGCAATAGTGAATACACAGCGCCAGTGACGAGAAATATACTGCCAATCCCTACAGCACATTGCGGCGCAGCTGCCGCCGATTGTGCTGCTGGAATTGCGCCTCCGAGAACGCAGGCGGAGCGGGATGCACAACGTAATCAAGGTGCAGATTTAGCCAGCGATATATCTACACAGGCTGGCCGATTTGCAGCAGCGGCAACAGCCTATGGGACTTTTCTGGCATCGCAACCGAATGCGGCAGCATAGGGTGCAGCGGCCATTCAGTTTGGGATGGCGTGGACGGCGACTATTGCTGGATTTGGGGCGGCGGCGTTTGAACAGGTATTGAGGCCGAACGTGGGACAAGTATTTATTGACGGAATAACTGGCGCAATTGGTCTTGCTACGGATAAATTATCGGGCGGACGTCTAACCTCTCCTATTACAAATGAATTTTTAGAGAATATAAAAAATAATCGGTTTTCAGAGCAATCCAAGGACTGGATAAATGGAGATAACAAGGAATGAGAAAATTTTTATTTTATGTAATACGTAACGGTAACCTGACGGGTATAGCAGTATCTATCCTTCTATTGATTGGATTTTTTATAATAACAGCCTCTTTATGCTTATTAAAGAATCAAAACATTCGTATTATTGGAGCTTCTGTAGGATTAGCGATCATGGCGATGGGAGGATATGGTAGTCGGGCAAAAACACTTGGTTTAAAACCATTTGACAACAGCTATAAAAAAGCGAAAGACAGTTACGAAAAAGAGGATGCAAAATGATCTAATTTTTTATAGCGAATAACCGGCAGTTGCATCCTGATGAAAAAACACTTGCCAAGCGACTGGCCGCGAACAGCGATGGAAAATACACGGTTGAGCAAGTTGAAGATGCCATGCGTTCGGCAAACAACAAGGCATTGGGAGAAGGCGTCGATGCAGGCGCAATTGTCGATGTGAATGGCGATACGGGGACGGTCTACGATGATGGTGCGAAATGGTCGGTGGTGGAAAGATGGCAAGCAACAATTAGTACAGCAGATTCCTTCCAATATTTCTCGGGATTTGATGACATACATTGCACAAAATTCCGGTGGTAATTAGGGGTGGTCTCCGACAGAAAATATGGCGTTTAACATGAACAATTCGTCGGGGATATTTAATCCATTGCAAAGGCACATTGTGTCGGAGCGCAATGTTCGGTGGTGAGGGTAAATCCTCCGCTGCCGACCAGAGATCAGATGGCAGATGTTGCGGGATTCTTTGCTACGCAAGCAGGACGATTTGGGGCTGCTGCCGCTGGTGTTATACCTGGGCCGCATACTCTAGTTGCTGAAAGTGCCGCACTTATGGCAACCTTGCTAGGATTGAGAGCCGGTGGAATGGAGCAATTGTTAAAGCCGAACCCTAGGAATTATTTATCCGTTAGTGGAATTGATATTGGTAATTTCTTCTTGTCAGAAAGGTTTCCTCTTTTTGCACCTGTTATTAATGAAACAGCAGAGGCAACTAAAAACTCCCCACAAATGCAATAACTAAATCGAAGTCAATCATACAAAATGAACATATTTATAAAAGACGGAAATTTTACTCCCCTCATTCGAGGAGTTCTTTGTGTGGCGGGTGTCGCCCTTATTTTTATAGGTCTTGCATTTGATCCGACATCGATAGTGTCTTGTATTGGACTTGTAATTGGAGCTATGGGTGGTATTTCGAGCCGTTCTGCAATGTTAAAAATTAAGCCCTTTGATAACAACTATAAAAAAGTAAAAAATAGCTATAAAGAAGATGACACACAAAAATAGTCGCTAATAACCGGCAGTTGCATCCTGATGAAAAAACGCTTGCCAAGCAACTAGCCGCGAACAGTAATGGAAAATATACTGTCGATTTATACGCTTTTATGCACTCCTTAACAAAGGGGCTGCTAACCCTTTCAATTTTTGTAGATCGCAGGCCGGTTTAATAATTCCTTGACGGTAGATTAACCCATCACCGTCGGACACGCCACGTCCCTTAATGTCAAATCACTAGAGCCGATTCCCAAAACAGAAGCTGCAGCGGCTTCGGTGTCAGCGTCAGCGTCAATCGCGATACCAGTTAAAGCAAACATCACCGCGGCGTCTCCGGGCTGCACAAAAATTCAATATTTTTTCTAGAAAAATATGCGGTTTTAAGCATAATTTTTTAGGTCTTTTACCTATTGGTAAATTGCACTGTAATAGCTATAATTTTCATAAATAAGTATTATGAATTCGCTAAAATAGCGACATTTTTTTTAAGAGATTTTCGCTCCCCGAGCATTCTATAACCTTGCCTCTCCATTTCCATTGATTGGGGCCGGTAGGAATAAATCATGACTATCGCAGAGCGGATTGCGCTGTTCACTGAGAGCTGCGGTAACTTTCAGTGACTATGGGTTCGAGACTAACAAGAAAAAAGGGCAATGGCTTGGCAGGCTAAAATCTCAGTGATGAACTGCATAAGAAATTACCTCGACGGTCGGGTATTGCATTGGATTTTATTTCGATTTTTGTATATTTTTCTTAAGAAATTTTAATATTGCTCAGTTGAGAAACCGAATTATTTTTACTTAGAAAGAACGCCCCATGGGAAAACACCTAATTTTTTTAACGATTACCTTCACGTTATCAAGCGCTGTTTACGCCGCCACGCCTGATTGTAGGCAAACAAAAATTGAAAACACTGAAATTCAAATGTGCTTAACGCCAGGAGACATTTTTAAGCATGATGTTTACACGTTGAAAGCAGACAAGGTGATCATTTTTTCTTTAGTTGATGATTTTGTCGAAAACGTGAAGTTAAAACATACGATTCCAGATGGCCTAACAATTGAATTCCCTCTCTCAAAGCAGGGAGAGAAAAGTGTGGAGATATCAGGAGGATGCGTACCAGTTAGTAAAGATCAAGTTGAAGTTGCACGGGTTTGCAATTTTAACTGGGGAAAATACCAAATCGTCAAAGATGTACGTTTTGATTTCAAGTAAAAAAATGACGAAAAATTCTATGAAAAAAATTCTTTTAGTTCTTAACATCCCACTTATGCTTTTGGGGTGTGCTGCCATAAAAAATAATGTTACATTTCCTGAGCCAAAAGATGGCGAGCGCGCTAGAATCCGTGTCATCATTCCAAAAGTATTCAACGATTATCGAGGGTCGACTGGCTATCCGAATAGCCAATGTTTACCTAAAAACTTATCAGGTGGTGGACATATTGCGAGTAGTTATCTTTTCGGATTTGAGAAAAATTTAAACGGTCAAAAAATAGGAATACCAACCACTACATTTTCAGAAAAAAAAGGATTTGTAGCGGCGGAGGCGTACTTGTCTGCAAATAGACCTGTAATATTTACGTTTCTAATGCCTGCTGGCGCTAGTACTATGTCAACCGGAACAACAAGTTACACGAGATACTATCAAGGCTGCATGGCAAAGGTAGGTTTCACTCCAAGGGTAAATGCAGACTATGAATTGATTTTCCCATCAAGCGGATCATGTCAGTTTGAATTAAGTCGTTTAATCGTTGATAAAGATACCGTTTTAGCGAGGCCAATAACTACTGATGACGTTAGAGACTGTGATTAATCAAGCAGCTCTTAACATGCATACACATTCAAAAATTACTTTGCAATAATCAACATTTTTATTTGCAAAAAGAGTAGGTTTAGCAATCCTACTATCCCGCATATTTACAAACGCCCGCAGCCAAGCCTTCCAATCCTACGCCAGCTGCTTGTTGACGATCGCCTAAAACTGACCCATGTGATTAAATGCCCTGCTTGTTAAATAAGCAGGGGAAATAGAAGTGATCACAGTGGGTACATTAGCCAAAATTTATCGGATGCACAACTACCCCATCAACCAAGAACAATACAAAGTCTTGATGGAAACGGTATCGCAAGCACCCAACAATTTCGACTGACCCCGGCATCGCGTTGACGGCTGCGTAAATGTCAACCCCACCAGCGCCATTATGAATGGGCTCAACACAAACCTCATTGTGGACGCGTAAAAAAAAGTAGCGGCTAAGACTTAGGATGCCTACAGCGCTGACAGATCAAGGATTACCTAAAACTAGACGCATGGTGGAAAAAAAAGGGGCATGCCCCTTTTTTCGTTAGATCAATCAGTTCCGTATTTAGGTGAGTGCGGACCATACAATAAACCATTAGGCTTGTTGGTGGAGAGCAATCGTTGACTGGTGACACCAGCCACCGAGAAACCTTTATCTGTAATGTTATTGGCAATCTGCGTGATAGCTGCAGTCACTAACATACCGATCAATCCACCACTGGCGTTGTTACCTTCTTCATTACTTGATGCCGTCGCTGAACCATTCCATAAGACATCCCCAGTTCTTAAGTCGACTAGCCTCGCTTCGGCCGTTACGACCACAGCACTGTTAAGCACGGTATAAATTGCGCCGTACTTTTTTACATTTACATACAAGGCCGCATCTGCACCAAAGATTTTTTGGAGCTTGGCAGGTGCAATATCATGCATATCTCTGGCGCTTGTCAGGCCATTTTGCTTAAGCGTTTCATCTACCAAAGCCACGGGCAGTACGTAGTAACCAGCCTCACTTAACGGATAAGTTAATTGCGACAGCATGCTGTATGTCGCTTTTACATCCGGCGAGTCATTCAGAGGTGGCAATACCAAAATTGTTTTGGGACGACTTTGCTTGAATGCAGTCAGATCAATTTGCTTGACGGGTGCAACACACCCGGTAGCCAAAAGCATTACCGACAAACATACAAATCCATTTCGGATCTTTTTTAACATAGGTATTTCCTTATTTTTTTGAATTTTTTAATAGAAAATCTATGTAGGTTGCAGACTCAGGAAACAGTGTTTTTTCTGTCTCAAATTCCTGCGCCATCTGATCGTTTTTTCCGATCTCTGCATACAACATACCCAGATGCGCGTGATAGCCGGGTGGAGTCATGCCGTCTGTCGCGCGAATTTTCTGCAGATCTTGTTCTAGAATGCTGATTTGTTGTTCTGCGCCCTGTTCGCCTTTAAAGTGCTCGTATACTTGGGGCTGGTAGCCTTCCCACTGATAAAGCGTCTTTGGTGCGGTGTTGCATCCACTTAGCAAGACGCAGCCCAAGAACACAATCGGCAAAACTGATCGTTTACTAAATAATTTTTTCATGTTTTTAATCAGGCTCTAGTTATTTTTTAATGTCGGTTGCCATGTGCCAGAATCGATGGCTGAGACGAGTTTATTGATCGCTTCGCGCATCGCTAAATCGAGTACTTTTCCGTTTAACGTTGAGTCGTAGCTAGCAGTGCCGCCAAAGCCGATGATTTCACGGTTGGAAAGATTGTATTCTCCCGCCCCTTGCGTAGAAAATACGACTTCGGAGGTCTTAATGTTGACAATATTCAGGTTGACCTTGGCATAAGCTGTTTGAATCTTTCCACGTCCAAGAATGCCAAAAAGCTGTTGGTCGCCGACTTCTTTCCGCCCAAATTCGGTGACATCGCCAGTAATGACAAAATCTGCGCCTTTGAGGTGTTGAGCTTGTTTTTTGATCGCTGCTTCCTGCTGAATTTCTTGCAGATTATCGCGATCAAGGACATTAAATCGGTTAGTTTGCTGAAGATGCGTGATCAAAATGGTCTTTGCCTGACCACCAAGACGATCAACACCATCAGAAAAAATGCCGCGCATATAACTAGAACGGTTATCAAATTTTCCGACCGCAATTTGGGTGCGCTGACCAACATACGGTTTGCCAGCAGTTTCTACCTGTTGAACAGGAACAGCCGTCGAACTTTCGGTAGCACATCCTCCCAAAACGGACAGTAATAAAACGGTAAAAATCAGCGGAAATATTTTAATTTTTTTCATGCATCGATCTCCAGATAAGGAATGAGTGAAGCTATTAATTCGTGTAAAAAAAGAGGTTATATTTTCAAAATAATACGTTGTGGATATCGCATAAATGTCGGCGATAAATTGTTAGCGCCTGGATGGTTTAGCGCATAAACCTGTCATATGCGAGACCACAAAGTTGATGAGAGAAAGTTCGCCCGAAAAATGGTTCGATGCGTTACCTTTAGTGCAAATTAATTTTTTGAGAGAGTCTAATAATGCTTTTCACTTTGGTTTCAGTTTACAAGGCTGTATTGTGTATCCAAAGTGAGTATATATACCGCCCTCACTCGCACGATTTAGGTATTTTCCCTATTGTTGAGTCAGTCCGTGATGACTATAATTTCCAGCCATTGATTCTATGAGATTAAATAATGGTTATTTGCGCTGGGTTGATGTTTTTTTGTCAGACTTTGGGTGTTGCCAAGCCGCTCATATGCTGCGTGGGAGCATTGAGCGGAAAGGCTTTGGCTAGTTGTTGGCCGCAGTGAAATTACATCATCCGGGTGGCGCTGGTCTTATTGAAGTGTTGATCGCTATCGTGATTACCGCCTTCTCTTTAATGGGTCTGGCTGGCTTACAAATGGCCGCGCTGCGATATCAAAAAGTTGCCCATTACCGTGCGATAGCCGCCACGTATAGCCACAATCTCGCTGAGCGTGTGCGCGCCAATATCCAGGGTGCGCGTGCAGGTTATTACAGTCCGGCTTTACAAAACTATCCACCCGCTAACGGCGATGTGCCGCAAGCGCCTGGCTGCGCTATTTCCTCTTCTTGTACGCATGCGGAAATTGCGGCTCTTGATATTTACGAATGGCGCACGGCGCTTGCGAATGCTATGGCTGGCGGTTGGGGTGAAATATCTGGTTCCGTGGCCAAGGGTTTCGCCGTTAGCGTGTATTTCAGAGAGCCAGGCAACCGTACGGAAAGCGAGGCAAATGACAGCGAAAGCGTGCTCAATAAAACACAATGCCGAACCGCTGCATTGAATGCTGCAACCGATCAAGATGTGCGCTGTTTTACGACGATATTCGTTCCGTGAAAGTGAATAGTGCATTGATGATGAAAGCAAACGTGCCAGTAATCTGGACGATAAAAAAACTGATCATCCAGTCACGTGGTATTGCACTACCGGTAACGCTGATTTTTCTTTTGGTGATGACGATTATTGGTGTTGCTGCAATTCGTAACGTCACTCTGGAAGAGAAAATGGCTGGAAATTTGCGGAGTCAGCAACTTGCTTTTGAAGCCGCGGAACAAATGCTCCGCTATTGCGAAAAATTAGCCCAAGAACTGTCGATATCGCATGCGGTGTTTCCACCTCAGTTACCGCAAGGTCCTATTGCCGACGGCATTAGTCAAGGGAAAAACCATTGGGAGTTGTCGGAAAACTGGCGTAGTGACGTAATTTCTATCGGCCTTCCGTCTCATATTGTTAGTAGTGTTGGCCTCGTCAAGCCGCCCCGTTGCATGATTGAAAAAATGGCGCTTACCGGTGACTACGAATTTGGCTTGAATCCTGCCGATCCCCTAAAGGCTTATCGCATTACTGCACGTGGTGTCGGCGTCACCACTAATGTGACGGTATTGTTGCAAAGTTATTTACGACTGTGATCACTATAGATTTGGAACCTGGAGAATGCCATGAGCGGAAAAAATATGTTGAGAAAAATAATCTATAGAGCAGGGATTGTATTGATCGGACTCACGATTTTTACTCCTGCTTTCGGTCGTATATCTCAGTTACCATTTTTTACTTCCGCAGGATCTTCTGGTCTGATTTATAACAATCCATTGCTCGATAACGCATCGATTGTGTATCGCGCAAGTTTTACTGCCGATGATTGGAGTGGTCAGTTAAAAGCCTATCACGCCAAGGCCGATGGTAGCGTTGGAGCACGTTTATGGGATGCAGAGAAACACATTCCTGGCTGGAAAGTGCGCAATATCGCGACTTGGAATCCAGAGACTAACAGCGCTACTGACTTTCAATGGTCCGGATTAACGGAACAACAAAAAACGACGATAGGATCGATCGAAATGTTGGCCTATGTGCGGGGCGATCCAGCCTTAGAAGCGTCGCATCAGATCGGTCATTTCAGGAGTCGTAAAAGCAGGTTAGGCGATATCGTTAATTCGCTGCCGATTTATGTTAAGAACACGCATTTGGGTTATACGGCTTTGGCGGATATTCACGGCGGCGGAAGCATCTATCAGGATTACGAAAGGGCAAAAAGTGCGCGCACGGCGATGTTGTATGTCGGTGCAAATGACGGTATGTTGCACGCATTCGAGGCCACAACCGGTGCGGAGCGATTTGCGTATATTCCCCATGCAGTGTTTCCACATTTGCACTTACTCAGCGATCCAAATTATAAACACAAACATCACTATTTTGTCGATGGCAAGTTGACGGAAGGCGACGCTTATCTACAACGAGGAAGCGCATCAACTCCGATGTGGAAAACAATCGTCCTTGGCTCAACTGGCGCGGGTGCTAAAAGCGTTTTTGCGCTCGACGTTAGCTCGCCCGATGCTTTGAGTGCTAAGAGCGTGATGTGGGAGCGATCAGATACATTGCGCGGCGGTGTGATCGATAACGATATGGGGCATGTGTTTGGTGAGGCCGCAGTCGTGCGGTTACGTAACGGGCAGTGGGCGGCTTTATACGGAAACGGCTACGACAGCAAAAATAATAAAGCGACGCTCTATCTGGTGAATGTCGCCGATGGCTCGCTGATAAAAAAAATTCATACCGAACACGGGGGGAAAACCGCACCAAACGGGTTGTCAACGCCAGCCCTGCTCTTTAACGCTCACAGAGAAGTTATCGCCGCCTATGCCGGTGATTTACGCGGCAATGTGTGGAAATTCGATTTGGAAAGCACCGATCCGCATGCGTGGACTGTCGGTTATCAACGTCGGCCATTGTATGTCGCGCATGATCGCCAGGGAAAGCCTCAGCCGATTGTTCAACAGCCGGTGATGGCACGTCATCCCAATGGTGGACGCATGATTATGTTTGGGACCGGGAAGTTATTCGAGATAAGCGATCCTGCGGATACCCAGGTTCAGGCAGTTTATGCCTTATGGGAGAAGCCTGATGGCGTGACGACCATTGATGGCGCCTATCAGTTGCAGCAACAAACGCTCTCCCGTATTGAGGGCGGTCGGACGATCAGCAAAAATGCTATTAACTGGCGTAATCAGCGCGGATGGTATGTTGAACTCCCGGATCGGGGTGAGCGCGTGGTTGGAAAATTACAAATACTGAATGGCATGTTGGTTATTATGACAATGACACCCGGCGTCCATACCGGTTTGGATAATGCGCCTTCTTCAGAGCTTATGTTAATAGATTTCACGACCGGTAGCACGCCGTCAAAAGCGCCATTTCCAACCTTGCCACCGCATCAGATGTCGATTCGCGTGCCAGCTTCAATATCGTCGCCGGTAATCGTAACCCAACCTAATGGCAAGCGCGGTTTAGTTATTCAGGCTATGGATGGCAGGGTGAAAATTGTTCCTCTGGCAGTGACGCCGAGGATACTTTTAAGAACCTGGCATCAGCTTGCTGTACCTTTTTAGGCGGTGAATAGGGATGCCACGTCAGTCCACCTTAGATTCCCGGTTCATCCCGTTATGTTGCCTTAATTTGCCCGACTTGGCATTCCGAAATTCGTGATGAGAAACGGTCTTGCATAAAATACTGCACTTAAAATTTCGTTAATTAAATTAAACGCTGTATAGATATCAAGCCATTGCATTCGTATTTATCGAGAGGGGTTACGCAGCGGTTACACGAAGCGATGTCGGCCGTAGAAAACAAAAAAGAGCCACGGGCACCAAGCGCGTAACTCTTTGATATTTATACTTTTCATTGGTGCGGCTGGCTGGAATCGAACCAGCGACCCTTGGCTTCGGAGGCCAATACTCTATCCACTGAGCTACAGCCGCATATGAGAGGTACGAAGGATACCGTTTTTCGGTGTGTTCGTCCATGAATTACGTTGCTTTATCGTCCCAAATTGTGATTATTACGACTATAATCAAGGGTTTGGCGAGAGACCGTGCGTTGTTCTGTCTTTTTTTACGCGCGTCTGTATTTGCCCACCGGTTTTTGAAAATTGTACTGAGGGAAACATGAGCGACGCACACAACGAAGAACAATCTGCAATCAAGACGCCAAAACAGTTGATTATCGCTATTCTGGCAGGCTTTTTAGTCCCTATTATTTGTATCGTGCTATTGGTGGAGTTCGTCACCAATGCGCAAAAAACGGGGGCTGGATCTGAGGGACAGACTCCGGAAGCGATAGCAACCCGATTGAAGCCAGTCGCGGATGAAGGTTTTACTTTTAAAGACGTTAATGCACCACGGATATTTTTGACTGGTGAAGAAGTGTACAAGTCGACTTGCGTCGCTTGCCATGGTAGCGGTGCCGCTGGCGCGCCTAAATTTGGCGATGTAAGTGCATGGGGACCGCGCCTTGCGGATGGCGAGGACAAAGTGATTGGTTATGCGATTAACGGTTTGCGTGCGATGCCAGCCAAAGGTGGTAACCCTGATCTTGATGATGTTGAAGTCGCCCGCGCAGTAGTCTTCATGGTGAATGCATCGGGTGGAAAGTTTAAAGACCCAGTTGTTCCAGCGCCTGCTGCCGCGGCTGCGTCTGGCTCGGCTTCCGCGAGCGCTGTTGCTGCTCCGGTTGCTGCTTCTGCTTCTGCAAAGTAAAATTTAACTCACGTGCAGTGAGTTAAATTACGAACGCATTAAAAAGCCGACTCATTGAGTCGGCTTTTTGTTGGGCAATCGCAACCGGCTTTAATCGTATTCACCGGTTACTTTTAACTCAGCTACTAGCGTTGCTGAGTTTGTTGTGGTTCTGCGACGTAAATTTCAACGCGGCGATTTTGTGCGCGATTGAAGCTGGTGTCGTTGGACGCTACTGGCTCATGCGAGCCTCGGCCTTCGATGCCAAAACGATTTGGTGAGATACCGCGTGCTGTCAAATAGTTGCGCGTACTTGCTGCACGTTGTAACGACAGAGGATCATTGATTGCATCACTGCCGGTATTGTCGGTATGGCCGATGATGGTGACCGTGGTGGCAGTATTGTCGGCCAACGTCGTCGCAAATCGTTCCAGAATAGGTCGGAAGTTAGGCGTGATATCGGCACGGCCGGTCGCGAACGAAACATCACTAGGTATTGCCAGTTTCAAGCGGTTATCCGCAGTCTGGCTGACTTGCACGCCGGTACCTTGGGTGGCTTGTTGCATTGCCTGTTTCTGCTTTTCCATCTTGTTTGACCAGATATTGCCAGCAACCGCGCCGATAGCACCGCCGATGGCTGCTCCGCCGAGTGCGCGCCCACCGCCGCCCGGGCCGGTTACGGCACCGAGTAGTGCGCCGATACCTGCACCAACACCTGCGCCGGTTGCCGTGCCGCGCTCCGTATCTGACATGTTTGCGCATCCTGCAGTCGCCAGGGTGACTGCTAATGCTGCTGCGCCGAGCTTGAATTTATTCATTTTTCCCTCATTAATTAAGCGATGTTTCCTAAATGATACATCAGCATAGTCTTGCTGAGTTTCCGACTATTCGTTATCGGCTACTTTTTTATCGCGATTACTCAAGTAAGCAGCGGTGCTTGCGGCTGCGATCAGGATGCCGCCCACAAATAGGGATTTACGGATCGGACGCTTTGATAAGATGGATACACCGGTCACCAATATCGGCGCCAATGATTGCAAACGAGAGAGGGAGAAAAGGCTTGGTTGTTTTGTCATCATTGCGTAAGCCGTTCCGGCAATCCGACCTAACAGACCTTTGCTTAGCGCCCCGCCCGACATATTTAATCTGACGCCATCCCGACAGCGCAAAATTTCGTCACGGTATGCGCCGCCTTCTCGTAACAATTGCAGTTTGCGTTGCGCTAAAGAGCGCTTTCTATCGGCGTGAGATTCAGAATTCATATCTGACCTTCTTGTGAGAGTATAGCGTCAAAGTAGCGCATCCCGATCCTGCCGAAGTTCGTGCATGGTTTGCGGTAGGCCGATACGGCCCTGGCGCAAAATGGTGCGCACGTAGAGGCCCATGGCGATGGCGACGATACTAAATAGCGCGGCCAAAATCAGAAGTATTTTCCAGCCCAATGCGTCCCAAGCAAGCACTACGACAAGGCCGCTCCAAAATGCCAACGCAAACAATAACGCCAGGATGCCCAGAGAGAAAACCAGGAGCAATTTGACGATATGCGAGCCAATTTCGGTGAACTCCAGTGCGGCAAGTTCAATCCGGCTGATAATTAGCGCGAACATGTTTTTGGCGATGCCAACCATACCAGACATGAGCCCTGGTTGATGGGGCGCTGATTGTTTGGTATTGGAATGCTTGGATGTTGCGTTGTCCATGCTCGCCTGATGGTTAAGTTGCGGTTATTTACGGGAAATAATAAGCCCAAGGAGCAGGCCAATGGTAGCCGATACCACGACCGCACCCCAAGGGTTTTCATGGACATAGTCGTCTGTGGAGGCCGCAATTTCTTTGCCGGTTTCGAGGGCTGCGGTCTGTACATCCTGGGCTTTTGCTACCGCTGTATCGAGCAGTTCCAGTCCCTTATTGCGTAGCACCTCCGCTTTATCGCCAGTGCTGGCTGCTGCCTCATGAAACAGGTCCTGCGCGTCTTTTACCAATGATCTGATATCGCCGCGTGTGGTCTTAAAGCTCGATTTATACATCGTTGGCTCCTTGCCAATAAAATACTAGTATAACGAATAGCATCCTGAAAATCTGCCTATCGCGGTTAATGTTCTTGTTTTTTAAATCACTTCTAATGCCAGATTGGAGTGACACGAAGGCAATTGGTTGCAATATATATTTAGCAACATCGAATTAATTGATATTCCATTCGAGTAATTATTTTAATGCCGCTGGAAAATTGAATGCGAGGCAATAAAATGCGTTCAGATGGAATGTTAATCAAAATCTGATATGCCAAAGTTCATCAACAATAATCCAGAAATTCCCGTTTTTGTACTCACGTATGTGATCAAGCGAAAATTCATGACGACATGAGCGGGGATGACGCACCCTCCATGGCTTTGCCACCGGCGATATTAATCAAGTTATGTGACCTTCGTTTTTAATCATCACTGAAGCGCAGGGATCGTATGAATCAAGTGCCGCCGGTAAGTAAGTGGTTACTAATTTGTTTTGGATCTTAGTTCAGCAATGGTTTCAATATTCCCAATTTGTATGATGATAGGGCGCAGCGACATCGTTGGTTGGGTCGGCCGCCAGGCAAATAGCCATTCCTTTTGTATGGCGTTCCCCTGATTTTTTGTGAAGGCAGCGCCCAATGGATTAGGTTTGCCGTAAGAAATCGCACCGTCGATGCCGGTCCAACTCGGCAACAGGCGTTGCGCTGCGCGATGGATGCGTTCTCCAAATTCTTCGGGATCATTGATCACCAGACAACAGTCGCTATTGGCAAACTCGTTATATAGCGCATCATCCGCGGCGCAACTCAAGCTGAGAGTGAGCAGTTGCGGCGAGGCGCGGGATGGATTATGCAAATGATTTATTTGCAAACTTTCCACAGGAGGACGCAGACGGAATTCTCCGAGCGTCAAAGCCCGTTCGAGCCACTGTCGTTCGGAATACCGGTAAAGCTTGGATGGGCGCTGATAATCTGCGGTTGACATGATGGCCTATTACAATTGTGAGGTAAGAAATTGATGAGATAGAAACGTTTTTGGCGTCGAAAAACACGCAGCCATAATGATAATGGACGTGCCAATAATACTCAAAAACAATGTTAAAGGTGAAATTCGCCGTTGGCTTCCGGCTGATAAGTGACTTCTAATACACGCAACTGACATTCACGTCCGACCGGACCCTGCCAGGCAATCGATTGACCGACTGATAAGCCGAGTAAGGCACCGCCAACTGGTGCCAGAATAGACACGGCGTCGAGCGATTTTGCCTGGTGCGGATACACTAATGTTAAGACGTGTTCTGTTTGGGTCTTATCGTCTATAAAACGCACAGCAGAATTCATCGTGACGACGTCTGCCGGAATATCTTCAGGGTTGACTACTCGTGCGCGGCGCAGTGTCTCATTTAACAACTCCACTGCCGCAACATTGCGATAGGTCTGCGATTCCAGCAATTGCTCAATCCGCTCCATATCGAAACTAGAGAGGGTTATTGGTGGTTTAACTTCCATGATGATTTCTCTTTAAATAAGCGAATGAACTTGCTAAGACAAAACGTACCGACATCATTCTGCGAATACGCTTAGGAAGTTTTGCTATAAGGTCTGATGGTAGGCGAGATGCAGAGGAGACGCAAGCCACCACCATTGTGTCCCCTCGTTACGTCAGATAAAGTCTTAACGTCGCCTATTTTGATTGCATTTGTATTTATTCGTCCATTTGCGCATCGGCTATGGAGCGCAATTGAAAGCGGCCATCAGTGTTAAATAGCCAGCTTTCGGAAATTTCTATCTCGCCCTTGCGTAATAAGTCCCTATCAGGCTTCGGAAAAGGTGCTGCGTTTTTTACCGAGAGCATGGCGACCGCTTCGGCGGCACGGTCTTTGTTAGTGCGCATAATTTGCGTGCGTAATAACTGGCCATCAGCATCGATATAAAACTTCAATACGATTACCGCCCTCAACAACGCTTGCGGCCGACCGATATACACTTTGGTGGAGTTGACCGCAACAATACGTTGGGCAAGATTGCGTTTATAACCATCTATCGTCGTTGTATTCGTGGGTGTGGCAGCATTCGCCGGGATAGTCGGCGAGTTATTGCTAAGTCGATCTATTAGTCCACTGACGCAACCGGCGAGGCTTATCGAGATAAGTGCCATGAGGCACATGGTAACAGTCGACGCCTTGCGTTTCATAGGTCACCTCGGGATCGAACTATTCGAACAAAAGATCACACCTAAATATTAGCACTTTGTCAGCACTTTGTTAGCAATTTGTTAGCGCCAACGGGTGGCAATGATTTACTCAGTTCGCATCTTCAGGCGACGACGCGCGATGTCGTAGAGCCAGTTAAAGCAAAAGGCATACACCATAAAAAATACCGAAAACACCAGATCCAGCATAAATGCCTGAACCACGCTGATACTCATCCACCAGGCGGTAATGGGTAAGGCCACAGCCATGAAGCAGAGTTCAAAGCCAAGTGTATGACCCACTCTGACGGCAATGGTTCTGACCCAGCCATAACGTGTCTCAAACCATTCAAATCCATGGTTGTAGAGCATATTGCAAGCCATTGCGCAAAGTGCCAGGATCAATGCCAGCGCGCCGAAGTGAAACAGTTCTAGTCCAAGTCCGTATGACATCAACGGGACCAGAATAACGAGTGCGCCTATTTCAAAAAGTATGGCATGAAGGATACGGCGAAATAAAGTAGAGATAGTCAATCCTGAAGTATAAATGGGCGGTAACGTACAGTATAACCAACCAAATAGCGTTATGCGTCACCGTGGCGGGATACCGGGTATTCCAACTAACCTGATTGGTTATTTGAGATTTTTCCCGTTGTGGCTGCTTTGTGCGAGGTGACGGTGTGATTTAGTCGCGCAATGAGTATCCGCTGCATTGGTCTGGATGGGTGATAGTTTCTTTCGATTTTAGGATTGAAATTAAGTGGAATTCAGCGCTCTAGCCCGTCAGATGACTAGGTTTAATGCGGCCGGCCATGATCGGTTTAAAGTTCTTTTAAGAATTTTTCATGAAACCCTAGACGAATAAAAAAACTCATGTATAATTCGGCCTCTCTGGGGTTGTGACAAACGCCACGGAAGTTCGGCTGAATAAGCATTTGGGTGCTTAGCTCAGTTGGTAGAGCGGCGCCCTTACAAGGCGTAGGTCGGGAGTTCGAGCCTCTCAGCACCCACCACTTAGCCGAATAGTCGTTAGGTAAGATGCAGTAAAAACAAGGAGTGGTAGTTCAGTTGGTTAGAATACCGGCCTGTCACGCCGGGGGTCGCGGGTTCGAGTCCCGTCCGCTCCGCCAACTATATGTCAAACGTTAGCCAAGTTTGCCGACAAACCCCTAAGAGCTCAAAGACTTAGGGGTTTTTTGTCGCCTGTTGCGCCCATCGTTGACCATTGACAGCCAGATTTTATGACAGTATCTAATCTACTGTCAAAATACATACTGTCATAAATGCCTAAAGTACCCACCCGTTGACTGCCGATTACCTCTAAAGCCACTCTCGCTCATTGAGGAAAAAAGTCTGTTAACTCTATGGGAAATTCAAGTTGATTTAGCGTTTCACATCGAGCCGCGCTTTGCCGACGTGAGCAGTTACAAAAGCGTGGCGAATTGAAAAACGCCTAAAGAACGGACATTCTTTTGGCGTTTAAGTAAAAGGAAATTGAGGCGGCCCCCCAATTTTCTCTTGCATGTTTTTGCTTTCAACAGCATCGGAATAGTAGGCTATCGGCCGCCGATTAAGGTCAAGCGAACTTATAGGAGGTATTTGCCATGGCTGCATGTCAATATCCAAAATCTGTCCGTGTTCGGCAATATATCCGCTTCCGTTTTGGGAAATGGAAGATGTCTGCCAGCACTGTCGGTCTTGCCGAGGTCAATTAGCGTTATTTAACTAATCAGCCAAGCTCTCCCTTCGTGGCGGGCTTTTTAACGCCGGGTGATTCATTAAATGACGGAAAATAGATGAGGGCAGGATAGGTGGTGAAGCATCTTTTTGGTACAAAGTAGTGGCAATTGCTTGCCAGGGCGATAAAGTGTCCGGGGCAGGAGGGCGGTAAATGCTAAGGATTTACTTTTGACAGTACAAGCGACAGTACATTTAGACATTGAAAATAATAGAACGTTTGTTTATAAGACTCTGCCCTGGTCGTTAGGCTCTCGTCCGCCCAAGAACAAAAAAAAAGACGCGCCTAAGTGCGTCTTTTTTCGTCTATTAATTTGTTTTGATCGGGCGTATTGTGACTATTATTGTGACGCGTATTGCTACCCGCGGTGTAACGAACATTAGGGCGCATAGAAGTGCTTTATGGCAACTTTTATAGTGCAAGCAAGACATTATTTCCATGTTTCAACACTGTTGTTTCATGTGGGAAAACCTATCTTTCATGTATTCCCAAAACTTCATTCAGTTGGCTTGCCAGCATCGCAACATCGCGCTATTGTCGGTTGCTATACTTATTTTATTATCACTTTAGGCCTTCGCCGGTAATAAATCGTTGATAGCAGTTGTGCTTAAATCGCACTCACCGTAGCAAACATAAGTATGTAACCGATTGCCAGGTAATGGAACCCGAACAACTTATTCGAATTAACAGAATCACCTGCCGTATGCTTTACTGGGTGACCTTTAGCTACGTCCTGGATACTCTGTTGCTCTCTGCCTTTGCAGCCATTGATGTGCTCGCTGCACCTCTTATTTTGATGTATGGCGCAATGGCTGTGTTGATTAACGGCATCTTCTACCTGTTGATTAAGAGCGGCTACAACCGCAGGCTAAAAGATCCAACCATGACATTGGCACAATTGATGGTGGCCGCCTTTGGACAAATCGGTTTTGTTATTTTGGTGCCAGAAGTTGGTTACCTGTTTTTGATCAACCTCTTTACCGTGTACGTCTTTGGTGTTGCGACTCTTTCTACCTTACGCTACGTCTTTAGCTGGATTATCGGAGCGTTGGGACTGGCGGTTGCGTTCTATCTGGTAGGGAGCCGACTAGGTCTTCCTGTGGGTACCTCGCAAAGTCTGTTTTTGGTCTATCTCTCTTTTACGCTGACGCTAGGGCGCTGCGTATTTATCGCTGATTATTTAACGCGTCTCGGTAAGCGTCTATCTAAAAAAAACAGTGCCTTGTTATTAGCTATGCAGCGTGTGCAAGAGTTAGCAACACGTGACGAATTGACGAATACCGAAAATCGGCGATCTCTTGGCGAAATTTTGGATTCGGAACAAAAACGTTTTCAGCGTGGTGGCGCATCGTTCTGTATTGCCATACTGGATCTGGATGGTTTTAAAACCGTCAATGACCGTTTTGGTCATCCCGTTGGCGATGAAGTTCTAAAAGCTTTCGTGCAAATCGTACGCCATGAGATGCGTCATAGCGATCATTTCGCTCGCTATGGCGGGGACGAGTTTGTATTGGTTCTGACCGGCACAACCTTATCCGATGGATTAGTAGCGCTAGAACGCATTTGTGACCAGACGGCGATATTTAACTGGCACCAATTTGGTGTGGGGATTGCCGTCACAGCCTCTATCGGCGTGACTGACTTCCGCCCAGAGGAAACCATTGCATCGGCTTTTCAGCGCGCTGACACCGCTATGTATGCCGCTAAATCGGCAGGCCGTAACCGTGTTGTCGCCAGCGGCGACCTGCAGGAGAATGGTTACGGCATCGACGATATGGGGTCTATCGATGCCGCTGCTGCCTAGTTTTATGGGCTTTTCCTGCTGTTGGTCAGTTGCTCATTAGACGTCACCGATGCTTACGCAGTCGGTTCCCCGCCTAAAGAAAACACCAAGTCACTGAGAAGTTTATTTAACTCGCCGGTCATCAGGGTCAGATCTGAGTCGAAGCGTTCGTCATCGTTTATGCTGGAAACGTCGTTTTCTTCTTTTATCACGTCAAGGGGCGCTATGCGCTTGACAGCCAGCCCTTCGGTCAACACGAAAGAAATTCGGTCGGCCCACGTCATCGCTAGGCGGGTACATTGTTTGCCCGCTGCGATATGACGCCTTACGTCTTCAGCTTCCAGCGTGTGACGCACGTAACGCACGGTGGCCTTGCCTTCACCGTTAGCGCGCAATTCAGTATCCTGATCGACCGTAAAGCCGCTTGGGGCTTCATCTGCGACCAACCAGTCGGTCATGGAGGTGAGCGGTGAATGGACGGTGCGCAAGCCTGAAACCTGCAATTTATCGACGGAACCAAGCAAAAGCTTCAACACTTCTTCGGCTTTAGCCGGGCTCGATGCGTCAACTACCAGCCAACCATTGACTGGATCAATCCAGACCCAAGTCGTGCGACGGATACTAAATGCACGCGGCAGCAGTTCGTCGGTTACCTGTTCTTTTAGGTCTTTCAGTTGTTTGCGTCCAGGCGCAAAACCTTGTTGCTCTTCAATCTCTGCCGCACGTGCCTTGGTGACCTGGTTGATGACTGTGGCTGGCAGAAGTTTTTTTTCTGTTCCGAGCGCAAGGATCAACTGGCGATTGACGACGTGTACCAACATTCCGTTGTCGCGTGGTGAAATCCAACCCTGACTTTGCATTTCTAAACTGCTGCACTCAGCAAATGCCTGCTTCGACAGAAACGCTTCCAGTTGATCGGATGAGATCGCCCAAGGCGCGGGAATACGATAAATTTGTAGATTTTTAAACCACATAATAATCTGTTTAATCCGTTAAAAAAGTGATGCGCCAATCTGCAAAACAACAAAGGGCGCAAAGGTGGGTTTGCCCATTGTTGTCGCTGCAGGGTGGCGCAAGGAAAATGATGGCAAATACGTGCGGCGCTTCAATCGGCCGCTATATCATCGTATCGACGTTTAGCACGCTAAGCGTCTTGTTTGGTAACTCCCCTTTTGCATGTAACACTGGCTACAAAGTAGGCAGCGCGGATGAGGGAAGAGGGGAAAAATACAGGCGCAATGGCAGCAACACCGTCAGCAAAAATGCTGCAATTAATGCGTCCGTTTGCCAGGTTATTTAAATGCCCATTTTTGTGAGCATATCGGCGATCTCGCGGAATACCGGTTCCAGATGTGGATGACGGACAGCCAAACGTGCTGAGATTTTTTGTGCCTGGTTGACCAGGTCGCTACTAGCTTCCTCTGTCGATACATCCGGTGTCGCGTTCGTATTGTTAGCCAATATCCTTTGTATATCTGCGTCCAATGTTTGCAGTAGCGCTTTAGTTTCAGGATCGACAGGTGCGCCGCTTTCTAGCGTTGCGTGCAGTTTTTGCAATGATTCTTTGAGGTTGTCGAGGCTCATAGTGATTTCTCTTATTTCCTGAAATGTTGCTTGGTTATCTTGGTGACAATGGTTTGCTAAATTTACTCGGCTTACGGGCATCTTCAGTGTCTGTCGTCACCAATAGATTCTCGATAGCGGTTGTTGCCAGGCTGAACCTATCATCTCATGCTACGCGCGGCTTTTGCAATAATGCTTTCAAATTCGCCAACCGGTTTTGCGGCGTAATGACTTCGTCTTCGGTCGGGACCGCATCGCCTTCGTCCAGCTTCATTTCTTTAATAAAACGCGACATGTCGCAATGCACGCTTTCCCCGGCACGCTTGCGTTTTTTGCACCAACTGACGTGTAGACTGCGCTGCGCACGGGTGATACCCACATACATCAGGCGACGTTCCTCTTCGATCCGCGCGGCGATGACCTCAATCGGTGCGTCAGGATCGCCCTTATGCGGCAATATGCCTTCCTCCACGCCGATCAGGAATACATGCGGATATTCCAGTCCCTTAGACGCATGCAAAGTCGACATCCGCACCGCGTCAGGCTCCTCGTCACGGCCATCCAGCATCGACATCAGCGCCACCATTTGGGTCAGTTCCAGCAAATTCTTCTCTTCGCCGGTGCCGTCCTTACCACCCGTCCCCTTTTCCTTGAGCCAGTTTGTAAAGTCGAGAACGTTTTGCCATTTGCTTTGGGCCTGACGATCATCGAAGCTATCGTACAGATAACCCTCGTAATTGATTTCCTTCATCATATCGTCGAGTATCGCCGCCGCATTTTCGCCGCTGCCAGCGGGGCCGATGCGGCTGGCCCGAGACTCAAGTTGATTGATAAAGTTGCCGAACTGACGTAGCGGGTAGAGCTGCCGGTCGGAGAGTTTGGCGTCAATACCGCCTTTAAAAACCGCCTCAAACAACGAGCATTGCCATTGTCCGGCGACCGTTCCCAATATTTCCAGAGTGGCCTGACCAACCCCACGTTTTGGCGTTGTGATGGCGCGGATAAACGCGGGATCGTCGTCTTCATTGGCGATCAGGCGTAAATAACTAATGATGTCTTTGATCTCGGCCTTGTCAAAAAAACTCTGACCGCCCGACATCACATAAGGGATTCGCTCGCGCCGCAGGGCTTTTTCAAAAATGCGGGCTTGATGATTGCCGCGATACAGAATCGCATAATCGGCAAACTTGGCGCGGCGCTCAAAGCGATGCGCCGATAGCATGATGGCGATCTGCTCAGCTTCCTTCTCATCATCTTCCATCCCCATGACTTTGATCGGATCACCGAGACCGTGATCGGACCAGAGCGATTTTTCAAACATTTTCGGATTGTTGCCAATGACAGCGTTGGCAGCTTGCAAAATTCTGGTCGAAGAGCGGTAATTTTGTTCCAGCTTGATCACTTTTAGATCAGGGAAGTCGACTTGCAACGTTTTCAGATTTTCAATGGTCGCGCCGCGCCATGCATAGATTGCCTGATCGTCATCGCCCACCGCTGTGAACATCGGTTTTTTGCCGACGCCGGTGACCAACAATTTCACCAATTCGTACTGGCACGTGTTGGTGTCCTGATATTCGTCCACCAGCAAATAACGCAAACGGCGCTGCCATTTGTCACGTACAACTTCGTTAGTGCGAAATAACTCGACCGGGAATCGAATCAAATCGTCAAAATCGACAGCTTGATAAGCCTTCAGTGTTGCCACATAGCTCAGATAAATACGCGCTGCCTGTGCTTCATCTTCTGTGACGGCTTGATTGAGCGCCTGCTCTGGATCAATCAAACCGTTTTTCCATAAAGACATGGCGGTCTGAATCCGGCGAATTAATTGTTTGTCTGTGGTGATCGCTAAATCTTGCACAATTGAAAAGCAATCGTCGCTATCCATGATCGAAAATCGGTCTTTTAGCCCTAACTCACGCGCTTCTTGCCGCAAAATCTTCACACCTAGCGAGTGGAATGTACTCACGGTGATGTGTTTGGCTTGCTTTGGTTCTTTTAACAACTTGGCAATCCGCTCCTGCATCTCGGTCGCGGCTTTGTTGGTAAAAGTCAGCGCCGCAATATGGCGTGGTTCATAGCCGCAATCTTCGATCAGATGCGCGATTTTTTGGGTGATGACGCGCGTCTTTCCCGAGCCAGCGCCCGCTAACACCAGGCATGGGCCGTCCATGTATTTGACGGCTTCCCGTTGTGGGGCATTGAGACCAAAATTGGGAGTAGACGACATGCGGCAACCAGAAAGAAGCAAAGCAGACTATTTTAACAGTCTGGACCATCAATGCCGCTAAGGTGACGCGAACTGTTGCGCAGACACGCGCTGATTTTTTTGTCTTACTTTTACGCTTTTGCTGGGCGCGGGCATAGTATGGGAGAATTCGGTTATCGCCATCAGGCAGTTACTTCTATTGAGTCTTTATGAAATTTGCGCATTTAATCGAAATTAATGATCCGCTTAATCCATTGATTAAGCCGTTGACCTCTGAACAACTTTGGCGCGGGCTAGTCCTGCGCGCTGAACAGCCGATGTTATTCGTTCCGCATCTGGACGCATGCCAAATCCTGGAAAAATCGATCGATTCGCTCTCGCGAGAGTTGCGTTACGGCAAAATCATCATCCGCGATATTGTGACGTATTTACCGCAATTGCAAGTGCGTTATCAGGTCCCACCGCAAGAGGAATTGTTGGGATCAAGTCTGACCATGACTATCGAGCAACCTCAACAGGACGCACTGTTTGTACGTTTTTCGTATACCGATGAATCGAGCGGGACCGCTATCAGCGCAGAAGAGGAAATGGTCGATGAGTTTCGTCGGAGCGCCTATTTACAGGCAGATATCGACACAATCCGCATAATCCGAGAATTAGTGGACAGCGATAAGCTAAACTAAGTTGTCTGATTTTTGCAGCGTGGCCTTGTTTGGCCACAAATGAAGACGCAACTTTGCACCAAAAATATGAGAGGTTCCATGTCAGATACCGTCATTAATCCGCAGTTATTACAGTTACGCGATCAAATCGATATTGTCGATGCACAGTTGGTCGCGCTGCTTGGTCAGCGCTTTGGACTGACAGCGCAAGTCGGGGTGTTAAAAAAAGAAACCGGTCTTGAAGCAAGAGATCCAGATCGGGAGCGTTTACAGATTGTAAAAGTGCGCAAGTTAGCCGCTGATTCCGGTGTCGATCCTGATTTCATAGAGAATTTGTTTCAAACCATGTTGAAAACGGTGGTCCAGAATCATCGAGAGGTTTAAGCGTTTCTGGCGACGCACGGCACCAACGGCGCATTAAAACTCGGTAATGCATTATCGATGTTGCTCAAATAGGGCGGCTTGGTTCAAGCCGGTTCTATTGTGTTTTTTGGTGCTTTTACGTTCCGCCAACCATAGCAATACCAACCCCACCGAAGAAAAGACCCAATAATCAATCGGCACTGGCCCCAACCAATGTTTGTGCCACGGCACGTCAATCGGGTTGAAGCGGCTCAGACCAAATGCCGGGTTCACCAGAAACCATAGCCAGTCTTCTGCGATCCAGAACAACATGATCGAGGCCAGAATGCGTCCTTCGGCCCTCCAGTCCCAACGTCCGTTGAACCAGATTGGATAGTGGAACACCAAGGCGATGAACGGAAATACCCACGCGTGGTAGCCGGTCATGGCGCGACCTCCCCAGAAAATATCGAGTAGCCAGTGATGCTCTATGCGCCAGGTCGGCAGATTGGCGGCCCATCCCGCGCCACCTTCAATCTGAATTTCTACGTTGGCGAAAAAATAAGCTAACAATGCGGTCCATACAAGCATGCCGATCACACGGCGAAACTGTGTCAATTGCATAAGTCAGTGAACCTGGAAATAGGAGCGTTGAACGAGTGGCGGGATCGCGGGCGGTGTTAAAGTCTCGCGCAATCCATCAAGATGGTTAAAAACAACATTTAAAACTTCTCGCCCAGCACGCGGACGGCCCAGGGCAAGGCACCGTTCGCGCAGCTCTGCAAGCAAATGTGGGTTTTGCAACAAAAGTTGTAGTCGATAATTGAGCGCGGTCAGATCTACTGCCTTTAGTGCCGCGCCTTGCTCTAACAAATAATCGGCATTGCGTTCTTCTTGCCCCGGTATCGGCGAATGGATGATCATCGGAACGCCCATCGCCAGGCACTCAGAAGTGGTCAGGCCGCCGGGTTTGGTGATCACCAGATCGGCACAAGCCATTAACTTTTCCACCTGATCAGAAAATCCGAGTGCCTTCAGGCGATGCGGATGTTGGGCCACGATGTGCTGCAAATTATTTTGTAACTCCAGATTTTTACCGGCCAACGCTACCAGCTGAAAATCGCACTCAAATCCGTTATCCTTCATGTTCAGCAAACTTTGTACTGTTTTATCCAGATCGCCAATCCCTGCACCGCCGGACATTAAGAGGATAATCGGGCGTTGTGCATCTAACCCCAAGGCTGCCGCGCACGCCACTCGCTTCAGGGTTTGCGAGAACGCTGGCATCACCGGAATGCCGGTTACATACACTGAAGTGGCAGGAATACCTTTGGCGCGCATGCGGAAGGCGACCTCTTCGCTAGCCGCAAAATAGCCTTGCATCTGGGGTTGCAGCCACATACTGTGCAGATCAAAGTCGGTGACCTGCACCCATACCGGACAAGCGAGCCGCTGGCTGCTGATTTCTCTGGAGAGCATTTCAGCGGGTAAAAAATGCGTGCAAATAATCGCGTCGGGCGCGTACAGGTTGACGGCTGCGCGCAATTTTCGAGTGCTTACGCGTTCCATCATCCTTCGCAGTTTTTGCATCGTCGCGTCGGGATGTGCGCTGTCGCTTTTTTGATAGACGTAACCCCACACCGCTGGATGACGATTTACCAGATGAAGATAAAAATCTGTGTAGATAGCGCGGAAACCGGCAGAAACATAGTCCATCGCATCCCAATGCACAATCTCGGTGCCGGGATATGCTGCCGCGCAGGCTTTTAACGCCTCCGCCGCGCGCATGTGTCCCGCACCGGCAGAAACGCTTAATAACAATATCTTTCGTTTTTTTGTCGCGTACGTGATGCTATTGATGGTCAACTCCGGCTATTGCTATTAATGGTGCTCATTGCACAAAACAGCTTGTCAGTCGCTGCATTTTTGGCAGCTTACCTACCGTTTGTGTCAGGAATGTGAAAATCGCGATGTTCCATGCCGGAATGTAACAAGTGCAATTAAATGGCGTGGCGTAGAATCGGTGGCCGTTACCATTCGCCATGAAAATGGCCATGCGCGGTTAAATCTCATTTAAATGTAGGAAGTAGAACCATGTCGACGCACCATAAACCCCTGGATGGCCTTGCCATTGGCCTGATGCTCTTGCTGTGCATTTGCTGGGGCTTCCAGCAAGTGGCGGTCAAACTGGCGCTGCCAGTGATGCCATCCACCTTGCAGATCGCTTTGCGCTCGGGCGGTGCGGCATTGCTGGTCTGCTTGTTCATGCTATGGCGAGGTGACGGATTTTCGCTACGTGACGGCACTTTTTGGCCGGGCTTGGTGGCTGGTGCATTGTTTGGCGGAGAGTTTCTGTGTGTCTCGATTGGCCTCAATTACACCACCGCATCGCATATGTCGGTTTTTCTGTATAGCGCCCCCATTTTCACCGTACTGGCGCTGCATTGGCTGGTTCCGGGCGAACGGTTGGGGTTGCTCCAATGGTGCGGTGTGCTGACTGCATTTTTAGGAATCGTGGTGGCGTTGGCGGCAGGTTTTTTTGATGGTGAGGCCACGCCTGTAAGTGTGCTTGGCGATGCGCTTGGTTTGGCAGCGGCGGCGTTTTGGGCAGCCACCATTATCGTGATCAAAAAAAGCTGTTTATCTACAGCTAAGCCGAGCAAAACATTGCTGTATCAACTAGGTGTGGCAACCGTGATGCTATTGGGTTTTGCTTTTGCTACGGGACAAGCGTCTATCGGACCAATGACGGAAGTGACGTGGATGAGTTTATTGTTTCAGACGGTTGTGATCGCTTTTGCGAGTTTTTTGACATGGTTCTGGATGTTGCGCCGTTATCTGGCGTCCCGATTGTCCGTGTTTTCGTTCTTAACGCCGCTCGTTGGCGTCGGTTTTGGGGTGTTGATACTTAACGATCCGGTGGGCTTACCGTTCGCAATCGGAGCAGTATTGGTGCTGACAGGTATCGTCATGGTGAATCGGCGGCAGAGTTGATTTTGTGCGTCTCTGCCGCCTTTGAAGTTTGCGCTTACTATCCTCCGACTTTTACGCTTTAAACGTGCCTTCCGACACTAAAGCTGAAAGCGGCAGGCGCGGACTTGGCGCTTCTTTTTCTTGCAATCCGGCTGGAAGCATTGCTTTGTCGCCGATCTTGCCGATGGCAATCACCGCTTCAATGGCAATATTTTCAGGTATCGCCAGTTCGCTGCGGGTTTTTTCCTTATCAAAGCCGGCCATGCCATGCGCATGCCAGCCTGAAAGACTGGCTTGTAGCGCCAGATAGCCCCAAGCTGAACCTGCGTCAAACGAGTGGGTTGGCGATGGTTTTTCTTCGGTTGATCCTGGTGCAGTCATCGTGGTTTTCGACAAGACGACCATCAACGCAGAAGACTTTTCAGCCCAACTACGGTTGAAATCGTTCAGCAATCCGAGCAGTTTGTCCCAATGTGGCGTGCCGCGACGTGCAAATACAAAGCGCCATGGCTGCGAATTGTAGGACGATGGCGCCCAGCGTGCCGCTTCCAGAATGGTCAACAGTTCTTGTTCTGTCATCTCATCGTTAGTGTATGCGCGGGGCGACCAGCGATTGATAAATTGTGGATCAATAGTGTGTTCGGTAACGCGTGGGTTTGATTCGGACATAAGTACTCCTGTTAGTGGTGGTGCGAAAATGACATCAGATCAACGGATGCAACGCAATGCAATTGCCTGAGTCAAACATAGGTCAACCCTGCGTCAACTTTGAATTTGCAAAGGCGCATCATCGCAAAATACCCCGCTGATCGCCAGAGTTTCCTGGATGCGAAGTATCTTATCAGCAGTTTTTAATGCGTGCAGATAGTGCAGTGTTTGGCTTAAACGTGTTTGTTTGATGACGTACTCGATTGCAGCGGAGCGGAAGTCGGTCGCTAAGCCGGTATAATCGGTCGTCTTAGATGCTGAATTAACGCAAATTAATTCGTAACGACAATCCACATCATTTCGGTCGGTTTGCCGATCCACTGAACGGAAATTCCATGCTTGCGCAACAAAAACAACACATTATTGACCTTTTTAACGCTGCGTTGCAGCCAATTATCGTTGGTACAGATGTACACCCAACCATCACGCTGGAACGTCCGCGTGACCCTGCGCATGGCGACATTGCTTGCAACATTGCCATGCAATTGGCGAAGGCACTGAAAAAAAATCCGCGTGAATTGGCGCAATCATTGGTTGCTGCCGTAATGGCGAATCCTTCACACGTTAACGTGATTGCGGGCGCTGACATTGCCGGGCCGGGGTTTATCAACTTGCGTCTGACCGCCGCAGCCAAGCAAGAAGTGGTCAAAGTGGTATTGCAACAAGGTGCGGCATTCGGGAAGAGCACTGTTGGCGAGGGCAAGAAAGTATTGGTCGAATTCGTCTCCGCCAATCCTACCGGACCATTGCACGTCGGTCATGGTCGTCAAGGCGCGCTGGGCGACGCAATGTCGTCCCTGTTTCAAACGCAGGGCTACGATGTCACCCGTGAGTTTTATTACAATGACGCCGGTGTTCAGATTGCAACACTGGCAACCTCCGTTCAGGCGCGTGCCAAAGGCAATAAACCGGGCGATACCGATTGGCCTGAATCCGCATATAACGGCGATTATATTGCCGATATCGCCCGTGATTTTCTAGCCAAAAAGACCGTAGAAGCCAGCGACGGCGAACCGGTTACCGCCAGCGGCGATCTGGACGATGTTGAGTCAATTCGTAAGTTTTCCGTCACCTATTTGCGTCGTGAGCAGGATCTGGATTTACAAGCGTTCGGCGTCAAGTTTGATAACTATTATCTTGAGTCGTCGTTGTACAAAGATGGCAAGGTCAACCACGCCGTTGAAACACTGATCGCCGCAGGTAAAACCTACGAACTCGATGGCGCACTATGGTTGCGCACCACCGACTACGGCGATGACAAAGACCGCGTGATGAAAAAATCCGACGGCACGTACACCTATTTTGTGCCGGACGTCGCCTATCATATTGTCAAATGGCAACGTGGTTTTGGTAAAGTCATCAACGTTCAGGGCAGCGATCACCACGGTACCATTGCACGGGTACGGGCCGGATTGCAAGCGGTCGACGCGGGCATTCCGCAAGGCTATCCGGATTACGTTCTGCACAAGATGGTCACCGTCATGAAAAATGGCGAGGAAGTAAAAATTTCCAAACGTGCCGGTTCTTACGTCACCGTGCGCGATTTGATCGAATGGTCTTCTGGCGATGCGGTAGCGGAAGACGGTTCCCGCGACTTGACGCGTGGCCGTGATGCCGTGCGTTTCTTCCTGATTTCACGTAAGGCCGACACCGAATTTGTATTCGATGTCGATCTGGCGCTATCCCAATCAGATGAAAATCCGGTGTATTACGTACAAATGGCGCATGCGCGGATTTGCTCAGTGCTGGCCCAATGGGACGGCGACGAGTCGACCCTCAGCGGTGTTGATCTGAGTCTGCTGACCGCACCGCGCGAAGCCTCATTGATGGCTAAACTGGCCGCCTATCCCGATATGCTGGAACACGCATTGGAAGAACTCGGCCCGCATCAGGTTGCATTCTATTTGCGGGATCTGGCCGGTGAACTGCATAGCTATTACAATGCTGAACGTGTGCTGGTCGACGACGAAGCGCTGAAGTTGGCGCGTCTGGCGCTGATGGTGGCCACGCGCCAGGTGCTGCGCAATGGTATGGCATTGATTGGTATTTCGGCACCTAACCGCATGTTGCGCGATCCGGTCGAAGTCGTTGCATAATCGAGATCGTTGTCATCGAGATCGCTGCAAGAATTGAAGACGTCATTCGGTGTTAGTCTGGTTTGGTTGCGCTAAATTGTCGGGTTAAGACAGGCGTGGAGTTGGATCGACTAACGCTTCAAACCATGTATATCGTATATATCGTATACGTAATGGGCAATGAGTTGAATGTAATGAGGGAAGTGGAAGTATGAGCAAAATAGACAAACGCAAAAAAAAGCAAGCTGGCGGAACGTTCGTTGGTGTGATTCTGGGCCTGATTGTCGGTTTGGCGATTGCGGTGGTCGTAGCAATCATGATTACCAAAACCCCAACACCTTTTACCAATAAAGCACCAAAGGTCGAAAAGCCGTCCGACATCATCACCGCGCCTGAGCAATTGTCTGATCCTAACAAGCCGCTCTACGGTAACCGTGGTCAGGCCTCAACACCTGCTACCGCAGTTGCGCCTGTAGTAGTTCCTGATCGGCCCGTTAGTCCGGTCGTCGTTGCGCCAGCAGCACCTGATCTGATCGGCCAAAAGATTCAGGAAAAGCAGCACGAAGCCGCCAAAGCACCGATTATCGATAAATCGACCGCGGATAAAACCAAGAAAGTGGCCTCTGACATCGCCACAGCCAAAACTGACAGCGCAGACGATCACTGGATTTATTACCTGCAAATCGGCGCCTTTCGCGAGCAGGCTGAAGCAGAAAGTGCACGTGCCAGATTAGCGTTGCAGGGTTTTGAGGCAAAAGTCAGCGAACGACCATCCGATAATGGTTCACTGTATCGCGTACGTATCGGTTCATTTAGTAGCTTAGAAACAATGAACCGTATGCGTAGTAAGCTGTCTGACAGCGGCATCAGCACTGCAGTAGTGCGTTCAGCAAAATAACGTAGATGTTATCGGCGTCTTGTTCTTCGCCTCCCGTTCGCTATAAACGTGGAGGCAAAGATGGCGATAACAGCAATATTTGCAGTACAACCTCTTCGCGCAATTCCGAACGCTCCTGAAGCATCAGGGATTGCGCACTGTCTATCATTAGAACAAGGAAATCCCATGCGTTTTTTGCAACGTGCATTTGCCATTGTCGGCCTTAGTCTCACTCTCGGTTTCGTCGCCGCATCGGCCAGCGCTTCTCCTGCCAATCCGGTCGCAGGTACAGACTACAAATTGCTCGATACCGCGCAAGCCACTGATTCTGGCAAAAAAATCGAAGTCACTGAATTCTTTTGGTACAGCTGCCCACATTGCTTCGCGTTGGAGCCAGAGTTGGAAAAATGGGTTGCCAAACAGGGCGACAAGATTGATTTCAAGCGTGTCCCGATCTCTTTTGATCCACGCTTTTTGCCCCAACAAAAACTGTATTACACATTAGAAGTCATGGGTCAGGTACCAGCGATGCATAAAAAGGTATTCGATGCGATTCACGTCCAGCACCAGCGTCTGGATACGGATGCAACGATCCTTGATTTTGCGGTTAAGCAAGGCTTGAACAAAGCTAAGTTCACTGAAGTGTACAACTCGTTTGGTGTGCAATCGAAAGCCATGCGCGCAACCCAACTGCAAAACGCTTACAAAATTGACGGTGTGCCGATGATTGCCATCGACGGCCGCTTTCTGACTGCACCATCGATTGTCGGGACTTCAATGGGTAACGCGCCAGAGCCGGTCTTGTTTGCTGCCACGCTGCAAGTCGTTGATTCTCTGATTGCCAAAGCGACCGCAGAAAAAAATAAAACGGCTGCTCCGCCAGCGCAAGCCAAAAAATAATACGGATTTGTGGGAACTGTTCGTTAGCCATCAAGAACAGCTTAATAGGTGTAAACGGTGGCTAAACGATTACTAAACGGTTACTGAAATCTATTAGACGCGATTTGAGTCCGATTTTGATCCAAGTCATCGGTATCTGCGCTTCTGGTAATGGAGCCCGAACACCTAAACCGAGATTGTCTTTTGAACATTAAGATCTTTGTGCATTAGGATCTTTTAATACTGTTTGATTTAGTACCCTGGCCGAGCAAAAATTCTTCTCCAGGCTTCTCAAAAAGTTGTCAAATAGTCCGTCCCGCCCTTATCGGCAGAGGGCGGACTTTTTTTATATAGGACACATATGCAACGTGTATTTATTACCGGCGCTTCTAGCGGTATTGGCGCTGCCCTTGCGCAGCAATACGCAGCGCAAGGCGCTACGTTAGGATTGGTGGGGCGCCGTCGTCAGCCGTTGCAACAATTGATAGACCGTTTGCCTCATCGAGAGCGCCACCATTTATACGTTCTGGATGTGAATGATCACGAGGCGTTACGGATTGCCGCAGCAGACTTTATTGCAGAGGGCAATGGTATCGATGTGGTGATTGCCAGCGCGGGCATTTCTCAGGGAACGTTGACCGAATTTGCGGAGGATCAGAAAGTATTTGAATCGATATTCGCGACCAACATGCTGGCCACCGTTGCCACCTTCAGCCCATTTATTGCCACGATGAAACAACAAGCGCAAGCCGGTCAGCGCGATTGTCGTTTGGTCGGCATTGGCAGTGTTGCTGGTATCCGCGGCTTGCCCGGGGCGGGCGCATATAGTGGCTCGAAAGCAGCAGTGATGCGCTACTGTGAGTCGTTGCGCGTTGAATTGCGCGCCAGCGGCATTAAAGTTATCACGTTAGTGCCGGGTTATATTGATACGCCGATGACACAGGTTAACCAGTACCGCATGCCGTTTTTGATGCCAGCGGTCGCGTTTGCCGCCCAAGCCTGCGCTGCAATCACGCGCGGAAATAGTTATCAGGTCATCCCGTGGCAAATGGGTCTGGTAGCGAAATTATTGCGGATTTTGCCAAACTGGTTATACGATCTGGTATTCGCCAGAGCGCCGCACAAGGCGCGTAAGCCATCGTAACTAGCTGGCCCCGATATAAGCGCAGCCTAAACTGGTTAGATGGTATGTTGGTCAAATTGTCTTAGTTTGTTTGGGCCAGACAAACCTGCCAGCAGAAAAGTAAAAAAAGGCGTTCGATACTTCTAGTATCGAACGCCTTTCCATTAGCAATACGCGTTAAATCACTTTGTGTGATTTGTGCGATGCCGTAAATTTACTTCGGATGCAGCAACGACCGCTTACGCGCATAGCCGAAATACACCGCCAGCCCAATCAATAGCCAGCAACCAAAAGCGATCCACGTTACCGCTTGCAGATGCAACATTAAAAATACGCAGAAAAAGATCGCAGCCAACGGCACAAACGGCACACCGGGGCAACGGAAAGGGCGTTTGATATCTGGACGTGTTTTGCGGAATATCAATACCGCCGCTGAAATTAACGAGAACGCCATCAATGTGCCGATATTAATCAGCTCTGCCAACACGCCCAAGGGCACGACCGCCGCGATCAGCGCAAATACAATACCAACCAGCCACGTAGTAAAAAACGGCGTCGCAAAACGAGGATGCACTTTGGATAATTTTTTCGGCAATAGTCCGTCGCGTGACATCGCAAATAATATGCGGGTTTGACCATAAGTCATGACCAGAATCACTGTTGTCATTCCTATAATTGCGCCGAGATCGACAAAGCCAGCAACCCAGTTTTGACCCGCATATTGCAAGGCCAGTGAGACAGGATGATCGACGCCGAGAAATTTTTCGTAAGGGACAATGCCCGTCATGATGCTGGCGACGATCACATACAATATCGTACACACCGTGAGCGAAGCGATGATCCCGATTGGCAAATCACGGGAGGGTCGTTTGACTTCTTCCGCCGCCGATGTCACGGCGTCGAAACCAATAAATGCAAAAAATACGATGGCTGCTGCATTAAACACGCCTTGATAGCCAAAAGGCAGAAAAGGTTTCCAGTTAGCCGGCTGGACATGGTTCGCACCAACGACGATGAATAGCACAACCACGCTCAGTTTGATAAACACCATGATGTTATTGGCACGCGCTGATTCACGCACACCAATCGACAACAAGGCGGTGACGACTAGCAAGATGATGAAAGCAGGCAGATTGAACCACGTCTCCACGCCTGGCACCGAACCAGGCGCCGCACTCAGTATGGCCGGTATGTGAACGCCAAATCCGGCTAGTAAAGACTGAAAGTAACCCGACCAGCCGACCGAGACTGCCGATGATGCCAGTCCGTATTCCAGCAACAAATCCCATCCAATCATCCAGGCAACCAGCTCACCCATGGTGGCATAACTATAAGTGTAGATCGAGCCGGATACCGGCACGGTAGAGGAAAATTCAGCGTAGCACAATGCAGCAAAGCCACAAGCTACGGCGGCAACGATGAAGGACAGCGACAAGCCGGGGCCGGCGAGCAGAGCACCGGTTCCGGTTAATACAAAAATGCCGGTACCGACAATCGCGCCGATACCGAGCAAGGTCAGATCGAGCGGTCCAAGCGTGCGCTTCAGGCCACTACTATCATTCTGACTATCGAGGATCATCTGGTCGAGGTTTTTGGTGCGAAACAAACTCATGAAACTTCTCCGGTAAGGATATTACGGTGTCTCAATTGCCCGATAAGTTTGAGATCGATTGTGTAGAAGGGCGATAGGCTATGCGGAAACCTAGCTGCAAACCAAATATCCAAACCTGTCCGGTTGGCAGCAATGGTGAAGATCGTTCGCGTTGGATGGCGATGACTGCGACATATCGTCGTCAGGCATCGATCAAATAAGTACGCTACTTGGGATCGATAAAAATCCACGCAACGGAGATGGGCGACAAGCCTTTGGGTGCGCGGGCGGGATATCAGGTGATAATGGGGAGTGTGTGAAATGGGTTGAGTCAGTAAGCTAAACGAGTAGGCAAAATGAGGTGGACAGGAGAGCAACGCGTGAATCATGCGTCGCGGTAAGCCTCTACCGACCTGCCCGATACAAACGAGATCAAGCAATACGGCAATCATTTCCCAATGGAAATTTTCCCGTATTCTCTCATAATCGACGCATCAAATCCACGCTAGCGTAATGAAAATAAGAATTGAGCCTATAAGTGTGCCGACGTTAAGTTTCCATAAAATGATACTTTTTTAACGAATCAATCAGATTCGAAACCATAGTCGCGCTCGACTTTGGCAATCCTCGTTTTATAGTGTGAGTACCAATCAGAGCGTCCAGACGCTTGCGCAACCAGATGATCGGCGTTGGCTTTCCAGGCGCGTATTGCTTCTAGCGAGGCCCAGTATGAAACAGTAATGCCGAGCGTTTCCCGTGCAGATTCGATCCCAAGAAAGCCCGGTTGTTGCTGAGCCAACAAAACCATCCGATCCGACATGGCGTCGTAGCCTTCATCGTTGGCGGTTTTCAAGCTGGTAAAAATCACAGCGTAATAAGGCGGAGCAGGCGTCGCGGCGATCATCTTAATCCCGTAAAGATAAATGGGGGCTGTGCTTTAGACTTTAGACATCAGGCAAAGCGCCGGTTGCATCAATGCGTCTGAAAGCGATAAATATTGTCTGCATCCATGCGCCGCACAAGGACGTCGTCAAACCATAATTTATGTAAATGTGCCAGCGCCTCGCCGAGCGCAAAAGTCATTTGATGCGCGTCCAGAGCACGGGGAAACATGATCGGTACGATATCGCTGGCAGACTGCGGTGTGGCGCAAGCTTCAACTACTTCAGCCAGTCGGTCGCGATGATGGTCCTTCAGTTGATCGATACGCGTCTGTAAGCCACGGAACGGCTTGCCGTGCGAAGGCAGCACCAAGGTGGTTGTGGGTAGATTGCGATATTTTTCGAGCGAATCCAGATACTGCTGGACCGGATTAGACTCCGGTTCGATCGCAATCACCGACACATTGGTCGAGATGCGCGGCAGCACCATGTCTCCGGCAATCAGTAAATCGAGATCAGGACAATGCAGCGCCACATGCTCGGGGGCGTGACCGAAACCCGTAATCACGCGCCATTCATGCGTGCCGATACGAAACTTCTGCTGATCATGCAGTCGGTGATAGGCGTGCGGCACCGTGGGAACCATGTCCGGATAATAGGATTTGCGTTGCGCTACCTTCGCAATGACTTCAGGATCGCGCATGCCATGCATCTCAAAATGCGGCAACATCGAACTGCCATCGAAACCCGGCAATCCTGCCGACATCATTCGGGCCGACAAATATTCGCCAGCACTCATCCATAGCGGCGCTTGCCAGCGCTGACAAAGCCAGTCTGCAGAACCAACATGATCAGGGTGACAATGGGTGACCAGCACGCGCAACACCGGCAAACCATTTAATTGCGTAGCAAAAATATTCTCCCATGCACTCCGCGTGGCATCGTTTGAAATCCCGCAATCGACGATGGTCCACCCTTTTTGTACACCATGTGCGGTTTCTAACCTATCTTCCAGCAGCCATAAATTGATATGGTTCAGCGCAAACGGCAATGCCATGCGCAACCAACGTACGCCGGGCGCAACTTCAAGCGTAACGCCAACCTCCGGCAAAATATCCGAAAATGCGTAGTCGAGCTGAGCTTCGAGGGGATTCATTAAAACATCCTTGTAGAGTGAACGGCCAGATCAGCAGCGTCGATGCGCGTGATCGGAGTGTGAGACGGAAAGTGAAGAGCACTAACCAGACTTGCGAAAGGTAATGCTCGTCTCTTCATTGGGAGGTTAGTTTCTTTGATTTTGCCACGGAAGACGACATAACGTCGGCAGTGCACTATTTTGGGACTACGTTGCCGTTTTCACGCGAGCTGCATGGCAAGCTCGGGTAACCGTATATTTGCCCTAGCGCCACCATAAGATCAGTTAAAGTTGATCGCCGGTCACTGCATAAAGCCCAGCTATTCCCCCAAATCGATGATCGCGGCCAGCGGCGCAGTGCACGGCGCCTCGTAATGCGACAGTACCCACGCACGCGAAGAATGATTCGCCACTCCGTCCAGGAACCGCATCACAAAGCCAATGGAACCCTTATCAAGTGCAGCAAAAGGATCGTCCAGCAATGTTACCGCTGCGCCAGCGGCGAAAGCGGCCGCCAGCCAGACTTTGCGCTTTGACCCAGTGGAAAGCATGTAAAGATTCTTCTCCAGATGCGGCGTCAGCGACAAACCGTCTATCAAATCGGCCAACAAGACCTGATCGAATCCGGGATACAAAGCGTGCAAAGAGGCGAAATACGCAACCGGCGTCATCTGATCAAAAGCATCTGATCGCATATCGATCCAAAACACCTGCCGTCGATAGGCGGCAGGCTGGTCGACCAGCTTCACGCCGTTAATCTCCAGATCACCTTTAGCGGCTGGCAGTTCACCCGCCAACAGACGTAGCAGCGTTGTCTTACCGCTACCTTCGCCACCGCGCACCAGTGTCACTCCCGGTGGGATACGCGTAGACCAATCAGTGAATACGGCGCCTTGCGCGTAATGGAAGCACAGCCCGTTGACTTGCAAGACTGGCGATGGGGGAATGGCAGCGTGTTCGATGGGAGAGCCCACTTTCAGTTTGAGATCGTGCATGCATTGTAGAAATACGCTGCGAGGTTTGTCAAACCAACGCGTGACTTTTAGTGATGATTTTTTGCGATCAGGCGTATTGGGAGCGGGGTTCGTGATGGATGCGCCATTTCTTCGTTGATTGTGAGCAAGTGACGAAGAAATGGAATCGGTAATCTACTTCACAAAAAGCATCATGATGCCCTATACTCTTTTTGTCTCTGAGAAAAAGGAGGCCGAGTTTAGTAGCTCGATTACGTTTGGCACACAGGCCGCGCAATGCGGTCTTTCTTGTGTGTCTGCCATTGTTGTTCCTTCTATGGGCGACATTGGTAGGGAGGCTTCGGCCTGCCGGCAGCCAAACGTACCGGTCTACTAACCTTGCCATTTGTCGCCCACCCCATTTCAAATTGGGATGCGGTGTAACCGTAAAAGGAATCAACAATGCTTAGAACCATCACGTCTACCGCATCTTCTTTACCATTCTTTAAGCGCCTAGCTGTCCAAGTCAACACGGGAGTGCAATCATGAGCCAGCCGAGCATGACACCGCCACCGCCGCCAGAGCCAGAAGCATTCCATCAGCCATTTTCATGGCTTCCTTTGCATCATCAGACTAATCAATGCGCGCAATTTTATGCGCTGACGGTGGATGTCTGCGAAGGGATAAAAACATGTCTTGATTTGGTCCATGTAAGCAATGCGGACCGCGGCACCGATGTCAAGCCGACGCTGGATATCATTGCCACGGAGCGCTTGTTGCGCCTTGCATTGACGTCCGCTCAGATGCTGGCGAATTTCGCCGCGCATCGTATTGATCAACTTGATCGCCACGTCAGGCTTGGGCCATTAGTGACGGCTTAATGACAGATTAATGTCAGATACATTGATACTGCGGTCGGAGTGCGGCAAAGGTCCGTTCACAGACGCGGACGCTTTGGACGCACTCGTGATCGAATGCAGGCCGAGCGCGATCAAAATCGTCTAGACCATTTCGACTTCCTTATTCAATTGCGGAGATTCCATCATCTGACCATCCGAGGGTGAATGTGCAGTTGCGACGCAATAAGTCTTTAATGAAGTGCATCAGAGGCACTGTATCCCGATAACCTATCAGAATTGATAGTTACTTCCCTTCGCATTTTGTATAACTATTGAGGTTGTAAAACGTTAAGAGTGTTAACGAGCTTTCTAAAAAAATCCTCGACCAGAAAAACAAAGGAAAGTGATGATTCAACGCTACGTATGGATAGGGCTATGTATCGGGTTAGCCATCTTATTTTTGGTGTGTGCTATGTGGTATTCGGATCAAATTGCTAAGATTTTATTAAAATACAAGACTATAAAACCACGTCCGATTTCTGACACTGCCACACCGATATGTTGCAACCACAATTGCAATGAAGGTCGTAATTGCCCATTGAAGATTCAGGGTTTGATGGTGCTAACGGAAAAAGCAGAGTTGGTTCTACGATCAACTTCTTCCAAAGAGACGGCGCACTCTCACGCTTAAGGTGGCAATTCGGTAGCAATAACGGTAGCAATAAATTCACGCAGGGATAATTAATTTTTCTTTAATCGCTTTAATGACCGCCTGCTGTCGCGTCTGGACATTGAATTTCTTTTTCATATTCGCCACGTGAAAATTGATCGTCGCTTCCGAGCAATGAAGAATCTGAGAAATTTCCCACGATGATTTGCCTGACATTACCCATTTGATGCACTCGAGTTCACGCACTGTCAGTTTTGTTGGCGCTTCAATGGAAGGTGATACTGTCAGAAATTTTTGCGATGATTCCAATACATAATCGCGAATCAACGATAGTTCTCCCAGCACCAGCGGTCGTCCGCTATAGGCTTCGTGGTTCACGTTATCTGCGACAAAACTCAGCGTCCCACACTCTCCTTGCGGCCCATGTACCGGATAGCTGATGCCAAAGCGCAAGTTATACTCGCAAGCCCGTTCATATAGCTCTTTCTGTAGCCGACCTTTAAAAGTATTCGGCGTCCACATAATCGGCAACGCGCTAACAGTGCAATGCGCAAAGACTGGATCAATCCGATGAAGCGCTGATTGTTCGTAAGTTGCCAGCCAATCTTGATGGTAGTTGCTCTGAAGAAAAGAAAGCACATCAGGCTTTTTTTTCCCGGGTAGAACGCCGTAAAGGACTTGCTCAAATCCACTGTTTTTTGCAGTCTTGAACAACGATGCGCTCCATTCCTGTTCTGTTTTGCAGTCAAACAGGTTCAACAATTGCTCTAAAAGAACCATAGGAAGTTTGTCATTAGGAGGACCCCTTTATGTACACCAGAAACAATCGTATACCGAGTGACAACAGCTATTTTGGTCGTTGCGATCCTGGCAACGGTTACGTTCTACCGGGGTAACCAGTAAGGCGATGCGACTGCAATTACTATCATCATTACAGACAAAATCACTAATCAAAGCGCGTGTTGCTGCAGCTATGGTGCCGAATGGGTAGAACACCATTACTTCTTTAATATTGACTATTGATCAATAAGACTAAACTCGCTCCTATTTCTTAAATTTGATTATTTTTGGAATATACGACTACTTATCAAACATTTAACAGATGTTTTTTTGTTAATGCATAGACATTTATGCAATATTTTTTATAAGTCATTCCAGAAAAATTAATATTTCATTAGTAATAACGACCAACATGAGGTTTCCTTAAGCCCTTTGCGAAAAATTTCTGAAAAGCATGTGGAGGATTTTTGGATAAGAGGAGGATAGATGTGGCGGACTGTTGCTATCGATTAATCTGGAAATGACACGGGGATTGAGTGACTGCCAATTGAGCGGCCAATGTAAGTATCGTAGAGACGTGGTGCAATTGCTGGATTGATTGCATGGTCAGCAGCGTATCGCAGACTGGAAACTTGCCAACCTTACTTCGCTTGACTGAGTATGGAATTTTTTCTTGTGCGCTTTTTAAATTTTTTCGGCCAAATCGATACGTAAAAAGCCGATGCACACACGGTTGAGCGATACACCCCGAAAAGAATGTTTCGGGGGCGTATGTTCACGATAACGGTCTTTTAAATCTACAACGTCATCACGTTACGACATTGGCATTATTAAATCGCAACTGGCCATCGACGCGGCGTAGTAAGCCAAGCGGGTTGTCTGTCTTAAGCGCGTCGGGCAGCAGTGACTCAGGCATGTCTTGATAGCTTACCGGCCGCAGAAACCGGAAAATAGCCTGACTACCGACGGATGTAGACTTGCCGTCGGCAGTTGACGGGTAGGGACCGCCATGGACCATGGCGTGACCAACTTCTACGCCGGTCCCGAATCCGTTCACCAGGATGCGACCTACACGACGTTCCAGCGCAGGCAAGAATCCACGGAATTCGGCATGATCTGCCTCTTCGATATGAATTGAGGCTGTCAATTGACCTTCGAGGCTTTCTACAATTGCCAGCATCGTCGCCAGATCCGGACAGCGAACAATCAGCGACGATGCACCGAATATCTCTTGCTGCAATGCGGCATGTTTTTGGAAGGCTTCCGCTGTAGTAGAAAACAACGCCGCCTGTCCTTGATACTGTGTGCCGCCTTTGCCGCGCGCCTCGGTGCGAACGTCAGGGTGATCGCCAATCGCTGTGACACCCATGTCGTAGGCTTGATGTATACCCGGCGTCAGCATGGTCGATGCCGATTGTTCATTCAGCGCAGTTTTCGCCGCGTCTATAAATGTGTTCAGAGTCGGACCATCGATGGCCAGGATAAGACCGGGGTTGGTACAGAACTGTCCGGCGCCAAGTACCAGCGAGCTGACAAATTCCTTGCCGATTGATGCTGCGCGATTGGACAGCGCATGCGGAAACAGTAGCACTGGATTGATGCTGCTCATTTCGGCATACACCGGAATCGGCTCTTGTCTGGCTGCGGCAAGTTGCATCAAAGCGGTGCCACCAGCACGTGATCCGGTAAAGCCAACTGCCTTGATGCGATGGTCGGATACCAGGCCTTGGCCAATACTGCGTCCGCTGTCGAATAGAAGCGAGAACGTACCTTCCGGCAAATCACAATCACTGACTGCTTTTTGAATCGCCCGACCAACCATCTCGGACGTACCTGGATGTGCCGAGTGGGCCTTGACGATGACCGGGCAACCTGCCGCCAGGGCCGACGCTGTATCGCCACCGGCGACGGAAAAAGCGAGAGGGAAATTGCTGGCACCGAATACGGCGACGGGGCCAACCGGAATGTTCCGAAGGCGCAGATCTACCCGCGCAAACGGCTTTCTTTCTGGCTGCGCCGGATCGATCCGGGTTTCTAGAAAGTCGCCGTTTCTGACCACGGCGGCGAACATGCGAAGTTGACCGACCGTGCGCCCACGCTCTCCTTCAATGCGACCACGCGGTAAGCCGCTTTCGCTGACACAGCGCTCGATCAGATCGTCGCCGAGTTCCAGAATGTTTTGAGCAATCGTCTCTAAAAAAACCGCTCGCGCTTCAAGCGATGTTTCACGATAACGATCAAATGCCTGCCAGGCCAACGCGCATGCCTGCTCAAGGTTCTCTTGCGTGGCTCCGCCGAAAAGCGGCGCAAGTATGGCGCCGGACGCCGGATTGACGGCATTGATAGTGCCGTTTGTGCCACGTGTAGCGCGGCTGCCAATTAATGACTCACCTAAAATCTGCATATAAGATTCCTTGAAAAATAAGAAGTAGATCTGCTGCTTGCACTGCGATGGTTTGCCGCAAGCGGTTGTATTAATTCGCCCAACGCAAAACTAGCGGGTCGAGGCGGCGCGCGATCTGCATCAGTCCGTCGCGGGTTGCCGGATGGATGGGTTGAAGCGGGTGGCGTAATGCGTCTGATGCGATGATTCCGCCCTCTTTCATGAGGATTTTGCACGTCGCCAGACCACCTTGCCGATTTTCAAAATTAATCAGCGGCAACCATTGTTGATAATAAGCTGCGGCTTGTTCGTGATCACCGGCCTGATAAGCGTCGATGATTTTACGAATCCCGTCCGGGAAGCCCCCGCCGGTCATTGCGCCTGTCGCGCCAGCATCCAGATCAGCCATCAGCGTGATGGCTTCTTCACCATCCCACGGCCCCAGAATGGCGTCGCCGCCAAGTTCAATCAGTTCGCGCAGCTTTGCCGCAGCTTGCGGTACTTCAATTTTGAAGTAAGAAACGTTGGCGATTTCTTTGGCCATTTTTGCCAGAAATGACGCCGACAATGTTGTCCCGCTGGCTGGCGCATCCTGAATCATGATCGGAATATCGATGGCATCGGAGACGACCTTGAAAAAAGCTTCAATGCCACGCTCTGCGACGCGGAATGTGGCGCCATGATAAGGCGGCATAATCATTACCATTGCCGCACCGGCATCCTGCGCACTGCGGCTTCGCTCGGCGCAGATACGCGAGCTGAAGTGGCTGGTCGTCACGATGACCGGCACGCGTCCTGCAACGTGTTCCAGCGCCGTGTTCATCAAAATGGTGCGCTCGTCATCGCTGAGCACAAACTGTTCTGAAAAATTGGCGAGAATGCAGATCCCATCCGAACCGGCATCGATCATGAAATCGAGGCAGCGGCGCTGTCCGTCCAGATCAAGATTGCCCTGATCGTCGAAAATGGTCGGCGCTACTGGAAATACGCCACGGTATTCAGGCTTGTGATTGTCATTGGTCATGATTTTTTATTCCATTTAAGCTGTGAAGCGATTCGCTGTATGTCAGGTGAGTTCTAAGGGGCTAATCATCACGTGATCGCGCCGATTTGCCATGGCACGAATTCGTTTTGTCCATAACCGTGGACTTCGCTACAGCTGCGTTTGCCGGAGGCAGTGTCGAGCATCAGTTGAAACAACTCCCTGCCTTTTTCTGCGATAGTGGCTTCGCCGGTCAGAATGGTGCCGCAGTTCAAATCCATATCTTCCTGCTGGCGCTTCCAGAGCGCGTTGTTGGTCGCGATTTTGAGTGAAGGGGTGGGTGCGCAACCGTAAGCGGAGCCGCGTCCGGTGGTAAAGCAAATGAGATTTGCGCCGCCAGCGACCTGTCCGGTGGCAGAAATTGGGTCGTAGCCCGGAGTGTCCATAAAAACGAGTCCTCGGGCCTTCACCGGTTGAGCGTATTCGTAGACTTCGACTAGATTGGTATTGCCGCCTTTGGCAATGCCGCCCAATGATTTTTCCAGCACTGTAGTCAGTCCGCCCGCCTTGTTTCCCGCGGATGGATTATTGTTCATCGCTGCATTGTTTCTGGCGCAGTATTCTTCCCACCAGTGAATTCGGCTGACCAGTTTTTCGCCAATCTCGCGACTCACGGCGCGGCGTGTCAACAAATGTTCAGCACCATAGATTTCCGGCGTTTCGGACAGGATTGCGGTCCCACCGTTTTGAACCAGCAGATCCACGGCAGCGCCCAAGGAAGGATTGGCAGAGATACCCGAATAGCCATCCGAGCCGCCGCATTGCAATCCAACAACCAGATGGCTTGCCGGTACCGGCTGCCGGTGAACCCGGTTTGCTTCGGTCAGCATTTGGTTGATGATGTCGACCCCACGCGTGATGGTCTTGGCGGTTCCACCGGTTTCCTGAATATTGAACGTTTTGAGAAAGTCAGCTTCGACCAGACCTTGCGTTTCCATAATTCTGGAGATTTGGTTGGTTTCGCAACCCAGGCCGATGACCAACACGCCAGCAAAATTCGGATGGTTTGCATAGCCGCCCAACGTACGCTGGAGCATGGCCAGGCCTTCGCCTTCCGGATCAACGGCACAACCGGCGCCGTGGGTCAGCGCGACCACGCCATCCACGTTCGGGAATGCGCGCAACGCTTCGGGAAAAATATCTCTGCGAAAACGATCCGCAATCGCTCGCGCCACCGTGGCGGAGCAATTAACGGAAGTTAGTATCCCAATATAGTTGCGTGTGGCAACCCGACCGTCGGCGCGAACGATACCATCAAACGTTGCCGGTATCTCGTTCAACACAGTGGGTTTGGAATCGACGCAGAACGCATAGTCACGAACAAATTCACCCATGACCAGATTGTGGGTATGTACATGCTCGCCGGGCAAAATCGTGCGGCTGGCAAAGCCGATGATTTGTCCATATCGCTTGACAGCCTGACCTTGCTCAATCCGTCGCACCGCTACTTTATGGCCAGACGGGATCAAGCCGGAGACGCGAATATCTTCGCCGGTCAGGACAGTACCGCCCACTAACTGACTGCGCGCGATGACAACATCGTCATCTGCATGCAGTCGCACTGCATGGGCTTCTGGTGCTTGGGCTGTGGGTGTTGGGGCAGTCGCTACCGCGGCCGTCACTACGACAGAAGGGGCTATCTCTTTTTTGATCTCAGGCATGTCAGCATTCGTCCAGTTTAGTTAAGCATGTCGGCAGGAAGCGAGACGCCAAAATATTTCTTATAGATGTCGTTTAGCTTGCCGTTTTTAAGATTGATCTGGACCCATTTATCCAGGTAGGCTTTCAACTCGGCATCGTTTTTGCGGATGCCTATACCGAGCGGGAAAGTCTTCATGATAAATTTCGTTTCGACATCGCGCGACGGATTGGCTTTTTTGACTGCGGGGATCACACTCATCGCTGCCGCGAGGTAGTCTTGCTGACCTGTCGACACCGCAGTATTGGTGGTGGCGTCATCTTCATATCGGACAATATTTACGCCAGAAATTTCCTTCACGCCAAGGGTTAACTCCATGTCGCTGGTCGTCCCGCGGGTGACAGCGACGGTTTTCCCAATCAGGTCGGTATACGTGCCGATTTTTTGTTTGACCGGACCGCCCACTACCACCTGGATGACGCCATACGGATTGGAAAAATCAATGACCTTCTTACGCGCATCGGTGATGGAAAACGAGGCGATGACCAGGTCTGCTTTTTTGGTCAGCAGAAAAGGCACGCGGTTAGGTCCGGAGACCGGGACGACTTCAAGTTCTACGCCGAGATCTTTGGCGAGCAGTTGAGCAGTTTCGATGTCGGAACCGCTTTGCTTAGCTTTGCCATCGAGCATTCCGTAGGGCGGTGCACCGATATCGACGGCGATCAGGATTTTTTTGCGTTGTTGAATATTTTCCAGCGTATTGGCTGTAGAAAATGACGATAAGGTCAACAGGCAAAGCGCCAACAGACTGGCGGATAGAACATTACGTTTCTTCATGGTCTCACTCCTAGTTATCGGTCTCGCGGCCGTTTTATTAAAATCCACTACCCACAAATTGGGTCAGTTCTGCTGTCTCGGGTCGCGTGAGCATGTCGCCGTTTCCACGTTCCCAGACCACACCGTCATGCATGAAAAGAATTTGGTCGGCGACATTACGCGCAAAATGCATTTCATGGGTCACCAGCACCATCGTCATGCCATCCGCCGCAAGATTTTCAATCACCTTTAATACCTCGCCGGTGAGTTCTGGATCCAACGCCGATGTCACCTCGTCAAAAAGCATCAGTTTTGGCTTCATGGCAAGCGAACGTGCAATGGCGACACGCTGCTGTTGACCGCCGGATAGTTGCTCCGGATACGCCGCGGCTTTGTCTTCGAGGCCCACTTTGCGCAGAACGTCTTTGGCAATGTCACGCGCGTCGGCGCTATTTAAGCGGTTCACTTTGCGTGGTGCCAATGTGATGTTTTCTTCCACCGTCAGGTGCGGAAACAGGTTATAACTTTGAAACACGATACCGACATCCTTGCGCAGAGTATGCAAGTCGATCTTGCCTTGATGCATATCGCGGCCGCACACTTTGAGCGTGCCGTCGTTGATACTTTCCAGTCCGTTAATGCAGCGCAGCGCGGTACTTTTTCCCGAGCCGCTGCGGCCGATCAGCGCGACGACTTGGCCCTTTTGCACGTCAAAGCTGACGCCTTTTAAAATTTCATTGCTACCAAACGATTTACGCACTTTGTCGAAATGGACGATGCTGTTCATTTGCCTGTCTCCTTATTAGCTTTTTTTGAATTTCCGCTCAAGCCTTGAGGCGAGGCTGGAAAGCGGATAACACATTGCGAAGTAAATGATGGCGGCAATGGTGAATACTAGAAACGGTTCAAACGTCGAGTTGTTAACGACTCTTGACGAGTAGGTCAGGTCGAAGACGCCGATCACCACTGCGTAAGACGAATTTTTCACAATTTGCACCAGAAACCCGACGGTAGGCGGGATGGCAATCCGGGCGGCTTGGGGCAGAATCACGTAAGCAGCGGTTTGTATCGGTGTGAGCGCGAGGCAGTCGGCTGCTTCCCATTGGGTGCGCGGCACGGCTTGAATGCAGCCCTTCCATATCTCGCCCAGATAGGCGCCAGAATAGGCGGTCAAGGCGAGTCCGGCGGCCACGATGGCAGGTAGATCAAAACCTGCCACGCTGATGCCGAAATAAACAACAAACATAATGACGGGCAGTGGAATGCCCTGCACTACCTGCACCATGAACCCGCTAATCCGGCGCATCCATTTATTGCTGCTGCTGCGCGCTAACGCAATGGGCAAGCCAAGAATCGTGCCGCCGATAAAGCCCATCGCAGACAGGATCAATGTCCAGCCCGCGCCTTTGAAGATGAAGAAAATATGGTCGATCGTTAGTCCGTGCATGTTAGTTTCCTTTGGCGGTTCAGATTAACGCTGCGCATTAAGGCGACGGCGTCGGGGGAATGCAAAGTTGGCCCCTTGTTCCATGATCAACCGTAACAGCCACGACAACGCCAGATAAACAACGGCTAGCACGATATATATTTCGAAGCCCCGAAAAGTCTCGGATTGAATCCGATAGCCAATCGCCGTCAATTCCTCGGCGGAAATCTGGGACATGATCGATGTTGCCAGCATCATCAATACGCACTGGCTGATCAGGGATGGATACATTTTTTCGATGGCTTGCGGAAGAATGACGTGTAAGATAACGCGCCATCGCGGCAGCCCAAGGCACTCGGCGGCCTCAAGTTGACCTTTTGGAATCGACTCAATGCCAGCGCGAATAATTTCTGTGGTGTACGCGACGACATTGACGACCAAAGCAAAAATAGCCGCTGTTAAAGCGGGAACCCGAAACTGTAAAGCAGCCAGCCCGAAGAAAATCCAGAATGCCTGGATCACCAATGGCGTATTTCTGATGATGTCGACATACCAGGCAACCGACCTGGCAGCCCATCGCGGGCCAAATACGCGGATGACCGCAAAGGCCGAGCCGAACATGACGCCCAGGACAATGCTGATGGCGGACATGCGAACGGTGAGCCCGACGCCGTCGAGTATGTCGCGCCAGTTATTGAGCAAGAAACTGAAATCGAACTGGTAGTCCATGGTGTTATCTCCTGTCTGGCGCTGTCCAATAGGCTGGATAGGCAGCACCTTTTTTTATGAGAGCTGTGAAATGAGAGCTTCGAAGTTAAAGTTGATAGGTCAAAGTTGAAGCACGCCGCCTGCACTGACATGTCCACTGCTGCGCTCGAAGGAGTTGCACAACGGCGCGCCGAACGCGGGCAAGCTGATTTCAAAGGTGTCGCCCTCCCGCGTTGCTATGCCATCTGCGAAAGAAATGGTGGCAGAACCGAAGAAGTGGACGTGGACATCGCCCGGCCGCAAGAATTGCGCGTATTTGAAATGGTGATATTCAAGGTTTTCTATGGTGTGAGTCATATTTTTCTCACCCGTTAGAAACTGCTTTTCCCACAACAATTTGCCATCGCGATGTATGCGGCTGACGCCGGAAAGATCGCTCGGTAAAGTACCAATATTGAGTTCGGGGCCAAACGAGCAGTAGCGTAATTTTGAATGTGCGAGGTAAAGGTAATTGCGCCGCTCCATGATGTGATCGGAAAACTCGTTACCAATCGCGAAACCAAGCCGATAAGGCTTGCAGTCGGGACCAATGACATACAGGCCTGTCAGTTCGGGCTCTTCGCCTGCGTCTTCCGCGAACGCGGGAACCGGGATGGCGCGGCCAGGATGAACGAGTATGCCGCCGTCGCCCTTGTAGAACCATTCCGGCTGCACACCGGGCGTTCCCGAGCGCGGTCGCCCGCCTTCCAGGCCCCATCGAAAAACCCGCATCGAGTCAGTCATTGCTTCATGCGGCACCTGATCGTGGTGCATGGCGTCGCGCAGTGAAGCGCTGCCCAGATGGGTCAGCCCAGTGCCGCTGATCAGGCAATGCGCGGGATCTTCGTCATGATCGAGAGGGACTAGAATACGGGATTCCGCGAGAATGGCTTTATAAGAGTCTCCCGGCGTGTGGCCAAGTGCAGCAATTTTTGATTCAAGGCTGACGCCGTCGGAAATGGCATCCAGAGCAAGCTGACGGGTCGCGCGAACGTTGTTGACAATATGTACAAGGTCGGAGCCGGTATTAACGACGCCCACGCGACGATGTCCTTCATTGTCCAGAAATTGGATCAGTCTCATTTTTGTCTCCAGCAGCCGTTTTGTATTTTTTGTTTGTGCAGCGACTATAGGGGACGTCATGCTTGATGTATATTGAATTGTTTCCATCTCGTGATTACTTTTACGACTCACATGAAAAATACCATTGATGTGCTGATGTCCCGGTTGCGCATGAAGCAACTTCACCTGTTGATTGCGCTGGACGACCATAAGTCTCTTCATAAGGCAGCAGGCGTTCTGTCGATGACACAGTCGGCGGCGAGCAAGGTGCTTCACGAGCTCGAATCGATGTTTGAAGCACCGCTGTTCGAACGATCCAAGACCGGCATGATTCCCAATCAGTTCGGGCATTGCATCATTCGATACGCACGGCTAATGGCGACCGACCTGACGTCGTTGTGCCACGATATCGCCGAAATAAGATCCGGTCGAGGTGGGCGGCTTGCAGTCGGTACGATCATGGGGGCCGTGCCGGAAGTGTTGGTGCCAATTCTCAACTGGCTGCATACCAGACAGCCCAATCTCTCCATCGAAGTTGTGGAGGATACAAGCCTACGCATGCTTTCGCTGCTCGACGACGGTCGCCTTGATCTGGTGATAGGTCGCGCCAGTGTCAGCGATCAACCCTCTAAATATCACTATCAACCACTGGGCGATGAGTCGATTTCAGTGGTGGTCGGCTATGCGCACCCACCGTTTGAGGGAGAGTTGACACTGAAGGACTTAAAGGATCATCGATGGCTGGTTTATCCCGGTCATATGCCGCTGCATTCGCTGCTGCAAAGAGAAATGGATCAGGCTGGCATTAGCATGCCGTCGAATCAGATTGCGACCGCATCCACCTTCGTGACAGTGACTATTCTGCAGCGAAGTACAGACCTGGTCGCCTTACTGCCGACGGACGTTGCGAAGTTATTTGTGGCGCATAAGATGGTACGTATTTTGCCATTGAAGCTGCAATCAAAATACCAGACTTTCGGCATTGTCACTAGAAAGGGAGGCACGCTTTCCCCTGCCGCCGACCAGTTTATTCAGCTGCTGCGGGACAGGAATCTGGTGCATTGAGTCGGCTTTAGAAGGTCATTGTGACTGCTGCATAGACGCGGTTAATTTGAATGGTCAATATCAGCGTAATTCGACGGTCGTAATTTGGTCCAAAATTTGGAAAGAACTTGTGTGACCTAATTTTTTATCATGTGTCAAGTGTTGTAAGTGCCTCTTGGTAACTGCTGCGCCGGACCTCGCTAACCTCTTTTTCCCATAATGGATTAAGCGGCATGTGATAGCCACCGTCCTTTGCCTCTTGTACTAATGTCGCTAGCTCTTGACTATTATTAATGATGCTCATCACCTCGAATGGACCGATTTTTATAGGTAGAAAAAAAGTCGCAGGATAATTCGACGAAGGATCCGTAGCAGGGCTGCCAGAATCGGCACTGTGGTGCACCACTTTCTCGCCATCACCGACCAAGGCGTGATTAATGACGGGGATCATGTCGCGTATTCGTTGTGTTGCGTTACCGATATTTTTATCTTCTTTTTCAGAAAATTTATTTTCAGAGCCATAAGCTTCGACCAACTCCGCATTCAAGTTATAAGGACCCACCATTTCTTTGCTGTGCATCCGTTGATAAGCATCGACCTTGTTTCGCAACACGATTGGTGCAATATCAGGCACAGGTAGATTATCTTGCGCTCCAACATCGCCAAGATGCGGCCCGATCAAAAATAGATCGTAATCTGCTGTCAATGCCCTAGCTTCCATTGGAGATTGCTGATCAATTTTTGGCGCTAATACTTCAATCGGGGCTCCTTGAAAAGTGATGACATACCTATCCTGATCATTCTGTATCTGGCGTGAAGCTTCACATTGAAAAACGTGATTGCTGGGGGCTTTCGCGCTGAACGTCACTATTCCTTGGGCGTTCTCAAGCGATAAATTGGTAATGACGCCTAGTTTTAATAAGCTATTTAAGCGTTTTGGCGATATTGATAGCGGTATGGCTATGACATCGCCATTTTGGATACTGGATTGTGCGTACTTATTAAATTTCGCAATCTTCTCCTCAGACGCATTTTCCAATTTGCTGTAACGCTGATTCACGCAAATCATCCCTGCCTGCGGTCCCCACGAAGCACTTTTTCCTTTGTCACAAAAACGTTTGGTCGGGTGCCCATTTTCAATTAACTCGGTCGCTAACGGATCTACCGGACGGAAACCTATGATGCAGTTGTAGTCTTGGGCCAGCTTTTGCAACGGCGCTAAATGCGCGGTGACGATGCCGGTTTGACTGCTGACATGGTCTATCACATCCTTAATCGATTTTTCGATACTGTTTTTTTTCGACGCCACCAATGATGATTTGCTCATGCTGTTGGGCGTGATGGACGATGCATTAAAACCTGGAATACTGTTCATAATTTATTTGTAATAGGTGTTTTAAAATTTGGTAATAACCACACGTCTTCACCTAGCTACGCGCTTGAAAGAGCGCAGCGTGAGCAGGTGTTCTAACTCAAGGCCTAAACCAGCCGCTCTAACTATCGTCGTCGCAGGTTTGATCATGTTTTATGCTATTAGCGAATCAAGCCGCAGACAATAGGACGTGTCTGGGTTTTGGTCGGTGTTAATTGACTTTTGTCGCCGTACGCACGCGCATGCGCTTGTCGCGCTTTATGCGGTTGCCGGATGCAATCGCGCATTTAATATGGCTTGGGAAGGATGCGCATCTTCTCTTTGATGGTCTTGAATACCAATATTGCGGAATGTCACAGGTTTCATTCCCAAGAGAAATTGTTGTTTCAATTATTCAAAGAAGAATTTGATTGACGTTAACGTTAACTGCGGATAACGTAGCGTACGTAACCTAAACCACATTAAATATGGTTTGCATCCCTTGTGTTACCGACAAACCTTTAAGCTACTTTAATAGGTATTGACCGAACAATCAGATTTCCGAAGTGCGACGTACTGTTGTATGGATCGAATTGTCAACCCGATCTTCAGCCCGCTGTTTAATCCAACTTGGGATTGAGCGGCAGGCTCCGTGCTACGGTTTTTAGAAGAGCTTTGAAAGTATTGCCGCCCATTATGCCGACCTACACCATTACCGAACTTGCACATGAATTTGACATCACGCCGCGGGCTATTCGGTTTTATGAAGACCAAGGCCTGCTGAGCCCTGCGCGCGAAGGCGCGGGTGGGCGAAATCGTGTTTACGCCGGGCGCGAGCGTACGCGGTTGAAGTTGACATTGCGTGGTAAGCGCCTTGGTTTGACGCTGCTGGAAATCAAAAGCCTGGTCGACATGTACGACTCGCCTAAGGATTCCGTGGCACAGCTTGAACGTTTTCAGGCGGTTCTGGCGCATCACAAGCAGTTATTGGAACAGCAACGCGAAGATATCGAAATCACGTTAGCCGAGATTTTAGTGCACGAACTCGAATGCGTGAGATTACTGAAAACCAATCAATTTAAGCAACAGAAAGCCGACCCGGACAAAGTAATTTAATACTTGGAACAGCGCCGTAAATGCTGCAGGTAGTCCGCGTGATCTGAATATTTAAACGATGGTAATGGAAATAGGAAATCGCTATTCGAGCCCGCCCCCTAACAACAAATGGAGTAAACATATGGTGCATCTGAACGGACTAAATTTTGATCATGGCGAAGATATCGCCGCTTTGCGTGAAACGATTCAACAGTTTGCGGCGGCAGAAATTGCCCCACGTGCGGCAGAAATCGATCGTACTGACCAATTTCCGATGGATTTATGGAAAAAAATGGGTGATTTAGGCCTTCTCGGGATTACTGCTGATGAAGCCTACGGCGGCATCGGACTGGGCTATCTGGCGCATATCATTGCATTGGAAGAAATTTCTCGCGCATCGGCTTCGGTCGGACTTTCTTACGGCGCGCATTCCAATTTATGCGTCAATCAGATTAGTCGTAACGGCAATGCAGAGCAAAAAGCCAAATATTTGCCTAAATTGATCTCTGGGGATCACGTCGGCGCGCTCGCCATGTCGGAGCCAAATGCTGGCTCTGACGTGGTTAGCATGAAGTTGCGGGCGGACTTAAAAGGTGACCGCTGGGTGCTGAATGGCACCAAGATGTGGATCACCAACGGTCCTGATGCAGATGTGTTGGTGGTCTATGCCAAGACTGATCTGACGGCAGGCGCTCGCGGCATGACGGCGTTTTTGGTTGAAAAGGCTTTTAAAGGTTTTAGCGTCGCGCAAAAGCTCGACAAGTTGGGTATGCGCGGATCGCATACCGGCGAACTGGTCTTTCAGGATTGTGAAGTCCCTGTTGAAAATGTCCTCGGTAGCGTCGGCAAAGGTGTGAACGTGTTGATGTCTGGACTCGATTTTGAACGGACAGTTTTGTCAGGCGGCCCACTTGGCATCATGCAAGCCTGTATGGACGTCGTCGTTCCGTATGTACATGACCGCAAGCAGTTCGGCCAGGCCATTGGCGAATTTCAATTGATGCAAGGCAAACTTGCTGACATGTATTCCACCATGATGGCCTGCAAAGCCTATGTGTATGCCGTTGGTCAGGCTTGCGACCGTGCCAAAACACCGGAAGCTGCACGTGCTTTACGTAAAGATGCTGCGGGCGCGATTTTATATTCTGCCGAAAAAGCTACCTGGATGGCGGGCGAAGCAATTCAGGCGCTGGGCGGCAACGGTTATATCAACGAATACCCGGTTGGTCGCCTATGGCGCGACGCGAAATTGTATGAAATCGGTGCAGGAACCAGCGAAATTCGTCGTATGCTCATCGGACGCGAATTATTTTCTGAAACGGCTTAATGTTTGTCCTGCGTCTGCCATAAGTTAATGCTAACTAGCCATTGGCCAGGTAGCAGGCAACGCGCAGTTTTGTTAATTCGCTTCAGGCGGTACACTTTATGCAGGCAAGTACACTTTCATTATTAGGACTTACGCATAGATGACTTCTTTGCATATTCAAACGGCTTTATTGGCACATCCACAACTTTCTGTCGCTCTCGGCAAAAAAGTTTGGTTGAAAATGGAAAACACGCAACCCTCTGGCTCATTCAAGTTGCGCGGGATTGGTTTGCTTTGCCAGCGTGCGGTGACGAGTGGTGCGACCCGATTAGTCTGTCCGTCCGGCGGTAACGCCGGTTTCGCGGCAGCTTTCGCCGGTGCTGCATTAGGTGTCAGAACCACGGTCGTCGTGCCGGAAACCACTTCCGCTGCGGTGATTGCGCGCATTCGTGACATCGGTGCAGAAGTGATTGTGCACGGCAGCGCATGGCATGAGGCGAATCAGGCCGCGCTCACATTATGTGAACAAGCGGGTGTGATCTACATTCCACCTTTTGACCATCCTGATATTTGGGACGGCAACGCCACCCTGATCGACGAAGCCGTAGCGCAAGCTAAAGCGATGGGATTCGATTTTGATGTGGTTATTTGTGCCGTTGGCGGCGGTGGATTGATGTCCGGGATACTGGAAGGCATGCATCGCAACGGTTTGAAAGAGGTGCCATTGATCGCGGTCGAAACCGATGGCGCGGCCTCCTTACATGCTGCTGTGGCGGCGGGCGAGTTGGTGTCGTTAGCGGCGGTGACGTCGATTGCCACGTCATTGAATGCGACCCGCGTGGCGGCAGCCGCATTTAACTGGACGCGTCAACATACGGTGCTGAGCGTCAAGATCAGCGATGCGCAGGCGGTTGCTGCCTGTCTTTCGTTTGCAAATGATATGCGAACGCTGGTCGAGCCGGCATGCGGCGCAGCCTTGGCAGTCGCCTATCAACGCCTACCTGAACTGGATAAATTCGAACGGCCCTTGATTGTCGTCTGCGGCGGTATTGGCGTCAGTCTGGAAACGCTTGCCAACTGGAAGAACCATTTTTCGTTATGACCATGTCGCCAGCCTTTCCAAAATTGTTGTCCTCGCAGATCGCCTTTGATACTGCGCGGACAATACTGGACGGCTTCGACAAGCATTACCGCCTGTTTCGCGAGGCAACCCATGCGGCGAAGCGGCATTTTGAATGTGCCGACTGGAAAACCGCTCAGATCGAGGCCCGTGAACGGATCGCCTTTTATGACACGCGCGTGGACGAATGTGTGCAGATGCTGGAAGATGAATATGCCGATGTCGATCTCACCGACGAGGTCTGGCGCGAGGTGAAGCTGCATTACATTGGCTTGCTGATTGATCACAAGCAACCGGAGCTTGCAGAGACGTTTTTCAATTCGGTATGTTGCAAAATTTTGCACCGAATCTATTTCCATAATGACTTCATTTTTGTACGGCCAGCAGTATCGACTGAATATCTGGACACCGACGAGACGACACCGACCTTCCGCGTGTATTACCCAATGCTAGACGGGATGCACGCCACCCTGAAGCGCATCATTACTAATTTTCAGTTGCAAACACCTTTCGCTGATCTTGATCGCGATGTCACGCTGGCAGAAGAGCGCATCCAGCAAACGTTTAGCGCAGACGCGCTCGAACTCAATCACCAGATTCACGTGCTATCGACGCTTTTTTACCGCAACAAAGGCGCTTACATGGTCGGCAAAATCATCAACGGTAGCAATGAGTATCCGTTCGTGATTCCGATTTTGCATAATCGCAAAGGTGAACTGGTATTGGATGCTGTGTTGTTTGAACGCAAAATACTGGCGATTTTGTTTTCGTTTACGCGTGCGTATTTCATGGTGGATATGGAGGTTCCTTCTGCCTATGTGCAGTTTTTACGGACCCTGATGCCAGAAAAACCACGTAGTGAAATTTATACGATTCTTGGTCTGCAAAAACTCGGCAAGGCCTTATTTTATCGGGATTTTTTGCGTCATTTAAGGCACTCCTCGGATAATTTTGAAATTGCACCCGGGATACGCGGGTTAGTCATGGTGGTGTTTGCGCTGCCATCGTTTCCCTATGTATTCAAGGTGATCAAGGATTATTTCCCAGCGCCCAAAGAGACGACCAATGCGCTGGTCAAAGAAAAATATTTACTGGTTAAAAATCATGATCGTGTGGGCCGCATGGCCGACACATTAGAATACTCAAGCGTTGCCTTTCCGCGCGCACGTTTTGCCGATGAATTATTGGCAGAATTGAAAGCTGTAGCGCCTTCCGTGGTTGAAGAAGATGGCGACGAAATCATTATCAAGCATCTGTATATCGAGCGCCGCATGGTGCCTTTGAATATCTATCTGAACAGCGCCCAGGCGAACGGTGATCAAACGGCGATGGAGCATGGCATCGTCGAGTATGGCAATGCAATCAAAGAATTGGTGGCCGTGAATATTTTCCCCGGCGATATGCTGTACAAAAATTTCGGTGTGACACGTCACAATCGGGTCGTTTTTTATGACTATGATGAGATTGAATACATTACAGATTGCAACTTCCGGAAGATTCCAGAGCCACGCAATGAAGAGGAGGAAATGTCTGCCGAACCGTGGTATTCGGTCGCAAAAAATGACGTGTTTCCTGAACAATTCGGTGTTTTTCTTTTGGGCAACACCAACGTAAGAAAATATTTTTTGAAACATCATGCAGATTTATTGACGCAACAGTACTGGCAGCAACGCAAACAGCACATACTGGATGGCCATTTCGACGATGTTTTTCCTTACCCACAAGAATGTCGTTTTAGAAATGCGAAATCAGTAGCCATGCTGACGCCGGTCACGCAAGATTGTGCAGAGTAGCGTGATTTTCGCAAAATTGGTCATGACGCTTTGCTGTGCTAAAAAAAGTGTCAAGAAATACGTTTCAAATTGTGACTAATCTGACGGCATAGACCGTCTTTAACTGGAGAAAAAACATGAGTGACTCAATTGTTATTGTCGGTGCGGCACGTACCCCGATGGGTGCATTTCAAGGTGATTTTTCCTCACTAACCGCTACTGATCTGGGTGCAGTCGCGATCAAAGCGGCAGTCGAGCGCGCCGGGCTAAAGCCTGAACAAATTGATAGTGTGGTGTTCGGTAACGTATTGCAAGCTGGTCAGGGTCAGGCACCGGCGCGTCAGGCGACAATCAAGGCCGGATTGCCAATGTCGACTAACGCCTCGACGATTTCCAAAGTGTGTGGATCTGCCATGCAGGCAACCATGTTTGCACATGACGCATTGTTGGCCGGCACGCATGAAGTTGTTGTCGCTGGCGGGATGGAGTCGATGACTAACGCACCGTATTTAGTGCCGAAGGCACGTGGCGGTTATCGTATCGGTCACGGCGCGATTTTGGATCATATGATGCTGGATGGTCTGGAAGATGCCTATTCCAGAACTGAAAACGGCGGCGGTCGTTCGATGGGCACTTTCGGTGAAGAGTGTGCAGCAAAATACAAATTCACGCGTGAAGAGCAAGATCACTTTGCAATCAGCTCAGTCAAGCGTGCACAAGCTGCTGCTGCCGATGGCCTGTTTAAGTGGGAAATCGCACCGGTAACGGTCACTAGCCGTGCGGGCGAGGTGGTTATCGATAAAGACGAAGGCCCGACTAAAGCGAAGGTGGAAAAAATTCCATCGCTACGTCCAGCATTCAAAAAAGACGGCACGATTACCGCCGCATCATCATCGTCGATCAATGACGGTGCTGCTGCTCTGGTATTGATGCTTGAGTCCACTGCGAAGAAACTTGGCTGCACACCAATCGCTAGAATCGTCGGTCATGCCAGCCACTCGCAAGAGCCAGATTGGTTCACCACTGCGCCGGTTGGTGCAATCGATAAGCTGTACAAGAAAATCGGTTGGACCAGCGCTGACGTTGATCTGTTTGAAATCAACGAAGCATTCGCCGTAGTGCCAATGGCAGCGATGAAAGAACACAATATTCCGCATGACAAGGTCAACGTGCATGGCGGCGCATGTGCATTGGGCCATCCTATCGGTGCATCCGGTGCGCGCATTATCGTGACGCTGCTTGGCGCTTTGAAAGCGACTGGCGGCAAGCGCGGCGTGGCCTCGTTATGTATCGGGGGTGGCGAAGGTACGGCGCTGGCGATTGAGATGCTGTAATGACGGTTTGTCTACGCTGGTGACCGTGTAGACAAAAGACGGATGCAAAGCTATCCCGGCGGATAAGTCAGTCGCCGGGACGTCCTGCAAAAGTCCTGAAACAGGCAACGATGCAAAGTCATTTTTTCGCTGATTTCCCTGGTATGTTTGTTTGAGCAAAGCCGGGTGACACTGAAAACAACACTATCGACCGGGATTCGGTCGCCAGAGTGAATTCGAAAAAGGTTTTACATGAGTGCTGCAATCGATTTTTATTTTGATTTTTCGTCTCCTTACGGCTATTTTGCAGCCGAACGCATTGACGAACTGGCGGGAAAATATGGGCGCGATGTCGAGTGGCATCCGATTTTGCTCGGCGCTGTCTTCAAGACCACCGGTTCGGCACCGCTGACAGAGTTGCCGATGAAAGGAAAATATTCGTTCCACGATTTCGAGCGGAGCGCGCTCTTTCATGGCATTCCCTATCATCGGCCTCCGGCTTTTCCGCTTCCTACCCAAGTTGCGGCGCGTGCGATGTTGTGGATGCAGAGCAAACATGGTGCTGATCAGTCGATCAAATTTGCCAAATTGATTTATCAAGGCATGTTTGTGCACGGCATCAATATTGCTGAGCCGCTTAATGTCCTTGATATAGCGCGTAAAAATGGCTTCGATACAGAAGGCATGGCTGAAGGCGTGAATACGTTGTCGATCAAAAACCAGTTAAAAGCCGAGATTGACCTAGCCATGGCGCGTGGTGTATTTGGCTCTCCGTTTGTGATCGTCGATGGCGAATCGTTTTGGGGTTTTGACCGCTTTGATCAGATTGAAGCAATGTTGAAGTCTGGCAAAGTCTAAACGCGGCAACATCGAAAAATTGAAAAGTACGATGAACAAGCCAGTATGAACAAATCACATAATGCAGCACTGTGTCCATGTGGCGGCGGTCAGTTCTCGACATGTTGCGGTCGTTTTCTCGCCCCACAAGTTGGACTCTATCCGTCTGTGCCGCAAACTGCACAGGAATTGATGCGCTCTCGGTATACCGCCTACACGCTGCGTGATGATGTCTATTTATCAGCGACCTGGCACCGTAGCACGCGACCTGCGGCGGAAAACATCGTCAGCGCTGACGATGGGTTGAAGTGGCTTGGTTTAGAGATTCGACAGCATGAGACTGACGGCAATCATGCGACGGTGGAATTTGTTGCCCGTTATAAAGTCGGCGGGCGCGCCCAACGCCTTCACGAAGTAAGTCAATTTGTAAGAGAACTGGCCGAAACTGAGACCAAAGCCCAGCTGAATGAAAGTGCGTACCGCTGGTTTTATGTAGACGGATATTTTCCAGAAAAAATAATATAAATTTCTTGAGTGACCGCTGGATGCCGTTTGGACCGCTGTACGACCAGAATGACGGTGGCCAAAAATCAATGGACAAGGATAGGAGACAAACAATCATGCAAGCGAAAAACGATTCTTTAGCCGATTTGCCAACGACCATTTCCACCACTAATGCGATGACCGATCTAATCAGTACGCCAATCAACGGCATGAGTATCGCGCGTGGCAGTCAGGATATCCCGTTGATCGAAGATACCCTTGCCGTTTTCTTTGATGGGATGGTGGAAAATGTTCCCGACAACGATGCGTTAGTCGCTTGCCATCAAAACATTCGCATGACGTACCGCCAGTTGCAGACGGAATCACGTCGTTTGGCAAGCGCTTTACTGCGGTGTGGCGTTGAGCGCGGCGAACGTGTAGGGATCTGGTCGCACAATAATAGCGAGTGGTTACTGATGCAATTGGCGACAGCCCGTGTCGGTATTATTCTGGTCAATATCAATCCTGCCTATCGTGTGAGCGAACTGGAATACGCGCTCAACAAAGTTGGTTGCAAAGTCATCGTCACAATGACCAGCTTCAAAACCAGTGATTATCTTGAGATGTTGCGCACGTTGGCGCCCGAGTTGGCCGGTTGCGTTCCTGGTGAATTGCAGGCGGCGCGCATTCCGACTTTAAAAACGGTGGTGCATCTTGGCACCGATATATTACCGGGCATGTTACGGTTTTCTGATCTGATCGCCCGCGGTGATAGCGACGATCCACAAGTCGCCCTGATTGGTGCGACATTGCAAGCCACCGATGCGATTAACATTCAGTTCACCAGCGGCACGACCGGTTTTCCTAAAGGGGCGACGCTGACACATCGCAATATTTTGAACAACGGTTTCTTTATTGGCGAAGCCATGCGGCTCACGGCGCAGGATCGCTTATGTATTCCGGTCCCGCTGTATCACTGTTTTGGCATGGTGCTAGGCAATCTGGCCTGTCTGACTCACGGCGCAACCATCGTCTATCCGAATGACGGATTTGATGCGTTATCGGTATTGCAGGCGGTGCAGGATGAGCGCTGCACTGGCTTACATGGCGTGCCAACGATGTTTATTGCTGAACTCGACCACCCACGTTTTGCGGAATTCGATCTGTCCACATTACGCACCGGGATCATGGCCGGTTCGCCCTGCCCAACTGAAGTCATGAAGCGGGTAGTGCGTGACATGCACATGGAGGAGGTGACGATTGCTTACGGCATGACCGAAACCAGCCCTGTAAGTTGCCAAAGCCTCACCGATTCGCCGGTGGTGAAACGCGTGTCGACTGTTGGTCAGGTGCATCCACATCTTGAAGTCAAAATGGTCGATCCAGAATCGGGTGAAATAGTACCAATTGGTGTCACCGGCGAACTGTGCACACGCGGCTATGTCGTGATGCAAGGTTATTGGGACGATCTGCCAAAAACGCAGGAGGCAATCGACGCCGAAGGCTGGATGCACACCGGCGATCTGGCGACGATGGACAGCGAAGGCTACGTCAATATCGTTGGCCGAATCAAAGACATGGTGATACGCGGCGGAGAAAATATTTATCCACGCGAGATTGAAGAATTTCTGTATCGCCATCCAGCCGTGCAAGATGTACAGGTCGTCGGCGTGCCGGATGCCAAATATGGTGAAGAACTATGCGCGTGGGTCATTCTGCGGCCGGGTCAAAGCGTCGACGAAGAAGGATTGCGTGCATTTTGTAACGGTCAGATTGCCTATTACAAAGTGCCGCGTTATATCCGTTTTGTCGATGCGTTCCCAATGACCGTGACGGGGAAAATTCAAAAATTCAAAATCCGCGAAGCGATGAAAGAAGCGCTTAACATTAGCGAAGTTAAAACGGCCTGAAGTTAATCGAGCGTCAACGCATGCAATTGCGTTAGAGAGCCACGGGCAGCCACGGCGCATCTGACGATAAAAGACGGTAATAGTAAGTTAAAAAGTTTAAGGATATTGAGATGCCCCAGTTAGAAAGCAAACTGAATACCCGAAGCGAAGATTTTCAGCAGAATGCTAGCGCACTCAATTTGCTGGTCGACGATTTGCGACAAAAGGTCGCGCAAATTTCAGAAGGCGGCGGTGATGCGGCGCGTGACAAGCACGTGGCGCGTGGCAAACTTTTGCCGCGTGACCGTGTACAAATGCTGCTCGATCCGGGCACACCATTTATGGAATTTTCGCAACTGGCGGCCTATCACGTTTATATCGATAAAGACGGCAGCGATGCTGCGCCAGCTGCGGGTGTCATCACCGGCATCGGCCGCGTGGCCGGGCAAGAATGCGTGATTGTCTGTAACGATGCAACGGTCAAAGGCGGTACTTACTATCCGCTGACGGTCAAAAAACATCTGCGCGCACAAGAAATCGCCGAACAAAATAATTTGCCGTGTATATATCTGGTCGATAGCGGCGGTGCCAATTTGCCAAATCAGGATGACGTGTTTCCTGATCGGGATCATTTCGGGCGAATTTTTTATAATCAGGCGCATTTGTCCGCTAAAGGCATTCCGCAAATCGCGGTCGTCATGGGATCTTGTACCGCCGGCGGTGCGTACGTTCCCGCCATGAGCGATGAATCGATCATCGTCAAAAATCAGGGAACCATCTTTTTGGCGGGTCCGCCGTTAGTCAAAGCAGCGACTGGCGAAGTCGTCAGCGCCGAAGACTTGGGCGGCGGCGATGTACACACGCGTTTATCCGGCGTCGCTGATCATCTGGCACAGAATGATTTGCACGCGCTGGCACTGGCCCGCACGATAGTGTCAAACCTGAACCGCAAAAAGCCCGAAGGGCCGGTATTGCGCCCAGTGATTGAGCCGAAATATCCGGCCCACGAGTTATACGGCGTCATCCCGCTTGATACGCGCAAGCCATTCGATGTGCGCGAGGTCATAGCGCGGGTGGTGGATGGCAGCGATTTTGATGAATTCAAGGCACGTTATGGCACTACGCTAATTTGCGGCTTTGCCCATATTTATGGCATGCCGGTTGGCATTATCGCCAATAACGGCATCTTGTTTTCAGAAGCGGCGTTAAAAGGCACGCATTTTATTGAGCTATGTTCACAGCGTAAAATCCCGCTGGTTTTTTTGCAAAATATCACCGGCTTCATGGTTGGTCGCAAGTACGAAAACGAAGGCATTGCGCGTAACGGTGCCAAGATGGTGACCGCGGTGGCGACGACGGCTGTGCCGAAGTTGACGGTGATTATTGGCGGCAGTTTTGGTGCCGGTAATTACGGCATGTGCGGGCGGGCCTTCTCACCACGATTCTTGTGGATGTGGCCAAATGCGCGGATTTCGGTCATGGGTGGCGATCAGGCTGCGGGCGTATTAGCAACCGTCAAGCGCGATGGTATCGAGGGCAAAGGCGGTATTTGGACTGAAGAAGAAGAAGCCGCCTTCAAAGCACCGATTCGCGATCAGTACGAACATCAGGGACATCCGTATTACGCCTCGGCACGCTTATGGGATGACGGTGTCATCGATCCTGCGGATACGCGCATGGTGTTAGGTCTTGGTTTGAGTGCGGCGTTGAATGCACCGATTGCGGAGACTAAATTTGGCGTTTTCCGCATGTAAATTTGCTGCATAAATTTATTATGCAGCGCTATTTATGCACCCCAAAAAGTAAAAAACGCACGCGAACATGCAATCGGAAAGAACATAATGACGTATAAAACCCTGTTAGTTGAATGTAAAGCTGGCAACAGCGACCATGCACAAGTCGCCACCATTACCTTAAATCGGCCCGATGTCCGTAACGCCTTTAATCAGGACACGATTGCCGAAATCACGCGCGCCTTCACGGAACTGGGCGCAATGCCACAGGTTCGGGCGATTGTGTTGGCTGCGAATGGTGTCGCGTTTTGTGCCGGTGCTGATCTGAACTGGATGAAAGAGATGGCAGATTACACGCCGGAACAGAATCGCGCCGACGCAGGACAATTGGCGGCCATGTTGCAGGTGATTTACGATTGTCCAAAACCGGTGATCGCTCGCGTACAAGGCGATTGTTACGCAGGCGGCCTGGGTTTGGTTGCCGCGTGCGATATCGTGGTGGCGGTTGAGGCAGCCCATTTCTGTTTGTCGGAAGTCCGGATCGGCTTGATTCCCGCGACTATTTCCCCCTATGTTATTAAGGCAATCGGCGAGTCGGCGGCGCGCCGCTACTTCATTACCGCTGAACGCTTTTCGGCAGCAACCGCCCTGCGAATCGGGTTGGTCCACGAAGTGGTCGGACTTGAAACATTAGTTGACACGGTTAACGTGCTATTGAAATCATTGCTTGCCGCCAGTCCGGCTGCCGTGACAAATGCCAAGCGCTTGGTGCGGGATGTTGCCGGTCAACCTTTAAGCGCTGCACTGATTGCCGCAACAGTCGAGGGAATTGCCCAAAGCCGTGCTTCCGATCAAGGCCGTGAAGGCGTTCGTGCTTTTCTGGAAAAGCGCAAACCATCATGGTTGCAATGATAATTAACCGACAATATTATTGAAAAGTCATACATAAAAACCATCCCCATATGGGATGAATGCAGCGCTAATCCACAGGTTGAAGTGATGCTGTTGCGGCGATACCTATACAATTCCGGTTCCCCTGCAGTCTCTTGCAGTATGGTGAGCGCAAGCTCGTCAGTTTTAAAAGTTAACACATGATAAACAATGATTTTTTAAACAATCCTTACCCAACTTATCAGGCACTGCGTCAGGCCGGGCCGCTGCACTGGAATGAAGAGTTCTGTGGTGGTGCATGGCTTGTGACGGAATATAGCGATGTCGCCAGCGTTCTGCGCGATCCACGTTTTTCGGTGCGGCGTGCGGGTGGCTGGGCGAATACTAGCGGCCCGGAAGCGCTGACCGAATTGCGTGAATTTAAACGTATTTTTTCGCGGTCGTTGTTGTTTGTCGATCCGCCGCAACACACACGGCTGCGTCAAGTCATGAACGTTGGCTTTAAACCAGCGGCTTTGCAGGCGCTAGCGCCGCGGATTCAAAGTCTGATTGATGGCTTGCTGGATTCTGTGATGGCAACGACATCTGCGACCCCCGCCAGTTTTGATTTCATGCGGGATGTTGCGCGGCCGTTGCCAGCCTTGGTGATTGCGGCGATGTTGGGTATTGATGGCGATGATCGGGCGGAATTCGTGGCCTGGTCGGATGATATTGCTGATTTTATCGGCAGCCCGACCCCGACTATCGAGATTGCCCGACGTGCGCAAACCAGTCTGGTCGCGATGAACGCGTATTTTCGCGCAATCCTGCCGCAGCGGCGTTTGCATCCCGGCGATGACTTGATCAGCCAATTGATGCTGGCCGAAGCGAACGGCGGCATTATTACTACCAAAGAATTGCTGGCGCAGTGTTGCACGTTGTTATTTGCCGGTCACGAAACGACCCGCAATCTGCTCGGCAACGGGATGTTGGCGCTTCTGCAACACCCTGACCAATGGCAGATGTTACGGGACGATCCAGCATTATTGCCATCGGCGTTGAAGGAATTGCTCCGATTCGACAGTCCGGTGCAATACACTGGCCGTCGTTTGAAAGTTGACGTTGAATTGCATGGTCAGCGCATGAAAAAAGGCGATCTGGTCATCCCATTGATCGGTTCGGCTAACCGCGATCCCGCCAAATTCACCGCCCCCGATACGCTCGACATCACCCGTAATCAGGGCGCGCATTTATCGTTCGGCTTCGGCCCGCATGTTTGTATCGGCGCGACTTTGACGTATATGGAAGCAGAAATTGCCTTGCGCAGCGTTATGCAGCGGTTGCCGGGCTTGCAACTAGTTGGCAAGACCCAATCGTGGGGACATAACGCAGTTTATCGAAGCCTCAACGCGTTGCCATTAAAGTACGTGTCGACGCTGGCGGCCTCTCCAATCGAGGATGCCGCGCATGTCTAATGCTGACCTTAATTTGCCTGTTGACGCGTTTCCCGGTTTCAAGCCCGATTTGATGGATGAAATAAGCGCTCAGTTGATGCAATTGCAAGACCAGAAGCTGCTACGCAAACGACGCATCGTGGATGGTCCACAAGGTCCGCTGCTGACAATTGATGGCAAGCAAATACTGGCTTTCAGCAACAACGATTATCTTGGTTTAGCCAATCATCCTGCGTTGATCGCTGCTGCCCACGATGGCTTGGCGCGATTCGGCGTCGGCGCGGCATCGTCGGCGCTGATCAGCGGTCATAGTAGTGTGTGCGAAGAATTGGAAGTCGCACTGGCAGCGTTTGTTGGCATGCCCCGCGCATTGCATTTCTCAAATGGCTACATGGCAAATATGGGGATTATTCCGGCGTTGGTCGGCCCCGGCGATCTGGTACTTTCCGACCGGTTAAACCACGCTTGCCTGATCGATGGCGCACGTCTTTCCGGTGCAGAATTCCGCGTCTATCCGCATAACGACGTGGCGCGGGTGGAGCAGCAACTCGCCAAAAGCACTAGCGCACGCAAGCTGATAGTGACTGATGGCGTGTTTAGTATGGATGGCGATATTGCGCCCTTGCCTGCGCTGTTGGCACTGTGCGAAAAATACGATGCGTGGTTGTTGGTCGACGATGCGCACGGTTTTGGCGTGCTGGGACCGCAAGGCCGTGGCAGTCTGGCCCATTTTGGATTGGCGTCACCGCGCGTACTGTATATGGGCACGTTGGGGAAAGCGGCTGGTGTTTCGGGCGCGTTTGTGGCTGGCGATGCAACGTTGATCGAATGGTTATTGCAGCGCGCACGGACTTACGTGTTCACTACGGCCAGTCCACCGATGTTAGCGTGCGCACTATTAGCGACGCTCAACTTGTTGGAAACCGAAGATTGGCGACAACAGCATTTGCGGCAATTAGCAAAACAGTTACGTGATGGTGTTGCTGATTTACCATGGTCGCTACTCCCGTCTGACAGTGCGATTCAGGCATTGGTTGTCGGTGATAATCAGCTCGCGCTGGATGTGATGGCAGCATTGTATGAACAGAATATCTGGGTGCCAGCGATTCGCCCACCGACCGTGCCTAAAGGGACGGCGCGATTACGTATTTCGCTCTCAGCGGCGCATACAATAGAACAAGTGGATCAATTGATTGCTGCGTTGCATGTGGCTGCTAAAAAGCTTGCTGCCGCAGAGACATGGACCGCAAAAGATACCGTCAGCGAGGAAAACGCGCCAGCCGATATCGACAGTATGAAGGAAGCATAGTTGAAACAAAACACACAATCTGACTGGGTGAATCGCAGTCTGAAAAGCGTCTGGCATCCATGCACGCAAATGCAACACCACGAAACGGTGCCGCTGATTCCGGTCAGCCATGGTCGCGGTGCGTGGCTATACGACGCCGATGGCAAGCGTTATCTGGACGCCATTAGTTCATGGTGGGTGAATCTATTCGGTCATGCCAATCCGCGTATTAATGCCGCGTTGAAAGACCAGCTGGATAAGCTTGAACACGCGATGTTGGCGGGTTTTACGCACGAGCCGGTGATTCGGTTGTCAGAGAAACTGGCAGAGCGCACGGGGAATGTGTTGGGGCATTGCTTTTACGCGTCGGATGGTGCTTCGGCGGTGGAAATAGCACTGAAGATGAGTTTTCATTCCTGGCGTAACGCCGGTCATAGCGCCAAGCAAGAATTCGTTTGTCTCAAAGGCAGTTATCACGGCGAAACCATCGGTGCGCTGGCGGTGACAGACGTGGCTTTGTTCCGCGATGCGTATGGACCGCTATTACGTCAGGCGCACGTTGTGATGTCGCCCGATGCACGCGGCGCGCATGAAGGAGAAACCGCTGCCGATGTTGCGCGTCGTGCTGCGCATTCTCTGGAATTGTTATTGCAACAACGTGGCACGCACATCGCGGCGCTAATTATCGAGCCATTGGTGCAGTGTGCGACCGGCATGGCAATGCACGATCCCGTCTATTTGGCCGAAGTACGCGCCTTATGCGACCGTTATCAGGTGCATTTGATCTTTGATGAAATTGCCGTGGGCTGCGGTCGGACTGGAACATTCTTTGCGTCTGAGCAAGCTACGGCAAAGGGTTCTGAAGCCTCAGCGCCGCAGCCGGTCTGGCCGGATTTCGTTTGCCTGTCGAAAGGGATCAGCGGTGGCTATTTGCCATTGTCGCTGGTGATGACGACCGATGCCATTTATCAAAGTTTCTACGATGCCGACGTCACCCGTGGTTTTTTGCATTCGCATTCTTACACCGGCAATCCATTAGCCTGTCGTGCGGCGTTGGCGACGCTTGAAATTTTTGAGCAAGATGATGTACTGAACGCTAATCGCGTGAAGGCACAGCGCATAACCGCCGCATTGCAACCAATGGCCGATCATCCGAGCGTGCAGCATTTCCGCCAGCGCGGGATGATCTGGGCGTTTGATGCAAAAATTGCCGATCCGGCAGCAGCGTCAACTTTTTCGCGTCGATTTTTCAGCAAAGCGTTGGAAAGCGAATTGCTATTACGACCCATTGGCAACACGGTCTATCTGATGCCTCCATACATCCTCGATGAGGAAGAGTGCGACTTGCTGGCAGCACGCACAGCTTCTGTATTCAACAGCGTCATTGGCGAGAGGTCTTGATGACTAATCAAACGATACCGTTGAATGCGTTGATGCCAATGGAAAACAAGCCGCAATGCGCCTATTTTGTCGCTGGCACGGATACCGAAATCGGTAAAACGCTCGTCGCTGCCAGTTTGTTGCATGCGCTGACTAAAACCGGCATTCGTACCGCCGGGATGAAGCCGGTCGCCGCTGGTGCAGAGTTGCGCGACGGAATCTGGCACAACGACGACGCCGATGCTTTAGCAGCGCAAGCCAGCGTCGCGCTACCAACACATTTGGCAACGCCGTATTTATTTAAGGCGCCGACCGCGCCGCATATCGCCGCCGCGCAGGAAGACCGCATCATTGCATTGCCGCATATTTTGGCGTGCTATCAACAGATAGCGACCTTGGCTGACGCAGTGGTAGTCGAAGGCGTTGGTGGCTTTCGCGTGCCATTGAACGCCACCACTGATACCGCCGATTTGGCAGAACAGTTGGGTTTGCCGGTTGTGCTGGTTGTTGGTTTGCGGCTTGGCTGCATTAGCCACGCGCTGCTAACGGTCGAAGCGATTGCCGCGCGCGGCTTGCTATTGGCAGGCTGGGTTATCAATACTGTCGATCCCGACATGCTCAACGCTGACGCGACGATGGAGGCGCTGGTGGCGCGCATTGATGCGCCTTTGTTGGGCCGTGTACCGCGACTGTCTTTGCCTGCCGCGGAATTAATCGCCGCTGCCGCCAGTTATCTTGAATTCTCACATTTGCCGGGCTGGCCTGCCGGAACACCTCTTTTAACAAATTCCCTCCCTTCTAAGGAAATCTGATCATGTCTTCGCAACCGAACGCCAGCACTTCACAACCGATTAACTTTCAGCCTGGTATCGCCCAAAAAATCGTGGCTCCGGCAGTCGATGCCGCATGGCGCGTGGAAGAAGTGCTGGAAATATTCAATTTGCCGTTCAACGATTTGATGTTCCGCGCGCAACAAGTACATCGCGAAAATTTTGATCCAAGCGAAGTCGAGTTAGCGACACTCTTGTCGATCAAGACCGGCGGTTGCCCGGAAGATTGCGGCTATTGCCCGCAAGCTGCGCGCTACGATACCGGCGTTGTTGCCCAAAAAATCTTGCCTCTTGAGACGGTGCTGGATGCTGCCCGTCAAGCCAAGGCTAACGGTGCAACGCGTTTTTGCATGGGCGCGGCATGGCGCGAGCCAAAAGATCGTGATCTGGAACACGTAGAAGATATGGTGCGCGGCGTGAAAGCTCTCGGCCTTGAAACCTGCGCCACGCTGGGTATGTTGGGCGAAGGTCAGGCCGAGCGGTTGAAGCAAGCCGGTCTGGATTACTACAACCACAACCTCGATACCGCCCCCGAATTGTATGGTGACATTATCACCACCCGCGATTATCAAAACCGTCTGGACACGATCGACAGCGTGCGTGGCGTCGGTATCAAAGTGTGTTGTGGCGGGATTGTCGGCATGGGCGAATCGCGCTTGCAGCGGGCCGGTCTGGTGGCGCAACTCGCCAACATGACACCTTATCCAGAATCGGTTCCTGTGAACAATCTGGTGCAGGTCGAAGGCACGCCTTTGTATGGTATTGAGGCGCTGGATCTGCTCGAATTTGTTCGGACCATTGCAGTGGCACGTATCACGATGCCAACAGCGCGGGTGCGTTTATCGGCCGGTCGCCGCCAGATGGGTGAGGCGATTCAGTCGCTGTGTTTCCTGGCGGGTGCGAACTCGATTTTCTACGGCGATAAATTGCTGACAACCGGCAACCCGGAAGTTGAAGAAGATCGCGCATTGTTGGCTAAATTGGGTATGCACACGCGGTCGACTGCCATTGATGCACGCTGTGAAGTGACGCAAAGCGAAGCGCAATAAAGCAGTTCGTTAGCTGACCGAAAGAAAAAATAGAAACGGCGAAAAATCATCTTCAAACGTCTGTTACCACAAGTGAGATTCTGTAGGACTGACGATTGCGTTAGTCCTACAAACTTTTAGTAGAAGTAGCGATGGGCAGCGATTTGATTGAATTGTTTTTCAGCAGAACAAAAAACCAACTGGAGCAGACATGTTTACAAAAATTTTGATCGCCAATCGCGGTGAAATCGCCTGTCGTGTCGCCGCCACGGCCCGCCGTATGGGCGTCAAAACGGTGGCGGTTTACTCGGAAGCCGATGCCGGTGCCAAGCATGTGGCAGTCTGCGACGAGGCAGTCTGCATCGGGCCGGCAGCGGCCAAGGAAAGCTATCTGCGCGGGGATAAAATTATTGCCGTCGCGCTGGCGACGGGCGCGCAGGCGATCCATCCGGGTTACGGTTTTTTGTCAGAGAACGCGCAATTTGCGCAGGCGTGCGCAGACGCTGGTCTGATATTCATCGGACCGCCGGCTAGTGCGATCAAGGCGATGGGATCAAAATCTGCCGCCAAGTCATTAATGGCGAAAGCCGACGTGCCGCTGGTTCCCGGTTATCACGGCGATGATCAGGATGCCGATCTGTTGCAGCAACAGGCCGACAAAATCGGCTATCCGGTATTGCTGAAGGCAAGCGCTGGCGGCGGCGGTAAGGGCATGCGAATCGTCGAGAATAGCGCAGATTTCAAGGCTGCATTGGCATCCTGCAAGCGCGAGGCGATCAGCAGTTTTGGTGATGATAAAGTATTGGTCGAGAAGTATTTGACCCGTCCGCGACACATAGAAATTCAGGTCTTTGCCGACAGTCAGGGTGATTGCGTTTACTTGTTTGAACGTGATTGCTCAGTGCAACGGCGTCATCAAAAAGTACTGGAAGAGGCGCCAGCGCCAGGAATGACTGAAGAGCGGCGCAAAGCCATGGGCGATGCGGCGGTCGCGGCAGCTAAGGCAGTTGGCTATGTCGGCGCGGGTACGGTGGAATTTATTGCTGACTACGAAAATGGCGAAGGCGGCGCGTTTTATTTCATGGAAATGAATACCCGCCTGCAAGTCGAACATCCGGTGACCGAAATGATCACTGGGCTTGATCTGGTTGAGTGGCAATTGCGAGTTGCTTCTGGCGAGCCGCTGCCACTTAAGCAAGCGCAACTAACAATACGCGGTCATGCGATTGAAGCGCGGATTTATGCTGAAAATCCGGACAAGGGATTTTTGCCGTCAATCGGCACGCTGCGCCATTTGCGTACGCCAGCCGCACGCGAATTTGAAGTGACCGCTGCGGCAACACCCGACGCGATTGTACGGATTGATTCAGGGGTGCGTGCGGGTGATGCCATCTCGCCGTTTTATGATCCGATGATCGCCAAATTGATTGTCTGGGCACCGGATCGGCAACAGGCTTTGGCGAGTATGTCTAATGCTTTAGCGCAGTATCAAATTGTGGGTCTGGCCAGCAATATCAGTTTCTTGCAGCGCCTGATTGCCAGTCAGCCTTTTTCCACCGCTGATCTGGATACAGGGTTGATTGAACGGAATCAGGACGCGCTGTTTCCAATCGCTCAGCCGGTTGAAGTGGCAGTGCTTGCGCTGGCAACCGCCGCATTATTGGCGGCTGAACGTCGCGCAACCGACACGCATGTTAATCCCTGGACCGATACCAATGGCTGGCGTCTGAACAGTAACTTGCAACGCCAGCTGACCTTTGTCGACAATGGCAAGGCAAGCCCGATCGCTGTGCTGTATCAATCCGGCAGTTGGTTGTTGCAACATGGTCAACACTTCACGCGGATGGCATTGTTGCAGCAGAGTGATTGTGATTACGTCATCAGTCTTGGTGATCGCGAGGTGCGGGGTACGGTGGTTTCTGATGGTACCCACTTTCAGGTATTTACCGGCGGCCACCAGTATACGCTGGACTATGTCGATCCATTGGCGCACGCCGGTGAAGTCGAAACCGAAGGTGGTCGCCTGACTGCGCCCATGCCAGGGAAAATCGTTGCCGTATTGGTCGCGCAGGGCGATCAGGTTAAAAAGGGTGCGCCATTGCTGATTATGGAAGCGATGAAAATGGAGCACACGATTGCCGCGCCAGCCGATGGTCTGGTGGAAGAGTTGCTGTATGCGGTTGGCGATCAGGTGGCCGAAGCGGCGCAATTGCTAGCGTTTAAACTTGATGTAACGCAATAGTTTGATAATGCGGTTTTGTGGCAAAGCGGTGGGTGTAACAAACCTGATAGCGGACCTGATTCCGCACTTGGTTTCGATGCTTGACCGAAGGCTAGTCAGAAATTAAAAAAAGCGCTGCCAGAAGGAGTTCAATGAAAATAATATACTATGCGCCGCCTGGGAGCGGGCTGGACGACTGGCTGGAAATGGTCGCCAAAGCGATGCCTGAAGCTGAATGTCGGTTATGGTCCGAGGGCGATACGGACCATGCAGATTATGCGCTGGTGTTCGCACCACCGGCGGCCATGCTGCGTGGCCGACACGATTTGAAAGGCATTTTTAATCTTGGTGCGGGTGTCGATGCCATTTTCCAACTAGGGAATGCGTTTCCTGACGGTGTGCCGCTGATTCGGGTTGACGATGCCGGTATGGCGATTCAGATGGCTGAGTATGTGACGCACGCTTTGCTTGGCTACTACCGCCGCTTTGCGCTTTATCAGCAACAGGCCAGTCAGGGTGAATGGCGACGCTTGTCGCGCAATAACAAGCAGGATTTTAGCGTCGGTATTTTGGGTCTTGGCGTGTTGGGTGTACGGATTGCCGACGCGGTCAGGCATTTTGAGTTTCCGTTGAATGGTTGGAGTCGCACTCAGAAAGACTTGCCCGGCATGCGTTGTTATGCGGGCGAAGACGGTCTTGATGCGTTTTTGCGGGCCTCGCGGGTGTTGGTCTGCATCCTGCCGCTGACGCCAGAAACCACCGGCATCATCAATCGTGAAAATCTGCAAAAATTACAGAGTGGCACTGAACACACCGGGGGTTCCAGAGGTGCGTATGTGATTAACGTTGCCCGTGGCGGTCATCTGGTGGAAGACGATTTGCTGGCGCTGGTCAAAACCGGTCATATCGCCGGTGCAACACTGGATGTATTTCAGCAAGAACCATTACCGTCCGAGCATCCTTACTGGCAGGAACCGCGCATTACCATTACGCCGCATTTCGCAGCAGCATCGGTGGAACTAGACACGATTCAACAAATCAGCGAAAAAATCCGTGCGCTGCAACGCGGTGAGGCGGTCACCGGGGTTGTAGACCGTATCAACGGCTATTAAATCATCGGATATTAAAATCATAAGAATAGCGAGGATCGTAAAATGACATTCCCAAGCAAAGTTAAAATCGTTGAAGTCGGCCCACGTGACGGTTTGCAAAACGAAAAAGAGACCATTCCTGCAGAAATCAAGATTGCACTGGTCAATCAACTGACCGCGGCAGGTTTTGTCAACATTGAAGCGGCCTCCTTTGTATCGCCTAAATGGGTGCCGCAAATGGCGACATCCACCGAAGTGATGGCGGGCATCATCCGGCAACCGGGCGTAATTTATTCAGCCTTGGTTCCGAATATGAAGGGCCTCGAAGCTGCCTTGACGGCGGGTGCTGATGAAATGGTGATTTTCGGATCGGCATCGGAAGCGTTCTCGCAAAAAAATATCAATTGCTCAATTGCCGAATCAATCGAACGGTTTCGTGACGTCGCCCTGACCGCTAAACAAGCGGGAAAACGTTTGCGCGGCAGTATTAGTTGCGTTTTTGGTTGTCCGTATCAGGGCGAAGTCAGTATTGATGCGGTGGTGGATGTGTTGCACCGCATGCGCGATCTTGGTTGCGACGAGATTGACATTGCCGATACGATCGGTGTGGCAACTCCCAACAAGGTGAAGGCGGTCATGCAACGATTGGTGCAGGAATTCCCGGTGGATCGTTTGTCGGGCCATTTTCATGACACTTACGGTCAGGCGCTAGCGAATATCTACGCCAGTCTGGATGTCGGCATTTCAATCTATCACGCGTCAGTGGCCGGTTTGGGCGGTTGCCCGTACGCTAAGGGCGCCACCGGTAACGTGGCGACGGAAGATGTGTTGTATATGATGCAAGGGTTAGGGATTGAAACGGGTATCAATCTCGATGCGGTGGTTGAGGCAGGACAATTCATCTCTCAGCATCTCGGACGCAAGGCCGCCAGCCGAGCCGGAAACGCCATCGCTGCCAAGCGCGCTTTTGCCTAGTAGCAAATCGCCAACACATTTCTGGCAATTCTGGATTAGGTCGTCGATGCAGCGCAAGTCACGGGGCTAACTGTCTATTAAGTGTCTTATTTTGCGTTAGTCTGCGTCGGTTTCGGCCTCTCTTTGCCCATCTAGCCTAATAGAACTGTTTTCAGGCGCGGGACTGCGTAGAATGGCGAACTATATTTAATCAGGAATTGAAATAATGAAAAAATCCGGCATGGCAAAGATGCAAGCAATGAAACTTTCCGGCAAGATGAAGCAACCGGGTTCCGCCGCTGTATTCGGTCAAACTGCGCCCGTAGCGCTGGATCGGCGTGAGCAGCGCAATCTGGATCAGTCGCTGGGTTTGGTACCGTTTGCGGTCAAACTGAATAGTGATCTGGTGCAGCAAATAAAAACACTGGCACAAGAACGTGACTGCGGCGTGAATGAATTGGTAGCAGAATTGTTGAGCAAGGCGCTGGAAGCGTAATAGCCAAGCAAAGTTAGGGGTTCTGTCGCCTTAGCCCAATCGCCAGCGTCGCGTTTACGCACATGATCCACAAGGGCCAGTGCGCGGCGCTTTGCCGATCATTGGGCCTCCCATGGGTTAAGAATCGTCACGCCGGATGGCTGAAAGTCAGCCACATTTCGCGTTACCAAGGTCATGCCATGAACCAGCGCAGTGGCTGCAATCAGGCTATCCATGGCCGGGCGCGGGTCGGGCACATGAAGCGCCGCGCAACGTTGCGCAACCGCGGTATCAACCGGTAGAATGCGGCCGGCAAATGCAGGTAAAACATGGCTCTCGAACCAGGTCCGAAAAATAGCGCCTTGTGGTGGGTCGCGGCGCTCAATTAACAATACGCCCAGTTCCAGCTCCTGCACGGTGATGGCCGACAAATAGAGGTCTGTGGCATCCACACTGTCGGCCCACTGCGCCACATTTTTATCGGCTCGGCCAAGGCGGATTTTTCGCAATTCAGAAACCACATTAGTATCCAGAAGAAACATCAGGAAAAGTCCACAGGGCGCGGAATCTCACGTGAGCGTGGAGTCTCAAAGTCGATATCAGCGATGCTCGGCATTGCCAGCAAATCGGCAATCTTCTGGTGACTTCCGGTAATCTGCTGATAAAGCGCGATGCTCATAAGAACATGGGCCGGTCGTCCCCTATCCGTGATGAATACTGGCCCATTGTTTGCGGCCCGTTTTGCCTCGCTCGCCCCTTGATTGAACTCGCGGCTTGATAGGGTTGTGATGGTCATGACCATAGCGACACCTCGAATACTTGATTTAAGTAGATATGTTACTACAACATAAATGCGGGTGCAAACGCTGTACTCTGCATGGATTCTGTCGTACTAGTTTAATCGCTGGCGGGTCGGTCCTTAGCGCGCGGCGTGTCCGGGGAAGATGCGGCCTTCGTTCTCGGCTTTTGCCGTCGTTACGCCGCCACCGAATTGAGTTGCGCTGGTCTCTTGCTTTTCTGCCTCCAACACATAGCCATCCTCGTTAGCCATCCGTCCAAAAAGCGTTACCTGCGGCCTCGATGCGTTCAGCAATATAATCTGCCACCACTTTGACGCGCACGGAATCGCGCGCTTCGGCATGGGTGATTAGCCAATAGCCGCGGAATAGTTTGATCTGGTCTGGCAATAGTCGCACCAATTCCGGCTCATTGCGGGCCATGAAGCATGGCAGTGCGCCCAGTCCGACTCCGCCTTTCACTGCCGCCATCTGGCTGATCACATTCGAAATTCTGACACGTGGCGCTGGCGCGGTAGGAATGTGTGACAAATAATCAAGCTCCTTGGTCCACATCAAGTCCTCCACATAGCCCACCCAAGTATGGGCCGCCAATGAAAGTTGGGTGTCAATTGGTCCGTGCTGCGCCAGAAAAGAACGTGCCGCATAAATGCCAAGCTCATAGTCGTTCAGCTTGCGTGCATGCAGCCGACCCGTTTCGGGGCGCGTCATGCTGATCGCAATATCAGCCTCGCGCCTGGAAAGACTAAACATGCGTGGATTGGCGATGAGTTCAATTTCCAACTGTGGATGGCGGGTCGCCAGGCCGGTCAGTTCGGGTGCCAAAAAATAAGTTCCGAATCCTTCCGGTGCGCCGATCCGCACCGAACCCATTAACCCTAGCGCTCCATCATCGGAGCGGGATCGAATGCGGATCGCCAGGCTTTCGACTGCCTCCGCATCGGGAATCAGGCGCTCACCTTCTACTGTGAGGACGTACCCGGCCGAGCGACGGTCAAACAAAGCCACCCCAAGCGCCTTCTCCAGGCCAACTATGCGTCTGCTGAGTGTCGAATGATCAATACCCAACTGCAAGGCTGCGGTGGTAAGTCGTCCGGCCCGCACCACGGCTAAAAATCCTTGTAGGTCGTTCCAGTCAAATTTTTGCATGCGATTTTTTGCACATCCATTGTGTGATATTCAATATTTACGGGGGGAAATGCGAATGCTACTCTTTTTATGTGAATCCGAAAATACGGTATCGCCTCCCGTCAAACATGGCGGTGTACAAATATTATTACAGGAGTAGACATGTCAACTTTGTTTCAGCAATTAAAAGGACTCGCTGACGCGGGAAAACCCGTGCGCGTCGGCTTGATCGGGGCAGGGAAATTCGGCTCAATGTATCTGTCGCAAGTGCCGCGTACACCGGGCGTGCATCTGTTGGGGATTGCTGATTTGTCCCCGGCACGTGCGTGCCAATCCTTAAAACGAGTCGGCTGGCCGGAGCCGATGTATGCCGCAAAATCCTGGAATGAAGCGCTACGTAACGGCAGCACCTTCGTACAAGATGATGCGGAAGCGCTGATTTCGCAAGGCGAAATCGATATCATTATTGATGCCACCGGCAATCCAGCTGCGGGTATCCGCCATGCATTGCTTTGTTGCAAACATCGCAAACATATCGTGATGGTCAATGTCGAGGCCGACGCGCTGGCCGGACCGTTGCTGGCACGGCGCGCTGCGGAAGCTGGGATCATTTATTCAATGGCATATGGCGATCAGCCTGCGTTGATAGCCGAGATGGTGGATTGGGCGCGTACTGCCGGTTTCGATGTTGTCTGCGCGGGCAAAGGGACCAAATATCTACCGATATATCATCAATCCACTCCCGACACGGTATGGGGACATTACGGTTTTAGCGATGAGCAAGTCGCCGGTGGTGACTTCAATGCGCAGATGTTTAACTCGTTCCTGGACGGCACCAAATCGGCGCTCGAAATGGCGGCAGTGGCCAACGCGACAGGGTTACGACCAGGTTCAGACGGACTCGCTTTTCCTCCTTGCGGTGTGGATGATTTGCCGAATATTTTACGTCCGGCATCGGCTGGCGGGATCTTGCCGCATTCTGGCACAGTCGAAGTGGTGTCTTCGCTTGAGCGTGATGGGCGTCCGGTCTTTCGCGACTTGCGATGGGGCGTGTATGTAACCTTTGAAGCACCAACCGATTATGTCCGCGAATGCTTTTCGCAATACGGTTTAAAAACCGATTCCAGCGGTCGCTTTGCCACGATGTATAAGCCGTACCATCTGATCGGTCTCGAATTGGGGATTTCCATCGCTAATATCGCCGTTCGCGGTGAGCCAACCGGCAGTACTACAGAATTCCATGGTGATGTCGTGGCAACCGCTAAACGCGATTTGCGCGCTGGCGAACGTCTGGACGGTGAAGGTGGCCACATGGTGTATGGCAAATTGATGTCGGCCGCCGATTCATTAAACAGCGACGCGCTACCGATCGGACTTGCGCACAATATTGTGTTGCAACGCCCCATCAGCGCGGGGCAATCCGTGCGTTGGAGCGATGTCGTTATCGACAGCAGCAAAGAGTCAATTCAGGTACGGCGTGAAATGGAAGCCATGTTCCGCAAGGAAATGGGTCTGCAAGCCCCGCGTGATGATATTGCGGCCTAAAACATCCTACCAATAAAAGGACCAACTAAGAACGTCGATCCCGAATCGCCTGTAGAGCGAGAGGGGTCGAACCGCTGGGATATAGTCCGTGGCGGCATTCCTGATCGTCGGTGCGTTGCGGGTGCCGACTGTACATTCACATCTGGCAGATTATTAAAGGGCGTCCGATATATGGTTCATCGGATACGTCTTGGTTGGATGCCGCTTTTAGCGCTAGATATAATTTTCTTGCTGATTCCATCGCCATCGGCGAACATGGAGGTTAAACGCAGTTGGATCTATTTGACTGATGTGACTGATTAATTACTAGTCATATTGTTAAATCGGTCCGCTGCACGGCGAACGTTACTTGTTGATGTGAAGGTTGTGCCCGCATGTTGGATGTAAACGCTGCCTTGGCGCGTTCCCCTGTTGATCGGATGCTGATCGTTGCGTGTGCCATCTCCTGGCGGTTGGTAGTGCAACGATGAACGATTCCTTGCGTGTCCTATTACCAGCGACCATGCATGTGCTTCAACGTGGCTGGTTGTCATCAAATAACATCCTGTTTCTGGGACAGGAACAAACCGCTCTGGTCGATAGCGGCTATGCGACGCACGCAACGCAGACGGTTGCGCTGGTAGCGCAAGTGTTGCATGGTCGCCCGCTCGACTGGCTGGTTAATACACATATTCACTCGGACCATTGTGGTGGCAACGCCGCGCTCCAACAAGCGTACGGCTGTCGTACTTTTATTCCTGCTGCGGAAGCGTCAAAGGTACGCGACTGGGATCAGGGCGCGTTAAGTTACGTCGCCACGGGTCAGCAATGTGCGCGATTTCATGTTGACGCCACCTTGCAAGGCGGCGACGAAATAATCCTCGGAGACATGACCTGGCAAGTGCTGGCTGCGCCAGGGCATGATCCGCATTCGCTGATCCTGTATTGTCCTCAACATCGGATTTTGATTTCTGCTGATGCATTGTGGGAAAACGGGTTCGGTGTCATTTTTCCAGAACTCGACGGCCAATCGGGATTTGCTGAAGCGCGGGAGACGCTGGAAATGATTGCCGCTCTGGACGTTGCGATCGTTATTCCTGGTCATGGTCGACCATTTACAGACGTTGCCAGTGCGCTTTCCAGTGCTTTTTCACGGCTGGATTATCTCTCGGCCGAGCCTATCCGAAACGCGCAAAATGGACTGAAAGTATTGCTGAAATTTCTGCTACTGGAACGTCAAAAAATATCTCTGGAAGATGTGTCGCAGATAGTTGCGACAATGCCTTTGATGGTATCCACAAATGCGCGTCATTTACATCTTCCGAATGATCAACTGACTGCTTGGCTTATTGCGCAATTGTTACGCGCTGGCGCAGCGCAGTTGGATGGTGAAGTGTTGTTAAATTCGGATTAAATATTTGATTCTGCGTAAGAAAAATACGTAATATATGTAAGATTTTTCTCAAAATAAGTCAGACTTTTCTAATAATGCGTCTTCAGTCACGCCATGGGTATAAAACCCGCCGCCCGCGCCCGCTTTAACGGCTAATATCTAGCGGCCAATCATTTCGATGTGGCGCTAAGCAAAATAATCAATATGTAAATGTGCGTAGAAGCTGACGCGTAGAAATCGATACTGCCATGCAGATCATATGCCAATGACATGCGATTGGATGGTCAGGTGTCGTTATATGTTGTCGTTATACGTTGTCGATAATACACAGTCGTAGTCTGTAATGGCATTCCCTTTTTACCAGAGACAATCCACTCATGTTTGAAACCCTTCTTCACCCTATCGTCAACTGGCTTAATGGTATTTTGTGGGGATATGTCCTCATTTATTTGTTGTTAAGCGTCGGCGCTTTTTTTACGATTCGTTTTGGTTTTATCCAGTCGCGCATTTTTCGGTCAAATTTATTCAAACGCGAACCCGGACAATCCGTTGAGGGAATTACCGGCTTTCAAGCTTTTGCTACAGGTATCGCAAGCCGTGTCGGAACCGGTAATATTGTTGGCGTTGCGGTGGCGTTGACCGTTGGTGGTCCTGGCGCGATTTTCTGGATGTGGGTGGTCGCACTGCTTGGCATGTCATCAGCATTTGTCGAGGCAACGCTGGCGCAAATTTTTAAAGTCCGTAATGAAGACGGTAGTTTTCGGGGCGGACCGAGTTATTACATCCAGATTGGATTGCGTTCACGCGCCTTTGGGATGGTGTTTGCGTTGTCGCTGATCTTGGCTTTTGGGTTTGTTTTCAATGCAGTTCAGGCCCAATCCATCGCTGAAACGATGGATATTTCTTTCCATATTCCGCGGCATTGGGTTGGTATCGCATTGGTGCTGTTGACCGCGCCGGTTATTTTCGGTGGCATCCGACGCGTCGCAAAGTTTGCCGCTGTGATCGTGCCGATTATGGCGGTTGGCTATCTCGGCGTGGCGGCATTTGTGTTGGTGACGCATCTGACTGAATTGCCTGCGGTCTTCAGTTTGATTATCAAAAGTGCGTTTGGTCTTGAGCAAGCTGTCGGCGGAACCGTCGGTTACGCGATCACTGTGGCCATGATGACTGGTATTAAGCGCGGACTATTTTCTAACGAAGCGGGGATGGGATCAGCGCCCAATGCCGCTGCGGCGGCAGTCACTTCTCATCCTGTTTCTCAAGGATTATTACAGATGATGGGCGTGGTGGTGGACACAATGATTATCTGCACGGCGACTGCATTGATTATTTTATTGTCTGGTGAATACGTTCCAGGTGGCGCAACCCAAGGAGCAAGTTTGACGCACGCGGCGATCACAGCGCATTTGGGAAGTTGGGGCGGACTATTTTTAACCGTGGCGATTTTCTTCTTTGCGTATTCATCAGTGTTAGGCAATTACGCTTACGCTGAAGGCAATGTTCAGTTTGTTAGCAAGCATCCATTGTTGCTGTTCTTATTCCGTCTTTGTGTACTTGGAATGGTGATGTTTGGTGCCACGGGCAGTTTGCCGTTGGTATGGGATATGGCGGATACCAGCATGGGATTGATGGCGTTGATTAATCTGGTGGCAATTGTGTTGTTGAGTAAATACGCCTATGCGGCATGGCGTGATTATCTGGAACAGAAAAAACGCGGTATCGACGTGCCTAAATTTACCCGACATAGCATTCCTGCATTGCGCGATGTGTTGCCTAAAGATGTCTGGTAATTTAACGTAGCGATAGGCGCATGCCGTTGCTATATCGTTAAAAATAGCTCGCTAAAATGCGAGCTATTTTTTTGTATTTCGCGAACATATCCTCCGCATCCAGATGCTTGTCACTCACTTAATGAAAGCCTCATTTGGTTTATGATAACCAATCCAAAAGTTTTCACTCACTTATGCGCTTGCTGTTTATTATATTTTTAATAAAAAAAAGTAATTAGAATCAATCCAGTTAGAAGATAAAATCTAGCACGATCGTACTTTTTTGTATGACGTTTCCCTTATAATCATTTCTTTGATCCCACTAAAAGAGGTCGTTATGGCATTGCCCGCAGTGTTGCAAAACTTAAGCCTTCCCGTTATCGGTTCGCCGATGTTTATCGCCAGTGGACCGGCGTTGGTCGCGGCGCAATGTAAAGCGGGGATCGTCGGTTCGTTTCCGGCGCTCAATGCGCGTCCGGCAGCCGAGCTCGATGTGTGGCTGACACAATTGCAAATTGAACTGGCAACATATCAGGCAGAACACCCGGATGCTAAAGTAGGTCCGATTGCAGTCAATCAGATTGTGCATCAATCCAATGATCGTCTGGCCCATGATGTGGAAATGTGTGTCAAACATCGTGTTCCGATTATCATTTCCAGTCTGCGTGCGCCACCCAAAGAGATGATGGACGCTATTCATAGCTATGGCGGCATCGTATTGCACGATGTTATTTCGATTCGCCATGCTGAAAAAGCATTGGAAGCCGGAGTTGACGGCTTGATTTTGGTCGCCACCGGCGCTGGCGGTCATGCCGGTCCGTTGTCACCGTTTGCGTTAGTGGGCGAAGTACGAAAATTCTTCGACGGGACGATTGCACTGTCTGGCGCGATTGCCACCGGTGACGCGATTCTGGCGGCGCAAGCAATGGGCGCAGACCTTGCCTATATTGGCTCGCGCTGGCTCGCCACTCAGGAAGCCAATGTCGACGATGCCTATCGTCAGGCCATTGTCGAATCAAGCGCTAACGATATTGTGTATACCAATCTGTTCACAGGTATTCACGGCAACTATTTGAAAAAATCCATTATTAATGCTGGTCTTGACCCAGACAATCTTCCCGAGGCGGACAAGACCAAAATGAATTTTGGTTCCGGTGGAAGCGGCGCCAAAGCCTGGCGTGATATATGGGGCGCGGGTCAAGGGGTCGGACTAATGAGTGACGTGCCAACGGTGGCCGCAATGGTAGATCGCTTGCAAACCGAATATCAGGCTGCACGTCGGCGGCTGGCGCTTTAGTGCAGGCTGGCCCGGCCCGGCTGGTTTGGCTCTGCGTCAACCCTATCATTTTAGGTATTGAAAATTTACGCTAATCCGCGCCAGCGGCGTCGCGCAAAGCTAGAATTATTGGCTGCAAAACTCACTTCTGATATTCAGCCAATTCCTGCTCAACGATGATATCCAGCGTCCACTTGACCGCGCTGGCATCGGCGGGTGGATGTGGAACGCGCTCTTCTAAAATGCGCAGGCGATATTGCACACCGGGTTCAGGTTTGAAACCGGCAATGTCGCCGTACCAGAGTTGCCATGGGGCTTTTTTATCTTCACGGATTTGATAACAAGTTGTCTGCATCACGCCGGTAGAGCAAGGTGCTTTTTCCGCGGCGACGTAGATGAATTTTATTTTAGCCGTGGCACCGACTTTGTCCCGTGCGTGGAAAGTCATTACTTTACCGTCAACGGTGTTGAACTCAAGGGTTTTTCCGGTAATTTTGTAGTCGTTCACTGCCTGTAGTTTTTCTAAAAAGTCAGCTTCGAAACGCATGGCGGGTTCCGGGCACGCCATACGTGTTGTCACCGCTTCAACAATCGTCAGTCGACCCGGGCTACGAATCGAAAACGGTGCCGTAAACTGATTGCACCAGGCGCGACCATTCACCCGTCCCTGGCCTTTTTCATTGCTAAAAGTCAGAATCACCGGATCACCGTTATCGCCGGTTGGAATAACATGGTTCGGCCAATCGGTGAGTTCCCAACGGGACGATAACAATCGTGGATCGTCGGTGATTTTGCTTTCCTGTCCGGGCATGGCGCAAGCTGCCAGCGTCGCACTGGCAGTGAGAGCGAGGGTCAAGGTGCGAGCGAAAGTATGAGCAGACAAATTAGGCATGATGGCAGGCTCCAAAGCGAATTTAGCAAATGCAGGGTATTTCTCGAGGACACCATTTTATCGTACTCAAGGCATTTTATACGTGGACGGAGATTCTTAACCCTTCGTTGGTTTTATCGCGCTCCGCGATCGCTCACTCAAGCCACTTCGCGCGACTCGCTGATAGTGCGACCGCCAGACATAACACACCGACCAGAGACAGCGCGGCGTGCAGGCCGAAGCCATGTGCCAGAAACCCGATCACCGGCGGTCCAATCAAACCACCGCCGTAACTGAGGGTGGCGACACCCGCCAGCGCGGTAGAACCATGGCGCCCCGCCGCACTGAATACAAAAGGGAAAACGGTCGCAACGCCAACACCGGTCAATGCAAAGCCGAAAATGGAGAGCGAAACGTTAGGTGCGATGAGTGCCACAAACATACCAACTGCCGCGATAAGCGCACCGGTGGTGACGACTTTGCGTGCATTGAAGCGCTCCTTTAGTCGATCTCCTATAAGTCTTGTAACCAGCATCATCGCCGCGAAGGCGGCAAACGCTAACGGTGCAGTGCCGTCGCTGGCACGCAACCAGTCCGTCATGTAAACACCACTCCAGTCTGCCACAGACCCTTCAACAATCGCGCCGCAAAATCCGATGATACCGAGGACGATCAGGTGGCCGTGCGGGAGTGAAAAATACTTTTTACCGATGCTCGGTTCGGGGCGATCATTTGGCAATGCGTTGTAGCAAAGTCTTAGCGGCAGGGCGAATAGCAGTGCCAATAAGCCGAAGTGTGAGAGCGGCGACAAGCCGATGCCAGCAAAGCCGCTGCCGATGAGCGCGCCGGATAAAGTGCCGACGCAAAACCAGGCGTGTAATAGCGACATGATCGAACGCGCAGCTACTTTTTCGGCTGCGGCACCGAGTGCGTTGATCGCCACATCAAAGCAACCAGAGCAAAGTCCAAGACTGGTCATGGTAAGCATTAACCACGCCATATTGGGAGCCAGCGCCAAACACGGCATAGTCACCAATAATCCAACGCCGGCGTACCAGGCGCTGTGGCGCGCGCCGTAATGACCGGTCAGCCACGCTGCCAGCGGAAAAGAACCCACGGCACCGATCCCTGCGCATAGTAATACCAGACTTAATTCTGCCGGATCAAGTTGCAAGGCATCGCGCACCGCCGGTATGCGCGAGGCCCAGGTTGCATATACAACGCCGAGCAAGACAAACAGGAGCGGAAGCGCTGCCTGACGCATGCGGTTAATAGTAGGAACGGGAATGGCTAGTGGAAGAGACATTGATCACAAAAATGGTGAAGAAGTGGACGAGATCGTGTAGCGCGTGGGTGTGTTGGTGTAATAGTGCAATAGCACACTAATCAGCCCCGTCGATAGTGATTGCGATTATCAACGGGGTATTTACGTCACCGTCGTGCGCTAGTGTGCACTTCAATATTCGAATCTATAAGATAGAGATACGACTAAGCCAATTTAACCGCATTTGTCTTATCTTTCAGATGATTGGGTAGCGCATCCAGTAACGCCTGACAATCCGCATTTGAGCCGACCGTAATGCGCAAAAATTGTGCAATTCGCGGGCTGGTAAAGTGTCGAACGATGACCCCATCGGCGCGTAATCCTGCGGAAATGGTTGCCGCGTCGTGTTGTGGATGACGCGCGAAAACGAAGTTGGCAGCCGACGGCAATACGTTAAAGCCCAGCGCATTCAGTCCGGCAACCAGCGTCTTGCGGGTATCCATAACCGCAAGCCGGGTTTGATCGAAATGCGACTTATCCTGAATCGCGGCCGCGGCTCCCGCAATCGCCATCCGATCCAGTGGATAGGAATTGAAACTATTTTTGACCCGCTCCAAAGCAGCAATCAAATCAGGATGACCAATAGCAAAGCCAACCCGCAGGCCAGCTAAAGAGCGGGATTTGGACAGTGTTTGCACCACAAGCAGATTGGGAAAACGCGAAACCAGCGGGATCGCGCTGTCGCCGCCAAAGTCGATGTACGCCTCATCAACGATGACCACGCTATCAGGTTGCGCCGCGACCAGGCGTTCAACTTCAGACAATGGCAGCAGACAACCAGTCGGCGCATTCGGGTTAGGAAAAATAATCCCCCCGTTTTTGCCTGCATTCAGATAGTCATCGACCTGAATCGTAAAGTCGTCCGCGAGCGGGATTGTCTTGTAGGCGACTTGATACAGGTTGGAATAAGTCGGGTAAAAACTGTACGTAATGTCCGGATACAGAATCGGATCATCGTGTTGCAATAGCGCCTGAAACACATGCGCCAGCACTTCATCGGAACCATTACCGACAAATATATGTTCCGGAGTGATGCCGTATTGCGCATTTTGTTCCGCAATGGCAAGCTTGAGCGGTTCGGAGTCCGGATTAGGATACAGACGCAGCGTGTCGGCAGCTTCGCGCTGGATCGCTGCAATGGCCAACGGCGACGGACCGTAAGGATTCTCGTTGGTATTGAGTTTGATCAGATTGTTAATCTTTGGTTGCTCGCCGGGCGTGTAAGGCGTCAGGCGGCTGACGATGGGACTCCAATATTTGCTCATGGGGATCGATCAAGTGGGTTGGCTGGTGCGTAAGTCGATAGTGTAGCAAACCCGCGGGAGTTAGCGCGCGGCATCTCGATCTGATTGATGGTGATGGACCATCCCTGATTGCGCATTCGGAGCTCAAACAGAGCTGCATGTCAGTACATAAGGCTTGAATGACGCCCCTTTCAGCCTACTGTTGCAACTAAATGCAATAATCCAAGCCTAATGACGTTGTTTAAACGTTACTTAAGTGCTAATTAAGCGTTTTTTTAAGCATTATTGGAACGTCTAGTCTCATCACCGTCGGCGAGCAAGTCATTGACGCGTCAGCCTACAGGCGAATGTTCGTCATAAAAATAGGAGTTTACCTTTGAATACTTTTGCCGTTGACCAGTTAAATGCACTCTGGACTTTTCTGGCTACGTCCTCGCTGCATTACGCGGTGAATGCCGTGCTGGCGATCGTTATATTGATGCTTGGTTGGTGGTTTTCTTCCAAATTATCGAATATGTTCCAGCGTGTGTTGATTCGCTCTAACGTCGATGCCACCTTGCGACCGGTATTGCGGAGTGTGTTGTTGTGGCTCATTCGTCTGATTACGGTGATTGCTGTATTGGGACAGTTTGGTGTGCAGACCGCCAGTATCATCGCAGTGTTGGGTGCAGCCAGTCTGGCGATAGGTCTGGCATTGCAAGGTACGCTACAAAATATTGCGGCCGGTATGATGTTGTTGTTTTTGCGACCATTTCAGGTCGGCGAATATGTTGCGAATAGCAGCGTCGAAGGAACTGTCGATGAAATTGGTCTTTTCGCAACAAAATTAACTAAGGCCGATGGCGTTTGTCTATTTGTCCCAAACAACCAGTTATGGAACAGCGCGATTACCAACTATAGTCGGCATGACAAGCGGCGTATGGATCTGCCGATCGGGATCGATTATAAAAATGATCCCGCCATTGCGATTCGGGCCTTAACCGCGTTATTGGATGCCGATCCGCGGATTCTGAAGTTGCCAGAACCGCTGGTGGTTGTGAGCGATTACGCGGATAGCGCTGTGATGCTCAAAATACGGTTTTGGACAATGACGTCGGATTTTTGGGCCGTTCGCTGGGATATTAGTCAGCAGATTAAGCCAACACTGGATGCGATTGGATTTTCGATTCCGTTTCCGGTGCAGGAACTACGTCGTGAAAAACCGAGTCAAGCCGCCTTACAGTCGTCGGCACCAATCGCGTCAAATGGCGCGCCAGAGACGGCGATATCATCCACTCCAACCACGTTATAGACGTCTGAGCGCACCACATCATTCGGTGCAAGGTAATGATGTAAAAAATGGTGGATCAGGAAGCACCTGACCCACCATTTTTTTATGTCAGATTTGCGGTGTTGTGACGCTAATCAGACGAGTAAAAGGAAACTGTCAAAGAATTAATAGGTGTAAAACATCCGCTGAATGTCTTTCGTATTATTCGTTTTGGTCAGCGCTAGCATCAGCAAGATTCGTGCTTTCTGCGCATTCAGCGTATCAGCTACAACGAAGTCGAGAGTATCGTCGCTGGCCTCGCCGTTGCGCGCCACAATGCCTTGCCCGATTCGGCTGGCACGCACGATAATCACCCCTTTTTTACGTGCCGCAATCAGTGGTTCTTTCATTTGCGCTGCAATACTGCCATCACCGACACCAGCGTGGATAATGCCCTTGGCACCAGCGGCGACTTGCGCATCTAGCGCAATGCTGTTCATATCGGCATAGCCGTACACGATATCAACTTTCGGCAAGACATCCAGGTTACTGATATCGAATTCTGTGTCGAGTGTGTTTTTGCGGGTTGACTGGCGATAAAAATACGGCTTACTGCCTTGAATGTATCCCAGCATCCCGAGTTCGGGTGATTTAAAGGTATCGGTGGTTGATGTATTGGTTTTGGTGACTTCGCGCGCGGCGTTAATCTGGTCGTTTAATGTCACTAAAACGCCCTTGCCGATTGCCTCTTTGCTACCGGCCAACAGCACGGCATTGTATAAATTGATTGGTCCATCCGCAGACAGCGCGGTCGACGGACGCATTGCGCCGACGATCACAACTGGCTTGCGACTCTTAACAGTCAAGTCAAGAAAGTAGGCGGTTTCTTCGATGGTGTCAGTGCCGTGAGTGATGACGATGCCATCGACATCCGGGCGCGCCAATAATATATTGACCCGCTTGGCAAGTTTCAGCCAATGGTCATTCGTCATGCTTTCGCTGGCGATCTGAAATACTTGTTCACCCTTCACGTTGGCGACTTTTTTCAGTTCCGGCACGGCTGCGATCAATTTCTCAACACCGACCGTGGCAGACGTATAACCGACGGTGGTCGTGCTCGTCGCGCCGGTACCGGCAATCGTGCCGCCAGTGGCAAGAATTATCACGTTTGGTAGTTTTTGCGACGCTTCCTGAGACTCTTGCGTCTGCGCAATGGCATTTCCTAATCCGCTCGACAATAATAAAGCGCCGAATATGAATCGAAAATAGGGCTGAAAACGGGTGTGGATTTTATGCAAAACCATACATCTCCTAATTTTAATCGTTGTTTTTCTCGAGGTTGATACCGTGGCATCGCACTGAAAGAATGATCGTAATGATTATAGGAAAGGTTGCTGATCGTATAAACGGTTAATCGCCCTAGCCTTGCTCATAATGCGAATAAATACGGTATCGCACCCGCACTTTATGGAGACTGGCGAAAAAAATCTAATGCAAGTTATGCATAGGTTTATGCATAACTTGTATCAACACACATTCAAAAATGTGCTTAGGAGAAATGCATTAGTTGAAATTAGTCTGTCGAAGCTTGTCCGGCTAAGAGTGATTGCGGGCACAGGTCCGCAATCCGCTAAGTAAAAAATGCTTCTACATGGTCTTTACAGTAGCAGTGAAGCCGCAATCGACCACATGACTACTGCAATGACACCATCCAGAATACGCCATGCAATTGGCTTGGCAAAAATCGGTGCGGCAAAGCGTGCGCCGAATCCCAGGCTCAAAAACCAGAGAAGCGAAGCCAGCATGGCACCCGCAGCAAACAACACCCGGCCCATGCCAATCTCTTGTCCGCCGACTGATCCTAGCAAGACTACCGTATCGAGATAAGCGTGCGGATTGAGCAGGCTAAAGGCCAGCGCGCTGGTGATCACGGCGGCATAACGCGGAGGGGCGAGCGGTGCCGTGGTTGTTATCAATGCGGTCGGCTTCCACGCGGCCAAAGCAGAGCGGATTCCACACCAGCACAAAAATGCCGCGCCACCCCATTTTGAGAACGCAAATAAAGCGGGATTATCGGCAATCAATGCACCAACACCAGCAACGCCAAGCGCGATGAGCAACGAGTCGCACAAACCACAAATCAGCACTGATGTAAGTACATACTGACGCTGCAAGCCCTGACGTAAAATAAATGCGTTTTGTGCGCCAATAGCGATAATCAATCCGCCACCTAATCCCATACCTTTGATAAATGCTGCGGTTTCCATGCATGCTCCTTCATTCAATGGAAGAAGCTTAATGCCGCAAGAAATATAAGTACAATGAATGAATCTACTGATAGATAAGAAATTCTTATGATGGGGGAATATGAAAAATCTGGACTATCGCGGCTTGGCAGCGCTCAATGCAGTCGTCGCCTTAGGCAGCTTTGAGAAGGCGGCGACGTCGTTGCATATCAGCCAATCGGCGGTGTCGCAACGTATTCGGACTTTGGAAGAATTGGCGGGTCAATTATTGATCGTGCGTGCACAGCCGCCATTTGCGACGACGCTGGGTCAGCGCCTGATTGCGCATTATAGCCAGGTCAAGCTGATGGAAGCTGCGCTCGCAATTGATACCGATGAACCCGATACTTTGCCGGAAATCGCGATTGCGGTGAATGCCGACACGCTCGCAACATGGTTGCTGGACGCTTTGGCGCCCGTACTCAATCCACCGCAATGCCAGTTGACGGTACTAATAGACGATCAGGACCATACACTGCAATTGTTGCGTGAAGGCACAGTTTTCGCGTGTGTTACCAGTTCGATGGCGCCTGTGGCCGGCACAACAGCGTCACCGCTTGGGGTGGAGCGGTATATCTGCGCCGCGTCACCAGCGTTCGCGGCACGCTGGTTTAGTGACGGCTTTACCTCCGCCGCAGTGGCGCAAGCACCGGCTGTTGTGTTTAATCAGAAAGATGCATTACATGCACGGTTTTTGAATTGGCGCTTAGGATGGGGCACACCTTATCCGCATCATTCGATTGCCTCGGTCGACGCCTTTGAAAAATTTGTACACAGTGGCTTTGGTTATGGCATGTTGCCGACGCTACAAATTGAACGCGCGCTGGCGTGTGGGGATTTGGTCGATTTAACGCCCGGGGATGGGATCGATGTACCGCTGGTGTGGCATGCCTGGAATATTCAGACACCGCTCACGGAAGCGTTATCACAACACATTATTCAGACCGCGCGACGTAGTCTGAGTTACGACCCGCTCACATTGGATACTGCAAATACGCGTTTGAATAATCGATGATGATTGTTATCTGGCATACAGGGTAACAATTTGACATGGCGACTACGTCATGAGTCAGGATCAACGGGCGAATAACGCTCTGATTTGCGTATTCGCCCGGCGTAACAATTAACCAGTAACCAGTAACCGGTAACCAGTAACCGGTAATAATTAAAAAATAATAATTAACGCGTTACCGGCTTGTAGCGAATGCGCTTAGGTTTAGCGCCCTCTTCGCCCAGACGTTTACGCTTATCGGCTTCATATTCCTGATAATTGCCATCAAAAAACGTGACTTGCGAATTACTTTCGAACGCCAGAATATGCGTTGCAATCCGATCCAGAAACCAGCGATCATGGGAGATCACCATGACACTACCGGCAAATTCCAGCAAGGCATCTTCCAGCGCGCGCAACGTTTCTACGTCAAGATCGTTGGACGGTTCATCGAGTAGTAACACGTTGCCGCCTTGCAGCAGCGTTTTGGCCAGATGCAAACGACCACGCTCACCGCCGGACAAGTTGCCGACGATTTTTTGCTGGTCGCCACCCTTAAAGTTGAAGCGCCCTAAATAGGCGCGGGATGCCATTTCAAACCGACCAACGGTCAGGATATCTGCCCCGCCAGAGACGTCTTCGAACACGGTTTTGCTGTCAGACAGCGCATCGCGATGCTGATCGACGATGGAGACGCGTGCCGTTTGACCGATGACAACTTCGCCGCTATCCGGTTGTTCTTTGCCTGTGATCATTTTAAACAGCGTTGATTTACCTGCGCCGTTGGGGCCGATAATCCCGACAATCGCGCCTGCCGGGACAGTAAAACTCAGGTCATCAATCAATAAACGGTCGCCGAAAGATTTGGAAACGTTCTTGAATTCGATGACTTCATTCCCCAGACGCTCGGCTACCGGAATGAAAATTTCCGAGGTTTCGTTACGCTTTTGGTATTCATGCTCGCTTAACTCATTGAAGCGTGCAAGACGTGCTTTACTTTTAGCCTGACGCCCTTTTGGATTCTGGCGAACCCATTCAAGTTCTTTTGCAATGGTTTTCTGGCGCGACGATTCGGTGGCTTCTTCTTGTTTCAGGCGGTCGCCTTTTTGTTCCAGCCACGAACTGTAATTGCCCTTCCACGGGATACCGTGGCCGCGATCCAGTTCCAAAATCCATTCGGCGGCATTGTCGAGAAAGTAGCGATCATGGGTAATGCCGACCACAGTCCCGGGAAAGCGTTGCAGAAATTGTTCTAGCCAATCGACTGATTCAGCATCCAAATGGTTGGTTGGCTCATCAAGCAGCAACATGTCGGGTTTTGACAGCAGCAATCGGCATAGCGCAACACGGCGTTTTTCACCACCAGATAACACGCCAATAATGGCATCCCATGGTGGCAAGCGCAGTGCGTCTGCGGCCATTTCCAGTTGCAGCTCCAGATTGCCACCGTCGGAGGTGGAGATAATCGCCTCAAGCCGGCCTTGCTCAGTCGCCAGCGCATCAAAATCGGCGTCCGGTTCTGCATAGGCTGCATAGACGGCGTCCAGTTTGGCACGTGCTTCGAAGGCTTCGCCGAGACCGCCTTCAACAGCCTGCCGCACGGTTTGTTCTGGATCCAGTTGTGGCTCTTGTGGCAGATAGCCAATATTCAAACCCGGCATCGGCGTGGCTTCACCCTGAATGTCGGTGTCGATACCGGCCATAATTTTGAGTAAAGTGGATTTGCCGGAGCCGTTCAGACCCAGCACGCCAATCTTGGCACCTGGGAAAAACGACAGCGAGATGTCTTTCAGAATCTGTCGTTTTGGCGGCACGATCTTGCCGACCTTGTTCATTGTATATACGTATTGGGCCATGATGGTCTTCTCGGTGAAGTGTCAGAAAAAGGAGGTCGGACCGACGCAAATCGTTACCGTTAAACGCCGACTTCCTCCCGGAAGCGGTCGGGCGTATCGAACAGCCAACTATTTCGGCTAACGGGAAATCGCACTGTTTGGATTGCGGTCTAAGTCCTACGGTATTCAAAAAATGACGCAGCGTACTAGCGCAGGATGACTAGGATAACCGAACTGGCTAAGCCTGACTATGTATGGCTATGGGTTATCAGGTTATATAGCGCCATGTCATTATGTCGCGATGGCGGTACTAATCTAACTTGCGGAACCGGATTGCCGCCCAATGCTCGGCCATGCGCGCCACAAGCCTTCTGCCGAGTACAACACAAGTGCACTCCAAATGACGGTAAATCCAATCAGTTTAGTGCCATCGAGTTGTTCGTTATAGAGTAATACGCCTAACAGCAACTGGATGGTCGGCGTGATGTATTGCAACAGTCCAAGCAGCGAAAGAGGAATGCGACGTGCACCAGCGGCGAACAGCAAGAGCGGAATGGAGGTGATTGGACCCGCCGCCGCCAACAACCATTGCGACGAGTGTGATGCTGTCATAAAACTATTTTGACCATGGTAAGTGGTGAAAGCCAGATAGGCTAGCGTCAGCGGCAATACCAGCGCGGTTTCCAATGCAAGCCCGGGTAGCGCACCAAGACTGGCCGTCTTGCGCAACAAACCGTAGCCACCAAAACTCACGGCAAGAGCTAATGAAATCCACGGAGGATGACCAGTTTGCCAGGTTAGCCAGATGACCGCGCTAGCGGCGAGTATGATCGCTAACCATTGCATAAAGCGAGGGCGCTCACCCAAAAACACAAAGCCGAGACCGACGCTGACAAGAGGGCTAACGAAATACCCCAGACTGGCATCGACGATGTGATCGTTGTTGCAGGCCCAGACATAGGTAGTCCAGTTAGCCGCCAACAAAAACGCACTGGCAGTAAAGCCAGCAAGAACGCGGGGTTGGCGCAGTACCGGCACAATCCAGGCCCATTGCTTGCGAAAAGCCAGCACGATCACCAAGAACAGAAATGACCATAGCATCCGGTGCATGACGATATCGACCGGCGGAATGTCACGTAACGCTTTGAAGTACAGCGGGAAAATGCCCCATAGGACGTAAGAGGAGAACGCGTAAAACATACCTGCTTGCATAGCTGTAAGGATGAAAAAGAGTTAGGGTATTCTACGCAAAAAATTTTAGAGCGTTTTGTTCCCGGGAAATAAACGCTTAGCGATCAATATCGGTATACCGTCATTCACGCATATAGCATTCGTGCTAACGATGGTTTCGCCGACTGCTTCACATTTTTGTCCCTAGTGACAGCATTCGATCATGTTCCGGTCGGGCGATAGTGCGATGTAGAAGCAATGCGCCGACGCCGCACACGCTCATCACCATCATCAATGGTCGCGCAGTGCCGTCGTGCCACAGACTCATGCTGACACCGGCGATGATGCCGAGAGAGAATTGTACCGTCCCCATTAACGCTGACGCAGTACCGGCTTGATGGCCTTGCTGGGACAAGGCGATTGCTGATGCATTCGGACTAATAAAACCATAAGAGGCCATAAATCCAAAGAAGCCGACGAGCAATAGCGGCAGATTATTTACGCCAGCTACGACCAGAATCGTGATGACTAAGGTTAAACCGGCGGGAAGCCATAAAGCCCGCCCCAGAATGGCGTCGGGAGTTAGCTTTCCGACGAGTCGGGCATTGAGCTGCGAAGCGCCAATCAGGCCGATGGCATTGGCGCCAAAAACCCAGCCGAAATTTTCTGGCTTGATACCGTGTAGTTCGATCAGCACAAAAGGTGAACCGGTGATATAAGCAAACATACCCGCCTGCAATAAACCGCCGCACAAAGCGTAGGCCAGGAATTGACGGTCCATAAGTAAGGAGCCGTATTGTTTTAATACCCGTCCCAAATGTAGCGGTGCAGTGTCCTGGCGTTTCAGGGTTTCTTGCATCGTGGTATGAATAGCAACCAGACAAAACAAGCCAAAACACGTCAGACCGCCAAAAATGACGCGCCAACCCCACAGTTTAAGCACTTCTCCGCCGATCAACGGCGCCAGAATCGGGGCGATTCCCATGACCAGCATTAATAGTGAAAATGCCTTGGCCGATCCAGCTGCGCCCATGCGATCCCGAATGACGGCACGCCCGACGACCATCCCGGCGCAACCGCCAAGCCCTTGCATAAACCGCGCAAAGATCAGCGTTGTCACATCTGGCGCAAACAGGCAGGCAATGGACGCAAGCGTATACAGCCCGAGGCCAAAATAGAGCGGCGGTTTACGGCCAAAGTGATCACTTAGCGGTCCGTAAAACATTTGACCGACCGCCAGGCCCACCAGGAAGCTAGCTAACGTGAGTTGGACCAGATTGCTGCCGACCGCAAAATCTTTTGCAATAGTTGGGAAACTTGGCAGGTACATATCAATCGAAAGGGAGCCAATCGCTGTTAGTGCACCGAGCAAGATGAGCCAGCCGGGCAGCATTTTTTCTGGCGTTACAGTGTCGATGTTGTTTGTCATTAAGAACTTTGAAGTGTGCGAATGATGCCTGTCTTGCATTGCCTAAACAATCGCATTGGATAGCACAAGATTTTACGCTGAGTGGTGGCGCGACGAAACGTCGACATAGTGTAGGTAAAAAGCAAGAGTGACAAAAAGAGACCGGTGCAGCCAATAATCCAATACTGCATCATTGTTTTTTAAAAATGAAATCCGAGAACAGTTGGCATGTTCGAGGAATAACGTTAGCGGTAGCATTTTATAGCATTCGCCAAATAATTGCCGCTGGGGAATAGGGTCAGCCTTATTGCCTGAGCGCCCTGACAGAATACGCGGCAATGATGGTTTGCATTTGCGCTGTCAAAGCGAACGGATTGGCTAGACAAGCGGGCTGCCAATGAAGAACGAAAGTTAACAAAAAAATATATTCAGATTGCTATGACCCGCTTATAGATTGTGTCGTTTGTTGAATGACTTAACGCACTATTACTGTAAACCTATTTTGATGAATGACGCCTCTATTCCTTCGCTTTACATACTCGCCTTCGTTGTTGCTGTCATGGCTTCCTATTTTGGATTGATGTTAGCTGGGCGTGTTAGTCGTGCGCGGCGCGGGCAAGCGTTAGCTTGGTTGATCGGAGGCGGTATCACAATAGGTACCGGAATTTGGGCGATGCATTTCATTGGGATACTGGCGTTTTATTTGCCAATAAAGGTCTCGTATAGTGCAAGGGTAACTTTGCTTTCATGGTTGATTGCGGTGGTCGTGTCTTGCTTTGCTTTGTTCATGGTCAAGGGCACGCGTAGAAACCGGCACAATCTGGTATTCGGTGGCATCGTCATCGGCGTCGGTCTTTCGGCTATGAATTACGTGGGAATGGCTGCGATCAAATTTGGCTCTGGATTGCGTTACGATCCGGCACTGTTCGTGGCTTCGGTTGGCGTGGCGATCGTCGGTGCCATTGTCGCTTTATGGCTCGGGTTTCGTTTGCGTGGGGGCGACAGTTGGCATACAAAATTGACGCGATTTTCGGCCTCGATCATTATGGGGCTGGCGATTATCGGAATGCATTTCACCAATATGGCTGCTTCACGTTTTTCTTCGGCCTCACTGTATGGGTTAAACGACGGGCTGGACCACAATTGGCTGGCGTTTTCAGTGTCAGGAATGATATTGATGATATTGGCGTTTATATTGTTGTGGTCGTTTATCGATATTCGGAGTCGACGCTATGCCGAAGCACTGCGCGCCTCTCTTAAAACGGTCCATTCGAAACTGGCTTATCTCGGCACGCACGATGCGTTGACCAGTTTACCTAACCGCTCCTTACTCAATAAAAAAATTGCGGAGACCATCGCCAGCGCAGAGGGTAAACCAATCCTATTTACCATCCTGCACATCAATATTGATCGTCTGAAAACTGTGAATGAATCGCTCGGACGCGCTGCCGGCGATCAACTGCTCAATGCGTTTGTGTTGCGCATCCGCCAGACGCTGCGCCTGGGCGACATGTTGGCGCGGTTGAGCGGCGATGATTTTGTTGTATTGGCAGAAGTGCGTCAGACCAAGGACGCCGCCCGGATGGCAGAAAATCTGATCGAGCTATTAGGGCGTCCTTTGCATGTTCCTTCGCATGAGATTCATGTGACAGCGTCCATTGGCATCAGCCTGTTTCCCCATAATGGCAACACGGCTGAATCGTTACTGGCTACCGCAGACATAGCGATGTCGCATGTGAAGCAACATGGGCGCAACAATTATCAATTTTTCACGTCAGAAATGCATGCGCGCAATCGTGACCGGATTGACCTGGAAAGTGGATTGCGTCCCGCATTACGGGAAAATGAATTTCGGATGTATTACCAACCCAAAGTGGATATCAAATCTGGAAAAATTGTCGGTGTTGAAGGACTTTTACGCTGGAAGCACCCCGAATACGGCCTCGTGTCGCCGACCAGATTTATTCCTCTGGCCGAGGAAAGTGGTTTGATAGTGGCGATCGGAGATTGGGTGATGGAGGCTGCATGTAAGCAAAGCCGACAATGGCAAAATCAGGGTTTGATGCCGGAGATCATTCCCATCTCGGTGAATCTATCAGCGCATCAATTTTTACAGCGCGACCTGGTGGATAGTACGATGACTGTTTTAAAGCGGCATGCGATACCGGCAGCAAGTCTCATATTGGAGCTGACGGAAGGATCGCTGATGGGTAATCCAGAGAATGCCATTGACGTGCTGCGCGAATTGAATCGATTAGGCGTGCGGGTTTCAATCGATGATTTTGGGACCGGTTATTCCAGCTTGAGTTATTTACGTCGCTTTCCATTGAGCGAAATTAAGATTGACCGCTCTTTTGTGCAATCCCTGGAGAGTAATCTCGAAGATCGCGCGATTGTGCGCGCGATTGTGACGTTGGCACATAGTTTGCAATTGACCGTGGTCGCTGAAGGCGTCGCTAACGTTGAGCAGTTACGGTTTTTCAGACAGATTGGCTGTGATCAATATCAGGGTTTTTTGTTTAGTGAGCCGGTTCCTGCGGAGACTATTTCAGAGATGCTGGCGAGTCAGTGATTCTCGCCAGCAAAGACATAGAAGCGCCGCATCGACACAGACATTAAGCCTGCAAGAAATCCAGCAACGTCATCGACACCACTTTGGTGGCCTTGCGCAAATCATCGAGCGAAAGATTTTCATCGGCCTGTTTGGCGTTTGACTCGCTCAAAGTGCGTGGGCCAGCGCCGTATAACACCACCGGAATACCTTGCTCGCCATACAGTCGGGCATCGGTGTATAGCGCCGAGCCATCGGTTGATATTGGTTCGCCGAATATGGCCTCGGCATTTTTTTGCAAGCTATTGCGTAATAATTCGTGACCAGGAAGTGGGCGTAACGCGCGGGCCAGCAACAGGCGTTTAATGTCCACCCGTATGCCCGGCAAATCCGCGACCGCCGCTTCGATCATAGCGCGCACATCGCTTTCAACTTGCGTCGGATCTTCTTCCGGAATCATGCGGCGGTCCATTTTCAGAACCACTTTCCCAGGAACCACGTTGGTGTTGGTGCCGCCATCGATGCGTCCAACAATCATCGTCGGATGGGTAATGCCAGGAATGGCCGAGCTGATCGCTTTCAGTTCAGGTAGCTTGGCGTAGATCGCTTGCAGAACGGCGGTCGCCGCTTGCAGCGCATCATGGCCGGTTTCCGGTGCCGAGCCATGCGTTGCTTTGCCGTGTACGGTCACTTCAAACTGCAAACAGGCATTGTGCGCGGTAACAATGTTATAGCTGAATCCGGGCGCAATGACGTAATCCGGTTTGGTCAGGTTATTCTCCAGCAACCAACCCGGACCAAGCAAACCACCAAATTCTTCATCGTAAGTAAAGTGCAATTCCAGCGTACCTTTTAGCGGCACGCCTAAAGCTTCCAACGCACGTACGGCAAAAATATACGTCGCAAAATCACCCTTCGACACCGCCGTTGCCCGTCCGAATATACGGCCATCCGCAATTTCGCCACCGTACGGCAGTTTGCTCCAACCGTCACCGGGTGGCACCACATCGCCGTGGGCGTTGAGGGCAATGGTCGGTCCCGGCGCGTCATAATGACGGCGAACGATCAGATTGGTAATACTTTCCATGCCATACGCCTGCACCGTGTCAGCCGGCACAACATGCTTCTCAACTTCCCAACCCATGGAGGTCATCAACTCGGCTACCACGTCCGCGTGCGGCGCATTGTTGCCGGGGGGCGTGTCAGTGGGAATGCGAACGATTGTTTGAAGAAAGGCGACTTCTTCGTCGAAATGGTCGTCAATCCAGGTGGAGAGTTGCGTGGCGTTTTGTGGTTTGACCATGGTTGTTAGGGCGAATAGTGGGGAAGGAATGGGAGTGATTTTACGTCTTTATGACGGTTTGGGCGCTGTTTGTGGGAAATGCAGCGATTCTTAGCAGTCTTCGTGAATGAAGCGATTTGCGCCGTATGCAGATTTTTTTACTGGTTTGTGGCAAACTACTTTTGAAACACTCACCGCTTTCACAGTCGATTCCGCTGGTGTGGAGCGACATTTTTTAGTTGTTGGTCATGCTTCGTGGGCAATGACGTGATTACTTCAACATTTCAATTTCCTTGTGCGTGGTGAAGTCGTCGCCAGTCAATGCGTTGCTACTTTGCATTAGAAACACGACGACCAAACACACGCGTTGCTACATCAAACGCTGATTATCTCGCATCCCAATCAAGCATAAACGCCCTCTTCTGTTTGGTTTCCATGTCGACTATAACGACTAACATTCAAGTCATCCGCTGCAATCGCTGGACGTCGGCCGGAGATAACATCGGCCAATAGTGCCGCCGATCCGCACGACATGGTCCATCCTAAGGTCCCGTGACCAGTATTGAGGAACAGGTTGCGAATGCGTGTTTTGCCGACGATCGGCGTGCCATCCGGCGTCATCGGGCGCAATCCGGCCCAGAAACTGGCTTGCGCTGTATCACCTGCGCCCGGAAATAAATCGTTGACGACCATTTCCAGCGTGGCGCGGCGTTTTGGATTTAATGATTTGTTGTAACCGACAATTTCGGCCATGCCGCCGACGCGGATGCGATTGTCAAAACGCGTGATCGCGATTTTGTAAGTTTCATCCAGAATCGTCGAGACCGGTGCAGCATCGGCGTCGGTGATCGGAACGGTAATCGAATAACCCTTGAGCGGATAAACAGGAATATCGACGATAGAACGCAAAAAGTTGGTCGAATAAGTGCCCAACGCCACGACGTAACTGTCAGCTTGCAAATAGTCGTGACCGCATTGCACACCCGCGATTGCACCATTGGAAAATGTCAGTGAGTCGATTTGCAGGTTATAGCGAAATTGCACGCCAAGTTGTTCTGCCATTTTTGCCAGACGCGTGGTGAATAACTGGCAATCGCCGGTTTCATCGTTTGGCAAGCGCAGGCCGCCATGTAGTTTATGCTTGACCGCGGCCAATGCTGGCTCGACGCGGGCCATTTCTTCCACGGACAGCAGTTCAAACGGTACCCCGCTGTCCCTCAACACTTGCGTATCTTTGGCAGCTTCTGACAATTGTTGTTCGGTGCGGAACACTTGCATCGTGCCCAATTGACGACCTTCGTAGGCGATCCCGGTATCGGCGCGCAATTCCTTAAAGCAGTCACGGCTATATTCCGCGAGGCGCACCATACGTTCTTTATTGACCGCGTAGCTGGCCGCGTTGCAATTGCGAAGCATTTGCCACATCCAGCGCAATTGAAACAATGATCCGTCCGGCGTAATTGATAGCGGCGCATGTTTTTGCAACATCCACTTTAACGCTTTGAGTGGAATACCGGGCGCGGCCCATGGTGATGCATAACCCGGCGAGATCTGACCGGCATTTGCGAAACTGGTTTCCTCGGCAGGTCCTGGCAAACGATCAACTACCGTCACCTCATGCCCAGCCTTCGCCAAATAATACGCAGTCGTCACACCGACCACGCCACTGCCCAGAATAAGCACCCGCATGTTATTTCTCCTAAATACGCAAAAAACACGCCTTCGTTTTGGGGCAACAAGGGGCGTGTCCAGATCAATTACATGAATCGGTATCGATTTATAGTAATTAACGCTATGCTATTTAAAATCTACCAGTTTTTGTTACTGTAAAAATGACAATATTTAAGAAATAATCCTGAAAAAATATTCCTTTTCCCAGATTTTTTAGAAATTGTAAAAGAAGCTAATGGTTTTGTCTGGCTATGTAGCTAAACGCCTCAGGCAGAGTCGCAGGGTTATACGAATGTGTAAAGTTTACCCATCATGCTTTTTGAAAATTATTTGCCAACGAATTGACCGCCACAAATTCGTTGTTTAATTTGTGACTAACACTGCGCCTATAGAATAACTATGAGAACCCAAAAAGAATCCGTTCGCTCTCTTGATAAACTGGATCGACACATTCTCCGTCTCCTGCAACAAGACGGACGGATGTCGATGAAAGAGTTAGGTGAGCACGTCGGCCTTTCAATTACCCCCTGTATTGAGCGGGTTAAACGGATGGAGCGCGATGGTGTAATTGATGGATATTACGCACGCATTAATCCCGCGGCGGTAGGCGCAAAACTGCTCGTATTTGTAGAGATTACGCTTAACCACAAATCTGCGTCGACCTTTGAGCAATTTCGGCGCGAAGTGTTGCGCATTCCAGAGGTGCTGGAATGTCATCTGGTCTCAGGCGATTTCGATTATCTGATCAAAGCGCGTATCCGTGAGATGTCGCAATATCGTACCTTGCTGGGCGATATGCTGCTGAAATTGCCGGGCGCGGTGCAGTCCAAAAGTTATGTCGTCATGGAGGAAATCAAAGAAACGCTGGCGCTTTCGCTGGAACCTTGATAAAGCCTATTAATGGCTCTGAATGACGTCGCTTCGCTATCTTCTCCGGATAATTTACCGGTCATCAATAAATCCAGCAGGCAAGACGTGCGTGCTTGCTGTTGTTTTTTTGTGGCATGCATTTTGGTCGATGTGATGTTTTACGACGGATGTGTTTCTCATTGCGACAGATTTTTCGGAGTTGGTTTTGGCAACTATTCATGCATTACTCTTTATGCCATTCTTACCTTGTCCTTGATTAACCGGTGCGGACCGGATGCATCATTGATGGCTTTGCAAGTAGCCAAAAATCGGTGCGCGGCGGTAGTCAATATCCCGAAAAGTAGATCGTTACATCCTTTAGGAGCGTAATACATGAAGAAAATTATTCTGGCTGCTGGTTTGTTGAGTGGTGTTGCATGCATGGCGCAAGCGCAGACAAACGTCACCATTTATGGTGTCATTGATTTAGGGTTGAACTACACCAACAATGTCGGTGGTAAAAACGACGTGCAAATGGAAAGTGGCTATGCCCAGGGCAGTCGGTTGGGTTTCAAGGGTAACGAAGATTTAGGTGGCGGTTTGAGTGCGTTGTTTCAGTTAGAAAACGGGTTCGCCGCAGACACCGGCAAACTGGGACAAGGCGGTTTGATGTTTGGTCGTCAGGCATTGGTCGGTTTGTCGAGCAAGACTGCCGGTACCGTCACACTGGGACGTCAATACGACTCGGTAGTTGATTTTCTTGCACCGATGACTGCGAACGGTAATTGGGCTGGTTATCTGTTGTCTCATCCACTGGATAATGACAACACGGATAACTCATTCCGCATCAATAATTCGCTGAAGTACACCAGCCCGACTTTTGCTGGGGTCACGTTCGGTGGCTTGTATGGCTTCGGCGAAACCGCTGGTCAGACCGCTAAAAATCGTACCTACAGTTTAGGAGCGAGTTACGCCAACGGTCCATGGGCGGCGGGTATCGCGTATATGAATTTAAGTTCGCCGGGTTCGACCGGTGCGGGCGGTGGCGCGGTCACTGCAACCGACGCTAACTTTACCGGCCCCAACAGCAAGCAAAAAATATTCGGCGCGGGTGTCAATTACACCATCGGTGCGGCGACTCTAGGGTTCGTCTACACAGGAACGAATTTAAGCAATCCAAACGGTGGCAATGCGTACATCGCCTCATTTGCGCCAATGAATGGCAGCACGCTGAATTCGCTCAAATTTACCAACTACGAACTTAATTTTAAATACCAATTCACTCCTGCATTTTATGTCGGTGCGATGTACACCTACACACAAGCCAAATACAACACGAGTGCAGGTAACTCCAAGCCAAAATGGAACGAAGTCGGTTTGATGGCTGATTACAACTTCTCCAAGCGCACCGACGTTTATTTGCAAGGCGCGTATCAAAAAGTCGGTGGCGACCTGACTGGATCGTCACTTGATCAAGCCTACATTCCCGGCGCCGCCGGAAGTTCGGGTAATGACAAGCAAGCCGTTATTCGTGCTGCAATCCGTCACAAGTTCTGATAACTGGTTGGATGTTGATATAACCTGATCCGGCCAATTGCGGATCAAATTAAGGCGGGGCCGGAGACTTTATTCCGGCCCCGTTTTTGTTTGATGCGGCGCGATGGGTGTCACACTATCTAAGCGGGTCATCAAGATGGGATACACGTGAAATAACCGTATTGTTGCAGCAACAAGCACTTTACGGCAGAATGGGCGATTGATAGGAGATGGCATGCCTCCTGGGTTTATTCCTAACCGCTACAAGTGATGACCGCGTTGAAACCGCCTGCATACTCATCGGATGATTAAGTAAAGTCACTGATCCGTTGCCGATGGTTTGCAGTAAGAACTCACGCTGTAACTGATGATGCCTACAAGTTCCTGAATCGGGAAGTTGTAGGCGTGCGTGAGCGGTTAATGTGTTTACATCGTTTGCCAACAATGCAGCTTCCCGCGATTCAGGTTTGTCGCCCCCAAATCTGATCATAATGAAACCATCCAAAATCCCTGAGCAATGCCTGATGCTGCTCTATCTTGGCCGTTGGCTTGTACTGTCTTCTGTCGTCGGCGCGTTAGCCGGTGTCGCTTCTTCTGCTCTTTTAGTCTCGCTCGATTGGGCCACCGCCACGCGCGTGGGGCATCCCTGGTTGGTATGGCTGTTGCCGCTTGCCGGGCTGGCGGTCGGATTGCTTTATCATCACTTCGGCAAATCGGTCGAAGGTGGAAACAACCTGCTGATTGATGAAATTCACGATCCGCAGCGAATCGTACCAAGGCGCATGGGGCCGTTGATTTTGATTGGTACTGTGGTGACGCATTTATTTGGCGGATCAGCTGGTCGAGAAGGGACCGCGGTGCAAATGGGTGGCGTGCTGGCCGATATGGTGACGCGGGTGTGCAAACTGGACAAGGAAGATCGGCGGATTCTGCTGATGGCGGGTATCAGTGCCGGATTCGCGTCGGTTTTTGGTACGCCATTAGCCGGTGCTATCTTTGGATTAGAGGTGCTTGCGATTGGGCGCTTGCGTTATGACGCGATTCTGCCGTGTTTTTTTGCCGCTATTATTGCAGACCAATTGCCCGGCTTGTTGGGCGTGCATCACACGCATTATGCGATTCCGTTCGTGCCTCAAATTAGTTTGATTGTGCTCGGGGCGACGATTGTTGCTGGCATTGTGTTTGGGTTGGTGGGAATGTTTTTTGCCACGGCAACACATGGTTTGTCGCGCTTATTTAAGCGTTGGATCGGTTATGCGCCGATGCGGCCTTTTGTTGGTGGCGCGATCGTGGCGCTTGCGGCGATGCTGTTGGCGACTGATAAGTATTTGGGTTTGGGTATTCCGACCATCGTCGCATCGTTTTCGCAACCGTTGCCAGCATTCGATTTTTTCGGAAAATTCATCTTCACGATAGTGACATTGGCATCCGGCTTTAAGGGTGGCGAGGTGACGCCGCTGTTTTTTATCGGGGCGACGTTGGGTAATGCGCTCAGTTATGTGCTGGCTTTGCCGTTGCCAGTTTTGGCCGGACTGGGTTTTGTGGCAGTGTTTGCGGGTGCCGCCAATACTCCCATTGCCTCGACGATCATGGCTATCGAGTTGTTTGGGCCAGAGATTGGCGTCTTGGCTGCGATCGCATGCATTGTGAGTTATTTATTCTCGGGCCACGCAGGTATTTATCGTGCGCAGCTGATCGGTGACGGAAAATTTTTACGGCTGCCGGATGGATCGCCGCGCTCAGGAATTTCTGGGTTTCGCAGGAGTGCAGCGAAAAGGTCATCAGACAAAAAAGAGGTGGTCGCTGAAGAAAGGGATGACTAGAAGGGGCGCCGGGATTGTGTAGCATTGTTATGCTCTTAATCCCGGCATTGCATGCCGTTGTATCTTCACGATAAAAGTCATCGGGAGATAAGGGCTCTTGGATGATTTGATTAAATTGATGCTTTTTTGGCGATCATAGAGACTAGTTACGAGAACTTACGCACCGCATCCAACGCTAGTCCCGCGCCAATGCTGCCGAACAAATCCCCTTCGACCGCCTTTGCAGTCGGCACCACAGCGGCAATCTGCTGCCGTAACAAGCCCACGCCGCTTGATCCACCGGTAAAAAACACCGTATCGATGGCATTTGCTTTGACACCGGCATCACGCAGCAGTTTGGTCACGGTTTCTTCTACCGATGACACAAGGTGTGAGATGCTGGTATTAAAGGCACCGCGACTGAGAAGGATTGGCTCGTTAGCGGATAATTTTTCCAACGTCAGTTCTACCGTTTCGGCATCCGACAACGCTATTTTGCCTTCTTCTACCTTCATCGCCAGCCAATGGCCAGCGCGCTGTTCGACCAAATCTAACAGTCGATCAAACTTGTCGCGTTCACGGACCTCGCGCGCGACATCTTTCAGTTGCTCCGCCATTCTGCGCGTGTAGATCAGATTGATGGTGTGCCAGGTTGCCAAATTGAAATAGTAACTCGACGGTACTTCACTGTTGTTCATTAGTCGGCTACCCAAACCCAACATCGGCATCACGCTCGACAAACTCAGGTATTTGTCAAAGTCGGTGCCACCGATATGCACACCGCCGGTGGCGAGTATATCGTCGCGCCGGTCCTGCTTTTTGGCATGTGTTGGCGATAGTCGCACCAGCGAGAAGTCGGAGGTTCCACCGCCAATGTCGGCAATTAATACCAGTTCTTCACGGTCAATTGTCGATTCATAGTCAAACGCTGCGGCGATTGGCTCGTATTGGAATGCGATATGTTTAAAGCCGGCGGCGCGGGCGACTTCTTCCAGCGTGGCTTGTGCGCGCTGATCGGCAGCGCGATTATCGTCGACGAAAAATACAGGCCGACCTAATACGACGCTATCGAATTCCTGCCCCGCAGACCGCTCCGAGCGGATTTTGAGTTCGTTGATGAACTGTTCCAGCAGGGTGCGAAAAGGCAACGCCCGTCCGCCCACTTCAGTCTGGCCATCAATCAGTGCCGATCCCAGCAAGCTTTTTAGCGACCGCATCAGGCGACCTTCATAGCCCGTCAGATAACCGGCCAAGGCAGCGCGTCCATAACTGAATAATTCATCTTCGGCGTTGTAGAAGACAACGGAAGGTATGGTGACCTTGTCATCTTCCAGTTGGAGCAAAGGTGATTTTCCGGGCCACGCTTGGTCGGGCCGACTCCAGCCTACGGTGGAATTGGACGTGCCGAAATCTACACCGCAAGCATTCGACATGGTCTTCCTAAAATATAAAAACGGGCGTAATCATAGCGCAAAGCACGGTTTGACGTGCGAGGCAGCGCACCTTTTTTAATCAGTTGGTGCGATCAATGCCGGAGTGTTGTTTTTTAAGTGCTAAGCGATGGTAGAAGATGGCGGTGTTGAGCCAGCGCTTGGGTAGCCCTGCATGCGGCCTAAATTCCCCCCTTGGCAACATCTTCAAAAATGCTGCGGATGCTGGCTAATGGCATCCCTCGGCGTCATAGGAAGATTTCGACGTGCGCCGAATGACGGTGACATACGTTTCTTTAAAGAACTATTAGCCAATTTGCGCCATACTTTGCCTTTATGCCTTAGTATGCAAGGTTCAGATCGTCACCTATTTATCTATGAAAACCCCAAAAAGAATTGAACCGTTAGTAGAAGAGGGCCTGGTAGACGAGGTAATTCGCCAACTAATGAGTGGCAAAGAAGCAACCGTATACGTCGTCCGCTGCGGCGAAGAAATCCGTTGTGCCAAGGTTTATAAAGACGCGAATCAGCGCAGCTTCCGCCAGAATGCATCCTATCAGGAAGGCCGCAAGGTCAAGAATAGCCGTCAGGCGCGCGCGATGGAAAAAGGTAGTCGTTATGGCCGTAAGATGCAGGAAGAAGTATGGCAAAACGCCGAAGTTGATGCTTTATACCGTTTAGCCGCCGCCGGTGTGCGGGTGCCACAGCCTTTTATTTGCTTTGAAGGCGTTCTGTTGATGGAATTGGTCACGGACGCAGCTGGTAACGCCGCAGCACGTCTGAACGATATCGAAATGAGCGAGGAACAGGCGCTGCAATTCCACGCGATGTTGCTGCGTGAGGTTGTGCTGATGCTTTGCGCCGGTGTGATCCATGGCGATTTGTCGGAGTACAACATTCTCGTGGATGCGCACGGTCCCGTAATTATCGATTTGCCGCAGGCAGTTGATGCCGCGGGGAATACTGGTGCGGCTGAGATGTTGGAGCGTGATGTTGATAACTTAGCGACCTATTTTGGTCGCTTCGCCCCACAACTCCAGAGCACGCAGTACGGCAAGGAAATCTGGGCATTGTACGTCGCTGGTCTGTTAACTCCCGATGTGAAACTCACCGGCAAAATCGCGGTGAATAATAAGGTCGTCGATGTAGGCGCCGTGGTGCGTGAAATTGCGCTGGCTCGTGAGGAAGAAGAAGAGCGCCGTCGCGCTCAGTATGAAGCGGAGCACTAAGACGACAACGCGAACCAACACTAATACCGATGTTGGCGTTGGTTACGGCCTGATTTCCCTATTGTTTATTTCTGCAGCCTATCAATTTGTGCTTAAAAGTAACTTTTTTAACGTTGTCATTAAGTAATCGAGTTGCTGATAAAATCGGTGAATCCTGTGCCACCGTCGATGCCTTCGCCAATGCTAACTTCCATCTCCGATCAAACGTCTTTGCCGACTGCCATTAACAATCAGATTGCTTCGATCAGTTCAATTGGTCAGATCGTCGACGATTTGGTCGCCCGTGGCTGGTCACAGCAATGTGATTTTTTGCCTCCGAGTGTGGTTTTGGCGCTTGCGGCCGAATGCCGTACACGCGCCGATAACGGTAAGCTAACGGCTGCCGGTGTTGGGCGTGGCGCAGGTCAGGCTATACGCGATGGCGTGCGTGGTGATCATATTCAATGGCTGGAAGCTGGTCAATCGGTGGATTGTGATCATTACTTGCGCGTCATGGACACGCTCCGGCAAGAGTTGAATCTGGCACTGTATCTTGGGTTGGACGCGTATGAAACGCACTTTGCCTTGTATCCACCGGGGGCGTTTTATCAGAAGCATGTAGACCGTTTTCGCGATGACGACCGCCGCACTGTTTCGGTCGTGCTGTATCTCAATCAAGACTGGTTGCCGGAACATGGCGGGGCTTTACGTCTTTATCCGGAGGGTGAGCCGCCGCAAGACATTTTGCCGCTGGCTGGCAGTCTGGCATTGTTTATGTCTGGTGACATGGCGCATGAAGTTTTGCCGGCAACCCGTGAACGTTTATCACTGACGGGATGGTTTAAGCGTCGCTAGTCGAAAACTGGCGAGCATGTAGTCCTGACTTTTTTTATCATCCATTGCTTCATTAGGATAGGAGCATCTCAGCATGCGGATTTTGATAACCGGAGGAACCGGTCTGATTGGAAGGCGTTTATGCCAGGCATTGCTTCAGGCCGATCACGACATTACCGTCCTAAGCCGTCAACCTGACACGGTAAAGGACAAATGTGGCGCAGCGGTTCGCGCCTTTGGATCGCTCGATGAATGGAAAAGTGAAGAAACTTTTGACGCAATCATCAACTTGGCAGGCGAGCCGATTGTCGATGCGCGCTGGACCGAGGAGCGCAAAGAATTGCTTTGGCGCAGTCGTATCCGACTGACTGAAGATTTGGTCAAGCGGATAGACGCCAGCCATCAAAAACCATCTGTTATGTTGAGTGGATCGGCGGTCGGTTTCTATGGCGACGGTGGTGACAATACGTTCGATGAGTCCAGCCCGACGTCTACCGACTTTGGTGCGACGTTATGCGCATCATGGGAGGAAACTGCGCAAAAAGCCACTGCCATGGGCGTGCGGGTTTGTCTGTTACGAACCGGTTTGGTGCTGGATCGCTCGGGCGGTATTCTGGGGAAAATGTTGCTGCCGTTCAAGTTGGGTTTGGGTGCGCGTTTGGGTGATGGACATCAATGGATGAGTTGGGTCCATATTGACGATTATGTGGCGATGGTGCTCGTATTGTTGCATCACACGCATGCATCCGGCCCATTTAACATGACGGCACCGGAACCAGTCACCAACCGCGTTTTTACCGAAAAACTCGCCAGAGCATTGCACCGCCCCGCCATTTTTGTCGCACCCGCATTCGTCATGCGGCTGGCGCTGGCAGAGCGGGCCTATTTGTTATTAGGCGGACAAAAAGTGATACCGACGCAGATAACAGGATTAGGCTATCGCTTTTTACATGCAAAGCTAGAAGACGCTTTGCAAGACCTGCTGGGTTAACAAAACTTAGCGGACTTACGCAAACCGTCTCCGCTGCGTTGTGATCTGTAGCCGTATTGGCATGCTGTTTTCGTGGGCAGGTCAATAAGCTGGTTGTTGTGGCTGACATGAAATTTCTTTAATGCCAGCCACTAAAATTGCTAGTCGCGGGAAGAAAAGCATCCCGTAGCGGCCAATTCTTCAAGTAATGCAACTGTCGTGCAGCCCGACACAACATAAGGATTGAGTGTTGGCGTTGCTGAATATTTTAGCAATAACGATAGATTGATGCGATCCAGGCGGATTTTGCTCATGGTCCAGCCTGAATACTGACGCGCTTCAATTTCTGAATAGTCGAGCAAGATTAGTTTGGTATGGCGCGGGTCTTGTTGCAAACGTGCGTATAAGTTATTGATTTGCTCGCGACCGCCTTCCAGCGCCTGTACAAATATATTGTCACCATAGCAAAGCACGCCTGTCACACCATTGGCAGGATTGTTCTTACGGGACACCTCAAGAATTTTTTCAATCATCTCGTGATTGACCAATTCGCTGGCCGTACTGGCGTAAATCAAACGGACTAGCATGTCATCCTCGCTTGGTTATCAGAGCTAGAAATTCGCGCCGTAAATTAGCGTCGCTCAAGAACGAGCCACGCATAACGCTATTGATCATCTTTGCATCGGTATCTTTGACGCCGCGCCAACTCATACAGAAATGATCGGCTTCCATCACGATGGCGAGTCCATCCGGTTTCAGTTTTTCCATCAGCAGTTGCGCAACTTGCGATACGGCTTCTTCCTGAATTTGTGGTCGGCCCATGACCCATTCGATTAACCGCGCATATTTGGACAGGCCAATCAGGTTGGAATGCTCATTGGGCATCACGCCGATCCAGACTTTGCCCATAATCGGACAAAAATGATGCGAACAGGCGCTGCGCACGGTAATCGGGCCAACGATCATGAGCTCATTGAGTTGTTCAACGTTGGGAAACTCAGTCACTGGCGGCGGCGCTTGATAGCGCCCCTTAAACACTTCTTGAATGTACATTTTGGCAACGCGACGCGCGGTATCTTGCGTATTGTGGTCACTTTCGATGTCAATCACCAAGCTTTGCAGAACCCCGGAAAGCTTGCTCTGCACTTCGGCTTGTAATGCCTCTAGTTCGCCATCCTTGATGAACGAGGCAATATTATCGTTAGCATGAAAGCGGACGCCGGCTTTCTCGATACGCGCACGGATACGCGCTGAAATCGGCTCGCCGCTTGTTTCTGAAGAGTGGTCAGTTGGCATTGTTTTTTGGACGTTATTCTTAGCGTAGTAGTAAGCAGGCACTTAGTCTACCTCAAATCCAAGGATCAGATTTGACGGCCATTGGGTGACTCTTCGCATCATCAGTATCGCTGTTGAATAATGTGGGAGATTGGTGCCGTCGATTTCTAGTTGACGAGGAAAGTGCTGATAATAAAGGTTTGCGCTGGAATCTTAAAAAAGAGTGTTGGGAGTTTCTGGCCGCTAAATCGATTTGTCGCCCGGCGTTCGACAGAAAGTAGCGAAAACCGACTAGATATCTTCGAGGAGCGTTCTATCGGTTTCAACCTTAGGGCGAAATTTAAAATACTCAGCAAACACGAATGTAATGATTGCGCTTAAAACGCCAGACAAAGTGTTCGACGAAAGATAGTCGCGAAAACGGTTAAGCGCTGGCGCGGAATGTGATGTTCCAAAGGCCGTAGTGGCAGGATGGCTCGCCTATATTGTGACGCAGATACTCCTTCCGCGTCGCCGCGTGGGCGACCCGGACGGTATGTTATTTCAAGCCAAGACGAATCTTGGTTGCCGCGATCAAGTCGGTATCGTAAGGATTGAGGTTTTCGATAAACATTAATTCTGTCTCGGCTGGCTCTTCCAGGCACATCGTTAACATGTTTGGTGCATCGTCAAACGTACCCAAAAATTCGTCACCCCACCGGTTCAAACGGTGCAAGCGTAAAACATCGCTGCCTAACGCTGCTAGTGGCGCTGCTACACCTGCTGCTAACGCTTCTTGTTTCCAGTCATCCCAGAAAAAATTTGTTGCCGGTTGTTCGTTCATTATGTCGCTCCAAATAAGGTGTAATGGCGCGGACCATACTATTGATGGCGCTTTTTATCAATAGCCAATGTTATCGCAATCATGGTGTTCGTTGTAGTTGGGGGCGCAGACTAGCTTTTTTCGACGACAAAGGTTGATGGAATTGAAAATAATTACTGCTAAAAAGATAATAAATGGCATCGTCGTTGCAAAATCGAGCCTATTGAAACTGTCTTGCCCGCACCAATATAATAATCAATAAGGGCAAACTCAACGCCTGTATACCTTAGACAAAATTTGGACTAAAAATTAGCTTAACAGTTGGATCTAGGCAGCCATCAGCCATCAGTTAGCGACCAGCGCCGGGGTTTCACGACGCTTAATCATAGGAATGTGTATGCGATCACGTGTGACCGTTGCGATTGTTTTTTGCCTACTTGCGGCGCTGCATATTCTCATCGGCTGGCAGATATTGCCAGCGTTGCCCGTATCAACGCCGATGAAATGGCTCGGTGGCGGCTGGCTCCTGTCATCATTTTTGCTGATTCCTGCCGGGTTATTGGCGTCGTTTATTAAACGACAACCATTATCGGACCGGCTGGCCTGGATCGGCATGTTGGCAATGGGCATGTTTTCGTCGCTACTGATGCTGACGTTGTTGCGCACAGTCATCCTGATAGTGTCGGGATGGTTTGATGTTCCCGCTATCCATTTATCCGTAATCACTGCTTGCGCTGTGCCAGTACTGGCTATTGTTAGTACCTTGCTGGGCTTTTTTAATGCGAGAAGGTTAGCCAAAGTGGTACGAGTAGATATACCGATTAGCCAACTTCCACGTGGTTTGCATGGATTTACGATTGCCCAGATTAGCGATATTCACGTGGGCCCGACGATCAAGCGCGGTTATCTGAACGCGATTGTCACACGCGTCAATACTTTGGGCGCAGATGTGATTGCGGTAACCGGTGATCTGGTGGATGGCAGCGTCAGTCGACTGGCATCGCATACAGCGCCATTAGCGGATCTAAAAGCGCAGCATGGCGTTTATTTTGTGACAGGAAATCACGAATATTACTCAAACGCGAATGCGTGGATCGCAGAAGTACGGCGGCTTGGATTAACAGTGTTGATGAATGAGCATGTGGTGCTTGATCATCAGGGCGAATCGATTCTTTTGGCCGGTGTGACCGATTTTGGCGCGCATCATTTTGACGAATCGCATCGCAGCGATCCGCATCTGGCCATGCGCGGCGTTAAGGGTAATGTGGGTATGAGGCTACTTCTCGCGCATCAGCCACGCTCGGCAGAAGCCGCCGCTGATGCCGGTTTTGATTTGCAGTTGTCCGGCCATACGCATGGCGGACAGTTTTTTCCCTGGAATTTGTTTGTACCTTTGCAGCAGCCGTTCACCGCCGGCTTGAACAAGTTGCGCAATCTCTGGGTATATACCAGTCGCGGAACCGGCTATTGGGGCCCACCGAAACGGATCTGGGCACCCTCCGAAATTACGCTTTTGCGATTGGTATCGACTAAATAAGCTTTATTCACTACTTGTCGTGAATAGATAAACGGGTAAATAGGGTGAAGAAAAATTCTATTTGGCTTGGTGGCATTTCGCATGCTCCAGCAATGCAATGACTGCTTTCACTACAGCAAACATGATGGCGCGATCTTTGGTTGGATGGTCGGAAAGTGGGACGTTGATGGCACCGCTGATGACCGCATCACCATGCTCGTGCGCCGGATCTTTGCCGTATTGGATGGGAATACAATAGGCGGCAATCAATGGTCCGCAGGCTTTCCAGTCACGCGTCCATTGTGGTAGCGCGTCGGTATTGACCAACAAAGTACCGGCCCGTTCGTAGCATTCCTCGATGTTCTCGAAACCCAGCAATTGCGCCAAACGTCGCTCTTTGGCAACGCAACTCCGAAAATACTCCTCGTCGCTCATCCGCATGGCACATTCCTCTCAGTGGAGTTGGCAGTAATGATTAGTTATTTCTTAACGGGCTTTAGACGATTTTACGATTTTTTTAACATTGGATTTTTTAACGATTTTTTTAATTGCGATCACCACATTTTTCGCTTCCCAAAGCTGCAAGCGGGCGCGATAGCGTTCCATCTCCTCTTCATAGAGATCAAATATACACGGGTTGCATCCGCTCGCGCAGCAATCATCCAAATTTGGTTGGACTGGCGGGGTTGGTGCCGCGTCGTTAATAATCGGTTTGATGGGCATGGCTGATGAATTTTATCGCATTCGGTAATACGGTTTAAGGATGCCGTATTACCAAACCGATATTGCTCATTGAGAGTCCTGTGAGTTAGCCGCTTGCGTTAGTCAGTTAAGTTAGCTTCTCATGAAGTTGCTGGTGCGATTTCGCCAAACCGTCCACTGTTAAAATCTTGCATCGCCGTGACAATTTCTTCGCGCGTATTCATAACGAAGGGGCCGTGAGCGAATACGGGCTCATCCAGCGGTGCGCCGCTCAACAACAGCAATGTCGCATCACTATTCGCCTCCAGCAGCACTGAGTCACCGTCACGATCAAGCAATACCACTTGTGCCTCACGCGCGACTTCAGCGCCGTTGACCAGTATCGTCCCGTGCAATACGACGACCGCCGCGACGTGACCAGTCGGGATCGGGAGTGTCGTGCTACTGTTCTGACGCAGACGCACATCCCACACGTTAATCGGTGTGAAGGTATGCGCCGGACCTTGTGCACCGTTGAATTCTCCCGCAATGACGCGCATCGTGCCGGCATCGTCCGCCAAGCTGACGACAGGAATATCTTTATTGATGATTCCCTGATATCCCGGCGGTGCCATTTTGTCCTTGGCGGGCAGGTTGATCCAGAGTTGCACCATCTCGAACGCGCCACCCTTTTTGCTGAATTCAGGCGCGTGGAATTCCTCATGCAGAATCCCCGAAGCCGCCGTCATCCATTGCACGTCGCCGGGACCGATAACGCCGCCGTTGCCGGTGGAGTCGCGATGTGCAACTTCGCCCTCATAGACAATTGTCACCGTCTCGAATCCACGATGCGGATGCTGGCCGACACCGCGCTGGTGTTCAGTTGGTGCAAACTCTGCAGGACCAGCGTAGTCGAGAAGCAGGAACGGATTTAAGTGGCCATCGAGCGTGTCGAACGAAAATAGTGACCGGACAGGGAAGCCGTCACCAACCCAATGCTGCCGTGGAGCGCTCAAGACACCGAGAATTGTTTTCATTGCATTTTCCTTTCGTTACACCGTCAAGTTCTTCTATTTGATGATGATACAAGGACTCAACAGAAGTGGGTAGATGGGATAATTTATACTCACTGTTCCATATAGAGAACGATTAAAACACATCGTCCAACAGCTCTTTGTAGTTGCCATGTTGATCATTTCGTTAATACTGACTCACACCCCGCAGCGAAGATTGGGACTTGTGCATTGACCTGTATCATTCACTATGCCGGAAAAGATTGAGGGGTCTTGCGCATTTGTCAGCGCAAGGGTGTGAATCTTGGCTTATGCTGCTTGAGTGGCATATTCAACATTACTGAATGCATCGCAGGCGATGTTAATAAAAGGAGCCATGATGGCAAAAAAGAACGAACTGGATCCAGAGACGCTGGCGTTGATTAACTGGTGTATTGAAGTAGAAGGATTTTTAGTGGCGGGCGGTGCAACGATCGCGCAGGCGCAGGACCACATCGAAGAGGACGTCGAGTGGTTTACCGACCAATTTTATGATGGGCTAACTCCGGAAGAAGCTGCCAAGGCAGCGTTGAGCGATTAAATTCGAACGGGTGTAACGGCGGCACATCGTCGCTGCACCCAATCGCGCACACATAGCTGAATAACCAAGTAACCGTGAATTGAACCGCGTCGCAATGACGGGGAATAGCTGGAGATTCAAATGGATGAACGATTTACAAGTGCACCATCGGCAGATGCCAACCTGGATGACGCCACGCTGAATTTTGCCCACGAAATGTTTGAACTCGCCCGCAACGGCGATAGTGCCAAACTCAGCACGTTATTGACGCAAGGCTTGCCGCCCAATTTACGTAATCACAAGGGCGATAGCTTATTGATGCTGGCCAGCTATCACGGTCATATCGAAGCTGTCCGCCTGCTGCTTGCGCACAAAGCTGACCCGGAACTGCGAAATAATAACGGTCAGACGCCGATCGCCGGCGCGGCATTCAAAGGCGACCTGCCAATGATCCAACTTTTATTGGCGCACGGCGCCGATGTTGAAGGCGCTTCGCCGGATGGCAAGACGGCGTTGATGATGGCAGCCATGTTTAACCGCACAGAGATCGTCGACTTTCTGCTGGCGAACGGTGCTAAACGTAATGCAGTGGATGCCAACGGCGTTACGCCTTTGGCTGCGGCAAAAATGATGGGCGCGCCGGATACTTCGGCCCAACTCGAAAAATCTTCGGATATGTAATTGCGCGATTTTTACGTTAGCTTGGGTGGCTAATTTGATTTAGTTGCATTCCATCGCCTTAACCAACCGCATGAAGACACAACGCCGAAGGGACGATTTTGCGTAAGTCTTAATAAAATCGTGCGGTGCGTTACACTCTGCGCTGCCAAAATGTTTAAGGGAGTTCACCGTGCCGCATAAGACAAATCATGAAATCGATTCAGAAGAGCGCTTTGTCGCCATCGAGATTAAGATCGCGCATCAGGAGGATCTGCTGGATGAGTTAAACAAGCTGGTCTATCGCCAGCAGCAAAAGATTGATCAGCTGGAAACCCTCTGCGCAGCGTTAGCCCGCTTGATTAAAGATGCGCGGGAAAGCAGTGAACAAGGTCAGACACCGCATGAACGGCCGCCGCACTATTGATGCTGGCGACGATGCAATGATCACGCCTGCCGCTGGCAAAATGTGAGAGTGTGCCGTGACGTTAATATTTAGGCACTTTGAATGGGTGATCCAGCACGATGCGGGTTGATGCAATCATGTTACTCAGGCCGAGTATCAGCTGCGTCAATGTGTCGCTCGGTAATGCCCATATTTGCGATCCAGGCGATTGCACGCTGGTCGCCGCAGTGATCACCGGCGAGACCCATTCGGCATCGGGTGTGACGTCTAGTACAACGTCACCATCCTGCGTGGTGTGCAAAAATATCTCACCGCCCAGTTCCAGAAAAAAGCAGATGCCATAACCGGTCGCATTAGACTTTTTTATCGCGTATTGCAGATCGCGATTGTAGCTGTCGATCCATGCTTCAATGTCATAGGTCGTATTCAACACGATCCAGGGCCGTTTAGCATGGAGATCAATTGGGTCAACATTTGGAATATCTGTGTCTTGCATGCTTGCACCTTACCGTTAATCAAAATCCCAATCCCAATACTTAAGTAATTGACCTAGATTGAAGAGCGTTACTTTAATGGATAAATCGACGTCAGGGCAAAAAAATCAGGGATGATCTCTCAAAAGTGGCGTCATTCCAGAATCGCTCGATCGAGATGGACCAAGTATCAGAATGAACAGCAAAATATACTGCGCAAAAAGGTGTATTGTAGTGACACCTTGTTAACGAAAAGGTGGTCATTGTGAAAATCACGTTTATCAGATGTATTGCCACCGTCATGATAGTGGGTTCCACTTATTTGTCGTATGACAACTATCAACAAAATAACCTTAATGATATGTGGTACCAGATGCCTTCCGTCGGTCCGAATTAACTGACGCTAATGAATGTTTTAGATGATAAATGCGCCACCGAGTCGGCCTTTGAATAAGTCCGCGCCACTACCGTTGAGTCAATCATTCCAGGTAAAGGTAGAGCCAAAAGGCTTTGCGTTTGAGTCGACCAGAGATGTGGCGTTGCTAGCAGCGGCCAGAAACAATGGGATTATCCTGCCAAGCTCATGCAGAAACGGGACGTGTCGCACTTGCCTTTGCCGTATGTTGAGCGGGCGAGTTCGATATGATATTGAATGGCCGGGCTTGAGCGCTGACGAAAAATTCGACGGCTATATTCTTCCTTGTGTGGCCCATGCAGAATCGAATCTGGTGATTGAGGCTCCGTTAGCAATGAGGGTGAAAACGGGTTGAAAATAGTTGAAATCAGGTTTAAACGATTCAAAGGCTGCAAAGTGCACCGCTGAAAACGGGTTCAACGCCATAAATTGACGTGATCCCGAGTGAAACTGGTTGTTGAGTTCACATTGGGCTTAGCAACTCGTCCGACAATTTTATGCCGCTTTTTTCTTGCCCACGTTCGCTGTTTTTAGCTTTATATTGCAATTTTCTTTTAAAAATTTGATCGCGCTGAGGTACTTGATGTCGTCTTGATCAAGTAAGTAAGATGTTGCTTCCGGCAAAAACTCATCTTCCCAAAGCGACAACAGGTTTTCTTTCATCTCAAATGGTGCAGCCGTGGTGATAAATTCCGCTACGGCGTCGGTATTGAATCCATGTTGGCGCACCTGCCGCGTAATCGCTTTTGCTTCCGCTTCTGAAATCGTTGTTTTTGGTTTGATGTCAGCGGCGATACATAAAAAGGCGGTGAGGCGTGAGAACGGATCCTCTTTGCCACCGGTGACCCGTCGCCATTCCTCTGACATTAATGTGTCAAATTCCTCGACATCATCCATGCCACTTTCGCGCACGAAGTAGCGTAATTCGATTGTATTGCGCAATTCGTCGAGGGCAATGGTGTTGTTGGCGATCAGCGGGGCATCGTGCTTTTCAATTTCCTTGCGAATTTTATCGCTGATTTTTAGATATTCTTCCGGCACATCGTCGAGCAATTTTTTTGCTATTTTTAGTTTGCCAACTGCGGTTGCCTGTGCACGGATCGTACTCAGCAAAGTGGCAAAAGCATGCCGGTTAGGGAAGCTGTCGGCTCCCGCAGCGCGTACCAATATGGCGCTGCGGATAACCGTTTCTGCGCTGGTAAATTCGAGTGCGGAGCGTGGTAGCGCCATACTTTTGGCAAACCAGGTTGCCGCTGCTAATGTGTTGGCATCTTCTTCGCGAGTTTGGCGTTCCTTGCGGTAGGCGCTTAAGGTATAAGGTTTGATGAGCGTCCGCTCGTCCTGGAAGCTTTTTAAATCCTGGCTTTTTACATCGCCGAACACCGCGCAATCGGGTAATGCATGCAAGGCCTTTAACATGTCGTTACCGCCGCGGGAGTGCGATAAAAAGGTATTGTCGCGTAGCGAGATCGCCGCTTTTTCGAGGTCGCTGGCATAAGCATCTTCAAGGAACAGGCTGATCAGATTAATCATCCGCTTGCGGGCGTTATCAAGGTCGGTATAGAGATGGCTGGAACCGAAAAAATCTGCGATCTGCACTGATCCTTTCGCGCCATCACCAATGATTGCCTGACGTTTGGCATGGTCAATGATGTCGTTTAGTACGCCGTAACTGAGCGCTTTTTCAAAAAAAGGGCGCTTATCGACGGTGGCAATATTACGATTGTTATCGGTCATGGCGAGACATTTAAGAGGTAAGGAACGGGTGTGCTGGCAATATGAAGCGCCAGATTTTGGAACCCAAAAGCGCGGTACGGAAAACGCAACTGACCGGCGAACAGGCTGACACGAAAAAGCAAGTCACCGTTATCCCTGAGAGTGATAGCTAGCTAAGCTAGTCAGGGATAAAGTCTCAAGGTGACCGCAGATTCGATGATGGTGAACGGTACTGCGCGCATCCACGCGTCAGCTGTCTTGCTTTAAGCATCCGTTCAGCCAAGACCTTATTTCAATTCTGCGTCAGTCCGTTACAGCGCCGACTCTTCGGATGGATCAATGGCGATGGACGGTTTGGCTGGGGATTTAACCGGTGCTGGCGCGTCTTCCTCGTATTCCTGGGCGGCCTCAAGTTGTTCAAGGCGTTCTAGTTCAGCTTCGCGCCGTTTGCGCTCGATACTGCGTTTTTTTAACGTTGGCCAGACTTGCTCAAAAATGTCTTCGTGCTCATGCTTGAGCAACCAGGTGAGTTCTTTCCAGTCGCGGTCCGCCACTTCAGATTTTTCGACGGCGTCGCGATCTTCGGTGAAATTCACGTTAAATGTGTCAAACGCCGCAAAATGGGTGACTTCATCGTCGCGGTCCGACAGATAGTCGATAAAAGCTTCGTAACCGCCCTCGCACTCGGCGATCGCTTCGATGAAATCACTGGTTTTTGTGTCGTCGCGAAAAAGTACCGAGTTCATCATGCCGCGCAGACGCACATGCGTATGATCGGCGTACAGCTTCTCGATCACAACCGCGCGCGCAAACTGTTCCGGCGTTACCAGCAAATTAACTACTGATTCTTTGGAAGTGTCGTACTCGCGGATCACGGCGAGCAAATCTTTCGGTGGCATTTCTTCCAGCACGGCGACCAGGGCGTAATCGCCTTCCGTTTCTGCCAGATTAACCAGTGCAAATTCTGCACCGGCAATATCGCCTTCACGGATTAGATTGGCTGCTTTAACTATGAGCGCGTTTGTCATGGTTTACTTTGTAAAAGGATACAAAAAATAGGGATAAAGGCAAACAAGTGTCATTGTCGGGTAACTGACGCTAATCACATAAGAATACGAACGCTCAAAGTGCCCGATTTGTATGTCGTGTAAGCGGGTGATCAATGGCGGGTGATCAGCGAGTAAATGTTAAGAAGGTCCGGTGCGATGACCTCTGCCACCTTGATAAATCACGTTTATAAGTCGTCCTTAATACGGCATCCTTAATACGTCAACGTTGCTACAACAGCATCGATAAATGTATTACTCAGGCAACCCATCATCGTGACTTACATCCTGGCTTACTGCTTGGAGACGGTCGTTGACCGGCATCACAGCGCCGCGGAATTAAATGCAGCGCTTTGATGCGGTGTCATTTTAGTGACGGTCAAAACCTTGCTCGGCGAGCCAGTCGGCGCCTTCGGTTTCAAGATCCTGATCGCGATCTTCATCACGTTCGACTTCATCCACGCTGTCGTCTGACTCATCAATACTGGATTGATTGGCATAATCACCGTGATAATTGCCGTTGCTTTTTTCGTAGAGGTATTCAAGGCAAACGGTGGTAATCAGAAAGCTCTCGCCACCGCTTTCTTTCAGCGCAATCGCCACTAACTCATCCGCCCATGGCGCAAACTCTACCGTGGCAGCAATCTCATCCCAGGACGGAAATTCGTCCAGCTCATTAGTCGACAGCAGAACCATCGCATGCGGATTCGGAAAACTGACGCCACCGTGAAAGGCGACCGATACCATTTCCGGCGCGGTGTCGATCATTGGCATCATCAGGGCAAATTGGGCGCGCTTGGCTTTAAGTCGGGACTTGAGGATATCGTTACCCTCAGAGTCGCTACGCAAGTCTTCCAATTCAGCCTGATAGGCTTTGGTCAAGTCTTCAAAATAGGAGGAGAGCATCATTGCAAAACCTTGTTTATGTAGGTGGTCCAGATTTGTTGCGCCGTTTCGAGCGGACTTTCTAACAGACTACGTCGTCGATTTTCATCGTATTCACTGCGCTTGGTTTCATCCGACAACAGATCGTAGGCTTCTTGTACTTGTCTAAATTGCGCTGGTGCGTCCGGTGACGTGTTTCTATCCGGATGGAATTCTGAGGCTTTTTTGCGGTAAGCATTTTTTATCGCGCTAATCGACGCATTACTTTCGGTGCCGAGAACGGCGTAATAGTCTTTCATACATCCTTAGACCCGTATTGGAGCGGTTAGTTTTGAATCCGCACACTAGCCTGCCAGTGTCGTTGGTGTTTTGATGAGTGTTGCTGCTGCCTGCGGATGGATAAGTTGCATAAATTGCATTTATTTTTCCTTGGAGCGTCTAGCAGTATAAATCAATCTTATACATCGTGTCGATGATCAAGACGACAACTCTAGCGCTTATATGGTGATGGATAGCCCGATGACAAGTTGATTGTTCTGGCTGGACCACTCACCATCGCGCAAATCGCCATTCAAAGGTTATTTAAGAGTCGTCTTGAGCCGGATTACCCTTATCAAGCTAAATAATTTGTTATTAAATTGTTATTAATTTGGCTTGCGGAAGTCGGCTTCCACCCAAGCGGCGGCACTATTTTTATTCAACGTGAAATTTGATCTGACCTGGACTTGTGCCAGTTGCGTACCATCCTCATTATGCGCTGTCAGCACCGCATACGGAAAGTCATCATCTGGAACGATGTCTAGTGTCACGTTGACCGTTGCAGATGGCGTCGTGACAATAATTTCTTTATGCAGCATCGCGTGCAGTTGCTGCTCATGCCGACGCAGAACTTCTGAAGCGGTCTTCACCAGTGTATTAAACGCGTTTGTGTCCAGAGGTTTGGGATTTTTTTTGTCGCGTCCCATGGTCCATGGGCCAACTAGCGCCGGTTCGGGCTCGCCATCCTTGATCATCTCAACCGCCCAGCCCTCGTCGTCCACATTTTTTATAACGCGTGCTGTCCAGCCGACGTCACGCCACAAACGGGGTTCCTGCGTGATGGTGTCCAGGCTGTCCTCGGCATCGTGGTCCGGTTCATCAAGCATGCTTTCTGAGGGGATTGGCAAATCAGTCATTACGGTATCGCTCGCTGCTAAAGGTTGGGAACGTATCTTAGTCGAAATCACCGCACACCACATCATTAGGCTGACTGCTCAAAGGGCATCCGATACGGCAACAGATACTAGAGAGCGGCGGCGAGTGGTGGTGACAAAAGGCGAGATCTGGTTGAGGCGTGAGGTTAATGACTTAGATTCCATTCGAAAGTACGATGCTATATTTATAATTAGTTGCAATGCGGCATTGCAGGGATGGGTTGTCATGTATCCTCTAATTATTATAACCAGCGGGGCCCGGTACGATGGAAGTGAGCGTAGCCGAGATCCTGGCGCACCAGAACGTAAGTAGGAGCACGATTTGAATCGTAAGCAGGTCATGATCTTTGCAACGCTGCTGGCGTTGGCCGGTGTAGCAGGCGCGTTAGCATTGACTTTTTTTGTGTCCTGGAATCTTGCGGTGAGCGCGGAGGAAGAGCGTCTTCAACTTTTTTCTCAACTCGCTCTTGACCGATCAACGATGACTTTCACCAGTGCGGCGAAGGCATTGCATAAGTTTGAGCATTTGTCAGTCAAACCATGTTCTGAAGACCATATCAGGCACATGCGCCTAGTGACGGTCACCACGCAAAACATTGAGGATATTGGATACATACCAAACGGTCTGCTGGAGTGTACTGCCGGTGGTCCCGCTCCCAATCATATAAAACAATATCCGGTTGACTTTACGCTCCCTGATGGCGTCGCGGTAAGCGTGGGCGTGACTCCTGAGTTCGGCGGCGACCAAACCATGACCAGCCTATATTACAAGTCGCACATGGTGCTGATTGCTTCCGGGCGATTTGCTGATGTCATTCTCGAACCCGACGTGCAATTGGCCGTGTTAACCTCGGCAGGTAAGTTACTTGGAACCCTGCACGATCCAGATATGGAAACGGTCAATGCGATTGTGCGCAAGGGTGCCGGAATCCAAAAGAAAGGTACCCTTTTTTCGGTACTTCGCGACTCCGGATTAGTGGCAGTGGCCATTGAGCCGCGTAGCAAAATAATCGCTCAATTGAGACGCGAGCAAATGATGCTGTTACCGCTTGGCTTGTTGAGTGCATTACTTATTGTCGCAGCCATCGTCGTTCTTTCGCGCCGAAGGCTGTCACCCTTGGGTGAATTGAAAATCGGGATTGAGCGACGCGAGTTTGTCGTTCACTATCAGCCGATAATAGAACTCAAAACCGGCATGTGCGTGGGCGCCGAAGCCTTGGTCCGATGGCAGCGACCAAGTGGCTACATGATGGCACCAGATCTTTTTATTCCGTTGGCAGAGGATAGTGGTCTGATTTTTGCTATCACCGATCAGGTTGTCGATGCAGTTGTTCGCGATATGAAAAATATACTTGTGATGAACCGCCGCTTGCATATTGCCATTAATCTTAGTGCGCGCGACATCAAAAGTGGGCGTATTTTGACGGTATTAGGAAAAGCTTTGCATGACACCGGCATACATCCGCAGCAGATCTGGTTAGAGGCAACAGAGCGTGGGTTTATGGATATCAGCGCTGCACTAGGGACGATTACGAAAGCGCGGCAGTTAGGATATACGGTGGCGATTGATGATTTCGGTACCGGTTATTCCAGTTTGGCGTACTTACAGGGCCTCCCGCTGGATGCGCTAAAAATTGATAAGGCGTTCATTGATACGATTGGGACCGATGCACTGACCAGCAGTGTAACGCCCCATATTATTGACTTGGCTAAAACCTTAGAGTTGAAAATTGTCGCCGAAGGCATCGAAACGCAAGCGCAGGCGGATTACCTTGTGATGCGTGAGGTTGATTACGGTCAGGGATGGCTATTTGCAAAGGCATTACCCGCGCCTGCGTTTCTGGATTTTTATCAGAAAAACATTGCGGCGCGAGCGGAAACATGACCAGAAGAGAGTATGAAGCGGTCTCATAGTCTGACTAAGCGGATGATGGTTTCCGTATTATCTTTTTTTCATCGATTGACGAGATCCTTGATGCGTAGAGCGACAAATATGCAAGAAGTGATCAGAAGTACGATACATATCAGTTGAAATGTATCTTGAAACGCAGATTGATAACTTTGATAGGCCAGTGAGGACAGTGAAACCCCCGGGACGTCTGCATAAGTACGGATCAAAACAGCGTAATAGTGTATTTGCAGATAACTGACTAGCGTGGTTAATACGGCAACTCCTAACGCGCCGCCAAGTGTCCGCGATACATTAAATAAAATCGATGCGGATGCAGCATCGGCCTTTTTTATCGAGGTTGTTGCCAATATTCCTAAAGGCGTCAACATGAGTGTCCCGCCCAAGCCTCGTAATATTTGCGCTCCGATGATCCACTCATAATGAAAATTGGTGGATGCGACACTCCAGGTGATGGAGCTGAGTGCAAAGAGAAAACTGCCTGTAGCTATCAACACATAAATATTGATTTTCTTCAAAATAATGGGCATACACATCAGTGCCGCCAGCTGTGCGATTCCTCCGAATATAATAATATGACTGATCTGGATAGGCGAATAAGATTTCAGCGTGATGAGGAAGTAAGGAATTAAAAAATAACAACCAAATAACGCCGCTCCCGCCAGCAGATTCGCCATGCAACTAATGAATAACTGACGATTTTTTAAAAGCAAGAGATTCACCAACGGATCTTTCGTACGCAACTCATTCACCACGAAAAGGGTTAATGCGGACATTGCCGTTACGAACAGCATAGAAATGGGTGTGGATGCAAACCAGCTATGACTGCGCCCTTCTTCGAGAACGTATTGAAGACAACCTAACCCGACCACGATAGTTATTAGCCCCATAAAATCGATCCGACCCTTTACGGAAGGCAGATGAATATCGTGCCGTAATCCGACCATCATCAGACAAAGTGCAAGCAGGCCGATGGGAAGATTTATATAAAACAGCGACTGCCATCCAAAAGCCTCGGTCATCACGCCTGCAATCATGGGGCCAAGTGTGGGCGCCAACGCCACGGTAGCACCAAATAGCGTGTTCGCTTTGGAGTGCTCGTGCGCTGGCAATTTGATGATAATCAAATTATAGGCAAACGCCATCAGCGCACCGCCCGCCGCCCCCTGAAGTGCGCGAAAAATAATCAGACTTGAAAAACTCCACGCTTGGGCGCACAGAATGGAACTGACCATAAACATGACGCAAAAAATAAAAGCGTAACGTTTTGTTCCCAACGCCTTAAGCAGCAGCCCAGACAGAGGCAAGGTCACGATCTCAGCCATCAAATAAGACGACGATAACCATGAGCCTTTTTCCAGCGGGAACTTCAGCGCCGTTTGAATCGTACCAATGGCTGCATTCGTAATCTGAATGTCCATGATGCTCATCAGCACAGCGATGATGCTACCGATAAAGCCCATCCATGCCAGAGTGGACTTTTTGTCAGATGTCATCGCCCCGGTTTTTGAAAGCGTGTCCATTTAGACGATTAAAAATAGAGGTCGAAGTGGAAGCGCGTCGCTGTTCGCGCTAAAACGCATGCGTAAGCAACGTGCGATGTGACATTCGCGATGATATGGTCGGCTATTAATGTTGCACATCCATTTTGCGCAGTATGTCTTTTAGTTGATCGACAAAAGACTGCACTATCTCTGCCGGCAAGTCACCGCGTAACATGAGCCGAACACCCGCTCTGTCCCGACCTACGATAGGAAAAAATACTGGCGAACAGTAAAACCCTTTCTCATAAAGGGCTTTCGATAAATGGACCGCTTTACCCTGATCACCGACTTCGACTACCTTGATATTGAGTCCGTTGCCACGCTGAAGCGTGGTGATCTGACGATCAAATAAGGCAATATTGTGTGTTAACTGTTGCTGAAGCGTGTGCAGTTCAGCGCTCTTATGTACTTTGATGCTGCCTAAAGTGGTACCGATTGCCGCTATGCGCAGGCTTTGTGACCATCCGAGTGGTCCAGCCCGGTATAAAAATTCGAAATGTTTTTCTGAACCCAGCATGGCGATGCCGCCGGTACTCCCAAATGCCTTGGCGATTGAGGCAACGATAATGGTTCTGTCGTTTAACGCGGCAAGCCGGGATCGGATGTGACCTTCACCGTTGTTGCCCTCAACCGAAAGAGAGTGCGAGTCATCAAAGTAAAGAAACAAGCCATAACGCTCTTGTAGCGACAATAGAGCGGCAAGATCAGCGACGCCGCCAACCGAATACACGCCATCGCATATATAAGCCACCCGGGGATATTTTTTGCAGATTTCCTCCAGATACATCATGTCGTTGTGAGGACAGTTCAGGACCAGTGTCTCATCAGCGATAATCGGTTTAATAAAAGCCATTGAAAAATGCGCGCACTTATCAAACACCATCACCATCGGCTCACCATCGGTTAAATGTCCGGATGCCAGCAGCGGCAATATTCCTGCGGTCAATGCACTGCAAGAAATCGCGGGTAACACCGGTCCATTAAAAAGATCCCTCAATTCCTGCTCTAACTCCTCCATCACACTCAAGCGGATGCGGTATTCCGCCATCGCAAGGCCAGTAATACCCTGACTTTGCAAAGCGTCAATGCCACCTTGCAACACCGCAGGATGACTATTCAGCCCCAAATATGAGCAAGAGCATAAATTGACAAAATCCTTGCCGGTTGCGATATCACGCAACTTGTTTTGCCCAGCGCTGGCGTCGACACGGATACCGATCATGTTCTGTTCTTGTGCAATTCTGTAGCCGACCTCCGAAGCGGCCACCATTTTTGCATTATTGCGGAACAGGTTTTTACCAATTACATTGATAGACTCAAAATCAGGTTTCACGAATGAGGTGCCTTTCGTTATTACGACATTTTTAATGGGAAAAATGGATAAATATTGAGAGAGAATTACGCTACGGAGCACGTAAAAATAGGCATGCTTTACTTACTATGTCGTTAGGTTGTCAGTCCTTTTTGTCGGAAAACGCAGTAACACACGATGCAGGATTTCAGCGCGTGAACGCTGAGAGGCTTTCTTTTTGATAAGTAACGGTACACTTGAATTGGGTCGAAACGTGCTTCGTTCGATGCGATTTAAGTAAATGGCTAATGTTTGTGAAGTGACATATGTTGCTGACAAGCGCTGCGCCTACGTATCGCTCGGTTGATTGCCTGCATTGCAATCCCTTGCTGGAAAAGCCAAGCAGTCGCTTGCCAAAAATCCTTGATTCGTGTCCAATCGGAAACATGAAAAAATTTCCCTCGCTCCCCATCTGGACTGTCGTTGCGCCGATTGCCGCGTGGATGTTAATTATCGGAACCCGGTTTGATCTCGGTCTTGTCTATACATTCTTGCTCGTGGTGGGCCTGCTCGGAGGCGTGCTTGCTGCCGTTTATCATGCAGAAGTCGTCGCGCATCGGGTCGGCGAACCTTATGGAACATTGGTCCTGGCGCTCGCGGTTACCCTCATTGAGGTGGCGCTGATCGTATCGCTGATGTTGGCTGGCGGCGAGGAGACGATGGGACTGGCGCGTGACACGGTTTTTGCCGCGATCATGATCATCCTCAACGGTATCGTCGGTATTTGTTTATTAGCCGGTGCTAGTCGGCACAAAGAGCAAACTTTTGGGCTGTTGGGCGTCAGCGCATCGCTAGCTACCTTGGCGGCCATTGCTGTTTTGACACTGGTATTGCCTAATTACACGTTAAGCGCCGTCGGCCCGTTCTACAGTTCCAGTCAGCTTGCATTTATCGCTATCATTTCATTAGTCCTTTATGGCACCTTCGTGCTGGTCCAGACAGTACGGCATCGGGATTATTTCCTGCCCGACGAATCGACGAATGATGAAGAGGTACACGCCGCGCCGCCATCCGACAAGGTGGCGTGGATTAGCGGCGGTCTCTTGCTGGTTTGTCTGGGAGCAGTCGTTTTGTTGGCGAAATCGCTAGCACCGTCGCTGGAACTGGCTGTTGCCAGCGTCGGTGCGCCAAAAACATTGGTCGGTATTATTATTGCAGCAGTCGTGTTGCTGCCGGAAGGTTTGGCTGCGGTGCGCGCGGCACGTGCCAATCGTCTGCAAACCAGTCTCAACCTGGCGCTTGGATCGGCGCTGGCAAGTATCGGATTGACCATTCCAGCGGTGGCAATTGTCTCGCTGACGACCGGTTGGTCGCTGTCTCTTGGGCTTGATGTAAAGTCGACTGTGTTGCTGTTGTTGTCTTTTATTGTTGCTACCTTATCGTTAGGAACGGGTCGCACAACCGTTATGCAAGGGACGATTCATCTGGTGATTTTTGCGGTGTATTTGTTCACAACGATTGTCCCGTAGCGTGTGCCCATGATTTCAGCGCACGGTTGCGCAGTGATTACGCGCCAGACTTAGCGCAAAATTGTGGCAAGCGCCACTTTTATATCCGCATATTCAACAAATACGGGGATAAAAAAATATTTTTCAAAAATATTTTTCAGTAGTCTGCTCGAAATAAATCCTGTCGGGGGATAATGTCGGTATTACTTAATTTACTGACTTGATTTCACCCGGCACTGATCACGCCTGCATTTTGTGCAAATCTATCTGCATCGAATTCACCGCGATCTGTTCAGCCATCATTATTGGAAATATTGTATTTTGAAGACGACAAGAAGCAAGCGCTGGGACGGCACGATTAACACTCTGTCAGTTGACTACCTAAACGACGTTGTAGGACAAATGGTCGCTTATGGCGACCGCGTGCAGTTCGGACTAACTGGTACTGGTCAACGACCGTATTATCAGGTTATTAATAGTTCCGATAAGAAAATGGCATTTAACAGCACCAATCACCTGATGCACCCTATCGGTGAAGAGTTTGATGGCAGCAATGGCAGCATGGTCTACACGCTCGATCAAATTAAAAATGCCATGGCCGGTGTCGGTACTCGTACAACGGCAGTCACTGCAACCCGCAGTCGTAGCGTAGGCGGCACGCGCGCACCAACGGTCAAGATTCAGGACATCATCGACTCCCAAAAATACGATTATTTCAAAGCGCACCGCGATTTGCTGCCGCCGACCATCGGCGAATACTCTATTGAAATCACTGATTTGATGAAATTGGGGCAGTCGGCAGAAGAAGCGTTTGATGCTGTGATTAAACTGCATTTCTGATGCATTGAAAGTGTGGTTAATATGGATTCGTTGGTTTGATGCAAAGCTAGGAATAGTCTTGTATTTTGATAAATGCGTTTATTTTTAATTATGTAACTAGCGGCATAATCAACGAAAATAATCAACGAAATAACTAACGTCGACAAAAAAGAGACCCAAACGGGTCTCTTTTTATTTTTCTCTACAGAGTATTTTTTATCACCACTATTACGATAGTTACCACCATCAATCCGATTATTTTGCCGGCAGTGGCGTCCGCAAAGTAACAAACTCTTCTGCTGAGGTCGGATGAATGCCGATTGTGTCGTCAAATACACGCTTGGTTGCGCCCGCTTTCAGCGCCACCGCAATCCCCTGAATGATTTCACCAGCTTCGGGCCCGACCATATGGCAGCCGAGGACTTTGTCGGTGTCGGCATCAACGATAAGCTTCATGAGTGTTTTTTCGTCAGACGTGCTGAAGCTCAGCTTCATCGGGCGAAACCGACTTTCAAAGATGGTCACGTTATGGCCCGCGCTCCGTGCTTCCTCTTCGCTTAGTCCGACCGTGCCGATGTTAGGCAGACTAAAAACTGCGGTAGGAATCATTTTGTAATCTACCCGGCGGTATTCTTCCGGGCGAAATAAGCGTCGCGCCACAGCCATGCCTTCGGCTAGCGCCACGGGGGTCAGTTGCACGCGGCCGATGACATCGCCGAGTGCGAGGATTGATGGCTCGGTGGTGCGATATTCGTCATCGACTTTAATGAAGCCTTTTTCATCGAGTGCGACGCCGGTATTTTCAAGCCCCAGATTGTCCAGCATCGGGCGACGTCCAGTGGCATAAAACACGCAATCCGCTATTATTTGACGGCCATCGTTAAGGGTCACGCGCAAGCTGTCGTCATCCTGTTTATCGATGCGCGCGATATCCGCGTTGTATTCCAGGCTTAGGCCCTTTTTTACCAATTCCTCATGCAAGTGTTGCCGCACGCTTCCGTCAAAACCGCGTAATATTTTTTCTCCGCGATAGACAAGGCGTGTTTCCGCACCCAATCCGTGGAAGATGGAGGCAAATTCGACAGCGATATAACCGCCACCAACCACCAATACGCGGCGCGGCAGTTCCTTGAGGAAAAAGGCTTCGTTGGAAGTGATCGCTAACTCTTTACCGGGAATTTCCGGAACATGCGGCCAGCCGCCGGTCGCGATCAGAATATTGGCCGCGCTAAACCGTTGATCGTTGATTTCCACGGTGTGGGGATCAATCAGGCGCGCATGGCCTTCCATTAGCGTGACGCCGCTGTTGACCAGTAAAGAGCGATAAATATCATTGAGGCGATGTATTTCGCGGTCTTTATTGGCGATGAGTGTGGTCCAGTCGAATTTCGGCTTATCGGTGGTCCAGCCAAAACCGCTTGCCTGACCGAAATCCTCGCTGAAATGCGCGCTATAGACCAACAATTTTTTGGGAACGCAGCCGACATTGACACACGTGCCACCCAGATACCGACTTTCCGCAACGGCGACGCGAGCGCCAAAGCTCGCGGCAAAACGCGCTGCACGAACCCCGCCGGAACCGGCACCAATGACGAACAGGTCAAAATCGAAAGACATACTGCTTCTCCTCAGCCGTTTCCAGCCGGTTGTTTGCCCAGAACGGGGTCGATGATAGATCCAGAAATGATCCACAAGCGATCTTAACTGGTTTGAATTAGTCCCGTTGATCGGATTGACTTACACGCGACCAATGTCAAACGAGGCAGATTGCGTTGATCGCAAGCTGCCTCGTTTAGCCTCGCACTACTAAGTTGTTCGATCTTGCGATGGACAACTTGGCAGGCGCTTGCTGAACTACCACTTTATTAATTAGTTACTAACTTAGTTGCTGCCGGTGAGTTGTTGATCAGTATCGATATCAGCGGTGGCTAACTCTGCACGTACTTGTGCACGGGTTTTAGTTGATGCAGTCGATGGCGTCACTGGATAGGATGCGTGACTATAGTTCAGGCGCCCTTGATCGCTAGCCTGGGTCAATTCCGCAATCACTTCTGCGCGCGTTTTGGTCGAAGCCACAACCGGGGTGATCGGATACAGCGTGTGGCTATAGTTCAAGCGCCCTTGGTCGCCAGCTTGCGTCAGTTGCGCAACGACTTCTGCGCGGGTTTTGGTGGAGACAAATGGTGCGTCGACTGGATAACGAGCGTCAGCAAAAGCAGAACCCGCAATAGCGGCAGTAGTAGCAACAAAAGCTGCAGTAAGAGCAAATTTTTGGATGTTCATTTTTTTTCTTTCAGTAATAGAGCATTGGAGCTTTAGAGATTACTGCTTTATAAATGACTAATAGAGCAAGGTTTAAAGACAATGTTAGTGCAATGCCCGTCAGGCAGAATTGCCCGATGGGATAAATCAAGACCACATATTTAAAATCAGGTTAAGCGTGTTCGTTTGCGTGATGACTGTGTAGATCGGTCAAGCCGATCGTTGTTGATGCTGCAACACCGCTTGACTTAACCACGCTTGCAACGAGGACTTGCTCTGCAAGCCTACTTTTTGCGAAATAGGTTTGCCATCTTCAAACAGGATCAAAGTCGGTACGCCGCGTATGCTATGCGTTTGCGCCAGTTCGGCAGCGTTATCGATATTGACTTTTGCCATCCGTATCTGTCCTTCAAATTCGGACGAAAGTGCGTCCAGCGTTGGTGTCTGCGCAATACATGGGCCGCACCATGGCGCCCAAAAATCAATCAGTGAAACGCCGGATGTACTATTGGTAAAGGCAGACACGGCATCGGCTTTAAGATCAGGTAACGCGGACATAGTGTGTTTCCTTTCAAATTGACTGCTGAGTGCATGAGTAGAATCATGCCACCGAAAGTGATACTATTTGTCATCAATAGTCTTTTAAATAACGCAGTTAGTATCAATGTGAGGAAAGTAATGGATCGCTTGTCACCGTTGTTCGCACGCTTCGCCCCTTCTGCCCGCGTATTTCACTCCGGTTCACTGTGCGGTAGCGCAGATGCTGATTTATCGGCCGGAACAGGTCATATTCATCTGATCAATAGCGGTCGCCTGACAGTATTGCGCCCGCGTATGGAGCCCATCACCATTGCGGAACCATCCGTATTGTTTTTCCCACGACCCAGCGTGCATAGATTGCATGTGGAGGAGCGCGACAACACCGAAATGGTTTGCGCCACCATTCAATTCGGCAATGGTGTGGAAAATCCCGTCATGAAGGCACTCCCAGAAGTCATGGTTGTCCCATTGGAATTGGTGCCTACCTTACAACCGATGTTAGCGTTGTTATTTGCCGAGGCGTTTTCAGATAATTGCGGTCGACAGGCTGCCGTTGACCGACTTACCGAGTATTTGATGATCTTGTTGCTGCGCCATGCAATGAGCAACAAATTAATAGGCGGTGGTATTTTGGCCGGTCTGGGCGACCCGCGTCTTGCAAAAGCCATCACAGCGATGCACGAGCGCCCCGAACAAAGTTGGTCATTAGAGCAATTGGCGGAATCCGCCGGTATGTCCAGAGCCCGTTTTGCTGTCCATTTTCGCGAGACAGTCGGGATGACACCGCTGGATTATCTGACCGACTGGCGCGTTGGTGTTGCGCAGGTTTTGTTGCGAGCGGGTCAGTCCTTGAAACTCGTCGCACCCGCTGTTGGTTATTTGAGTCCAACCGCTTTTACGCGCGTGTTTAATCAGCGGATAGGTGCTTCACCGACAGAGTGGTTAGCCCAAAACCCCGCCACCTAAACTTGCGGACTGTCGCAAATCCGCCTCAGCTACGTTGTGCTTTCCTTGCCGTACTAATCGTACTGTCTGCGTCGGCACGCCTTGCTGGGACGAATTTGCGACAGTCCGCCCTGTCAAACTGGTTGAAAAGTTTCTGGGTTTAGTTTTTAGGTGACTTTGAGCTCATGTTTCTCTCGCCAAAATGTAAGCGTCTGCCCAGTACCGTGTTGAGGTTCCTGGGTTAAAGCGAGATTATGCTTGTCACACCGCTGGTAAGCGGAGTTGAGCAGGCCAGTTTGGTGGCACAGTTCCAGGGCAGAAAGCCATCGACCCGGCTGACGGAGTGGAGTGTCAGGAAAAATCAGCCTACCGCAGAAAATTGTGGTTATGATCAAACAGTCATATCGTTAACGCCGCTCATCGTCGAAGGCCACCCCATGCAAGCACCACTTCAAGCAAAAAATGGCTCTGATGCCGCCCAAACGGACACTGCCACGAAAGTTGCACGGACTGGGGTACTTGCGGACAACCGGCCCGAGGCGCCGGCGCAACGTAAACTGGCCGAGATGATGAATAACAGCCCGCGTGTGTTGCAGCAGCGGGCGCTAAGCGACGTCATTCACAACAGTCCGCGGATGGTGGCGCAGCGTCATCAAATGAATGCGCTCTTTGGCGAGGCGGTCAAACCGCAAGGAGATGGTGCAATTCGAGCGGAGGCGTCGCCGGCGCAGCGCAAAGAAAAAACAAACAATACCGGCCTACCCAATCGATTGAAATCAGGAATAGAGTCGCTCTCTGGCATGAGCATGGATCATGTGAAGGTGCATTTCAACTCGCATAAGCCGGCCCTTTTGCAGGCCCACGCCTATGCGCAGGACAGTGACATTCATGTGGCGCCCGGGCAGGAAAGGCACCTGCCGCATGAGGCCTGGCACGTCGTCCAACAGGCGCAGGGCAGGGTGGCACCGACGCGGCAGATGAAAGGCGGCGTGAACGTGAATGATGATGCCGGTCTCGAGCATGAGGCCGACATCATGGGCGACCTGGCGCTTGGCGAAAGCCCTGGCAAAAATGCGCACGACTCACCACAGGCCAGCGTGGAAGCGTTCGCACGCGGGCGTGAAAATCCGGTTCAGAAACGCTCGTCCACTGTAGCGGCCCAGCCGATAGTGCAACGCAAAATTGGTGAGGCGGGCAATGTTATTTTTGGACTGTCGGGACGCAGCCTTGAGGAGATAAGACTTGCGATTGCGGAGGGCTATACAACATTTGACGGCGCCGATTCTTACGACGGGACGATTTTGAGTCTGGCGACGGCGATTGACGATGCGGTCGCGGGTGGAAGAACGCGAGGCGAATTTAACATCATCTACAAGGTCGATCGCACACCTCCCGCGGGGCTTGATGCGCACATTCGGGAAGTCGCTGAGCGATTCGATAACTATATTGACCAGGTACTCATTCACAAGGTGACCGATGCGGCGCAAGCAGCTCGCTACCAGCCCATTTTGGCTCTTCTGAAAACCAACGGTGTCATCCGCGGCTTGGGGGCCGGCGATGTGGGTGCCGGAATGGATGCGCAGTTCGCCGATAAGGACAGCTTTGAAATCAATGCCATTGAAATTTTTAACGGCGCCGATCACGAAGCCCTGGTCACCAGGCTCAATGAAGCCGAGAAGCCAGTGTTTGTCTACAACGTGATCGGTGCTTTGAAGGAATTCCTGGGCCTTGGCGAGTTGAATCCCAGCCACATCCAACTCTCTGCCATGGTCCTGCGTATTCAGCAGCTCGTCCCCAAGGCAGAGCCCATCCTGAGCAGCGGCGATCAGGCAAGGCAGCGCGCCAACAAAAATGTGTTTGAAATTGAAGACTATGCAGCTGTTGGTACAGCGCGGGATGCAATCATCACGGCGACGGCGGACGCGCCTGAAGCAGCGGTAAGCATTGCTGACATGCCGGAGGTGCTAAGGGAAAAAATGATGGGCATCCTTTTTAACAATTTTGACTGGGCAGCGGAAAACCTGTTTGACAACGAAGCGGATTATGGCATCGCGCGAGACCAGAAACTTGCACTGTTCACACCGGACGAACGCGCGCTTCGCTATCAGGGCGTGGGTGCCGATGCTGCAAAAAACTTCAGTGTACACCAGCTGATTGAGATGCTCTTCGATAGTCATGGCAATTGCCATCGTGTGGACGGCAGCAACTTCTTGTCGCGAGGCTTCGGCTTTATCGAATAACGCATCAGCCGGTTCAATGCTTCTTGACCGTGGGTCTGTCGCGTGCACTGACAGCGGGCTCACCGATAACGCCATCAACAGTACCGACGAAAAAAAACCGGCCCCGTAGGACCGGCTCTCTTCAATACAACTCTGCGCAGTCGCTTTTCTGGTGAGCGGGTTTCTGTCTTGGGTTCAAACGGTCAACTTTTCTCAATCGTTCGGGTCCAGCAAAAACAGTCACTTACCTCGCGTCAGTCCGACCAACTTTATTGTTTTAAGTCACAAAGCACCGTGAGGCCTAGGTAAGCGTCCGCTCAGCGCCATCTTGAGTGCAGGAGGGATTTGATCGATGATGGCGTCACACCGCTGGGAAGCGGCGTGATCTCAAAGGGCTGCTGGCAGGTTGCAGTTCCAAGGCAAGAAATCATCAACCCGGTTCACGGGATGATCGGCGATATGCGTCAGCACGTGACGCAACCAGGCTTCGGGGTCGACACCGTTCAGCCTAGCCGTGCCGATCAGCGAGTAGATCGCGGCGGCGCGCTCGCCGCCGCTGTCGGCGCCGGCGAACAGGTAGTTGCGGCGGCCGATGGCGACACCACGCAATGCGCGTTCGGCTGCCGAGTTATCAATCTCGATTGCGCCGTCGTCGCGGTAGCGCAGCAGTGCCGGCCACAGCTTGAGCGCGTACAGGATCGCCGCCGCCGTGTCAGATTTGCGCGATAAAGTATCGAGCGTGGCGCGCAGCCCGCGCTCCAGGTCGTCGAGCAGCGGGCGCGAACGGGCTTGCCGAACTTGTCGTCGTTCGTCGGGCGGCTTGCTCCGGACCTCAGCCTCGATCACATAGAGCTCGGCGATCCGGCGCAGCGCCTCGGTGGTCAGCGGCGTCGCGCGGGCGGCGTGCAGATCGTGGAATTTGCGCCGCGCGTGCGCCCAACATGCCGCTTCGCGGATCGTGCCGTCCTCGAACAAGGCGTTGAAGCCGGCATAGGCGTCCGCTTGCAGCACGCCTTCAAACTTGGCTAGGTGGGTCTGCGGATGGATGCCCTTGCGGTCGGGTGTGTAGGCAAACCAGACCGCTGGCGGCGTGGTGTCGCCGGAAGACCTGTCGTCGCGCACATAAGTCCACAGGCGCGCCGTCTTGGTTTTGCCGTTGCCGGGGGCCAGCACCGGGATCGGCGTATCGTCGGCATGCAACTTCGATGCCGCCAGTACGTGGCGGCGAATGGCGTCGACCAACGGGCGCAGCAACGCACTGGCTGCGCCGACCCAGCTCGCCAGCAGCGCACGATCCAAGTCGACGCCCTCGCGCGCGTAGATGACGGACTGGCGATACAGCGGCAGATGATCGGCGAACTTGGCCACCAGGATGTGCGCCAGCAAACCTGGGCCGGCGATGCCGCGCTCGATTGGCCGGCTCGGCGCCGGCGCCTGGACGATGGCGTCGCAGCAGGCGCATGCCAGCTTGGGGGGCACATGACGAATCACGCGGAAGCTGGCCGGCACGAATTCCAGTTGCTCGGCCACGTCCTCGCCCAGAGGCCGCAGGCCGCCACCGCAGGCCGGGCAGGCATCGGTCGTCGGTGCATAGACCTTCTCGTCTCGCGGCAAATGATCGGGCAACGGCCGGCGCACCGATTTCTTGCGCGGTGCCTGGTCGGCCGCCGGCATCTCGCGCGCCGCCTCCGCCTCGTCGGCCTGCAAGTCTTCCAGCTGCAACTCCAGCTGCTCGATCTGGTGGTCGAGCTTTTCCGACTTGCGACCGAACTGCATGCGCCGCAATTTAGCGATCTGCAGCTTGAGGTGCTCGATCTCGACGGCGCGCGTGTTCAGTTGTTCGCGCAGCCCTTCCACCACCTCGTCTTGGGCGACCCTCCACCACCTCGTCTTGGGCGAGCAGCAGCGCCTTCAAGGCGGCGATGTCGTTGGGCAGGTCGGCTGTGCTGAGCATGCGCCAAGTTTACGCGAGGCTTGTGTCGTTTTCAAGGCCGACGTTGGTTTCCAGGTCCGTTCCGGCCGCCGCCAGTCTATGCCTTCGAGCAGCATCGACAGCTGCGCTTGCGTCAGCGCCACCGAACCGCTGGTAGCCTGCGGCCAGATGAAGCGACCGCGTTCAAGCCGCTTGGCCAACAGGCACAGGCCATCGCCGCTCCACCACAGTAATTTGACGAGGTCGCCGCGCCGGCCACGGAACACGAACACGTGGCCGCTGAACGGGTCTTCCTCAAGCGCCGTCTGCACTTTGGCAGCCAAGCCATTGAAGCCGGAGCGCATGTCGGTAGTGCCGGCGGCAAGCCACACCTTGGTACCGGCGGGCAGCCCGATCATCGTAGCACCCGATCCAATACTTGGGCCAGCGTGGCTGCGTTGGGCTGGCCTTCGATGCGTACACGGACTTCGCCCAGCTCCAGCACGATGGTGCCGCCGGCGTCGCCATCGGCATCGGCGTTGTTCGGCGCGGGCGCCGAGGGCGCCAGCACCACCGGCAACAAGCCATCGGTGCGCATCAACGCCGGCACACCGAGGCGCCCTTGTTGATACAGCCGGCGCCAGTTGAACACCTGGTTGGCGTTGACACCGTGTTCGCGCGCGATGCGCGCGACCGAGGCGCCCGGTTTGAGCGATAGCGCAACCAAGGCGCGCTTGAACTCCAGCGGATGCTGGCGATAGTGGCCGCGTGCGTTCTTTGAAATGGTCGGTTGAAAATTTGTGTCCATAATCAGAATTTGTGGGCACAAATACTGTGCCAAAATTTGATCATGAATAACCGCGCTCAGGCAGTCCAGACGGCACTAGGAAGACGCTTACGCCAAAATCGGGTTTGCTACGTTATCTAATAAGTTGTCAATTTTCGGTGGTTTTTAACCGTGACAAAATGATAGCTGCGTTGTGCTGTCCTTGCCGTACTAATCGTACTAATCGTACTGTCTGCGTCGGCACGCCTTGCCGGGCCGAATTTGCGACAGTCCACGGTTATTGGCTGACAATTTTTTAGGTGAGTTTCAGGTCATGAAGCGGTCACCAAAATGGTGTTTACTACGTTATCTAATAAGCTATCAATTTTCGGCATTTTTTAACCGTGCCAAAATGCTGCTGGTGACTTCCCTAAACGCATCTCAAAGGACTTATGAAACGATCACTGACTGTTACCGCCTCACTCATCACCGCTACGTTATTGATCGCAGGGTGTGCTGGCAATAATGGCAATTTGCAAACTGCCGGACGTAGTGGCGGTGTCTTTAAAACATTGGATGGCAATCCGCCTTTGATTGTTGGGCATCGTGGGTTGCCTGGTCTTTATCCTGAAGAAGTCATCGCTGGTTATCAGGCTGCGATTGCCGCCGGTACTGATGCGCTCGAACTGGATTTGCAATCTTCTAGCGACGGTGTTTTGTTTGCCTGTCATAACGTTTTTTTGAGCGACACAACCGATGTTGCTAGTCACCCCGAATTCGCCCCACGCAAAAAATCGCGCATGGTGGATGGGGTTGCTACCGGTCCAGAGTGGTATTTCAGTGATTTCACGGCTGCCGAGCTGAAGACTTTGCGTGTCAAGCAGCCAATCGCTACGCGTAGCAAGCAATATGACGGTTTGTATCCGCTGGCGACGTTTCAGGAAGTGATTGATCTTGCCAAGGCGACTATGGCCGCCCATCCGCAACGCAAAATGTTTATTTATCCGGAAACCAAAAATCCGATTTATCAACGCCAGTTAGGCGTGCCGCTGGAAGATAAATTGTTGGCAATGCTGATTAAAGAAGGTTGGAATACGCCAGACTCGCCCGTTTTTGTGCAGTCGTTTGAGCCGACTAGTTTGAAGTTAATGCGCAAGATGGGGTTGAAAACCAAGGTCGTGCAATTGATCGACGGCGACGGCACCAATTTTAAAACCGGTGCAATGACCTACGGTTCGCCCGACACTGCTAAACCTTACTCATGGCTGCAAGCTAATGACCCGCGGACTTTCGCGGCAATGGTCACGCCAGCCGGTCTGGCAGAAATTAAGACTTACGCAGATGGTATTGGGCCATGGAAGTTATATATTTTGCCACCGCAGGGCGTTGATGCATCCGGCAATGCGGTGAAATCGTTAGATCAGGCCTCAAATATGGCGCCGACAAGTTTGGTCGCTGATGCGCACAAGGCGGGTTTGTTCGTGCATCCGTTCACGTTTCGTGATGAAGGTGTGCGCCTGACCAAGACCTATAACGGCGATCCTAAAGCGGAATACAAGGCGTATTTTGACTTGGGTACAGACGGTGTTTTTACCGACTTCTCGACGACCGGCCGCGTGGCGCTGACCGAGTGGATGAAGGCTAACGCGGCTAAGTAAGCAAGCCATGCAGTGCTATTCAAGCCGTCGCTGAATTGATGCGCCGAACGGGTGTCAAGGTGTTTGCGCCATTTTTTGCTATGCGTCTCACCGTCCGTTCGGCCCGACGTATCAGCTTCGGCAGTTTTGTTGATCAACGGCCGTCGAGTAGAAACGATTGCAATCTGCGTCGCAACTGGCAATACTAGCCAATGTGAATGTATCGACAACTCGGAGAATAAATCCATGGCTAAAAAGAACGCCTTTTACGCGCAATCCGGTGGCGTCACCGCTGTCATCAATGCTTCCGCCTGCGGATTAATCGAAACCGCGCGCAAGCATAAAGACACTATCGGTAAGGTCTACGCTGGTCGTAACGGCATCATCGGTGCGCTCACTGAAGACTTGATCGACACCACCAAAGAATCGGTCGCCGACATCGCAGCCCTGCGCTATACGCCGTCGGGTGCATTCGGTTCCTGCCGCTATAAATTGAAAAGCCTGGAAGCCAATAAGCGTGAATACGAACGCCTGATCGCCGTGTTTAAGGCGCATAACATCGGGTATTTTTTCTACAACGGTGGCGGTGATTCGGCTGATACCTGTTTTAAAGTCTCGCAGTTATCGGAAGCATTGGGCTATCCGGTGCAAGCCATCCACGTGCCAAAGACGATCGATAACGATCTCCCGATTACCGACTGTTGTCCCGGTTTTGGATCGGTCGCCAAGTACGTTGCGGTATCAACGCTGGAAGCCTCGTTCGATGTCAAATCGATGGCCAAGACTTCCACCAAAATTTTTGTCCTTGAGGTGATGGGGCGTCACGCCGGATGGATTGCGGCAGCGGGCGGACTGTTGATTGATCACAATATTCCAGTGGTGATTTTGTTTCCGGAAGTCGTATTCGATCAGAAGAAATTTCTGGCCCGAGTCGATGCAAACGTTAAAAAATTTGGTTATTGCACCATCGTCGTGTCAGAAGGATGTCATTACGCGGACGGCAGATTCTTGGCCGAACAAGGCACTACTGATGCATTCGGTCATGCCCAGTTGGGTGGCGCGGCGCCAGTCGTGGCGAACCTTATCAAGGATGCGCTTGGCTATAAATTTCATTGGGCGGTAGCGGATTATTTGCAGCGCTCAGCCCGTCACATCGCCTCTAAGACCGATGTCAAGCAAGCTTATCAACTGGGTCAGGCGGCGGTTGAGCTGGCGGTGAAGGGACGCAATGCCGTGATGCCGACGATTCAGCGCTTGTCTGACGTGCCGTATAAGTATCGGATTGGCGTGGCGGACCTGAAAGACGTGGCGAACGTGGAGAAGTTTATGCCAAAAGACTTTATCAGCCGCGATGGGTTCGGGATTACCGAGAAATGTAAGCGCTATCTGTTGCCCCTGATTCAGGGCGAGGATTATCCGCAATATGAAAACGGTTTGCCGCAATACGTCACGCTTAAGAATGTTGCTGTAGCGAAGAAGTTAGCCGCTTTTAAAGTGTAGTGGACTTAGTCTAATTGAATTAGTGTTGTTATCTTTTGCAAGATTAAGCATCCATGACGCTTAATCTTGCACCTTGAGATATCGGCGCTATTGTCCACCTGCACTGCGTCCAAGTTATCACTACAACTCAGCACAACCGCAATACCAATGCCAATTTTTCGCCATAGTCGTCATAACGCTCATTGATAGCGCTGACGCAAAATGACAATTCCTCGACGATGTCGGGTGACTTTTGTTGCAATAGTGCGCTGTCGTGGAGTTCGATGATCAAAGTTTCATCGGGCTTCAATTTGAATTTACTCATGCTCTCGTCGTCGCGCAAATAGCTCAGACAGTCAATCCAGGCGCTCATATTGCGTCCGTAAAAGTCGGGGAAACCGAATATTTTTTGGGATTCGGTGTGAAAGGCATCCCAATCGGTGATAAGGCTACCGTCTAAACGGACTGTTGGCATGATGTTATCTCGCTAGGTAAAAGGTGCAGTGTTCGATTTGATGGACAGACTAATTTTACCCATGTAATGGATTGATGCTGTGAGTAAATCATTGACGCTGATCGGTCTCTGATTGACTTGCTTGGGTCAACGTATCCAAATTAGGGGCGGCTCAACGGTTTTGTCGCCGCAGAATAGAAAAGAGGAAGCGCATGCGCTTCCTCTTTTATACCTTTTTCAAGTCAATGCTGCAACTTTGGCAGAAGTTAGTAACCGATCGCGGCACCGGCAGGACGACGACCATCATTTGCGCCGTAATAGTATCCAGGCAAAACCTTGCCTGAAACGCCAGCGTCGTTACCGGAACTAGTCGCAGAAACACCCGCTGCACCCGGCACGCCCATCATGACCATTTCAGCCGCACCCCATGGCGTTTGTTCGGTCATTTTGTAACCCATTCCACGCAAGACCTTCAGGGTATCCGCTGACATACCGCGCGTTTCGTAATACACCTCGTCCGGCAGCCATTGATGGTGGAAGCGTGGTGCGTCAACTGCTTCTTGCGGACTCATGCCAAAGTCGATCACATTGAGTGCGGTTTCCAATGTGATAGTGATGATGCGCGAACCGCCCGGAGAACCAATCACCATAAAAGTTTTGCCGTCTTTGGTAACCAAAGTTGGTGACATCGACGACAGTGGACGTTTGCCCGGCGCAATCGAATTGGTTGCACCTTGCACCAGACCGTACAGATTCTTTACACCGATTTTGACGGTGAAATCATCCATTTCATCATTGAGGAAGAAGCCCGTGCCCGGCGCAATCACTACCGCACCAAAGCGACCGTTAATGGTGTAGGTGGTCGATACCGCATTGCCTTCCTTATCAACGATAGAATAGTGCGTCGTTTCAGGTTTTTCGTGCGGCGCCATACCGGGTTGTACCTCTGCGGACGGAGTGGCTTTATCGGCGCTGATCTTCTCACGAATCGATGCGGCGTAAGGCTTGCTCAACAGACGCTCTAGCGGATTTTTCACAAATTCGGGATCGCCCAAGAATGTGTTGCGATCCATGTAAGCGTGGCGCATGGACTCTGTCATCACGTGGACTGCCGCTGCGGAATTAAATCCCATCGACTTCAGGTCATACCCTTCAAGCGTGTTGAGGATCTGGCACATTGTCGCGCCGCCCGAGCTTGGCGGTGGTGCGGATACAAATACGTAGCCGCGGTAATCGCAGGTCACCGGCGCAGTTTCGGTAATCTTGTAATCAGCAAAATCGGCGGCAGTAATGATGCCTTTACCGCTCTTGGATGCCCGCTCAACTGCCTCTGGAATAGCGCCTTTATAAAAGGCGTCAGGACCGCGGCGGGAAATAGCCTCAAGCGTCTTGGCCAGATCCTTTTGCACTAGTCGGTCGCCAGGTTGTAACGGCGAGCCATCGCGGCGCAAGAAAATTCTACTGGCTTCAGGATCTTTTTTGAAGTACTTAATCGTTGTATCGAGAATATCGGTATCGCCACGATTAAGGATGAATCCGTCACGCGCCAGCTTGATCGCCGGCAGCATGACTTGCGCGCGCGTCAACTTGCCGTATTTACGCTGTGCAGTGTCCAGACCAAGCACGGTGCCCGGTACGCCGACCGCCAGATAGCCATACAAACTGGCATCGCCGATGACTTTACCGTCAGCATCCAGATACATATTGGCGCTTGCCGCAGCGGGTGCTTTTTCGCGGAAATTAATAAAAGTATCGCGTCCATCGGCTAGGTGAATGGTCATGAATCCGCCCCCACCGATATTGCCGCAGCACGGATTGACGACCGCTTGCGCATAACCGACTGCGACGGCAGCATCAACGGCGTTGCCGCCCATTTTCAGGATATCTACACCAACTTGTGAGGCTAAATGCTGCGAGGTGACGACCATGCCGTTTTTTGCCTCGACCGCCGGCACGCCGACCGCATTAACATTCCCAATTAAGGCCAGTGCGAACACCGACGCAACCAACGGTTTTAACCAATTTTTGAGATGCATACATTCCCCTTTTATGGACTAACTAAAACTTGAAGATCATTCAAGCTTGCGACTTAAGGCTTATTACTCATTTGCAAATTAAAAATGACTGAAACCCGTAGCGAACTGATATGGTGTTCGCCTGCTAAGGCAAAGGCTAACGGAGGTGGCAAGGACCGCATCGTTCAGATCGGTGGAATCGGCAGATGCCAGTGGTTTCAGATGATTCTTAATGAATAAGTAATTAGGCTGACAGCTATGCCATTGTAGCTAGCTGCGCTATTGTTGTGTAATGGTTTACGTTGTTTCTGCACAACGAGAGGCTACATCCATGCCCATAAAAAATTCCAGAAACCGGGTAAGTGAGTGGTTTGCTCACCATCACGCACACTTCTGGCCAAGGCGGCGCGCTCCACCGCCTCTTTGTTCTCGTAAAAAGGTTTGGCGGCGGTTGGCAAGTGCACTGCCCGCGCACAATCCAGCAGAATCTGTAAATATTCGGCCATGTGATCGGCGGTATAGCCGTTAATGTCGTGGAAGGTGACGACCACCGGAATATTTCCGTCGACCACCGGCAACTCGCCCGCTGCGATTCTTTCGCGTACATCGGTCAACAAATGCAACATGTTCGAGCGTCGCCGCAAGCTCGCTTTGAAGCCGTAGATCTTGCCGTCATTTGCGCTCAAATCAGTGAGCAAAATATGCATGCCGTGCTGTTGATAGACGCCAAAAGTGCGCTTGTCGTAATTCCAGAACGGCGGCCGAACCAGTTTGGGCGCACTTCCCTGAATGGCAACAATGTCGCCAATTCCCTCATTGAGCGACTCGTCGAATTTTTCCGGACTAAGAAAGCGATGATTGGCGTGGCGCGGCGTAGCGGTATGAAAGCCCAGCAAGTGACCTTCTTCCACTTCACGGCGTAATATATTGCGCCCAAAATCGGTTTCTCCCGCGCCTGATGACCGGGTTTGCACAAAAAAGAGCGCTTTTATGCCGGGCTGTACGGGATTCACCAACAGCGTGTTCAGGATGGAAAGCGTCGAGTTATCAGTCTTCGGTCTGGCGGGGCCATCGTCGAAGGTGAGCAAAAATCGGATCGGCGGTTGAGATTGCAACGCCGCTGCAGTGCGCGGTGACATCGGGACTGGCTCAATCGCGCAGCCCGCGGCACTGAGCGCCACCAACATGATTATCAAGTTGGAAGCGATTTTTTTGAAACGGTTTGATGTGGTTGCAATGACGGTATAAATAATACCGCGGTAGCTCGGTGAAAAAAGAAGAGTAGTAGTCATACGCAGCAGACACAAAAAGAGGAACTTGCCCGTGGTAAAGGCGGACCTCATGATACGTCCGCCTAAAGGTGGATCAGCCAACTGTTACAAACGAGACGCAACTTTGTTAACTCGGCTGAGAGTGCTTCAACGCGTTCTTCTACTCTATCGGATCGGACGCTGTCGCTTCACGTAGTTTGTCTTTTTTGCTCTTACGTTTGCCTTTTATACCGCCATTAGCCGGATTATCCGGTGAGTTTTCCGATGTTGTATCGACTGAACTATTCATAGCAAAGGGAAGACCTGTGTTGGAATGCAATGTCTCGACCGGTTCAAAGCCTGCGATTTGTTCACGGGGGCAGCGCACATTATGGCGTTTTTCTATCAGCCGAAAATGGGCTTCGGTATCAGCACTGATAAAGCTGACAGCGATGCCGGTCTCGCCCGCACGACCGGTACGACCGATCCGGTGCGTATAGTCAACAGCCGACCGTGGCAGGTCATAGTTCAACACGACCGGCAATTGCGGGATATCAATACCGCGCGCGGCCACATCGGTGGCGACCAGCACCTGCAACTCGCCGGCTTTAAATTCTGCCAATATCCGGGTGCGCGCACCTTGGCTGAACTCGCCGTGAAATGCCGCGGCCTTAACGCCTGAGCGGTGCAATTTTTCAGTCACGTAATCGGCGGCATATTTGGTCGCGACAAAGGCCAGTACGCGATCCCATTTATGTTCTTTCAACAGATGCACGAGCAATTGCGTGCGGCGTTTTGGATCCACCGCAATAGCGCGTTGCACAATGTCCGGCTGATTGTCTGGCTCGGCCGCCACTGCGATGCGCGTGGGATTGCGTAATATTTTCCTGGATAGCGCTTCCACTGCGGGAGGAAATGTTGCCGAAAAGAATACACTTTGTCGGGTCATCGGTAAGAGTGCCAGAATCCGTCCAATTTCTTCCGCAAAACCCAAATCCAGCAGGCGATCTGCCTCGTCGAGTACCAACATCGATACGGTCGAAATCGTCAGTGCGTGATGGTCAAGCAAGTCGAGCAGACGTCCCGGTGTGGCGACGACGATATCTGCACCGCCACGCAACGTCATCATCTGTGGATTGATCGACACGCCACCAAATATCGTTACGATCTTTAATGTTTGCGCATTGTGCTGTGCAAGTAGTTGTAGTGACTCACCGACCTGCACAGCCAGTTCTCGCGTTGGCACTAAAATCAGGGCACGCACTGACCGGTCCCGAGACTTTTCGCTGGGTGTTTGATTTAATAATTGTAACAACGGCAAACAAAACGCGGCGGTCTTACCGGAGCCGGTTTGGGCCGAACCCACGACATCGTGGCCCTGCAAAATGGCGGGAATAGCAGCTTCCTGAATCGCGGTGGGGGCAAGATAACCCAGGTCATTGACGGCGCGCAGAAGGGAGGGAAGCAAACCCAATGAAGAAAATGGCATAAGGGAATGGTCGAATTTCGATTTAATGAGACTGAGAAATGGCACTAATTAGGTGGCTGAATTCGTGCCTGACAAGTGGCTGAATACCTGGCCATGTGTGCCCTTGCATGGCTATTTGGCACGCGATGGTGGATTGTCGCTTGAAATGGCTTCTTTTACCACCGGCATCGAAGTGCGTGGATCCGAGAGCGCATCAAAGAAGTTGATTACTAACCAACTTCTTTGATGCGCGGTCTGGGACTTATTTGATGGTGGAACCGTAATGGTGGCTTGGCACGTATTAAGAACGCAAGAGACGTTCATCTGAGCGATCTGCCTCCCGCGCCGTTTATTGGCGCAGGTAATATCAACTCGACATATCGCTAAACGTCAGGTCGATTGGGGAAATCGGGACCCGGACCTCAAGCAACACGTCACTCCGGTCTCTTCTCACAATTAATCATCCATGGAATACCGAACTGGTCGGTGAGCATCCCAAAACGTTTAGCCCAGAAAGTCTCCGCAATCGGCATCTGTATCGTGCCGTTTTTCGCCAATGCTGCAAATGCGCGTTCGGCTTCTTCCGGTTCATCAATACCCAGCATCACATGAAAACCTTTTGCTGCCTCATAGCGTTCAGGCGGACTATCCGCACCCATTAATAGTTTATCGCCCACCATCAGGCGTGCATGGATAATCTTATCGCGCCACTCCGGTGGCGTCTGCTCTGCTATAGGCGTATCGCCGTGCGTCATCATCGCGACGATTTCACCGTCCAGACAGGCGGCATAAAAGGTAAATGCTTCCTCACATTGTCCATTAAAGTTGAGATACGGATTCATTTGCATGGTCGGCTCCTTAAAATGGGTTCAAACTGTTTTGAGCCATTGGAATTACTTCGCCCCAATATGGCTAAAGCGACATGATCTCCCATAGGACCGATACAAACTTTTAATGTTCCCCCATCATATCGGCTAATTCACATAATATTTTTCTTGAAAAAAATGTCAAGAATTGACCTTGCTTTGTCATCAAACGCGTCTTAAGTCAGACACCATCACTACTAATAACCACTGGCAACCGGTACATTGGTATAAAGTTTTGGGAAGACACGTTTCAGATTGTCGATTTTAGGTAAGTCATTGAACACGATGTAAGGATACGTAGGATTGTGGAGCAAGAAATCCTGATGATATGCCTCCGCCGGGTAAAATCCTTGTAATGGATCGACACGTGTCACGATGCTGGCCGGAAATGCATGCGCTTTTGTCAGTTGCGCAATGTAGGCTTGGGCGATGTTTTTTTGCGTGTCATCTGCATAGAAAATATTGGAGCGATATTGCGTGCCGGTATCAGGCCCTTGCCGGTTAAGTTGGGTCGGATCCTGTGTCACCGAGAAGAAAACCTGGAGTAATTCGCCATAGGAGACGACTGCCGGATCGAAGGTGATCTGAACCGACTCGGCGTGCCCGGTTTTTCCTGAACTGACTGTCTCATATTGGGCGCTGTTCTTATCGCCACCGCTGTAGCCAGAAACAACCTTGTGTACGCCACGAACGTGTTCGTACACGCCTTGTACGCCCCAGAAACATCCTCCAGCGAATACGGCCGTTTGAAGCGGGCCTTTAGTTTTTGCGATGTTGGCCTCGGGTGGCGCGATGATGACGGGCGCCTCGGCAGCGTATGACGCGGTTGTCCAGGCAATGCAGGTGGCGCTTGTGATGCCCATTAATAGCGTAAAAATAGTCCGCATAACGATTTTTGTATGGCGTGGTTTAAGAGATTTCATTGTGTCCTCCTGATGATTATTCATTCTACAGCGACCGTAGATTAGCCGCGCGCGACGAAACGTAGCGCAACAGAGTTCATGCAATAACGTAAACCGGTTGGCTTGGGACCGTCATTGAAAACGTGGCCCAGATGCGCGTCGCAAAGATGGCACGAAATCGCATCACGTTGCAACCCTAAACTATTGTCAGCATCTTTGACGACATTGTGTGTCGATATAGGTTGCCAAAAACTTGGCCAGCCCGTACCGGATTCGAATTTTGTTTTTGAGTCGAACAGTGCCGTATCGCAACAAATACAGCGATAAAGTCCATCTGCATGGTTATCCGCGTATTTCCCTGTAAATGGGGTCTCGGTTCCCGCCTTGCGCGTGACTTGATACGAATCAGCAGAAAGCAAATGTCGCCATTCATCATCAGTTCTGACAAGTTTTTGTATGGAGGCCACTTTCAGACTCTTGCCCGATGCCGAAAAATATTCAATGGTGACTTCGTGACTTTTGGCTGGTGTGAATAGCGTCGCCGCCATTGCCTTACCAAGCAGATTACTGGCGACAACGGCGCTCACGCCATACTTAAGCAGCATGCGCCGTCCGAACTTTGTTTCGCCAATGATAAATGCACATTTTTTATCTGTTGCGTTCATGATGCATCCTTACCGAAAGATGAATGTTTGATGTTGCGTCGTGCTGAGTCGTGTAATTTCGCTGCCACAACATCGACCGATGTACACGTCACTAATGTCTATTAAGTCGTCAATTTGAGCAAAACCTTACACCCGAAATGAAATTTGTTTGCCGCCGGCATAGCTGCGGACCGGGCCAGCGCGCAACTATTGCGTGGTGCTTAGCCGCTTTTCTAAAGACTGGTCGCAACAACCATACTGCATCGTTCGATGCCATGAATGACGTGGTATCGCACTCCATGCAACATATGACCGATGCCGATCTGGGTAGCATTGCCGTATATCTGAAGTCACTAGCGCCCAAAAATCTACAGGCAGTGCCATTTAAGGCAGACAGCAAAGTCGCAACGGCTTTATTTAACGGCGTGGTAAGTACAACTGGCGCGCAGATTTATCTCGACCGCTGCGCTTGCTGTCATTGATCGGACGGTAACGGTTATAGCAAAGCTTTTCCTGCGCTGGCTGGCAATGCCTTGCTGCAAACCGCTGATCCAACCTCCGCAATTAATATTGTATTGTCAGGCAGTGCGTTACCAGCGACCAGGACAGCTCCATCGGCGCTCACCATGGCGGTGCGGCAACGGCTGCACAAGTCGCCAAAATCTGCAAAATGTCGGTTCCGGTCAAGGCTGAAACTGCCGCATCACTTGCGCCCGGACGCGCGAGAACTTTCCCCGCGGCCGAGCTTGCGACAGCGCCCTCTCGATAGGTGACATCTTTAATCTCACACCAGCTAATGAGACCAGCAGCATTCTGACCTACGTGATGGTTTGCGTAAATCAGAAACGCATTTAACGCTACTTTCATTTACTCTTCAATTTCTTTTAGCCAGCTTCGTGCTGGCTTTTTTACGTCTGAAGCGACGATCTACAAAGAAATCAAATTGTCGCTCATCCCCGACATGATCAACATCAAGCCCAACATTAAGCCTGACAAAAAAATACATCGATAGCGCAAAAAACGCTCTGACAATCTTGCTAACAAAATTTTCAAAGAAGTAGAAATGAGTCAAATCACGATCACCTTTGGCATTTTAATAGTGTGATCAACTGATCCAGCATGAGGGGAAGTGTATTTTGTAGAATTTTCTCTGTTAATTCGAGAATAGTCTCGTATCAATCTGGAAATTTCATTTGTAGAATTGAAGCCAATTAAAAATAAAAGAATAACGAGAATAGGTCACGAGAGCGCTCACCGCGATTGCAGTTACGCCACCACATCTTGACACCAGATCGAATAACGGTCGATGAAAATATAAATAACGGAATGAAGTCGTTCCGATCCAAACATGATTGATCAGTACTCCAGGCGCGCAACGCTCCTCGATATTTAAACAAAGTGAGAACTTACGCAAAACTGTCCCAGCAATGGGGTTGCCAACCTTGCTGACGGTGACAGTGCGCTAGTGCTGAGCCGTCAAGGTCTGGCCTTGTCGGCGGCTAGGAAAGTACAACGGAGTTGGACAATTTTGCGTCAGTCCTAAAAGTAAAGAAAAGTTTTTAACCGACAAATACTGACAGAGTTATAGACAGAATCAACCAAGGAACAGTGAGCATGAGGAACGCATTTTGCATGACGATACGCATACCATTTTACTTAATATTTTTTCTGATGATGAAATCGGTTCTAGTTAGTTTCTTTAGCGAGACGACACATTGAAACAAATACACTCCAAAGACCGCAAAGCGACTTTTACTTTGCCTGCCGAACACCAGCGTGACAATCCCAACAAAGACCGCATTACCTTTGCTTTTCATTATCCGGATATGACGCCGATAGCGCAGGGAAACGCACCTGAAAAAGATGAGATAAAAATATATTTGAGCCCTGCATTCGCAACTGATCGCCTTAATACCAGCTATGCAAAAAATCTGGAAGAAAACGCCATAGATTACTTTGATCCGATGCGGAGCGAAACCAAATATCGCACCGGCCGGGAAGGTATATACCGGAAGTATCAACTAGGCAAACCAGACAAGCCGGATTTGGTAAGCATCTATTACATCTTTCAGGCAGCCGATAAGCAACAAGTATGGGTGAACGACCCCGCGCGCTGGATGTGCGTTTTTAAAGTTCATAGAACTGTCGATTCGTACTTCGATGTGCAATACACGATTGCCAAATCGCTAGGCAAAGACTTCTTCGAAATCGACAAAATCGTCGCCGAACTGATTCACAAAAATATAACCATTCACCCTTGATTAGAGTAATCAAGCATGACTGCAATTGAATTGTGTCTTGGTGAAGTGTTGAGTTTAAGGCGGGTGGTTAGCGACCACCTATTTATTGAGGTGCGAAGTGGACAAAACTAAGGAGACAAAATGAGAAAAAAGGTCGCTGCATGATCAAACGTAAGCGGTCATGGCTCCGTATTTTTTGGATCGTTTTGATGACGATAGCAATTTTTATATTCTGTATTTTTTTGTCGGTGGTGGTGTTCTATTTGATCGTTTCTAACACGAAGGACGATTCGGTGAAACAACTGCATTCTAAGGATGGGAAAGCGACGTTTACTTTACCGGTCAAATACATACCAAGCACTGCACGCGAAGGTAAAATTATTTTTGCTTTTCATTATCCGAGTATGGAACCAATAAGACCGGGAAAAGCGCCTGAAAACGACGAGGTCGAAATATATTTGAGTCCCACAATAGCACCTGATCGTTCTCGTGCAAACGCTGCAAAAAATCTGGAGAAAAATGCGATAGATCAATTTAATTCCAATCGTCCTGGATTGGAATACCGCATTGGACAATTCGGTATTTACCGGATGTATCAGGAAGGTGATCCCGATAAACCCGATTCGTTAAGTACGTATTATGTTTTTCAAGCAGCGGACGGGCAGCGCGTCTGGGTCAAGGACCCAGTTAATTTTATGTTCCTTTATAAGGTGCTTCGCACTATGGATTACCAGTTCGATGTGCAATACACAATTGCCAAGCCGATAGGCAAAGATTTCTTCAAAATCGATGAAGTGGTTACTGCACTGCTTAACCAAAATACAACCTTCCAATCACCACCCACGGAGTAAATTATGTCTGCTATTGAATTATCGATTCATGAAGTTCTGGCCTTGCAAGAAATGGGAGCTAATCATCAGTATGCGGACGCGTATCGCTATCTGCGCGATCTCGTCGGAGAGATGCAAAAGAATAATTACACCGATGAGCGCAATCGTCTGGAAACCTGGCTGGATCGTGCCGCTAGTATTAACGCCAATGATGGTTCCAGGTCCAGCGAGTTTGTCCGCGGGGCGACGGAGTCGATTGGGGAGCAATTGGGTAAGCCAATAACTGAGGCTGATTTCCAAAGGGTATCTAACGAACTTGCAGAATCTGTCATCAAGCGAGTTCTCGAGGGAAAAGGCATTCCCGATGTCGCAGATATAATTGGAGACGATGTAGAGGCCGCAGTCAAAGGTTTCAAGCTACCCGAATGGGCATGGGCCGGCACCATGGGCGATATCGTCCCAACCGTCTTCGGTGGATTAGGCAACGATTACGTCCAGCTACCTGACGGAGATGCACGAGAATACGGCGAAGCGTTCGGCAAAGCCGCCGCCGCAAACGCGGCTGGCGCGTGGCGCATGTTGGGTGGCGACGCCATCAAGGATTTCTTCAACCGTTCACGAACCTACCGCTGCGATCCCTTGGTCCTCGACCTAGACGGAGACGGCATCGAAACCGTCAGCAGCAAAAACAACATCTACTTCGACAACAACAACGACGGTATTAAAACCGCGACCGGTTGGGTCGGTGCTGACGATGGCTTGCTCGTCATGGACCGCAACGGCAACGGCGTGATCGATAACGGAACGGAACTCTTCGGCAATTCCACCCAACTTGATAACGGCCACACCGCCAGCGATGGTTTCGGTGCGCTGGCTGATCTGGATTCCAACCACGATGGCAAGATCGATAAAAACGACGCCAACTGGAACCAGCTCAAAGTCTGGCGTGATCTCAATCAGGATGGCATATCTCAAGCCAATGAATTATTCACGCTGGATCAACTCGGCATCGCCAGCCTCAACGTCAACAAAAAATCACATAACCAAACACTCGCCAATGGTAACCAGTTAGCCGACCAAGGTACGTACACAAAAACCGATGGCAGCACCGGCAACATGGGTGACGTGAATTTTGAAGAAGACGCCTTCCATCGGGAGTTTACTGATGAAGTCGTGATTGCCGATAACGTCAAAGACCTGCCCGATATGCAAGGCGCAGGCAAAGTGCGCGACCTGCGCGAAGCCGCCAGCTTGTCCGCGTCACTACAAAGTGTATTAGCACACTACAGCGCCGCCACCACACGAGAAGAACAGCGCGGCTTGCTGGATCAACTGCTGTCCGATTGGGCCGACACATCCGGCATGACCAAAACCCTGCAAGAACGCGCTGGCAGTGCTTATACGGTGATCTGGCAATCGCTGGGCGGTCAGGTCATCACCGACGACGCCGCCGGTCGCGCCATCGTTGCCGCGTGGGAAAAGAAGCTGCATATTCTGGAAGCGTTTAACGGGCAATATTATTTTGCGATGCATAACCTGACCGGCATGGGTTACACCGGCTTCAAGATGGTCGAAGGCAAAAATGGTCAGCCGGGGACTATCACGATTAGTTTATATGCCGAACAGGTAAACAGCCTCAATCAAGCTTATGACGCATTGCAGGAATCGATCTACGGTTCGTTATTGTTGCAGACACGGTTTAAGTCGTTGATTGATCAGATTGAATTAAAGATAGATGTGGATGGAATGCATCTGGATAGTTTTGACGCTATTCGAAACACGCTGCATCAATACGAACGAAGCGCGCAACGAGTTCTGGTGTTAAGCAAATTGTTTAATGAGCGCCTGTTAATTGAACCGCGAGGTGGACAAAACCAAAGAGCCGAAATAAACAAGGTTGCAGCGTGATTAGGCCTAGTAATGAAGTAAATATGGAATGTCAGGAGGCGATTTTATGGACATAAAAAATATCATGTCCAGAGCACTTTTATTAATAGGAGGACTATGCATTTTTCTGGCATTTTGCAACGTTTTTTATATTGCATTTTTTATTCGAGGTCCAGAATCATGGTTTCCTATAGAAATACTTTATTCAGTATTACTTGTATTTTTAGGGGCTATTTTCCCGATTTTTTTCATTTATAAAAAAAATTACATAAGCTTGTCAAGATTTAATGAGTTAAGAAAAAAAATTCACGAAAAAGGATATTTTAGTAATGCCATATGGACTTGGATATTTATTTTTCTATTACTTGTTATGAATATACCCGGAAAGCAAAGTCTTAATCCAAGCAGATTACAGTTATTGACTGAAAGTAATATTTTTTACCTTTTTTGTGAAGTTCTTTTCTTATCTGCTTTCTGGGTTTCTACAGTCGCGATATGTATCGGATACATAAAAAAAATCGATTATCAATCAAAATAAATTAGCTGAGGTGTGAAATGAGTATTGCGTACATTGTTACTAAATCCGGTATTCTGATTATTGACGGTTCGCCTGCGGCGATCAAAGCCATTGCCAAGGGAATGGGAAAGGACTCCCTTCCTGTAGTTGAGCATTTAGGACAAATTGTCCAAACAGGCGACGATGCCAAAACTGTTTCTGATACCGTTTTGGACACATTAAGAAATTCTATTGGTGGCGATTTAACAAGCCAAGTAAAACTTGTCGGTTCTTTGGGCGCTGGTGTTGCAATTGGCGAGGCAGCAGCTATTGGACTAGGGGCGCTTGCAACTGTGGTGGGTTTAGGAGTGATTGCAATACCCTTAGGAGTCGCAGCAGGTGTGGCTGGAGGTTATTGGGGATCAAAATATTACGAAGAGGCATTCGACAAATTCAATAAACTAGGCCAAGAAATTAATGACCGTTTCACCCGCTCCCGCACCTACCGCTACGATCCCTTAGTCCTCGACCTCGACGGAGACGGCATCGAAACCGTGGGCAGCAAAAACAACATCTACTTCGACAACAACAACGACGGCATTAAAACCGCGACAGGTTGGGTCGGCGCTGACGATGGCTTACTCGTCATGGACCGCAACGGTAACGGCGTGATCGACAACGGTACGGAACTCTTCGGCAACTCCACCCACCTCGACAACGGCCACACCGCCAGCGATGGTTTCGGTGCGCTGGCTGATCTGGATTCCAACCACGATGGCAAGATCGATAAAAACGACGCCAACTGGAATCAGCTCAAAGTCTGGCGTGATCTTAATCAGGATGGTATTTCTCAAGCCAATGAATTATTCACACTCGACCAACTCGGCATCGCCAGCCTCAACGTCAACAAAAAATCACACAACCAGACACTCGCCAATGGCAACCAGTTAGCCGACCACGGCACGTATACAAAAACGGATGGCAGCAGCGGCAATATGGGTGACGTGAATTTTGAGGAAGACGCCTTCCATCGGGAATTTACTGATGAAGTCGTGATTGCCGATAACGTCAAAGATCTGCCCGATATGCAAGGCGCAGGCAAAGTGCGCGACCTGCGCGAAGCCGCCAGCTTGTCGACATCACTGCAAGACGTTTTGGCACACTACAGCGCGGCCACCACACGTGAAGAGCAACGCGGTTTGCTGGATCAACTGCTGTCCGATTGGGCCGACACATCCGGCATGACTAAAACCCTGCAAGAACGCGCTGGCAGTGCTTATACGGTGATCTGGCGATCGCTGGGCGGTCAGGTTATTACTGACGACGCCGCCGGTCGGGCCATCGTTGCTGCGTGGGAAAAGAAACTGCATATTCTGGAAGCGTTTAACGGGCAATATTATTTTGCGATGCATAACCTGACCGGCATGGGTTACAACGGCTTCAAGATGGTCGAAGGCAAAAATGGTCAGCCTGGGACTATCACGATTAGTTTATATGCCGAACAGGTAAACAGCCTCAATCAAGCTTATGACGCATTGCAGGAATCGATCTACGGTTCGTTATTGTTGCAGACACGGTTTAAGTCGTTGATTGATCAGATTGAATTAAAGATAGATACCGATGGGATGCATCTGGATTATGGTGCGCTGGAAAAACACTTCAAGGCAGCGATTGCGGCGGATGGCATAAAAGGGTTGTACGATTTGATCGACTTTAATCGTGCAGCGGGAAGTGCGATGCAGGATTTTAGCTGGATTGGAGCTGAGTTGATCGCCTTGGGTCTCTCTACACTGGATGCATCGCCTGAAATACAAAAGTTATTTGCTGAACTGAGCAGCGTTATGAACAAGAATGGTACGAAGAAAAAGGATTTGATTGTCGGTGGGAATGGAAATGATACTTTGAATGGCTACGCAGGTAACGATGTCATGCTGGGAGGGAGGGGCGATGATTCGTTAGATGGGGGTGAGGGCGATGACACGCTAAGTGGTAATGCTGGTGACGATCGTCTCAACGGTGGGGAAGGTAATGACACTTTACTAGGTGGCGCTGGCGAAGATACGTTAAGCGGCGGCGCTGGTAATGACATTCTGACCGGTGGCAAGGGCGACGACAAACTGCAGGGTGGCGCTGGCAATGATACGTATGTGTTAAGTCGTGGTGACGGCCACGACACGATCAACAATTATGATTATGGTACTGATTACTCGGGCGGCGGTCGCACGGATGTCGTGATTTTTACTGATATGAATGCCAGCGATATTCAGGGTCTGCGTACTGTCAATACAGATCTGATTATCGAATTTGGAAGCGGTGACAGTCTCACGATCAGCAACTATTTTAATAACGCAAGCTATCAAATTGACCAGTTCCGGTTTGCTGATGGGCAGGTGTGGACCGGCGCACAAATACTGGGTGCTTATCCGATTGTGCTGACTGACAAGAATGACCATCTGGGATTTTCCAATAGTGGCGAGACAATTTATGCCGGTGCCGGTGATGACACTATTTACGGATATGGTGGTGATGATGTGATCGATGGCGGGACCGGGAATAATTATCTGAATGGCGGTAGCGGCAATGACCGGTTATCCGGGTGCGCGGGCGACGATACGTTGGATGGCGAAGCGGGCGACGATGTACTGGACGGCGGGGAAGGTAATAACCGCTTGGACGGTGGAAGTGGCAACGACACGCTGATCACTGGTGCTGGCAACGATACGTTAACTGGTGGCGATGGCAATGACATCCTGACCGGTGGTAAGGGCGACGACAAACTGCAGGGTGGCGCTGGCAATGATACGTATGTGTTAAGTCGTGGTGACGGCCACGACACGATCAACAATTATGATTATGGTACTGATTACTCGGGCGGCGGTCGCACGGATGTCGTAATTTTTACCGATATGAATGCCAGCGATATCCGCGGTCTGCGTACTGTCAATACAGATCTGATCATCGAATTTGGAAACGGTGACAGTCTCACGATCAGCAACTATTTTAATAACGCAAGCTATCAAATTGACCAGTTCCGGTTTGCTGATGGGCAGGTGTGGACCGGCGCACAAATACTGGGTGCTTATCCGATTGTGCTGACTGACAAGAATGACCATCTGGGATTTTCCAATAGTGGCGAGACAATTTATGCCGGTGCCGGTGATGACACTATTTACGGATATGGTGGTGATGATGTGATCGATGGCGGGACCGGGAATAATTATCTGAATGGCGGTAGCGGCAATGACCGGTTATCCGGGTGCGCGGGCGACGATACGTTGGATGGCGAAGCGGGCGACGATGTACTGGACGGCGGGGAAGGTAATAACCGCTTGGACGGTGGAAGTGGCAACGACACGCTGATCACTGGTGCTGGCAACGATACGTTAACTGGTGGCGATGGCAATGACATCCTGACCGGTGGCAAGGGCGACGACAAACTGCAGGGTGGCGCTGGCAATGATACGTATGTGTTAAGTCGTGGTGACGGCCACGACACGATCAACAATTATGATTATGGTACTGATTACTCGGGCGGTGGTCGCACGGATGTCGTGATTTTTACTGATATGAATGCCAGCGATATTCAGGGTCTGCGTACTGTCAATACAGATCTGATTATCGAATTTGGAAGCGGTGACAGTCTCACGATCAGCAACTATTTTGATGGCGTGAACTATCAAATCAACCAGTTCCGGTTTGCTGATGGTCAGGTGTGGACCGGCGCACAAATACTGGCTACGCATCCGGTGATGCTGACCGACAATAATGACAATCTGCGATTTTCTGATAGTGGCGAGACGATTTATGCAGGCGGCGGTAATGACACGATTTATAGCTTTGGCGGTGATGACGTCATCGACGGCGGTACTGGAAATAATTATCTGAATGGTGGCAGCGGCAATGACCGGTTATTCGCAGGCGACGGCAACGATACATTGATTGGCGAATCGGGCGATGACGTGCTGGAAGGGGGGGAAGGTAATAATCAATTAGACGGTGGAAGTGGTAACGATACGCTGACCACCGGCGCTGGCAAGGATACGTTAAGCGGTGGCGATGGGAATGATATTCTGACCAGCGGTAGCGGCGAAGATACGTTAAGCGGCGGCGCTGGTAATGACATTCTGACCGGTGGAAAGGGTGACGATATGCTCAATGGCGGCTTTGGTAATGACACCTATATGTTAAGTCGCGGTGACGGCCACGACACGATCAACAATTATGATTATGGTACTGATTACTCGGGCGGTGGTCGCACGGACGTGATCCGATTCACAGACGTCAATTCTGATGCTTTAAACGGTTTGCGACGCGTCAAGAATGACTTAATCATAGACTACGGCAACTGCGACAGCATCACGGTGGCTAATTATTTTAATGGCGCTAGTTATCAAATCAATCAATTCCAGTTTGCCGATGGCAAGACATTGACCGGAACAGAATTACTTTCGGCATATCCAATTGCGCCGCCCGAAGCTGCCGATAGCATGGGCGTTATGAACGCAGATCAGTATAGTCATGCTGACGTTAGTGATGATAACGGTCAAGCTGACAATGATGACGTTAAGAGCGAAGCAGATAACGACGACAAAGTGATAACAGATAGCATTGGCAAGCAGGTGGTTGCTGTGCATGTTAGCGAGGGAATCGCCGCTGCTGCTTTGCTGTTTGGACAAGCGGGCGATCGGGTGTTGGCTAAGGCTCGGAAACAGCAGGCAATTATTGATAATTGGTTCACGAAAGTGGATGGTCGTCGCGCGTCATCTTTGCAGACGGTGACTGACAATTCGACCGTTGATGCTGCCGGTTCTACTGATACCGCGCCCAATCAGAAGATTCCGCAGTTTAATTTTGATGCCGTTGTTGCGCAGTTTGAACAACTGCCCGCCAGGCCTCCTGCGGTCAATTTGTGGGCGGAGTCGGCTGCGTTGCTCGATTTGCATCTCAAGAAGAGTAATGCGGCAGGTCTTGGTTGTGATCTGGTCGGGCAATATGCAAAGAATGGCCATGACGTCGGTAGTGCAGTCAATTCGGCGCAGGCAATGTTGGCACCGCCGCATTTCGGTGCGACTGATTTGCACGGGCGGCGATAGTCATTTTGTAATCAACGTATCGGCAGGGAATGTTTAATCTTGCCGATATTTCATCCTACGCTAAGGCGTTACCCAAAATCGGTTCGGTGGGATTATTTGCCTGACCGTTGGTAAATGCCCTTAGTTGACGGTGTTGTTAATCTCGCTATCACTAACTCGCCTTTGGCTCAAACATGTTTCCCAACAATTCCCGCCGGATGACTAAAATACTGGCAGGGCCAATGACGGGGTAAGTCATTAGCAGCAGCCTTCGTAATTGGCGAGATTCGGTGTGCGCTAACCTCGTCTACAAGGTCTATATATCAGCACGCTCTAGGGCTAATCGCTTGCCCAATCAGGGTCGGGCAAACACTTAAAATTCTGCGTGAAGCCGAATAGTCCCGACATTGACCGGACCGCGATCTGCGTTATAGGCGGGATTGGTAATACGTTGAGCGTCAAACATCAAGTAAGTATCTTTGTATAGGTGGATGTTGTAATACGCCTCCAGAATTTTTTCCGGTTTGTAATGCAATTTTCCATCGCCAATAAACGCACCAAGGCCACCTAGCGATAAATAGTCCTGATGCGCTTTGCTTAAGCCATTTTGCGCGACGGCAACACCAATCGTGTCTTTGGAGCGTCCCCACTGCTCGCCTTTTATTGCTACGCCAGCGGTGACAGAGCGTTCGATCTCGGTGAAAGAATACGTCTCGGTCTTGCCATCGTTTCTGCTGGCCCGGGCGAAGAGGCCAATGTCAGAGCGCAGTGCATGTTCCAGACTGAAGCCATAGCCAACCTTGAAACTGTCTTTGCGCACGGCAGCGACTGAAGGAATGCCGCCGTTGTCAGCGGCGATAGCATCGCTGAAACTGCCCATGTTTTCTTTGTTGCGGAAGACTAGAAATCTTACTTTGCCGACTTGATTGCCGAGGGCGTAGCCGCGTTCAATTTCAATTTGATCGCCGTAATACTTGGCCAGACGAGTTTCCAGCGGCTGTCCGTTGGACATAATCGGGACCATGAACCGACCGTAACGTATCGCCCAATCGTCATAGTAATATTCTGCCGCACCGCCCCATGTATAACCACGGGCGTCACCAGCATAATCATATGCGCCGTAAGTCAAAAAGGACCAGTTAACGAATTGTGTGCGGGCATCGTGCGCGTAGGCGTTGTTATCGAAAATATCGGTGACGCTGACGTTCCCCAGTGTAACGACCAGCCGTCGCTTATCGACCATGCCAGCCAACTGATTTGGCCCGGATTCGACGGCATCACGCGCGCCGCCAAAGTCGAAGGTTTGCCGTAAAAATAGTCGTGCACGATAAAACTTTGGGTTGGGTCCACTCGTTTTTTGTTGTTCACTATTGGTCATGCCGCCCAAACCATGCAAACCTGAAAGCGGTACTGCCTGGACCATTTCCGGATTGAAATACAGTTCTGCTCCACCCCAGAGCCGAAGGCCGAAATAACCGGTCGCTGTCAGGGAATATGCTTTTTCGCGTTCTGGCGACAAGCTGTTAGTGCCGCTATAAGGCGCATCGAACGACTGTTTGCGCTGCCAGATGTAGGTTGACTGAAATTTTGCGTTCCATGTCTCGGGAGCAATGATTTTTTCTGCTTCCCGAGAAACTGGCGTCGGTTCTTCCTGGGCATTGGCCATGGTGATACTGCTAAGGTAGGCCGACGCCATCAGGCAGCCGATAAGGATATTTTTTTTACTTGTAAACATAGGGGCTCCGAGAACAGCGAGAGTCTATTGGCCGCCATTTTTTTAGTCAAGAACAATGGCGGAAATAAAATTAGCTTGCGCTCGCTACGTTGCTACGTGGAGACAATGACATAATACAGTAGCATATTTATGCTAGATGTTACTGAATCTCAATTTGATTCTGGTGACGTCATTTGTGATTAATGACCTAAAAAAGCATCAAGGTTTCTTTCTAAAAAATAGGGTGTCGCCTAACCACACAATAAGCATCGACACGCCCATCAATGGGAATAAAAACCCCATAATCGCCAGATATCCTTTCCATCGCTTGATGGAGGATGGTGGTTGCAGCACCCGCTTTGGCGCGCCCAATGCTTTTACTGGACGGCGTTTCCACCAGATCACAAAGCCAGTAATTGCTATTCCTAGCAGCGCTAATGAAATCGCTGCGCAAATCAGTTGATTCGCCAAGCCAAAATATTCGCCCATGTGCAAGGCAACACCTAGCGAGACTGCTTTGGACACGGGGTTGTAGTCGGAAAAACGCATATCTTTCAACATTTTTCCGCTATATTGATCAATATGCAGCGTGCGTTGTTGGTCAAGATCGGAGCGTAAAAATATCGAATTGCCGGGAGCATACGATACGGTAAATACACCGGATTTTTTTGTAGGCAGCGCGAGTTGATAGGTCAGCATGCCGCTGGTCGCCGCTATCGCCGCGACTTGATCGATGGAGAGTCTTTGCGGTGGCATCACGTGGACATGTGACATCGGCACGGTGGTCGCGCCCACCGCCCAGGGAATCTCGGCCAATGGGAGATCGCGCATCTTCATTGGTGGTGAGGGCATCGCTGGCGTGGAAAGGTTTAACGGCGCTGTCGATCCATGAATATGTTCGGTTTTAGACGCCGGTGCAGAATGATCGACATTCGCCCATGTGACGATAGATTGAAAATTCTTGCCCCAGAAACTCGACCACGGTAATCCGCTCAAGATAAAAAACAATGCACCGATTGCCACCCAGATACCGACGACCAGATGCAGTTCTCGCCAGATGGCGCGTCCGCGTAAACCGCCGCGTGGAAGTAACGTTCCCCATACAGAAAATGCTGTTCTGGGCCACCACAAAGCGATTCCGGTTCCCAGCATGATCAATGTCCAGCAAGCCGCCAGTTCCATTAACCATCCACCCCATTTGCCCAGCATTAGATCGCGATGAATCTGTCGTACCTGATTCATGATGCGATGTTCTACGCTGAGCGTGCCTAGAACACTGCCGGTGGTTGGATTGACGTACACGCTGGTGCTTTCGCCCGAGGTTAAACGGAATACCGCTTCGGTGCTGCGTTGCGGATTGGCGCTGACGCTTAACGAGGTGGCGACGGCCTCATTGGGAACCGCGCGGGCGGCAATCGCTAACTGCTTGTCGTAGCTAATTGGGTGTTGCGTGCTGGCGGCGACGAATAACTTGTCGCCATACAGCGCGGTATCGATCTGCGGCTTAAAGACATAGATCGCGCCGGTAATTGCCAGTGCGATCAAAAAAGGCATCACGAACAGTCCGGCATAGAAATGCCATCGCCATAAAATACGGTAATTGCGCGAGGCAGAAAGTGCTGAGTCGGTGGGCGATGGCGCTTGAAGGGTGGTTTGCATAGTTTGTTTTCGGTACTAAATGTGTTTTTACGGGGCGGTGACTAATGGCTAGTCGCTGCCCCTTTTGCGTCAACCAATAATTGGCGGTGTACAGCCGAGCTGATCTTAAGAGTGTGATAGAGAGTGAACAGGCGCTGTCTATACGGTATACGGTGCCTATCTGTCACGCATCTATCTTCTACATGCTGACTTTTGCTTCCATATAGAAAGTTCTGCCAGGATACGGGTAGTACACGTAGTAGCGTCGGTCGGTCAGATTGTCGATGCCGAATCCAAGCTCAGTATGTTTCGTCGGCTTAAACGTCAGCTTGGTGTCGAATACCAAAAATGAACTGGTGCCGCCAAAAGTATTGGGATTGATATCGGTATTTGTGAGCGTGTTGAACTGTCGCCCGGAGAAGCGCCCGCCAAGCATCACGCTGGCTTGCTCATTGAGGCGATAGGTGCTGACCAGATTTGCGCGCCACAATGGAATGCGGTAAAAATTCTTTCCAACCGTCGCCGGATTTTTGCTATTTTCCACAATGATTGAGCGTGTATAACCAACGCTGGCACTGAGATCAAGGCCGCGCAGGATGACATTTTCACCGGAATAACGCAGCTCGACGCCGCGCGAGCGCACGCGATCAATATTCTGGATATTCGTCACGTTAGGAAACACCGCCGTATTGGTTTGGCTAAACAAGGTGTTTTTTACATCATCTTCAAATAGCGACATGCGCAGCAGACCGTTCGATTGTGACCACTCGGCACTCAATTCTTTTGCCAGATCGTTTTCGGGCTTCAAATTGGGATCGTTATTCACTAACGTTGATCCGGTCAGGCTGCCTTGAAATAGTTCGCTCACCGTTGGGAAGCGATACGCGCGTCCGGTAGAAAAGCGGAAAGTCAGATCGGGCGTGGCCTGATACGACAATGCCGCCTTTGGCGACCAATAAGATTCGGTGCGATTGCTATAGGCTTGCGACGAACCAACCACTGCGCGCATGCCATCATAGGCGCGCCAGTCTTCATAGCGCAATCCGGTGGTTAACTTCCAGCGTGAGGATAGTTGCCATGCGTCTTGGGCAAACAGCGCCTGTGTTTCGGTTTTGCCGGCAAAGGCATTATTGAATCCGCCGCCACCACTACCATCACCATCTCGCCAGTTGCTTAGATTTTTGGTCTTATTTTCCAGGAAGTAATTGTCGTAGTGATAGCCGAAGGTGGGCCAATGCGTCCCTGCGCTGACGGTAACCGGTTTGTAGTCGGTCACAAGATCGAGCGTTTTCCAGCCGGAACCATCGCCGAAGGTGGCCACGCCGGTCAGATCATTTGGCAGTCCGCTGTTGGCGGATCGCGAAATGCTCTTTGAAATGTCGAAATAGGAAGCAATCGCCGAATAGTTCCAGCCGTTCGGGTGTTGGGTTTTGAGTGTCAGGCCATAAAGCTGATTCTCGCTTTCGCTGGCCGCGGGGGCAAAGAACCCTTTTGGGAGGTTGTATTGATAGCCACCAATATTGACCAGACCGGCGACCACAGGATTACCATTAGCGTCGCGCAAGAATGTTGCAGTGTTGTTATTCACCTGTTGACGCCAGTAGCCGAACGTCAATCCCGCCTGCAATGTCGGCGTGATGTCGTAAGTTGCTTTGAACTTGAACTGATCTTGCACGACGCGTTCAGCACCTTCGGAGTTCACGCCAAATAGCGTCGAAGGTGCACCGTTGGGATTGGTATATTGATAAGCGCCAGTGACCGGAACAGCCGCGCCAGTCGCCGGTATGGTAGACCGTAGTTGGTTGCCATAGACGAAAGGTTGCCCGGCATTGCTGAGATGATCAATCCCCAACAGGAAGGACAGATTTCCAACCTTGTTGCCAATCAACGCGGTGGTTTTATTGCCATCAAAATGGCTATCCACACCGAACAGATTGAATTGCTGACGGAATACTTGCGTCTTCAGCATGGCCTCAAGTTTGGTCGGTATTTTGGTTGTGATCGCCACGGTTGCTCCCATTGAATTGCCCGGGTATAAGGCCGAAAAAGGACCGTACATGACGTCAACCTGCGCAATATCTTCGGGAAAAACCATCGACCAATGCGGTGGAAAGCTGAATGTATTGCCTAGGAAATTGCTCAACAAAAGACCATCCGCGTACACCAATCCGCGTGCGGTCTGTGAGTTCCCATTGCCACGGACGGAAATGGTGGCGTTTTCATCACCGATAAAGCGCTTGCGAATCGCCATATTAGGCATGTATTTCAATGCATCTTCGGTGTTGATGACGTTCATATTTTCTACCTGTTGGGCGGTGATACGTTCACTCGTAGCTGGCAAATTGACATCAAACACTTGTTTTTCTCTCACCCCCGTGACGACGACTTCTGGAACATGACTTTCTTCTTCAGCGGCAAACGCAGGTTGAAAAAGGATAGGCAGGACAAAAAAAGAAAGCGGTAACAATGCCGCTGTTAAGTAGGATGACTGGCTGGATGATGAAGTGCGTTGTGATGCAACAAGCGCAATTGAACACCCGATGGCACGTGCATTAGCACGCACGACTCCCTTAGTTTGCGAACGCAAATTAAGCATAAACTTCCCCTGGATTTCACCTAGCGCTTTAATTGGCTAAGCAAATGAATAAGCACCTCCGCACGGCATAAGCAATGCAGCGGCGGCGACACTATCGTGTCAGCACATGACTAATCAGAAAATCAGGACTGCTTCAGGGGCGAGGGAGGATCGAGCGGATTGGTCTGCCCGCGAAATGGGCGTGGTGGATAGTAATCGTATAACAACGGCACCGCATGCGACGTCGTGACCGCCGTGACGACCATGATGTGGAAATAACTGGTGACGAGCGGGCTATGCGCTAGCAGCGTGCAGTAGCCGCAGGCATCGCCATGGTCGGCGTGACTGTCGTGACCATCGTGCCTATCGTGACCATCGTGACCATCCTGATTCGGGTGATCTTGGTGATCTCCATTCTCGTTGACCAGGAGCGAGTAGTTGTCGCCCTTATTCGTGTCAAGATGAACTAATCCCGAGGATGTGCAGAGGTCATTGACTATCTGCGCCGTCCGCGTCGCCGTCATCGCCTTCATCGTTTGTGAAATCGCAGGCATGAACATGCTTAGCCAGAGGGCTATGAGGCACGTCCAGACGATGCGTTTTTGAAAACGGGTAAGTGACATGCGGTACTGACGGAGAGGGTGTCAACTATAAGTGAGGCCGTGACACTAGGTGTGGCATGGCTGACATGATGCAAATTCGGGACTAAAAATGATAATGATCCGAGCCGCGATAATGCTTCGGCATTCTATTGTGAAGGTGTGAGAAATACAAGCTGCAGTGACGCCTAAGCGGTCAATATAATAATATCGAACTGCGGCCACCTCGTAGACTATCCCGGCGCATCCGTTGATATAGTTATCTAAATTACAAATCACTGTATTATCCAAATATGCCTGGACTGGGGTTGCTGGGCTGGCGTGCTAAATCCGGGGTGTCTTAAACCAGTGCATTCTTTATCGGAAACTAATACTTTCCGGCATCGAGTTCGGGGTTATTATTGTTTTTGAGAATTATTCTTCTCGGACGTAATTAATCCGTTGGCTTGCGCACCGTCAACCATCCGGAGTTCGGCATTCTCGGTCTCAATGCATGTTCCCGAGATATAAAAATGATTAAAAAAAGTATTAAATCTTTAGTCATCATTTCCCTCGTCGTCGTAGTGTTCGTACTCGTTCTATTAGCCAGCTTGTCTGTATACATGGAAACGAAATTGAACAGTGCCACGAAATGGGTCGACCATACCCATCAGGTCCTGAGTACGATTGAAAAATTTCAAAATAATCTGATACGCGCCGAATCGGCACAACGCGGGTATTTTGTCCTCCGGGCGGCGCGTTTTTTAAACGATCGTGAAAATGCAGTCGATTTGGCGCGCGTGAATATACGCGAAATAGAAGCGCTCACGTTAGATAACAATAAACAAATACATTACCTGAAGACGCTTCAAGACTTGTTTGCGCAGAGAGTCGCGATGTTCATCAAAACGCAGGCAATTAGTGACACCTTGGGGAGCATTCCTGCAGCGCACTATTTTGTTGAGGGCGCCGATATATCTAACAGGTTGCAGCACGTGACCAAGAACATGATAGACGAGGAAAATGGGTTGCTGACGGCCCGCAATGCAAAAGAATCGAAGAGTCTGCGCTTAGCTCACGCTAGTTTCATTTTGCTGGGCGTCTCACTTACACTGGTTTTATTGCTGTTGGCAAGGCGTATCGTTCGGGATTTGGGGGCGCAAGAACAAGCGATTGAGGTGCTGCGACGGTCCCGCGACGAACTTGAAACGCGAAACCAATATCAGGCAAGAATGTTGCGCAGTGAAGCACTGATTCAAATCGCGAGTCGTATCGCCCATTTTGGCGGTTGGATGGCTGATTTAGAGACCGATCAGGTTTCCTGGTCGGAAGAAGTGTGTGACATCTATGCCGTATCACACGGCACCACTCCGACGATTGCAGATGCAAGTCAGTTTTACGTGGACAAAGGGCGCGTATCACTGACACATCTCTTTAATACTTGCGTCCGCGACGGCACGCCCTACGACCAAGAGGTGGAAATTTTAACGGCCAGCAAGCGCCAGGGGTGGGTACGTATCACTGGCGAAGCCGTGCGCGATACAACCGGACTGGTCATACAGATAAGGGGAGGAATCCAGGATATTTCCGAGAGGAAGCGTTCCGAGGCGAACGCGGTACGGCAGGCGGCGCTGTTGACGGCCACTCTGGAAAGTATTACCGACGCGTTTGTGATGGTCGATCGACAATGGCATTTTAAGTATCTCAACCACGAAGCTGAGCGGCTATTGCAAATTTCGAGTGGGCAGGTTCTTGGCACCAGTTTGTGGGATATATTTTCTGAAGCGGTCGGTGGCCAATATGCCAGGGAATATCATCGGGCGATTGCACAAAACTGTTCAGTGGCTTTCGAGGAATATGACGGGAAACTGAAAATATGGATGGAGATACGGGCATATCCTTCCGAAGAGGGCCTGGCTATCTACTTTCTGGATATCAGCCAGCGTAAGGCAATGGAGGGCGAATTACACGCACTTGCATTCTACGATGCGCTGACTACTCTTCCCAATCGTCAGTTGCTGCTCGACCGGATCGAGAAGGCGGTGGCGTTAAGCCGGCGTACAGGACGTTTTGGCGCTGTGCTATTCATTGATCTGGATAACTTCAAGGGTATTAATGACACTCGCGGGCATGACGAAGGCGATATGTTACTAAAGTTAGTTGCTAACCGGCTGAAAGAATCTGTGCGGGTCAGCGATACGGTGGCGCGGCTCGGTGGCGACGAATTTGTTGTCTTGTTAGAAGATTTAGCGGATGCCGAGAAAGAGGCAGCGGACAATGCCGGGGGAGTTGGTGAAAAAATACTTAACTCCTTTGGCAAGCCTTTCGAGATCATCTATCAGGAGCACTATAGTAGTGCCAGCATCGGCATCGCCATTTTCGGCGGTCCATCGATTACTTCCGAAGACGTTTTGAAACAAGCTGATCTTGCAATGTATCAGGCAAAAGCGTCCGGGCGCAATGCCATGTCGTTTTTCCTCCCCGAAATGCAGGCACTAGTCACCGCCCGTGTTGCTATGGTCACCGATCTTCGTCATGCGTTGACCAGGAATGAGTTTCTTCTCTACTTTCAACCGCAGTCTGATGTGCAGGGCCGAATGACCGGGGCTGAAGCGCTTGTGCGCTGGAACCACCCGGTGCGGGGATTGGTGATGCCAGCAGAGTTTATTTCCATCGCAGAAGAAACCGGTTTAATTATGCCACTTGGGCTGTGGGTATTGAGCACGGCTTGCGTCCAATTGGCTCGATGGGCTAAATCGCCAGAGACCGAGATGTTTAGTATGTCGGTAAACGTCAGCGCTTCCCAGTTTCATCATCTGGATTTTGTAGATCAAGTTGTGAAGATCCTTATTGATACAGGTGCGAATCCCGCCAGACTCAAGCTTGAATTGACCGAAAGCCTGTTGATTAAAGATGTTGAAGGCACGATTCGCAAAATGCATGCCCTCAAGGCCATGGGCATTGGATTCTCTCTAGACGACTTTGGAACGGGTTACTCTTCACTTTCCTATCTACAGCGCCTGCCTCTGGATGAGTTGAAAATTGATAAAGTCTTTATCCAGGATTTTGCCGATGAACAACAAGGCGCGATCATTATCCGTATGGTCGTCGCTTTGGGTAAAGCTTTTAATCTGGACGTTGTGGCTGAGGGAGTAGAAACGGCCGAACAATATGCATTCGTCGTAGAAGAGGGATGCAAAGCTTACCAGGGTTACCTGTACAGCAAACCGCTACCGAAGCTTGCGCTAGAGGCATTCATTCTTGAGCAGTGAGATGTATCGCCGTAAGCAAAAGGCATTATTTTGGAATAGGCCGGGTCAAGCATCGAGTATCAACTATCGCGGGCCATTCCCAACACTACAAGCCTTCTTTAGATCGCTTCAGACACCAGTCGGGCGATCGCTTCACCCATCGCAGTGGTGGACGTATTTCCGCCCATATCAGCGGTATGCGGCCCAGATGCGAGCGTAGATTTGATTGCAGCCAATATTGCGTCATGCGCCTGACGGCCCTTGCTATCGCTACTGCCACCGCCGAGAAAGTCGAGCATCATCGCACCCGACCAGATCATGGCAATTGGATTGGCGATGTTCTTGCCGTAGATATCCGGGGCCGAGCCGTGGACCGGTTCGAATAAGGAAGGAAAATGGCGTTCCGGATTCATGTTCGCCGATGGTGCCAGACCGATAGTGCCGGTGCATGCTGGTCCGAGGTCTGAGAGGATGTCGCCGAAGAGGTTGGAGGCAACCACGACGTCGAAGCGTTGCGGTTGCAGGACAAACCGCGCGCACAAGATATCGATGTGTTGTTTGTCCCACGTAATGTCCGGATATTGGCTTGCCATCTCGGCTGCGCGCGCATCCCACCAAGGCATAGAGATCGAAATGCCATTACTTTTGGTTGCTACCGTGACGTGCTTGCGTGCACGCTTTTTGGCCAGTTCAAATGCGAACTTGAGAACCCGATCACTGCCGCGACGTGAAAATATCGACTGTTGCATCACGATTTCGTTAGGCGTTCCCTCGTACATAATGCCACCGACGGACGAGTATTCGCCTTCAGTGTTTTCGCGTACGATCATCATGTCGATATCGCCAGCGCCACGATCTGCCAGCGGGCTGCGCACGCCTTCGAAGGTTTGCGCCGGGCGCAAGTTGATGTATTGGTCAAACTCGCGACGAAACTTTAATAACGAGCCCCATAGCGAAATGTGATCGGGCACGATGTCAGGCCAGCCGACTGCGCCAAAATAGATCGCGTCCATTCCCGACAACTGCGCCTTCCAGTCGGCTGGCATCATATTGCCGGTTTGCGCATAATAGTCGCAACTGGCCCAGTCGAATTCGGTGAGTTCCAGATTAATGCCAAAACGTTTGGCGGCAGCGTTGACGACGCGCAGGCCTTCGGGCATGACTTCCTTGCCGATGCCATCACCTGCGAGTACGGCGATTTTGTATGTGGTGTTCATTGGTGTTCTCCTAGAGCGTCGTGGACGCGGGCAGTTGTCATTATAGTCATTCTGCTTGATCTTATAATTATGACTTTAGTTAACGCATTGCAGATGGTGTGAAAAACCGCTGGCATCCAAAAATGTAGGCGTATTTAACTTGCGCGTATTTGTTGCAGTGGTTCAAAAATCGCGCTGCTCAGCCGTCGCCGATAAGTAAGGTAGTCTGCCCGTCTATATCACGCCAACGTTAAGGAGCAGAGTTGTAACGGGTTGTAATGTGCGTCAACGTTATCTTTCCCAAGTCGTTTATATCTCAACTCCTCGAGAATCATCTTGAGGCTACTAAGATACCTAAGGGACACACATGAACAAATTCCACGCTGCTTTGATCACCGGTTTGTTAATCACTGCTGGTTTCGCTCAAGCTGCAATGCCAACCGCAGCAGTTAATGCCGCAACATCTACCTCAGTATCTGCAAATCCTGATGTGAAAGCACCAAGTGCTCTCGTTGCTGCAGACACTAAAGCAAAAGCTGGCGCAGAAGATGTCAACGCAAAAGCACATGCTGGTGTCGTAGATGCTAAAAGTGATGCGATGAATACTGCAACGAAAGCGCACCACACTTCGCTTAACAGTAAAGTCAAAGTGCACCCCGCTGGTGTTGGTGTGAACGCAAAAGCAGGTGCATCTGCATCTGCTAAGTAATCAAGTTAGCGTGTAAAAAAAGAGACAGGCTTGTCCTGTCTTTTATATTTCAGTATTTGACTGACTACGTTCAACAAGTTCTTGTATTACGTCTGGGTTAATAAATTTCTTTGAACGATAACTGCCAATTCATGGTAGTGGCGCAAGCCGAATCGGTATTAAAAATGGTTTAAACAGAAGGAAAAAATGATGAAAAAAACGATTAGCATCATAGCCGGGCTGATCACCAGCGCGGTATTAGTGATGGCGGCAAGTCCCGCTATGGCGCACGTGGATGTGGGTGTAAATATTGGCCTTCCGGGCATATATGTTGCCCCTGAACCCGTCTATGTTCGTCCAGAACCGGTGTATGTTCAGCCGCGTCCGATATATGTTCAACCTCGCCCTGTTTATATAGAGCAGGATCGTGAGTCAGAGTGGCATGAACGCCGTATGCGTGCGCGTGAATGGCGTGAACGTCAATGGCGAGAAAATCATTACCGCGAAGATAATCACGATGACCACCGTGATGGCCGCCGTGATGAGCGTCAAGAAGAACATCGCGATAACCATTAATATTTGTCGCGTTAAAGCGGCTTTTAGCTGCCAGACCACAATGTACTTATCTTCCAGCCTCGGGCCGCCTATTGAACAAAATAGGCGGCCCGAATGGTTTAAAAACTATGCACGTGCGTATTGGGAATGCTGGCTAAGATAGCTGGCTAAGGAAAGCATATGTCGTAAGCGTATGACCACCAATTTTATAAAGCGACTATTTCTCGATTTTTTAAATGCCGAACTTGACAGGCTCTGTTCCTTTGTTTTTCTTCCGCACAACCACCGTTCCCGCCAGTTTGTCATGCCACCCCTGTTTTTTTCTATCGAATCCAACCCAGATAAAACCAAGGCAAAAGATAATCGCTGAAAGGTAATAGCCGATATAGCGGATTACATGCTGCTTCAGGCTTGGTGGTTCGCCGGTTTCTGCATCAACGATAGTGGCACCTATCACCATTTTTCCCGGCGTTGCATTCTTGGTAGTCCAAAATATAATTACGACGACGGCCGGCAAAATATACGAAATCAAAATATTAGACGCACCCGTCAACGTGACGCCGGATGCCATTTCCACACGCCCATAAATGGCGAACAATATCGGAAAAATCACCATCATCATCAAAATGGTGTCAATCAGACTGGCCCAGACGCGCGCCCAAAATCCTACATATTCAAGCTCGGTGGATATAAACATCGGTTAGCTCCAGATAGTGCAAGTTGGTGATGATCGGGGGGATCAAGGCTGTAAGGGAGAATCCAATACTTAGCAAATTGGTTCTTTGGATTGTGCCACATTTAATTTTTCGATAGTCTATTCTTGATACCATTTTATTCAAATAATCCGGTTCTGGTACCGTTTAAAGCAGAGGGCGCTCCATTCCCATTGCAAGGTAGAAACCACCTGCAAAATGCTTTGTTCAGCTGACCCCTCAATAAATAAATTTCTGCTTTTCCCTACGCCCTTTAGGGAATTCTTTTTTCATTACAGATATGTCTAATTTGTCGGTAATTTATAGATACTTCTCACGTATTAAAAGGGTTCTCCAGTATTTTTCGACGCCAGTATTTTCTATAATTCTTCCACTATGTTTTAGCTTGGATATGACAGGCGTCTGTCAATAATACGAAGGGATCAATGAAATGTTTTTTCAAAAAAAAGCGTGTCTTTTTGCGCTCACGCTAGCTTGTGCATTACCCTTTTTTGCGAGTATTGCAAAAGCCTCAGTCACGCTGGAACGCCTGGCAGTGATTGTCGATAGCAAAACTGGTGAAGGCGTAAATAATGTCAAAAATACGTTTCCCTATCCTATATTGCTGCACTCTTTTATTGAAGATATTCCTGAAGATACGACGACTAAAATAATCGTATCGCCACCAGTCGTACGTATCGAACCTGGCGAAACACAAATGGTACGATTTATGCTCAACGGCGATCAGAAGTCAAAAAAAGACACGCTGAAGCGTGCTGTGTTTGAAGCTATTCCACCGGAATCAACCGGCATCAAATTCGTACTCCAGCAAGCTGTTCCGCTTTTTGTTCACGTCAATGCCGCCGAGCAAGAAAATGCCGAAGACACCTACAAAAAACTTCAGTGGACGCGTGATGGTAAGCAACTTAACGTGGTCAACAACAGCAATCAGGTCGTTATGTTTATGCCGCAACTGACATTATTGCCGTCAAAAGAACAGGCAGTTTTATCGGGCGGATATTTATTGCCTGGCCAACAGCGCGTTGCGGGTTTGAGTGATGCAACATCTGCCTTTTCTTCGCTAAGTCTGTTGCCTGTAAATGATTATGGGCACACCACGAAAGAGATTGTTTCTTCCGTCACCGATCTGATGACCAAAGCACCAACCTAAGAAAAAAACTGACATGAAGAAATTAATACCGGCAGCTTTAAGCTTGGCCGTAGGGATAGCGCACGCCTCAGAATTGGCAATGGTAAATTTCGATACGGATATTTTGCGAGCACGATCTTTGCCGCAAGAAATGGCGACCCACTTTGCTAAAGGTGGCAAATTTCCGATGGGCAACCAGCGCGTTGATGTGCGGATTAACCGAGTCAAAACTATCACAGCGACCATCCGCTTTGATGATGAGGGAGTGCCTTGTTTTAGCGCAGACAATTTGCAAATACTTGGTATCGCGCCAGCACCGGAGCAAATGCTTTCCATCGGAGAAGCATGTCGACCTTTGACCGAGCTTGTGCCGCTAGCTACCGCACATTTCTATCCGCAACGTCAAGCGATGGATTTATATGTTCCCGCTGAAGTGATGCGAGCATCAAGCGAGCCAGAGCTCGCTCTTCAACGAGGTGGTGCGGCTGGAATGTTTAATTACGACGTGTCCTACTTTCAGGGGCGTTATGCAGGTGGCGGGTTTGATTCCTTTTCTGGTTTCACAGAGCTTGGTTTGAATGTCGATAATTGGGCGCTACGGAGTCGACAAACGTTCACGCAAGATGACACCGGTCGTTTGGATCTTCAACACCAGTACGCTTACGCGCAGCGTTCGGTGATGAAGTCGCGTACGATTTTACGTGTTGGGCAATTGAACGGGGACGGCTCTCTCTTTTCTGTTCCTTCCTACGTCGGCGCGCAATTTATCCCTGATTTTGCTGCAAACTCCCTGGATGGTGTGACGACCACAGTGTCTGGAATGGCGGAGACCGTGGCGCGTATTGAAGTGCGTCAGCAAGCCACGCTGGTGTACTCAACGGTGGTACCGGCAGGTGCTTTTTCGTTGAAAAAAGTGCCTCTCCTAAGTCGTACATCAGACGCAATTGTTACAGTGATTGAGTCGAACGGTCAGCACCAGACGTTCTCTGTACCGGCTTGGGATTTCGCAGGCGGTGCCGGACAATCACGTCCTGCTTTTTTTGTCGGGATGGGACAAACCGGCGTTCTTAATACAGGCAACAAGGATCGTTCCAGCTGGCTTTCCTACGGTTCAGTTCAAATGCCGCTTGGAGAGGCCAGCAGTGGAATGGCGGGATTTTTATTGGCTGACCGATATTATGGCGTCGGCGCTACTGCGCAACGTTCGTTCGGCTCCGTCAGGAACCGCATTGGTTCGCACAGCCTTAATCTGGGCTTGCGCACGGCCACAGATCAAAGTTCCGACAGCACCGGGGCAATAGTCAATATTGGTAGTAGTCATCAACTTCGCTCCGGTTTTGGCGCTAGTTTTGGCGCGTCGACGCAGACTGCAAAATATCGGGAATTTGGTTCGCGTTTCCGTCAGCTAAATGCCGATGAGCAGAACACGGTAAATGCGCTGGACGATCTGGATGAGCGTAGGAATTCCTATAGCATGGGAGTGAATTATTCCCACCGCACGTTGGGTAGTGTGAGTGCGTCTTACTACCATCATGTGTTGGCACATCATGGTGAGACTGGGCAATTCCGCGCGAGCTGGCGCAAAACGCTCAAACGAATGTCGTTTAGTGTAAATGCCGAGCGCACTACCCGACAAGCCAGTGACTGGCGCATTTATGCCAGTTTGAGTATGCCGTTGGGCAAAGGTAATTTTGGGGCCTCAGCGCAGAGATCTGGTGGTCATACATCACTCGCCGAGACTTATAGCCAGAGCGTTAACGACCAGTTCGCCTATTCTTTGGGATCAGCACAATCTGCTTACGGTGGACCGAGTGCTTCCGGCTCAGTATCGTACCTATCGCGGGTGGCAGCAATGAGTGCCTCAGTTTCAACTGGCTCTGATGGTACTGGCAGCAGTAGCTTCAGCATCAAAGGCGGTGCGGTGGCGCATGGCGGTGGAGTGACACTCACGCCGCACCGGGTCGATGACACCTTTGGTGTCGCTTCAGTTGGTGAGTTCAGTGGCGTCAAAATGATGACGCCATCGGGACCAGCGTGGAGTGATTGGCGTGGCTATGCAGTTATTCCAAATTTACGCCCCTTCAGTGCTGAACGTATTCAGCTTGTCCCTTCAACGCTGCCACGTAATGCAGATATTAAAAACGGCGTCAAAGAAGTAAGAATGGCGCGCGGCTCCGTGACCAACATTCCGTTTGAGGTCACACAGGTACGCAGAATGTTTTTGAACATGCAGGATGGAGATGGCCATCCAATTAAAGCCGGTGCGATCGTTTCGGACGTTGAAGGCACATACATCACCACGATAGTCGGTCGCGATGGTGGCGCTTTCATCCCAAATGTTACAGATTTGGACGCAGTCCAGGTACGCGTTGGCAAGACGATTCTATGCGAGGTCGCCTTACCGAAAAAGCAGGCAAGCGACCAGATCTATGAAACAGCCACGGCGGTGTGCCAGCAATCAATTAATAGTGAAAAGAAATCTTGAGATGAAACATTACACAAAATGGGCAAAGTATTTTGCCATCGCGGCTTTAATGGGAGGCAGTTGCGCATCCGCGGCCTTTGCGCAGACAGGCGAAAACTGCTCTCTGGCGCTATCTCAAACGCAAATTGATTATGGCAATTTCACGCATGAATATTTGCAAGCGACCAGCGTGGATGGCAAGTCTGCATCTGCTGGACGGCAGGAGCTATCCGTGCAGGTTAGTTGTCAACGACCTGTCCGCCTAGGCTTGAGAATTACCGGGATGGGTGCAGAAACTGAGAAGACGATCCAGTTTGGTACTGCAGATGAAGGCCATGTTATCGCTACTCTAGGCCCAGCTATCGTCAACGAGCGGCCCATCCAGCAATGGCGTGTGTTGCAGGCCAACAAACAGAACGACATACAAAAAGCGGACTTGCAGTTGCAGGCAGATGAGACGGTTGTTCCTCTGGCATCTGATGGAACAGAAATATTGGTCAGCACATTGCAGGCCAAATTAGCACTCTCACCACAACTCAATCTACAAGGAAAGTCGGGTTCCGCGCAAGCCATTATGAGCAGCAATATTCGTATTTCTATTATTGAGTTGTAGTAGGAAAAAATTGGAAGTGAGTTTTATCCAAAAAAATTTCTCCCGTTAGGGAGAAATCTTCGCGCGACATAACGTGCATTATTTTTAATTTATGAGGTTTTACAACAATGAAACAAATTTCTAAACACTTATTAGCAGCATCTATTGCGACGGTATTTTCTGCTGGCGCAATGGCGGCAGACACTGCGACCGTTACGTTGAACGTAAAACTGACTCCTGGCGCGTGCGTCGTATCGATTGGTAATGGTGACGCTACGTTTGAATATGGTACACAGTCTGCTTCAGCGCTGGGTAAAGCACTTTCTAAAAAGACAAAGACTTTTACAGTAGATTGTAACGGCGCAGACACACCAATTGCGCTAAGTATGAATGATACTAATTTTGAGAACGGCGACAAAGTTGGTACCGATATTCCTCTGGCGGATCTGGGAATTACTTCGATACTGGGCTCCATCGCGCCTGCTTACTTCTACAACATGACCACATTAGTTGATGCAAAACCGGTCAATGTCGGTATCTGGGGTGCCCAGCTTGACAATATCAAGTACGGTGCGAAGACCAAAGCGTTGAAGACAGCACATCCGATCCGTCTGGCGATCGAGGGCTCAGACAATGTTGGCCTGCCTACCATACCAATTGCTGATATCGCGAGTCTTACTGGGACTAAAGAGTATCTGACTCCTGGTGGCAGTAAGATACATTTGGCTGACCCGCTTTCAGTTTTGAACCTTTACAAAGCTATCGGTAGCTACTATACCGGTGAGATAAATGTTCAGCCAGCCATCGCTTCGCTAGATAAATTGATTGCAGCGGGCGTGAAAACTGAAGAAGAAGTCGACATCACTGGTGTCGCTACATTCACTGTAAATTATGGTTCTTGGTAAGTAGCCGCCGCGCAGGTAATAAAACTGCGTGCTAGTTAATGAAAAACACAGCATCTAAAAATGCTGTGTTTTTTTTATTTAGATTTAATGTAAGGTTTTTCGCCTACAAACCGCACAATTATTCAGAGAGTTTTTCCTAGATATATTGAGAGCCATGTAAATCCTAGGGCACTGTTTTTTTGCTAAAACAGTGTTGCAAAATTGTGGAAATATTGTCACTCTACAGTTTGGGGGCTTCGACATGACCAGATTGGTAGTCGGTTATCGGCTTTCACACTGAATGGCGCAACCACGCAGGCGAGTCACAACTGAATTGTTCCATGTAACCGCAGGACCGTCGAATAAACGATGGAAAATTTCAACCTGAATAAAAGCATCATTGGTACATCGGTTGAAAACCAGATTGGAGCAGAATTCTCTCCCTTTTGTGACATGCGGCATTGATGGACCGTTGAGCGGTTTTGAGCAGTTTTTGCGTGATTTAAAAAGCGTTGACGGTTTCGAAAACCGACGAGCGTCAGTCCGATACAAGTCTTTAAATTGGCAATGTGATTTTCCTCGCTTTGCTCTTATGAAGAGAGCAAAACGAGGACTTTGAAGAAGATTTTAATTATATTCTTACAGCGCTACCTAGAACGGGTTAATCTCATCTTTAATCGGCTGAAAAGAGACGGTAGTAGAAGAAGAAATAGTATGTGTATCTTTTTGATACCCTTTTACAATAATACTATATTCCTCAACTTGTCCCGCTGGCATTGTAAATTCGAATGTTGAAGAATCAGTGAGTCTCTCTGTCGGATTATGTTCCGTGGATCTAACTGGTCTTCCCCATCGATATTCGATCGGCATCGGAGGCGTCGCTTCATGTGGATTACTGGCTTGAACAACGACTCTGGTTGCGCCACTTTCCAACCTGGTTTGAGTGGAGTGAAACGTCAATCCATTCAGAAAGGCTTGCGTCGTCCCGATTGGCATAATTGAAGTCATATGTGGAGCTCTTACTTTATTATTTCCCTCTTCGAATCCTTCGATATTAAAATTATATTCTTCAATTTGTGTCGCAGGCATTGTAAATTCAAATGTAGAAAACTTGGTGCGCGAGCCACTTTTAGGATGATGTTCGGTTGAGCCCTGTGGCGCTATCCAGTAGTATTCCACCGGTGTCGGCGATGCCGACATGTGCGTATTGATAGCCTTGACTACTACTTTGGTGCCGCCTACTTCTAACTTGGTTTGGGTAGTTTCAAGCGTCAATCCATTGAGGAACGCTTGTGTCGACTCCGCAGGCGTAATTCGCGTCTCTAATATGCGGATTAATTTATTATTGACCTTGTCATACGTAGGGACGTAGAGATAATAGTTTTCAGTTTGTGCTGCTGGCATCGTATATGCAAACGTAGTCAACTCAGACCTCTTTCCATTTGCCGGATGATGTTCGGTCGAACCTGTGGGGCCTCTCCATCCGTAGGTCAACGGTGTTGGAGGCGTTGGCGCATCCCGATTAATGGCTTTGACGACGACTCTGGTCTCGCCGCTGGCTAATTTATCTTGCGTGACATCAAGTTTTAATCCGTTTACGAAGCCTGTGATCGACTGACTCGATGGAGCGGTGCGACTGCCTTTCAAATTAGATTGCGTGTCACCAGGCTGCAAGCGGTTCAGAAACGCCTGATGCGCTTTAAGAGGCTGAATTGAGGCATGAATAAAAGCATGAACGGTAGTATGCGCCCTTTCGGCTACCATCATACTAAGATCGTATTTTTCAGTTTGTGCGGCAGGCATCGTAAATGTGAACGTCGAAGACTCGAGCTGTTCTAATTCAGATTCAGGATGATGATCAACGGAATTCGATGGCGGTATCCACGCGTAATCCATCAGTTTTGGCGACGTTGGTACAGTCGGATTGCTGGTTTTAGCAACCACCTGTATTTCGCCATTCGCTAACTTTGATTGCGTTATATTAAGCTCTAATGCGTTCAGGTATGCCTGCGTCGATCCAAGGGGTACAACGGAGGCATTGACGGTAGCGGAAACGTTAGTGTTCCCCTTTTCCATTCCTGTTACGCCCAGGTTGTAATTTTCAGTGTGCGCTGCTGGCATCGTAAATGCGAACGTCGAAGACTTACTTTGTTCATATTCAGAGGCAGGCTCATGATTAACTGAATCATACGGGGCTCCCCAATGGAATTCTACCGGCTTTGGTGACGTCTGGACATTCGGATTGCTGGTTTTTACGACTACCCGTATTGCGCCATTCGCCAATTTCGATTGTGTAAAGTCAAGCTTCAGCCCGTTCAGGTAGGCTTGCGTCGACTCAATTGGTACCACGGAAGTACTGACATGACCGGCGATGTTACTGCTCCCCATTTCGATTCCCATCAAATCGATAATGTATTTTTCAGTTTGTGCTGCGGGCATTGTAAATGTAAAAGTCGACGACTCGGTTAGTTCTGATTCTGGTTGATGATCTTCAGAATTCGACGGCGTTATCCAGTAGTACTCCATCGGCGTCGGTGGCATTGGCATTTTGGGATTATTGGCAACAACAGTCACACGGATCCTGCCGTCTGCCAACTTAACCTGGGTTACATCTAGATCCATCCCGTTCAAAAAATCTTGCGTCGACTTGGCGTTATTTGCGTTAGCTCTCAGTTTGTTGTTTGGAGCGGCTTCTGCTGCACGCGCGTTTTGACCTGCCTTCACTTTACCTATACCGTCATAAAGAATCGGGCTTGAAACGGCCGCCTGCGCAACACTCAGCACCCCTAATGCAGCCACTGTATAGGATACTTTCTTTAACCACTTTGTTTGTTTCATCGCTTTCTTTCACTGGATTGATTGTAGGATTATTGGTATTAGTTCGCGAAGGTAAAGCACCCCCGTAACTAAGCATGTTTATCAGGCCTGTTGACTTATGATTGGGGGGTACGAGGTTGCGGCCGGCGCTACGAATGAATGTGGAGCGAGGCGACGTAGCGGTACGATAGAATGTAGCGGCAAGCTCAAACCTAACGTGTGCTGGTTCTGCATGGTTTGTCGGAGCGGTTCCCAACTTTGCCAGGCGCTTTGCTGTACACATTTTGAATTTAACGCAATTTCCAAAATCATATGTCAACAGGCCTTGCGTAATCAGGCCCATTTCAGTTGGTATTAATCAATGATCGGATGCATGAAGTACTTCTCTGACCATGTCAAATACGCAGGCTAATATTACAAATTATAAAGAGGGATTGATACCAGAACAATCTCTAACGACGTAAGAGGATTCTCTAATGTGTATAAGATTCCTGTAGTTGCCTAAATCTGCACAACATTATGTCGCGTCTTTGGATAGCCATAACCCGATAAGTTATAAGTGACCTAAAGTGATAGTTTTTTTGTGGTCTGACGCAATGTGTGGAGAGTCGATTAACCGAGAAAATGGAAATGGCAAGGTGCTAAAAGTGTGCTTGGTATTTGGTGCGCGGGACATCGTTGGCAGAATTTTTGCGACAAGAACATCGAATTTAGAATAAGGGATTAGAGGAATATGTGCGCGTAATCGCAGCGTAGTAACGCCAAATTTTGAAATTGATATTTTACGACATCACCCTTTGAAGGAATGCTGCAATGATCGTATGTCGCGCTGTCTTTGAGTAGTTTGAAAAGCGTTGATAGCTATGGGAAATTGTGAGCGCCTGCTGGCTATCGGACTTCAGGGTGCCACTATGAGTTTCCTCGCTTTGCTCTTATGAAGAGAGCAAAGCGAGGATTGTTAAGAAGAGTCGATTAAATTATTACTGTGCCACTTAGAGTGGGTTAACCTCTAAAACCGGCTCGATAGAAATTTTGAAAAAAGAAGAAACAGAATGTTTATCCTTTTGATATCCTGTCACGTTGGTGCTGTATTTTTCAGTTTGTCCGGCAGGCATTGTAAATTCAAATGTTGAAGAATCCGTGAGCGGATGGTCCGGATGCTGCTCCGTTGAGCCACTTGGTTTTTTCCATAAATATTCTACCGGCATTGGAGGAGCCGCTTCATGCGGATTGCTGGCCTGAACAACGACTCGGGTTGCACCACTTTCTAACTTGGTTTGTGTGGCATGAAGCTTCAATCCGTTTAGGAAGGATTGCGTCGTCCCAACTGGAATAATCGAAGTGATATGAGTAGCGCTAACTTTATCACGCCCCTCTTCGTATCCTGTGACAACAAAAGTGTATTTTTGATCTTGTGTCGCAGGCATCGTGAATTCAAATGTTGAAGAATGGGTGAGCTGGCCAATGGCCGGTTGATGCTCCGTTGAACCCCTTGACCCTGTCCAGAAATATTCAACCGGTGTTGGCGATGTAGGCATGTGCGGATTGTTAGCCTTGACTATTACTCGGGTTGCTCCGCTTTCTAACTTGGTTTGTGTGGTATCAAGTGTCAATCCGTTGAGGAAGGCTTGCGTTGACTCTGCGGGGGTGATCAGTGTCTTTACAATGCCGCTGTAACCTTCATTGTTTGCATCATATGCTGTCATCATGAACTGGTAGGTTTCAGTTTGTGCAGCCGGCATCGTAAATGTGAATGTAGACGACGTAGTCTCGCCCGCTATCGGATCATGGTTGGACGCACCTTTGGGGCCTCTCCAAAAGTAGCTCAACGATGTTGGCTGGGTTGGCATATCCGCATTAATGGCTTTGACGACCACTTTCGTCTCGCCACTGGCTAATTTATCTTGCGTGACATCAAACTCTAACCCGTCTACGTAATCTTCGATCGACTGAATCGATGCCTCGGTGACACTGCCTTTTAATGTAGCTTGCGCATCGCGAGGTTGCAAGCTGTTCAGAAGCGCTTGCTGGGCCTTAAGAGGCGTAATTGATGCATTAAGATAAGTGTCATTCTTGGTGTTCTCTTTTTCGTAGCCTAGCAGATTAAGTCTGTAATTTTCAGTCTGTGCTACGGGCATAGTAAATGTGAACGTCGAAGATTCGTTTTCTTCTGATTCAGATTCAGGATGATGATCAGTTGAATTCGATGGGGCCTTCCAGAAGTATCCCACTGGTGTTGGTGAAGTTTGCATATCCGGATTGCTGGCGTTGGCGATTACTTGTATTGCGCCATTTGCTAACTTGGTTTGCGTGACATTAAGTTCTAGTCCGTTCAGATAAGCTTGCGTCGATTCAATGGGGACAATGAAAGTATTGATAATCGCGTAGACGCCATCGTTTGTCTTTTCGGAACCCATCATACCAAATTTGTATTTTTCAATCTGTGTTGCGGGCATCGTAAATGTGAACGTCGAGGACTCGCCTTGTTCTGATTCTGATGCCGGATAATGATCAACTGAATTAGAGGGAGCCGACCAGTAGTATTCGATTTGCTTCGGCGGAATTGGCGTTTTCGGATTGCTGGCATGAGCGGTCACGCGGATTCTACCATCTGCTAATTTAACCTGGCTTAAGTCTAGCTTCATCCCGTCAAGGTAGGTTTGCGTCGACTCGGCGGTGCTGACATGAGACTTCAGTTTATTGTCTGGTGCCACTTCTGCTATACCCGCGCTTTGACTTGCCTTCACTTTACCTGTCTTATCATAAAGAACCGGGGCGGAAACGGCGGTTTGAGCAACACTCAGCAGTCCGAACGCGGCAACAGTATAGGACATCTTCTTTAGCCACTTTGTTTGTTTCATTTCTTTCTTTCTTTCTCTGGATTGATTGTAAGATTTTTTGTAGCAATTCACGAAGGTGAAAAACGCCTCCATAATTAATCCTATTGATAAGGCTTGTTGATATATGATTTTATGGGTGCGAAGGTGTCGCGATAAGATAGGAAGGCAGGAAGCGGTTGCAACTGTGCCACGCACCACTTTGCCCTAGATGCGTGTAGGTATTGAACGTAGTTCTTAAATCGTATGTCAACAGGCTCTGATTAAACAGACTTATTTCAGTTTTCACTAATAGATACCGCATCCATAAAATATTTCTCTGACCACATTAAATACGCAATCCAATTTTACAAATTACACAGAAAGATAGATATGAGAGCAATCTCTAACGTAGCAAGAAAATTCTATAATTTCGGTAAGATTTCTGTAGTTGCTTAATGTCGAACAGTCTTGTGTGGCGTTCTATAAAAGCATAAACGGAGCAGTGATAAGTGACCTGATGCCGTTATCCTTTTGTGCCGTCTAACTCAATAAAAAGAAGCCATCGGCAGAGGAAATGTTGGTGGCAAGGCGCTGAGCGATTCTTGCGTGGCTTGAAGGGGGTGACGGATGTGGAAACTGCGAGGGTCAGTCCTACACCAATCTTAGAATTGTCAAATTAAGGTTCCTCGCTTTGCTATCATAGAGAGCGCAAAGCGAGGATTGTAAAGAAGATTTTGACTAAATTATTACCGCACTATTAGCAGTGCTTTGGTCGAGTCACTTTCTAACATGGTTTGCGTGCGTTCAATCATCAATTCTTTGAAGGGGCTTGCGTCGACCCGACCGGGACAATGGAAGTTGTATGCATAGCGCTAACTTTATCATTCCCCTCTTCGTATCCTGTGACATAAAAATTGTATTTTTCAATTTTTTCCGCTGGCATCGTAAATTCAAATGTTGAAAGCTTAGTGCGCTTTCCACTGACTGGATAATGTTCTGTTGAGCCCGTTGGGGCCCTCCAGAAGTAGTCTACTGGCATTGGAGGGGTCGCCTCATGCGGATTGCTGGCATAAACAACGACTCTGGTTGCGCCACTTTCTAACTTGGTTTGTGTGGTATGAAGCGTCAAGCCATTCAGAAAGGCTTGCGTCGACCCGATTGGAACAATAGAAGTCGTATGCATAGCGCTTACATTATTATTGCCCTCTTCATACCCTGTGACATAGAAATTATATTTTTCATTTTGTTCCGCAGGCATCGTAAATTCAAATGTTGAAAGCTCAGTGCGTTCACCACTGACTGGGTGATGATCGGTAGAACCCTTTGGCCCTCTCCAGAAATAGTCGACTGGTGTCGGCGATGTAGGGGTATGCAGGTTGTTAGTCTTCACTACTACTCGGGTTGCACCGTTTTCTAACTTGGTTTGGGTAGTATCAAGCGTCAATCCGTTCAGAAAGGCTTGCGTCGACTCCGCTGGTGTAATTTTCGTCTTTACAAAATCGATGAATTTGTCAGTGTTCTTGTCATATGCTGAGATCATGAACTGATAGGTTTCAGTTTGTGCCGCCGGCATCATATAGGAAAACGTAGACAACTCAGTCCTCTCGCCCCGTATCGGATTATGTTCGGTTGCACCTTTGGGTCCTAGCCAGAAGTAGCTCAATGGTGTTGGCGGAGTTGGGACATCAGGATTAATGGCTTTGACAACCACTTTAGTTTCGCCATTGGCTAATTTATCTTGTGTGACATCAAGCTTTAAGCCAGCTACGAAATCTTGAATCGACTGAGTCGATGCTCCTGTGTCGCTGCTTTTCAATGTAGATCGCGCATCGCGCGCCTGAAAGACGTTTAGAAACGACTGATGCGACCTAAGAGGCGTAATTGGGGCATTAATGTAGGTGTAAACGTTATAGTTTTTCTTGTCGGTACCGATTACATTAAAATCGTATTTTTCAGTTTGTGCAGCAGGCATCGTAAATGTTACTGTCGAAGATTCGCTCCGTTCAGCTTCTGATTCAGGACGATAATCAGTTGAACCCGATGGTTCTTCCCAAAAATATTCTACTGGCGTTGGCGAGGTTTGTATATCAGGGTTGCTGACTTTTGCGACGACTTCTATTGCGCCATTCGGCAATTTTGATTGTGTAACATTAAGCTTTAGTCCGTTCAGGTAGGCTTGCGTCGACCCAATAGGGACAATGGGAGTACTGACAATGGCAAAAACTTTAGCGTTTCCTTTTTCAGCTGCCTCTATGTGGAAATCGTATTTTTCGGTTTGTGTCGCTGGCATGGTGAACGTAGCCGTTGAAGACTTGCTTCGCTCGGACTCAGTAGCGGGATGATGATCAACTGAATCAGGCGGCCCCTGCCAATAGAATTCCACCGGTTTTGGCGATATTTGAACAGTTGGATTGGTGGTTTTGGCGACAACCTGTATTGCGCCATTTGCTAACTTCGTTTGCGTGATATTAGTTTCTAGCCCGTTCACGTAAGCTTGCGTGGATTCGATGGGAACAATGACAGTATTGATAATAGCGTAGACGCTTTGGTTCGCCTTTTCGTAGCCCGTCATACCAAATTCGTATTGTTCAAGCTGTGTTGGGGGCATTGTAAATGTAAGCGTCGAGGACTCGCCCTGTTCTGAGTCTGATGCAGGATAATGATCAACTGAATTAGAGGGTGCCGACCAGTAATATTCGATTTGCGTCGGTGGAATTGGCATTTTTGGATTGTTGGCATTAGCGGTTACGCGTATGCTACCGTCCGCCAACTTAACCTGAGTGAAATCTAGTTTCATCCCGTCCAGGTAGTCCTGCGTCGACTTGGTATGATTAGATTTTAGTTTTCTGTTTGGCGTTACTTTTTCTGCATCCGTGTTCTGACCAGCCTTGGATTGACCTCTTGCATCATAAAGAGCTGGGCTGGAAACAGCCGTTTGTGCAATAGTCAGTAACCCAAACGCAGCCACTGTATAGGACATTTTCTTTAACCACTTTGTTTGTTGCATTGTTTTCTTTCTCTTCATTTATAGCTAAATATTTGGCATCAAGTCGCGAAGGTAAAAGTACCTTCTGTAATTAAACCTGTCGATAAGGCCTCTTGACATATTATTTGTGTTTTCCCACGCGGCAGGCGTTGCATGTCGATGCAGATTGGAGCGGCGTCGTATTGCACCGGCAAGGAGCTGCAACAATGGCATGTGACGCTGGTAGTTCATTTTGGTTTTAATGAAATTTCCCAAAACATAGGTCAACAGCCCCTGATTAATAAGGCGTATTTCAGTTGGTATTACTCAAGACCTTATGCAGGAAATATTTGCACTGGCTCACATCAAATACGCAGCCGAATTTTACAAATTACACGGAAGGATTAATATGGGAACTATCTCTTTCTAGGTAAGAGTATTCTGTAATTGACATAAAATTCCTTTACCTTCCGCATTCTGCACGGGGATATGTAACGTTAAGCCATCGTCTTAACATGACCGGCTATGAGTGACTTGAAGAAATAGGTTTATTTTGTCGTCTAACGCAATGCGTAGAAAATCGATGACCCAGGCTAGCGCTATCAGGGTCTGAAGTGTTTGATAGTTATTTCAACAACTACGAAGTTAAGAGCAATGCAGCAGATTCAGACTGGTAGTCGAATGGTGACTTTTAGTCCAAACGGTGCGATTAGATGTGCGTTCTGCAATGTGACTGTGCCCTGCAAGCGCAGGACGATCGATTTGACGATGGAGAGTCCGAGTCCAGAGCCTTCGCTGTCATTACCGAGAATGCGGTAAAACGGGTCAAAAACGCGCTCTCGTTCCAGCTCAGCAATGCCCGGACCGGTATCTTCGACTTCAATCCATAGTGCGCCATCCGCAGTGCGTACGCGTACATCTATGGTCCCGTCAATTGGAGTATAGCGAATCGCGTTTTCTAGCAAATTGCGGAGTAGCGCAACGAACTCTACTTCTGATGCAACCAAGGTAAGGTCGGAGTCACGGTCAGTGTGGGTAGCCACGCCGATGTCGATTCTTTTCGCTTCTGCCATTGGCAGTAACTCTTCCATGACGTGTCGGAGCACGGCCGTAACCGAAAGTTGCGTGGCCTGTGCACCTCGCGTATTTTGTGAGCGCGCAAGTGTCAGCAATTGCTCTAGCAAGTTCTTGGCACGTTGTAATCCCTGCCTTAACGGAATCAGTCGTTCCTGGGATTTCGGGGAGAGATTAGTTGCAGCCAGATTTTCGGCTTGCAGCGATAATGCGGTTAACGGTGAGCGCAACTCATGTGCGGCATCGGCGATAAAACGACGCTGTGCGTCCATCGCCTCTGCAACGCGCCGCAGCAGGCGGTTGATTGACCCTATCAATGGTCGTATTTCATCCGGCACGTGCTGGTCGTCAAGTGGGCGGATGTCCTGATCGTCACGCTGGTCAACTTCGTGGGAAAGTCGGGTGATTGGTCGCAACATGCCGCGTATCATCAGACTGATCAAACCGATCAACAAGGGAATGAGCACTATCAGTGGCATCACCGTTCTCAGGCCGCCATCGCGCGCAATTTCATCACGCACTGCGGTTTGCTGACCAACCACCAATCGTTGTCCCGTGTTTATGCTACGCACGAATAAGCGCCATGGCACACGATTAACTGTTGCCGTTTGTAGCCCATCTGCCAGATTGTCCGGCAACGCCAGATGTCCTGATGCCAGTGGATAATGCGAGTTTGCATCACCTAAGGTTTGTACGATGACCTGTGATTCGTCATCTTTCATTTGGCCGACGCTAGCGGGCGTTGGTGTCGCAAGGGGAAGACCACGACTATCGACTAACGCAGCGACTTGCCGCAATTGATCGTCCTGCAAATCATTGGCTTCGCGAAAAGCTGAAATAAATGAAAACACGCCGGCCAGTATGGCCATCACTAAAATCGTCAGTGATAACCATAGCGACAGACGAAATTGCAGCGAGCGGTTCAGTTTTGCTTTGACACCATCCATCCCAACCCCCTGACATTCTTGATCGATGTGGCACCCAACTTTTTGCGAATCGAATGAATCAGAAATTCGACGGCGTTGCTTTCCACTTCTTCATTCCATCCATAGAGCCGGTTCTCCAGCTCTTGCCGCGATAAAATCGCGCCCGGTCGCAGCAACAATGCATGCATCAGCGAAAATTCTCGCGCCGACAGGCGAGTGACGATGCCTTCAACTGTAACCTCTCGCGTACTTGGGTCCAGGCTCAGTGTGCCATTGGTCATGGTCGGGGTGGCGTTACCCGCCTGCCGACGTATCAATGCGCGCATCCGCGCCAGAAGCTCACCCATTTCAAAAGGCTTGACGACATAATCGTCGGCACCCAGATCAAGCCCGCGTATCCGATCATCCACCGCGTCGCGTGCGGTGACAATCAGCACTGGCAACAAATTGCCTTGTTGGCGCAATTGGCGCAACACTTCCAGGCCATCCACACGCGGCAATCCCAGGTCGAGCAACATCAGGTCGTAGGACGCCGTTTGCGTGGCGATCAGCGCGGCTGAGCCGTCATGCGCCCAGTCCACGGCGTAGCTGGCGTCGCGTAAAGCCACTTGAACAGCTTCACCGATCATTCGGTCGTCTTCAACCAGCAATACTCGCATGATGATTCCTTATTGTCAGGACTTATGCCAAATCGCGCCTACTGCGTTGTGCTTTTCTAGCTTGCATACGGTTGTGGTCCGCAGAGATGGTAAGTCCGTTGCAGGGACGGTTTTGCCCAAAGTCCCATCATTAATATAACGAAAAACCAACGCTTTATGTCCGATAATAACTATTCTGCTTTGGTTATTTTATCAACCATCCACGCCGAATGAGCGGCCCGAAGAGCCAGCGATGTATTGCTGTGGCATAACGGAATGTCTGCGCAACATACCATTTTGCCGTCCATAATCCGATTCCGGCACTCACCACCGCGACCACTGCTGCGCCTAGCATGTCTAATGGAAAATGAACGCCGACATAAATTCGCGCCCATGCCACTGGCAACCCCATCAAAGCAAACATCAGACCAATCACTCGGACACGACGATGGCAAATAAAGCTGAATGCCACCGTCCATAACAAGGTCAAATGGTCGCTTGGAAAAGATGAGTCGGCGGCGTGCGGGACAAAGTTATGGCCCAATCCGATCATAAACGGTCTTGGATGCTGCCAGACTAAACCAATTAATTGGCTGAGCAACATGCCGATGATGCCCGATACAGTCGCTTGCAGCATGATTTTTCGCGTTTTCTCTGCACCTGACAACCAGCCCACCAATACCGCAATCGGGATCAGCCAAATCAGTTGTTCAGCACACACTTTGGCAAATATGAGCAACGCGGGAGTGGGATGTGCAGGCGCATTAATGAGCAGAAACAAGCTTTGATTCAATTCTTCCATGGAACCTCAAAAAATAGCACATTAAGGGCAAAGTCAGAAGATTGATCCTAAATGCAAGGATCGATCTCCTTTTGGACTTTGTTTGTTATGTGCCTCTGAGGATAAACACAGAGACTTAGCAGCGACTGAGGGCTTTTAAATAGCCCCACGAGCCCATTTAGCTTAACAATAAGCGTACCGAATGCCGCATTCATGCGCGTACGCTCAAACGATACACAGTAGTTTGCCGATAAGTGCGGCCAGGGCGCAATATCACCGCCTCGGCGTCAGGGCCATTTATTTGGTTGGGGAAAGCTTGCGCCTCAAGGCAGAATCCGTCATGCGTCGCATACGGTAGCGCGCCACGACCTTTGACACCAGCGAGATAATTTCCGCTATAAAACTGGAGCCCCGTTTCGGTCGTCGCGACGGTTAATTCGCGTCCGGAACCGGGATCATAAACATTCGCTACGTCACGTAAAGTGCCAGGTTCAACGCCTGCGTTCCAATGCAAACAATAGCAATGATCGAATCCACCCGCCAATCCGAGCTGGGCATCCGGCCAGGTTAAACGGGGACCAATCGGCGCTGGTTGCCGAAAGTCGAATGCACTGCTCGCGACCTCGGCACGTTCTGTGGGGATCAATTTTGCATCGACTTTTAGAAAATGATCAGCATCAATTGCGAGTAAGTGATCGCCGATACCGCTGCAACCGCCATTCAGATTGAAGTAGGCGTGCGAAGTCAGATTGACCGGCGTCGGTGCGTCCGTGATCGCTTGATAATCAATGGTCAGGCAGCCATTGTCATCAAGCTGATAGCGCACCTCCACTTGAAGATTGCCGGGGAAACCGGCTTCGCCTTCGGCCGACGTAAGCGTGAATCGCAAGCCGTCCTCTGCCGGATGAGCTTGCCACATAGCCAGATGAAAACCGGCATCGCCGCCATGCAGATGATTGGTGCCGTTATTCTGATCGACCAGAAAATCCGCCCCGTCAAGCGTGAAGTGGCCATCCGCAATACGATTGGCCCAACGCCCGATCAGGCCGCCAAAATAGGTGGGGTTATTAAGATAACCTTGGCTATCTGGATACCCGAGCAAGACATCGGCGATACGATCGTAGCGGTCAGGAGCGTGCCACGAGATCATTGTTGCACCGCGATTGCTGATGACCACGCGCATATCGCGGGAATTTTGAAGCGTGTAGAGCGTTTCACCGCTGTCGGTCTCGGTGCTGGTGATGGGAAAAGGGAGCATTGTTATAGTCATTAGTTGCAGTCATTCATCTGGCAAGTTCCTCACGGTCAACGCAAAAATAACGAGTGGAACCGTCAAGTGTTATCTTTTAAGCCCCTTCATTCATCCAGATCGAGACTCAAATTGTACGCAGCATGGTGTAACGCGTCCGATTAAATATATTTAAGCGCGAGTACAAAAAAAAAGATCAATAATTATGTGCTCATTTTAATAATTTTTTATATGGGCGTGCCATTGTTAATATTCGACCACACCCTCTTGGATTGACGCAAAAACGTCCCCGCAACGGACTTAAGCAAGCCTAAATAATGCCGACTGTCGCAGCGTGGGTCCTTCAGTATCCCAGTAATATCTGTCGACAAAACCATGGCGAATGGTATGTTAAGCGGTATAGCGCCGCTGGGGCATCTGCCGTCAGTCTCCGTAAAAACAAATAACCACAAGTGACCATATGTTTATAGGTATCGATCTAGGTACATCCGGCGTAAAGGCGATTCTTCTTGATCGCCAGGATAATCTGCGCGGCAGCATCACCATACCGCTAACGGTTACCCAACCGCAACCATTGTGGCGTGAACAAAATCCAGCAGATTGGTGGCATGCTTGCCAGCAAGCGGTGGATGCATTGCTGGTCGCGGCGGCCAAAGAAGGTATTTGCCCCGCTTCTATTGAAGCGATTGGTCTGACCGGTCAAATGCATGGTGCGACTGTGCTCGATGCCAAAGGCGACGTGTTGCGTCCGGCAATTCTGTGGAATGACGGGCGCTCCTTTGAAGAATGCGCTGAACTGGAACGACGCGTTCCCACCTCGCGCACACTCACTGGCAATTTGATGATGCCCGGCTTTACCGCGCCAAAATTGTTGTGGCTGGCAAAATACGAGCCTGAACTATTTGACCAGATTGAAATGGTATTACTGCCCAAAGACTGGCTTCGCTACCAGCTTACCGGTGATTTCGCCAGCGATATGTCGGATGCCGCCGGTACAATGTGGCTTGATGTCGGGCAGCGCGACTGGAGTGATGAATTGCTGGTCGCGACCGGACTCACCCGCAAGCACATGCCCCAACTCCATGAGGGAACCGATATCACCGGAACGTTGCAGCCAGAGTTGGCGCAACGTTGGGGCTTGAAGCAAGTGCCGATCGTGGCCGGTGCGGGTGATAACGCGGCCGGCGCAATTGGTGTTGGCGTGATCAAGCCGGGTCAGGCCATGTTTTCTCTTGGTACTTCGGGCGTCTACTTTGCCGCGAGCGACGGTTTTCATGCCAATCCTGAGCGGGCAGTCCACAGCTTTTGTCACGCGCTACCCAATACCTGGCACTTGATGTCGGTCATGTTATCCGCGGCATCATGCCTCGACTTCACGGCACAACTGACAGGTTACGCCGATGTGCCAGCGCTACTCGCGGCCGCTGAAGCACGTGGCGAAGACAATACCGGTGATGGCACTGGCAATAGCGGCACGCCATTATTTCTGCCCTATCTGAACGGCGAGCGTACACCGCATAACAATCCCGCTGCACAAGGCGTTTTTTTTGGACTCAATGCTAGCACCAAGCCTGCCGATTTGGCCTATTCAACTTTGGAAGGCGTCGGTTTCGGCCTCGCTGATGGTATTGATGCGCTGGAGTCGACAGGGTTGGTATCGACCGATATCACACTTATTGGCGGTGGTTCGCGTAGCGCATTTTGGGTGCAGATGCTGTCTGATATCAGCAACAAGCCGCTCACCCGGCGTCAGGGTGGTGATGTCGGGCCAGCCTTAGGTGCCGCACGATTGGCACGGATTGGTGTCGCGCAGATCAGCGGTGACACCGCTACGCTGAGCGAAATCTGCACAGTCCCTAAAGAGATCGCCATTCATACACCGAATCTTGATCGTCATAACCGTTTTGCAACCCGCAGAAAAAAATTCAACGTGATTTACGAACAGTTGAAATCTGTGTTTTAAACCAAAACTTGGTGACCGGCTTCGTCCCATTTTTTATCTGAAGTCAGGAAAATGTGAACGGTTATCAAAGAGAAAAAATGAGGTTTTCACATTTTCTCTGTTTTGATAGATGTTGCGCGAAGTCGGCATATATGCCATTAAGGTGCGGTGTTCGCATAGACCCGGTTATTGAAAAAATGGTGTGTGGCAAACCGACCTAACCTTAATAGCTGGCGGTAAGCTAAGGGATTAGCACGCATGCAGATGGGCACTCTACAAGCCTATTGTTTGCATAAATAGACATTTCATATCGAATAAAAATGACCGGAAGAAGAGTAAAAAAGTTAAATCAGATCATTGTTTTGAGTGCATTCAGCATATTTTATACCGCAGCTTCAGCCGCAAATTTCTGCGTGGCAGAAGGCGCTAATAGCAACAAACTATGGGAAGTCGTTAAAAAATATTGTGTCCAAACAAAGACGCCTGATCACGTGCAATGCTTAACAGAAAACAAGAATTTCGTAGTATTTAAATCGAATCAGATTCCACCGCATTATCTTTTGATTCCGACGTTAACCGTTACAGGTATTGAATCACCTGAAATGTGGCGCCCTGGTTACCCAGCGTATTTTTCAGAAGCGTGGCGGCAGCGTTATATTGCAGCGGCGCAGTTTGGCAACAAACCAAAACAGATCGGCATTGCGATTAACTCTGCCTGCAATCGTAGTCAAAATCAGTTACATGTCCACATGAATTGCATCAAGCCATCTGTCACCCAGGAATTGGAAAATATAAAATGGAAAATAAATGAAAAAAAATGGATCAAAATCAAGATTAATAGTCAGCAAAATTATTATGCCAAACGCATGCCAGGCGCAGATATTCCCAATAATCTCATGCAAGATTTTTTAAAATCTTATCCTAGCGCAGCGCATCACCCGGATAGGCAGAGTTTTTTTGCGACCAGCATGCATTATGGAAGCCTTGGAGAACGTGCGGTCGTATTACGTAGCGAGTATCGAAAAACTAATCCTAGCCGTTACCCTGGACATGCTGAAGACTTGCTCACCAGCTGCGCGCCTGTTAGCGATAAATAATTTTTTCGTGAAACTTTGTGCAAAAAATTTATCATCGGTGTAATTAATCCACATTTTTTGTTGTATTGATAGGCGGGTGAATGTGGCCTGATCGCAGGTCAACGTATCGATGGAATCGGGCTGTGGATTTTCCCGATTCTGTATCCGTACTTTGAATCATTTCTCTATATTTACTTATTGATAAAAATCAAGCCGGGCAACCTGTCGATGATTGTTACGACGCCTGCGTACAATTATCAAAGGATAATCCCTTCGCAATGAAATCGATGTGTGGTGCTTGCTGTCCCATACCAATTCCAATATGCATTCCGTAAGTGCTTTCGTTTAACAACGAATTAATATTCCACTGAATCGCATCATGTTCCACGCATCCAAAGGCGAATTCGGTGGCAGACATTTCCCTTCTGTCCCGTTCAAACATTCTTTGTAAACACGCTGTCTCGTCTTGTCCCCCCGCGATCAATGACACCAGTTTATTATTTTCAAATGTGACGAGGTTTTTCCCCTGGCTAACCAGTTGCAGTAATCGATCAGCATCCTTGTGACATTTTTTCTTCAATTCGGGATTGTTGGCGAGATAAATTAATCCATCGAATTCCAGGGTGCCAGCGAGAGAAAAACTTGATCGCTCCGATTCCATATTCACTACCGACGCTTCAAACCATTCTGCAATCGAGTAAAACCAACCCCCGGATAATTCGAGATCACAATTCGCGATTTCCAATTCATCACCGAGCGTGCAACGCACGTCCGTCGCGCCGCGCTGTATGTGAACAATGTCGCTAACAGAGAATGCCTCGTAGACTTGATTACGATAGTGAATAGCCTTTGCGGCATCGACAGCCAGCATCCGTTCCAACGCGTAATCAATACTTGCTATCGAATTGTCAAATTTCGCCACCGCAATATGTGATACGTAGGCGCGGGAAGTATCCCATAACACTTTTAATTTATCGTGGGTTTCATACAACGAGATGATTGCAAAGCATGGTTTCTCAATGCTGAAATCAAATCGATCAAACGCCACCAAATTTCTAAACCCCTGACGTCTTAGCGATTCGTATACCGGCATGCTGTCGTAGAGGCAGGTCAACTCCCTATCCTTCAACGCTTTGAAATAGTCGATAAAATGCATTCTGTTCTCCCCAAAAAATAAAGAGCCCGCAAGCTCTTTATTCTTATTTATTTTTGATTTACCAGTAGGCGTTTTGATTTTTTTTGCGGGTGTCTTTGGAGATTTGTTTGAGTGTTTTTTTCATGATTGTATTCCTTTAAAAATTTTAAAAAAGCGAAAAATTGGCGCGATTGAAAACTAATTCAGTCATCACTTTAGCCTCACGAATAGAGACTTAAGCGAACATAAAGTTCATCGAAATCTTATCTTTTTGAGGGAGGTAAATAGTCTCCACAAAAACGTATCAGTCGTGCGCGATAATCGTATTATATTTTTGTCGTTTGGTAATTAAGTAATACCCCTAGATCGCCAAATCTGCTGTCCTGAATATTCAAATCCGAGTCTATTATTTGGCACGAAATTCCAAATAAAAAATTAGGGAGATGCAATCTATGGGGCAATCTGTTCAGTTGGATGAGGATCATTTACGGAAGCAAGTAGGGCGGCAGTTTGCGGTGTTATTTAGGTCGTTATTATCACGAATTTTTAAAGTACTGACACCCAGCCGATATCGCGGTCAGAAGTTTTTAACCGGCGCCGTATTGATAACTCTTGCCGGTCTCGGCGGCACAGCCATCAGCGCACAGGCAACACCCAGCACCACCAGTTACGCCTACGACAAAATGGGCAACGTGACGACGATCACCGATCCGCTAGGCAACGTCACCACCTACCAATACGACAGCCTCAACCGACCGATTCAGCAACGTCTTCCCGCACCGATGGCGGGTGGCGTCGGCCCCACCATCAACGTGCGGTATGACGGGCAGGATCAACCTCGGTCCGTGACCGATCCGCGCAGTCTGGTCACCACCTATGACGTCGATGGTTTTGGCAACCAGACCGCCATCACCAGCCCCGATACCGGCACGACCCTCAAGACTTATGACGAAGCCGGTAACATGGAAACCTCCACCGATGCCCGCGGTAAAACCACGACCTATACGTATGACGTCCTCAATCGGATCAGCCACCTTGCCGACGCCTCGGGCACCGTAGCGCAGTTCGACTATGACGGCGTCAGTACTGGCAACATCCGGTCCGACATCGGTTCCTTAACCCGCATGCGCGACCCGTCCGGTTTCACCACTTATCATCATGATGGTTTTGGGCAATTGCGACAACGTGAACAGACGATCGGTAGCGGTTCCGATGCACAGCAGTTTTCGCTCGCCTACACCTACGCGGTCGGTGGCAATGAACGCGGCCTGACCCGTATTCTCACCTATCCAAGCGGCAACCGAATCCGCTACGAGTACGATGCCACCACATGGCTCATTGGCCTTACTTTGCTGCCGGTCAATGCCCCCGGTTCCGGCATTCCCCTCTTGACGCATATTGACTATCAACCGTTTGGCCCCGTCAACGGCTGGACGTGGGGCAACAGTACCGCCGCCGCACCCAACATCGCCATGCGCACCTTCGACACGGCTGGCCGGATCACCAGTTACCCGCTCGGCAATATTGCTCAGAACGGCACGCAACGGCAACTGGCCTACGATGCTGCCAGCCGGATTATCGGCATGACGCATACCGGTAATGCCACCAGCAATGCCACCAACAAAATTACCCCAAATAGTCTGGATCAACGCTTCAGTTACGACAATCTGGGTCGCGTCATCAGCGTCACCGCCAGCACCGCCGATGGAGATCACGTCCAGCACTATCACTACGATCAGAGCGGCAACCGCACCCAGACCGTTTTTGATAACCATGATTACGCCAATACGATTGCCGCCAACAGCAACCGCTTAACCGCCACCACCGGTCCTGCACCAGCGCGTGTCAATATCTACGACGCCGCAGGGCACGTACTCAGCGACGGCACGCGCAGTTACCTCTACAACAACACCGGTCGCATGATCAGCGCCACCAACGCGGGCAACACGGTCACCTACACCTACAACGGCAAAGGCCAGCGCACCATCAAACAAGGCCCGGAGACGGTCGTTGCCACCGGCCTCAACAGCTACATCTATGACAAAGCCGGTCATCTGATCGGTGAATACGATGCACACCATCAAGTCATCCAAGAGACCGTCTTTCTGGGCGATATCCCGGTAGCCGTCATGCGCCAACGCAGTGGCAAAGACGGCAAATCCACCGTCACCGAACTCTTTTATATCTACGCCGATCACGCCAACACGCCCCGGGTCATCACCGATGCACGCGACAACCAGATCGTCTGGCGCTGGGATCACGCCGACCCATTCGGCATCTTGCCACCGCATGAAAACCCAAGCGGACTCGGCAATTTCACCTACAACCCGCGCTTCCCCGGCCAGTTGTATGATCGGGAGACGGACCACTTTTATAATTACTATCGGGATTATGATCCGCAGTTGGGACGGTATTTGCAGAGTGACCCGATTGGGTTGGCGGGTGGGATTAATACGTATGGGTATGTGGGTGGGAATCCGGTTTCGTATAGCGATCCGTTTGGGCTCTGGTCCACAACATTCGGTGGCTATTATGGTGTCGGAGGAGAGGTCACCTTTGGTAATGATAATGGCAACGGCTTTTTGACCGGTCGTGTGGGTTTTGGACTAGGCGGAGGGATTTCTTACGATCCTAACGGAGGCATCCCTGGCCCTGCTGTTCGAGATCCGGTAAGTGGTGGGATTGTATTAAGTGATTCTATCCAAGCCGGTTTTAGCGCTGGCCCTATCTCTGGAAGCCTGGAGGGAGGTGTCGCTAGGAATTACTCTAATCAAGAATCGTCAAAATACAAAGGTTTAGGAGGGAGCCTTAGTAACTCTCTGAGAGGCATCAAAGTTGGTGGTTCGATAGGTGCACAGTGCACCATCTACTCTGGTACGAGGTAACTTATGGCAATTAAGATAAATACATCGCGATTCGTAAAACTATCAATCGCCATTATATTTTCCTCTACATTACTTTATGGGTATGTTTTCTACGCGATGTCTACAGGAGCCGCGTTCAATGCATTTCAGGAATGGTGCATGAGTTCTCAAAGAGTAGTTGCCATTGCCGGAAATTTTCAAAAAGTAGAATTGCTTCCGTTTGAATCTTTTTTTGAAAAGGATAAAGGACACGTCGGAGTAGCAGGTTTTACTGCACGTATCGTAGGATCAACAAAAACAGTTGACGTCAAAGTCTTAATGACGCGGTCAGGCGATAAGTGGGAAGTTGAACGGATTTTGCTACATGGGAAACGATTGGATACAGAATAATGCTTATCGTTTTTCCGGAAAAAATCCGTTCGAGGAACGCAATCCGCCGTCACTGAACTCTTTTCTATCTGCGCCGATCATAGCAATACACCCCGCGTCATCACCGACGCCAGCAATAACCAGATGGTCTGGCGCTGGGATCAGGGTGATCCGTTCGGCATCTTGCCACCAAGCGAGAATCCACGCGGAATCGGCAACTTCACCTACAACCCACGCTTCCCCGGCTAGTTGTATGATCGGGAGACGGATCACTTTTATAATTACTACCGGGATTATGATCCGCAGTTGGGGCGGTATTTGCAGAGCGACCCGATTGGGTTGGCGGGTGGGATTAATACGTATGGGTATGTGGGTGGGAATCCGGTTTCGTATAGTGATCCGTTTGGGTTAAATCCCGTTGCTGGCGCTATTGGCGGTGCGGGAATTGGCTCTGCGTTTGGACCGGTTGGTACGGTGGTTGGTGGTGTCGTTGGGGCGGGTGTCGGTGCTTGGGTTGGCTGGAATGTGGTTGGGCCGATGTTTAATCAAAATGGCCCTGACGATCCCATCGTCTATCCAGAGAATCCGACCGCCGCACCTGAAAAATTTGATCGAATTCCACGATCGTCAGGAAGGCTTTGCCCAAGCGATAATTCTGTTTGGGAGCAAGATACTTCGAGTCACGGCGGGGAGCAATGGAAGCGATGGGAAAGTAAGAGATCTTGGCAAAAAGGTCAGCGTCCCATAAGTGTTTGGCCTGACGGACGTATTCGTAAATAAGGTATGGCTATGGAACTTAAATTTAATAACTTGCTTATTAACGCTCTATCACTTTGGCCTGAAATGGTCGATTTAAGTGAAATTGTCAGAGGCGATAATAAATCTGAATTGTATTCAGTTGCGGGCTTATTTCCGCTGTCTGAAAAAATTATCACTTCTTGTACTATAAGTGCCGAGGAAATTTTACTCAATAATTTGCATGATGCCCTCTATGAAGTTATCCATGGAGTTGCGATATACACGACCAAAATAAGGATGTCGGACCTACGTTGCGAAACCATTTGTATGAAATTTGAAAGGCGGCTAAATAACGCCCTACATATGCCCGACCTCGGATATATGGCGGAAGACATTCAGCTCATTAATGAGTATTTTATTGTCAATAAAAAATAGAAATATTTGGTGAATAATGGTCCCTCTCATATTTATTTACCGTAGGTGAGCGTATGCATCCTTTTAATTTTTCAGTCTCTTTACGTATTCATTCCAAAATTCTGAATCCGTTCTATATCGCTGAGCAACTTAATAGACGGCCAAAGTGGCTAAGAAAATTGGTGCCCCGAGAACAACTCCCGCTGGCGTTACTCTCGGTGGAGTTTACGATGAATGTTATTGCTCATTTCCTTTGCTGCATCGAAGTGATGAAGGATTGCACGAATTCTTAGATCGAATTGTTGACAGTCTTATTCCGTCTAAAGATTTGTTTAGTGAAATCAGATTGACTGGCGGTAGGGCCGCATTTTTTATTGGTTGGTATTCCATCGGGAATACGGCTGATGTGTTCAGTTATGCCTTACTAAATAAACTTGGAGGTCTCCAAATCGACTTGGAAATGGACGTATATGGGAGTACCCGTACCATAACGGAATCAGATTAAAACTGCTTGACTTTCTGCAGTCGGCGGTGCGGGAGTTGGCTCTGCGTTTGGACCGGTGGGTACGGTGGTTGGTGGTGTCGTTGGGGCGGGTGTTGGTGCTTGGGTCGATGTTTAATCAAAATGGCCCTGACGATCCCATCGTCTATCCAGAGAATCCGACCGCCGCACCCGAAAAATTTGATCGAATTCCACGATCGTCAGGAAGGCTTTGCCCAAGCGATAATTCTGTTTGGGAGCAAGATACTTCGAGTCACGGCGGGAGCAATGGAAGCGATGGGAAAGTAAAAGATCTTGGCAAAAAGGTCAGCGTTCCATCTTATTTTTGGTAAATATGGATAAGCACTTCTTCTCAAAAATTGCAGAACGATCATGACCTTTCCAACTTCTTCAGGCACGTTTAAAAGCGCCCTACTCTATACCGCCACAGCCCCCTAAAACGGGGAACTTACCAGCGAGCTTTATACAATATGCGTTTGATTAAAAAAATACCACTTTGGCAGATCATCATCCTGTTCATTGCTTCAATGCTTGTTTACCATAGAGCCCAAGCCCGCGATATTGCGCCTAAATATCTGTATAGTTCGGCATGGCTGATGCACAGTGACAAACAGTATTATGAAAGTGAAGCAGAAATTCAGGCAGCAATCAGGAAGGTATGGCCGTCAATTCCAACTGACACTTCCATAACTGGCTTTCAAGTTTCTGATGGTGGAAGGACCATAAATGGCATTAAAGATTTATACCGTATCGACCTGATTTATGATGATGGCTCAGTCAGTTGGACATCTGGGTATCAAATGACGACAGAGTGCGTTCAACCTACATATAGGTGGAGCACACCAAATAGCACGCGTATCGGCTGTTCTTCTAGAACGGAAACCGTGATTGCAGATGCTAACCTGTGCAACGCCAAAAGCCCCGTGATCGCAGTTGGGAAGCCGATTTTCCCCGCATCGGGTGTGGAGCAAGCGACTGAGATAGATTATCAGGGAGACGGTACGAATGAATTGCACCTGACAAGAGTCTATCGCAGCGATACGCATAAGTGGGCGCATAACTATCAATTTACCGGTATTGATTACACTGCAATTTCCGCTGAAACCGATTTGCCGGATTCAACCTGTTTTTCTGGTATCGGTCAAACCACCGGCCATCTGCAATGCTTGCCTTATGCTAAATCCACAAAAGCTAATGATTTTTCAGTGCGTCGCGGGAATGACAGAGAAATTGCATTTGGGACCGAAACTGACCTGAGTCCACCGGCAGGTATCAACGATACTTTGACCAAGGTCCTCAACGCAGAGGGTGCTGTCGTTGGATATAGTGTCCATAACTCTGGAAACGATACGACTGAGCTTTACGATATGACCGGTCGTTTGCAAACCATCACGGCCCGCAACGGGAAAGTACAAACACTGACTTATTCGGATGCAAATACCCCGATTGATATCGCGTCCAAGCCTGGACTTCTGATACGCGTGACGGATGCATTTAATCGTCATCTTGATTTTATGTATGACCATTTGTCGCGGATGGTGGCCATGGTCGATCCCGCTGGTGAAAAATATGTCTATGGATACGACGAAGAAAGCGCCGTTGTTGTCAACGGGCAAGCGACCAACAATCTTACCTCAGTGACTTACCCAGACGGCAAGAAGCGAATCTATTGGTACAACGAGCAGGATAAAACGACCGGTGCAGATCTGCCTTTCGCTTTGACCGGCATTACCGACGAGAACGGTGTCCGATATGCGACGATGCATTACGCGGCCAATGAGCTGGCTATCGGTACCGAGCTTGCCGGTGGCGTGGATCAGTATAAGGTTTCCTATCCCGGTGTGGGAGTGCACGGCATCGTTGCCGATCCGGTGGGCACGGTACGCAATTATTATTATCAGAAGGCGGCGAATGTCGTGAAACTGTGGCGGGTTGGACAGCCGAGTGGTGCAGGTAGCGCAGCGGGTGAAACTGCTTATAAGTACGACGTCAACGGCAATCTGGCAAGCGAAACCGATTTAAACGGCCACAAAACAACCTATACCTATGATATGACTCGGAATCTGGAGTTGAGCAAAGTTGAGTCTACCGGCTCAGCGCTGGCCCGCACCACAACCACTGAATGGCATCCGATCTTTAGACTGCCAACGCGTATCGTTGAGCCTGACCGGACGACGACCGTTGCCTACGATAGCGTCGGCAACGTCCTGACAAAAACGCTACAACTTACGACCGCTGGCACTGGCGAGCAGACCTCTAACGCGTCAATCGGCAAGGAATCTACGTGGCGCTACACTTACAATATGCTCGGCCAAATGTTAACGGCCACCGGTCCGCGTACTCGCATCAGTGATGTCACACGGCACAGTTACGACGATGCGGGCAATCTGGTTACTGTGACTGATCCCGATGGTCGTGTAACAAAGCTGTCGCACTATGACGCCAATGGTCGGATCGGAAAAATAGAGACATCACTTGGTCGCACGATGCGCTTATCTTATACATCGCGTGGCTGGTTGAGCGCTCGCATCGTGACGACAGATGGGGTTCAGGAATCCATCAACTACCATTACGACGGCGCGGGACAATTGCTGAAGGCCAACCTGTCCGGCGGCGACGCCATTACTTACGCATACGACGATGCCCATCGGATGATCGGCGCTACCGACAGTCGCGGCAACAACGTCAATTACGCTTTGGATAATCTTGGTAATCGCGTGGGGGAAGATATTCGGGGCAGTGCGGGCCACGTTCGCCAGACCGCACATGAATACGATGCACTCAGTCGTATTGCGCATCAGATTATTGGCCTGTAATGGTAGGACCAAAACAGCGGCTGTTTTGGTCCAGCATTTGTATGATCTGCAATGCGGCGAGTGCAAGAAGCGATTTCTGGCTCATCGCATTATTGATCTTGTACTCTTTACCGATTCATCACATTCAATCACCACACTCAAGCATCAGGATGAAAACTACGTCCAAGCGACACCGGTTGATTCAACAAAATAGTTTTGGGATCGCGGCAGATGATGACCAGTACGACGATTGTTGCTACGTAAGGCAGCATCGATAATATTTGTGACGGTACGCCCAAACCGAAACCTTGTGCGTAGAGTTGTAATACGGTGACGCCACCGAACAGATAGGCTCCGAACACGACGCGGAGAGGTTTCCATGTGCCGAATACGACGAGTGCCAACGCGATCCAGCCTTTGCCTGCGGTCATTCCTTCTACCCACATCGGGGTCTGCACAATCGATAAATACGCGCCTGCGATTCCGGCTGTTGCACCACCGAACATGACGGCAAGATAGCGGATCAGGATCACTGGGTGACCGATGGCGTGTGCGACTTCTGGCGATTCACCGACGGCGCGCATTTTTAATCCGGCGTGACTTTTGGTGAGAAACCAATACACCGCGCCACACAGTACCAGCGACAAGTAGACCATGATGTCGTAATGGAACAAGAGCTGACCGATGACGGGCAAGTCTGACAGCAACGGAATAGTAATGCCTTTCAGGCCTTGAATCGGGGTTCCAGCCAGATCGTGACCGACGAAAGCCGATAAGCCGATGCCGAATAGTGTCAAGGCGAGTCCGGTCGCCACTTGATTGGCTTGCATACTCAGCGTCAAAAAAGCAAAGATCAGCGACAGTAGGACGCCCGCTGCGGCGGCGGCGATGAAGCCAGCGGTTGCGCTGCCTGTCGTCAATGCCGCGGCGAAGCCAGCGACGGCGCCGACCAGCATCATGCCTTCGATACCGAGATTAAGAACGCCTGCTTTTTCGACGACGGTTTCGCCGATTGCGGCATAAATCAACGGCGTGGCGGCAATCACGGTACTGGTAATGATAGGAAGGATGGGGCTGGCGGGATTCATGCGGCTTCCTTGGTGACGACGAGCGGGGCTTGTTTGCGAGCAACCTTGATATTGATCAATCTGAAAGTAATGAACAGGTCGGCAGCCAGCAAGTAAAACAACAGCAGACCCTGAAACAGGCCGGTGATCGCTGATGGCAACGCCATTTGCATTTGTGCCGATTCGCCGCCAAGATATAACAGCGACATCAGCAGCGCGCCCAGCACGATACCGACCGGATGCAGACGCCCAATCCATGCGACGATGATGGCTGCAAAGCCGTAGCCCGGTGAGATTTGCGCCTGTAACTGACCGATTGGTCCAGCCACTTCGCATAATCCGGCGAGTCCCGCGGTAGCGCCGCTGATGAGTAGCGCGGTCCAGACGTTACGCTTATTCGAAAATCCGGCATAAGCAGCCGCTGCGGGGGCCAGACCAGCCACTTGCATGCGAAATCCGGCAAAGGTTTTACTGGAAAATAACCACGATGCGAGGGCTAGCACTAGTCCAAGGATAAAACCCCAATTGGTACGCGCACCTTCGATCAGCAGCGGAACCAGATGGGCGTCGCTAAATGATTTGGATTGCGGAAAATTAAAACCTTGAGGGTCGCGCCATGGACCGTGCACCAGATACGACAACAGCAATTGCGCAATATAGACCAACATCAGTGTGACCAGAATTTCACTGGTATTAAACCGATTGCGCAGGAACGCCGGGATCGCGGCCCATGCCATACCGCCAAGTGCGCCAGCCACAAACATCAGCGGCAATCCCCACATGGAGGTGCTGTCGCCCAGCCACAGTGCAACGCCACCACCGGCTATCGCGCCCATCGTCAGTTGACCTTCGGCACCGATGTTCCAGACATTGGCACGGAAACCTAAAGCGAGACCAAGAGCACACAATAATAAAGGTGTGGCTTTGAGCAGTAACTCACCGACGCCATATAGGGTGGCCAACGGTTTAATGAAAAAGACGTAAAACGCTTGTTGCGGGTCTTTGCCAAGTATCGTGAAGATGACGATACCGGTCAAGAGCATCGCCACCGCCGCTATCAGAGGTGAGGCGACTCGCATGATCGGCGACGGGGCCGTACGGCGTTCAAGTTTGAGCAAGATGGCTCTCCTGTTTGTTCGGTAAGGGTGAAGACGTGTTCGCATCAGCAGAGTGGGACGGCATTTCGTCAAATTGGCCGCTCATCCAGTTGCCGATTTGTTCGATGTTGGTGTCAGCCAGTCGTACCGCTGGCGACAACCGACCTGCGGCCAGTACGCAAATACGGTCGCTGATGGTAAATAGTTCTTCCAATTCTTCTGAGATGACGAGCAACGCCACGCCTTGCAGGCGCAGATAGATCAGGGCTTGCCGAATCAACTGCGCGGCGCCGACATCGACGCCCCATGTCGGTTGCGCGACGATCATCATTTTGGGGTTTAGCATGGTTTCACGTCCGACGATGAACTTTTGCAGATTACCACCGGAGAGGCTTGATGCTGCCGATTGTTCACCGCCGCATTTGACGCCGAAGCGGGTAATCACGTCTTTGGCAAACTGCCGGATTGCCGTATGTCGCATTAGACCTTTGCTTACCATGCCATGGCGAGCGCCGGTCAGCAGCGCGTTTTCTGCCAGACTCATGGCCGGGACTGCACCACGTCCGAGTCGTTCTTCCGGTACAAATGTCAGACCGAGTCGACGCCGCTGGGCCGGGTTAAGTTGGCCGACCTGTTCACCCATCAGTGTGATCATCGGACCGTGCGGGCTCAGGTTTTCGCCAGAGAGGGCAGCTAGTAATTCTTTTTGACCGTTGCCCGATACGCCCGCAATGCCGAGGATTTCACCGCTTTTGACCGCCAGACTGATATTTTTCAGCGTGGTGCCAAACGGATCGATGGTGGTAAGCGATAGCTTATCCAGCGCGAGCCGGACTTCGCCGGTGGCTTGCGGTGTCAGGTGACACTCAGCCAGTTCGCCGCCAATCATCATGCGCGCCAAACTATCGTTGGTTTCGTTCTTGGGGATGGCGGTGCCGCTGACGCGTCCACCGCGCAGGACGGTGGCGGTGTCACACAAGGCGCGAATCTCGTCGAGTTTATGGCTGATGTATAGAATGCTACAGCCTTCCGCTGCCAATTGTCGCAGGGTGGCAAATAAGACGACTACCGCTTGCGGTGTCAGTACCGAGGTTGGTTCGTCCATGATCAGAAGCTTCGGCTCTTGCAAAAGGCAGCGCACGATTTCTACGCGCTGGCGCTCTCCCACCGACATGCTGTGTACCAGTCGATGTGGATCGATGGGCAGGCCGTACTTTTCCGAGACTTCGGTAATCCGCGCAGCTAATTTTGCTGGCGGCATTTGCGCATCCAGTGCCAGCGCAATATTTTCAGCGACGGTCAGGGTTTCGAACAATGAAAAATGCTGGAATACCATGCCGATGCCCAGACGTCGCGCCTGAGAAGGACTGGCGATGTCCAGATAGCGACCTTCCCACAGAATACTGCCCGCGTCCGGCTTGGTGACGCCGTAGACGATTTTCATGAGCGTGCTTTTTCCTGCGCCATTCTCGCCAAGCAAGGCGTGAATCTCGCCAGGTCTGACGCTCAGGCTGATGTCGTCGTTGGCGACCACCGTCGGATATCGCTTGGTAATGCCGTTTAAGACAAGGCGCGGCGGCAGATCAGAATAAATCGGCAGGAGGTCCATGGAAGCGTCCGTAATATAGATTGAAAAGCGATAGATTAAAAAAAGATAAATTAAAAACAATTAAATTGAAAATGATAGATCGAAAACGGTAGATAAAAAAATCTAAATTTCAAACGTTTTACATTTAAAAGCGAAAATTAAATAGCGATTCGTAATAAGAAGGAAATGCAATTGTTGTGCCAGTTCTGCTGAGAATGCACGATGCGACTGGTTGGGGCGCAACCATCGGACACAAACCATTTCTGGCAATAATTGGTAACGGATTATGTGCTTTCCTAGAGCACGATGCGATCGATCTGGCATCTTTAAAAATATTTTGTCGACAAAAAACATCATTGATTGGATGCAATAATTTTAAATTTTGCGTAAATATTTCAGCTAAAACAAATTTTTTATTCCCCCTTTCTGCACCGCAACAGTGCATTTATGATTCTAAGAGCGCCAATTTAATGCAAATTATTGATGCGCTGCACCGATAGTCGTCATAAGTTTTTACATAAATAAGAATATTAATTATTTTCACCAGTGACTAGTAATTGTCAACAATTGGCATGAGAATTGCTGTGAATAAATCAAACGAATTTATGCATAGTTATTATTTATTTACAGCAAATTTTACATAATCATCGTAATAGGGAGAAACGGGGCTCCTTAATTCCTTTTTTGTATTATTAATAATCTTGGAAAAAAAATGGCAAAGCAAGCAGCAATGAAAATGGGCAAGTTGGCGGTCAATGCATTAACGGTCGCAGCGGCGCTGGCAAGTGTTCAGCAAGTCAATGCAGCGGAGTGGAGCGATACGTCAATTGGGTATCGTTACGGTACGCAATTTGCTGAGCCATACGTCGGCAATGGCATTTCGAAGAACATCATCAATCTGACCCACGCAAGCGGTTATAAATACGGCACCAACTATTTCAACGTCGATTTGCTGCAATCCAATAGCAAGGATGCCAACGCACAAGAAGCCTATATCGTCTATCGCAACACGCTTGATATGGGCAAAGTCTTTAACAAAAACCTGTCCTTCGGTCCGGTTCGTGGTCTTGGCGTGACTGCCGGTTTTGACTGGAATACCAAAAATGATCCTGGCTATGCTTCCAAAAAACGTATGTTGGTCTTGGGACCTACGCTGATGATGGACGTACCGGGTTTTCTGAGCATCAGTTTGCTGTTGATTCAGGAAAGTAATCAACCAGTTGGCATCACCAGCCGTTATACCTACGATTTGCATCCCATGTTGAGCGCAGCATGGGGAATTCCTATTGCTTCAACTGGATTTGCATTTGAAGGTTATATGAACTACATCGCGGCCAAGGGTACCAATGAATTTGGTGGCGGCACGGCGCCAGAATTAAACATCGACGCCCAAGTCATGTATGACCTCGGCACACCTTTGGGAATGGGTAAAAACACATTACGCGCGGGTTTGGAATATCAATACTGGCGCAATAAATTTGGCAACCCAGCCAACGTACGCGGCTCTTTAGCAAAAACACCGATGGTGCGTGTCGAATACCATTTCTAAATAAGTGCAGAAACGTATTCTATAAATACGTTTCTGCGATCCTGAGAATTGGTCCTGCAATAGATTTTTAAGTCTGCCTGTGCAATTTTTTTTCGATTTTCTGCAAGTTACATTGCGGAAAATTGCATCCACGTAAAGGAGTTCAAGATGTTTCGATTACGCTCTACATTAGCGGCCATTGCGGCAGCTACCGGTTTGGTTTTAGGTGTGCTTCCGGTTGCGCACGCTGCTGAGCCGCTGAAAGTGGCTTTTGTGTATCTTGGCCCAGTCGGTGATGGTGGCTGGACATTCCAGCACGATCAGGGGCGTCGCGCTTTAGAAAAAGAATTCGGTAATAAGATCAAGACGACTTTCGTCGAAAACGTGCCAGAAACGGCAGATGCTGAGCGCGTGATTCGCCAATTGGCGGTTGACGGTAATCAGATGATCTTTACGACCTCTTTTGGCTACATGGACCCAACGATGAAGGTAGCAAAATCCTTCCCGAAGGTCCATTTCATGCATGCGACCGGTTACAAAACGGCAGCCAATGTCGGCACGTATCAGACTCGTTTCTATGAAGGCGCTTATCTGTTAGGCATGATCGCCGGAAAAATGACGAAGACCAATACATTGGGTTTCGTTGGTTCGTTCCCGGTCCCGGAAGTAGTGCGCAATATCAACGCTTATACATTGGGTGCAAAGAGCGTCAATCCTAAGATCAAGACCAAGGTTGTCTGGGTAAATACCTGGTATGACCCGGGCAAAGAGCGTCAAGCTGCAGAAACATTGGTAGCCCAAGGTGCGGACATGCTGGCACAAAATACCGACTCGCCAGCTGTTGTGCAGGTTGCCGAAGAGAAGGGTGTGCATGCATTTGGTTGGGATACTGATATGGCTAAATACGGCCCGAAAGCCCACCTGACCGCCAATACCGAAAACTGGGGCGTGTATTACATTCAGGAAGTCAAGCGCGAGCTGGCCGGAACTTGGAAACCAGAGCAAACGTTGTGGGGAATTAAAGAAAATCTGGTCGTTTTGTCGCCATTGAATGCGTCTGTTCCTGCGGATGTATCGAAACTATTCAACGACAAGAAAAAAGATATCGTGGATGGAAAATTGGTACCTTTTGCGGGACCGCTTAAAGATAATACCGGTGCTGTAAAAGTAGCCGCTGGCGCTGTATTGCCGATGGGTGAGTTGATGAGTATCAACTGGCTGGTTGACGGTGTAGAAGGTTCTTTACCTAAGTAAATATTGGCATTGCTCAATTGTATGCTCTTGGCATCTTAATGGGCTAAGAGCATGCTGATTTTTTGATCATGTTAAGCACTTATTTTTCCGCATTACTAGTGTGCCGATGCCTCTCCAAAATGTAGGGTAATATCGTCACTTATTTATTTCCTGTATTTAACTTTTTTAAGGGAAATAAGAACATTGTTGTCGCCAATTTAAGGCGATTGAATCAAAATATATTATTAAGAATGAACATAAACACTTCTTTGTGTCATTGCGATTAGACATAGAGTCGATGGAGTTCAATCACACATTTTTCATTTTTTAATCAAAACAAATTAATTCGATCACGGTCAAACACAGGATTATTGAATTTTTAAATGGTTGTCATCGACAAACGCTTTCGATATGGCTGTTTCCAACGCGATAAATATGAATAAACCAGTCAAACCCTTGCGCCTGGCAAGTGCCGCCGCCGCTAAACCGCAGGCCAATGCCGAAGAGCGTATTTACCACGATGTGTATGACGCCATCATGGAACATCGGTTGCCGCCTCGCACCAAACTGACCGAGCAGGTCTTGTGCCAGATTTACGATACGGCGCGTCATACTGTGCGCAAAGTACTGATCCGTCTGGAGACTGAAGGACTCGTCGAATTGGAGGCTAATCGTGGAGCCTTCATCGCCAGTCCCACCAGCGCAGAAGCAAAAGACATGTTTGAGTTACGCAATATCATTGAACACGCAACACTGGAAAAGGTCGCCCGGAGCGCGACCCCGAAGCAATTGGCGGCGCTGCGAAAGTGCGTTGACGATGAGCGGGGCGCCTATCTGAGCGGTGATCGCCCGCGCTGGATTCGGCTGTCGGCGCAATTTCATCTGGAATTGGCCGAGATCACCGATAACGCTATGCTGGTAGAGGTGCTGCGTAAACTGGTCTCGCGCACGACATTGCTAATCGCTAAGGTCGAAGCGCCGGGGCAAAATGCCTGTTCTTTTGACGAACACGAAAGCGTACTGGTTGCGTTGGAGAATGGCGATGCAGCACTGGCACAAGCGCAAATGGCCCACCATTTGCATAGTTGCGAAGAGCGCGTACAACCGGAACAATCTACCAATTTCGATTTGCGGGCAGCACTGGGAAAGCCTCTGTAAGTGGGTATCAGTAGTTGATTTAAGCGGCAATATCTGTTTGATGGTCGATTTCCCTGCGCTGAATCATCCGAATACTGCAACAGTATTGGTGTTGCGTTATTCAGTTAGTCAGACTTATTGCTGTTTCGTGAAAGTCTCGGATTTTCAAATTCGGATTTATTTTCGGGTAAATCGAAAAGGCCAGATTTACTGATCCAATTTTGATGGCAACAAATCATACAATTGGCAGATTTAAATCAAGTTCGTGAATTTATAGTAATCTCATCTTATTGATGAAAAGAAACTTTATCACTCCATCAAATTTATCGGCAAACCGAATCTGGAGCCGATCCCTTTAATACCTCTTAAGAATGGCTATCAGTCTGGAATTCAGGCAAATGATGGCCTGAGAATGCCTTTGTCCGCAGATTGATAACGGCATTCGCTTAATCAACAAACCAAGTTCTAAAGAAATCTCGGGATTGCGCCCGGGATTCTGCGTGGATAAAAGCTTTATGTCTCACTGAATATAGCGCTGCTTTGAGTTTTTAAAAATGGTAAACCGTAATCGTCGTCGACGCTCAAGCGCGTTGGGGTTGGGTGTATTAACACGTTACGTAATGGCAAAATAGGAGCTTCGCCGCCACTAACTATATTCAATTAAATATATTTAATTCAAGGACTTATGGAAAACCATCCCGGCAAGGCGTGCCGATCGAAGACGGCACCGAGTACCGCTAGGAAAGCGCAACGCCGCTAGGGCGATTTTTCATAAGTCCTTATTTTTCAAGGAAAAAAGAGTCATGATCAGCATAAATATTAACGGCAAGGATACGCAAATCGACGCGCCTGCCGACATGCCCTTGCTATGGGCGTTGCGCGATGTTGTCAACCTCACTGGTACCAAATTCGGTTGCGGGATGTCATTGTGCGGCGCTTGCACTGTTCATCTTGACGGCGCAGCGATCCGTTCTTGCGTGACCCCGATCTCTGCGGTAGCAGGAAAAAAAATCACCACCATCGAAGGCGTTGACATCGGTCACGTCGGTCAGGCGGTACAAGCAGCGTGGCGCAAGCTTGACGTGGTGCAATGTGGTTACTGTCAGTCCGGTCAGATCATGTCTGCGGTTTCATTGCTGAGTAAGAACAAACAACCAACGGATACGGATATTGATCAGGCCATGAGCGGCAATATTTGTCGTTGCGCTACCTACGTCCGCATTCGCGCCGCCATCCACGAAGCCGCTAAAACGCTGGCATAACAGGAGACCAGGATGAAATCTATTGATCGCGCTTTTCAGTCAGCTTCCCTCCAACTGGCATCGCCCGACGCCCAGAGTAACGATGATTTTGCCATCACTAATGTTAGTCGAGGTCTTAGTCGCGGTGTCAGCCGTCGACGCTTCATGCAAGCCTCCGGCGGCCTGGTATTGGGCTTGCATTTAGGTTCTTTGATGGCTGCCACCGGCACACAGGGAACCACCGCTGCGTTCGAACCGAATGCCTTTGTGCAGATCGGCAACGATGGCAGCATCACCATTCTGGCTAAACATCTGGAAATGGGACAAGGTATTTATACCGGTTTGGCAAGTCTGATTGCGGAAGAACTGGACGCAGACTGGAGCAAAGTCCACGTCGAAGGCGCACCAGCTGACGTCAAGCTTTATCAGAATCTGGGATGGGGTATTCAGGGTACTGGCGGCAGTAGTTCGATCGCCAACTCCTACGAGCAAATGCGTAAGGCCGGCGCGACAGCGCGTGCAATGCTGGTGTCAGCAGCGGCGGCCAAATGGAAAGTCGCGCCAGCCAGTATTACCGTCAGCAAGAGCGTGGTGCATCATGCCGCATCTGGTCGCAAAGCCGGTTTTGGAGAATTAGCGGCAGCGGCGGCGACACAGCCGGTCCCAACCGACGTCAAATTGAAAGCGCCGAAGGAGTTCAAGTTAGTCGGCAACGCCAAATTGCCGCGCCTTGATAGCTTTGCCAAGACCAATGGCACCGCAATGTTTACGCAGGATATCAAGTTGCCCGGCATGTTGGTGGCGGTACCATTGCATCCGGTCCGCTTTGGAGCGACGGTTAAAAGCGTCAATGCAACCAAGGCCAAGGCCATTCCCGGTGTGGTCGAGGTGGTCCAGTTTGCAGGCACGGCGCGCAGCTTTGCCGGTGTCGCAGTGCTGGCAACCAATACCTGGGCCGCCCGCCAGGGACGCGATGCGCTCGAAGTAGAGTGGGATGAAACTCACGCTTATAAAAAAGGTTCGCCCGAAATTCTGACGCAGTATCGTGCTGCATTGGAAAAACCGGGTCTCGTTGCGCGCAAAGTTGGCGACGTTGACGCCGCATTGGTCAAGCCAGCGACCCTGATCGAAGCGGACTACGCAGTGCCGTTTCTTGCGCATGCCGCCATGGAACCGCTGAACTGTCTGGTACAGCTTGGTGAAAGCACTTGCGAGATATGGAACGGCGAACAATTTCAGACCATCGATCAGGGTTCAGTTGCCAAGTTTTTGAACATGCCAGCCGACAAGATCAAGATCAATCAGCTATATGCAGGCGGCAGTTTTGGTCGACGCGCCAATCCGCATAGCGACTATGTAGTGGAAGCAGTCTCCATCGCCAAGTCGGCACGCGCGCAAGGCGTCAAAGGACCGGTCAAAATGGTCTGGATGCGAGAAGACGATACGCGTGGTGGTTATTACCGACCGATCAATGTGCACCGTGCACGGCTGGCGCTGGACGCGCAAGGGCGCTTGTCGGCATGGCATGTAAGAATGGCCGGTCAATCAATCATGGAAGGTTCTGCGTTTGCGGGTGTGATCAAAGACGGTATTGATCCGACCTCAGTCGAAGGGCAAGCGGATCTGCCTTATGATGTGCCGAATCTTCAGGTTGAGCTATATACGCCGACGGATGTTGGCGTTCCGATACAATGGTTCCGTTCAGTCGGTCACACGCACAGTGCTTTTTCATCAGAAGGCCTGATGGATGAAGCAGCCGTTGCTGCCGGTAAAGATCCACTGGCGTTTCGACTGGCGATGTTAGCCAAACACCCGCGTCACAGCGGCGTGTTGCAATTGGCGGCGCGTCAGGCCGGATGGTCAAAACCATTAGCTCCGGGCGCAAAAGGTGAGCGTCGCGGTCGTGGATTGGCGGTGCACGAATCCTTCAATACATTCGTCGCTCAAGTCGCCGAAATCACCGTTAAGGCAGATGGAACTTTCAAGGTTGATCGTATTATTTGCGCGGTCGATTGCGGTGTTGCAGTGAATCCCGACGTCATCAAGGCGCAGATAGAAGGTGGTATCGGCTTTGGTCTGGCCGCTGCCTTGCATGGCGCGATCACACTCAAGGACGGGGTGGTTGAGCAATCCAATTTCCACAACTATCAGGTTTTACGCATCAATGAGATGCCTAAAATTGAGGTGTTTATTGTGGGTTCAACTGAAAAGCCAAGCGGTGTCGGTGAACCGGGTGTGCCGCCGGTAGCGCCAGCGGTCGTCAATGCAATCTTCAATGCCATGGGAAAACGTCTGCGGACGTTACCAATCGCGGATCAATTGACAAAGGCTTGATCATCTTGAGGTAATGATTTATCTTGACGGCTGATGTGCAAAAGTAGAATTATCTGGGAATGTGATTGTCAGGTAATAAGGAAGATTGAGTCGGTGGCGATGCTGCCGATTCATGCATTACCAGTCTTTCGTGCCTGTTTGCATATAAGTTTTTTTGATGACGTTCATACAAACTGAATTACATAAACTTTAAAGGCGGTTGCGGTTATATTTGAATTTGTTTTTGACTTACCCCGACATTGTCAGCGCCAATGTCGGGGTAAGTCAAATTCAAAGACAACCGCACCAGCACTAACCTTGATGGTGAATGTGATTTGGTTTGCATTTACCTCATTTACAATCTTTAATAAACACCCTGATAGTCCAGTGTTGTAAAACAACCGCGCAACCCGCTAGTCGCCGCTAGTCGCCGCTAGTCGCCGCTAGTTTATATTGAATCCTTGAATCAGCACCCTTTAACCGGCCACTGCATCTTTTCGAATTTCTAACGGAGGCGTGCCCTCCTTAAATAACTGGCTAATCTGGCCCCGTAACTCAGGCGAATCCTCATGACCATGCACGCTGACGGCATGCTGGACCGCTGCTTCTAACAGTTCTTTATCATTGTCCGCCGAAATCGCTACCGAGCAGTTTGAGTCGCTTGGATATTCGCGGCAATCGATGTATTTACGTGTCATGGTGAACTCCTTTAACGAGGGTCAAATAGCCGCATCGCGCTCGACTACAGCACTTACGGCCCCACCGCAATTGCCTGCCAGAATCCGAGTGCAAAACGGTCCGAGTGGTCACGATTTAACACTGAACTATCTGCTGACAATGTGCGTGATGCTTAGTTGGATGAGGTTTTAGATCACGGATAGCTTCTCAGGGCCTCGCTTCCAATATTAAGTTGAACGGCGTCTCGGTGGCACGACGGAAATGACGGAATCCACCTTTGACGACAACGTCTTTTAAGCGCTTTTCTCCGGCTTGCGCACCGAGACCCATTTGACCGTCCTGCGATAGCGATGCGGGCGTGCAAATCAAAGTCGATGCAGCGTAGAAAATGCGCCCGACCGGATTAAAATTATCTTCTGTTCTATCATTCGCAAACGGTTCCACAATCATCCATGTGCCATCCGGTTTGAGTGATTGACGGACGTGCTCGGCGGCACCGATTGGATCTCCCATGTCGTGCAAACAATCGAAAAAAGTCACCAGTTCGTAGTCGCGCCCAGGAAAATCTTTTGCGGCAGCTACTTCAAATCTGACTCTATCGGTAACCTCGGCTTTTTCTGCAGCGCGACGGGCATACTGAATTGATGGCTCATGGTAATCAAAGCCGACAAAGGTGGATTGGGGATAAGCTTGCGCCATCAATATCGTTGAGGAGCCATGCCCACAACCGACATCTGCAACTGATGCACCGGCTTTTAGTTTTGCATCCACGCCGTCCAGCGCCGGTATCCATGTACTGATCAGATTGGCTGCATAACCGGGACGGAAAAAACGTTCGGTTCCGTGGAAAAGTGCATGACTATGCTGATGCCAGCCTACGCCTTTACCTGTCCGAAAGGCTTCTTCGATTAACGGTAAATCATTAAACATGGATTCGCAAACCTGAAAGAACCCAGGAATGAAGACAGGGCTGGTCTCGTCAGCGAAACAGAGTGCCTGTTCAGCGGGTAGTTCATACGTTTGGCTAGATGATTGGTACTCAACGAACCCGGCTGCGGCCTGTGCTGATAACCATTCGCGCAGATAGCGCTCGGTCATGCCGGTGCGCGTGGCAAGCTCGGAGGAAGTCATGGGACCGCGCCCTGCCATTGCCTGGTACAAACCAAGTTTGTCACCGAGCAATATCAGCGCCGCTGATGCGACGGCGCCGAACTCGCCCACCATGCGCCCCATAAAAGTCTGAAGTCGTTCTTGATCGACTGCCATGATGCGCCTCCTCATTATCAGTCAAAATATAATTTGGTCGCCGCGCAAGTGCAGAGTTGGTGTGGGTAAACTACGCCCAACTGGCGCAGTACTATTAAATTTTAGGAATCAAAGTTGTGTTTGTCAACGCCGAAATCAGGCGTTTATTTATTTTATTTATAGGTAATGGTTCAGCTGACAGCGATCTAAGATAAGTGCCCACGCCATCGAGATTTCTATGCAGATGTGTGCATTGTGGCATTAGCCAGAAAACGGCTGGTATCGGTCAACCGCGTATAAAGAAGTTAGTATCAGAGGCCGTCAATGTAATGTTAATGCGATGGAAAAGCGTCTGCGGGCGCTGCCAATTGTGAATCAATCGACGTCTAAAGCACTGTAGTTGACGCCAGCGGCAACAGAACTGAATCCGATTGCAGATACAACGGAAAGAAAGATAAAACAGGCCGCGTCAGGCAGGTCGCAGAATTTGCACTTTCCACTATTTCTGATTTTTTGCGCTAGTTGAGAGTGCAGAGTGAAGAGAGGCGGGACCAAATCTGCTGCAGCCTTATAAACCAAAGCTGCAGCAATCCAGCGGATTTGGCATTCTACGTCTGGAAAATATTATTCAACCTTTTCGCCAATGGCGCGAAACATCGCCAGCATCTGATCTGTGTATCCTTTTTTATCGAGGTTCAGATCATTACTAACTTTGGCGATCACCAGATTTTTCTTTGGGTCGACATAGATAAATTGGCCCTTTAATCCGACCGCTATAAAGTCCTCTTTCCCATCTTTTGGCACCCACCACATATAGCCGTAACCGATGATGGTATTAGGTGAATCGGCACTTTTGTCCTGCGCGGGGTTGGCACGACCGCCTTCGGCGGTTAAGCATGGCTCGTCAGGAGTGATCGCCTTATCCTCATATTTTCCGCAGCGATAGTCAGTAGGGGTTGTTGATTCTTTCACCCAAGCCGCAGGCACAATTTGTACACCGCCAATTTTTCCTTGATTTGCGTAAATTTTTCCGAAGCGGGCGAAGTCGCGTAGCGTCATGTTGGTACAGCAAAAACCCATCTCAAGACCATGACGGTCAGTTTCTAATGTGGCGATACTTTCCATGCCCGCTGGTGTCCACAATTTTTCTTGCATGTAGTCACTCATCGACATACCCGTCGCACCGCGTAGCACGGTTGCCAATGCCGCAGGATCCATACCGATGTAATGCCAGTATGTGCCAGGCACAAAATTTTCAATATGTCCACGTCCTGCGATGTAGCCATCCAGCGTATTAGGAGGCCATCCAAGATAAGTGATCATCCATTTATAGTCTGCGTCAAAGCCATAGCCTTCGTTAAATTTTATCCCGCTCGACATTTGTAGCAAATGGCGCAACGAGACGTCTTTGTAACTCGAAGAGGCTAATACGGGCGCGTATTGTGCCACGCTATCGTCAATCGATCGAATAGTGCCATCATGCAAGGCAATACCAACCATCGCAGACGTGATCGATTTATTGATCGAGTAGGATGGGAAGAGCGTTTTCTGGGTGCTATTTCCGAAATACTCCTCATGCAATACCTGATCTTGCTTGAGCACGAGCAAACCAAGTGTCGCTGTATCAGTTAGCGTATCGGTGACGGTGAGTGACTTACCTTCAGAAACGTAGGTAATATTTTCCAGTGATAGTTTTTTGTCTGACGTCTTTAACTCAGAAATATGATCAGAAAGATTGGAAATTGTTTTGGTCTTCCACTTAACTGGCAGTTGTTTTTCACTTCTGGGTGCTTGAATTTCAGGGGCTTTAGTCATGGAATAGGCAGTTGTGCCCATCAATAGCGCGACTGAAAATAGGAGTAATTTGATATTAATTTTGTTCACTTAAACTTCTCGAATGGTTGCAAAAAATGTTGATAAAAACGCCTGATACAATTTGGGCGTTACACTTTTTGGGGTTGGTGAGAATACAGCGAAAATTCTTCAAGAAAGACCAATAACTCGAGCGATTTAAGTAATTGGAACGGTAAGCAAAAGGCCGTTACTGTTTTGGCATTCCTATTCCATTCCTTGCCAAATCTCAGCCACGCCGCCATCGGCTATCTCTTCTCAATTTTTGAGGGGATTGGCTTCTCACTGAAGTGCATCGAGAACGTTCATCAATAACGCGTAAAACGACTTATGAAGTAGAAGATAGGATCTTCAGTATATATTTGACAATGCAGGGACTGTGACTGCCAGTATATTGGCAACGCGCTCGACTTCAGTGCTGAACGACTTCGTGCGGGATAGATACTAAAGTGCGCCATCCTTCAGATTGCTCATCCGCAGCGATGGCCACTTCCCACTCGCGCTCAGCTCCCCCACCAGGCGTGCAATTAATTGCGCGACTGCCCGTTTCGCATTAGTCGCAGGAATGTTGTTCGAGGTACAAATTCCCAAGGTGCGCGAGATTTGGGTCGGATCGATACGTTTGGCTTTCAGTCTTCCCTGCGTTACTTCTTGCTGCACTAGTGCCAGCGGCATGATGGTATTGCCCTGACCGGCTTCAACTGCGATTTTCAGAATGTGCACCGAGTTGATTTCGGCAAACAAGGACGGCATTTGCATGTCTAGTCTGACCGCCGTTTCTTCGATGATGCTGCGGATACAGTGGCTGTGTTGCAAGCCCGACAGCATCAATTGCCCGGAAAGCGCTTCTTGCAGTGACACGTCACCTTCTTCGCATGTTGTGGACTTCGGGCCTTTGGCGGGCTTGACCAGATAAAAATCCTCTTGCGCGATCGGTGAGAAAGAAAAGCCCTGCAACTGGATGTTAGACGTAAAGACAGACAGATCAACGCGCCCTTGCCACAGTTGTTCCAGCAGATTGCCGGTTAGTTCCTCATTGATATGCAGGGACACGTTGGGTAAATGCGCCTGCACCGCGTTAATCAGCGGTAACGCTAGCGCTGCCGAGACACTTTGCGGTACACCCATGACGACATTACCGACGATTGCTTCGCTCGAAAAATGGACAGCTTCACGGGCATCTCCTATCTGTTTCAGAATAGCTTGTCCGTATTCGTAGAACACCTTGCCGCTTTCGGTCGGAAACACGCCACTGCGACTGCGATGCAACAATTTGACGTCGAGGTCGATTTCCAGATCCGAGATTTGTTTGCTAAGGGCGGATTGCGCCACGAACAAGCGTCGGGCTGCACGCGAGACGCTGCCACTGTCGACCACGGCGAGGAAATATTTGATTTGCCTGATTTCCAACTAAGTTGTCTCCGCTGCCGACACCGACATAATGTTGATGGCTAATTATTTGTTACATTGCTAACGCTCTGTGTCGCTTATGTCACTCTTGTGTCGCTCTCATGTCACTCTAATGCCATCCTGCTTATGCCATGCCTTAATGGCATTCAGTTCGCAGCCATCTGTAAACGAGAACGCAGGATATGCAATCGATATTACCACTGGCGCTTGTTTCCACAGTAACCTGATTTCCAATTCATACTTACCAGAAGCCTAGCCTTAGAACCGCCAGAGTTCGGCTCTGCAACATAACGGAGATGCACCATGACAGCCATGCCAAAAATTGCGCCTTTGAGCGCTCGAATTCTTCCCGTGCCATTTTGCGAAGCGATGACCGTCTTGCTTGGCGCGCGATTTACACTCTCGCTGCCCGTGCGCGAACACCACGGCAAGGACGAATCGCCGTTCGGGATCATCGCTCCGGACGCCGTAGCCTTTGTCAAGACCACGGAAGAGGCGGCGGCCGTTATGCGGTTGTGCCACGAACACCGTGTTCCGCTGATTCCATTTGGCGCAGGAACGTCGATTGAAGGACATGTTCTGGCACCGCACGGCGGTCTCAGTCTTGACCTTAGCGGTATGAACGCCGTGGTTGCAGTGCATGCCGATGATTTGACGGTGACCGTGCAGGCGGGTGTTTTGCGGAAGCAATTGAACGAAGAAATCAAACATACCGGCCTGTTCTTCCCGATTGATCCGGGCGCTGATGCCTCCATTGGCGGTATGTGCGCCACGCGCGCGTCGGGTACCAATGCGGTGCGATACCAGACCATGCGGGAGAATGTGCTGGCCCTGACCGTGGTGACGCCCGAGGGTAAGATTATCCATACCGGAACAAGGGCCAAAAAATCCTCGGCTGGTTACGATCTGACCCGTGTGTATATCGGCAGTGAAGGCACGCTGGGCATCATCACCGAGATCACGCTGCGCGTTTATCCGCAGCCGGAAGCGATTTCGGCCGCGGTATGCGCTTTTCTTACGATTGCGGATGCGGTGCAGACGGTGATCGAAACGATCCAGATGGGCGTGCCGATTGCGCGGGTCGAGTTCGTCGATGCGTTGTCGATTAAGGCGATTAACCGGCACGACAAACTCGAATTGGCAGAAATGCCGACACTTTTTTTCGAATTCCACGGTAGCGAAAATGGCGTCAAGGAACAGGCCGAGACTGTTCAGCAGATTGCTGCAGAACACGGCGGCCATCAGTTCGAATGGGCAACGCAACCTGAAGATCGCAAGAAGCTATGGAACGCACGGCATAACGCCTACTTTGCTGCGTTACAACTCAAGCCTGGTTGTCAGGCTGTGGTCACTGACGTTTGCGTACCGATTTCGCGTCTGGCTGAATGTGTGATGGCGACGGATGTGGATTTGCAGGCCTCATCGCTCTCTTGCCCGATCGTGGGCCATGTGGGTGACGGCAACTTCCACGTCATTATCCTGATTGATCCGAATAAGCCGGAAGAGCGGATAGAAGCAGAGCGCATCAACGCCAATATCGTTGAGCGCGCTCTTGCCGTGGGTGGCACTTGTACTGGCGAACACGGAATCGGCATGCACAAAATGGATTTTCTAAAAACCGAGCACGGTGACGATGCGTTAGATGTGATGCGTGCGATCAAGCGCGCGCTGGACCCACTGAATTTGATGAATCCCGGCAAAATATTTGAACTGAAGTAATGTTCAGGCGGCAAAGATCAGCGATTGCCAAGGGGCGAACGAGGATTCATTCCTCTTTGGTCAATGCCGATTTCAACGGAAAACTGCGTTAGCAGAATAAGAATAGATTTTTTGGAAGGTAGTTCACGGCAGCTTTTTAACGTTAATTTCGCAGCTTTAAATAACACACTATTAAAACCGGTTCAAACCGGATAAACAAGTCGGAGACAAAAAATGAATGACACCACTGCCGAGGGCGTGCGATTTAACGCGTCGACTGGCATCGACCAAATATACAAAAAAATTAGCTTGCGCCTGATCCCGTTTCTTTTATTCTGCTACATCCTGTCGTATCTGGATCGCGTCAACATCGGTTTCGCCAAACTGCAGATGCTCGGCGAGCTGCATTTTACCGATGCTGTGTATGGACTTGGTGCCGGTGTATTCTTCATCGGCTATTTTTTCTTTGAAGTACCCAGCAATATCATCATGCATAAAGTCGGCCCACGACGTTGGCTGGCGCGTATTTTAGTGACTTGGGGCCTTCTGTCGGCGGCGATGATGTTCGTTCAGGGTGCGACGTCATTTTATGTTTTGCGCTTTTTGCTGGGCGTGGCCGAAGCGGGCTTTTTCCCGGGCATCATTTATTACCTCACCCGCTGGTATCCAGCTGACCGACGCGGACGTGCTACATCGTTATTCCTGTTGGCACTTCCTTTATCCGGTCTGATCGGTGGTCCGCTGTCTGGTTGGATTTTGCGCGATACCCACGGTATCGGGGGACTTTCAGGATGGCAATGGATGTTTTTGATCGAAGGCCTTCCTACCGTGATTGCGGGATTTTTTCTGTTTCGCTATCTGGATGACAACGTTGCAGATGCCAAGTGGCTTACCGAATTAGAAAAACGCGAAATCATCGCCCTCATGCAAAAAGAAGAAGCGACTAAGACCCATTCGGGCACAGGCAAGGCTTTTGGGAGTGCCCGTACCTGGTTGCTAAGCCTGATTTATTTTCTGTTCGTGTTCTCTCTGTACGGTATTAGCTTCTGGTTGCCAACCATCATCAAGGCCGCTGGCGTAAAAGACGCGCTCGACATTGGCCTGCTCAGCGCATTGCCATGGGCGGCTGGTGTAATACCTATGTTATTGATCGCCCGCAGCGCGGATCGCCGTGGTGAGCGGCGCTGGCACATCTTCGTCCCGGCCGTCATCGGAACCATCGGATTTATCATCAGCGTGAAGTTTAGCGCCAACGTACCGATCGCTTTAATGGGCATGTCGATTGCAACAATGGGGATCTTAAGCGTGCTGCCGATTTTCTGGAGTCTGCCGACTGCCTATCTTGGCGGCGCGGGTGCGGCGGCCGGGATTGCGTTGATCAACTCATTCGGTAATCTGTCTGGCTTTGTCGGGCCGGCGCTGATAGGTTGGGTCAAAGGGATTACCGGTACGCTCGACAGCGGCGTTTATATGCTTGCCGGATGCTTGTTTTTGGGCGGTTTGTTGACGCTGTTCACGGCATCAAAATAGTGCAATCCCAACTTCACTATCAGCAAGGCGGCACTATCATCAATACCGCATTGCGTTCAGGCGTTCATTAAAGCGGCGGTGCATTTCTCATCAAAACGGTTTTCAGTGCAAAGCTCGATTTGATATGCGCCACGCCCGGAATACGGGTAAGGGTGTTGGTCAAGAATGCTTGGTAATTGTGCAAATCCTTGACCACCACGCGTAACAGATAATCTGCATCGCCCGTCATCAGGAAGCAACTCATTACTTCCGGCACCAGCGCAATTCTCTCTTCAAAATGGTTCAGCGCTTCAAGCGCCTGTTTGTCCATAGCGACTGACACAAATACCACCAATCCCCCGCCTAGTCTTGTCTCATCCAATCGGGCTATATAGCCCTGAATATAGCCTCTTTCTTCCAGCAAACGCACGCGGCGTAAAGTCGGTGTTAGAGACAAACCAATTGCATCGGCCAACTCGCGCCAGCTAATTCGCCCATCATTTGCCAGAATATTGAGTATTTTGACGTCGAATTTGTCTATTTTCATTTTTATTGAACTATTAAATGTCACTTTGTTAGTCGAAACACTTTAATAACTACAGTTAACGTAGTCCTTTTTGGTCCCAATTGCTAGCAGTTGAGACCTATACTTTTCTGACTATAAAAAGTGTGGAGATTGTATGACACAAGTTGATCTGACGTATTCTGCTGAAGATGTTTATACGCGCACGGATGGCCGTATTTATCTCACCGGAACACAGGCGCTGGTGCGCTTGCCGATGATGCAGAGAATGCTGGATCGTGCGCGGGGTTTGAATACCGCCGGTCTGGTGTCGGGTTATCGCGGTTCTCCACTTGGCACTTACGATCTGCAACTATGGAAAGCCTCCAAGGCGCTTGCGGCGCACGATATTGTGTTCCAGCCTGGGCTTAATGAAGATTTAGCCGCGACCGCTTTGTGGGGCGCGCAAATGCATAAAGCGTATGGCGAGACCAAAGTCGATGGCGTTTTCGGTATTTGGTACGGCAAAGGACCGGGGGTTGACCGTACCGGCGACGTGTTTCGCTCCGCCAATATGCTGGGGACTTCGGCTCTGGGTGGCGTGCTGGCGGTATCGGGTGACGATCATTCGGCGCAATCATCGATGTATCCGCATCAGACTGACGGCATATTTTCTGCGGCGTCGATTCCCGTTTTACAACCATCTAACCTGGCTGAAATTCTTGAATTCGGTCTGGCGGGCATTGCGTTGTCGCGCTTTTCGGGTTTGTGGGTGTGCCTGAAGACGATCGCTGAAGTGGTCGAAACCGCTGGATCACTTAAATTGCCGCCATTGCCACATTACGTGACGCCGGAGGACTTCATTGTGCCAGCGCACGGTTTGAACTGGGATCCAAGCATTGCGTGGCCGGGTGAGCGAGCTGAGCTTGAGCGGCGACTGATCAATGAAAGACTGCCTGCCGCGTTGGCGTGGGCCCGCGCTAACAAACTCGACCGCACTATTGTGACGACGCAAGGCGGCTGGTTAGGTATTGTGACGGTCGGCAAGGCGCATCAGGATGTGATGCAGGCGGTGGAAGATTTAGGCCTAAAAGCCGCGGATTTAACGGCGCTCGGCATTGCGATTTATAAGGTGGCGATGAGTTGGCCGCTGGAAACGGTCGGCATGAAAGCGTTTGTTGACGGGCGCGAAGAAATCTTCGTTGTCGAAGAAAAGCGCGCCATCGTCGAGGCCCAGATTAAGGAAGCGCTATTTCATGAAACCAGTGGAAAGCGTCCTTGTGTCGTCGGTAAGACCGATCAGGTCGGCAAACCGTTGTTGCCGGAAATCTCTGAATTTACGCCATTGATGCTGGCGCGTGCGCTGGTGGCGCGCATCGGCGACAAAGCACCGATACTTCACACCCGGCTAGCCGCACTGGAAGCCCGTTTGTTGCCGCCACAACGCACAGTGATTCCGATTCGTCGCCCGTATTTTTGCTCGGGTTGTCCGCACAATACTTCGACCAAAACGCCTGATGGTTCAATTTCTGGTGGTGGTATCGGTTGCCATGTGATGGCATTATCTGATCCAAAATTAAAAACCACTACCTTCAGCCAGATGGGCGGCGAGGGTGCGCAATGGGTTGGTGCGGCGCCGTTCTCGGCGACATCACATGTGTTTCAGAATCTGGGCGATGGTACATATCAACATTCTGGCTTGCTCGCTATTCGCGCTGCGCTGGCGGCAAAAACCAATATTACCTACAAAATTCTGTACAACGACGCGGTGGCGATGACCGGCGGGCAAACTGCGGAAGGGTCGATGGACCCGCTGCGTATTACGCGTCAGTTGCAGGCTGAAGGCGTGGAGACGATTGCATTTGTCTCGGACGATCCAGAACGATGGGAAGGTAATCCCGAACTGGCAAAAGGCGTGGACATTTATCATCGTGATGCGTTGGATGAAGTACAGCGCAAATTGCGCGAAGTTGCGGGTGTCAGTGCCATTGTGTATGAGCAAACCTGTGCGTCGGAAAAGCGCCGGCGTCGTAAACGCGGTGCTTTTCCTGATCCGGACAAGCGTTTATTCATCAATCCTCGCGTGTGCGAAGGGTGTGGCGATTGCTCGGTGCAATCGAACTGCATCGCGGTGCAACCGCTGGAAACTGATTTCGGCCGCAAGCGCGAAATCAATCAGAGCGCCTGCAACAAAGACTTCTCCTGCGTCAAAGGTTTTTGCCCAAGCTTTGTCGAAATTGACGGTGTGCAATTGCGCAAGCCCGACCCTAAACGTTTGCAAGAACTGGAAGCACAGACAATTCTCTCATTGCCAGCAGTCAACGTACCGTTACTCGACGGTCCTTATAACGTGTATGTGACCGGTATCGGCGGTACTGGCGTACTAACGTTGGGCGCGTTGTTGGGCGCGGCTGCGCATATTGAAGGTAAAGGCGCGAGCGTGCTCGACTTTACCGGTCTGGCACAAAAGAACGGCGCGGTAGTCAGCCAGATACGGATTGCGACAATGGCCGAAGAGATCAGCGCAGTGCGGATTGGTGTGGGCGCAGTCGATCTGCTTATCGGGACCGATTTAGTAGTGGCCGCTGCGGCCGATAACCTGGCGCGTTTTGCTGCCCATCGCACGGCTGCAATCGTCAACCTGGGGCAGGCACAGACGGCCGATGTCGTGTCTCAACGCGATGCCAGTTTGCCGGTGGACGAGATGCTCGAACGCGTGCGTAACCGTACCGTTACGGATCGCTTTTATACATTCAATGCCAGTACTTTGGCACAAACTTTATTTGGTGATACCGTCGCCGCCCATACGCTGATGCTGGGTTATGCGTGGCAGTCTGGTCTGGTCCCTTTGTCGCTGGAAGCGTTGACACGGGCGATTGAACTCAACGGTGCGGCGGTGGGAATGAACAAAAGCGCGTTGGCTTGGGGGCGCATTGCTGCGGCTAGTCCAGAAACGCTGGATAAAATCGATGCGCCAGAGGCTGACCTCAATACCGCTGCTATTCGCCCGAAAGACTTTGAAGGAACGGTCGATTTTTTTGCAAATGAACTTATTGCCTATCAAGGCGGTGATTATGCGCGACGGTATCGCAATCTGGTCATGCAAGCGCGTCAGGCGGAACAGCGTCTGGGTAACGATTCGGAAGCATTTGCCACGGCAGTCGCCGAGCAGGCATTCCGTTTGATGGCGTATAAAGATGAGTACGAAGTAGCGCGTCTTTATGCCGCACCAGATTTCAGGGCGTCGCTGGCAAAGCAATTTTCGACTACGGACAAACTCTCGGTATGGCTATCGCCGCCGTTGATTTCAGGTATTGATCCGGCTACGGGACGACCTAAGAAACGTCGCTTTGGCCCGTGGATATTTTCTGCGTTTGCGGTGTTGGCAAAGTGTCGCGGGTTGCGCGCTACGCGTTTCGATCCTTTCGGTTATACCGAGGAGCGTGCCAGTGAACGTCGTTTGATTGTCGACTACTTCTCGATGATCGAAAAACTCTGCAGTAAAATCAGCAAGATGAATCTAACAGCGGCGGTCGCCTTGGCCCACTTACCGGGTGAAATTCGTGGATACGGACCAGTCAAACACGCGGCAATCGTGAAGTATGTCGAAGATAAAGTTGTACTGTTGGAAATATTCGACAAACCAGTCGATTTATCCGGCTACAAGACGCTATCTTTTAAGGCCGCGTAAGCCTTGATAGAAAAGATCAAACTAGAAGATGTGGTGCTTGGCGTTTAATGTTCTAACGTTAAGGCAATGCATTAATAAATACAATCGGAGATAACATGATTTTGACCGAAGAACAGCAAATGATCCGCGCAGCGATACGCAGCTTCGCTCAAGAACAATTGGCTCCGTTTGCCGAAAAATGGGAAGCGGAATCCCTATTCCCGCGGGAAGCATTGAAAGCGCTAGGCGGCTTAGGCGCGATGGGCGTGACAGTGAGTGAACAGTACGGTGGCGCGGGCATGGATTACGTCACACTAGCCGTGGTACTGGAGGAAATCGCAGCAGGCCACGGCGCGACATCCACCATCGTGTCAGTTCAGAATTCGCTCATCTGCGGGATCACTGAAAAATTCGCCTCGGAAGCGCAAAAATCGCGCTATCTGGAAGGCTTCGCCAGCGGTCGCTTATTGGGATGTTTTTGTCTGACAGAACCGCAAGCGGGTTCCGATGCGTCGGCATTGAAGACCAGCGCACGGCGTGATGGCGACGAATGGGTACTCAATGGCGTCAAGCAATTTATCACCACCGGACGTGAGGCCGATGTCGCTATCGTACTCGCGCTCACCGATCCCGCTAAAGGTAAAAAGGGAATGTCGTGCTTTTTGATACCGACCAATACGCCCGGTTATCGGGTTGCCGGTATTGAGAAAAAACTCGGACAGCACGCATCGGACACCGCGCAAATTAGCTTTGAGAATTGTCGCGTACCACTTGATGCGTTGGTTGGTGAGGAAGGACAGGGTTACAAAATTGCACTGTCGAATCTGGAAGCGGGACGTATTGGTATTGCAGCCCAATCAATCGGCATGGCGCGTGCCGCGTATGAAGCAGCGCTGACTTATGCGAAGGAACGTGAATCGTTCGGTGTGCCTTTACTATCACATCAGGCGGTCGCTTTCCGGCTTGCAGATATGGCGATGACCATTGAAGCATCGCGGCAATTGACGCTGCATGCCGCCGCACTGAAGGATGCCGGATTGCCGTGCCTCAAAGAAGCATCGATGGCTAAACTGTTCGCGTCTGAAGGCGCGGAGAAAGTGTGTAGCGCGGCGCTGCAAACCTTGGGCGGCTATGGTTATACCCGTGACTTTCCGGTCGAACGGATTTATCGCGACGTGCGTGTGACGCAGATTTATGAAGGTACGAGTGATATTCAGCGGATGGTGATTGCCAGGGCAATTGCGATGGATTAGTGGAAGAGTAGCAAATTGGCATAGAGCATGACCGTTGAGGGTCATGCTCTGCCAATCTTTGCGGAGCTGTTACGTTTATCAACCTGTTGGGGTGGAAATATGGCGCCGAATTAATCAAAATTTACATACAAAAATTCGCGTGCCGTCTCGGCATGATGCCGCATTAGAGGTGCGGCTGGCTGGCTTCGGAGCGTATCGTATCGTTTATCTGTTGTGCCAGACGGTCCACGCCTTTTGGCGTAATCTTGTTTTGCTGACCCTTGATTTCGACCGAGTATTGTTCGACCACTTGTTTGGTTTTTGTATTAATCAGTTGGGCTTTCAAATAGACAAACAAGAAACTCGCTTTGTGCAAGCGCCCAACCACGATCCAGTCTGCGCCCACGCTTTGCCCAAGTTCTGCAGCAACGTCGGGATGACCATAAAGATACCCTAACCCTGCATTTGCTTTTTCCTGAGTGGGCGAATCGATAGCGCATATCGTGTAGCCGCCCTTCGCTATCAACGCATTTTTTAATAGTGATTGAAGCGTCGATGTACGCACTACCTCTTCAGGATTGACCGGATTAGCGGTCAAATTGAGTGTCAGGTCATTGAGCTCAAAATCCAGGATAGCGATGGGCGTACCCGCAGCGAAGACGCCGATAGCAGGAACAAGGCTTAGTAAAATCACTAGCAATCCTTGTCGACAGGTCGAAAAAATAAAATGCATTCTATTCAGTCCCTTTTAGTCAGAAAGAATATTCGCTGTGGTGATGCCGCGAATCGTCTTCCTCATGTCGGTATGTTATCAGCAGGTTATCAGTAAGCAATGATTCAACAGTATCTTTTTTGCCGGACAAGACATAAACACAATTGTGATTGTATTTTGTTAATCACCGCGATCATTAATGCGCTGGTAATAGCGAAATAACGGCAAAATAATGGCGTATCGATGACGCCCTTAATTGACTAAAGTTTATAGCGCACTATGCTAAAAACATAGCAAACGATCTCAATCACTAGCGCAGTTTTCATCCCATTCAATTAGAAAGGAAGCTCTATGGAAACGGATAAAGATAAACCTATGAAGAACGTTGCGGCAGGAAACCCGTCAGTTGACCATCAAGTGCAGGCATTCCTGGAAAAGCTGGCGGCCGCGGGCGGTGAGCCGATGGAGAAATTATCACCTGAGGAGGCACGAAAGGTCCTGGCTAACGCGCAATCTGGCGTTAATTTAACGCTACCAGCAGCCGAAGTGATGGAAAAGATGATCAACGTCGATGGCGGCGATATCAAGCTGACGATCGTTCGCCCGGTCGATGTTTCCGAGGCATTGCCTGCTTTCATGTTTTTCCACGGCGGTGGCTGGGTCTTGGGAGATTTTCCCACTCATGAGCGGATGGTGCGAGACCTGGTGGTTCAGTCGGGTGCAGTGGCTGTCTTCGTTAACTACACGCCTTCACCTGAAGCACAGTATGGTATTGCAATTAAGCAAGCTTACGCAGCAACAAAGTGGGTTTCAGAGCATGGTAACGAAATGAAGGTTGATGGTGCCAGGCTAGCGGTGGCGGGAAATAGCGTGGGCGGCAACATGGCAACGGTGGTCGCGTTGATGGCGAAAGATCGGGGCGGGCCGCCACTTCGGGCGCAGATATTGTTTTGGCCAGTAACTGACGCCAATTTCGAGACGGCATCCTATAAACAATTTGCGGAAGGTCATTTCTTAACGCGGAATATGATGATGTGGTTCTGGGATAATTATACGACCGACCTTGCCAAGCGGAGCGAAATTACGGCCTCGCCTTTGCAAGGCAGCACTGCACAATTTAAAGGATTGCCGCCAACACTGATTCACACTGCCGAAAATGATGTACTGCGTGATGAAGGCGAGGCCTATGGCCGCAAGCTTGATGCTGCTGGCGTACCGGTCACCAGCGTACGTTTTAACGGCATGATTCATGACTTCGGTCTGCTCAATGCTATCAGCGAGGTACCAGCCGTGCGGTCATCAATTGAGCACGCCGGTGAAGAACTGAAAAAGCAGTTAAAGTAGGTTTACATGGCTATGGCGTGCGCAAAGCTGCTTTGTGCAAAGTTAAAGTTTTATGACAGATCGTCGAAGACGTAGCGTGTTCAAGATGTCTGATTGTCGCCTTTGTTGGCAAAATCATCATTTGTCCAAGGTGATGCGATTATCATCGCATCACCTGAAAATCTCGATGACCCGGCAAATAAATGCGACATTTTGTTTGATGTCGACAATAGCCTTGCAAAATTGCCATTCTTCGGATGGTGAGGTATTTAAATAACGGGTTTTTTCTCACCAGCGTTAGGTAAATAAATATCTTCCTCGCTCGCTCACCTTCAATCCCATTCTTTTTAATCAGGATCACTATGCAAACAGGTTCAAGCAAGACAGCCAACCCTAGTAACGACCGTTTATTCGAAAGTGTTCAACTCGGTCCTTATCTACTCCCTAATCGTATCGTGATGGCGCCGTTGACACGCAGTCGGGCGACTGATGGTGATGTGCCGAGTGAAATGGCGATTTTGTACTATGCGCAACGCGCGAGTGCGGGGCTGATTATTGCCGAAGCCACTCAAATTTCGCCCCAAGGTAAAGGGTATGTTTTTACACCAGGCATTTATAACGAGACGCAAGTTGGGGCCTGGAAGAAAATTACCGACGCGGTCCATGCTAAAAGCGGCCATATCTTTTTGCAGTTGTGGCATGTTGGCCGGATTTCGCATCCTTCCATTCAGCCGAATGGTGAATTGCCGGTTGCGCCCTCTGCGATTAAACCAGAAGGACAAGCCTATACCAACGATGGCTTCGTGCCATTGGTGACGCCGCGGGCATTGCGGCTGGACGAAATGGCGGGCATCGTTACCCAGTATCAGGATGCGGCTAAGTACGCGTTAGCTGCCGGTTTTGATGGGGTTGAAATTCATGCGGCGAATGGTTATTTACTTGATCAGTTCCTTCGCGACAAAACCAATCAACGCACGGATGAATATGGCGGCAGTATCGAAAACCGTGTTCGCCTTTTGGCAGAAGTCACGGAGGCAGTCACCGCAGTGTGGGGTGGCGATCGGGTGGGTTTAAGGATCTCACCGCTCAGCAAATTCGGTGATATCTGGGATAGTAATCCACAGGCTCTTTTCACCCACGTGATTGAAAAATTGAACGCTTTTAATCTTGCATATCTTCACGTCATTGAAGGCGATACCGGTGGTGAGCGCGAGGTACCCGGCGGCTTCGACCTGCAACTATTACGCTCTTTGTTTAACGGCGCGTATATGGCAAATAACGGATACGACGCCGCATTGGCAGATGATCGGTTGGATGCGGGGCAGGCTGATTTGATCGCATTTGGTCGACCGTTTATCAGCAATCCAGATCTGGTCGAGCGTATGCGACTATCCGCACCGCTCAGCGAAGCCGATCCATCGACGATGTACGGCGGTGATGCGCATGGCTATGTTGACTATCCGACACTCGATGGCAGCGTGGCCGCATAAGAAATCGGGCAATACACCTTGATACTCGGGATTCCGTCATAACAGACGAAACTCCCGACAACAGGTTATGCATTGTTGCGTTTAAACCTTCCTGCAATGCGATTATCCTTGGCGTAGCCGGTTTGTCTTTTGCACTCCAGGATAGGTTCTGCTCATGTTAGTCGAGGTGAGTGAATCGGCTCGCATGAGGATTAACACGCCTATTTCGCTGCTCCGTTCGTGAGGTGCGACTTGCAATCACATGGGAATGCTTCCTCAATCCAGGCTCGCATGAACACCAACGCTAATCTGCATTAGCGACGTAGAACAAGCGGCAAACAGGTTGACCTGACTTCCTTCGCAACATTTATATCTTGATATCTTGAATAAAGACGATTGTATCGAGAGCGGCAAATAGATGTCTCGATGGCAATCTATCGCAAAGCTGTTGACAGGCATTATGCCGGTCTATATTCTAAGATGTATTAAGTCGTATTAATACATTGAAGTGTAGACTTGGCGAGATGGTGAGATAGATTCAAACACCTCGCTTGCCTAAAAAGGAGGGATCGGTGGACAGTAGAACGGTAGTGAAGAATCTTCGCTGGAAGCCGAAAGTGTCAGATTGCGTACTTCTTCTGATCTGTCTGCTCTATCTTGTTCAGTACTCAGACCGCGTCAATATTGCGACTGCAGCAGATGCCATCCGCCGCGATTTGCAACTGTCGAATACGCAACTCGGGTTTGCGTTTTCCGCCTTTGCCTATCCTTACGCCATCGTGCAGTTATTTGGTGGCTGGCTAGGTGATAAGTTCGGGCCGCGTCGGATACTGACAGCCTTTGGTTTAATTGTCGCTTGTGCGTCGTTGCTGACCGGATTTGTTGGCGGCATTGTGTCACTGGTCATGTGCCGGATTTTACTGGGCATCGGTGAAGCGCCGACGCTTGCTACCGCCACCAGTGCGATGGCTCGCTGGTTGCCTGCGGAACGGCGCGGACTTGGTCAAGGCATTACCCATGCGTGCGCGCGTCTTGGGAGTGCATTGACGCCACCAATCGTGGTGTTGCTGATGACCTTCTGGAACTGGCGCGGTACCTTTATCATCGCAGGTGTTATCGGCGTGCTGTGGATCATGGCGTGGTACTGGTATTTCCGCGATGACCCAGCAACGCATCCGGGCATGAATCCTGAAGAGCTTGCGCGGTTGCCTAAGCTTGCAGTACATAAACAAAGTGTCAAAGTGCCGGTCAGGCGTCTATTACGGCGGATGCTGCCGGTTACGCTGGTCGACTTCTGCTACGCCTGGACGCTATGGGTTTTTCTGACCTGGCTGCCGTCCTTCTTCATGCACAACTATCACCTGAATCTGCGTGATTCGGCGTTGTTCACTTCTGGCGTGTTCATTGCGGGGATCGGCGGGGATATGGTGGGCGGCGTGTTGAGCGATCATGTATTCAAACGGACCGGTAACGTACAAATGGCACGGCGTAACGTCATCATTCTGGGTATGGGTGGTGCACTGATTTTTTTGCTGCCGGTACTCTTTCTCACTGATCTTAAGGTTGTATCGATCTGCTTGTGCATGGCGTTCTTCTTGATGGAGTTGGTGATTGCTCCGCTCTGGGCAGTGCCGATGGATATCACCCCCCGTTATGCAGGAACGGCAAGTGGTTTTATGAATATCGGCTTCGGCGTGGCAGGGATTACTTCACCATTACTATTTGGTTTCATCATCGACGAGACGGGGAACTGGCACTTGCCGTTTGTATTATCGATTGGCTTGCTGTTGATCGGTATGGTGGCCGCATTCTGGATGAGACCAGACAAACCGTTTATCGATCACGACGATTCCGCGCCAGGCACCGAGATCACGGCGGGTATTGTGGGTGCAAAAGCATGAGTTGCAGATTACAAATCAGGTTACAAAACAGATTAAAAATAATTTACAAAACAACTTACACAGGATAAAACATGCACCTCAATGACGAAGAGAAGGCGATGCTGGCCGGTGAGATGGGTGAAGTCGTGCAGATCGCTATGCAACATCAGATCATGGTCGGTGATTTTTTTGAGGCACGCGACTTTGTTCCTGTCACGCAAGCGCACGTCATGGCCGATACCGAAAGCCTTGGTCAGGCTGGCGTCATGTGGCTGGAACGCTTGTGCGACGTCAAAGATGGCCTGCATCGCGTCCGCGTGCCGACCATCACCGATCCGCGCGGGACCGATTTTTCCAAAGCGAATGAGCTGGGCCAGCAGTCTTGGATGTTAGAGCTGGAACGTCGCGCAATCGATGCCTTCATCAAGCTCGGTGTCAGCATGACGGATACTTGCATCAACTATCAGACGGTGCAGGCAGCGACACGTGGCGAACACGTCGCGTTCGGCGATACCGGTGTCGTGATCTATTCCAACTCGATCAACGGCGCGCGCTCGAACTTCGAGGGTGGTCCTTCTGCTATTTCGGCAGGTTTGACCGGACGGACGCCGCGCTATGGCTTTCATCTTGATGCGCATCGTCAGGCGACGCTGCGTTTTCAGGTTAACCTGACGCCAAAAACGCTCAACGAGTGGGGCGCACTGGGTGGCGTAATCGGGCGATTGGCGGGTAACTATTGGGAAGTGCCGGTGATTGATGGCCTCACCGTTGCGCCGACTTCGGATGAGTTGAAACACTTTGGCGCAGCGATGGCGAGCTTCGGATCGATCGCGCTGTTTCATATCGTTGGTATCACGCCGGAAGCGTCGCGACTGGAAGATGTTGGAGGCCACAAGCTTCCAGTGCATCATCGTATTACCCGAAGCGATATCGATGCGCTGACGAAAAGCTACGCTGTGGAAAAGACTATTGATGTCGTCGTGTTCTCCGCGCCGCAACTGAGCTTGTACGAACTGCGTTCCCTGGCTGAACTGTGCGAAGGTCGCCGCTTCAAGATACCGCTGCTGGCGATTACCAGTCCGCAGGTTAAGCCAGATGCGGATCGTTTTGGTTTCACCGACCGGATTGAGGCGGCAGGCGGAACCGTGATGTCGGGCATGTGTTTTTATCAGTCGTACGCACGTGAAATCGCAGAGGCCAAGGGCTGGAAACGGCTCGCCAGTAATAGCGCCAAGTTGATTAATATACTGGGCGGTTACGGTTATGTGCCGATGCTCGCATCGATGGAAGACTGCGTGAATGCTGCTGTAACGGGAGAGTTATCATGAGTGAACTAGTCTTGACCGCGCGCTATGCGATGGGAAATAAAGTGACCGCTGAAGCACTGGTGGCGAAGGATGGATTCTCCGCACGCTACGATTTGAATCGCTTGCGCGGGGTGTTTTCCCGACCAACGCACAAGCTTGTCGGCCAATCCTATATTGGCAAAATTTTGGTACTTGATACCGCTAAGGGTGGCGTGGCGAGTGCGTGGATGTTGAATGAAATGCAGTCGCGTGACATGGTGCCACTCGCCATTGTGTTCAACAGCGTCAACCCGATTTTGGTACAAGGTGCAGCGCTTGGCGGCATCTCAATGATGGCGGGGTTCGATGAGGACGTGACGTCGTTGATTCCCCATGGTGCATTGGTAGAAATTGATCCGGCAACCAAAACCTTGCGTGTGTTGCGCGGCCCTGTTATTGCCCCGGCGTCAGCGGATGATCACCTGGCTGCTGACGGTTCGCCACAGAAGGTACGTTTTATTGGTCGCGAGTAACAACTGAGCTGTGTGGATCAGACCGTGGCGCTAGTGTGCTGGTCGGGCGTGGACAAGACGTTAAAAAGCGATGAGCTAATCGGCAACGGTCCTGAAACACTCAGTTTGAACTCATAGTTCTCAGGTCGAATGTAGAACGTCGAGTGCTCACGGACCCGACCAAGATTGCAAAAGGACGTACGCTGCATGACCAGTGTGGAGGCCCGCGACGGCAGGGCGAGTTCTTGACTGACCTTGCGTGTGGCTTGTTCTGAGCGAATGCGTATGTCGGCGCGGGCGATTTGGGCAGATGTGAAGTGGTCGAGCAAACCATAGATCGGATAGCGCTGCGCCTCTTCCCAAGTGACATTGGCGTTGTCCAACCGCAGATAGCCATAGGCGATAGCGATGGGTTTGTTATCGACCAGATACAAGCGTTTCAGAAAATGCAATTGCGTGACAGTTTCGTCGAAGGTGGCCACCAGTTCTTGCGGCGTGAGGACCGGTACAAATTCCAGCAATTGCGTTTGTGGCACGACTCCTTGTTTAAGCAAGACATCATAGAAGCCTTCCAGATCACCTAGCTCATGATGCATGACCTGGCGTGACACAAACGTCCCCTTGCCTTGTTTGCGGGTCACAAGCCCCTGACGGCCCAACTGATCGATAGCCTGACGAACAGTGACGCGGCTGACTGCGAACTGGGCCACCAGATCCGCTTCCGAAGGTAGGCGCGCCGATGGTGGGTATATGCCCTGCGCGATGTCGCGCGCCAGCGCATCGGCGATCTGCACGTACATCGCTACATTACTATGACGATCGAGTTTCATTTGGATTCCTTGATGACGCAGAGGCAGACGCAGTCCGTGCCGACAGCATTTACTTGTATTGACTCATATTATAGCTTTGCGATGCGTGGAATCGGCATGGTTTGATGCACAGAAAATCCACATTCAAGCCGCACAATCCCTTGCCACAGCGGTACTCTGACAGAGTTTGAATGCTTGCCAGTCACGATCCCTGATCTGCTTGGTCGACATTTTTGCTATGCTAGCGTCTTTCCACTGATCGGCATCATTGCATGATCCGGTAGACCCTATTTACGGAGTAGTTCATATGGCCTCTTTGCAAGAGCAATTTTTAAAAGCTGGCCTGGTCGACAAAAACAAAGCCAAAGTGGCGCACCAGGACAAGAGTAAGCAGCAAAAGGCTGAGCGCCGTGCAGGTACGTCCAGTGTTGATGAGTCGCGCCAGGCAGCACTCGACACGCAACGCAAGAATGCTGATCGCGCCCGCGAACTCAATGCACAGCGCGACGCGGCCGCAACCCAAAAGGCAATCCTGGCGCAAATTACCCAAATGGTGCAGCAGAATCGCCAGAGCAAGGGCGCTGGCGATATCGCCTATCATTTTACGCATGACAAGAAGATCGAACGGCTATATGTATCTGCCGCGGTTCAAGCGCATTTAGTGGCTGGGCGTCTGGTGATTATTTGTCAGGGTGGCGTGCCTGAATTGGTGCCTAGAATTATTGCCGACAAGATCGCGGAGCGCGATGACTCGCTCGTCGTGCGGGTGAGCAAGACTAGCACTGAAATTGACGCTGACGATCCGTATGCAGCCTTCCAGATCCCGGACGATTTGATGTGGTAATTGCGATAATGTTGGCTTGCGTTTAACGTTTTCAACGTTCGTCCTTCAGCGTCAGCGTCCGGGCTTGGCGGGCGCTCGATCCATGTATTTTTCATCTCATGTAAAAAAGTAGTTTCCCTTTTTCCGTTAAAAGTCATTAGGCGGAAGGGCGAATGTGCCGCTTTCGCAACACACGCCTGCACTGCCTCTCCGGCGGTGACTAAATTTCGGCGTTTACATTATTTTTGTCTGTCATCGCTTAACAATTCGCTCGCTTAAACGGGTTAAGGCGAACTGTAACTGTGGTTTTTCCACGATACGGAAAGTTGATTCCACACTGTGAAATGACGGCATGAAAAAAATGAGGGAATTTATACATTTTTTTTGAAAATACATTTCACATAGCAAAAAATAGTATGTAAGTATATGAAAATAAAGAGATTAATTTAAGTCATATGTCTTATATAAGACATGGCTCATATGAGAAAAACCGGCTATTATTGATCCATGCAGTTTTGCTTTGAGTTCACCGCCCTGTTGTTCGGGCATGAGTGAAGAGATGCCTCAGCACCCGATTCGTTTTTCAGTCTTACTTATTTTCAAACTTACTTTATTAAGGAATCCACATGTCACAATATCAAGAAGACATCAAAGCCATCACCGGTTTGAAGGACAAAGAAGGTAGTGCATGGAACGCGATTAATCCTGAGTCCGCTGCACGTATGCGCATTCAGAACAGATTTAAAACGGGCCTGGATATCGCACGTTACACTGCGAAAATCATGCGCGATGACATGAACAACTACGATGCTGACTCGTCCAAGTACACCCAGTCTTTGGGTTGTTGGCACGGTTTTATCGGTCAACAGAAGATGATTTCTATCAAGAAACACTTCAACAGCACCGATCGTCGCTATTTATATTTGTCGGGTTGGATGGTTGCCGCATTGCGTTCTGAGTTCGGCCCATTGCCTGACCAGTCGATGCACGAGAAGACTGCTGTAACGGCGCTGATCAAAGAGCTTTACACTTTCTTGCGTCAAGCTGATGCACGTGAGTTGGGTGGTTTATTCCGTCAATTAGACGGTGCTGAAGGTGCTGCCAAGCAAGCGATTCAGGATAAAATTGATAACCACATCACGCACGTAGTACCAATCATTGCTGATATTGATGCCGGTTTCGGTAATGCGGAAGCGACCTACCTGTTGGCTAAGCAGATGATCGAAGCGGGTGCATGCTGCATCCAGATCGAAAATCAGGTTTCTGATGAAAAGCAGTGCGGCCATCAAGACGGTAAAGTAACGGTTCCTCACGAAGACTTCCTCGCCAAAATCCGCGCGGTTCGCTACGCGTTTCTGGAACTGGGTGTAGACGACGGTGTCATCGTTGCGCGTACCGACTCATTGGGTGCTGGCCTGACCAAGCAAATCGCAGTAACGAATGAGCCTGGCGATTTGGGTGATCAATATAACTCCTTCCTCGACGTTGAAGAAGTGTCGGCCGATGCGATGAAAAACGGCGACGTCATCATCAAGCGCGACGGTAAACTTGTCCGCCCTAAGCGTTTGCCTAGTAACCTGTTCCAGTTCCGCGCTGGTACTGGTGAAGAGCGTTGTGTTCTGGACTCAATTACATCCCTGCAAAACGGTGCTGACTTACTGTGGATTGAAACTGAAAAACCACACATTGCACAAATCGGCGGTATGGTTAAGGCGATTCGTAAAGTTATTCCAAATGCCAAGCTGGTGTACAACAACAGCCCATCATTCAACTGGACACTGAACTTCCGTCAGCAAATTTTTGACATCATGAAAAGTGAAGGCAAAGATGTTTCTTCGTACGATCGCGCTGGTTTGATGAGTGTTGAATACGATGCAACGGAGTTGGCGATTGCTGCTGACGAAAAAATCCGCACTTTCCAAGCCGATTCAGCACGTGAAGCCGGTATTTTCCATCACCTGATCACGCTGCCGACTTATCATACTGCTGCATTGTCTACTGACAACCTGGCAAAGGATTACTTCGGTGATCAAGGTATGTTGGGTTATGTTGCTGGCGTTCAACGCAAAGAAATCCGTCAGGGTATCGCTTGTGTTAAGCATCAAAACATGGCCGGTTCAGACCTCGGCGATGATCACAAAGATTACTTCAGTGGCGACGCTGCGCTGAAAGCATCTGGTAAAGACAATACGATGAACCAGTTCTAATAACTGCCTCTAGTGTCAAAAAAAGCTCGCTTCGGCGAGCTTTTTTTATGGGCGTTGTGAGCGTTTGAGGTCATCGTAATCAAATGAAAAGTGAATAGACATCAATCAATGTTTGCGTCGCACACGCTTGTGAACTGACAGGTTCTGATGCAAATACAATATAGGTATTAGAATCGACGACATCATTTGAAAAATCCACATCCAATGATAGCGGGCGTTAACAGTCGGACTAGCTCGGTAATCCTTGATAGTGGTGATCTTGGAGTCATTATTTAAACTTTTTGAGAAGGTTGGACGTGTAGGAGGATGTAATCGTTACCATCCCTCCTTTATCTTGTTTTCGATTCATTCTATGTATCAAGCGAGGAACGAAAGTCATGGAAATGTCATCCACGAACCATTTGAATGGTCAGTTCGATAGCGATGTGCAAGAAACCAGCGAATGGATGGAGGCATTCCAAGGCGTGATCGAAGCCGCTGGTCCGGAACGTGCGCGTTATCTGCTGTCGCGGCTGAGCGCAGCTGCGCAGAAGGCTGGCATCAAATGGCGTGACTCGCGCAATACACCTTATACCAACACCATCCGCGTTGAAGACGAGCCTCCTTTTCCGGGCGGTTCAGATGCGCTCGCCATGGAGCAACATCTGGGTAGTCTGATCCGCTGGAACGCATTGGCAATGGTGGTGCGCGCCAACCGCGCGTATGGCGAACTGGGCGGACATATCGCCAGTTATGCCTCGGCAGCCGATCTGTTCGAAGTCGGCTTCAACCACTTTTTCCGTGCCAGGACTGACGATTTCGGCGGTGATCTGGTGTACTTTCAGGCCCATTCTGCTCCCGGTATTTACGCGCGTGCATTTCTTGAAGGCACGCTGACGGAGAAAGAATTATCGTTCTACCGGCAGGAAATTGAAGGCAAGAAACAAGGTACGCAGGGATTGTCGTCCTATCCACATCCGTGGCTGATGGAAAATTTCTGGCAGTTTCCGACCGGCTCGATGGGACTCGGTCCGATCAGCGCGATTTATCATGCGCGCTTTATGCGCTACATGGAGAACCGCAGTTTGCTGAAACCGCAGGACCGCAAGGTCTGGGGCGTATTTGGCGATGGTGAGATGGATGAGCCGGAATCGCTGGCCGCGCTCAGCCTTGCTTCGCGTGAGACGCTGGATAACCTCGTCTTCGTGGTTAACTGCAATTTGCAACGGCTCGACGGTCCGGTACGTGGCAACGGTCATATCGTCGACGAGCTGGAAACCTTATTTACCGGCGCTGGCTGGAACGTCATTAAATTATTGTGGGGTTCAGACTGGGACCTGTTATTTGCACGCGACAAATCGGGCGAGTTGGTCAATGCGTTAAACGATACAGTAGACGGTCAGTTGCAAACATTTGCGGCCAATGATGGCGCATTTAATCGCGCCCATTTTTTCGGGCAGAATCCAGCGATGCAGGCGATTGGTGCAACGCTGACCGACGATGAGATCGATCGTCTGCGACGCGGCGGCCACGACATGAAAAAAATTCATGCGGCGTATGAGGCAGCGGCCAATCATCGTGGTCAACCTACGGTGATTTTGGCGCAAACCAAAAAAGGTTTTGGTATGGGCGCAGCGGGTCAGGGCAAGATGACCACGCACCAACAGAAAAAACTCGATACCAGCGATCTGATCGCGTTCCGTGACCGCTTTCGTTTACCGATTTCGGATGCGGATTGCGAAGCGCTGGCGTTTTATAAGCCCGCTGATAACAGTGCCGAAATGCGCCATTTGTTGGAGCGACGCGCTTCGCTGGGTGGTTTCATGCCACGCAGAAATAAAGTGCAAACCAAATTGGCAGTACCGGAAATCAGTGCCTACGCTAAATTTGCGCTCGAAGCCGATAACAGGGAGATGTCGACCACCATGGCGCTGGTGCGGATGATGGGGGGATTGTTGAAGGACGCTGTAATAGGCAAACACATCGTACCGATTGTGGCCGATGAGGCACGTACTTTCGGCATGGCCAACCTGTTTCGGCAAGTGGGGATTTATTCCGCACAAGGTCAACTATATGAGCCAGAAGACATTGGCTCAATTCTGTCCTATCGCGAGGCCAAGGACGGACAGATTTTGGAAGAAGGCATTACCGAAGCGGGGGCGATTTCTTCGTGGACGGCGGCTGCAACCAGCTATTCGGTACATGGTTTGCCGATGTTGCCGTTCTATATCTACTACTCGATGTTTGGCTTCCAGCGCATCGGCGATTTGATCTGGGCCGCCGCCGACCAACGTGCGCGCGGCTTTCTGATTGGCGCGACCTCAGGGCGCACCACGCTGGCGGGCGAAGGCTTGCAGCATCAGGATGGTTCCAGTCATGTGATGGCAGCAATGGTGCCGAATTGTGTGTCCTACGATCCTGCGTATGCCTATGAATTGGCAGTGATCGTGCAGGATGGTATGCACCGTATGCTGGACAACAATGAGGATGTTTTTTACTACCTCACCGCGACTAACGAAAATGAAGCGCAGCCGAGCCTTCCGCAAGGTGCTGAAGAGGGTATCAAGCGCGGCATGTATTGCCTACAATCGCAGGAAAATCCTGACGTACGTTTGCTGGGTGCCGGACCGATCTTGAAAGAAGCAATTGGCGCTGCTGCTTTGCTTAAAGAAAAATTCGGTGTGATCGCGGAAGTCTGGAGCGTCACCAGCTTCACCGAGCTGGCACGCGACGGCATCGCAGCAGAACGCAATCAACGCCTTTCTTACGTTTCGACCGAAGCGTATGTCACGCAGCAACTGAGCCCGAGTAGGGGGCCTGTTATTGCCGCCAGCGATTACGTGAGGAGTATTCCCGAAAGTATCCGTGCCTACGTCCCGGCAGATTACGTTACATTGGGAACGGATGGCTTTGGACGCAGCGATACACGCGCTAACCTACGTGATTTTTTTGAAGTCGATGCGAAATGGATTGCGTTTGCTGCATTGCGTGCGCTGCCTTCCGGCAAAGATGCCGCGCAGTTGGCGAAGTTTGCAGAAGTGCTTGGGCTGGATTTGGGTAAACCGTTAGCGATGACGGTTTAATGTATGCGGAGCGGTCGCCATTGCAATCCAATAATCGCTTGTGACCAACGTGAGGCCGGTGACAGGTAGCGCCCCCGAGTTGTTGCGTATGCGCTAACGCACACGGGAATCAGGTTTTTGGAAAATTGGATGCATTAAATATCGGGGATGTTCGCTGACGATTTTAATAAAAAGATCCGGCAACGCGATGTTGTCGCCACGCCGAAGGTGGTTCAGCAGTTGGTTTAAGGAGGGTTCGGCAATTATGGACAACTTGCTCCTCGCGGCTTAGTCGCGCGCCGCATGCTGTTTGGCTTGTTTAAACCAGACGACATTTAGTGCTAGTCACCAGCGGCTCCACGACGGTGAAAGTGACCTTAGTGAGCCGCTTTCGTAAAGATTTCATAGCGGTTTCGGATGGCCGAAAAACTGGTCACATGATGCAATAGCGGTTGCCAACTTAGGGAGGCATTACTCAATCATTAAGTGAATTTTTTTGTGGTCCACACATTAAAATGACGCGCTTACCGCTACTCACTCAACCGTCACCGACTTAGCCAAATTTCTCGGCTTATCCACATCCGTCCCACGTGCCAGCGCGGTGTGATACGCCAGTAACTGTAACGGCACCACGTGCAGAATTGGTGATAGAACGCCATAGTTTTCCGGCAGTCGAATCACGTGTACGCCTTCGCTGGAATTGATACGGGAGTCGGCGTCGGCGAAGACGTATAACTGACCGCCACGAGCGCGGACTTCTTGCATGTTGGATTTGAGCTTTTCGATTAGGGCGTCGTTGGGGGCGACGGTGACGACGGGCATTTCTTCGGTGACTAGCGCGAGCGGGCCGTGTTTTAGTTCGCCAGCGGCGTAGGCTTCGGCGTGGATGTAGGTGATTTCTTTGAGCTTTAATGCGCCTTCGAGGGCGATTGGATAGTGAATGCCGCGCCCGAGGAAAAGTGCGTTTTCTTTACGTGCAAAGGCTTCGGCCCAGGCGACGATGTGCGGTTCCAGTGCTAGGACGCTTTGGAGCGCAGCGGGCAGATGACGTAGTGCTTTGAGGTGCGCTTGCTCTTGTTCGTCGCTGAGGCGATTTTTTGACTGTGCTAATGCCAGGGTCAGCAAGAAGAGGCCGACCAGTTGCGTGGTGAAGGCTTTGGTTGAGGCTACGCCGACTTCGACGCCTGCGCGGGTGATGTAGGCTAGCGCGCATTCGCGCACCATGGCGCTGGTGGCGGCGTTACAAATCGTCAGCGTGTGCAGCATTCCTAGGGCACGCGCATGTTTCACGGCGGCGAGTGTGTCGGCAGTTTCGCCGCTTTGGGTGATGGTGACGACCAGTGTGTTTGGGTTCGGCACGCTGTCACGATAGCGATACTCGCTGGCGATTTCGACATTGGTGGGAATTTTGGCGATTGATTCTAGCCAGTATTTGGCGGTCAGGCCAGCGTAATAGCTGGTGCCGCATGCCAGTATAAGGACTGAATCTATTTTTTGAAAAGTGCTGAATGCTTTGTCGCCGAACAGTTCCGGCATGATGTTAATGACGCCTTCGAGCGTATCGGCAATAGCGCGTGGTTGCTCGAAGATTTCTTTTTGCATGTAGTGCTGATACGGCCCCAATTCGACCGCGCTGCTATACGCATGGACGGTTTTGACTTCGCGCTCGACAGATTTTCCATTGGCATCGACGATCCAGACGCCTTGCAGTTGCAAATCGACAACGTCACCTTCTTCCAGATAGACAATCTGATCGGTCGTGCCAGCGATCGCCATTGCGTCGGATGCGACGAAATTTTGCCCTTTCCCGATACCAACAATCAGCGGTGAACCTTGGCGGGCAGCGACCACGCGATGTGGCTCATTAAGGCTAAATACTGCGATGGCATAAGCGCCAGTGAGGCGCTTGACGGCCTGCTGGACGGTGTCGAACAAGTCGCCGGTGTACATGTGATCAACCAGATGGGCGATGACTTCGGTATCGGTCTGACTTTCGAACACATAACCGACGGCTTGCAATTCGGCACGGAGGTCATCGTGATTTTCGATAATGCCGTTGTGTACCAGCGCAATGCGGTCGCGGGAAAAGTGCGGATGGGCGTTGTGCGTGGCGGGTGCGCCGTGGGTGGCCCAACGAGTGTGGGCGATGCCGGTAAATCCGTTTAGCCCTGATGTGACGATCTGGCTTTCCAGATCGGCAACGCGCGATGTGCTGCGCGATCGTTGCAACTTTCCATCCAGATGTACAGCGACGCCGCAAGAGTCATAGCCGCGGTACTCAAGGCGTTTTAATCCTTCGATGAGGATTGGAATGACATTGTTTTGCGCAACTGCGCCGACGATACCGCACATGGCAACCTCAGAATAAATATGAATAATTCTATTCTAGGCGTAAGAGAATGAAATAAATGTTCTTTATACAGTTAAAAATGACGTATTATTTCACTGTAATTAATTGGTGATATTTAAATTCAAATATCACTAATTTTTGGTTAAATATTTCAGATTAATTTTGAATTTCCATATGGATATTATTTTAGATGGGCTTGATCGGCGTATTTTGAACGCGCTGCAAATGGATGCATCGCAAACCAACCAGCAGTTGGCGGCAACTATTCATGCATCTGCACCAACCTGTTTGCGTCGGGTTAAGCGCTTGACCGATCTGGGCGTGATCGTGCGCCAGGTGGCAATCGTTGCGCCGGAAAAGGTGGGTGCGGGACTAACGGCGCTGGTGGAAGTCACACTGGATCATCAGGGTGACGAATATCAAGTGGCATTTGAGGCGCTGGTTGCGAAAGAGGCGTCAGTGTTGCAATGCTATCGCGTATCGCCAGGGCCGGATTTTGTGTTGGTAGCGCAGGTTGCCGATATGGCGGCCTATCATGCGATGGCGCATAAGTTATTTGCGGCGCAAAAAAATGTACGCAACGTGAAAACGTATTTTTCGATTTTGCGCAGCAAGTTTGAGACTAACATTGCGGTTTGAGACAGAAGTGCTCGCTGTGTTGACGGTCTAAGGCGGTTAATGATGATCGGTTGAATGGCGTAACTTTCACCATGAACCGCCTTGGCTAGCGTTCAAATTCTGGCGCAACTTACCAAAAGTACTATTTTTTTATTTTTACAGGGCGTTCCCAGCCATCGATCGTCATTTGCTTACTGCGCGCTACGGTGAGTTTGCCTGCTGGCGCATTTTTGGTCAGCGTAGTTCCTGCTCCCAAAGTAGCGCCTTTGCCGACCGTGACGGGTGCCACGAGTTGACTGACGCTACCGATAAATACGTCGTCTTCAATGATGGTGCGGGATTTATTGACGCCGTCATAGTTACAGGTAATGGTGCCGGCCCCGATATTAACGCGCGAACCGATTGTCGCGTCGCCGAGGTAGGTCAGATGATTGGCTTTGCTGTGCGCGGCGATCTGGCTGTTTTTGACTTCGACGAAATTGCCGATGTGGACTTCTTCGCCCAGTGTGGTACCGGGCCGTAACCGGGCATAAGGTCCGATTTGGGAGGCTGCACCGACTGTCGCTTGCTCGATGTGGCAGAAAGGTTTGATATTGGCTGCAAGGCCAATGTGGGCATTTTTGATGACGCAATTGGCACCCACAGTCACGCCATCTTCTAACGTGACGCTTCCTTCAAAAATACAATTAACATCGATCGTGACATCGCGACCGCAAGTTAGCGTGCCGCGCACGTCAAGACGCGCTGGATCAAGCAAGGTCACGCCCTGTTCCAGCAGACGATCCGCAACGCTACGTTGATGGATGCGTTCCAGTTCGGCCAATTGGACTTTGCTGTTGACGCCTAAGGTTTCCCATACTGCGTCTGGCTGCGCTGATACGACTTCGGTGGCGCCGGCAACGGCGCTGGCGACGATATCGGTCAGATAATATTCGCCCTGTACATTGTTGTTCGATAAGCCAGCGAGCCATTGCTTTAGCAGCACGGTGGGTGCGACCATGATGCCGGTGTTGCATTCGGTAATAGCGCGCTCGGTTGGGGTGGCGTCCTTTTGTTCCACAATACGAACAATTGCGCCATTTTCTCGAACGATGCGGCCGTAGCCGGTTGGGTCGTCAAGTTGTACTGTCAAGATGCCGAGTTTGTCTGAGCCAGCTGCGGCTACCAGACGTTGCAACGATGCGCTGGTGGTCAGCGGCACGTCGCCGTATAGAACTAGTGTCGGCACAGCGTCGTCGAGTTGCGGAATCGCTTGCATGACCGCGTGGCCGGTGCCTAGTTGCGGCTCTTGCTTGGCAAATACTAAGTCGGCAGCAGTAAATTGGGTCAACACTGCATCGCCGCCGTGCCCGTAGATGACGCACAACGTCGTGGGCGATAAGGTGCGTGCTGTATCGATAACATGCGTTAGCAAGGATTTACCCGCCAGCGGATGTAAGACTTTGGGTAGGGCGGACTGCATGCGTTTGCCCATTCCAGCGGCGAGGATGACGACGTTCATGACGGTACTTTGCAGTGAAATGAGGTGCGAAATTTTAGCACGATGGCCCACAATCATTTCAATGGTTTTTGGTCGGCAATAGCGGATAAACAATATGGCAAGGCAATATCTCCGCGATCAGTAATGAGAGGCCTTAAAAGAGAACGAAGCGAGAAAGATAGTACTTTCCATTTGGTCGATGCTGGAGCTTCTGCTACGACGCTGAGGATATTTTTAAATACGGATTGGACGTCAACCCAGATAAATAATCCGTCTAGACGTCAACCTCCCATGGTGGCATTGCCACGGTGGGAGGTAAATATGCGATTTATAGCAACTTCATCTCATCAAAGACACTTTAAAGGCTTAATAGTGCTGCCAGAATCCGCTAGAAAAGGTCCAGGTGTTGCCACTTCGATACCAATGTGCCGGTGCATAAAAATAACCGTCGCGTCGCACTTCCCAATGTCCGCTGACCCATACGTGCTCGCCATTGTTCCAGCGCCAATAGCCGCCGATCCAGACATGGTTCGGACTAGGCGAGGGCGTCAGGTTTTCGATTCTAGGTGGAGGCGGCGCGACGTTGATGACTATTGCTGAGGTGCTAGTGGTTGGAACCAGCGTTACCCAACGACCTGGATGATAGGTCCATTCGACACCATTGTTACTCCAATAAGGATGCTGAAACACTTGATTTTGACGAGATTGTTCCCAGTGTCCGTTGTTCCAGACATAGCGGTTACCTTCCCATTTCCAGTGGCCGCCAATCCAATAGGCATCGGGATAAGGTGGCGGCGGGATCACCTCGGATAATGGCGCTGGTGGTGTTTGAACAATGTGATTTTCATGCGCTACGCGCTGTTGCGGTGCGACCACGCAACCGGCGACAGTAAGAGTGGCTGCAATAGTGAACGCCAGGACAGCATAACGATGAAGGTATCGATGTTTCATGTGAGCCCTTAATTAGTATTGTGCAGTCTAGAACGGATTGTCGTCAGAAAAGATGACGCGGCTTACAGTTGGTTGCAAATACAATAATAATTATTGCCTCTTGTGCAACAGTCTCGCAACAGAAAGCTAACTTCACACAACCATCAAGTGATCCGCCAAGTTATGCGGAGGTCGATGGAAATCGTATTTTTAAACCGTTATGTGATGACGTTGACTGGCCCATTACGTGACTATGTCGTCACGTGTCATTGACTACCGATTGCGTTGGTCCATTTTTCTTTACCGTGGCGATGGCAACATCGCGGGCAACGGTCGTGCTGTACATCAGACTGTGGCCGATGACTTGATGATTGGCAGCTTTCAGATTGAAGTAAAACTTGCCATTGGCTGCCTGATTTCGGCTGTACCGGTCATCATGCGAGCTGTTGGTTTGTACTGAGGCGATGCCATTTTCTGCAGATGCTTTGGCTGCGTAGGTTTCGCTGGTTAAGACGACTTCACCATTAGCTGCGTACAACACAAAATAAAACTGTCCATCGCTGTCCCTTTTGAGGGTGTAGGAAGCGGGCATATAATTTCTTCTCCGATGATTAATAGAGCGAGATGAGCACCCGTAAAACAAATTCACGTCCCGTTGACATGGCGGATTGATACAGCTTATTGAGGCCGCTTATCGACTTTGCTTAATGCCAGCAGGAGTTTTGATTATATAGTCCGATCTCGCAACTACCATTGAAAATTTGCAAGATGGTGAATTGTGCGTTTAACTGCCATAAACGGTTTATCGGTTAAATCAGTGATCCAAAGTTGGAAAACGGCTTATTTGTAACGTTTAGCGTCAAAAATAAGCCGTTTGATTTGCCGAACTGGTTATTCAGTTATTCGGCAACTTGCAACGGAATGATGCTTGAGACAGTATTAGTTGGCACGGCGCATGGCTCATCATCAAAGGCAATATCGCCGTTGGGGTCGGCAATGCCGGTTGCTTTCAGTCCGGTGAAGTCGAACAGGTTGCGATCCATCAGATGCGAGGGCGCGACGGTGGACAGCGACGAGAAAATGTTATCTACGCGCCCAGGATGCTTCTTTTCCCAATCACGCAGCATGCCTTTGATCTGTTTGCGCTGCAGATTTTCCTGACTGCCGCACAAATCGCAGGGAATGATCGGAAATTGTTTCACTTCAGCGTAGCGGCTGAGATCCGCTTCTTTTACATAGGCCAATGGGCGGATGACGATTTGTTTGCCGTCGTCTGACTGTAACTTGGCCGGCATACTTTTTAACTTGCCGCCAAAAAACATGTTTAGAAAGAAAGTTTCCATGATGTCGTCACGATGATGACCAAGCGCGACTTTGGTGGCACCCAGTTCTGTGGCGACGCGATATAGAATGCCGCGGCGCAGGCGGGAACATAGCGAGCAAGTGGTTTTGCCCTCCGGGATCAGGCGCTTGACGATACTGTAAGTATCCTGATTTTCAATGTGGAACGCCACGCCGAGTTTGGTCAGGTAGTCGGGCAGTATATGCGCAGGAAAATTCGGCTGCTTTTGATCCAGATTGACTGCGATGATCTCGAAATTGATCGGTGCACGCTGGCGTAACGTGATCAAAATATCCAACAGCGCGTAGCTGTCTTTGCCGCCCGATAAACACACCATAATTTTGTCGCCGTCTTCAATCATGTTGAAGTCGCCGATGGCTTGTCCGACTTGCCGACAAAGACGTTTATGCAGCTTGTTATTTTCGTGGGCGATCTTTTCGACTTGCTTTGCACTCGGCGGCGCTGGCTGCTCAGCAACGGCGCTCGCGAGATGGGGTATGGCTGGGATGAGATCCAGCATATTTGGATCGAAAAATGTTTTTAATACGGAATTCATAATGGCTCCAACAATGATGCTTTCGGTTTGATCCGAAATACTTCGACGCCAACTGAATCGCAGTCGTTATAAGCGTCCGGTTTTTCGGTGATGACACGCACGGCACGTACCTTGGGATGTGCCAGCAACGCGCTGGCAAGGTCATCACATAAAGTCTCTTGGAGATGTATATGGCCTTGCTGCATGCGTTTCGCGACAGTGTTACGCATGAAGTCGTAGTCGACAACTTCATCGAGTTGATCATTATTGGGTGTCGACACCGCCAATGGGATAAACAGATCAACGCTGATGAGCGCCCGCTGTTCGCCTTTTTTTCGAATTCAAAGACGCCGATATTGATCTGCACTTCGTAGTTACGCAAAAATAGGCGGCGGCAGTCGCTAAGATCGGGATGGATGAGCGCAGATGGCATGGTTTCAGTCAGTAAAAATAAGGTTGATGTTGGCTGATTTTTTCATGAATCAGGTCGCCGATAGTGCAGATGCTGTGGTCGGGACAATGACATTCCGATTTCCTGAACGAGCGCGCAAATGCGCGCCGCCGTCGATCAGCAAAGTGGTGCCGGTAACGGCGGTCGAACTGGCGATAAAACAGATGCTGGCGGCAAAGTCATCCGCGGTCGTGGCAGCGTCCAATGTGAGAGTCAAACCGGGAGCATCAAGATTGAGCGCCGGGGCAATGCCAACCACGCGTACCCTTGGTGCCAGCGCCAGGGCCAGCAAGTCTGTCGCCTTTTGAAGTGCCGCTTTTGACAATGTGTAAGATAAAAAGTCAGGTGCGGGATTAAACAGTTTTTGGTCTAATAAATTAATGACCACCGCTTGCGCTCCTTCAGCAGTGGTTGCATGCAACGATTGCGCCAATAGAATTGGCGCGGCTAAATTGGTGCGCATATGCCGTTCCAGGTGTGAGGCTGAAAAATCGGCGGCAACATCAGCCACAACACGGGCTGCGTTATTGACCACGCACGTTAGGCTTCCAAGGGCGACAATGATCCGTGGGATCAACGACTTAACCTGTGTTTCATCGGCTAGATCGGCGCTGATGAGATGCACGCGATGACCCAGATTTTCGCATTCTTTGACGAGCTTCAGCAGCAATGCCGGTGGCTGTGCATCCCCGTAATGTAGGGCAAGGTCCCACCCTTGTTGTGCCAGCGCGCGCGAAATGATGCTGCCGAGTGGATTCGAGGCGTCGGTAACAAGTGCTACTTTGGCGTTTAATAGCGGCCGTGTGGGAGAGTAATTCATTGGGGAAAAAATTCACTAAAATTGGCTAAAATTCATTAAAGTCGAGTATGTTTCTTTAATATTCTCGAATAATTTTCTGAGTTGTTTCAAAAATCGTGCAAGCTCGGGATGACTATTCGTCTTTGTTTGTCATTGCTTGCGCTAAGATTTGCAGCGAATTGACAGTATGTTAGCATTTAAAAAAAGCTATTGAAGTTGCTATGAAACCGGTGATATCTCCTACAATATCGCCATGCAACTGCAACTACCCGAAGCTTCTATCGAAGCGCAGCACGCGTCACGCTTGCTGCACAACCTCATTGCCGCCGAAATCCGTCATTATGATGGCTGGATTTCATTCGCTCGTTATATGGAGTTGGCGTTATACGCACCAAACCTCGGTTATTACAGCGGTGGCGCAGCAAAACTGGGTAAAGACGGTGATTTTACAACCGCACCGGAGATTACGCCGCTTTTTGGCGCAACACTTGCGCAATTATCCACAGAACTGATCACTGCGACAGACGCAACGTTAGCGCCGCAGATGCTGGAGTTCGGCGCCGGTACCGGGCAATTGGCCTTTGATATCCTGACCGAATTGCATGCCAATGGGTTTAGTCTTGACGCATATTACATCGTTGAGCTGTCGGCCGAGTTGCGCGCACGGCAAGAGCAGAAGCTGAGTGTCTTTAGGCAAGTGCAGTGGCTGGATCGGTTGCCAGCGTCTTTTTCAGGCGTGGTGATCGGTAATGAAGTGTTGGATGCGATGCCGGTTGAGATGCTGGTACGGGGCGAACAGACCTGGATGCAGCGCGGAGTTGGCTTAGAAGAGGTGACGGATTCAGTCGGTGAGGCGCAGTTCGTCTATGTTGATCGGTTAGCAAATCCATCGTTGGTGGAGCAAATCCCAGGCGCTGATGACTTGGCGGTTGGCTATTTGACAGAAGTCCATCCGGTAGCAATCGGTTTTATGCACTCGGTAGCCGCAATGTTGAACGCCGGTTCTGGTGGTGTGGCGATATTCCTCGATTATGGATTTCCTGCGGCTGAATATTATTTGGGACAGCGCGATCAAGGCACGCTGATGTGCCACTATCGTCACCACGCACACCCAGATCCATTTTATTGGCCGGGTTTGCAGGATGTGACGGCCCATGTTGACTTTACCGCGATGGCCGTCGCCGCCATTCATGGTGGCATGGATGTGTTGGGGTATACCTGCCAGGCGGCTTTTCTACTTGATGCAGGGATTGCCGAATTGTTGTTGCGGACCCCGCCGGAAAATGCCTTGCAGTATTTACCTCAGGCGAATGCGGTTCAAAAATTAATATCTCCGGCTGAGATGGGTGAATTATTTAAGGTGTTGATTGTAGGGAAGCAAGCAATTTTTCCGGCCCGCTTTGGACGCAATGATCGTTGCCACAAATTGTGATCGAGCTTGATGGGCCTAAATAGCGATAGGCTCAAATTAAATTGCCAAACTTGTTTGTTTTACTTAACGCATTTAGCGGCTTGGTCATAGCTGTCGATCATGTTCTAAGGTGTTGTACGTAAGACCGTCCTGCCGCTGGCATCAAGATGTGGCTTCAATTGAAAGAACGGTATGATTCGTTGGGTTTTAGTAATTTTTCTTGCGGTAATTGTATTGTCCAGCGCTCTGCCATGGTTAGAAAAAATGGGCATCGGACGCTTGCCTGGAGACGTCCGATTTAAGCTGTTTGGCAAAGTATTCTCGTTGCCATTTGCCTCGACGATTCTGATTTCGACAGTCGTATTTTTGCTCGCACGATTTCTGTAGAAAAGGGGCGTCCAAGTGTTATCGCGATAGCTTGCTGGTCATGCGTCTTATAGGCGGTTTATTCTGCCGAAGGTGGTGCCGGGACCACATCCGCAACGGTAACCGCAGCCGCAGCCGCAGATTTTGACCGGGGTTTTGCTTTCCCCGAGGTTTCAAATAATGTCTCTACCACTGCGGATGGTTGTGCGATGACGGCACGATTTTGATATTCCACGATGGGGCGCTGTAGCAATTTTGGATAATCAACGAGTGCTTGTAATAGCTGGGAGTCGTCAGCCTTGGAGAGCTTGAGTTTTGTGTACTTTGGATCCTGATTGCGCAACATGGCACTGATCGGAAGGCCTAATTTCTTTTGCAAGTTAATCAGCTGCGGGATACTCAACGGTAGTTGCTGATAGTCGATTATCTCGAGGATAAGGTTTTCACGGGCCGAAATTTCTTCGATCAGGTGAAGTGCTTCGCGCGAAAACGGGCAGCGAGGATGGTGATAAATTGTGATCATAATTGGAAGCCTTTTTGTAATACTGCTGCCAAATGCTGGCGGCGTTGAGTGTAAACGCGCTAGCGAAGGATGTCGAGTTTGTCGGTTCTAAGCAGCAGCGAGATCGCCCGATCCGCCGTGAAGGTTGATTCCGCCTGCGTTGGCGACTCAGTCGCGCCCATCGTCCGCATCCGGATCCTTGCCTGTTTCACCACCAATTGCAATTTCGTTATTGCGAATCATCTGATCGTGCGCGAACATTTCTTCAAGTTCGGCACGCGCTTGCCTTGCTAACGAAACCATCTGTTGCTGATCTTTATGATGCGGATAAATATCATGCACGGTTTGTAAATTGTGTGCACGAAATTTTATCGCAGCTTGCTCCGCGCGCGATGGACCGAAGCCCAGTTGTTGTAAAGCTTGTCGACCAAGTTGTAAGGCGGAGTCGAAGGTTTCGCGCTCAATAACAGTGACGCCAAGGTCCATCAAATCGTAATAGTGGGTAATATTGCGTGCACGCGCCGCAATCGGCAGCAAAGGATAAGCGCGTCGAACTGCAGCGATCAATCGCAAGCTGCCGTCAATATCATCAATGGCAACTACCAGCAGGCGCGCTTTGGCGACGCCCGCCGTGCGTAACAAATCGATGCGGGTAGCGTCACCGTAAAAAACTTTGAAGCCGAATTTACGTAATAAATCGATCTGATCAGGGTCATGGTCAAGCACCGTCATGCTGACCTGATTGGCGTGCAGCAAGCGTCCTACAATTTGTCCGAAGCGTCCAAACCCAGCAATGATGACAAGATTTTCGTTGTCGTCGATGACGTCATCGGGCCGCTGGCGCGTTGACACAAAATACGGCAAGACGACCTTGTCATAAAAAATTAGCAATAAGGGTGTGGTGACCATTGAGAGCGCCACGACCACCACCAGGAGTGAGGAAGTCTCCTGTGTGAAGACCTTGGCTGCGGCAGCCGCACCAAATACGACGAAAGCAAATTCGCCGCCTTGGGATAGCAATAGTGCGAACAAAAATTGTTGGGCTCGGGCGATTTTGAATAGCTTGCTGAGGATATATAGCACGCTTATTTTGATAAGTAAAAAACCTGCGACCAAGCCGAGTACTAACCATGGCTGCGCAAGAAATACGCCGAAATCTACGGACATCCCTACTGCAATAAAAAACAAGCCAAGTAACAAGCCCTTGAAAGGTTCCAGGTCGGTTTCCAAGGCGTGTCGGTATTCAGAATCGGCCAGCAAAACACCAGCTAAAAATGCGCCCAATGCCATCGACATGCCGACCCACTCCATCAGTAATCCAGTCGCGATCACCAGGAGTAAGGCAAATGCCGTGAAAATTTCTCGCAGGCCGGTTTTGGCGATCATGCGTATCAGAGGTCGTACCAAAAAACGGCCACCAAAAATCAGTGTAGCGATTACAGCAACAGCCTTAGCAGCGCTCAGCCAACCGGCATCGCTGCCTTGGACCGCGGCGACCCCTAGCAAGGGAACAATCGCAATCATCGGAATCGCGGCAATATCCTGAAACAACAGTATCGCGAATCCAGCAGAACCTGCAGGCGTGGCTGTCAATTTACGCTCTGACAGCGTGGCGAGCACGATAGCGGTGGATGATAGCGATAACCCAAGCGAGGCGATGAGTGCGGTTTTCCAGTCAGCACCAAAGCCGATTGCTGCGCCAAATAGCGCTAGCGTGACGATACCAACCTGCGTACCGCCCCAACCGAAAATTGGCCGCCTCAATGACCACAAACGTTTAGGCTCAAGTTCCAGTCCGATCAAAAAGAGCAGCAGAACTACGCCGAACTCAGAAAAATGCAAAATATCTTCAACGCCATCGATCAGGCGCAGACCCCAAGGTCCAATTACCATACCCGCCAACAGATAACCTAGGACCGCCCCTAGTCCTAGGCGCTTGGCAATCGGTACTGCGACGACAGCTGCGGCCAAATAGATTAATGCATTGAGTAAGAGACTTTTTTCCATTGGCTATGTGTAATTTATTGTGGGACATTTGCACCACGTTGATCGATAGTTGCTCGACGCTGTTCCAAGTGGAATCATGGTATCAAACATCGTGATACCGCGATGATGCCAGAGGTTGTAGGCGTGTTTAGGCCTCAACGCAGAGGTAACGCTTGATCGACCGTTCTATATGCCTAAATATTGCATCAAGCGCTAAATTAAACTAAGTAGGCCTATACTTTGGTAAATAATTTTTTATCCTGCTGGCAAAATTGTATCGCTGGCGCCAGCGCAGTGAGCCAGTTTGCGCGGAAGCGAATGGATCGCCAGAAGTATCAATAAAGTGCTGAGTGGTCAACGTAATAAAGCAATGTAATAACGAGGATTAGCGAAATTTAGCTGCTACGGATAGTTTTGCCCTGGCGATAGTCTACCTACATTCCACTTTAAGTTTTCGACACCATGACCGATAAGAAAAATTCTGAATCAATACCTACCCTTCCTATTGAGCCCCCTGTTATATCCGAAAATGCTTCTGAGCCGCTTGCTGCGTCTCCTGAGCCAGTAACTGCGTCGTCTCCCGCCATGGCAGAAAAAATTATTAAGCCGGCGGAACAACCGACGGTGTATACCAGTTTAGGCCACGCTGGCAGCGCAACTTCCGGCGCTCGAGCAGATGACGCGCCATGGACGCAAACCTGGAAATTGATTGCAGCGCGGGTCCGAGCAATATCGGACAAGGCTGGCCGCAGAATGATGCAGCGTACGCTGAAAATTGGCGTTTCCGCGCGTATATTTCATCCTGAAGAAGGGGCAAAAGGTTTACGCGGACGGACATTGCAATATCTTGAAGAATCGATTGCACAGTGGGTGATGTCGCGCGACGTACTCGTATTCATGATTCCGACCGTGAACACCAATGGCCTGGTACATCCTAGTAGTATTCGTCTACGTGACTATGCCAAGCATCTGGATGGATTAGTATTGCAAGGTGGTGCAGATGTTTCGCCGCAAAGCTATGCCGAAGCCGCTACCAGACCAGAGTGGGGTGGTGACCGCGTGCGTGACATGTATGAGCTCGAGTTGCTGCACGAATTTATAGAGGCAGGCAAGCCAGTACTGGGCATTTGCCGTGGTTGTCAACTAATCAATGTCGCGTTGGGCGGGACCTTGTATCAGGACATCGCTACCGACGTCCCGACCTCGATCGCCCATGTGAACGATGAATATGATCGTCTACATCACGCGATCCAGTTTCCACCGGGATCGTCGCTGGCGGCCCTATTTGCGTCGGACAGTGATACGCGCAAAGAGTGGGTGGTGAATTCAATTCATCACCAGGCAGTTAAGGATCTTGGTCGCGATCTCTCCGTTGAGGCAGTGTCCGGCGTAGATAACATCACAGAGGCTATCCGCTATCGCAAAGCACCTTTTGTCATGGGTTTGCAATGGCATCCCGAATTCCACCGTGCAGGTGGTCCAGAATTGCTCGATTGCACGCCAATATTGGATGGATTTTTGCGGGCAGCGCGGGAAACGCGTTTCTAAAATACACATTCGCAAGAAATATCATTATATTTTGATGTAGCGCTTGTCTATTTGAAAATCTTCGTTGTATACTGTTGGGCTTGGCTTTCAGCGATAAAGCTGTTTAATGCATTATGAAACTAATTCATAAGAAATTATCGGTAGTGGTTGACAAAGTCAGGAAGTTTCACTATAGTTTTGGATTCCGTGCGGAGGGGTGGTCGAGTGGTTAATGGCAGCAGACTGTAAATCTGCCCTCTTGCGAGTACGCTGGTTCGAATCCAGCCCCCTCCACCATTGCCGGAAATAGTGAAGTAGTACTGTTGTGCAGAGTAAGTAAAAATGTTGTGGTTGAAGAAATGATCTCGCGGGTGTAGCTCAATGGTAGAGCAGAAGCCTTCCAAGCTTACGACGAGGGTTCGATTCCCTTCACCCGCTCCAGTTCAGTAAAAAGTTTGGCATTACAGATTTAGTAGTACATGAGTTGCAAGTAAATGGTTTTCAAGTTTATAAGTTGAACGTGCCACTGTGAGTTTTCGGTGTACGGGCAGCATAGCCCTTGTAGCTCAGTGGTAGAGCACTCCCTTGGTAAGGGAGAGGCCACGTGTTCGATCCACGTCAAGGGCACCAGCTATACAGTTTGTTTGCAGTGCCCGAATCAGTGTGAAGTTAGCGCTGTGTTCTCTGGATTAGTCAATCGTAGTATTCAATGCAATGCAGTCGGGCGCGTGCCTGAACATTCTCATCAAATCTTTAGGAGTTCCAAGATGGCAAAAAGTAAATTTGAGCGGACCAAGCCGCACGTGAATGTGGGTACGATTGGCCACGTTGATCATGGTAAAACTACACTGACTGCGGCGATTTCTAAAGTGCTGACCAAGAAATTCGGCGGCGACATGCGCGATTTCAGCACGATTGACTCTGCCCCGGAAGAGCGTGCACGCGGTATTACTATTAATACTTCGCACGTAGAATACGAAACAGCGAATCGCCATTACGCGCACGTTGACTGCCCAGGCCATGCTGATTATGTTAAAAACATGATTACTGGTGCTGCTCAGATGGACGGTGCGATTCTGGTTTGTTCTGCTGCTGATGGTCCAATGCCGCAAACGCGTGAGCACATCCTGTTGGCGCGTCAAGTTGGTGTGCCATACGTCATTGTGTTTCTGAATAAAGTAGACATGGTTGACGACGCTGAGTTGCTCGAGCTGGTTGAAATGGAAGTGCGTGAGTTATTGAGCAAGTACGATTTCCCAGGCGACGATCTGCCAATCATCCAGGGTTCAGCGAAGCTGGCGCTGGAAGGCGACACAGGTCCGTTGGGCGAAGAAGCGATCATGAAACTGGCCGATGCGTTGGATAGCTACATTCCAACCCCGGAGCGCGCAGTTGACGGTGCTTTCTTGCTGCCAGTGGAAGACGTATTCTCGATCTCCGGTCGCGGTACTGTTGTGACTGGTCGTATTGAGCGTGGTATTGTGAAAGTTGGCGAAGAGCTGGAAATCATCGGCATCCGCGACACACAAAAAACGACCTGTACTGGTGTTGAAATGTTCCGTAAGTTGCTAGACCAAGGTCAAGCTGGCGATAACGTCGGTGTGTTGTTGCGCGGTACCAAGCGTGAAGACGTTGAGCGTGGTCAAGTCTTGGCCAAGCCAGGTTCGATCAAGCCACACAAGCATTTCACTGGCGAGATCTATGTGTTGTCGAAAGATGAAGGCGGCCGTCATACACCGTTCTTCAACAACTATCGTCCACAGTTCTATTTCCGTACCACGGACGTCACTGGTTCGATCGCTTTGCCAGAAGGCAAAGAAATGGTCATGCCGGGCGATAACGTGTCGATCACTGTGATGTTGATCAACCCAATCGCGATGGAAGAAGGCTTGCGCTTCGCTATTCGTGAAGGTGGTCGTACAGTTGGCGCGGGTGTTGTTGCCAAGATCCTGCCAGATCCACAATAAGTTAGCTGAACGCGCCGCAATTCTGGATTTATCCGTCTTGCGGCGTTGATGTCTCAGCAAATAGTGGTTGTAAAAGTAGTGAGTAGTAGAGTCTAGAGTGAGTTAAGAAGCCAGATAACTCATGGTAATGTTAAGCGTTAGGGGTGTAGCTCAATTGGCAGAGCGCCGGTCTCCAAAACCGGAGGTTGGGGGTTCGATGCCCTCCGCCCCTGCCACCGATTTAGGTGTAGGGTACTGAAAGTATAAATCCAAGTATGTCTAACCACCCTGTGCAAACAGTCAGCCCATCCGGCGACAAGCTCAAAGTAGTATTGGCAGTATTAGCTGTCGTTGCCGGCATAGTCGGCTTTTATTTTTTGTCGGACAAGCCAAGCTTGGTACGTGCAAGCGTTTTGGTCGCCGGTTTGCTTGTGGCGATTGCCTTGGCATGGACCTCGACGCAAGGTCGTGGTTTTCTGAGTTTCGCGAAAGAAGCTATACGCGAAACTAAAAAGGTGGTCTGGCCTACCCGCAAAGAAGCGATGCAAATTACTGCAATCGTATTTGTCTTTGTTCTGGTGATGGCAATTTTCCTATGGGGCACCGATAAGCTCCTCGAGGTTTTGTTGTACGACGTGATTCTGGGTTGGAAATAATAATGAGCGAAAGCACACAAGACGACGCACAAGCAACGCCGGTCGATGTAACGACACCGGCGTCTGCGCCTATGGGCAAGAAGCGCTGGTATGTTGTGCACGCCTATTCTGGTATGGAAAAAAGCGTCATGCGTGCGCTCACCGAGCGTGCTGAACGTGCCGGTATGCAAGATCAGTTTGGCCAGATTTTGGTGCCAACTGAAGAAGTAATTGAAGTCAAGAACGGTCAAAAATCTGTCACCGAGCGTCGCTTCTTTCCTGGCTATGTTCTGGTTGAAATGGAAATGACTGACGAAACATGGCATTTGGTCAAGAATACGAATAAAGTTACCGGTTTTATTGGTGGCAAGTCAAACAAGCCGACTCCAATTCCACAGCACGAAGTCGACAAAATCATGCAGCAAATGCAAGATGGTGTCGAGAAGCCGCGTCCAAAGGTATTGTATGAAGTCGGCGAGTTAGTGCGTATTAAAGATGGTCCGTTTACAGATTTCAACGGTAACGTTGAAGAAGTGAACTACGAAAAATCGCGCGTGCGCGTGACGGTCACCATTTTTGGTCGTGCCACACCGGTCGAGCTGGAATTTGGGCAGGTCGAAAAAGTTTAATTTTTGAGTCGAATGTTGTTAATCGTCGCAAGGAATGCAGGGCTCGGAAGCAAAGAATTAGTAATACAGAAGTGAGTATTAGAGAAATTTTAGGATGCGCCCAGCGAAGCGCAGTAAGTTCGAAGAACTTGTCAATTCGCTGTTATTAGTAAGAGAGGAGCCCAATTAGGTCAGGCAACTGAGCGAAAAGGCGCTAACACTCAACCAACGTAGGAGCCATCATGGCAAAGAAAATTATTGGTTTTATCAAGCTGCAAGTTCCAGCTGGTAAAGCAAACCCGTCCCCTCCGATCGGTCCAGCACTGGGTCAGCGCGGTCTTAACATTATGGAGTTCTGCAAAGCGTTTAACGCCCAGACTCAAGGTGTTGAGCCAGGTCTGCCAATTCCAGTTGTGATCACAGCATTTGCGGATAAGTCCTTCACGTTCATCATGAAGACGCCTCCTGCAACTATTTTGATCAAAAAAGCAGCTGGTATCACTAAGGGTTCGGCTAAGCCGCATACCGATAAGGTCGGCTCGATTACTCGTCAACAAGCAGAAGATATCGCTACTCAGAAGAAGCCCGACCTCACTGGTGCTGATCTGGAAGCTGCCGTGCGTACTATCGCCGGTTCCGCTCGTTCGATGGGCATCACGGTAGAGGGTCTGTAATGGCTAAGTTAACTAAACGCGTAAAAGCAATCAAAGCAAAAATTGACAGCACCAAGGCTTATCCATTCGATAACGCCATTGTTTTGATCAAAGAATGCGCAACTGCTAAATTCAATGAGTCAATCGATGTCTCCGTCCAATTGGGCGTTGATGCAAAGAAATCGGATCAAGTTGTCCGTGGCTCCGTCGTATTACCAGCTGGTACAGGCAAGAGTGTTCGTGTTGCTGTTTTTGCCTCAGGCGAAAAAGCTGAACAAGCTAAAGCAGCGGGTGCAGATATTGTTGGTATGGAAGACCTGGCTGAGCAAATTAAAGCCGGTAACATGCCTTTCGATATCGTTATCGCTTCGCCAGACACAATGCGTATCGTTGGTACTCTGGGTCAAATCCTAGGGCCACGTGGCCTGATGCCTAACCCAAAAGTCGGTACTGTTACTCCTGACGTTGCTACTGCAGTTAAAAATGCGAAAGCTGGTCAAGTGCAATACCGTACCGACAAAGGCGGTATCATTCACGCAACAATCGGTCGTAAATCGTTCAGCGATGCTGATCTGAAATCGAACCTGTTGGCACTGATCGATGCATTAGCTAAAGCTAAGCCAACAACCAGCAAAGGTGTTTACCTGCGCAAGGTTTCGCTGTCTTCAACGATGGGTGCTGGTATCCGCGTTGAGCAAGCAAGCTTGGTTGCTTAATTACTGAATCAAGTCCTTATGGCGCCGCGAAGGTACAACTTGTACTAGCGCTGGTGATTAAGGCAAATCTTTGGGCTAGATCGTCATCGTCAACGATGATGGCGGTTTAGACAATCAAAGACCGTTGGGCGGCGTGCATGCAGGTTTATGCACAAAGTTAAAATGTCAGATGATGTTAAGTTGTCTGGACCCCAGCGCAGATGGTGCACCCGAACAAGTTTTGTAGTCTCAACACTGCTGCGTTATTTATAGCGCCCTGGTACTGAACTCCTAACTTCGGACGCCGTGTTCGAACCGATGTGAGGTGAGTAGCCACTTGCGGCTATGTTGTTACTGAGCATCATTTATGGAGGTTGATCTTGAGTCTCAATCTGAATGACAAAAAGGCCGTTGTAGCCGAAGTTTCTGCAAAAGTGAAAGCTGCGCAGACTATCGTCTTGGCCGAATACCGTGGCATCCAGGTTAGTCACTTGACGCAACTGCGCGCCAATGCGCGTACCCAAGGGGTGTACTTGCGTGTATTGAAAAATACATTAGCACGTCGTGCCGTTGAAGGTACCGCTTTTGCTGAACTCGCAAACGAAATGACCGGTCCGTTGATCTATTCGATCTCGGTTGATGCCGTTGCTGCTGCTAAAGTCCTTGCTGACTTTGCAAAAACCAACGACAAACTGGTCCTCAAAGCGGGTAACTTCGCTGGCAAATCGCTTGATAAAGCGGCTGTCGTAGCGTTGGCAAATATCCCAAGTCGTGAAGTTCTGCTGGCCCAGGTTGTGGGCATGATGCAAGCTCCGATATCCGGATTTGTGCGTGGTTTGGCTGCTTTGGCAGCGAAAAAAGAAGCCGACGCTGGCGTTGTTGCCGGCGAAGTTGCAGTCGAAGAAGTAGCCGCTTAATTTCATAGTTAAGGTGCATTTCGACGCTTTTTTCAGCGTTAGTACTAATTAGATGTTGTTATCAAATAAATTTAGGAGTTTCACATGGCACTTGACAAAGACGCAATCCTGGACGCAGTTGGCGCCCTGACCGTTTTGGAATTGAATGACCTGGTTAAGGCATTCGAAGAGAAGTTTGGCGTTTCGGCTGCAGCTGTTGCTGTTGCTGGCGGCGCTGCTGGCGGTGGCGCTGCTGCTGCTGAAGAGCAAACTGAATTCACAGTTATCCTGACTGAATTCGGCGCGAACAAAGTTGGCGTAATTAAGGCAGTTCGTGAAATCACTGGTCTGGGCTTGAAAGAAGCTAAAGACCTGGTTGACGGCGCACCGAAGCCAGTTAAAGAAGCTGTCTCTAAAGCAGATGCTGAAGCCGCGCAGAAGAAATTGGTTGAAGCTGGCGCGAAAGCGGAAATCAAGTAATTCTGATTTCACAGTGCGCCTCCGTCAAGGAGGTGCAGGAGTCAAAGTGCAGAATCCCCCGAAAGTGGGGGTTCGGCTTTGGCTCCTTTGTCGTTTTCAATTTTATTGTTGTTATAAGTTTTACTCGTTGAACCAGGTTAGCTCTTGACCGGTTTATAGCGTTCTTTTTGCAGCCAAGCTCGAAGGGCTGAGACTTGAGGTTTCGTAGCTGTTGGGTTTTATAGTTTGTCTTAACGGTTAATCAATTTGGTTAGCCGGGAGATATATCTATCTAACTTATCGAATCCTGAATTCTCTATCCTTCCTGTCACTCACGGAGTGTCCATGCATTACTCATTTACTGAGAAAAAACGCATTCGCAAATCTTTTGCGAAACGTGCGAATGTTCATCAAGTTCCGTTCCTGCTGGCGACCCAGCTCGAGTCGTATCTGGGCTTTTTGCAGCAAGACAAAGTACCGTCTCAACGCAAAAACGAGGGCTTGCAATCTGCCTTCTCGTCCATTTTTCCTATCGTTTCGCACAATGGATTTGCGCGTCTCGAATTCCTGTCGTACGTCCTCGGTGATCCACCGTTCGATGTCAAGGAATGTCAACAACGTGGATTGACGTTCGCGTCGCCTCTGCGTGCCAAGGTGCGATTGGTTATTCTTGATAAAGAATCTCCAACTAAACCGGTTGTTAAAGAAATGAAAGAGCAAGAAGTTTACATGGGCGAATTGCCTTTGATGACAACTACTGGCTCGTTTGTGATTAATGGTACTGAACGTGTCATCGTGTCGCAGTTGCATCGTTCGCCTGGTGTGTTCTTTGAACATGACCGCGGCAAAACGCACTCGTCCGGTAAGTTGTTATTCTCGGCCCGTATCATTCCTTACCGTGGTTCATGGCTTGACTTCGAATTCGATCCTAAAGACATCTTGTTCTTCCGTGTCGACCGTCGTCGTAAGATGCCTGTCACGATCCTGCTAAAAGCAATTGGTATGTCGGTCGAGCAGATTCTGGCTAACTTCTTTGTATTCGACAATTTCGCATTGCGCAATGAAGGCGCAGAGATGGAGTTCGTTGCTGAGCGCTTGCGTGGTGAAGTTGCGCGTTTCGATATCGTTGATAAAGCTGGCAACGCATTGGTCGCCAAAGACAAGCGTATCAATTCGAAGCATGTTCGCGACATCGAAGCTGCTGGTATTAAGAATATCTCGGTTCCAGAAGATTATTTGTTGGGCCGCGTTTTGGCGCGCAACATCATCGATGAAGATACCGGCGAAGTAGTTGCTAACGCGAACGACGAGTTGACTGAAGAGTTGCTGGCCAAGTTACGCGAAGCTGATATTGCTGCTATCCAGACGTTGTACACCAATGATCTGGACCAAGGTGGATACATATCGCAAACGCTGCGTAGCGACGACACTAACGATCAGATGGCGGCTAAAGTTGCTATCTATCGCATGATGCGTCCTGGTGAGCCGCCAACTGAAGATTCAGTTGAAGCGTTGTTCAACGGGCTGTTCTACAACGAAGATCGTTATGATCTGTCGGCTGTTGGTCGTATGAAGTTCAATCGTCGTATTGGTCGTGATGAGTTGACCGGTGCGATGACGCTGTCGAACGAAGACGTGTTAGCTGTCATTAAGATCTTGGTTGAGTTGCGCAATGGTCGCGGCGAAGTCGATGACATCGATCACTTAGGTAATCGTCGTGTGCGTTGCGTCGGTGAATTGGCAGAAAATCAATTTCGTGCTGGTTTGGTACGGGTTGAGCGCGCGGTCAAGGAACGTTTGGGCCAAGCTGAAGCTGATAATTTGATGCCGCATGATCTGATCAACTCCAAGCCGATTTCGGCCGCAATTCGTGAGTTCTTTGGCTCGTCGCAATTGTCGCAGTTTATGGATCAAACCAATCCGCTGTCGGAAATCACCCACAAGCGCCGTATTTCGGCACTTGGACCCGGTGGTTTGACGCGTGAACGTGCTGGTTTTGAAGTCCGTGACGTGCATCCAACTCACTATGGTCGTGTGTGCCCGATTGAGACACCGGAAGGTCCAAACATTGGACTGATCAACTCCTTGGCGTTGTATGCGCGTTTGAATGAGTACGGTTTCCTTGAAACACCATACCGCAAGGTTGTTGACAGCAAAATCACTGAACAAGTCGATTTCCTGTCCGCGATTGAAGAAGGTCGTTACATCATCGCTCAGGCGAATGCGACCATCGACAAATCGGGCAAGTTGTCGGATGAATTGGTTTCGGCGCGTGAAGCGGGTGAAACAATTCTGGTATCGCCCGAACGTGTTCAATACATGGACGTGGCAACCGGTCAGGTGGTTTCGGTAGCGGCTTCGTTGATTCCATTCCTGGAACACGATGATGCGAACCGTGCGTTGATGGGCGCCAACATGCAGCGTCAGGCAGTTCCTTGCTTGCGTCCGGAAACGGCACTGGTTGGTACCGGTATCGAACGTACTGTGGCGATTGACTCTGGCACTACGGTGCAAGCGTTGCGCGGCGGTATTGTGGATTACGTCGATGCTGGCCGTGTGGTGATTCGGGTCAATGATGAAGAAGCGTTGGCTGGTGAAGTCGGTGTTGATATTTACAACCTGATCAAATACACCCGCTCGAATCAAAACACCAACATCAATCAGCGGCCTATCGTTGAAGTCGGTGATCGCGTTGCTAAGCTTGACGTTATCGCTGATGGTGCATCGACTGACCTGGGTGAGTTGGCTCTTGGTCAAAACATGCTCGTGGCATTTATGCCATGGAACGGTTATAACTTCGAAGATTCGATTCTGATCTCTGAAAAAGTTGTTGCTGATGATCGTTACACGTCGATCCATATCGAAGAGTTATCGGTTGTGGCACGTGATACCAAGCTGGGCGCCGAAGAAATCACGCGTGACATCTCGAACCTGGCCGAAAATCAGCTAGCGCGTCTGGATGAAGCAGGGATTGTTTATATCGGTGCAGAAGTTGAAGCTGGCGATACATTGGTTGGTAAAGTTACACCTAAAGGTGAAACGCAACTAACACCAGAAGAAAAACTGCTGCGTGCGATTTTTGGTGAAAAAGCGTCAGACGTAAAAGATACTTCGTTGCGCGTGCCATCGGGCATGGTCGGTACCGTTATCGACGTGCAAGTATTTACACGCGAAGGTATTGTGCGCGACAAACGTGCGCAGCAAATTATCGATGACGAACTGAAGCGCTATCGTCTCGACCTGAACGATCAGTTGCGGATTGTTGAAGGCGATGCCTTTGAACGTCTAGAGCGTATGTTGATCGGCAAGGTCGTCAATGGTGGTCCTAAGAAATTGGCCAAAGGCGCCAAGTTGACCAAGGAATACTTGGCTGACCTGGATAAATACCATTGGTTTGATATCCGTCCATCGGACGATCCGACTGCTATCGCGCTGGAAGCGATCAAAGAATCGATCGCCGAGAAACGTCATCAGTTTGATCTGGCATTCGAAGAAAAGCGTAAGAAGCTGACTCAAGGCGATGAGTTGCAGCCTGGCGTGCAAAAAATGGTCAAGGTTTACCTGGCTGTTAAGCGTCGTCTGCAACCTGGTGACAAGATGGCGGGTCGTCATGGTAACAAGGGTGTGGTTTCACGCATTCTGCCTATCGAAGACATGCCGCATATGGCCGATGGTACGCCAGCTGACATCGTATTGAACCCGCTGGGCGTTCCGTCAAGGATGAACATCGGTCAGGTTCTGGAAGTCCATTTGGGTTGGGCTGCAAAGGGTCTGGGTCTGCGTATTGGCGAAATGCTGAAGGCGCAAACTGCAATTGCCGAGTTGCGTCAGTTCCTCAACACGATTTATAACGAATCGGGCAAAGTTGAAGATCTGGACAGCATGAGCGACGACGAGATATTGCGTTTGGCCGCGAATCTGAAAAAAGGTGTGACTTTCGCAACGCCGGTATTTGATGGTGCAAACGAAGCCGAAATCAACCGTATGTTGAATCTGGCTTATCCAGATGCCGTTGCTAAGCAACTTGGCATGACGCCATCGAAGAATCAGGTCACGATGTATGACGGTCGTACTGGTGAAGCGTTTGAGCGTAGTGTCACCGTTGGCTATATGCATTACCTGAAACTGCACCATCTGGTCGACGACAAGATGCATGCACGTTCCACCGGTCCTTACTCGCTGGTTACTCAGCAACCGTTGGGTGGTAAAGCGCAATTCGGTGGACAGCGCTTCGGTGAGATGGAAGTGTGGGCATTGGAAGCGTACGGCGCATCGTATGTACTGCAAGAAATGCTGACAGTTAAATCAGACGACGTGAACGGTCGTACTAAGGTCTATGAAAACCTGGTCAAGGGTGACCATGTTATCGAAGCCGGTATGCCGGAATCTTTCAACGTGCTGTTGAAAGAAATCCGTTCGCTAGGTATTGATATGGATCTCGATCGCGACTAAAGCGGTTTCGATTTTGATCCATTGTGGGACAGGGTTTATGCGGCTGACTACTAAAATAGGCGCCAAATGACCCTGTCCCACAACTGATTCAACTAGCAGCTAAAAGGTCGGTGAAAGTTGCCCCCTCATTTGTGAATAATGAGAGAAACAGCCCACCGTACTAATAAAAGAATTTAGTTTTTTCACGCCAACCTGGAGTGATACATGAAAGCACTGCTCGATTTATTCAAGCAAGTTCAGCAAAATGAACAGTTCGACGCAATCAAAATTGGCCTCGCGTCGCCAGATAAAATCCGTTCATGGTCTTATGGCGAAGTAAAAAAGCCAGAAACCATCAACTATCGTACCTTTAAGCCTGAGCGCGATGGTCTGTTTTGCGCCAAGATTTTTGGCCCAATCAAAGACTACGAATGCCTGTGTGGTAAGTACAAGCGTCTGAAGCATCGCGGTGTAATCTGCGAAAAGTGTGGTGTTGAAGTCACGCTGGCAAAAGTGCGTCGTGAGCGCATGGGCCACATTGAATTGGCATCGCCAACTGCACATATCTGGTTCCTGAAATCGTTGCCGTCACGTCTGGGTATGGTCCTCGACATGACGTTGCGGGATATCGAACGCGTTCTCTATTTTGAAGCGTACGTTATTACTGATCCAGGCATGACGCCGCTGAAGCGTTGCCAGATTATGTCGGAAGACGACTACGCAGCTAAATACGAAGAATACGGTGATGACTTCACGGCATTCATGGGCGCCGAAGGTATCCGTGAATTGCTGCGCGCGATCGATATTGATCGCGAAGCTGAAACTTTGCGTCAAGACTTGAAAGATTCCAAGTCAGAAGCCAAAATCAAGAAATATTCCAAGCGTCTAAAAGTGCTGGAAGCATTCCAGCGTTCGGGTATTAAGCCGGACTGGATGATCATGGAAGTGTTGCCAGTGCTGCCGCCAGAATTGCGTCCGCTGGTACCGCTGGATGGTGGTCGTTTCGCCACTTCTGATCTGAACGATCTTTATCGTCGCGTCATCAACCGTAACAATCGTCTAAAGCGCCTGATGGAATTGCGCGCGCCGGAAATCATTACGCGTAATGAAAAACGGATGTTGCAGGAAGCTGTCGATTCGTTGCTGGATAACGGTCGTCGCGGTAAGGCAATGACTGGCGCCAACAAGCGTCCGCTGAAGTCATTGGCTGAGATGATTAAGGGTAAGGGCGGTCGTTTCCGTCAAAACTTGTTGGGTAAGCGCGTCGATTACTCTGGTCGTTCAGTGATCGTGGTTGGTCCACAACTGAAATTGCATCAGTGCGGTTTGCCGAAATTGATGGCCTTGGAACTATTCAAGCCATTCATTTTTAACAAACTTGAAGTAATGGGCATTGCAAGCACCATCAAGGCAGCCAAGAAGGAAGTTGAAAATCAAACTTCCGTGGTGTGGGATATTCTGGAAGAAGTGATCCGTGAACATCCGGTCATGTTGAACCGCGCGCCTACATTGCATCGTTTGGGTATCCAGGCGTTTGAGCCGGTCCTGATCGAAGGTAAAGCGATTCAGCTGCATCCATTGGTCTGCGCTGCGTTTAACGCCGACTTTGACGGTGACCAAATGGCGGTCCACGTTCCACTGTCGATCGAAGCACAGATGGAGGCACGTACGCTGATGCTGGCGTCGAACAACATTCTGTTCCCATCGAACGGCGAACCGTCGATCGTTCCTTCGCAAGATATCGTGCTGGGTCTGTACTACGCTACTCGCGAACAGATCAACGGTAAGAACGAAGGCATGATGTTCCCGGATGTTTCAGAGGCGATCCGTGCGTATGACAACAAGGAAGTCGAACTGACAACCCGTGTCACCGTCCGTATTACCGAGTATCCGAAGGACTTGGTCACGGGCGAGTTCGTCAAGACCATCAAGCGTTACGAAACGACCGTTGGCCGTGCGATCCTGTCAGAAATTCTGCCTAAGGGTCTGCCATTCACCGTTCTGAACCGTGCGTTGAAGAAAAAAGAAATTTCAAAGCTGATCAACACTTCGTTCCGTAAGTGTGGTTTGCGTGCGACCGTTGTCTTTGCCGATCAACTGATGCAGTCGGGTTTCCGTTTGGCGACGCGTGCCGGTATCTCGATCTGCGTGGACGACATGTTGGTCCCGCCACAAAAAGTGACATTGATCGCTACTGCAGAACAAGAAGTCAAACAGATCGAACAGCAATATTCGTCCGGTTTGGTTACTGCTGGCGAGCGCTATAACAAAGTGGTTGATATCTGGGGCAAAGCCGGTGATGACGTCGGTAAAGCCATGATGGAACAGCTGAAGGTTGAAGACGTCGTTCGCCGCGACGGCACCCAAGGTACGCAAGAGTCGTTCAACGCCATTTACATGATGGCCGACTCCGGTGCACGTGGTTCCGCAGCACAGATTCGTCAGTTGGCTGGTATGCGTGGTTTGATGGCAAAACCGGATGGTTCGATTATCGAAACGCCGATTACCGCGAACTTCCGCGAAGGTCTGAACGTTTTGCAGTACTTTATTTCCACCCATGGTGCGCGTAAAGGCTTGGCAGATACTGCGTTGAAGACAGCAAACTCGGGTTACCTGACGCGTCGTCTGGTTGACGTGACCCAAGATTTGGTTGTGATCGAAGATGATTGCGGCACGTCAAACGGTGCAGTCATGAAGGCGATGGTTGAGGGCGGTGAAGTGATCGAAGCGTTGCGTGACCGTATCCTTGGCCGTGTTGCTGCGAATGACATCGTGAATCCTGAAACGCAGGCAACGTTGTACGAATCCGGTACATTGCTTGACGAAGACTCCGTCGAAGAAATCGAACGTCTGGGTATTGACGAAGTGAAAGTTCGCACGCCGCTGACTTGTGACACACGCTATGGCCTGTGCGCACAATGTTACGGTCGGGATCTGGGACGTGGTTCATTGGTTAACGCCGGTGAAGCAGTCGGAGTGATCGCGGCGCAGTCGATTGGTGAGCCAGGTACCCAGCTGACGATGCGTACGTTCCACATTGGTGGAGCGGCATCGCGTGCAGCTGTCGCGTCTAGTGTTGAAGCCAAGTCGAACGGTGTGGTGCGCTTTACGGCAACCATGCGTTACGTCACTAACGGTAAGGGCGAGCTAATCGTTATTTCCCGTTCCGGCGAAGTGTTGATTACTGATGACCATGGTCGTGAGCGTGAACGTCATAAAGTGCCTTACGGCGCAACGATGATCGTTAATGACGGTATGACGATCAAGGCTGGTGCAACATTGGCAACGTGGGATCCGCTGACACGTCCGATCATTACCGAGTACACCGGTACTGTGAAGTTCGAAAACGTTGAAGAAGGTTCAACCGTTGCACGTCAGATCGATGAAGTAACCGGTCTGTCGACATTGGTTGTTATCGATGCCAAGCGTCGTGGCTCTGTGACTAAAACTGTTCGTCCGCAAGTTAAATTGCTGAATGAACAAGAACAAGAAGTGAAGATATCCGGCACTGAACACGCTGTGACGATTGGTTTCCAGGTCGGTGCGCTGATTACCGTGAAAGATGGTCAGCAAGTACACGTTGGTGAAGTACTGGCGCGTATCCCGACTGAATCGCAAAAAACACGTGACATTACCGGTGGTCTGCCGCGTGTTGCTGAGTTGTTTGAAGCGCGTTCACCGAAAGATGCTGGTATGTTGGCTGAGGTTACCGGTACCGTGGCATTCGGTAAAGAAACCAAGGGTAAACAACGTCTGGAAATCACAGACATGGACGGCAACAAGCATGAGTTCTTGATTACTAAGGACAAACAAGTGCTGGTCCATGATGGTCAAGTGGTGAACAAGGGTGAAATGATTGTTGACGGCCCAGCCGATCCACAAGACATTCTGCGCTTGCTGGGTATTGAAGCATTGGCGCGTTACATCGTTGACGAAGTGCAGGATGTGTATCGTCTGCAGGGCGTGAAGATCAATGACAAACACATCGAAGTAATCGTTCGTCAGATGTTGCGTCGCGTGCAAATTGTTGATGCTGGCGATGCTAATTACATCACTGGTGAACAAGTTGAGCGTTCAGAGTTGCTCGATGAGAACGATCGCGTGATTGCTTCCGGCAAGATTCCAGCAACTTACGAAAACGTATTGTTGGGTATTACCAAAGCATCGTTGTCGACCGACTCGTTCATTTCGGCAGCATCGTTCCAGGAGACTACTCGTGTCCTGACTGAGGCTGCGATCATGGGCAAACGCGATGGTCTGCGCGGTCTGAAAGAGAACGTCATTGTTGGTCGTCTGATCCCGGCTGGTACGGGTCTGGCATTCCACCGTGCACGTAAGGAAAAAGACACGTGGGAAGCGGAAGAGCGCACTGCGTTGCTGCAATCTGAGCAACAGGCGCGTAACCTTCAGGCTGAAGCGGAAGTGCACGCAGCGGAAACACTGGGAACGACTGACGGCGAAGCTTAATTCGTTAGCATCGTTTCAATAGAAAACGGCACCGAAGATATTCTTCGGTGCCGTTTTTATTTGTGCGTACCCAACGGTGTTTCTTGCGCTGTACCGGAATAGAAAAGTGGGGCTGTGAAGTTGTGGCTAACTTCTCTGGTTTTCCGACCGCTGGTGGTCAAGTATCGTGGAGGTGGAAAGACGCTGCAATGCCCCATTTATGCCGTTGGGCCGGTAGGTTGATGCGGAGCGGGTATTTGGCTAGGACGATGGTAAAAGTAGGATTACAGAGTCCTCTATTCGGGGTAAAAGAGACTTATTCACTTCTTATACTTTAAGCCCTTTGCGCATTTAATTCAAAAAATACGAGGCGACCGACTGCGTTGTTTAGCCCTCCATTAATCTTTCAATTGCACTAAGGGCTTGCCGTTGTCTTTCACTTCTCTGCAATCGCCTTTAAAGGTCGAGTTGTCGTAGTCAGACCAGCCATAACTGTCCACATAGCGCTTCTGAGGACGCAGCTTACTGCTGAGGAAACTCCTTTCCAGATGTTCGTCCGGGTATCGGATATCCGACAAATCCAATAAGGAATGAAACACATTTTCAGTGTTGATGCGGGCACGTTTATGACGTATCAATTGCGCTACTTTTTCTGGGTACGCAACTTTGTACGCATCTGAATACCACATCAGACCTGGAATATGGAACTCGAACTGCGTATTGTGTCCGTGGAAAGCGATCTTGCAACTGCCATCGTATAAAGTCTCCCCATGGTCAGAAAAATACATCATGGCCGTCAGCTGGTTAGTAGATTTGAGCGTCTTAATGACCTGCTCTAAAAACCAATCGGTATACAGTACGGAGCTATCGTAACTGTTATTGAGCGCTGGCTTGTTCCCCAGGTTGGTATAAGCAGGATTTGAGATGCCGTAGAGCGACGGTAGCCACTTATCGAATGCCTGTGGGTATCGGTGGCTATAATTCCAATGGCTGCCTAGCGTATGCAGCACAATGAGTTTTTTTGGATGCGGGTCATGAATTGCGGACTGAAAAGGCGAAAGCAGCGCCTGATCCAAGCTCGAAGTATCTGTAAAACCGCCTAGATTGATAAATTGTGTGACGTTCGCTTCATTGGCGAATACAGAAATCGGCGTATCGAATTTGCCGAAGGACATTTGGTTAGAAATCCAGTAGGTCTTGAAACCAGCTTCCTTATAGGCTGTGATGAAGGACTTTTCTGAAAATCCGGCACGCAAGCTTTGTACGATTGGTGGGTATTCTGGCCGATCGTGACCACCGATTCTGGTCTATCGTGACCGACCATTCTGGCGCATCGTGACCGCTCATTCCGGTCTATCGTGACCGATTTCAAGCCCGACCAGAATCGGCGGTCACGATAGCAGAATCATCGGTCACGATACCGGAATGGTGTCGTACAGCACCGTGATGATGTTACGCATAGAGCAACCGAACGGGTACGCTTCCAGTTTGTCTGGAGACAACGTGCCCGTACAAAGGATCACTATGCGTAAGATAAAAGACGTATTACGTTTAAAACTGGATGCCAAACTATCGCACCAGCAGATTGCCGCAGCACTGGGGATTTCAAAAGGAGTCGTCACCAAGTATGTCGGCCTGGCCGCCGTTGCCGGTTTGGACTGGTCGGCGGTGCAAGATGTAGACGACACCGAGTTGGCGCACCGGCTTTTGGTCACGCCAGAACGGACCCGAGACCATGTCCAGCCAGATTACGCCAGGCTGCATCACGAACTGCGGCGCAAGGGGATGACGCTGATGTTGCTATGGGAAGAGTATCGTGCCGATTATGCCCAGCACCAGACCTATGCCTACTCACAGTTCTGCGTGAATTACCGGCAGTTTGCCAAACAGCTCAAACGCTCTATGCGCCAGATTCACCGGGCTGGCGAGAAACTGTTCATTGATTATGCTGGTCCGACTATCGGTCTCACTGATGGTAGCCGTGCCCACATCTTCGTCGCTGCTCTGGGCGCATCGAGCTACACCTATGCCTGTGCTACGCCGCGTGAGACGATGGCCGACTGGCTCACTTCGACAGCGCGTGCGCTGCGCTTCTTCGGCGGGGTACCGCAGTTGATTGTTCCCGATAATCCGAAGGCTATGATCGCCGACGCCAATCGCTACGAACCACGCAGTAACGACACCGTACGCGATTTTGCGCGCCACTACGGCACCTCCATCTTGCCAGCCCGTCCGCGTCATCCTCAGGATAAAGCGAAGGCCGAATCAGCAGTGCAGATCGTCGAGCGCTGGATCATGGCGCGTCTGCGACATCAGCAATTTAGCAGCGTCCACGAGGTCGATGTCGCCATCGCACCGCTGCTGAGCGTACTTAACGATAAGCCGTTTCAGAAGCTACCCGGTAGTCGCGCCAGTGCGTTTGCCCAACTCGATGTCCCGGCGCTACGGCCTTTGCCATTGCAATGTTATGAGATGGCGCATTTCAAGACTGTCAGGGTGCATAACGATTACCACGTTGAGATCGGCCGCCATCACTACAGTGTGCCGCAAGCCCTGGTCGGTCAGGTGCTGGAAGCCCGGATGACAGCGACGACAGTGGAAATCCTGCATCGCGGTCAACGTGTCGCCAGTCATCCGCGCAACAGTGGCGAAGGCGGGTTCACCACCGACACCCTGCATATGCCGGTGGCGCATCGTGCGCAATTGGAATGGACGCCACAGCGACTGATTCACTGGGGACAGACCATCGGTACGGCGACAGCGGAGGCGGTGACGCGTCTGATGGCCGAGAACAGACATCCCGAGCACGGCTACCGTGCCTGTCTTGGTCTGCTGTCATTGGCCAAGCGCTACGGCAAGCCACGTCTTGAAGCAGGATGCATGCTGGCCTTACAGCTCGGTGCCTGCCAATACCGCCACGTCCGTGACATTCTCAAAAATAACCGTGATCGCACACCGTGTGCCCCAGTTGGCGATTGGGTCAGTCCTGACCATGCCCATGTGCGTGGCCCTGATTACTATCAATGAGGATGTCAACGATGATGATGCATACCACTCTGGCCCAATTGCGGACCTTAAAACTCGATGGCTTAGCGACCGGACTGGAGGAACAATTGACGCAGGCCAGTATGGCGGCGATGAGTTTCGAGGAACGTCTGGCACTCTTGGTTGATCGCGAAGTCCATTGCCGCAATGACCGCAAGCTCCTGCGCCTGCTTAAGAACGCCCACCTGAAATACGCACAAGCGGCGATTGAAGACATTGATGCCCGCTCGGGGCGTGGCATCGACCGCCGTGAAGTGATGAGTCTGGCGCTGGGAGATTGGGTCAGTGCTGGCCACAGCATTCTCATTACCGGACCGACCGGTGCTGGCAAATCGTGGCTGGCCTGCGCACTGGCACAGTACGCCTGTCGGCGCGGATACTCTGCTGTTTATCAACGCGTACCCCGTCTACAGGAAGAACTACGCATCCGGCACGGCAGCGGCAGCTTTGGGAAATGGCTGCTCCAACTCGCCAAGATCGATGTCTTGGTACTTGATGACTGGGGCATGGGCGCGATCGACAGCACGACCCGTTCCGACTTGCTGGAGATGATTGACGACCGGGCGGCAAACAGAGCGACGATTATTACCAGTCAACTTCCTGTTGACCATTGGCATGCCTGGATTGGCGACGCCACTATTGCCGACGCCATCCTGGACCGCATTCTGCAGCGCAATCATCGGCTGACACTGACCGGCGATTCACTGCGTGGCGCAGAACGACCTAAAACCAGCAAAAAGGAGAAAACTATCGACCCATCGTGACCGCAGACATTACAATTTAACCGCGTAACAACATCGCAGGCGCAGCGGTCACGATCGGCCAGAATGAGCGGTCACGTTGACCAGAATACGCAATTGGCTTACGTGAAATCATCACGGGAACTGACAAGCGCGTCGCGGCGACCCCGGTAAGCACGTCTGAAAAGCTGACAAGGTTTGGTTCTTGTTTTAATAGCGGATTAGTTTCACGCGCGTAACCATTCAGACTCCAGCGATCATATCGTGATGATTCGCCTATCACCATGACAACGATCTGTGGGGTTTCTTGCTGACTCGCCTGATGCGCAACAAATGCAAAATTGCGATTCTTGTGCTGCAAATCCTCTAAATATCGATGCTCTTTCCAAAAATCGTATCCGCGCACCGCCAGTCCGAACGGCCAAGTGGCGCCGAACGGCTCAACCTGAAAGGGAATGCTTGCCCAGCTCGGTAGCTTGCCTAATTTAATTGAGGTTACGGCCTCCTTTGGTACAGAAGTGAGGCCCGCGTCCGATATGTCGCTTGCTCCCGCCATCGGAGTCTGGACGCTACTTGCGCCATCTTTAGTAACGGCTATGATCGCAGCGCTATCCGGCGGCGAACTTTTACTCAGCGGCTGCGACACGATTAGCGACGCGAACGGGGATGCCTTAATCCCAACTTGTTCACCGTACAGCCAAATTCCAAATGCCACCAAAGCCAACACACAAATCATCCCACGTGAGCCGCCACGCCAGTCCAGATCGCGGGTTCGGATCGCAGCAATCCAGCTCAGGCCCCACCACAAAATGATAACCACCAGTAAAAATGCCAGCAGCCAGATTTTATTGCCCAGGAATTCAATTGCTTCCGCTGGAGATGTCTCTGCAATGATCCCTAAATGATGCGTGGAAATACCTTGTCCATAAAACTTGCGCAAGTAAAGCTCGACGGGTAATGCGATAAATGCGGGCAGCAGCAGCCAATGGAACATTGCTGGGCGTTTGAAAATCCCCCACACCGTAATCCAGGCGATAAATTCGATTGCGACGACCCGGCCCGGCCGGACCACTATCTGACCAAACAGCCAAGGCGCAAACGGAACTAATGACAACATTAGATAGGTAATTAATACAAACAGATTATTTCGGCGCAGCAAGTAGGGCATTGTGATGACGGGAAAAAGAGAAAAGCTATTATCCCGTAACGCCGCACACTTGCGCGCTATAAACAACCAAACTACCAGTTGTTAGCTTGTTACTTATGATTCTAGTCGGACTGTTCCTTCGCGGTTGAGGGCGAAGGTCAGGGATTCATTCATAATGAGACGGAGGGGAGAGACTCAGGCCGAAATATAGCAAAGTATGGCGTTTGTTTTCGTTAGTTGTTGCAAAGTTTGCACACCCATGCATATAGTAGTGCAAGACTTGACCTAAACGCCTCATGCCGATATACTCGCGGGTTCTCGATTCTAAGTTTTACTGGTTTCGACGTTCTTTAGTGTGCTTACGCCTGCTGTGGTGCGTTTCTCCTTTATTGCCAAATCGAACTGCGCGGGTTTTTCGTGCAAGTATCTGTCCAATCCCGGACAACCGATTTCGGGATTGTTGTTATTAACGTCGTAATTTTGTTGGATAAAAAACGATGCCAACCATCAATCAATTGATTCGCCAGCCACGCGTATCTGCTGTTGTAAAAAGCAAATCGCCGGCGCTGGAAAATAGCCCGCAAAAACGCGGAGTATGTACCCGTGTTTATACGACAACTCCAAAGAAGCCAAACTCGGCTCTGCGTAAAGTTGCCAAGGTACGCTTGACCAACGGTTTCGAAGTTATTTCGTACATCGGCGGTGAAGGCCATAACCTGCAAGAGCATAGCGTCGTGTTGTTACGCGGCGGCCGTGTAAAAGATTTGCCGGGTGTGCGTTACCACATGGTTCGCGGTGCATTGGATACTCAAGGCGTCAAGGATCGTAAGCAATCGCGTTCGAAGTACGGTACCAAGCGCGCTAAAGCTACAAAGAAATAATTTCGTCAGGCTTAGGCCGGATGAAACAGGTGTCGGTCCCCAATGGGCCGAGTAAGTGGTTAGCTATGATGGCTGTCCGCGAGGGTGCAGGAGCAAAGCTCTACACACTCAACTGAAGATTGAAAGGAATCGAAATGCCACGTCGTCGTGAAGTTCCCAAGCGGGACATATTGCCGGATCCTAAGTTCGGTAACATTGATGTTGCGAAATTCGTCAACGTCTTGATGCTTTCCGGTAAAAAATCGGTAGCTGAAAATATTATTTACGGTGCTTTTGAGCACATTCAAACTAAATCCGGCAAAGATCCGCTGGAAGTGTTTGCATTGGCTATTGGTAACTGCAAGCCGCTGGTTGAAGTTAAATCGCGTCGCGTTGGTGGTGCAAACTACCAGGTGCCAGTAGAAGTTCGTCCTATTCGCCGTATGGCTTTGTCGATGCGTTGGTTGCGTGAAGCAGCTAACAAGCGCAGCGAAAAATCGATGCCACAACGCCTCGGCGGTGAGTTGCTCGAAGCTGCTGAAGGTCGCGGCGGCGCAATGAAAAAGCGCGATGAAGTACACCGTATGGCAGAAGCGAACAAGGCGTTTTCGCACTTCCGCTTCTAATAGACTGGATAGCTGTTTCCCGAGATGGAGACAGTTATTCGCATCTGAAATTTGCTCGAGCCGAGCGCATATTTTCATTGAAAAATAGCGCTCGGTTTCGTGCATTAAAAGACTTAGGAATAAATCATGGCTCGCAAGACCCCCATTGAGCGCTATCGCAACATCGGTATTTCCGCTCACATTGATGCTGGTAAGACAACAACCACTGAACGTGTGTTGTTCTACACCGGTGTGAACCACAAAATTGGTGAAGTGCATGATGGCGCGGCCACCATGGACTGGATGGAACAAGAGCAAGAGCGCGGTATCACTATTACTTCCGCTGCTACCACCTGTTTCTGGAAAGGTATGGCGGGTAACTTCCCTCCGCACCACATCAACATCATTGATACTCCGGGTCACGTTGACTTCACAATTGAAGTTGAGCGTTCGATGCGCGTATTGGATGGCGCTTGTATGGTGTACTGCGCAGTTGGTGGCGTTCAGCCGCAATCTGAAACAGTATGGCGTCAAGCTAACAAGTACAAAGTCCCACGTTTGGCATTTGTCAATAAAATGGATCGTACTGGTGCTAACTTCTTCAAAGTTTACGAACAAATGCGTGCGCGTTTGAAAGCGAACCCAATTCCTATGCAAGTACCTATCGGTGCCGAGGAAAATTTTGAAGGCGTCATCGATCTGGTAAAAATGCAAGCGATTTACTGGGATGATTCAACTCAGGGTATGAAGTTTGACTACCGTGATATCCCTGAAAATCTGATGGCCGAAGCCAAAAAATGGCGTGAGAACATGGTCGAAGCGGCTGCTGAAGCATCAGAAGAACTGATGAACAAGTACCTCGACGAAGGTGATTTGACAGAAGAAGAAATCAAAGCGGCGATTCGCCAGCGTACTATCGCTAGTGAAATCGTTCCAATGATGTGCGGTACAGCCTTTAAAAACAAGGGTGTGCAGGCAATGTTGGATGGCGTGATTGAATACTTGCCATCGCCAGTCGATATTCCACCTGTTCCAGGTATGGATGAGGACAATGAGCCAGTAGTGCGTAAAGCAGAAGATACTGAGAAATTCTCAGCATTGGCATTCAAAATTGCAACAGATCCGTTTGTTGGCCAATTGTGCTTTATCCGTTGCTATTCAGGCACTTTGAATTCGGGCGACACAGTTTATAACTCTGTTAAAGAGAAAAAAGAACGTATCGGCCGAATCGTTCAGATGCACGCAAATCAACGCGAAGAAATTAAAGAAATGTTGGCGGGTGATATCGCAGCGGTCGTTGGTCTGAAAGATACAACTACCGGCGATACATTGTGCGACGACAAAGCAATTGTTGTGCTCGAGCGCATGATCTTCCCTGAGCCAGTTATTTCGCAAGCAGTTGAGCCAAAGACTAAGCAAGATCAGGAAAAAATGGGTCTGGCTCTGAATCGCCTGGCCGCTGAAGATCCATCGTTCCGCGTACGTACCGACGAAGAATCGGGTCAAACCATCATCGCCGGTATGGGCGAGTTGCATCTGGATATTATTGTCGATCGTATGCGTCGTGAATTTAACGTCGAAGCGACCGTTGGTAAGCCACAAGTTGCGTATCGTGAAACGATCCGCAAGACTTGCGAAGAAATTGAAGGCAAGTTCGTTAAGCAATCTGGTGGTCGTGGTCAATATGGTCACGTGGTTCTGAAGATCGAGCCACAAGCGCCAGGTAAGGGCTTTGAGTTCGTCGACGCTATTAAAGGCGGTACTGTTCCGCGCGAATACATTCCTGCAGTTGAAAAGGGTGTTCGTGAAACATTGACTTCAGGTGTATTGGCCGGCTATCCAGTTGTTGACGTTAAAGTCACACTGTTCTTCGGTTCGTACCATGACGTTGACTCCAACGAAAACGCCTTCCGCATGGCCGCTTCAATGGCATTCAAAGACGGCTGCCGTAAAGCTAGCCCGGTCATTCTGGAGCCAATGATGGCCGTTGAAGTTGAGACGCCAGAGGACTACGCCGGTACAGTAATGGGCGATTTGTCTTCACGTCGCGGTATGGTGCAAGGTATGGATGAGATTGCTGGCGGTGGCGGCAAAATTATCAAAGCCGAAGTACCATTGTCAGAAATGTTTGGTTACTCGACTTCGTTGCGTTCGGCCACTCAAGGCCGTGCAACTTATTCGATGGAATTCAAGCATTACTCCGAAGCGCCGAAGAACATCATCGACGCAATCGTGACATCGAAGACTAAGTAATTAATAAGTAAGACACGGCATTTTGCCCGCCTCGGAAGGGGTAGGCATTTGCCTGAAAAATTTCAGTATTTCATTGAATAATCGCTCTTTTGAAGGAAGAATAAAATGGCAAAAAGTAAATTCGAACGGACCAAGCCGCACGTTAACGTCGGTACGATTGGCCACGTTGATCATGGTAAAACTACACTGACTGCGGCGATTTCTAAAGTGCTGACCAAGAAATTCGGCGGCGACATGCGCGATTTCAGCACGATTGACTCTGCCCCGGAAGAGCGTGCACGCGGTATTACTATTAATACTTCGCACGTAGAATACGAAACAGCGAATCGCCATTACGCGCACGTTGACTGCCCAGGCCATGCTGATTATGTTAAAAACATGATTACTGGTGCTGCTCAGATGGACGGTGCGATTCTGGTTTGTTCTGCTGCTGATGGTCCAATGCCGCAAACGCGTGAGCACATCCTGTTGGCGCGTCAAGTTGGTGTGCCATACGTCATTGTGTTTCTGAATAAAGTAGACATGGTTGACGACGCTGAGTTGCTCGAGCTGGTTGAAATGGAAGTGCGTGAGTTATTGAGCAAGTACGATTTCCCAGGCGACGATCTGCCAATCATCCAGGGTTCAGCGAAGCTGGCGCTGGAAGGCGACACAGGTCCGTTGGGCGAAGAAGCGATCATGAAACTGGCCGATGCGTTGGATAGCTACATTCCAACCCCGGAGCGCGCAGTTGACGGTGCTTTCTTGCTGCCAGTGGAAGACGTATTCTCGATCTCCGGTCGCGGTACTGTTGTGACTGGTCGTATTGAGCGTGGTATTGTGAAAGTTGGCGAAGAGCTGGAAATCATCGGCATCCGCGACACACAAAAAACGACCTGTACTGGTGTTGAAATGTTCCGTAAGTTGCTAGACCAAGGTCAAGCTGGCGATAACGTCGGTGTGTTGTTGCGCGGTACCAAGCGTGAAGACGTTGAGCGTGGTCAAGTCTTGGCCAAGCCAGGTTCGATCAAGCCACACAAGCATTTCACTGGCGAGATCTATGTGTTGTCGAAAGATGAAGGCGGCCGTCATACACCGTTCTTCAACAACTATCGTCCACAGTTCTATTTCCGTACCACGGACGTCACTGGTTCGATCGCTTTGCCAGAAGGCAAAGAAATGGTCATGCCGGGCGATAACGTGTCGATCACTGTGATGTTGATCAACCCAATCGCGATGGAAGAAGGCTTGCGCTTCGCTATTCGTGAAGGTGGTCGTACAGTTGGCGCGGGTGTTGTTGCCAAGATCCTGCCAGATCCACAATAAGTTGGTGTACCTGTTCGGAGCGCTTTAGGCCGGACAGGTTGTTAAATATACCTTGGATGGCTATTCATTCAAGGGTCGTTCTTTAAAGGAAAATCATGTCTGCTCCAAATCAAAAAATCCGGATTCGTCTGAAAGCATTTGACTATCGTTTGATCGATCAGTCGGCACAAGAAATCGTCGATACAGCAAAGCGCACTGGTGCAGTCGTTAAGGGTCCGGTACCTTTGCCAACACGTATTCAGCGTTTTGACGTTTTGCGTTCGCCGCACGTTAATAAGACTTCACGCGATCAATTCGAAATCCGTACGCACCAACGTTTGATGGACATCGTTGATCCTACAGACAAAACTGTTGATGCATTGATGAAACTGGACTTGCCAGCTGGCGTTGATGTAGAAATCAAACTGCAGTAATTTCTGATTTACAACAGTTGCGTTGCAACTGTTGTAAAAAAGATTTAACGGGATATATTCTGCACATACCATGATCAACTTGGTGTTGCAAATTAAATTTATCCCGGATATACTAGTCGGCTTCGGTGTGGTCGTGGATTCCACAATCACACGTATTTAGTAGTACAACATCAGCCCCGCCCAATCGTAGGCGGGAATGGAGAAAACAATGAGCCTAGGCCTTGTTGGTCGCAAGGTTGGTATGATGCGCATCTTTACGGATGATGGGGAATCAATTCCTGTTACCGTTGTAGACGTATCGAACAACCGTGTGACTCAAATCAAAACGCCTGAAACAGACGGTTATACCGCTGTTCAAGTAGCATTCGGTCAGCGTCGCGCTTCACGCGTGAATAAAGCTGCAGCCGGTCACTATGCCAAAGCTGGCGTAGAAGCTGGTACCATCCTAAGAGAATTCCGTATCGATTCTGCTAAAGCATCTGAATTGACTGCCGGCGACGTTATCGCTGCTAGTTTGTTCGAAGCTGGTCAAAAGGTCGATGTGCAGGGTACTTCAATCGGTAAGGGTTACGCTGGTGTTATCAAGCGTTACAACTTCTCATCCGGTCGTGCTACCCACGGTAACTCCCGTTCACACAATGTTCCAGGTTCCATCGGTATGGCGCAGGATCCAGGTCGCGTTTTCCCTGGTAAGCGTATGACCGGTCACATGGGTGACGTTACTGTAACTACGCAAAACCTTGAAATCGCACGTGTTGACGCTGAGCGCCAGCTACTGATGGTTAAGGGCGCAGTTCCAGGTGCAAAGAACGGTCAAGTTGTCGTGATGCCTGCTGTTAAAGTCAAAGCAAAGAAGGGAGCCTAATTCATGGAACTCAAGCTCCTGAATGACCAAGGACAAGCTGCTTCAAATGTTGCCGCTCCGGATACTATATTCGGTCGTGACTACAATGAGGCGCTAATTCACCAAGTCGTCGTCGCTTATCAGGCTAACGCTCGCAGCGGTAACCGTAAGCAAAAAGATCGTGAAGAAGTTCATCACACAACCAAAAAGCCTTGGCGTCAAAAAGGTACGGGCCGCGCTCGTGCTGGTATGTCGTCATCACCTTTGTGGCGTGGCGGTGGTCGTATTTTCCCGAACTCGCCTGACGAAAATTTCACGCATAAAGTTAACAAGAAGATGTATCGCGCAGGTATCTGCTCGATTCTGTCTCAGTTAGCACGCGAAGGTCGTTTGTCGGTTGTCGAGAATTTCTCAGTAGAAGCACCAAAGACTAAGCTGTTGTCACAAAAGCTAAAAGATATGGGTCTGGATTCCGTGTTGATCATTACTGACAACCTGGAAGAAAACCTGTTATTAGCGGCGCGTAACCTGCCAGGCGTACTGGTATGTGAGCCACGTCATGCTGATCCAGTTTCTCTGGTGTTCTACAAGAAGATCTTGATCACCAAGTTGGCATTGGCCAAGATTGAGGAGATGCTGGCATGAACGCATTAAAACATAGCGAAGAGCGCTTGATGAAAGTGCTGTTAGCGCCAGTTATTTCCGAGAAGGCAACGTTTGTTGCGGAAAAAAACGAGCAAGTCGTTTTCCGTATCGCACCAGACGCTACCAAATTGGAAGTTAAGGCTGCTGTCGAATTGCTCTTCAAAGTGCAGGTTGAGTCGGTGCAAGTCGCCAACCGCATTGGTAAGCAAAAGCGCTCCGGTAAATCCAACGGCCGACGTAATCATACTCGTCGCGCATTTGTATGTTTGAAGCCGGGTCAAGAGATCAACTTCACCGAGGAGGCTAAATAATGGCACTCGTTAAAGTTAAACCGACCTCGCCGGGTCGCCGTGGAATGGTTAAGGTCGTTAATCCCGACCTGTACAAAGGCCGTCCATTTGCCGCCCTGATCGAAAAGAAATCGAAAACTGCGGGTCGTAACAACAACGGTCACATCACTACTCGTCATATCGGTGGTGGTCATAAGCAACACTATCGCGTTATTGACTTTAAACGTAACAAAGATGGTATTCCAGCGAAAGTGGAGCGTATCGAATACGATCCAAACCGCACAGCGAATATCGCTTTGTTATGCTATGCAGATGGTGAGCGTCATTACATCATTGCAACTAAAGGCATGGCAGTAGGCGATCAAGTGATGAATGGTTCGCAAGCGACGATTAAGTCTGGTAACTGCCTTCCAATCCGCAATATTCCGGTTGGTACCATCATGCATTGCGTCGAAATGCTTCCAGGTAAAGGCGCTCAAATGGCGCGTACTGCTGGTGCTGGCGTTGTGTTGATGGCTCGCGAAGGAATCTACGCTCAGGTTCGCCTGCGTTCCGGCGAAGTCCGTCGTGTGCACGTCGAATGTCGTGCAACGGTCGGCGAAGTCGGCAATGCGGAACATAGTCTGCGCAAGATTGGTAAAGCGGGTGCGATGCGTTGGCGTGGTGTTCGTCCTACCGTTCGCGGTGTGGTTATGAATCCGGTCGATCATCCTCACGGTGGTGGTGAAGGTAAAACCGCAGCTGGTCGTCATCCAGTTTCGCCATGGGGTCAACAGACAAAAGGGAAGAAGACACGCCGTAACAAGCGTACTACTTCAATGATTGTCTCGCGCCGTGGCAAGAAATAAGGGGTAACACATGACACGTTCATTGAAAAAAGGGCCGTTCTGCGACGCCCACCTGGTGAAAAAGGTCGAGGCTGCTCAGGCAATCAAAGACAAAAAGCCAATTAAGACTTGGTCGCGTCGGTCAACCATCATGCCGGACTTTATCGGTTTGACGATTGCTGTGCATAACGGCAAACAACACGTCCCGGTTTATGTTTCCGAAAATATGGTCGGTCACAAACTCGGCGAATTCGCTTTGACTCGTACGTTCAAGGGTCATGCCGCCGATAAAAAGGCTAAGAGATAAGGTCCGATGATGGAAACTAAAGCTACCCTCCGCGGTGTGCGTCTGTCGGCCCAAAAGGGCCGTCTGGTCGCCGATCTGATTCGCGGCAAAAAAGTTGATCAAGCTCTTCATATTCTGACGTTTAGTCCGAAGAAGGGTGCAGCTATCATTAAGCGTGTTCTGGAGTCCGCAATTGCGAACGCCGAGCACAATGATGGTGCTGATATCGACGAACTGAAAATCACGACGATCTATGTCGAAAAAGGTTCGGTCCTTAAGCGCTTCACAGCGCGTGCAAAGGGCCGTGGTGATCGTATCTCGAAGCAATCCTGTCACATTTACGTGACTGTCGGAAACTAAGGAGTCACGATGGGACAGAAGATTCATCCAACCGGTTTTCGACTTGCAGTAACGCGTAACTGGAGCTCACGTTGGTATGCTGGCAATAGTAATTTTGCCACTATGCTAAATGAAGATCTGAAAGTTCGCGCTTACCTCAAGAAAAAACTGAAGAACGCCTCCGTTGGCCGTGTTGTTATTGAGCGTCCTGCAAAGAACGCCCGTATTACAATTTACAGCTCACGTCCTGGTGTTGTTATCGGTAAAAAAGGCGAGGACATCGAAGTATTGAAGTCAGCGTTGACTAAATTGATGGGTGTACCGGTTCACGTTAATATCGAAGAAATTCGTAAGCCTGAAACTGATGCACAATTGATTGCTGATTCGATTGCTCAGCAGCTCGAAAAGCGTATTATGTTCCGCCGTGCGATGAAACGCGCAATGCAGAATGCAATGCGTTTGGGCGCGCAAGGGATCAAAATCATGTCAGCCGGTCGTCTGAATGGTATCGAAATTGCTCGTACTGAATGGTATCGCGAAGGCCGTGTGCCACTGCACACTCTGCGCGCTGACATTGACTACGGTTTCGGCGAAGCTGAAACTACGTACGGCATTATCGGTATCAAAGTCTGGGTTTACAAAGGCGATCGTTTGCCTAACGGTGAAACACCGGTAGTCGACATCCCTAATGACGATGACAAAAAGCGTCGTGGTCCACGTCGTGACGATGGTAAGCCGTCTAGCCGTCCACGCCCTAAAACTACAACGGCAGCAGGACCAGGTGCAGCAGTTGCGCGCCCAGCCCGTGCCAAAAAGCCGGATGGCGCTGCTGAAGGTGCTGTTGTTGCACCGGCTGAGAAAGCAGGAGAATAATCATGCTGCAACCAGCACGCAGAAAATTTCGTAAAGAGCAAAAAGGCCGCAACAAAGGCATTTCTCATTCGCGCGGCACTGCTGTGTCGTTCGGTGAGTTTGGTCTGAAAGCGGTTGGCCGTGGTCGTATTACGGCACGTCAGATCGAAGCTGCACGTCGCGCAATGACACGTCATATCAAACGGGGTGGTCGGATCTGGATTCGTATTTTCCCAGACAAGCCAATTTCCCAAAAACCTGCCGAAGTCCGAATGGGTAACGGTAAGGGAAATCCTGAGTACTACGTGGCTGAAATTCAGCCAGGTAAAATGCTTTACGAGATGGATGGCGTCGATGAAACACTCGCGCGTGAGGCATTCCGTTTGGCTGCAGCTAAATTGCCGCTATTGACCACGTTCGTCGTGCGTCAAATCGGCCAATAATTGGAGTGAATCATGAAAGCATCTGAACTCCGCGACAAAGATCAAGCGGCATTGGCGAAAGAGCTGAAAGAGTTGCTGAAGGCGCAGTTTAGCCTTCGTATGCAAATCGGTACTCAGCAATTGAACAATACGTCGCAATTGAAGAAAGTTCGTCGCGATATCGCACGGGTAAAGACCGTCATCAATCTGAAGGGCGCCCAGTAATGAACGATCAAGTGAAACAACCGCTGAAGCGCACGCTGGTTGGTAAGGTCGTATCCGATAAAATGGATAAGACAGTTACCGTCCTAATCGAACGCCACGTAAAGCATCCTCTGTATGGCAAAATCATCGTACGTACTAACAAGTACCACGCGCATGACGAAGCCAATCAGGCCAAGGAAGGCGACGTAGTTGAGATCCAGGAAGGCCGCCCTATCTCCAAGACTAAAGCCTGGAGTGTGACGCGTGTTGTACAGGTTGGACAAGTTTTATAAGTATTTGTTGCGAGCCAAGCATTTTGATGTAATAATGCTTGGCTTCGCTCTTGTTGGTTCCCGATGAGAGCGAAATAAATACTCTGCAGTTGAAAGTTAGAATTAGCAAGAAGTTTTGGAAGTCGTCCACCTAAGCAGTACATCCATCAGGATGTTTCTGACAGGACCAAGACTGACCGTAAATCCGCATAGTGCGGCCGCGAGTTAAGTTGGGAAAGAAAATATTATGATTCAAACGGAAAGCCGGCTCGAAGTAGCCGACAACACTGGTGCGCGCGAAGTTATGTGCATCAAGGTTCTGGGTGGTTCCAAGCGTCGTTACGCTAGCATCGGCGATGTTATCAAGGTAACTGTCAAAGTTGCTGCGCCGCGTGGTCGTGTTAAAAAGGGCGAGATCTACAACGCCGTGGTTGTTCGCACTGCTAAAGGTGTGCGCCGCCCCGATGGTTCGTTGGTCAAGTTCGATGGTAACGCAGCTGTGTTGCTGAACGCAAAGCTGGAGCCAATTGGTACGCGTATTTTTGGACCAGTCACTCGTGAATTGCGCACAGAGCGCTTCATGAAGATTGTTTCACTCGCGCCTGAAGTGCTGTAAGGAGTCGAGATGGATAAGATTCGGAAAAGTGACGAGATAATCGTCCTGACTGGTAAAGACAAGGGCAAGCGCGGAGTTGTAAAGCAACGCGTTGATGCTAACTTCGTTATCGTTGATGGTATTAACATCGCTAAAAAAGCGACTAAGCCAAATCCGATGACGGGTGAAACTGGTGGCATCGTTGATAAGCTGATGCCAATTCATGTGTCAAATGTTGCGTTGTTCAACGCAGCAACTGGCAAGGCAGATCGCGTTGGTTTTAAAGACGTGGACGGTAAAAAAGTTCGCGTCTTCAAGTCCAGCGGCGAAGTTGTTAAGGTTTAAGAGATCATGGCCCGTCTCCAAGAGTTCTATAAAAATAAGATCGTTGCTGATCTGGTAGCGAAATACGCTTACAAATCGGCAATGGAAGTTCCGCGTATTCTAAAGATCACCCTGAACATGGGTTTATCTGAAGCCATTGCGGATAAGAAAATCATTGAGCACGCTGTTGGCGATTTGACCAAGATTGCAGGTCAAAAGCCAGTTGTGACCAAGGCGCGTAAAGCGATTGCGGGTTTTAAAATCCGTGAAGGCTACCCAATTGGTTGCATGGTTACGCTTCGTGGCGCTCATATGTACGAGTTTTTGGATCGCCTGGTCACTGTCGCGCTACCGCGCGTTCGTGACTTCCGTGGTGTGTCCGGTCGTGCATTTGACGGTCGTGGAAACTACAATATCGGTGTGAAAGAGCAGATCATTTTCCCCGAAATTGAATACGACAAGATTGACGTATTGCGTGGTCTGAATATTAGTATTACGACGACTGCTAAGACCGACGATGAAGCAAAATCGCTTCTCGCCGCATTTAAATTTCCGTTCAGAAACTGAGGTTGCCATGGCAAAACTGGCACTGATTAACCGTGAACAAAAGCGTGCTGACCTGGTAAAGAAATTTGCTGGTAAGCGTGCCGAGTTAAAGGCAATCATTGATGACCAATCGAAGTCGGAAGAAGAGCGCTACGAAGCTCGCTTGAAATTGCAAGCGCTGCCACGTAACTCGAATCCGACTCGTCAACGTAATCGTTGCGCCTTGACTGGTCGTCCACGTGGCACTTTCCGCAAGTTCGGTCTGGGCCGTATTAAGCTCCGTGAAATCGCCATGCGTGGTGAGATTCCGGGCATGACTAAAGCTAGCTGGTAATAGGAGAATATGCAATGAGTATGAGCGATCCTATCGCCGATATGCTGACCCGTATCCGCAATGCGCAAGTAGTACAAAAGACCGCCGTGGCAATGCCATCGTCGAAGGTCAAAGTTGCGATTGCTAACGTCCTTAAGGACGAGGGTTACATCGAAGATTTTGCTGTTGCCGAAGCAGGTGGCAAAGCAGAACTGAAAATCGGTTTAAAGTATTACGCTGGCCGTCCAGTTATCGAGCGCATTGAGCGCGTATCCCGTCCAGGGTTGCGCGTCTACAAGGGCAAAGATGACATTCCAAATGTGATGAACGGCTTGGGTGTTGCAATTATTTCGACACCACAAGGTGTCATGACGGACCGCAAAGCGCGCGCAACCGGTGTCGGTGGCGAAGTTATTTGCTACGTCGCCTAAGGAGCCCAACATGTCACGTGTAGGTAAAATGCCGATTGCACTGCCAGCTGGCGCGGAAGCGACCATCTCTGCAGAGCAGATCGTAGTAAAAGGCCCGTTGGGCACTTTGTCCCAGTCCTTAACAGGTCTGGTGACTATCGAAAACAACAACGGTACGCTTAATTTCGCAGCTGCGAATGACAGTCGCGAAGCCAATGCGATGTCCGGAACACTACGTGCTCTGGTCAACAATATGGTTACCGGCGTTACTAAGGGTTTCGAAAAGAAGCTGAACTTGGTAGGTGTTGGTTTTCGTGCGCAAGCGCAAGGCGATAAGTTGAATTTGTCGCTCGGTTTTTCGCATCCTGTTGCTCACCAAATGCCAGAAGGCGTAAAGTGTGAAACTCCGACGCAAACCGAGATCCTCATCAAGGGTATCGATAAGCAACGTGTTGGTCAGGTTGCTGCTGAAGTTCGTGCTTACCGCAAACCTGAGCCTTATAAAGGCAAGGGCGTTCGTTACTCGGACGAAGTGGTAATCCTTAAAGAAACCAAGAAGAAGTAATAGGGGTTGACGATGGATAAGAAACAATCACGTCTGCGCCGCTCACGCCAAACGCGTGCCAAGATCGCAGAGTTAAAGGTGACTCGCCTAGCAGTGCATCGTACTAACTTGCACATCTACGCCAGCATCATTGGCCCTGACGCAAAAGTGTTGGCTTCGGCCTCGACACTGGAAGCCGAAGTTCGCCAAGAGTTGGCAGGCCAATCTGGCAAGGGCGGAAACACTTCTGCTGCATCGCTGGTTGGTAAGCGTGTCGCTGAGAAGGCATTGAAAGCCGGAGTTACCGAAGTTGCGTTTGATCGCTCCGGTTTCCGTTACCATGGCCGCGTCAAAGTGTTGGCAGATGCCGCACGTGAAGCTGGTCTGAAGTTCTAAGGGAAAATCGTCATGGCAAAAATGCAATCGAAAATGCAAAGCGACAAGCCGGATGATGGCATGCGCGAAAAAATGATTGCGGTCAACCGTGTAACCAAAGTGGTTAAGGGTGGTCGTATCATGGGATTCGCAGCATTGGCTGTTGTTGGTGATGGCGATGGCCGTATTGGCATGGGCAAAGGCAAATCGAAAGAAGTGCCAGTTGCTGTGCAAAAGGCTATGGAAGAAGCCCGTCGCAAGATGATCAAAGTAACGCTGAAAAACGGTACTTTGCAGCATACCCTGACCGGTAAGCATGGCGCCTCATCTGTTTTGATGGCTCCCGCTAAAGAAGGTACTGGTGTTATTGCTGGTGGTCCAATGCGCGCTATTTTTGAAGTGATGGGTGTAACTAACGTTGTGGCTAAATCCAACGGTTCCACTAATCCTTACAACTTGGTTCGGGCTACGTTGAATGGTCTGGCAAAAATGAACACTCCATCGGAAATTGCTGCTAAGCGCGGTAAGTCCGTTGAAGACATTATCAGCTAAGGTGATCAAGATGACAAAGACTCTAAAAGTACAATTGATCAAAGGTTTGATCGGTACGCGTGAAACACATCGTGCGACAGTGCGCGGTTTGGGCTTACGTCGTGTTAATTCGGTTTCCGAATTGCAAGACACACCGTCTGTGCGTGGCATGATCAATAAAGTGTCCTATCTTGTGAAAGTAGTTTCGTAAGCTTAGGCTTACGAACGGAGCAAATTATGGAATTGAATACTATCCAACCAGCAGATGGCGCAAAGCATTACAAGCGTCGCGTAGGTCGCGGTATTGGCTCAGGTATCGGTAAAACTGCCGGTCGTGGTCATAAAGGTCAAAAATCTCGTTCAGGCGGTTTCCATAAAGTCGGTTTTGAAGGCGGTCAGATGCCTTTGCAACGCCGCTTGCCTAAGCGCGGTTTTAAATCAATGGCGACACCGTTCAAAGCAGAAGTTCGCTTGTCGGAACTGGAACAATTGCCTGTTACTGAGATCGATATTTTGGTCTTGAAGCAAGCCGGTGTTATCGGTGAACTGGCACGTGTGGTACGGGTTATCCTGTCTGGCGAGCTGACAAGAAAAGTAAACTTGAAAGGCTTGATCGCCACTAAAGGCGCTAAAGCTGCGATTGAAGCAGTTGGCGGCACTGTTGCTTAATTTGGCTTACTGATTCGGAGCGAAAATTGGCGACTACTCCACAACTTGCGAAAAGTGCTGCTAGCGGTTTCCCTTGGGGCCGTTTGTGGTTCTTGCTTGCAGCATTGGTTGTTTACCGGATTGGCGCACATATTCCTGTGCCGGGCATTGACCCGACACAGTTAGCCCAGTTGTTTAAACAGAACCAGGGCGGTATTCTGGGTATGTTTAACATGTTTTCCGGTGGTGCGTTATCACGCTTTACTGTCTTTGCATTAGGTATCATGCCGTATATTTCGGCATCGATCATTATGCAACTGATGTCGATCGTGTCACCTCAACTCGAGGCCTTGAAAAAGGAAGGCGAGTCGGGGCGACGTAAGATCACGCAATATACACGTTACGGTACGCTACTATTAGCGACTTTTCAGGCTTTAGGGATAGCAGTAGCACTTGAATCACAAGCAGGCTTAGTACTTGACCCAGGTTTAGCTTTTCGTTTCACGACGGTAGTTACTCTGGTGACTGGTACGATGTTTTTGATGTGGTTGGGCGAACAAATTACCGAGCGTGGTCTTGGTAACGGGATCTCGATCATTATCTTTGCGGGTATAGCGGCTGGTTTGCCGAATGCAGTTGGTGGTTTGTTTGAGTTGGTGCGTACTGGTTCGATGGCAGCACTATCAGCGATTTTGATTTGCCTTATTGTTGCGGCGGTCACATTTGTGGTGGTATTTATCGAACGTGGTCAACGCAAGATTCTGGTGAACTATGCCAAACGGCAAGTCGGTAATAAGATTTATGGTGGTCAAAGTAGTCATTTGCCACTGAAGCTAAATATGGCTGGAGTAATTCCTCCTATCTTCGCTTCGTCGATTATCTTGTTTCCGGCAACGATTACCAGCTGGTTCATTTCAGGTGATACTACTAATCCGGTAGTACGTTTTCTGAAAGATCTGGCTGCGTCACTGGCTCCTGGCGAACCGATTCACGCGTTATTGTATGCAGTTGCGATTGTGTTCTTTTGCTTTTTCTATACCGCATTGGTATTTAATAGCAAGGAAACAGCAGATAACCTGAAAAAGAGCGGTGCATTTGTTCCAGGGATTCGTCCGGGTGATCAGACTGCACGGTATATTGACAAGATCTTGATGCGCTTGACGCTTGCAGGTGCGGTTTATATTACACTGGTGTGCTTGTTACCAGAGTTCTTGATTGCGCGCTGGAAAGTACCATTTTATTTCGGTGGTACATCTTTGTTGATTATTGTTGTGGTTACCATGGACTTCATGGCGCAAGTACAAAATTATGTGATGTCGCAGCAATATGAATCGCTGCTTCGTAAAGCAAATTTTAAGGGCGGAATTCCTACGCGTTAAGTTGGATGCAGCGCCCAGAGGAACCAGTAGACCGAATGGCAAAAGACGACGTTATCCAGATGCAAGGCGAGATTCTTGAGAATCTCCCCAATGCTACATTTAGAGTCAAGTTGGAAAACGGACATATCGTTCTCGGTCATATTTCTGGCAAGATGCGAATGAATTATATTCGTATCCTTCCAGGAGATAAGGTGACGGTAGAATTGACTCCTTATGATTTAAGCCGGGCACGGATTGTTTTCCGTACCAAATAAATAGTATTTAGAACCTTAAGCTGAAAGAAAGAGGGCTACCATGAAAGTGCTCGCATCAGTTAAGCGGATTTGCCGCAACTGTAAGATCATTAAGCGCAAAGGCGTTCTACGCGTCATTTGCATAGAACCGCGCCATAAACAGCGTCAAGGTTAACTAACGTTATTGATCGAGGAATAACGAATGGCACGTATTGCAGGGGTAAATATCCCAAACCATCAACACACTGTTATCGGCTTAACCGCCATTTATGGTGTTGGCCGCCCACGTTCGCAGAAAATTTGCGACGCGACGGGTATTTCGACCAGTAAAAAGGTCAAAGATCTAGACGATAGCGAATTAGAAAAGCTGCGCGATGAAATTGCAAAATTCATCGTCGAAGGTGATCTACGTCGCGAACTGTCGATGAACATCAAGCGTCTGATGGATCTGGGTTGCTACCGTGGTATGCGTCACCGTAAGGGTCTACCTTGCCGTGGTCAACGTACCCGTACCAACGCCCGTACCCGTAAGGGGCCGCGTAAAGCCGCTCAATCGCTGAAGAAATAATTAACTTCGCGTTGATTTGTAGTCGGATTCAAGGAAATTATTATGGCAAAGTCCCCCAATAACGCCGCAGCTGCACGTGTGCGTAAAAAAGTTAAAAAGAACGTTGCAGAAGGTATCGCACATATTCACGCGTCCTTTAACAACACCATCATCACGATTACCGATCGTCAAGGTAACGCGTTGTCATGGGCGACATCTGGTGGTGCTGGCTTTAAAGGCTCCCGCAAGTCGACTCCATTTGCAGCGCAGGTAGCAGCTGAAGCCGCCGGTAAAGTAGCAGTTGAATGTGGTGTAAAAAATCTGGAAGTTCGTATCAAGGGCCCTGGTCCTGGTCGCGAATCTGCAGTTCGCGCTTTGAATAACCTGGGTATCAAAATTACCCAAATTCAAGACGTGACACCAGTTCCACACAACGGTTGCCGCCCTCCAAAGCGTCGTCGCATCTAAGCAATTATTGCGCTGTTAGTTTTCGGATTGACAGTTAGCAAGTAACCCGCCAATGACCTTGGCGGGTTTTGTTCTTAAGCCCACCGTCTGTTTGTAGGTAGAACAGACTAGCGTCAGGTAGCGTTAGCCCTTACAGGCTATACAGCCAGGCGTCACTCATCAAAGGAATTAAAGTGGCACGTTATATTGGACCTAAAGCAAAACTATCACGCCGTGAAGGTACGGATCTGTTCCTCAAAAGCGCACGTCGCTCTTTGGATTCGAAGTGCAAACTGGATTCAAAGCCGGGTCAACATGGTCGTACGTCAGGTGCGCGTACTTCGGACTACGGTAACCAATTGCGCGAAAAGCAAAAAGTTAAACGTATGTACGGTATTTTGGAACGTCAATTCCGTCGTTATTTCGCTGAAGCAGACCGTCGCAAGGGTAACACCGGCGAAACGCTGCTGAGATTGCTGGAAGCGCGTCTGGATAACGTTGTTTATCGTATGGGCTTTGGTTCGACTCGTGCTGAAGGCCGTCAATTGGTCTCGCACAAAGCGTTCACAGTCAACGGTAACGTTGTTAACATCGCTTCTTATCAAGTCAAGGCTGGTGACGTTGTTGCTGTTCGTGAAAAATCGAAAAAGCAAGTACGTATAGTTGAGGCGTTGTCGCTTGCAGAGCAAATCGGTATGCCTTCATGGGTATCCGTTGACGCTAAGAAAATGGAAGGTACTTTTAAGTCCATGCCAGATCGCAGCGAAATCGCCGCTGATGTCAACGAATCGTTGATCGTCGAACTGTACTCGCGTTAATTCGTTATTATTTTTGTTGCCCATCCTCGGATGGGCTTTTTTCGTAATGCCATCAGCCTTATCGGTGTAATGAGCCGAGGGTATTGAAAAGGACATTTCATGCAAAACAGTTTGTTGAAGCCCCGTATTATCGAAGTAGAAGCGCTTGGTGCAGGTCACGCTAAAGTTGTGATGGAGCCGTTTGAGCGTGGTTATGGTCACACTTTAGGCAATGCGTTGCGTCGCGTCCTGCTGTCATCGATGGTAGGCTATGCACCGACTGAAGTTACTATCGCTGGTGTTGTGCATGAATATTCATCATTGGATGGCGTGCAAGAAGACGTTGTTGATATTTTGTTGAATTTGAAGGGTGTAGTTTTTAAACTGCACAACCGCGACGAAGTAACACTGACCTTGAAAAAAGGCGGCGAAGGCGCTGTATTGGCTTCCGATATCGATCTGCCGCACGATGTTGAACTGGTTAATCCAGACCACGTTATTGCGCATTTGACCGGTGGCGGTGAGTTGGATATGCAAATCAAGGTCGAAAAAGGCCGTGGTTATGTACCGGGTAATGTTCGTCGTTTGTCGGAAGATTCGAACAAGACGATTGGCCGTATTATTTTGGATGCATCTTTCTCACCAGTTCGCCGCGTGTCATACGCAGTTGAGTCGGCTCGTGTCGAACAACGTACGGATTTGGATAAGCTGGTCATCAACATTGAAACGAATGGTGTAATTACGCCAGAAGAAGCGATTCGTCAGTCAGCACGTGTGCTGGTTGATCAATTGAATGTGTTTGCCGCACTGGAAGGTACTGAAGCAGCTGCTGAAGCACCATCACGCGCACCGCAAGTTGATCCTATCCTGCTGCGTCCGGTCGATGATCTGGAACTGACAGTGCGTTCAGCGAACTGCCTGAAAGCAGAAAATATTTACTATATTGGTGATTTGATACAGCGTAGTGAAAATGAGCTGTTGAAGACACCGAATCTGGGTCGCAAGTCATTGAACGAAATCAAAGAAGTTTTGGCATCTCGTGGTCTGACTCTGGGTATGAAATTAGAGAACTGGCCTCCTGCTGGTCTGGAAAAGTAATTCTGTTGTAATTAATATTTGTTGTTTCAACGCGGGCGGGTTAAAATCTCGGCCCTGTTGAGACGATTTGGTTATGTTGACCAAGCTGTTGTTAACTCGTACTAACCGGCCCGCGACTAGGTGATAAGCCTAAATCGATCGAAGAGCTGGATTTAAACTCAAAAACTGAAAGGAATTATCATGCGTCATCGTCACGGCCTACGTAAGTTAAATCGTACCTCTTCCCATCGTTTGGCCATGTTGCGCAACATGACTGTTTCGTTGCTGCGTCACGAAGCAATCAAGACGACATTGCCAAAAGCAAAAGAATTGCGTCGCGTTATCGAGCCGATTCTGACATTGGGCAAGACCGATACACTAGCGAACAAACGTCTTGCTTTCGCCCGTCTGCGTGACCGCGAAATGGTATTGAAATTGTTTGCTGAATTCGGCCCTCGTTACGCAAACCGTAATGGCGGTTACCTACGCATCTTGAAAATGGGTTTCCGTGTTGGTGATAACGCTCCGATGGCATTCATCGAGCTGATGGATCGTCCTGAAGTCAGCGACGACGCTGAAGTCCCAACAGCTGACTAAGACGTCACAGGTTACAAGTAACGCATTGCGTTAAAATCGAAAGCCAGGCTATGCCTGGCTTTTTTGCATTTCCCGTACACTGAAAGAAGTTTTTGCGGTTGTTCATTCTGCTGTCGATTAGTCACGATTTTTATCATTGATATGAAACGTCGCTGTCCGATGATTTGCTACGCATTGGCGCGTGGCTTTCGTAATAGGTGAAATAGGTAAATTGATAATTTATGTCTGAAATCCCAGATTCATCTATTTTAAGCGTCACTGACTTACGTAAATCCTTTGGTGCAAAAGGTTCTCGGACGGTTGTCATCGATGGGCTTTCGTTTGCCTTGCGGGCGGGCGAATGCTACGGATTGTTGGGGCCGAATGGTGCAGGTAAGACAACCACATTGCGCTTGTGTCTGGGCTTGACGACAGCGGACAGTGGAGATATTTGCCTCGCAGGACACCCTGTGCCGGCAGACGCGCGTTTGGCTCGCTTAAGAGTCGGTGTGGTGCCACAGGGCGACAACCTGGATCCTGATTTCACCGTGTCGGAAAACCTTTTGGTATTTGGTCGCTATTTTGGCATTCCTGACGCGGTTATTAACGCCAGGATTCCGAAGTTGCTGGAGTTTGCCAATCTAGGTACCAAGCAGCATGCGCGTATCAATGAATTGTCGGGCGGCATGCGAAGACGTTTGACCCTGGCGCGCGCTTTGGTGAATGATCCTGATCTGATTTTTATGGATGAGCCGACTACCGGCCTCGATCCACAAGCCCGGCATATGATCTGGGAGCGATTGAAGACTTTGCTGAGTCAGGGCAAGACAATCCTGTTGACTACGCACTTTATGGACGAAGCAGAGCGTTTATGTGACCGACTCGCGGTTGTTGATCATGGAAAAATGATTGCTGAGGGATCGCCGCGTGAGTTGATCGCGCAGCATATTGAGTCTGAGGTCGTTGAAATTTACGGCGACAATGCAAAGGCGTGGCTTGATGCAAATAATGGCCATGCTTCGGCGCGGATAGAGATAAGTGGTGAAACGGTTTTTTGTTATACCAACGATGCGCAGACGTTGGTCAGAATGCTTCAGGGGGCACACGGCGTGCGTTACATTCATCGCCCCGCTAATCTTGAGGACTTATTTCTAAAACTCACTGGCCGTGAAATGCGGGATTAAAATGAATATCTACGCACTTCCTGAATTTTCTAAACGCTTCCAACCGATCTGGCGACGCAATTTTCTGGTATGGAAGAAGCTCGCTGTCGCCAGTGTTCTGGGTAATATAGCTGATCCCCTGATTACCTTGCTCGCGTTCGGTTACGGCCTCGGTAGTTTGTTAAAAGAAGTTGACGGCATTCCCTACATTCACTATCTCGCATCAGGCTCTATTTGCATGTCGATCATGTGGGCGGCGTCTTTTGAGGCATTGTATTCAGCTTTCTCACGCATGCACGTGCAAAAAACCTGGGATGCGCTTTTAAATGCGCCATTGGCGCTCGATGACGTGATATTAGCCGAAATGTTGTGGGCCGCGACGAAGTCGATTTTTTCCGGTGTGGCGATTCTTCTGGTGATGTTTTGTCTGGGAATAGGGTTGCATCTCCACACGTTGCTGGTACTGCCTCTATTGTTCTTGATCGGCATGACGTTTGGGTCGTTAGGCTTGGTCTTCAATGCGCTGGCCAAAGGTTATGACTTCTTCACTTATTATTTCACTTTAGTGTTGACGCCCATGATTTTTTTGTCTGGCGTCTATTATCCATCCGCACAGTTGCCTTCATGGCTACAAATAGTCGCCCATATATTGCCTCTGAATGCCGCGGTAAATCTGGTGCGACCGCTATTGTTAGGCAATTGGCCGGTCACGCCAATCACTGATTTGGCTATTTTAGTAGCGTATTGTTGCGTGGGATTTTATGCTGCCGTGGTCTTGACCCGGCGGCGTTTGTTGTAAGGAGTAGACTCGTGGGGCGACTATGTTGGATGTGATTTTAGTGATGACCACAATGCCGAATGTGGTCGACGCAAACGTACTCGCGGAGCAACTCGTGGAACGTAAGCTGGCGGCGTGTGTCAACCTACTGCCGGCGGTGCAGTCTGTATATCGATGGGAGGGAGTTTTAGAGCGAGCAAACGAGGTGGCGATGCTGATTAAGACTACGACGGAGCGTTACAGTGAACTTGAGGAATTTATAAAAGCGGCGCATCCCTATGCGCTGCCAGAAATCATTGCGATCCCGCTGGTTAGCGGCTTACCAGCCTATCTCGAATGGATAGGCGCAGCAACACAAAGGAATTGAATGTTTACCTGGAGCAAACTGCGATCGATGTTTTTTGTCATCCTGAGCCTGATGGTTCTATTGATGTCTTCTGCGCGTGCAGAAGAGGATTATCTGGCGCCTGAAGTCGCATTTAAATTTTCTGCGCGTATGGCTGATCCCAAAACCGCCGAAGTGACTTATGCAATTGCAGATGGTTATTACATGTACCGTGAGCGGTTTAGCTTTAAGGCTGAGGGCGCGACGTTGGGTGAGCCGAAAATTCCCGCGGGTGTGGTTAAATTTGATCGGACTTTTCAGAAAAATGTGGAGATTTATCATCACAGGGTGACCATCAATATTCCGGTCGAGTCCACCAAGGCATTTACGTTGATTGTTACAGGTCAGGGATGCGCGGATAAGGGCTTGTGTTACCCACCTATGGAGCATCGCGTTAATCTGTCTGCCGATGGCATTACAGCTGGCGGAGGCTTGATGGGTGCAATCTCTGCAGCGAAAGGTGCTGGCGCAGCGCTTGATACCTCCTCATCGTCCCGTACATCAAATCCAAATATCGATACGCCATCGAATTCTGTTGTTAGTAATTCCGCAGTATCTTCCGTGGACTTATCCGGCGGCTCTGACATCGGCCGTATCGAATCATCATTGAAGGGCGGCAAACTGCTGGTTATCATGCCGTTGTTTTTGTTATTAGGGCTCGGCTTGTCATTCACTCCTTGCGTGTTACCGATGGTCCCTATTTTGTCGTCGATTATTGTCGGCGAAGGGACGAAGGTTAAACGACGTCGTGCGTTTGTGTTATCGGTTGCTTATGTGTTGGGAATGGCGCTCGTTTATACCGCGCTCGGCGTCGCAGCAGGTCTTGCTGGCGAAGGTTTGTCGGCGGCGTTGCAGAACGCGTGGGTATTGTCTGCTTTCGCGCTGCTGATGGTATTGATGTCGCTATCTATGTTTGGTGTATATCAATTGCAGTTGCCCGGATCGATGCAAACCAAGTTGTCACAAGTGTCGGATAAGCAATCATCGGGCAAACTGGTAGGTGTTTTCGTAATGGGTGCGCTTTCTGCATTGATCGTTGGTCCTTGCGTCGCGGCTCCGCTAGCGGGCGCGTTGGTATACATCAGTCAAACGCGCAATGTGGTTATTGGCGGTAGTGCGTTGTTTGCGATGGCTGTGGGGATGAGCGTGCCGTTATTATTAGTCGGTATTTCGGCCGGTGCGCTATTGCCCCGCGCAGGTGCGTGGATGGAGTCTGTTAAACGATTCTTTGGTGTGCTGATGTTAGGCGTGGCGGTGTGGATGGTCTCGCCGGTCATTCCTGCGGCAGTGCAAATTCTGTGTTGGGCCGCGCTAGGAATCGGTTACGGCGCTTATTTGTTGTGGCACGTGTCCACCAGTTGGTTTTCGAAAGCGGTCGGTTTGGTGTTCGCTGCACTCGGAATTTTGCAGTTAGTGAGCGTTGTAACGGGTGGTCGTGATGTACTGGCACCGCTGGCGCAATTAGGTAGTGGCACGCAAGCGGCGCATACCGAATTTGTGAGAGTCAAGTCGGTTGCTGAGCTGGATGCAGCGTTGGCCCAAACGAATGGTAAACCGGCATTGCTGGATTTCTATGCTGACTGGTGCGTATCGTGCAAAGAGATGGAGAAATTTACGTTTACTGATCCGCGTGTTAAAGCCCGCCTCAACGATATTGTGTTGCTGCAAATTGATGTGACCGCAAATAACGCCGACGACAAGGCCATGCTCAAACGCTTTAATTTATTTGGGCCTCCGGGAATTATACTTTTTGATCACCGAGGTAAAGAGTTGGCTGGCGGTCGAGTGATTGGTTTTCAGAATGCGGATAAATTTACGCAGTCATTGGCTGTTTTAGATCAGCCTCGGTAAGGTAAAGGGGTACACCGCCGGTTACAAGTGATCAGTGATAGTGCCTTGCATCAAGTTCTTAAAATCAACATGTCACGAGTTTCAACATAGGGTAAAGTTATTTGCATAGTCGTTAAAAATCCTTAGAAAAGTCTTTCGATGAGATTATAGTTTTAGGGCTATCAAAGTCCCGGCTGGAATCAATAACGGTTCTAAGAAATTGGTAATGCGCACCGAAGGCAGTCAGATGAGCAGACAAATTTCATGAGATTGCGTTAATGTTTTCTGTGGTTTTCAGAATGCCGTCGGTATTTTTTACGATATCTTTACAGATATTTTGCCGATTCACTGGCGCAAATTTGTCCGATAACCGAATTATTTAAAGGAGATTGACATGACCCTACGTCTTGGCGACGTTGCCCCTGATTTTCAGCAAGATTCTTCGCTGGGCCAGATTAAATTTTACGATTGGGCTGGCGATTCCTGGGTGGTACTCTTTTCTCATCCATCTGACTTTACACCCGTATGCACGACCGAACTTGGTTTGACTTCTAAATTGAAATCGGAGTTTGAGCAGCGCGGCGTTAAGGTGATTGCACTCTCGGTTGATCCTGCGGATAAACATCTGGAATGGATTAAGGACATCAATGAAACCCAAAACACCATAGTGGGCTTCCCTATTATCGCCGATGCCGACCGCAAGGTTTCGGAACTATACGATTTGATTCACCCGAACGCGAGTACAACGGCCACTGTACGTTCATTGTTCGTCATTGATCCAGCCAAAAAAGTACGTTTGACCATTACGTATCCGGCCAGCACGGGCCGTAATTTTGATGAAATTTTGCGGGTGATTGATTCGTTGCAATTGACTGACAGTCACTCGGTCGCAACGCCAGGTAATTGGAAGGATGGTGACGATGTGGTGATCGTGCCTTCGTTACAAGATGAGGAAATTCTCAAGCAAAAATTTCCTAAAGGATACAAGGCGATACGGCCTTATTTACGCTTAACTCCGCAGCCAAATAAATAAAAACGTACCTTAAAAAAAGGCCTCAAACACGTGTGTTTGAGGCCTTTTTTTTCTATCTTCATTACGCCGCGATGACCGCATTAATGGCGCTCTGACGGAGGATTTTCAAGATAGCGGCGGCGGCGAAAGAACGCTAACATCCCGACGACAATGAGGACCATGCTGATCATGGTCAACCAAAATCCAGTCTTATTTTGTAGCAATGGCATGACGGCAAAATTCATTCCGAAAATACCGGTAATCAAGGTAAGCGGCATGAATAGCGCGGTAATAACGGTCAACGTGCGCATCACTTCATTGGTCCGATGTGCAACCGCAGAGAAGTGGATTTGTACAGCAGATTCAATCGATGATTCGAGACGACTGGCATGATTGAGCACGCGGGTGATATGTTCCATGACATCGTTGATGCGCACTAATAACAGGTCGCGGGTACGACTGATGGTAACCCCGTCACCCTCATCATCCATATCCACAAAATAATCGCGCAGCTCTTGCATCGCATCGTGCTGTTCTTCGCACAAACTTTCAAGTTTGCGTAATTCAATCCGTGCATCAAGTAATGTCAGCCAATCCTTGAACGGCCGTGCCGGATCGAGCAAGGCACGTTGCCAGCGATCCAGTTGTGTTGTCAGCGGCTGGCGCAATTCCAAATATTTATCGACCATTGCATTTAAAAGCCGCAGCATCAAGTCTTCGGGTGACGTGGGCAATCGGTTTGTGTGCTGTGCTTTGTTACTTTTATTCGCATAATCCAGCAGTCGGCTGCGCGTTGCGCTGATGGTGCGGCTGTGGTGCTCGTGCACTGTCACCAGCGCATTTTCCAGAATGAAAAATGTAATCGGTTGCGTGGTCAGGTTGCCAAAAGCGGCGGGCAGCGGGCGCTTACTACCAATCGCAGTGGTGGGGTTATCAGGCTCCTCCGCTGCAACCGCTGCCGTATCGATATTGCGACTACCATTATCATTCCCATGTAGCGATAGCTTGCGAAATACCACCATGCCGTAATCTTGCGTTGAGTCAAAATAGGATGGGTGAGCCGGATTGATCGCATCCTTTAAATGAGGGTCGTAGATCTGCGTGCCGGTAGCGCAAGCAATCAGATCGCGCCAGCCTTCTGGATCAGCGGCAACTTCTTCATGGGTGGTGTCTATCCATAAAAAACCTTGCGGCGGAACGCTGTCTGGTAGTTCGCTAGTTTGGGTGACTTGATTGTCACCGATTAAAAAAATATCCATATTGAGTGACGAAACCGCTGAAGTGTATGGGAGTGATGCGCCATGTAATTATTGCTAATTACATGGCCTTGTTCTGCCATCATCTGACTTTCGTGATTGTCGAATGTGCGAAAGCTGTTCGCTCGCAAAAGCAAGTTTTGTATGCGGTGACTCTTTGGTACAAAGAAGCACCACATTGATTAGTTCGTTTAATTTTTGTGCAAGAGTCGCGCAATATCCAGAGCGAAATAGGTGAGTACGCCATCGGCACCAGCACGTTTAAAGGCCATCATTGCCTCCATCATTGCCTTGTCGTGATCTAGCCAGCCATTTTGTGTCGCCGCTTTAATCATCGAGTATTCGCCGCTGACTTGATAGGCAAAAGTTGGGACTTTGAATTCGTCTTTGACGCGGCGAATGATGTCCAGATATGGCATGCCCGGCTTAACCATTACCATATCTGCACCTTCAGCCAGATCCAGAGCCACTTCGCGCAAGGCTTCGTCACTGTTGGCCGGATCCATTTGATAGGTATTTTTGCTACTCTTGCCAAGATTGGCCGCTGAGCCCACTGCATCGCGGAACGGGCCATAGAATGCAGAAGCATACTTTGCTGAGTAAGCCATGATGCGCGTATGAATGTGATGATGCGCTTCCAGCGCAGTCCGGATGGCGCCGATGCGTCCGTCCATCATGTCGGAGGGCGCCACAATGTCAACGCCAGCATCGGCCTGAGTGAGTGCCTGCTTGACCAGAAGGACGCAGGTCTCATCATTGAGCACATAGCCATCGGCGTTCATGACGCCATCCTGGCCATGGCTGGTATAAGGATCTAACGCTACGTCAGTCAAAATACCCAACTCAGGAAAGCGCTGTTTTAGCGCGCGGACCGCTTGCGGAATCAAGCCGTTTGGATTGGTCGCTTCTATTCCGTCGGGGGTTTTTAGTGAGGGATTGATTACGGGAAATAGGGCTATAACCGGAATGCCCAGTTCGACGCATTCCTCGGCCACATTTATTAGCAAATCGATGGAGAGGCGCTCCACGCCTGGCATGGAAGCAACCTTCTCGCTATGATTATTTCCTTCGACCACAAAGACTGGATAAATCAGATCGGACACGGTGACGGTATTTTCGCGCATCATCGCGCGAGAAAAGGCGTCCTTGCGCATACGACGCATACGCAATGCTGGGAATGGGGCAACCAACTGGTTGGCTTTTGGGGTATTTTGCATATGAGCTCCGAGATTTTTAGTCAACGCGTGGTGCGGTATTCGTTAATCGGTGTCTGGGCTGAGTGTTGAGGAAGAAAAAATAAAATGTTAGAAAAAATTAGAAACTCTTGAACTTTTCATGTTTAACCGCCTCTTAGCGATAGGTGCATTATTCACCTCCCGCTTCCCTCCCTGAGCGGGGCCATGTCGCTTTTAGTGATAAGGCATTCAGCCCTGAAGATCTTCCCCTTTCTTCAGGGCTTTTTTATTCCCGAGAGGTTTGCGATGTAAACATCATGGCATCCACGGATTTAATAATGTGCTTTAGTTTCCCTGTCGGTTCCTACAGGTTTCACTAAAATTTCTTTTATCAGCAGCCGCACGAACCAGATTATTTGTTATCTGCTTTCTGGGTATCAACGCCAGCGTCGGCGTCAGGTTCTTCTTTCGTGACGTTAACTAAACCCGCTAACTCAAGAATGCGCTGATTGGCTTCATCTAAACCAGTGCGTTTCAACGCTGAAAACAACTGTGCCGTAAATGGCAGTGGTTGATTATTTTCGTCAACGTAACTACCTAAAAAAGTATGTGCCTGGCGTAAAGCATTGGTTGCATCGTTTCGATTGAGCTTGTCAACCTTGCTTAATATGCAATGAATTGGCTTGCCGGTTGGGGCAAACCACTCGACCATTTGCACATCCAGGTCAGTAAATGGCCGACGGGAATCTACAATAAGTACTAATGCAGCTAATTGTGAACGACGGCGAACATAATCGCCGAGTAGCTCCTGCCAGTGCAATTTAGCGGATCCTGAAACTTGCGCATAGCCATAACCGGGTAAATCGACCAACATTGCGCGAATTTCATCGACCTTAGTTTCATCTTTGCGATGCTGACCGACTTGCGCGCCACCGATTGAAAAATAGTTGATATGCTGGGTGCGCCCGGGCGTTTTAGAGGCAAACGCAAGCTTCTTCTGATTGCACAGAAGGTTGATGGCGGTTGATTTGCCTGCGTTTGAACGACCCGCGAAGGCAATCTCAGGGATTTGGGTGTTGGGTAAATCACGGAGGTGATTTACCGTAGTAAAAAAACGGGCTTGCCAGAGTAGAGACATGGAATGAGCAGAAAATGCGGTAGAGGCGGCGAAAATGCCGGAAAGCTATTGTACAATAAGGGGTTGTGTAATGCTGCATTGCGTATGTCAATAGCATGCCGCTAACGCAGAGGAGATATAGTTGGAGTTTGTTAAACCGCCAACAGACCATGCGTAACATTGATAGCAGTGACAGCCGCCATAAGCGATAGCAGCAATAATTACTCGCCGTCTGGGCAGAATTTATTGTCAAGTTTAATTATAAAGTCTCAGGGTGTTTGAATGAACCGTGCGTTTCTATCCGTTTTAAAGTCAGTATTTATTTCCATGCTGGCTTTGTCGTCCTTTGCCTATGCAGCAGATGCACCGGCAGTGGCTCCAAAAGTCGATCTTGCGAAGGGTGAAGCCTTATATACTAATGGCGATCCAACCCGGAATATTGCCGCCTGTATTTCTTGTCATGGTGCTGCCGGTGCTTCCACAATTAGCCAAAATCCGAAATTGGGTGGTCAGCACGCTGCATATGTTTATAAGCAGCTAAAAGATTTCCAGGGCCCTGATCGCAATAATCCGATCATGACGATGTTTGCCAAAGCATTGACTGACGATGAAATGAGAAATATCGCTGGTTATCTGGATGCGCAAAAAGCCAAGCCAGGTGCGGCCAAAAACAAAGATACGCTCGATATGGGCAAAAAAATCTTCCGCGCAGGCATAGCAGAAAAGAATATTCCGGCTTGCGCAGCTTGCCATGGTCCTGGCGGTTCTGGCATTCCAAATCAATTTCCGCGTATTGGCGGACAACATCAGGATTACACTGTCGCCGAGCTAACCAATTTCCGTAGCGGCGTGCGTAAGAATAGTCCACAAATGATGACCATTGCCAAACGCATGTCCGACGACGAAATGAAAGCTGTAGCAGACTACATTGCTGGCTTGAAGTAGCAACAAATACTAAATTCGCGAATAGACTTTTTTTTGAAACCTCATACGCACCATCAAGATTGCGCCCGTGATGCTCGCCGTAGCTGCGTACAGTTGCGGTTTTCGGCACAACCTTGAAGGTGGTCGCGACGGTTCTGAAAGAAGTCAAATAAAGGGGGGCGGCGAAGGTCGTCCCTTTTTCTTTTCAAAAGAGCAATTACTTATGAGCATCAGTAACAAACCGACGACCGGCCTTGACGACGCACCGCGCACTGGCGGCATAGAGTTGAAGACCAAACACCGGTGGCTCGCCGAGGCAGTGGAATTAGTGTCCTCGATGCGTTTTGCCATTAGCATGCTGACGTTAATTGCGATCGCCTCAATCATCGGCACCGTACTAAAGCAAAACGAGCCAATGCCGAACTACGTTAACCAGTTTGGGCCATTTTGGTTTGATGTTTTTGCAAAACTAGGTTTGTACGCTGTGTATTCGACATGGTGGTTTTTGCTGATAATGGGATTTTTGGTCCTGTCTACGTCACTCTGCATTAGCCGCAATGGTCCGAAAATGCTAAAGGACATGCGTAGCTGGAAAGAAAATGTCCGCGAGCAATCATTGCGCAACTTCCATCACAAAGCGGAGTGGACCGCTCCAGTGATACCGGCCACGCTGACGCAGCAGTTATTGGCACGGATCGCTGCCAAAGGATATAAGACTAAAGTTGTTCAAAAGAATGATGCAGTATTAATAACGGCAAAACAGGGCGCAGCGAATAAGTGGGGCTACATCTTCGCACACAGTGCCATTGTGATCATTTGTATCGGCGGACTATTAGATTCTGATCTGCCAATTCGCGCCCAAAAGTTAATTTTTAATAAAACGCCTTTCAGCGGCACGGGCGTCATCGCCGATATTGGTCCGGAGCACCGTTTAGGGTTGGGAAATCCAACCTTTCGGGGCAACTCGTTGATACCTGAAGGTTCTGCCAGTAGCACGGCCATTATTCCGCAACAAAATGGGGTCTTGATTCAGGATTTGCCATTTACGCTGCAACTCAAACGTTTTGTCATTGATTATTACAGCACCGGCATGCCTAAGTTGTTTGCCAGTGACGTGGTATTGCGCGACAACGTCACGGGTGAAACAGTCACATCAACCGTCAAGGTTAACCAGCCCCTGATTTACAAAGGAATATCGATTTACCAATCCAGCTTTGAGGACGGTGGCAGCAAATTACGGCTTACCGCATTTCCGATGCTAGGCGATCAAAACAAGACCTCACCTTTGGCCGGTGTTGTCAATGGAACGACGCCACTAACTGCCGGTCCTAATAATGAGTATACGGTTGAATGGTCAGGTTTTCGCCCGTTTAACGTGGAGAATATGGCGCAATCCGGTCAAGATTTACGTGCTGTTACCAAGACCAAAAGGAGTTTTAACCAGACATTGTCGGACGACATTGGTAAGCATATGGGTTCGGGTGCTAAAAGCGCCAATGTTAAAGAGTTGAAAAACGTCGGGCCGAGTGTTCAGTATAAGTTGCGTGACAAAACGGGTCAGGCACGCGAGTTTAGCAATTACATGCAACCGGTGAAAGTCGATCAGGATTATGTGTTCCTGGCGGGTGTGCGCGATGTGCCGGATGAGCCATTCCGTTATCTGCGCATTCCGGCTGATGAAAATGACTCGGTAGAAGAGTGGATGCGCCTGCGTTCGGCGTTGATGAACCCGGAGTTGCGGAAACTGGCAGCGCAGCGTTATGCACAGCGTGCTATTCCTCAAGCACGAGCCGATATGCCAACTTTGCGCGACCAGTTGGAGCAATCTGCATTGCGCGGATTGTCGATGTTTGCCGGTGATGGCAAACAGGCCGGATATATGGCGATATCGAAATTCTTGGAGCAGGTTCCGGCGCAGGAGCAAGAAAAAGCAGCTGATATTTTCATGAAAATATTGAACGGCAGTCTGTGGGATTTATGGCAGGTGGCGCGTGAAAAGGATGGTTTGAAGGATATTCCTGTGAATGAAAAAAACACGCGCTTCCTACAATTGAGCAGTAATGCACTGTCTGACGCAACCTTCTATAATGCTCCGGTATATCTTCAACTCACTGGCTTCGACGAAATCAAGGCCTCGGTATTCCAGGTGACGCGTTCGCCGGGTAAGAAAGTGGTCTATTTGGGCTGTTTATTCTTGGTTCTAGGTATCTTTTCGATGTTATACATACGAGAGCGGCGCTTGTGGGTATGGATACGTCCCGACAGTCTGGTCGAAGGTCAGTCGCACATATTGATGGCCATGAGCACGCAGCGAAAGACGCTGGATTTTGAAAAAGAAGTTGATGTGATGAAAATACATTTAAAGCAATCGCAAGGCTAACCCGAATCCGCCCGCAGTAATGACTAAAATGCAATCGTCATTACGCGTCCTCAGATTCAGCAATTAAATACATACATGCGCCCTGCGCAAAGATAAGAACGATTCGGAGATCATGATGGAACTGACCCAAACTTATTCACCACCGGATGGCTTTTTTAAGCGTTTGTCGATACTAGACTGGTTGTTCGCTTTTGCGCTGGTGGCCGGTTCACTCTTCGCATTGGGTCGGTATGGCACGCATATGGACTATTACGAAAAAGGCGTGTTGCTTCTGGCTGCTCCGACCTTTGCGCTAGTGGGCTGGAACTGGAAATCGGTCCGCTGGTTAATGCCGTTGCTAGCCTTATTGGCGCTGTCTGCGATTGCCATGTATGGCGGCGTGCTTGATATGGCAAATAAGAAATTTTTTCTCAAATATATTCTTTCCAGTCAATCCGCAATTCTGTGGATGGGCACTTTATTCTTTCTATCCACATTTTTCTATTGGATCGGTTTAATTGCGCGGTCAGATTTCGGTTCGTCGATCGGTTCCAAATTATGTTGGGCAGCGGTGATATTGGGATTTACCGGCTTGCTGGTACGCTGGTATGAGTCCTATCTGATTGGTGTGGATATCGGTCATATACCAATTTCTAACCTGTATGAAGTTTTTATTCTTTTTAGTCTGATTACAGCATTATTTTATTTATATTACGAGCAACGCTACGGTACGCGCCAACTTGGTCCGTTTGTCATGCTGGTGATTTCTGCTGCTGTCGGCTTTTTGCTTTGGTACACGGTTGCGCGCGATGCCGCTGAAATTCAACCACTGGTGCCTGCACTACAAAGCTGGTGGATGAAAATTCACGTACCGGCCAACTTTATCGGTTATGGCACGTTCTCAATGTCCGCGATGGTGGCGATGGCCTATTTGCTGAAATCAAGCGGCTATCTGGTTGATCGTCTGCCGCCGTTGGAAGTGCTGGACGACGTGATGTACAAGGCGATTGCGGTTGGCTTCACATTCTTCACTATTGCTACCATTCTCGGTGCGCTTTGGGCTGCGGAAGCCTGGGGCGGTTATTGGTCATGGGATCCAAAGGAAACGTGGGCGCTGATTGTCTGGCTCAATTATGCCGCCTGGCTACACATGCGGTTGATGAAGGGCCTTCGCGGTCGCGTCGCCGCTTGGTGGGCGTTAATCGGCCTCTTGGTGACGACCTTTGCTTTCCTCGGCGTGAATATGTTTCTGTCTGGTTTGCATTCTTACGGCGAGTTGTAAAAAGATGTCCGCACTATTGCCTATTATTGCAAGCCCGCTTGATGGTTCGTTGAAGAGTGCGATTAAAAACTCTTTAACGGATGGCGAAGTCGATCTGGTTATTTTCGATTCTGACGGTACTTTGGTTGATAGCGAGCTACTGGCTGCTGAGGCAATGGTAGATTATGCTGCCGAGTTCCAGATAGTCATGACCGTGACCGAAATCATGGAGCGATTCAAGGGCGGCAAAATGGCCGATTGGGTTCTCGCCATGGAGCAATTAGGTGGCGCGGCGTTGCCAGAGTCATTTGCTTTGACCTTACGTCAACGCACCGCCGTTCTATTTCGGGAGCGACTACAGCCGGTTGAAGGCGCCCTGGAATTGGTGCGCTCCCTCAGCATACCTTTCTGTCTGGCCTCCAATGGGCCGCGTGACAAAATTGAGTTGTGCCTGGGAGTCACTGGTTTGTTACCCTATTTTGAGCGACGCATTTTTAGCGCCTATGAAGTGGGCACGTGGAAACCCGAGCCAGGTTTATTCTTACACGCAGCCGAGCAAATGGGCGTCGACCCCTCGCGTTGCGTCGTAGTCGAAGATAGTGTTCCCGGCGCAAAAGCGGCCGTTGCAGCTGGCATGCGCGTATTTGCGTTACAAACCGGCGACGTCGAGCCTGGCATGCCGGCACAAGCAACCGTTATCAAACGGTTGGATGAGTTATACGATCATTTCGGCTAATCGCCGTGAGTGCGCTTGCGCATTAAAACGTCCGCGTTCTGCCTTAATTGCCTTATCCCTATATGATGGCTAATTGGTGGCGTCGGCTTCGACAATGCTAACTTGCGGTTACGCCTTGGCGATGTCATTTGGTAGTCTCAGCTTAGTCGAGCTCGACCTATTTCGGCTGCCTTAATTGGTCGGCAACTCTTTCTGCCGGATCGATTGGGATTTTGGCACAGCGATGGCAAAATTCAGGTAGCAGTGTGATGGCGGTTTCTGTTTAATGACGCACCTCCATTGCTTTTATTGCATTGAAAAAAGTCCTTTACTTAGATTAAGTTGCATCTGCGACTCAACATTTTGCGTATAAGTTAGAGAGGGTCTGTAAGGATAGGTGACGCCCGTCGACCAATGAGCATATCAGCAACACCCCTATTCGTATTTAAACAGCCAAGCACAATAGACAAATTGTCTCACCGATTTTCACAGGAGATTCGCATGCTGATTCGCCGCAGCCAAAACATCATAGAAATTCCCGCCGCATCCGACATTACGCCGCGTGCGATATTTGATTCGCGCCGCAGTTTTATTCGTCAATTGGCCGTGGGTTCTATCGCCACCGGATCGATCTTGGAACTTGCCTCGCATGAGGCTTTTGCGCAAAACTCTACGTTGCCAAAACTTGCCGCGAAGCGCAATGCTACCTACGTAGTCACCGATAAGGCGACTCCTTATAAAGACGCCACAACGTATAACAATTATTACGAGTTCGGGACTGACAAGGCCGACCCTGCGCAAAATGCTGGGACCTTGAAGACCAGGCCCTGGAGCGTCTCAATCGAAGGAGAAGTGAAAAAACCGATGACGCTTGATCTGGACAGCCTGATGAAACTGGCGCCGATGGAAGAGCGCATTTATCGGCTCCGCTGCGTGGAAGGGTGGTCCATGGTGATTCCTTGGATCGGTTATTCGCTTTCGGCATTGATCAAAAAAGTTGAGCCGACCAGCAATGCAAAATATATTGAATTCACAACTTTGGCTGACAAAAAGCAAATGCCTGGCCTGAGTAGTCCAGTGCTTGAGTGGCCTTATGTTGAAGGTCTGCGCATGGACGAGGCGATGCACCCGCTGGCGCTGCTGACCTTCGGTATGTACGGCGAAGTATTGCCCAACCAAAATGGTGCGCCGGTGCGGATGGTATTGCCGTGGAAATATGGTTTCAAGTCAGCTAAGTCGATTGTCAAAATTCGCTTTCTGAAAGAGCAGCCAAGAACTGCCTGGAATCTGACTGCGGCGAATGAATATGGGTTCTATTCCAACGTAAATCCCAACGTCGATCATCCACGCTGGTCGCAGGCAACCGAACGCCGAATCGGCGAAGACGGTTTTTTCACCAAAAAGCGTCCCACTTTGATGTTCAATGGGTATAACGACGTCGCATCGTTATACACAGGGATGGATTTGAAGAAATATTTCTAATCGTTAAGCGGTTTAAAGTACCCAAATATATGAGCCCGGAGCGTCTTAAAGATGCATAAAAGTCGGCTCTACAATTTGGGTCGCACCCGATATTGATGCCATTTTTTCTGACGAAGTTAGAGCAGAGTCTTTGTGGAAGTAATTTTCCAACAATCCTGCAGCGTCGAATAAAACAATACGAACTGAGTCTGGTATTGCGGCGTTAAGCGGTCTGGCACAAACGTATAGACAATATGTCGCAACACGTTTTTCTGATGTCGAAAGTAGACAATGATTAATCCAAATCCTAAGCAATTCCGTGTTCTGAAAGCCGCACTATTTGTGCTGGCTTTGCTTCCTTTCATTCGATTATTTGTGTACGCGTTCACGGATCAACTCGGGGCCAATCCAATCGAATTTATTACTCGCAGTACTGGCGACTGGACCTTGTATTTTTTGTGTATTACTTTAGCGGTGACGCCGTTGAGACGCTGTACCGGTTGGAACTGGTTGATTAAATTGCGGCGCATGCTAGGTTTGTTTGCGTTCTTTTATGCTGCCTCGCACTTCACTACTTTTCTTTGGTTTGATCATTTTTTTGACGTTACAGCAATGCTCAAAGACGTCTACAAACGGCCATTTATTACGGTAGGATTTATCGCGTTTGTGCTACTGATTCCCCTAGCGCTAACGAGCACTAACGGCATGATTAAACGGCTTGGTGGCAAGCGTTGGCAATGGTTGCATCGCACCGTGTACGGCATTGCCATGCTGGGAATTTTACATTTTTGGTGGATGCGCGCAGGAAAGCATAACTTCGAAAAACCAATCGTATTTGGCACAATCGTTGGCGTGTTATTACTGTTGCGCGTTTATTGGTATTTCAAGCAAAAGCGCGGTGCAAGCAACCGTCAGACAGATGGTATTCAAAAGCGCCAGATAATCTCTCCGCAATGAGCACACAGCAATAAAAATTGATTTACTGTCAAGGCATTGCAATCTGGCATGGTGTGAAATAAAAAGGGGCAGGGTATTTTTACCGTGCCCCTTTTTTACTCCATCACTTTCGTATGCTGACTGTTATGGCAGCATGGATTCCAGCGCAAACAAATCTTGCGGCGCTTCCCGCTTGCGTATCAAATGGACCTCGTCACCATCCACCATCACTTCAGCAGCACGTCCACGTGTGTTGTAATTGGACGCCATCGTCATACCATAAGCGCCAGCGGACTGGAATGCTAGCAAATCGCCTTGTTCGACCGCCAGGACGCGTGCGCGAGCCAACCAGTCGCCCGACTCACAGATCGGCCCAACGACGTCGTAGGTGGCGCTGCTGGCCTTAGGGTTCAGTTCTATAACAGTTTGAACACCATGCCATGCTTCATACAATGCCGGACGCATCAAGTCATTCATTGCGGCATCAACCACCGCAAAATTTTTGCTCGCACCATATTTCAAATATTGCACTTCAGTGAGTAAGATACCGGCATTTCCTACAATCGAACGGCCTGGTTCAAACAGCACTTTCAAAGGTATCCCTTGATATTTTTCCTGGCGCCATGTGTCAATTTTGGCGAACAAACGGCCGAGATAGGCGCTTACCGCAACAGGTTTTTCATCATCGTAAGTGATCCCGATACCGCCACCGATATCGAGATGGTGCACGTGTATATTTTCACTCGCTAACTGATCTATTAATTGGATGACCTTTTCCAGCGCTTCAAGCAATGGCGCGTCGTCCAGCAATTGCGAGCCGATGTGGCAGTCGATACCGGTAATGTCAATATGTGGCAAAGTAGCCGCTGTACGATAGCAGGACAGCGCGTCTTCGTAGGCGACACCGAATTTGTTATCTTTCAGGCCGGTCGAAATATAGGGATGGGTTTTGGCATCGACATTGGGGTTAACCCGCAACGAAATAGCAGCGGTCTTGCCCATTTCGCCAGCGACCTCGTTAAGTCGGTGCAGTTCTGGAATTGATTCCACGTTAAAGCATAAAATATCGTGCGTCAGCGCCAAACGCATTTCATCACGTGTTTTGCCAACACCGGAAAAAATTACCTTGCGCGGATTACCGCCAGCAGCCAGAACCCGCAATAATTCGCCACCCGACACGATGTCAAAACCGGAACCGAGTTGACTCAGTACTTGCAGCACGGCCAGATTAGAGTTGGATTTGACCGAATAACAAACCAATGATTCTGCAGCCTCGCGGCCGCCCGCGGTACAAGCGTTGGCATAAGCCAGGAAATGATCGGTCAGAGCTGCTTTGGAATAAACGTAAGTCGGTGTTCCAAATTGCTCCGCGATAGAGGTCAGAGAGGTGTTTTCGGCGTGCAGTGCACCGTTTTGATACGAAAAATAGGACATGGAAAAGTCAGTTATGAAGTCAATAAATTATTGGGAAATAGTGTCAGGCCCAGTTGGCTCAGGCGGTACCATTTGAGTGTGTGGTCCCGCTTTCGCTGCTCCGCTCTCCGTGGTACCCGGTGCCGTCACTGTTGCCGGTGTCGCTAGCGGCGCGGATGTTCCAGATGGTTGCGTGGCCAGTGGAGGTACTTTTGGCATGAAAAGAGGGCCTTTTTGACCGCAGGCGGTCAGGAAGAGCGAAAATGCAAGCGTACTACCTAAAATTGCTACGCGGGACAAATCAAATGATGGTTTCACGGATTAGAATCACTGAGTAAGTTTAACAACATGGAATGGATTGGAGTTTAGCATGACAGAATCAGAATTTCTGGTTGCGGCTGAGGCGACCTTGAGCGCGCTAGAGGCGGCATTGGAGCGTGCCAACGATAACGACGAGTTGGATGTTGAGTGCAGTCGTCGCGGCAATGTACTGGAAATCGAATTTATCGATAACGGATCAAAAATCATCGTCAATAGCCAGGCACCGATGCAAGAGCTGTGGATTGCGGCCAAATCGGGCGGTTTTCACTATAAATTGAAAGGTAACGTCTGGCGCAATACACGTGATGACTCTGAGTTTTTTGCCGCTTTATCAACTATGGTCGGCGAGCAAGGCGGAACTACATTACAACTAAAGCCTTAGTCGGACTCACGCAAAATAGCATCAGTGGCTGGCTAACGCCCAGCCACCTGAATGGTTTCCGGGCGATACCGTTCCCACGTTTTTAATGTCATCGTCTGTTTGTCTGCCTGTCTGTCTTTTTCGTTCGTTCGTTCGATTTTGCGTGAGTTATCATCTGACCAGCGCTGTTTTTGTACGTTTGTCAAAACGCACCTAACTGCTTGTGTCTAGAACAATTCGTTTTTAACCTCGTCTTGCGCTTTATCATCGCCACCAGGAGCGCCAGTACTGCCGACGCCAATACTTTGGGTACCGGTGCCCGGCGGATATTCAGCATAATAATACTCACTGCCACTGTGCAGCAGGCCCTCTGGTACTTCTCGCTCCACAGTCGGAAGTCCTTTTAATGCTTTTTCCATATAGTCGACCCAGATTGGAAGTGCCAGGCCACCACCAGTCTCGCGATCTCCCATATTTTTTGGCTGATCAAAACCCATCCAGGTGACAGCAACCAACGTCGGTTGATAGCCCGCAAACCATGCATCCATCGAATCGTTGGTGGTACCGGTTTTGCCCGCCAGATCGGTGCGTTTGAGTGACATCGCTTTGAATCCGGTGCCAGCACGCACGACATCTTTGAGCATGCTATCCATCAGAAATGCGTTGCGTGCATCGATGACCCGATTGTTTTCATCGCCAGCTTTGGCGGGGTGCGCTTCTGCCAACACCTGGCCGTTCGCATCCAGAATTTTACTAATGAGGTAAGGATTGACCTTATAACCGCCATTGGCAAATACCGCATAGCCAGCGGCTAACTGTAAAGGCGTCACGGCCCCTGCTCCGAGGGCGAGCGTCAGATAAGGAGGATTCTTGTCTGGATCGAATCCAAAACGGGTCGCATATTCCTGCCCGTATTGCGCACCAATCTTATCGAGAATACGTACTGATATCATGTTCTTGGATTTCATCAATCCTCTGCGCATGGTCATCGGACCTTCGTATTTATTGCCATAATTTTTTGGCTGCCATACCTGACCGCCTGTCAGGCCGCCGCCAAAAGTAATGGGCGCATCGTTGATTATTGTCGCTGGCGACAAACCTTTTTCGAGGGACGCAGAATAAATGAATGGCTTGAACGCAGAGCCCGGCTGACGCCACGCTTGCGTCACATGATTGAATTTATTCCGATTAAAATCAAAGCCCCCCACTAAAGCGCGAATAGCGCCATCGCTGGTGCTGGTGGAGATTAACGCCGATTCCACCGCAGGCATTTGCGTAATGATCCAGGACTTTTCATTTTGCATCACGCGGATGATAGCGCCGGGTTTCACTTTGCGTTGAGGTGGCGCTTTGTCGCTCAATAAATTTGTGGCAATACTTAAGCCGCTACCGGTAATCGTGATTTCTTCTCCGGTGGAAAGCACGGCACGGACGCTTTTCGGATTCGCCTCCAACACCACAGCGGCAACAATATCATCGCTGTCAGGATGGTCGGCTAGCTCCACTTCGATCGCGCCATCCAACTCTTCCTTTGAGCCGGTAGGAATGGTCATATAGCCTTCGGGGCCGCGGTAACCGCGTCGTTTGTCGTAGCTCATCACGCCCCGTCTCAACGCAAAGTAGGCGGCGTCCTGATCGGCCTTGGTGATTGTGGTGAACACATTCAAACCACGTGTGTAAGTGGCGTCCTTAAATTGTTCATAGACTAATTGTCGGGCCATTTCAGAGACATATTCCGCATGAATACCAAATTCGGTCGCCCCGGTTTTTAAGCGCAGTGGCTCGTTTTTGGCTTGATCATATTGGCCCTGCGTGATGTAGCCCAACTGCAGCATCCGCAACAAAATATATTGTTGACGCGCAGTGGCCCGTTTCGGATTAACAACAGGGTTGTTGGCCGATGGTGCTTTGGGCAAACCTGCGAGCATGGCGGCCTCGGCGATAGTCAGTTCCTGTAATTTTTTACCAAAATAAACTTGTGCAGCCGAAGCAAAACCATAGGCTCGTTGTCCCAGATAAATCTGGTTCATGTACACCTCAAGAATTTGATCCTTGGTCAAATTTTGCTCGATTTTCCAGGCCAGGGGAATTTCATAAAGAAATTTACGTGAGGCCTTCTGGAGAAATGTTGGTTCGTTACTGGTCAGGAAAAAATTACGCGCAACCTGTTGTGTAATCGTACTGGCACCGCCGCCGCCGCCGGTCAGGTTAGAGAATGTGGCGCGCAAAATACCTTGATAATCCACGCCGCCATGTTGATAAAAGCGATCATCTTCAATCGCAAGAACGGCTTTTTTAACGACATCAGGAATGTCGTTAATATGGACCAGACTGCGCCGTTCTTCGCCAAACTCACCGATTAGCACACCGTCTGCCGAAAAAATACGAAGCGGAATTTTGGGACGGTAGTCGGTCAGCGAGTCCAGAGCAGGAAGGTTCGGCCAAGCCAGCGCAAGCATGAATCCAAATGTAAGTGCCGCGATTGCCATAAGGCCCGCGACGATACCGAAAAATCCAATGAGCAGCCTTAACGCCAACGGCATGCGACGCTTTGGCGTTGGGACTGATGTCGGATTGCTAGAATTTAAATCGGAAACTGGAGGTGTCATGCGCGTGTGAAATATCTGTAGTGATGGGACGCATTATAACGGCACGCGTTAAACGTACAACAGGGCATAAAACTTGCAAGCCTTGGCAATATACTTAAATTTGTTATTTCTCGTACAAAATCACACAGAAAGTGGACAAAAAGCATTACATTTGACAATTATTTGCCATCGATGTGACCGAAATTGGCGGTCCATCTGGACTTAGTTGCCGCCTGGAAAAAAGTTAATTCAAGGCACTTAAAAATGTTGTTCTGGTTGAATAAATAAATGTAATAAATAGTGCGGATAACCAACACTGTATTTATTTATTTATTAATTAATTGGACTTGCCAAAATATTATTTTGATTTGCTGATCAGTAAATGTTCCTGCAAAAAATACGCTCACCGGAGATAGGCTCTTGGTACTAGATCTTGGATCATTGTTCGGCAAAAAGAACCCACCGTTAGTGGGGATAGATATTAGCGCCTCAGGCGTGCGGTTGGTGGAGTTGGCGTCGGCGGGTAGCGATCAGTTGAAGTTGGAGCGCTACGCCTCAGAGCCGTTGCCGCGTGGTGCAGTTGTGGACGGCAATATCGAGAACATCGAATTAGTAGCTGACACGGTTCGGCGACTTTGGAAAAAAAGCGGCTCGAACACAAAAAATGTTGCCCTTGGCATGCCGTCCGCATCAGTTATTACAAAAAAAATTATTTTGCCCGGCGGTATGAGTGATGACGAGCTAGAGCTACAAGTCGAATCGGAAGCAAATCAGTACATTCCTTTCGCATTGGATGAGGTGAGCCTGGATTTCCACGTTATTGGTCCCTCGCAACAGGCGCCGGAAGATGTTGAGGTGTTACTGGCCGCTACACGTAAGGAGAAAGTCGAGGACCGCGTAGCCGTAGCTGAAGCGGCAGGGCTGAAGCCGATCGTCATGGACATTGAGTCGTACGCTGCACGTGGGGCAATCAACCGCATTGTCGCGCAATTGCCCCAGGCTGGGCGCGGCCAAATGATTGGACTTTTTCAAATTGGTGGCCAAAGTACCCACGTTTCGGCGCTGTTGGATGGGCAGCTTATTTATGAGCGCGAACAACCTTTTGGTGGACATCAACTAACGCAAGATATTGTGCGTGCGTTCGGATTGTCTTACGAGGAGGCAGACGCCAAAAAGCGCACAGGCGATTTGCCTGCGAGCTATCAACAAGAAATACTCAATCCGTTTTTGGAAAGTGCTGCTATCGAACTCAGCAGAGCGATTCAGTTTTTCTTCACTTCAACTCCCTACACCCGTATCGACCAGATATATCTGGCGGGCGGCTGTGCAATCATTCCCGGCATAGTTGAAGCCGTCGCTGGGCGCGTCAAGATTTCTACCTCCTTGGTTGATCCCTTTGCCGGCATGCAATTGGCCTCCAATGTGCGTGAAAAGCAGTTGCGAATTGAAGCGCCTTCGTATTTGGTCGCTTGCGGCCTAGCAATGCGGAGATTTGGCTGATGATAAAAATTAACCTACTCCCTCACCGTGAAGAAGCGCGACAACAACGTAAGAAGGCATTTTTTGCCATGCTTGCGCTGTCGGCTGTCTGCGGATTGCTTTTGGTATTGGTACTCGGTGCCTTTTTTGCTCATAGTATTTCAAATCAAAGCGAACGTAATCTCTTCATTCAGGCTGAAAACACGCGCCTGGATGGTCAAATCAAGGAAATCATCAGCCTCAAGCAAGACATCGCCTCTCTTAAAGCGCGTCAGCAAGCAGTCGAAAATTTACAAAGCGACCGCAATCAGCCTGTGTATTTAATGGATGAACTGGTTAAGCAAGTGCCGGAAGGAATTTATCTGCGTAGTTTCAAACAAGAGGAGCAACGCGTCGTGTTGAGCGGCTATGCGCAATCTAATGAGCGCGTATCTGAACTGCTGCGCAATCTGAGTAACAACTCCCCTTGGTTGGAGCGTCCTGATTTAATTGAAATCCGTGCTGCAAATATTGCAGTGGGGAAGGATGGTAAGCGGGTTTTCGATTTTACGATAAACGTCGGCATTAAAAGACCTAGCGACACCGTACCTGGCAACGCAGTTAAAGCGACAGATGGGTCAAATGGCGGTCAAGTTACCGGCCCGGTGATCGTTAAGTGAGACCGCAGCATTCAAAGAGAGATGCACGATGACGGATTTGAAAGAATTACAGGCGATAGTCAGTACCCAGTTTAAGGGGCTGAACGGACGCCATCCTGGTCAGTGGCCGGCTATTCCCCGCAATCTTTGCGGCGTCGGTGTTTTATTGGCGGTGTTATTCCTCGGATGGTTTTTTTATTGGAGCGATCAACAGACTGATCTTACCAATGGCCAGCAACAAGAGGTGCAGCTAAAGGATCAATACAAAAGCAAGATTGGACAGGCAATTAATCTGGATGGTTTGCGTAAGCAAAAAAAACAGGTCGCTGAATACGTTATTACGCTAGAAAAGCAACTCCCAAGCAAGGCTGAAATGGACGCGTTGCTGTCAGACATCAACCAGGCTGGCTTAGGCCGGGGATTGCAGTTCGAACTATTTAAGCCGGGTCAGGTTGTGGTGAAGGATTACTACGCCGAGTTGCCTATTGACATCAAGATTACGGGCGGATATCACGATGTTGGTTCTTTTACTAGCGATATCGCCAATTTGCCCCGCATTGTCACATTAAATAACATGAGTTTGAGCGCCGGTAAAGATGGCGCATTGACGTTGGAAGCGGTGGCAAAGACGTTCCGTTATCTTGATCCAGAAGAAGTGGCGGCGCAACGCATCATCAGTGATGCGGCCAAGCAGAAGGGTGCAAAATGATCCCCTTTCCCGTGCCCAGTTCGATCAGATCAGTGATCGCCATTATTGCTATTGCTACCTTATCCGGTTGCGGTGATAGCGGAGTGCAAGAGGTAAGAGAGTGGATGGCAGATGTCAAAATGCATACCCGTGCATTTATCCCTCAGCTGACGGAACCCAAAAGATTTATCCCTTTTATTTATGCAGGCAACACCAGTATTGATCCGTTTGATCCTAACAAGTTACTGGTCGTGTTGGCCAAAATGCAGGCTAATTCCAACGGTCTAAAGCCGAACCTGGAACGGCGGCGCGAAGCGCTGGAAAATTATCCGCTAGACACCATCAAGATGGTGGGCACATTACAAAAAGTTGGCTTGAGTTATGCGTTGCTGCAAATTGATAAAACGGTATTTCCGGTGAAAGTCGGAAACTATGTCGGGCAGAACTTTGGCATGGTCACTCACATTAGTGAGACCGAAGTAAGTTTAAAAGAAATTGTACAAGATGCGTCGGGCGAATGGGTCGAACGCGAAGCCAAGTTAGTATTGCAGGAGAGCATAAAATGAGTGCAGCAATGGGTGCAGTAACGGGTGGCATAAAGGGTGTAACAAAATCCGTAGCAAGAGCGCCATTCAACTGCCTGGACGTAATTCGTCATAAAGCATTGATGCTGGTGACGATGGTTCTATTGGCTGGGTTTGGGAGCGCTGCGCTGGCCGACGACAATGCCGTGACGTCAATTAGTGCGAATCATCAGGGTAGTAATACTATTGTGACGGTTCACCTCAAAAAACCAATAAAAACGCTGCCGGTGGGCTTTGCGGTTGTCAGCCCTGCGCGAATCGCGCTGGACTTTCCCGGGATCGGTAATGCGACCGGAAAGACTGTGCAGGACGTTAGCTTAGGCGATGTTCGCAATGTAATTGTTGCTCAGAACGATGATCGCGTGCGTCTGGTTATTAATCTTAAGCGCTCGTTAAATTATGCCCTGGCTATGGAAGGTAACGCAGTCGTTGTAACGATTGATGGATCGGGCGGTGTGGCGACGGCGGTCAACTCAGTCGGTGAGCCAGTTCTACCTGTCGCGCCGAATCGCCCCGCTGTTCTCGATAGCTCTGTGGTACCGACAACAACATCTACGGTTGCTTATCCCGCGACTCTTGAAGACAGTAAGCCCGCGTTGCGCGATATCGATTTCCGTCGTGGCAGCGCAGGTGAAGGCCGCATCGTGGTTGATCTGCCGAGTAAGCAAGTTGTGGTCAACGTGCGACAACAGGGACAGTCGATTGTCGTCGATTTCAGTAAGACAAGTTTACCGGCAACTCTACGTCGCAAATTGGATGTTGGGGATTTCGGAACGCCAGTACGGACTATCACCACCATGCAGCAGGGTGAAAATGTTCGTATGGTGATCGAACCTAAGGGCCTGTGGGAGCATACCGCTTACCAGAGCGATTCCCAATTGGTGATTGAAGTCAAGCCGATCAAGGAGCAGCCGAACAAGTTAGGGCAAGGCGTGCAAAATTACCGTGGCGACAAATTGTCGTTAAACTTTCAAAACATTGAAGTCCGTGCAGTACTGCAGGTCATTGCGGACTTTACTGGTTTAAATATTATTACCAGTGACACGGTCAGCGGTAACCTGACATTGCGTCTAAAAGACGTGCCCTGGGATCAGGCGCTCGACATCGTCATGCAGTCCAAAGGATTAGACATGCGTAAGAATGGCTCAGTCGTGTGGATTGCGCCGAAAGACGAGTTGCTGACGAAAGAGAAGTTGGAGTTGGAGCAACGCGCCTTAATTGCCGATCTGGAGCCCTTGCGGACCGAGTCGTTTCAATTGAACTATCAAAAGGCCGATGCGTTCAAAAAAGTATTTGGTATTAATGATGATGGCAGCAGCGCAGGTGACAAAAAGAACAGTATTTTGTCCAAACGCGGAAGCGCCGTGATTGATCCACGTACGAATCAGTTATTCATTACAGATACGGCGACCGTCCTTGAAAATATTCGTACGCTAGTCACCAAGATCGACATTGCCTCGCGGCAGGTACTGATCGAAGCGCGTATGGTGGAGGCTAACGATGGTTTTAGTCGTAATCTGGGTGCGAAGCTTGGATTTGGTTTTAATAGCAATAACGTCGCCGCTGGTGGACAGCAAGTTCCAACTACAGTGACGACTACCTCGACAGGGGCGACTATCCCAGGTATTGGACAAAGTGCGGTGAATTTGCCGGCTAATCCTGCTACTGGGTCAGCGGGTTCTGTTGCATTGACGTTGTTTAATGCGGCTGCATCAAAATTTATTAGTCTCGAATTGTCCGCGCTTGAGGCGGATGGGGAAGGTAAGATCATATCCAGTCCGCGCGTTGTTACTGCCGATCAGCAAAAGGCATTAATTGAGCAAGGAACGGAGATTCCTTATCAAAGTGCTACCAGTAGTGGCGCAACTTCGGTTGAATTCAAAAAAGCCAACCTGAAACTTGAAGTGACGCCACAAATTACGCCGGACGGTAACGTCATTTTGACTGTCGATGTGACTAACGACAGTGTCGGCCAGGTTGTTCCGGGTGGCGTATCAATCAACACCAAGCATGTGCAAACGCAGGTTCAGGTAGAAAATGGCGGAACAGTCGTTATTGGTGGTATTTACACGCAAACAATTTCGAATGCCGTCAATAAAGTGCCTTTGCTTGGAGATATTCCGGTTCTGGGTTATCTTTTCAAACAAACAGCAATTGTTAACAAAAGAACGGAATTATTGATTTTCCTTACACCAAAAGTCGTCATAGACCGGATCGCTGGGCGCTAAATGCCTAAAGATACCGGCTTTACGCGGGTGTCTGGATTTGTAGTGAACTTGTTCGTATCTGTTGTTGGTTGGCTAAAGGCTGGATAAAAAGCGCAAAAGCTGAGATACACTTGTTTATTGGTAATCGGATTTTCAGCGAAACGCTTCTCTGAGTTTTACTACGATAAGTTAGCGTATTGAAATGGCAACTCCGAATCCGACTAATAAGATACGAAACAGGTTCCGAAACGGCTTAGTGGTGAAATGGTACGGTGTACATGAAAGGCAATATTATTCTGGTCGGCCTGATGGGATCAGGCAAGACCACGGTTGGTCGTGCTTTGGCGAGAAAACTAAACAAACTTTTTATCGATTCGGACCATGAGATTGAGGCGCGTACTGGCGCTTCAATTCCATTGATTTTTGAGATTGAAGGCGAGCCGAGTTTTCGTCAGCGCGAAGCAGAAGTCATCCGCGATCTGACTGCACGTCAAAATATCGTGTTGGCAACGGGTGGGGGCGCGATCTTAAATCCGGACAACCGGGCTTTGTTAAAGAGTTGTGGTACTGTCATTTATTTGCGCGCCAGTGTGCATCATATTTTGCAGCGTACAGGCCGTGATAAAAATCGTCCTTTATTGCAAACAGCTGATCCTCGCAGACGGCTAGAGGAGTTGTCGCGCCAGCGCGATCCACTCTATCGGGAAATTGCCGATATCATCATTGATACGGGCCGTCCTAACGTACAATTTTTGGTTCATAGCATTTTGTCTCAGCTTGATATGACGCGTGTCAACGTCGATGAGCATGTCGGGCTAATGAACAATAACGCAACGGATCTGACTGCTACAAACGCGGTATCCTCAAGCGACCATCTTTCTACCAATTTTTCTATGAATCAACAAAATACTTTGAATGCATCTCCATACGCAGCAACTTCTACTTTATCCGTCAGCTTGCAAGTTGAGTTAGGTGAGCGTAGTTATCCGATAGAGATCGGACAGCGGTTGTTGTTGGATGGTGAATTGATCGCCCGACTGGTCAAGGGCAAGCAGGTTGCTATTGTCACCAATACTGTAGTCGCCCCGCTGTATCTGGATGTGTTGCGTTCATCGCTCCTTTCGGCAGGCAAGTCGGTTGTTGAAATCATTCTGCCAGATGGTGAAGAAGAGAAAAACTGGACCAATCTGATGGTGATTTTCGATCGCTTATTGAGTGAAAAGTGTGATCGTAAGACAACATTGGTTGCACTGGGCGGTGGCGTTATTGGGGATCTGACTGGCTATGCGGCGTCAGCTTATATGCGTGGCGTGCCGTTTGTGCAAATTCCTACTACTTTGCTGGCGCAGGTTGATTCATCCGTTGGTGGCAAAACCGGCATAAATCATCCGCTTGGCAAGAATATGATCGGTGCTTTTTACCAACCTCAGGCGGTACTTGCGGATATCACAACACTGCAAACATTGCCGAAGCGCGAATTATCTGCCGGTTTGGCGGAAGTTATTAAATACGGCGCGGTAATTGACGCCGCATTTTTCGATTGGCTCGAGGCGAATATTGGCAAATTGATGGCGCGCGATAGCGCAGCGCTGGCTTACGCTATCCAGCGCTCATGCGAAATCAAAGCTGATGTGGTACGACAGGATGAGCGCGAAGGTGGTTTGCGAGCGATTTTGAATTTTGGACATACTTTTGGTCACGCTATCGAATCCGGTCTGGGTTATGGCGTATGGTTGCATGGCGAAGCGGTCGGCTGTGGCATGATCATGGCGGCTGAATTATCACACCGTCTGGGTTATATCGATGCCGTTGCACGTGATCGCGTGAGCGCGTTAGTGCGGGCGGCGGGCTTACCAACTGCCGCGCCGAATCTTGGTGCAGGGCGCTGGCTTGAGTTGATGCAGGTCGATAAGAAAAACGAAGATGGTCAAATCAAATTCATTTTAATGAATCAACTGGGTGGATCATTGGTTAGCACGGTGCCACAGGAACCACTATTGGCGACGATACAACAATTATCGACTGTGCCGGTTAACCCATCAATTAATCCGTCCGTTAATCCCCCTAAATCCATCGCTTAATAACCCGCTTAGCGCCGTCCCATGACAAATCAAGAAGCGTCTCTTGCACCGTATGCTGCACATTCAGCGACATCACGGGGACGCTTGTTTGACGAAATTGCGCCCAACACCCGCACTGAGTTTCAACGTGATCGTGACCGCATTGTCCATTGCACAGCCTTTCGTCGGCTAGAATATAAAACGCAGGTATTCGTTAATCACGAAGGTGATCTATTTCGTACCCGGCTGACGCATAGTATTGAGGTTGCTCAAATCGCCCGCTCTATCGCCCGCAATCTGCAACTGAACGAAGATCTGGTGGAGGCGATTTCGTTAGCGCACGATCTTGGTCACACGCCTTTTGGGCATGCTGGACAAGATGCCCTAAACGCCTGTATGAATAACTTCGGTGGCTTCGAGCACAACCTGCAAAGTCTGCGACTGGTCGACAAACTGGAGCAACGATACGGCGCATTCGACGGTTTGAATTTGATGTTTGAAACGCGCGAAGGTATTTTGAAGCACTGTTCAGTGGCTAACGCCAAAAGATTGGGCGATATTGGTCATCGCTTCCTCCAGCGCAAACAGCCCAGCCTGGAAGCGCAGGTTGCCAATCTTGCGGATGAAATTGCCTATAACAATCACGATATTGACGACGGCTTAAGGTCGGGACTGCTGACACTTGACCAGATGATGCAAATTGATTTTTTTGCACGTCATAATCGCGAGGTCGAAACGACTTTTCCCGGACTACGTGGACGCCGTGCGATCAACGAAACTGTGCGCCGCATGATTAATGCCTTGATCAACGATTTAATCAATACATCGCGTGAACGCATTAAGGCTGCTGCACCGCAGACGGTCGATGACGTGCGGGATGCGGCGCCACTGATTGCTTTCTCGGACCCAATGGCGCGTGAGGCCATTGCACTGAAACAGTTCTTGCGTGAAAATCTTTATCGCCATTATCTAGTCAATCGGATGACCAGCAAGGCCAGGCGGATCGTGGTGGAGTTATTTGACTGCTTTGTTAATGAACCGGCTTTGCTGCCGCCGGATTATCAGTTAATACAAGCTGTTACGCAGCAAGGGCTCCCTGATCCACAGGTTGATAGTGTCCAATTGCAAGCGCGTCAAGTCGCCGATTACATCGCGGGGATGACCGATCGTTATGCAATACGTGAACATCGCCGGTTGTTTCTGGTCGATGATGGACATTTATAATCTCCTTTGTTGAATCGCGTTACGTCATTGCGTGATGGCGCAGCAGATATCAATGCGATGATACATAGCAATATACGTTTTGATATCTGAACGTCTTATCGTACTTTCTGTCAATACATGTCGTCGCGTTATTCTCATACGAACATAAAAATGCACCGCTGTTTTTATTGAGTTGGATCAATGGCTGCATTGACAGGATGATCGGCGAAGTGATCAGCTGATGTTTCTTATATATTTTTGCGCGTGTTTTTGTTTGCTTTTTCGTCTTTATAAAAGGGACTTTACATGAAATTTATCTTTCAACCGGCATTACGTTTAGGTCTGGTGATCTCTTTAGTCTCTACCGCCGCGATGGCATTTTCTTTGGCGGATTTGAGCAATCAGGATGCCAACTCAGGACTGAAGGCGGCGCTCAATAAAGGCGCGGACGTTGCAGTTGCCAAGCTGGGCGTCGAAAACGGATTTTTAAATAACGATAAAGTAAAAATCGGATTGCCAGGGATGCTAGAGAAAGCACGACCGCTGCTTAAAATGACAGGGAAGGGCCAACAACTGGATGATCTGGTCGTGTCGATGAATCATGCCGCAGAGTCTGCCGTGCCATTGGCGAAGCCGTTGCTCCTGAATGCGGTGAAATCCATGTCGGTCACGGATGCGAAGAATATTCTGAGTGGCGGCGACACATCGGTAACCGATTTTTTCAGAGAGAAAACTGCCACCCCGTTAGGAGAAAAATTTCTCCCGATAGTAAAGAAAATCACCGACCGTAACGGTGTATCCACACAATACAATTCGACGATGGGATTGGTCAGTAAAACGGGTCTTGTGCCAGGTCAGGCGGCGACTGTTGAAGGCTATGTCACGCAGCGCACCTTGGATGGCTTGTTTTACATGATAGGGGAAGAGGAAAAAGCGATTCGACGTGATCCGATCGGTGCTGGCAGTGCAATTATCGGAAAAGTTTTTGGCGCATTAAAGCAATAGGCTGCGGCATACCATCGTCATGGTATTTTTGATGTGGACCGAATTGGGAAAGTTACGGGTCTGGCGACTTTATGAAAACTCTTTTGAGAGTGACGTTATAAAGCTTCTTGCTTAGTTATTTGTTTTGGCCGCTGTTTGAGGTGTACCCGGTTGCGTTCGAGACATTCGAGACATTCGGCGATGCCTCCGAACACTGCTAAACGATGCAAAGTGTTACGAACATATTCGGGCAGGGCGTGTGTAAGTTATATAATTTTAAAATGACAAAGGGCGCATTAACTGCGCCCTTGCTCATTTGTCAGTATAGTATTTTTCAATTTATTTATTGAGCAATACTTACGTTGACCGCATTAGAGAACCCCGTCCATCACGTTGCTGCGATGGGCAAATCCTCAGGTAGATGCTTGATTGCCGAATGTTGATGATTCTGCAATTTGTCCTTATATTTAATCACTTGTCGATCGAGTTTGTCGATTAACAAATCGATGGCGGCGTAAAGGTCATGCGCAATGCTCTCGGCATGCAGGTCTTTGCCTTTAACGCGCAGATTAATTTCGGCTTTTTGACGCTTTTCTTTCTCTGTGATTTTGTCTACCGTCAGGATCACACTAATATCTATGACCTGATCGAAGTGGCGCTTGATACGCTCCAATTTGCTTAGCACGTGTTCGCGAATGGCGGGAGTTACGTCGAGGTGATGCCCACTAATTGTGAAATTCATACAGCGCTCCTATCAAGTGTGTCGTTGGCGGTTCGGACCGGGACGATTAATTCAGTGTTGAATCACCAATTTATTCATCAACCATAAATCAATCAGTCAGAACACAGCGACGTTTGTGCAAACAAGCAAACAGCTATAAAGATTTACGCAAATTGACCGGCGGAATTCGTAAAGCTTCGCGATATTTTGCGACGGTGCGACGGGCCACTACCATACCTTGTTCCGCGAGCATGTCGGCAATCTTGCTGTCAGAGAAAGGACTTTTAGAATCTTCCGCTCCTATCAGTTGTTTGATTAACGCCCGTATCGCCGTTGAGGAAGCCTCTCCACCTGCCTCTGTAGCAACATGGCTGCCAAAGAAATACTTTAATTCGAACATCCCGTGTGGGGTGAGCATGTATTTCTGAGTAGTTACACGTGAGATAGTACTCTCGTGTAATCCTAGTGTATCAGCTATTTCGCGCAACACAAGAGGTCGCATAGCAACCGCCCCATGTGAGAAAAAATTCCGTTGACGCTCAACAATTGCCTGCGCTACACGCAGTATGGTATCGAAGCGCTGACGCATATTTTTGATCAGCCACTTTGCCTCCTGTAGCTGCGAGTTAAGTGATCCCTCGCTCTTGCCCTGCTTGAGAATGTTGGCATAAAGAGCATTAACTCGAAGCCTTGGCATAACGTCATTGTTGAGCATTACCTGCCAACCATTTTTTGTTTTTCTGACAATTACATCTGGTACGACATAATCTGACGCACCGCCAGCAAAGGTCGCGCCGGGATGAGGATTACATTTTTTGATAATAATTTGTGCCTCGCGCAAATCTTCATCATCACACTCCAGCGCTTTTTTGATTTTATTAAAATCGCGCTGGGCAAATAAGGTCAGATAACCTTCAACGATTGTTAGTGCCAGTCGGCGTGTGACGAACGCTACTTTGGGAAATGCTTTGATTTGCAATGCGAGGCATTCTGACGCGTTGCGTGCTCCGACACCAGTTGGGTCGAAGCTTTGGACCATCTTCAAGGCCATCGACAATTCTTCGATCTCGATATCAAGTTGCTCTGGAAGACGTGCAAAAATATCGTCTAGTGATTCCTCCAGGTAGCCGTTTTCATCAAGCGCATCAATGATCAACTCGATCAATGCACGGTCGCGTTGCTGATCAACAGCTTCACGCATTTGTTTGAGCAAATGTTCGCGCAACGTCGATTCGCAGGCTTCTAATTGTGGTCGTGAATCCTCATCATCTGGGGCTTTGGAGGTTCGGGAAACGTCGTCAAAGCTCCATTCGCTGTCAGTATTGCCGTTCTCTTGATTGTTTTCGCCAGACTCAGGGGCTTCACCACCGCCCTCGGGCTCTGTAGGCGAGCTGCTTACTTCGCTGTCACCAGGTGGCGCATCCATTGTTGAGGCGCTGGTACTGATCGCCCCGTCGGCGAGTAATCGCACTGAATTATCCAAAGGATCGTCTAGACGTTCCAGTAACGGATTATCCGAAAGGATGTGTTCGAGTTCCTGATGTAACTCCAACGTAGACAACTGCAACAATCGAATCGATTGCTGCAGTTGCGGGGTTAGCGCCAGATGCTGCGAGGTACGGAGTTGAAGAGATTGTTTCATGGGCGCTAGGGAATCCGTTGAATCCGTTACATGCGGAAATGTTCACCCAGATAAACTCGTCGCACAGATTCATTGGCGATGATGTCGTCTGGACTGCCGCTGGCTAGCACGCTACCTTGGTTGATGATGTATGCCCGGTCACAAATGCCGAGCGTTTCGCGCACATTATGGTCGGTGATCAAGACACCGATGCCGCGCTCTTTAAGGAACCTGACGATACGTTGAATTTCGATAACGGCGATAGGATCAATACCGGCGAACGGCTCATCAAGAAGCACGAAGCGCGGATTAGTGGCTAAAGCGCGGGCGATTTCGACACGTCGTCGTTCACCACCGGATAAAGATAACGCCTGATTTTCTCGCAATTTCTCAATTTGCAATTCTTGCAGCAGCGAATCGAGTTTGTCCGAGATCTCATCTTTAGTCAGTGCGTTGCCGTTTGGCCGCTGCAACTCAAGTACCGCACGAATATTGTCTTCGACCGTTAGCTTGCGAAAAACAGAGGCCTCTTGCGGCAGATAAGACAGGCCAAGCACCGCGCGTTGATGAATCGGTAAACGCGAGATGTCAACGCCATCTAAATCAATTGTTCCACCATCCGATGGCACCAGACCGACGATCATATAGAAAGAAGTCGTTTTTCCAGCGCCGTTAGGACCAAGCAAGCCGACGACCTCGCCGTTATTTACTTTCAAAGAGACATCGCGGACTACTTGGCGCGCGCCATAACTTTTTTGCAGCCCTTTAACGATCAAGGTGCTTAAATTTGTAGAGGTCATCTTATTTACTCTTCGGCTGGATGACTGCTTTGATGCGGCCCGCGCCAGGTTGACTATTGCCGGAAACATTGTTACTGACCGAGTAGAACTCCACGCGACTATCGTAAGAGATGAATTCGCCGTTTACAACATCGGTGACTTTGGTCCCTTGCAGACGTCGCATTTGCGCTTTCGAAAATAATTTAACGATTTCAGTTTTATCGTCGTACTCAATTCGCTCAGCTTCACCTTCGATCCATAAGTCAGGACCGCCGTCGCGCTTTTGGCGAAACGTGGCTAAGCCACCGGGAGGTGCGTATAAGGTGGCAAATTGATAGCCTGATGGGTCCGTCGTGACGACGACTTTGTTGGCTTTCATGATCAGCGTGCCGCGGGTCAGTATCACCTTGCCGGTGAATATCTTTACTTGTTTTACGTCGTCCAGCGTGAACTGGTCTGCGTCTACGTTGGATGGTTTATCTGCGTCAGCTTTTTCAGCATGGGCACCTGAAATACAAGTCAGTTGCAGCGCGAGTAGGGTTAAAAATAGAATACGTTTCATAAAAATCCTGAAAGGGGATACTGGCACTAAAAGCAACAATGGCTTCAATAGGATTATCCGGTAATCATGTGAGTTATTTAGTCTGCCGCGGTGTTGCGCGATAGGTGCCACGGACATTGTTTAATAGGCGTAATTGCATAGTCGCATTATTGGCATACATACCAACACCGGTCATTTTCGACTGATCGATCGTGATTTCGACCGCTTTGTTGCTTGTCATAATGTCATCATCTGGCAATAGCTGAAGGTACTCGGACTGCAAATGAAGCTTTGACGACTTTGGCGTCGCTGAGCGGTCTGCGTTCACATTGCCGTACATATTCACTTTACTGTTGTTGTCTTCGATTTTGGCAGTATTGGAGCGCAAGGTCATCGGCGGTTGTTGTTTATCAAGGCTACGAATGACGGGAAGAATCACGTCAAATGAATCGTCGGCGGGATTGTGCGTCAGGCGTTGACCTGAGATGTTGTAGCGTGGCTGACCATTAAGTGCGAGTTGCACATAATTAAAATTTTCGACGTAATAATCAGGCGCAACACGCGGCGCACCCGGCAATAATTGCTCTGTATTTTTACGCATCACTTCCATGATCCAGAAACTACCGAGAGTGAGTGCCACACACACCGTCAGCAGCAGCATGAAGCGTAGGCGAAAAGTTGACCGCAGGTTTTTCATGCCGCCTCTATGACGCCGGTCAAATACTGTGCCAAAGCGGCGGCGTACTTGCCTTGCGCACGCAGAATTAAATCACAGACTTCACGCGCAGCGCCTTGCCCGCCGTTTGCCTGCGTAACATAGTGAACGCGCGATTTGACCTCCTGATGACCATTGGGGACACTGACAGCAAAACCGGTACGCGTCAAAATAGGCAGGTCAATGATGTCGTCGCCAATAAAACCGCAAACATCTGGGGTAAGGTTGGTATCGGCCAATAACGCGGCAAATGCGGTATTTTTGTTATGCGCGCCTTGATAGACGTGCGTAATGCCGAGATCGCTCACCCGACGGCTGACGATGGCTGAGCTGCGCGCACTGATAATGGCGGTGATAATCCCTGCTTGTTGGAGTAATTTGATGCCGAGTCCGTCGAGTACATTGAAACGTTTTATTGCCTCTCCGTCGGGACCAAACAATATGCCACCATCGGTCAACACGCCATCGACGTCAAAAATCATCATCTTGATTTGGGCGGCGCGCGCCATGACTTCTGCGGGTATGTTAATAGTATTGGGGGCGGCTACCATCAAATCACCTTGGCACGGGTCAAATCATGAATATGTAGCGCACCGACCAGTTTGCCATCGGCATCTGCCACCAGCAACTGGTTAATTCGGAACTCTTCCATGATTTGTACAGCATCAACTGCCAATTGGTCAGGGCCAACAGTACGCGGATTAGCATGCATCACGTCGGCAATTGTCAGCTTGGAAAAGTCCTGTACGTGTTCAATTAGGCGTCGCAGATCGCCGTCGGTGAATACGCCGACAGGGTGAAATTTATCGTCCACGATTGCCGTCATGGCAATACCTTTGTGTGTGATTTCGAGCAATGCTGCCGATAACGATACTTCTGCGGTGACCGCAGGAATATCGACACCGCTGCGCATAACGTCACGCACGTGGGTCAGTAAGCGTCTGCCGAGCGCGCCGCCAGGATGGGAGCGAGCAAAATCTTCTTCACGAAAGCCACGCGCATCCAGCAATGCTACCGCCAGCGCGTCACCTAGCGCCAAGGTCGCGGTAGTGCTTGCAGTTGGCGCAAGATTAAGGGTGCACGCCTCTTGGTCTACTTTGACGTTGAGATGAACTGTTGCTAACTGTGCAAGGGAAGAGTGGTCATTGCCGGTCATCGCAATTAGCGTCGCGCCCATGCGTTTAACGATCGGCACGATCGCCATTAACTCGGCGGTTTCGCCGGAGTTGGAAATAGCGATAAAAGCGTCATTTTCTGTCACCATCCCAAGATCGCCATGGGCGGCTTCGGCGGGATGAATGAATAAGGCCGGTGTGCCGGTCGATGCCAGCGTTGAGGCAATTTTTCGGGCTATATGACCGGACTTGCCGATACCAGAAACAACGACACGACCGGTACAGCTCAACAATAGTGCGACCGCTTGCGCAAAGGGAGCTTCAATGGCCCCCATTGCACTGTCGGCAGACATCCCGGCGCTGTCAGAAATGCGGTTTTTTAGCGCAATTATTGCATCCGCTTCGATTTGTAGCGTTTGACACGCGAGCTCAAGCGCTCGTTTGGCGTTAAAAGATTTTGGCAAGATTTTGGCATGGATTACACTCATCTCGAAAGTATAAACGAATTCCTAAAGCAAAAAACTTGCCAGTGTCATTATGGTGCAATTAATATCGACATATTGCACGGTGGTGTTGCGTACAGCGTCGGATAATCATTTTAATTATTAAATTAATTATTAAATTAATTATCAATCATGCAATTGTTGAGCAATAACTAAGCAAACATGTTTTCCACATCAGGATTGACGCATTTCTATGCGCTGTTACACAGTATTAGATGCTTATCCTGCCCATCGCAGGCTCGCCTAGCGGATGCCGGGTGAATACTTGATGAGCGAGATTGCGTAGCCAGCACGACAGCGCAATCAAACCATTAATGGTTGCATGCCCCACGATCAGCCCACTCAAAGCCCCAACCTTGATTGATGGTATCGGTATAAGCCGGATCGCCCGGTTCCCGTTGCGAATGCCACATTGCAAGATAGATGCGACCGTTATGCTGGACCATATCTCCCCCTTGATAGCTCTGACTTTGCTTCCACAATGGTTTGCATTCTTCCACTGGTATTGGTGCGACGTCATCTGCTTTCACTATTACGGTGTGGTTCTTCTGCGCGCTCAACTTTCCGTCATTTGCGGTGACGGTGAAGTGATACTGTGTCTCCTGTGCCAGTGTAGGAGCAGTGAAAGTGAGTTGCGCGCCATCCGCTATGAATGCCAGTGGAGGCGATACTTTCCAGCTATAAGCTAGCTTGCCGCCATCGGCAGCGCTTGAGCCCGCAGCGTCTAACTTCACCGAAGTGCCGCTTGTTGCTTGCGTGGGACCGCTAACGACGACGACCGGTGGTCGACTTTCTTCCGACTTTTTCACAGTAATTTTTTGCTCAGCGTGCGCTTTACGTCCGCCATGGCTGCTGGAGACATCAATTGTTACCTGATAACTGCCGGCGGCTAATGTTGAAAGCGTCAATTCCTGCTGCGCGCCTTGCAACACTCCCGCACCAGTTGCATCCTGAATTTTCCAGTTATACACCGGGGGTGTACCAGCTTCGCCTTTAAAGTTTGGTGCGGCCTTCAAATTCGCTGCTTGCCCCTGTACGATTGACGTCGGACCGACAATTTCTACGTTCGTGGCTACTACACTTACTTTCATGGTGGAACTGCTTTGCACACCCTTTTTGTTGGTAATGGTGAGTTGATAGATGCTTTCGCCAGTCTGGTGTGTGTTCACGACCGCTTCGGCAATGGCTTTATTTGCATGGCGTAGCGAAAAAGGACCGCTCAACATTTTCCATTGATACGTCGTCGCGTTTTGGCTTTTACTACCGTCCAGTTGATAGGCAAAGGAGGTGCTGGTGGTTGAAACAGCATGTATATCTGCTTTGACAACCGCTTCCGGTACATCAATATCTACCGGCGGCTCGCCTTTATTTAACAACAACTCAACCGCAGCTTGCACGTCCGGTTGCATGCCAATCGGGCGCTGCGCATCAGGAGACGGCAGCGGATGTCCCGTATCTACCAATACCTGGCGCATTTTTTTAGGTGAAATAGCCCCGAGTCCGTGGGCAAATGCAATACTTTGAACTTGTGCGACAGCACCTGCGATGATCGGATTGCTGGAAGACGTGCCGGAGAAAGTATGGCTGTAAATGTCGTTGGAGCAGTCTTTACCGCTGCATGACGTGGTTGTAACGTCTCCGCCCCAACTGAAGAGATCAACCCGGCTTCCATACTCTGAGAAACTGGCGCGTTGTCCACTTCCCGGATTTGCCGCACCGGCGTAAATAGCCCCAGTGTCATTCAGATTGCGATCATATCGACCCTTAAAATAAGGGTGATCGAGGTTGATATTGCCGTTGCCGGCAGCAATAATGACATGCACCCCCTTTTCTTGCGTTAGGTAGCTAATTTCATCGGCCACAGATTGAACCGATTCAATGGGTAAGAAACAAGCGTAACGATTTTCTTTATCGCAGACTTCAATTGGAATGGGCAACGGCGGCCCAAAGTGGATGCCAACCTGGACTACATCTCCTGGTTGTAAATGTTGGCCCAGATTAAACAAGCTTCCTCCTCCTGGCTGAGAAAATTTGCTATAGCCTGCTTGCGCTTTTGGCACAAATCCTGTGGTACCAAAACCATTGTCTTTCGAAAACATAATTCCCGCACTCATCGTGGCATGGGAGTTCGGGGCGCGCTCCGCCACTTCCCCGTGTTGCAGAAAGGGACGAGGCAAATCAGCGTGATCATAAGACCAATGGTTCCATTCAGTTGAGATAATGCGTACGTATTCCCCGTCACCGCCAGGATAAGCGCGCGCCGCAATCGCATTCAAGCCGCCCAGTTTAAATCCGCCTTTAGACGTTGCGTCTTGCATATAAAGCTGGCGCGAAGTGTAATCGGGAGTGGCGTTGGATCCTGCGGTACTTTGTTTTGCATCTGTTTTCGGCACCCCAGCAACGACAAAATTCTCGTCTTGACGTGCTAATTCCGGTGCAACTTGGGCCGACTCGACTAGCGGGTTATTTCTTAAATCCGCCAACATTTCATTTACGGCATCGTTTGACTTACCGCTGGTATCGATTGCGTAATAGCGCGTCAGATTGTGCCGCTCCATTGCGGCTATCTCATCGGCTGAAAACGTCATCGGCACAGGAAATATTGCATTGAGACGCGGTGCAATTTGTTCTAATTGGTGTAGTGCAGCGGAGGTTCTTTTAGGTAATTGCTGTTGCGACTCTAGTGAAGTAATGGTGGCGCGTAAGAGCACGGTAATGCTGGTCGGCTCAACCTCTTTCGCGTGTAGCGGTCCTGAGAATAGCGCGCCAATCGTGGCGCATAGAAATAGTTTCGTGAACGTATTTTGCATGATGGTAACAATTTTCTTTAATAGGTCGCAAGCGAACCCGTGCGTCGCATTGGCGTACGTTTAAACGGCTTTAGTAACAAAGTCGGCGGGAGTTTTTGGCTGGCTTAAAACGGCTTCAGTTACGTTTAAGCCAGTTTTTTGCGGCAATTTGACGCCACGCATTCATTGGCGGGACATAGCGTGAACCAGCCCCGGAATTATCAGTTTTTGTATTGCAGCAGGCTAGGAGACAACCAGCCTGAATCGCAGAGAAAGTGTCTTGTTTTTATGTGGAATATTCTCGGCCTCTGAAGAGTCACCACCGGAATGTCTCTTGCGATAAACGTTCATTACGCAAATGCGGCCAAAAGATTTTGGCATCAATGACACTGATTTCTAAGGTATAAACGAATTATCAATCGCAAAAATTGTCCGTATCATTTAAGACAATGCAATGCGACATACAACACCATCGCTGTGTAGATTAAGTCGTGAAATTCTTTTTATTGTTAATTAATTAAGAACTGAGCAAGCATGCTTTCTGGTTTAGAACTGACTATTTTGTTACTCGGATCCGCGGTATTAGGTGTCGTGGCGTTTCGTATGTTCCACTTGCCACCAATGTTGGGCTACCTGACTGTCGGTATACTTATCGGCCCGCACGCACTTGGGTTTGCCGAGGACAATGAAACCACGCATACGCTGGCGGAATTCGGTGTCGTGTTTTTAATGTTCTCCATCGGATTGGAGTTTTCATTATCCAAACTGTCAGCGATGCGCCGGATCGTCTTCGGACTTGGCATGGCGCAGGTATTGTTGACGATCGGCGCGACAATGTTGTTTGGTTGGATGGTCGCCTATATATTGCCGCAACTGACCAATATCAGCTGGCAAGCCGCCTTCGCATTGGGTGCTGCGCTGACCATGTCCTCCACCGCCATCGTCTCAAAACTGTTGACTGAGCGGCTGGAACTGGAGACAGAACACGGACGCCGCATCATCGGCGTCTTATTATTTCAGGATTTGGCGCTGGTGCCGTTACTGATCATCGTTCCCGCTTTAGCAAAAAATTCCGGTGACCTCGCCGCAACGCTGGGATGGGCCAGCGCCAAAGCGGTGATCGTGCTCGTATTGTTGCTTTTCATCGGACAAAAACTCATGCGCGGCTGGTTTCAGATTGTCGTCAGACGGCGTTCGCAAGAGTTGTTCATGCTCAACTTGCTGCTGATCACTTTAGGCGCCGCATGGATTACCGAGCGCGCTGGTTTGTCGATGGCGCTTGGCGCTTTTATCGCGGGTATGTTGATTTCAGAGACCGAATATAAGCATCAGGTTGAAGAGGATATCAAATCATTCCGTGACGTCTTGTTGGGCCTGTTTTTTATTACCATCGGCATGTTACTCAACATACGGCTAGTCATTGAACATTGGTGGCTGGTATTGCTATTGTTGTCCGGGCCGGTATTACTTAAATTTGGCCTGATTGCGGCGCTCTCAAAAATTTTCGGCTCTACTACCGGTGTCGCACTAAGAACGGGTTTGGCCTTGGCGCAGGCGGGCGAATTTGGCTTTGTGCTGTTGAGTCAGGCCGGTGGCTTGCATTTGATGGATCCTCTGCTGATCCAGTTAATTCTCGCATCGATGGTGCTGTCGATGCTGGTTGCACCCTTTATTTTAAATAAATCAGACGCCATCGTCATGAAGCTTTCCGCTAACGAATGGATGATGCAATCGCTAGCGCTGACCCAATTGGCGACCCGCACCATGTCGACCAAGAAGCACGTCATTATTGCCGGTTTCGGCCGTAGTGGCCAAAGTCTGGCCACGTTACTTGAAGAAGAAGGGATTGGTTATCACGCGCTTGATCTCGATCCAGATCGCGTGATTGAAACGCGCGGAGCTGGCGCGCAAGTTTCCTACGGCGATGCGTCACGCAAGGAAAGTCTGGTCGCAGCCGGGATACATCGGGCAGCGGCATTGGTCATCACCTATGCCAACACGCCATCGGCGTTGCGCGTGCTGCACCATGTCCACGAACTGGCGCCGGAATTGCCTGTGATTGTGCGAAGCTACGATGATACGGATCTTGATAAGTTGCGTGCGGCAGGCGCTGCTGAAGTCGTGCCAGAAGCATTGGAAGGTAGCCTGATGCTGGCATCGCATGCGTTAGTGATGTTGGGTGTACCGTTGCGGCGCGTTGTGCATCGGGTGCAAGCATCCCGTGATGAACGTTACGCTTCCCTGCGAGGATACTTTCACGGCGTAGGCGATGCGAGTGATATCGACGACTATTTGCAGGAAAGACTGCATTCCGTGACCTTATTAGAGGGCGCAAAAGCGGTCGGAAAGTCATTGGCCGCGCTTGATCTGGCAAAAGTCGGAGCAGAAATCAGCAGTGTTCGTCGTGGCAAGGGCCGACTTAATATTACGCCCGAGACAGTGCTTGAAAGTGGAGATATCATCATTTTACGTGGTGCTGCCGAGGGTATTGCCAAAGCGGAAGAACGGTTGTTCGCCGGCTAAATTAGGCGGCCGTTAGTAAATTATGCCTGAATCTATTGTGGCGTTTAGTCACAGTAATGCGTGAATTCGCTTGAATTATTTGAAAAAGTTGAATCCATCACCGATATTTTGTCGTATAAATAACGTCAATCCACAATTTAATGTGGTGATGTTATGGAGTTAGTCCATGGTTCTTTTGTCAAAAATTGCATTAATTTTCTGCGCGGTGACGTTGGCTTTGGTAGCGACGGTTGCCTGTTCGCCGCTCACCGCGATCAATGCGTTGACGACCGAAAGTACTTACGACAAAACCAGTGACGTTGTCTATGGCGCGAATGACCGTAATCAACTAGATATTTACACTCCTAAAAATCTGCATGCCGCCGCGCCGGTCGTGGTATTTTTTTACGGCGGCAGTTGGAGTAGCGGGGCGCGTGGCGATTACGCGTTTGTGGGAGAGGCGCTGGCCTCACGCGGCGTCGTCGCTGTTGTAGCCGACTATCGACTCTATCCCGAAGTCCGCTACCCGACATTTCTCGAAGACGGCGCACACGCAATAGCGTGGACAGTCAGGGAAATCTCAAAATACGGTGGCGACCCCAAAAGGTTGTATGTCATGGGTCACAGTTCGGGTGCCTACAATGCGGCGATGTTGGCGCTTGACCCGCGTTGGTTAGCCGAGGTTCATCTGACGCCTGCCGTGCTGCGAGGATGGATTGGATTGGCTGGCCCTTACGATTTCCTACCGATTGAAAATCGCGGGGTGCGACCAGTATTTTTCTTCCCCAATTCACCCGTTGATTCTCAGCCCATTAATCACGTAACCTCGTTAGCGCCTCCGACGTTGTTAATTGCGGCGAATACCGATAGTTTGGTGAACCCAGTCCGCAATACCGGCGGCTTGGCAGCCGCATTGCGGACTGCGCATGTGCCCGTGTCTGAGCAATATTTTGACCATGTCAGCCATGCCACACTGGTCGGTGCGATCTCGCGCCCGTTGCGGGGTTTAGCTCCGGTTTTAGATACTGTCGATAAGTTTATTAAATCCGATGCCGGTCGAATTGCGTCACCTATTTCACCTGATCAAAGTGATCAAAAATCGGTCGCGCTGAATGCGCAGTAAACGCTGAATTTTGCTGCGGAATGGCGCATTTTAAGAGGACAGCACGATATCCTCAGAAGCGGCCGAACGGCTGCCTGGCAATGGCGCATTGGTGATGCCGTGATACGCAAAAACGACTGATTCTTTTATCGCCTGACTATTATTCCTGCCAGCAGCATGGAACAGACCGCTGTGAAAAAAGACCACGTCGCCGGGGTTCAACTGGAGTGCGAAACCTTGCGCAAATAGTGTTTGATTTTCAGCGACATCGGGACGCAAAAAATCAAGGCCATCCATTTGTGATGGCTGAATGTCGAGTCGGTGTGAACCAGGAATAAGACGTAACCCGCCATTGTTTTCGTTTTCATCATCCAAAGCCAACCAGACCGAAATCAACGCATTGCGCGGAAAGGACCAATAGCGGATATCCCGATGCCAGCCGGTCGCAGTGCCGAAGTCAGGATGTTTGGTCATCACGCAATTATGATGCGCCAACGTTAAGCAAACCTGTTCTCCGAGAAGCTGGGCAAGCATCGCTACCAGAAGTGGATTGCCCGCCCATTCCCGAAACGATGCATGACGTTGATAAGCATCCCGCAAGCGCCGCGCGGTGCGCCCCCCAACGCTATCGAGTGAGGTTGGCGCGCCAGCGTAGCCGACCGCGGACTCGTATTCCAGTGGCGCCACCGCATCGCGTAAATGTTGGTTGGTGATCGATGCCATTTCGGCACAATCAATGGTCGACACCAAGCGTGGCAATATCAGAAAACCGTCTGTTTCAAATGCCGCAATTTGTTCGGCGGAAAGAGGGGTGCTGTTCATTACGACGTTCCTATGGTTGGAAGAAAGCGCAAAACGTAAGCAAAACAAAACAAAACAAGGCAGAAGCCGCAGAGCTGATCGATAACGACGCGTTACCGAACATCCAAGTCGAGCGCTATTCGCCGATCCTGGTACGCCTATGTTGCGCCGTACCGGATCGATCTTTGGCGCTTAGCGCTTACTCGCTCTGCTACCTTCCTGTAATGCTATTATCCTCTTGCGCGTGTGCAATTGCTTTTATTTTTCCAACAGCGGGGCGAGATATTTTCCCGTCACACTATTCGGATTTTTAGCCACATCTTCCGGCGTTCCTGTTGCAATAATCAGCCCGCCTCCAGCGCCACCTTCCGGACCCAGATCAACCAACCAGTCGGCGGTTTTAATCACATCCAGATTGTGTTCGATGATCACTAAAGTATTACCCTGATCACGCAAACGATGAATCACTTTCAGTAATAAATCGATGTCGTGGAAGTGCAGACCGGTAGTCGGCTCATCCAGGATGTACAGTGTGCGACCGGTATCGCGTTTGGATAATTCGAGCGACAACTTGACCCGTTGCGCTTCGCCACCAGAAAGCGTTGTAGCGCTTTGGCCCAGACGAATATAACCGAGACCAACATCTAGCAATGTATGCAATTTTCGCGCGATCACCGGCACAGGTTTGAAGAATTCATACGCTTCTTCGACCGTCATTGCCAACACCTGAGTGATATTTTTTCCCTTGTATTGGACCTCTAGCGTTTCGCGGTTATAACGCTTTCCGTGGCACACATCGCAGGGAACATAGACATCCGGCAAAAAGTGCATCTCGACTTTGATCACGCCATCGCCCTGACACGCTTCGCAACGACCGCCTTTGACGTTGAACGAAAAACGTCCGGCGTTATAGCCGCGTTCTTTCGCCATCGGCACGCCAGAGAACAAATCGCGGATCGGTGTAAACAGGCCGGTATAGGTTGCAGGATTGGAGCGCGGAGTACGTCCGATAGGCGCCTGATCGACGGAAATAACTTTGTCGAAATGTTCCAGTCCGCTGATCGATTCATGCGCCGCCGGTTCGGCTTGCGAGCCATATAAATGGCGCGACGCGGCATGATATAGCGTGTCATTGACCAGCGTTGATTTGCCAGAGCCAGAGACGCCAGTGACGCAAGTCAGTAATCCGACTGGCAACCGCATCGTGACGTTTTTTAGGTTGTTTCCGCTAGCGCCGGAGATGATGAATTGTCGATCCGGATCGGCTGGTGTACGCTTTTTCGGAACAGCAATTTTGAGTGTGCCGTTCAGATATTTCGCCGTCAGTGATTTTTTACTTTTGAGAATTTCGGCGAGCGTGCCCTGAGCAATAATCTCGCCTCCATGCACGCCAGCGCCGAGACCCATGTCGACCACGTAATCAGCGGTGCGAATGGCATCCTCGTCATGCTCAACGACCAAAACGCTGTTCCCAATATCACGCAAATGACGCAGCGTTTCAATCAACCGGTCATTGTCGCGTTGATGCAAACCGATGGACGGCTCATCCAGTACGTACATAACGCCGGTCAGGCCAGAGCCGATTTGCGATGCCAGGCGGATGCGTTGCGCTTCGCCACCGGACAACGTATCGGCGCTGCGTTCCAGCGACAAATAATCGAGTCCGACATTGTTGAGGAAGGTCAAACGTGAAATGATTTCCTTGATAATCCGGTCGGCGATTTCTTTCTTCGCGCCGGTCAGTTTCAGCTTTTCAAAGAAATGCAAAGTCTCGCGCAATGGCGTCGCCGCCACCTCGTAAATGGCGCGCTCTTGCTTGCCATTGCCGACCTTAACGAAGCGTGCCTCGATTCGCAGACGCGCACCGTGGCAGGACGGACACTCTTTCTCGTTGATGAACTTGGCAAGCTCTTCCTTGACCGCCATCGAATCAGTTTCGCGGTAGCGGCGC